>NZ_JBIAJR010000001.1:0-7665 GCF_042872025.1 Streptomyces sp. NPDC005494
GTAATCGGGATCACAACACGAGAGCGGAACGACCAGGTCGGAATAAGACCGGTCGTTCACAGCGTCCTCGCTGTTGTTGCCTACCCGACCCGAAGACCGTGCAGGACTTTTCAAAGGAACCACCAACCTGCGATGCAGGCCGGGGTATCAACATATCTGGCGTTGACTTTTGGCACGCTGTTGAGTTCTCAAGGAACGGACGCTTCCTTCGGTCCCGTTTCACCGGGGCCCTCCGGGCGCTTCCCTTCGTTCTTGCGTTTCCGACTCTATCAGACTCTTTCGTGTCCGATTCCCGGCCGAAGCGGGTTACTGCTTGTTTCGCTTTCCAGTTCTTCGCTTTCGCGTTTCCCTTTCGGCGTGGTCACTACGTTAACTGATTTCCGCTGCGACTCATAATCGAGCCGATGGGCGAAATTCCGGCATGCCGAAATTGCACCCGCCAGGGGTGAATCGTAGGTAGTGGTTGGCCCTCTCACGATGCCTCGACCCGGTCCGATGGACCGCGCCGACAACTGCATCCGTTCAAGCGGCTCGGACTACATTAGGGAAGCGGCTGGGGCGAGTCAAGTTGGACGGCGGCGCGGCACATGGGCCCGGTACGGGCTGACCGTGGGGTCGCCGTCGATCCAGAAGCGCCAGGGCTGATGGGCGCCTTCACCGCCCACTCCGGTACGGGGACCGCTGCGCACCTGGTCGCGGGGAGGCGGAGCCCCCCGGAGGACGGAGAGCGGACCCTGCGGGCAGCCCACGGCGTCGACTCCGTTCAGCGCGCGGTCCACATCGAGGGCGGTGGCCAGACGCGCCGGTCCTTTGGCCAGTTCTCTGTCGTGCCGGGCCGAGAACCGACGTTTGCGGGCCATCTCCGCACCGACGCCGATCTCCCCCGCCCGCAGCAGCACCCCGCTCGCACGTCCCTCGGGACCGCACACCAGGTTGAGGCAGTGCCACATCCCGTACGTGAAGTAGACGTACGCGTGGCCGGGCGGTCCGAACATCACGCTGTTGCGGGCCGTGCGACCGCGAAAGGCGTGGGAGCCCGGGTCGACCTTTCCCGCGTACGCCTCGACCTCGGTCAGCCGTAGCTCGATGGGGCCCTGGTCGGTGTTCCTGACCAGGATGCGGCCCAGCAGATCGGGGGCCACCTCCTGGACGGGGCGGTCGAAGAAGTCCCGCGTGAGCGGGGTGTGGTCCATGCCCTCGTTCATGGCGTCCGAGGGTACTGGGCTCGCCGCTTCGGGAACCGGCTACCGTCGTGGCGCGTATGTAGGGGTCAGGACCAAGGAGGAAAACATGGGCTTCAAGCGGCTGCTCGCGAGCATGGGTGCCGGCGGTGCTTCGGTCGAGACCGAACTGACCGAACTCAACGTCGTCCCCGGTGGCGTCGTCCAGGGCGAGGTCCGGATCCAGGGCGGATCCGTGGACCAGCAGATCGAGGGTCTCTCGGTCGGAATGCAGGCGCGGGTCGAGGTCGAGGGCGGGGACCAGGAGACGAAGCAGGACATCGAGTTCACGAAGCAGCGTCTCGGCGGTGCCTTCGAGGTGAAGGCCGGCGCGGTGCACGTCGTGCCCTTCGGGCTCGAGGTGCCCTGGGAGACGCCGATCACCATGTTCGCCGGCCAGCATCTGCGCGGCATGAACATCGGGGTGACGACTGAGTTGGAGATCGCCCGTGCGGTGGACTCCGGTGACCTCGACCCCGTCAACGTGCACCCGCTGCCCGCTCAGCAGGCCATCCTGGACGCCTTCGGGCAGCTGGGCTTCGGCTTCCGCTCCGCCGACATGGAGCGTGGCCACATCCGCGGTACGCGCCAGCGCCTGCCCTTCTACCAGGAGATCGAGTTCTTCCCGCCGCAGCAGTACCGCGGTCTGCACCAGGTGGAGCTGACGTTCATCGCCGACGACCGCGAGATGGACGTCGTGCTCGAGATGGACAAGAAGCCCGGCCTCTTCAGCGAGGGCAGCGACTCGTACCGCGCGTTCAAGGTGGGTCTGAACGACTTCCAGGGCACCGACTGGGCCGCCTACCTCAACCAGTGGCTCGCGCAGGTCGGCGGCCAGCGCAACTGGCTCTGACACCCCCTAAGGTCGGGGGGAAGGACACCCCACAGCCGATCAGGAGAGGTGCTGACGTGACCGAGCCGAAGAGGGCGCCGCTGCCGCACGACTTCCACCCCGAGGTCCCTTCGTTCACCGTGGTGAGCGAGGACCTGGCGCCGGGCGCCGTGCTGGCGGACGCCCAGGTGTACGCGGCGGGCAACACCTCGCCGCAGCTGCGGTGGGAGGGCTTCCCCGCGGAGACGAAGAGCTTCGCCGTGACGTGCTTCGACCCGGACGCCCCGACGGGCAGCGGGTTCTGGCACTGGGTGCTCTTCGACATCCCGGCGTCGGTCACGGAACTCACGGCCGGTGCGGGGAGCGGGGCGTTCGAAGGACTGCCCCCGGGGGCGGTCCAGGCCCGGAACGACTACGGGTCGAAGGACTTCGGCGGTGCCGCGCCGCCGGCGGGTGAGAACCACCGTTACGTGTTCACCGTGTACGCGGTGGACACCGAGAAGCTCGGGCCCGACAGCGACGCCTCGCCCGCGGCGGTCGGATTCAACCTGCGGTTCCACACCCTGGGCCGCGCACAGCTCGTCGGGGAGTACACCGCTCCCACAAGCTGAAGGTTCGCCTCCTGTTTGCCCTGCCCTGGTCTTGGAGAGATCAGGGCAGGGCACTTTTTATTGCGTTGTCCATCACGGTTCGCCCGGACAGAGTTGTTCCGGGCCCGCCGACAGACGGGCGGCACACGGGAGGTGGGCAGGATGCGGGACACACTTGTACTCAATGCGAGCTTCGAGCCGCTGTCGACGGTGACGCTCAACCGCGCGGTGGTCCTGATCCTGCAGGACAAGGCCGTCGTCGAGCAGTCGCATCCCGGGCTCCGCATGCGAGGTGCCGCCGTGGACATCCCGGTGCCCCGGGTGATCAGGCTCTGCCGGTACGTACGGGTGCCGTTCCGAAGACACGCGCCGTGGTCCAGGAGGGGTGTACTCATACGGGACCAGCACCGGTGTGCGTACTGCGGACGGCGCGCGAGCACCGTGGACCACGTGGTGCCGCGTGCCCAGGGTGGTCAGGACACCTGGCTGAACACCGTCGCCTCGTGCGCCGAGGACAACCACCGCAAGGCGGCCCGGACGCCCGAGCAGGCGGGCATGCCGCTGCTCCGGCAGCCCTTCGTGCCTTCGCCGGCGGACGCGATGCTGCTGGCGCTGGGAGTCGGTGACCGGTCGGCGCTGCCGGAGTGGCTGGCGCGCTCGGCGGCGTGAACCGCGCGCCCGGACGGACGCGGAGCCCGTCCCCTCGTACCGGAGGGGGCGGGCTCCCGCGCGTCAGCGGAGCAGCAGCTGGACGATGGCGGCGGTGCCGACGACGACGATCAGGATGCGCAGGAAGCCCGGGCTGAGCCGACGGCCTACCTTGGCGCCTATCTGGCCGCCGATCGCGGAGCCCACGGCGATGAGCACGACGGCTGTCCAGTCGAAGTCCGCGACGAAGAGGAAGAAGAGCGCGGCGATGCTGTTGACGACGGCCGCGAGGACGTTCTTGACGGCGTTGAGGCGCTGCATCGTGTCGTCGAGCAGCATGCCCATCAGGGAGAGGTAGATGATGCCCTGCGCCGCCGTGAAGTAGCCGCCGTAGACGCTGGCGAGCATCAGGCCGACGAAGAGCAGCGGCCCGCCGTCGGCGCGGGCGGAGGTGCCGTTGTGCTCGCGCCTGCGCTGGACCGCCTTGCTGATGCGTGGCTGCAGGATGACGAGGACGAGGGCGAGGGCCACCAGGACGGGGACGATCGTCTCGAACGCCGTGGAGGGCAGCGCGAGCAGGAGGGTGGCCCCGGTGAGTCCGCCGATCAGCGCGCCGACGCTCAGCTTGAGTATCCGGCGGCGCTGGCCGGTGAGTTCCTCGCGGTAGCCGATCGCCCCGCTGATGGAGCCCGGGATCAGTCCGAGTGCGTTGGACACGGTCGCGGTGACCGGTGGCAGGCCGGTGGCGAGCAGCACCGGAAAGGTGATCAGCGTGCCGGAGCCGACGATGGTGTTGATCGTGCCGGCGCCGATCCCGGCCGCGAGGACGGCGAGCATTTCCCAGATGGACAAGGCCATCTCCTTCGATGGTCAGTGATGCCTCCCCGCCATGAAGGTCGAGGGGCCTCACTGATCATGCACGAAGGTGTTTCCCGGTCATTCGACCGGGGGCTGCTCCCTGCGCTCCGTACCGGTGTTGAAGCCGGGCGCACCGTTGCCGAGGTTGCCGAACGCGCCGCTGAGGCCCTTGAGGGCGTCGCCGATCTCGCTGGGCACGATCCAGAGCTTGTTGGCGTCGCCCTCGGCGATCTTGGGGAGCATCTGGAGGTACTGGTACGAGAGGAGCTTCTGGTCCGGGTCGCCCGCGTGGATGGACTCGAAGACCGTGCGGATGGCCTGCGCCTCGCCTTCGGCGCGGAGCGCGGATGCCTTGGCCTCGCCCTCGGCGCGCAGGATCGCGGACTGCTTCTCGCCTTCGGCGGTGAGGATCGCGGACTGCCTGATGCCCTCGGCGGTGAGGATGGCGGCGCGCTTGTCGCGGTCGGCACGCATCTGCTTCTCCATCGAGTCCTGGATGGAGGTGGGCGGCTCGATGGCCTTGAGCTCGACGCGGTTGACGCGGATGCCCCACTTGCCGGTCGCCTCGTCGAGGACTCCACGCAGCGCCGCGTTGATCTCCTCGCGGGAGGTCAGGGTCCGCTCGAGGTCCATGCCACCGATGATGTTGCGCAGCGTGGTGACGGTGAGCTGCTCGATCGCCTGGATGTAGCTGGCGACTTCGTACGTGGCGGCGCGGGCGTCGGTCACCTGGTAGTAGATGACGGTGTCGATGTTGACGACGAGGTTGTCCTGGGTGATCACCGGCTGCGGCGGGAAGGGGACGACCTGTTCGCGGAGGTCGATCCGGTTGCGGATCGAGTCGATGAACGGGACGACGATGTTCAGCCCGGCGTTGAGGGTGCGGGTGTAGCGGCCGAAGCGCTCCACGATGGCGGCACTGGCCTGCGGGATGACCTGGATCGTCTTGATCAGGGCGATGAAGACGAGCACCACCAGAATGATCAGGACGATGATGATCGGTTGCATCGTGTGCCTCGTGCCCTTCGGTTGCCGACGGATCGCGGTGATCGAGGTCGAACTCTCATGGTGTTCACGACAGTTGCACTGCCATGATGATCGACTTCGAGTTTGGCAGACTGCGGACTGCCGTGTGACCGGTTCGCTCACATGACGACGGCCGTTGCACCGTCGATGTCCACGACGTCGACCTGAGAACCGGGTTCGAAGCTCTGGTCGGCGTCGAGTGCGCGGGCGGACCAGACCTCGCCGGCGAGCTTGATGCGCCCGCCGTTGGCGTCCACCCGTTCCAGCACCACGGCTTGACGGCCTTTCAGGGCGTCGATGCCGGTGGCTTCCCCGGGGCGGCCCGCACGGTGTCTGGCCGCGATGGGGCGTACGACGGCGATCAGGGCCACCGAGACCACGACGAAGACCAGGACCTGGGCCACGATGCCGCCGCCGAGAGCCGCGACGACGGCAGCGGCAATCGCCCCGACGGCGAACATCCCGAATTCGGGCATCGCGGTCAGGACGAGGGGGATGCCCAGTCCCACCGCTCCGATCAGCCACCACACCCACGCGTCGATGTCCACAGGGTCATCGTAGGACCGCGAGTGCGCTCCCCGACAGGGCGCAGGAGAGGTTGGCCGTGGTGCGGCTACCGGCCGAGGGGCAGCCCGTGGGCGGTGTAGCGGTCGCCGTGGTGCTCGACGACGAGCGGCAGGCCGAAGCAGAGGGAGAGATTCCGGGAGCTGAGCTCCGTCTCCATGGGGCCGGCGGCCAGCACCTTGCCCTGACGGATCATCAGGACGTGGGTGAAGCCGGGGGCGATCTCCTCGACGTGGTGGGTGACCATGATCATGGAGGGGGCGTACGGGTCCCGGGCCAGCCGGCCGAGGCGGCGCACCAGGTCCTCGCGCCCGCCGAGGTCGAGCCCCGCGGCGGGCTCGTCGAGGAGGAGCAGCTCGGGGTCGGTCATCATGGCGCGGGCGATGAGGGTGCGCTTGCGCTCGCCCTCGGAGAGCGTGCCGAACTTGCGGTCGAGGTACTCGGTCATGCCGAGGCGGTCGAGGAAGGCGCGGGCGCGGTCCTCGTCGACGGCTTCGTAGTCCTCGTGCCAGGTGGCGGTCATGCCGTACGCGGCTGTCAGCACCGTCTGCAGCACGGTCTGTCGCCTGGGGAGCTTTTCGGCCATCGCCACACCGGCGATCCCGATGCGGGGCCGGAGCTCGAAGACGTCGGTCCCGACCCCGCCGAGCCGCTCACCGAGGATCTTGGCCGTACCGGCGCTGGGGAAGAGGTAGCTGGAGGCGATGTTGAGGAGGGTGGTCTTGCCGGCGCCGTTCGGTCCCAGGATGACCCAGCGCTCCCCCTCCTTGACCGACCAGGAGACGTCGTCCACCAGAGCGCGTCCGTCGCGGACCACGGATACGTCCACCAGCTCCAGTACATCGCTCATGGCGCGTTGTCTCCCCATACAGTGTCGAGATCGTCGCGTGCCTGTGGGCACAGCTCCCAGGGAAAACCTACGCCACCCGGAGAGTGCTCAGGCCTTGGGGCCGTTCCCTAGGCTGTCCCCATGCTTTCGGAACCACGCTCAGGGCGGCTCGCCGCATGGGGAAACGCGCTTTTGGCCGGACTTGTGTCACCCGACGACGCGGTGCTCGCGATCGTCGGCGAGGACGCGGTGCATCGTGTGGAGGGGCTGCCGGGTGAGGCCGGTCCGGTCGGTCTCACCCTGGCGCTCGGCCGGCTGAGGGGGCTGGGCGCGACCGGTTTCCGGGTCGCGCTGCCGGTGCCCGGGCACCCGCTGGGGCTCAGCGGTCCGCCCGACTTCAACGCGCGGGCGCTCGACGCGCAGGAGGCCGTCGTCACCTGCGGCGCGCCGTACGGCCTCGTGCCTGAGGTGAGCGAGGTGGGGCCCGCCGGGGATCTTCATGTCGAGGTGGTGTGGCACTGCCTGCCCGTACGGGAGGCTCCGCCTGCCGATGTGCCGTCGCTGGGCGAGGCGGAGCGGGAGCTCGCCGAGGCCCTGCGGGACGCGACAGCGGTGCTGTCGCGGCTGGACGTCGCCGGCTCCGGGCCGGTCGCGGAGGCCGCTGTGGACGCGTACCGGGCGCGGGCGGAGCGGGGGCGCGAGGTGCTGGCGCCGGGTTATCCGCCGCGGGCGGTCCGGGTGCTGGAGCTGGCGCAGCGGGTGGGCCTGCTGGTGTCGGTGGCCCATGAGAACGGGCACGGCGGCGCGGTGAGCGCCTCGGAGATCGCGGCCCGGGGCGAGGCGCTGCGGCCGGTGGAGCGGGTGGCCCGGCGGGCGCAGGTCGCGGCGTACAACGCGTATGTGGAGGAGCGGGGGCGGTAGACGCGTCCCGTTCCCGGCCTCGCGCCCCGGACCGGTGGGCGCGTCGCGGTCACCGGTCTCGCAGCACCTCGGACCGGCCGGCACGGCACCGGCCGCCGGGGGGGGGGGGGGGGGGCCCCCCCCCGGGCGGGGGGGGGTGGGGGGGGGGGGGAGGGGGGGGGGGGGGGGGGGGGCGGG
>NZ_JBIAJR010000001.1:7675-177182 GCF_042872025.1 Streptomyces sp. NPDC005494
CCCCGGCGCCCGCCCCGGCGGGGGGGGGGGGGGCCGCCCGGCCCCCCCCCCCCGCCCCCCCCCCCCCCCCCCCGGGCGCGGCGGGGGGGGGGGGCCCCCCCCCCCCCCCCCGGCGGCCGGTGGGGGTTGAGGCGTCGGTCAGCCGTTCAGGCCGAGGTTGCCGAAGGCCGGGTTCAGCAGGCCCACCACGTTGACGGTGTTGCCGACCACGTTGACCGGGACGTGCACCGGGACCTGGACCACGTTGCCCGAGGCGACGCCCGGGGAGCCGACGGCCGTGCCGTGGGCTCCGGCGCCGCCGTGGCCCGTGGCGGAGGCGGCTCCGGCACCGGCGGCGATGATTCCGCCCGCGATCATGGTGACGGCTGCGGCCTTCTTCAGGGACTTCACTTCAGGATCCTCCTCGCGTCGCCGCGGCCGACCGCCGCAGCATGCATGGAGAACGCCGGCACGCCCGGGGAGGATGCGCCATCCGGGTGACATACACCCGACAGTATGAATCTCGGACCGGAGGGGACCCGTCCGTTTATCTGACCACCCGGTGGGGCCCGCCCGATCGTCCGGCCACCCGGTGGGGGCCGCCCGCTTGTGCGACCACCCTGTGAGGCCCGCCCGCTTGTCCGACCGCCCTGTGACGCCCGTCCGTTTATCCGGCCACACAGTGGGGCCCCGTCCGCTTATCCGACCACCCGGTGAGGCCCGTCCGCTCGTCCGGCCACCCGGCGCACCTGTGTCACCCCGCGGCTCCGTGCCGGACCGCCCACAGCGCCGCCTGGGTCCTGTCCGCCAGGTCGAGCTTCATCAGGATGTTCGACACGTGGGTCTTCACGGTCTTCTCCGACAGGACGAGCGCTCGTGCGATCTCCCGGTTGGAGCGCCCGTCGGCGATCAGCCCGAGCACCTCACGCTCCCGCTCGGTCAGGGTGCTCCCCCTGCCGGTACCGCCGCCCGTGTCCTCCTGGGCCAGCAGGGCGCCGGCCACTTCAGGCTGGAGCAGCACATGGCCCGCGTGCACTGAGCGGATGGCACCGGCGAGGGCGTCCGGGTCCACGTCCTTGTACACGTATCCCGAGGCCCCCGCCCGCAGCGCGGGTACCACCGTGCGCTGCTCGGTGAAGCTGGTGACGATCAGGACCTTGGCGGGGTTCTCCAGCTCCCTCAGCCTGCGCAGCGCCTCGATGCCGTCCGTGCCCGGCATCTTGATGTCCATCAGGACCACGTCCGGCCGCAGCTCCTCGGCCCTGGCGACCCCCTCGGCCCCGTCCGCCGCCTCCCCGACGACCTCTATGTCGTCCTGGACCTCCAGGAAGGTGCGCAGTCCCCGGCGGACCACCTGGTGGTCGTCGACCAGCAGCACCTTGATGATCTTGTCAGCCACAGGGAACCTCCATCTGGACGGTCGTGCCCTCACCGGGCCCCGACTCGACGGTGAGGCGGCCTCCGACACTGCCCGCCCGGTGCCGCATCGACACGAGCCCCAGATGCCGGCCGGCGTGGCGCACCTCGTCGGTGTCGAAGCCGCGGCCGTCGTCGGTGATCCGCAGCATGACGGCGGACGTGTCGCGGGTGAGGGTGACGGCGACCCGCCCGGCGCCGGAGTGACGCAGGGCGTTGTGCAGGGCCTCCTGCGCGACCCGGAGCATCGCCTCCTCCTGGCCGGCGGGCAGGGCGCGTACCCCGGCGCTCTCGAAGGTGACCCGTGCGGTGTGGGCACGGTCCAGGACCTGGACCTGCGTACGGAGCGTGGCGACGAGGCCGTCCTCGTCCAGGGCTGCGGGGCGCAGCTCGACGACGGCCGCGCGCAGCTCGTCCACGGCTTCCCCCGCCAGGGCGGCGACCTGGTGGAGCTCGCCCTTGGCGCGGACCGGGTCGCGGTCGACGAGAGCGGCGGCGGCCTGCGCGGTGAGCCGGAGCGAGAAGAGCTTCTGGCTCACGGCGTCGTGCAGCTCGTGGGCGAGCCGTGAGCGCTCCTCCGCGATCGTGAGTTCGCGGCTGCGCTCGTAGAGCCGTGCGTTGGTGAGGGCGATGGCTGCGTGCTGCGCGAGGATCCCGAGGAGTTCCTCGTCCTCCTCCGTGAAGCCGCAGCCGCCCGCCGGGCGGGCGCAGCGCTTGTTGGCGAGGAAGAGCGCGCCGATGGTCTCGTCGCCGTCCTGGATGGGCAGGCCGAGGAAGTCGGACATGTCGGGGTGTGCGTCGGGCCAGCCCTCGAAGCGGGGGTCCTCGGTCACGTCGGCGAGCCGCTGGGGCTTCGGCTCGTGGAGCATCGCCGCGAGGATGCCGTGCTGCCGGGGCAGCGGCCCGATGGCCTTCCACTGCTCGTCGCTCACACCGTCGACGACGAACTGGGCGAAGCCGCCGTGGTCGTCCGGTACCCCCAGGGCCGCGTACTCGGCGTCCAGCAGTTCACGCGCGGACGCGACGATCGTCTTGAGGACGTCCCGCACCTCGAGGTGCCGGCTCATGGCGAGCAGCGCGGCGCTGACCGCGGCGAGGCCCGATGGTGGGCGGTGACTCATGTGCTCACCGTACCGGCGGGCCCGGCGCCGCCGTATCGGCCTGTGGACGGGCGCGGGACGGGACTCCGGGCCTAGGGCCGCACGCCGGGCAGCCGGGGCCCGGCCCCTCTTCTCCGCGAGTACCGGCAGCCCGGCCCGGCTCCCCGGCCTCCTCCCGGCGACGCCCGGACTCCCGCCTCCGGCCTGCCCGAGATGCCCCTTACGCTCCGCATCGCACACGCAACTATTCGTGAGTGCGAAGGGCCCTCCATGTGAGCCCAGGCATAGGACCCACGTCACTTACGAAGACGGATAGTTGACGCAAAGCGGGCAATTTTTCAGGGCTCAAACCGGACAAGAAGGAACGAACGAGACCCTGTTCCACTACTCAGCTTCGTACGTCACACCTTTGCCAGGCCATTTTGCTGGCGCTAAGAATTGCATCTGTCCCCGACGGAGATGCGCCCCGGCGCTTCCGTCCGCGTCCTCGCCGAGGACCCCTGCTATTCGAAGAGGTACGACTGTATGTCCGTGTCCCGCATCTCCAGCCGTAGCCGTCGTCTGAACAAGGCGCAGAAGCTCTCCGTCGCGGGGGTCTCGACCCTGGCCGCCGCCGCTGTCGCCTTCTCGCTCGTCCCGCAGGACGCGTCGGCCACCACCGAGCCGCAGGCCGCTTCGGCCGCCGCCCCGGTCGCCTACACCGGCTCGCAGACGCAGACCCTCAAGGCCACCGGCCTGGGGCAGAACACGACCGACCAGCTCGTGAAGACCGTCGACGCGGCCAAGGCCGAGGAGACGGCCGCGAAGAAGAAGGCGGCCGACAAGGCCGAGGCGAAGGCCAAGGCCGTCGCCGAGGCCAAGAGCAAGGCCGCCGCCAAGAAGAAGGCCGAGGCCAAGGCCGCCGCGAAGAAGCGCTCGGCCGAGAAGGCCAGCCGCGCCGCCGACCGCAAGCCGGTCTACGCGAACAACCTCGACGGCTGGATCCGTGAGGCGCTCGCCATCATGGACAAGAAGGACATCCCCGGTACGTACGAGGGCCTGCACCGCAACATCATGCGTGAGTCCAGCGGTAACCCGCGTGCCATCAACAACTGGGACATCAACGCGATCAACGGCGTCCCGTCGAAGGGCCTGCTGCAGGTCATCAAGCCGACCTTCGACTTCTACCACGTCAAGGGCACCAAGCACGACCAGTACGACCCGGTCGCGAACATCACCGCTGCCGCCAACTACGCGGCGGACAAGTACGGCTCGATCGACAACGTCGACAGCGCGTACTGAGTCACGCACCGAGCAAGGCCTGGCAGAGCTGACCCGCCGGCACGCAGCGTCGCGTGACCGGCAGGCACATGCCGAAGGGCGGCACCCCGCGGGGTGCCGCCCTCGGGCGTTTCCGGGGCCGGTCGGTGCGGCCCCGGCGGCGCTACTTGCGCATCACTTCGGGCTCGTGGCGGCGCAGCATCCGCGAGACGGCGAAGAACAGGACCCCGCTCATGACGAGCATGACCGCGATGTCGATCCCCCACTGCCCGGCCGTGTGCTCCCAGAGCGGGTCCAGGTCGGTCGGGTTCTCCGGGTCCCACGGCGGCATGAGGTGGGCGAGGTCCAGCGTGGTGCCCGCGGCGGCAACCGCCCAGCGCGACGGCATCAGCCAGGCGAACTGCTCCAGGCCGGGCGATCCGTAGACCTGGAAGAGCACGCCGGTGAAGACGACCTGGACGATGGCGAACATGACCAGCAGCGGCATGGTCTTCTCGGCGGTCTTCACCAGCGCGGAGATCAGCAGGCCCACCATCATCGAGGTGAAGCCGAGCACGATGATCGACACGCAGATCTCCACGGCGGGGGGCATGAACAGGCCCTCCTCCGGCAGCTTGCGGGTGGAGAAGCCGATGCCGCAGATGATCACGCCCTGGAAGGCCGTGATCACACCGAGGACGATCACCTTGGACAGCAGGTAGGCGGAACGGGAGAGCCCGGTGGCCCGTTCCCGCTCGTAGATCACCCGTTCCTTGATCAGCTCTCGAACCGAGTTGGCCGCGGCGGCGAAGCACATGCCGACCGCGAGGATCAGCATGATGGTCCCGGCCTTGCCGTTGAACCGCGAGGGCGGCTCGGGCTCCGCGAGGCCGAACTCGGCGGGGATGACCACACTGACGACTCCGAGCACCGCCGGCAGGAGCACCATCAGGAGCAGGAAGCCCTTGTCGGAGGCGATCACCGAGATGTAGCGGCGCATCAGCGTC
This sequence comes from Streptomyces sp. NPDC005494, assembly GCF_042872025.1. NCBI lineage: Bacteria > Bacillati > Actinomycetota > Actinomycetes > Kitasatosporales > Streptomycetaceae > Streptomyces > Streptomyces sp. NPDC005494. The sequence goes on from NZ_JBIAJR010000001.1 coordinate 12,417, forward strand.
CACAGCTGGGCCGCCCAGCCCGACGGCTTCGGCGGGCGCATCTGCTGCGGCGGGGGCATGTGCACGGACTGCGCGGCGACGGCGTCGATGTCCGCGGCGTACATCTGGTAGTGCTGCGAGCCGCGCCAGCGTCCCGCCCAGTCGTAGTCGCGGTAGTTCTCGAACGCGGAGAAGACGTCCGCCCAGCTGGTGTAGCCGAAGAAGTTCAGCGCCTCCTCGGGCGGGCCGAAGTAGGCGACGGAGCCGCCGGGCGCCATCACCAGGAGCTTGTCGCAGATGGCGAGCTCGGCCACGGAGTGTGTGACCACGAGGACCGTACGGCCGTCGTCGGCGAGGCCGCGCAGCAGCTGCATGACGTCGCGGTCCATGCCCGGGTCCAGACCCGAGGTCGGCTCGTCCAGGAAGATCAGCGACGGCTTGGTGAGCAGCTCCAGGGCGACCGAGACGCGCTTGCGCTGGCCTCCGGAGAGCGAGGTGATCTTCTTGTCCTTGTGGATGTCGAGCTTGAGCTCGGCGAGGACCTCGTGGATCCGGGCGGTGCGTTCGGCCTCGGTGGTGTCCGCGGGGAAGCGCAGCTTGGCCGCGTACCGCAGTGCCCTGGTGACCGTGAGTTCCTTGTGCAGGATGTCGTCCTGCGGGACCAGGCCGATGCGCTGCCGCAGCTCGGCGAACTGCTTGTACAGGTTCCGGTTGTCGTAGAGGACGTCGCCCTGGTTGGCGGGCCGGTAGCCGGTGAGCGCCTTGAGCAGGGTGGACTTGCCGGATCCCGACGGGCCGATGACGGCGATCAGCGACTTCTCGGGGACGCCGAAGGAGACGTCCTTGAGGATGTCCTTGCCGCCGTCGACCGTGACCGTGAGGTGGCGGGCCGAGAAGGAGACCTCACCGGTGTCGACGAACTCTTCCAGCCGGTCCCCGACCAGCCGGAAGGTCGAGTGTCCGACACCGACGATGTCGTTCGGGCCGATGAGCGCCGAACCGGACTTGCTGAGCGGCTGGCCGTTGACGTACGTGCCGTTGTGGGACCCGAGGTCACGGATCTCGAAGCGGCCGTCGGGGGTCGCCCTGAATTCCGCGTGCAGGCGCGACACCTGCAGGTCGGAGACGACCAGCTCGTTCTCCAGCGCACGGCCGATGCGCATGACTCGGCCGAGGTCCAGCTGGTGGAAGGTGGTCGGGCTGCGGTCCCCGTAGACCGGCGGCGCACCCGCCGCGCCCCCGGGGGCACCCGCCCCGCCCCCGTGGCCCTGCTGGTGCGGGACCGGAGCCTGCTGCCAGCCCTGCTGCTGCGCGGGCCCGCCGGGCCATCCGCCCGCGCCCTGCTGCTGGGGCGGCTGCACGGGAGCCTGGTGGGGCTGCTGCACCGGGGCCTGGTGGGGCTGGTGGACGGGGGCCTGCTGGGCTCCCACCGCCTGCCCGCCCTGGACTCCGGCACCCGCGGCGGCTGTGAGGCTGAGCCGCGGTCCGTCGGTGGCGTTGCCCAGGTGCACGGCCGTCCCGGGGCCGATCTCCTGCTGCTGGATCCGCCGGCCCTGCACATACGTGCCGTTCGTGCTGCCGTGGTCCTCGATGGACCAGCCGCGCCCGTTCCAGCTGATCGTGGCATGCCGCCACGACACTCTGGCGTCGTCGATCATCAGGTCGCCCTGCGGATCACGTCCGAGGGTGTACGACCTGGACGGATCGAGCGTCCAGGTCCTTCCATTCAATTCCAGTACGAGTTCCGGCACTCCGCGCCCCACTAGTTGTCCCCCGTGTCGCTCCCGCTGCGGGGAGCCTAGGGATGCTGAACATCGTGGGGAACTATTCCAGGAGCGGTCCCCCGACGGAAAGCCGGGCGGCGTGAAGAGGGCGCGGAGGCTCCGCATCCCGCCCGCGGACTCGGGAGAAAGCGGTAGGGAGCACCGCATCCGAGGCACCCCTTCCCCGGGCCGCCGTCCCCTCCCGGGCCGCGTCCCGGGCTGTCCGCCACTCGGGACGGCTTCGGAGCTCCCCCCGGCCGCCCTATACGGTGGGACCACCATGAGCGCATCTCAGCCACCTCGGTCTCCCCGGTCTCCTGAGCTCCCCGAGCCCCCTCGGTACGCGGACGCACCCACCCTTCTCGTCAAGATCTTCGGGAAGGACCGTCCGGGCATCACCGCCGGACTCTTCGACACCCTGGCCGCCTACGCCGTCGATGTCGTGGACATCGAGCAGGTGGTCACCCGCGGCCGCATCGTGCTGTGCGCCCTGGTGACCTCCCCCGCCCCGGGCGGCACGACCGAGGGCGACCTTCGTGCCACCGTGCACAGCTGGGCGGAGTCCCTGAAGCTCCAGGCCGAGATCATCTCGGGCACGGGTGACAACCGGCCCCGCGGCTACGGCCGTTCCCATGTGACCGTGCTGGGACACCCGCTGACCGCGGAGTCCACGGCGGCCATAGCGGCCAGGATCACCTCGACGGGCGGCAACATCGACCGCATCTTCCGTCTGGCGAAATATCCCGTCACCGCTGTCGAATTCGCGGTGTCAGGTACGGGGACCGAGGAGCTGCGCACCGCCCTGGCGACGGAGGCCGCCGGCATCGGCGTCGACATCGCGGTCGTGTCGGCCGGACTGAGCCGTCGTGCGCAGCGTCTGGTCGTGATGGACGTGGACTCGACGCTCATCCAGGACGAGGTCATCGAGCTTTTCGCCGCCCATGCGGGCTGCGAGGCCGAGGTCGCCTCGGTGACCGAGCAGGCCATGCGGGGCGAGCTCGACTTCGAGCAGTCGCTGCACGCACGCGTGGCGTTGCTGGCGGGCCTCGACGTGTCCGTGGTGGACAAGGTGCGGACCGAGGTCCGGCTGACCCCCGGCGCCCGCACCCTGATCCGCACGCTGAAGCGGCTCGGCTACCAGGTCGGCGTGGTCTCGGGTGGCTTCACGCAGGTCACGGACGACCTCAAGGAGCGGCTCGGACTCGACTTCGCCTCCGCCAACACGCTGGAGGTCGTCGACGGCAAGCTCACCGGACGGGTGGTGGGCGACATCGTCGACCGGGCGGGCAAGGCCCGGCTGCTGCGCAGCTTCGCCGAGCAGGCGGGGGTGCCGCTGGCGCAGACGGTCGCGATCGGCGACGGCGCGAATGATCTGGACATGCTGAACACGGCCGGTCTCGGTGTCGCGTTCAACGCCAAGCCGGTCGTCCGCCAGGCCGCCCACACCGCGGTGAACGTCCCCTTCCTGGACACCGTGCTGTATCTGCTCGGGATCACCCGCGAAGAGGTCGAGGCCGCCGACGGCCTCGTGGACTGACGCGCGCGGGAGCGGCGTGCCACGGGACCGAGGTACGCGATACCGGCGCACGCGGGGACGGGGCGCACGTGAAGGGGCGCACGTGAAGGGGCGCACGTGAAGGGGCGCACGTGAAGGGGCGCACGTGAAGGGGCGCCGGCACAGTCCCTGTGCCGGCGCCCCTTCCGGGTCCGTGGTCAGTCGTTCGGCGTCCAGTACTCGACGAGCTTGCCCACGCCGTGCTCCAGGGTCTTCCAGGAGCCGGTGAACTCGACGACGGCATAGGCCGCGGTCGGGAACCCGTCCCTGGTCATGCGGGAGAGGGCGTCGCCCTCGGCCGATCCGCTGAGCGCGTCCGCCGCGCCGTGCATACCGGGGTTGTGGCCGATGACCAGCAGATTGCGCACGTCGTCGGGGGTCTCGTCGAACAGGGCGATCAGCTCGCCGAGGGAGGCCTCGTACAGCCTCTCCTCGTACACGGTCCTGGGGCGCTGCGCGAACTCGTGGACCGCGAGCTTCCAGGTCTCGCGGGTCCTGGTGGCGGTCGAGCACAGCGCCAGATCGAAGGCGGTTCCTGAATCGGCCAGCTTGCGGCCGGCGACGGGGGCGTCCTTCCTGCCCCGCTCGGCCAGTGGCCGCTCATGGTCGGACTCCTGCGACCATTCCGCCTTTGCGTGCCTGAGAAGGACGATCCTGCGAGGTGTATCGGCGCTCATACACCTCAGCTTCGCACGAATTACGCTTCCGGGCGCAGGGTGTTGACGGGCTCGCCCGCCATGGGTGAAACCACGGCACCGGCAGGCCTCGGGGCGCCGGTCAGGCGGGCAGCAGCGCCATGAGGCGGCCCAGCAGCCGGCCGATCGCGGGGTCGCCGGCCGCCGCGTGGGCCTGGCCCGGTTCCACGATCAGCAGGAGCAGTCCGGCGAAGGCGAGGGCAGGCAGCGTGATCGCCCACCACGGCAGCCGGACCTCGATGGTGCCCTCGGCCGGGCGGTGGGTCCAGGTGCGTGTATGGGCCGGCATGTCCGCCTCCGTGGTCCTCGGCTGTGTTACCCAGAACCTACGGGGCGGCCGACGGCGGTCCCATCCGGTGACCCACCCACTCGACCCTGAACCTGGCCCCCTAGGGGATGGTGGGGGCAGCCCCACCATCGAGGACGGTCCGGGCCGGTCAGGGGGAGGCGATGGTGGCGATCACACCGATGACGACGGAGATGAGAAGCATCGTCCCGAAGACGAGGAGGAGCTTCTTCTGGCCGTTCTGGGGATTCGGATCGAGCACTGGCATGCGCACAGTGTCGCATCTCAGCATTCGTCCTCGATCGTCCGGTCCCGTCCCGCGAGCACCCCGGCCACCATCTGCGGCACCAGGAGCCCCGCCATCAGGGCGATAGGAAGCCCCCAGCCGCCGCTGTGCTGGTAAAGGACCCCGACGAGCAGCGGCCCCGGGGCGGCGATCAGATAGCCCGTGGACTGGGCGAAGGCGGAGAGCCTGACCACGCCCGCGCCGGTGCGGGCACGCATCCCGATCATGGTGAGGGCGAGCGGGAAGGCGCAGTTGGCGATGCCGAGCAGCAGGGCCCAGAGCCAGGCGCCGCCCGCCGGGGCCAGGTAGAGACCCGCGTAGCCGAGGAGGCCGCATCCCCCCAGCACCAGGGCGATCGGCCCCTGGTTCTTCAGCCGGGCGGCGACGCGCGGGATGACGAAGGCGAGCGGTACGCCCATGGCCATGGTCACGGCGAGCAGGACGCCCGCGGTGCCCGCCGAGACTCCGGCGTCGCGGAAGATCTGCGGCATCCACTGCATGGTGATGTAGGCCGCCGTGGCCTGGAGTCCGAAGAAGCAGGCCAGCGCCCAGGAGGTACGGCTACGGGTGATCCTCGGCGCGGGAGCGTGCTGCGGGGCCGATTCCGCCGACTGCCCGGAACCGGAGCCGGGCCCGCGGTCGCGGTTGCGTACGAGCGGGAGCCAGGGCAGGACGGCGACCGCGGCGAGGGCGGCCCACACCACCAGCCCGGTCCGCCAGTTGCCGCCCAGCGCGTCGGTCAGGGGCACGGTGAGCGCGGCGGCGAGGGCTGTGCCGAGGGCCAGGGCCATCGAGTAGAGGCCGGTCATGGTGCCGACCCGGTCGGGGAACCAGCGCTTGACGATGACGGGCATCAGGACGTTGCTGACCGCGATCCCCATCAGCGCGAGGGCGCTGGCGGCGAGGAACCCGGCGGTGCCGCCCACGAAGGGGCGCAGCAGCAGGCCCACGGCGATGGCGACCATGCCCGCGCAGACGACGGCGCCGGCTCCGAAGCGGCGGGCCAGCCGTGGAGCGGCGAAGCCGAAGAGCGCGAAGCAGAGCGGCGGTACGGAGGTGAGGACACCGGCCACGCTGCCGCTCATGTGCAGCCCGTCGCGGACCTCTTCGAGGAGGGGGCCGAGGCTCGTGATCGCGGGCCGGAGGTTGAGCGCGGCGAGAACGAGGCCGAGGACGACGGTCCGCAGCACCCAGGGCGACGGCGCGGGGGCGGGGGCGGACCGCGCGCGTGCGGGTGTGGCGGCGGGGCTCAGGGTCGGGGTCTCGTCGGAACGCATGGGACCCATCATAGAATCATGGGATGATTGACTGTCCACCTCACGTCGGCCCCTGAGACAATCGGGGGGAGACGATCCGACGGGCCCGCACCTCCCGGACGACCCCTTCCGGAACACGAGCAAGGAGCAGCATGGCGCTGACGTCCCCGCGGCGTTCGGCTCTCGCCGATCAGGTGATTGCCCAGCTGAGGAACCAGATCACCGCCGGCGAGTGGCCCGTGGGCTCGCGGATCCCCACCGAACCCGAGCTGGTCGAACAGCTGGGGGTCGCGCGCAACACCGTCCGCGAGGCGGTGCGCGCCCTGGCGCACAACGGCCTGCTGGACATCCGCCAGGGCTCCGGTACGTACGTGGTGGCGACCAGCGAGCTGGCCGGGGTGATGCACCGCAGGTTCGCGGACGCCGACCCCCGGCACGTGGCCGAGCTGCGCTCCACCCTGGAGTCCTCGGCGGCCCGGCTGGCGGCTCTGCGGCGCACGGACCGGGACCTGCGGCAGCTGGACGCGCTGATGGTGCGCCGCGAGGAGACCTGGGCGTCCGGGGACCTGGATGCCTTCGTGGCCGCGGACGCGACCTTGCACCTCGCCGTGGTCGCCGCGTCCCACAACGACGTGCTGACGGAGCTCTACGCCGATCTGAACGACCTGCTCCGCGACTACCTGCGCGACGACGTGGGACCGGAGCTGCGGCCGGAGGAACTCATGGACCACACCCGGCTCGTCGAGGCGATCCGTGCGGGTGACGCGGAGACAGCGGCCGCCGAGGCCGCGGCCCACGCGATGGACTGCCTGCGCGAGCGGGTCCAGGCCTGAGGGGAAGCAGATCCGGGACCTCCGGGCCTCTCAGGAGGTCACCGAATGGCTGACCCAGACCGAGCCGACCTCTTTCCAGCAGCGGTCCTCCAGCTTGACCGTCCGGCCGGGCTGCACGGCGACCGCGCTGCTGTCGGCGTCGACGTCCCACCAGCGCGCGCACTCGGTGTGGAGGCGTACGACATCCGTGCTGGGATACGGGTTGTGGCAGTAGGCGGTCACCCGGGAGCCGTCGACGGACGTACGGCATTCGGAGCCCGAGGGTTCGGGTTCCGGCGCGAGGGGAGCCGCCGCTCCGCCACCCGCCCGGTTGGCCGCGCTCACGGCGACCGGAGCCGCGATTCCCGCGATGACGGCCGCCGCTACGAGCAGGGCCCAGGTTCGGCGACGTGTGGAGCGCACAGCGATCTCCTCCCCACAGCCTGACCAGAAGTCCGGTTTCTCCACATTCTGCGGTGGGGCGGCCATTTTTTCGACTCGAGCGACGTGGGGCGGGGGCCGGACCCGCGACAGCGCCCGTGCCGACGTGGGCCCGGAGGCGCGACGGCGGGCCACCCCGGCACGGGCCCGGACGCACGACAGCCGCGCACCCCTCGCCGGGGTGCGCGGCTGTCGGCGAGCGCTGGGCGGTCAGGCGCCCATCATGTGCACGCCGCCGTCGACGTGGATGATCTCGCCCGTCGTCTTCGGGAAGAAGTCCGAGAGCAGCGCCACGACCCCGCGGCCGGCCGGCTCCGGGTCGGCCATGTCCCACTCCAGCGGGGAGCGGTGGTTCCAGACGTCCGCGAGCTCGCCGAAGCCCGGGATGGACTTGGCGGCCATGGAAGCGAGCGGTCCCGCCGAGATCAGGTTGCAGCGGATGCTGTCCTTGCCCAGGTCGCGGGCGAGGTAGCGGGAGGTGGCCTCCAGCGCGGCCTTGGCCGGGCCCATCCAGTCGTACTGGGGCCAGGCGAACTGCGCGTCGAAGGTGAGGCCGACGATCGAGCCGCCGTCCGCCATGAGCGGCTTGCACGCCATGGCGAGCGACTTCAGCGAGAACGCCGAGACGTGCATCGCGGTGGCGACCGACTCGAAGGGCGTGTTGAGGAAGTTGCCGCCGAGCGCGTCCTGCGGCGCGAAGCCGATGGAGTGGACGACGCCGTCCAGCGAGCCGAGCTCTTCCTTCACCAGACCGGCCAGCCGGTCCAGGTGCTCGTCGCTGGTCACGTCGAGCTCGATGACCTTGGCGGGCTTGGGAAGCTTCTTGGCGATGCGCTCGGTCAGCGTCGGCCGGGGGAAGGCGGTGAGGATGACCTCGGCGCCCTGCTCCTGGGCCACCTTCGCGGTGTGAAAGGCGATGGACGACTCCATCAGCACGCCCGTGATGAGGATGCGCTTGCCGTCGAGAATTCCGCTCATGGTGATCAGTGACCCATGCCCAATCCGCCGTCAACGGGGATGACGGCTCCAGTGATGTAAGACGCGTCGTCGGACGCGAGGAAGCGCACCGCGGCGGCGATCTCGGCGGGCTGCGCGTAACGGCCGAGCGGCACCTGCGACACGATGTCCTTGCGCTGCTCGTCGGTGAGCACCTGCGTCATGTCGGTGTCGACGAACCCGGGCGCGACGACGTTGAACGTGATGTTGCGCGAGCCGAGCTCGCGGGCCAGCGACCGGGCGAAGCCGACCAGGCCCGCCTTGGACGCCGCGTAGTTGGCCTGGCCCGCCGAACCGAGGAGGCCGACGACGGAGGAGATCAGGACGACACGGCCCTTCTTCGCGCGCAGCATCGCGCGGTTGGCCCGCTTGACGACGCGGAAGGTGCCGGTGAGGTTGGTGTCGAGGACCGAGGTGAAATCGTCCTCGGACATCCGCATCAGCAACTGGTCCTTGGTGATACCGGCGTTGGCGACCAGCACCTCCACGGGACCGTGCTTCTCCTCGATCTCCTTGTAGGCCTGCTCCACCTGCTCCGTGTCGGTGATGTCGCACCGAACGCCCAGGACCCCCGCGTCGGTGAGCACCTGAGGCGGCTCTCCCGAGCGGTAGGTGATGGCCACCTTGTCGCCGTTGTCGGCGAAGGCGCGGGCGATGGCGAGGCCGATGCCCCGGTTTCCTCCGGTGACGAGAACCGAGCGGCTCAACGGATCACCCTTTCCTTGGCGGTCTGGTACCTCGAAAACCTATCGGTACCACCGCTCATCCAGGGAATCGGGCCCTGACAGCGCCGCCGGGCCGCGACTGTCGGATCCCTACAGAATGCTCCGGGCATGCCCTCGGCACGGTAAAAGGAGCGCACGGGGATGCCGGGACCCCTCATGATTCACTGCGGAGACGTTTTTCAGAGGTGGAGAAGGGGAGGCCCGCGTGGCCCACGAGGTAGATCAGTCGTTTCTGGCCCTGCCGCTGCGTGCCCTCGCCGACGCGGCACTCGCCCGCGCCCGGGCACTCGGTGCCGTGCACGCGGACTTCCGGCTGGAGCGGGTGCGCGGTGCCTCCTGGCGCCTGCGGGACGCGCGGCCGGCCGGGACGTCGGACACCACCGATCTCGGCTTCGCCGTCCGGGTGGTGCACGGCGGTGCCTGGGGGTTCGCGTCCGGGGTGGACCTGACCATGGACGCGGCGGCCAAGGTCGCCTCGCAGGCCGTGGCCATGGCGAAGCTGTCGGCGAAGGTGATCGCCGCGGCCGGCTCCGACGAGCGCGTGGAGCTGGCGGACGAGCCGGTGCACGGCGAGCGGACCTGGGTGTCGGCGTACGAGCGGGACCCCTTCGACGTACCGGACGCCGAGAAGGCGGGGCTGCTCGCCGAGTGGAGCTCGCGGCTCCTCGCGGCCGACGGTGTGGCGCACGTCGACGCGTCCCTGATGACCGTCCACGAGAACAAGTTCTACGCGGACACGGCGGGGACCGTCACCACCCAGCAGCGGGTGCGGGTGCATCCGCAGCTGACCGCGGTCGCGGTGGACGGCACGACCGGTGAGTTCGACTCCATGCGGACGATCGCACCGCCGGTGGGCCGGGGCTGGGAGTACCTGACGGGCACGGGCTGGGACTGGGACTCGGAGCTGGAGCGCATCCCCGGGCTGCTGGCCGAGAAGATGCGGGCGCCGAGCGTCGAGGCGGGGACGTACGACCTGGTCGTGGACCCGTCGAACCTGTGGCTGACCATCCACGAGTCGATCGGCCACGCCACCGAACTGGACCGCGCGCTGGGCTACGAGGCGGCGTACGCGGGAACGTCGTTCGCCACCTTCGACCAGCTGGGGAAGCTGGCGTACGGCTCCCCCGTGATGAACGTGACCGGTGACCGCACCGCCGAGCACGGGCTCGCGACGATCGGTTACGACGACGAGGGCGTCGAGGCGCAGTCCTGGGACCTGGTCAAGGACGGGACGCTGGTGGGCTACCAGACGGACCGGCGGATCGCGAAGCTGACGGGTCTGGGCCGCTCCAACGGGTGCGCGTACGCGGACTCGCCGGAGCACGTCCCCGTGCAGCGCATGGCGAACGTCTCGCTGAAGCCGGACCCCGGCGGGCTCTCCACGGAGGACCTGATCGGCGGGGTCGAGCGCGGGATCTATGTGGTCGGCGACCGGTCGTGGTCCATCGACATGCAGAGGCACAACTTCCAGTTCACCGGCCAGCGCTTCTTCCGCATCGAGAACGGCAGGCTGGCGGGCCAGCTCCGGGACGTCGCGTACCAGGCGACGACCACCGACTTCTGGGGCTCCATGGAGAAGGTCGGCGGTCCCCAGACCTACGTCCTGGGCGGCGCGTTCAACTGCGGCAAGGCCCAGCCGGGCCAGGTCGCCGCGGTCTCGCATGGCTGCCCCTCCGCCCTCTTCCGAGGCGTGAACATCCTCAACACGACGCAGGAGGCCGGGCGATGAGCCGCGTCAGCAAGCCGTACGAGATCGTCGAGCGCGCACTGGAGCTGTCCACCGCCGACGGCTGTGTGGTCATCGCGGACGAGAACTCCTCCGCCAATCTGCGCTGGGCCGGCAACGCGCTCACCACGAACGGCGTCACGCGCGGACGCACCCTGACCGTGATCGCGACCGTGGACGGGGCCGAGGGCGCCGCGTCGGGAGTGGTGTCGCGCTCGGCCGTCACGGCCGACGACCTGGAACCGCTCGTGCGGGCCGCCGAGGCCGCAGCGCGCGGTGCCGGGCCCGCCGAGGACGCGCAGCCACTGGTCTCCGGCGTCCCGGCGTCCGCCGACTTCACGGACGCGCCGGCGGAGACCGGGTCCGACGTCTTCGCCGACTTCGCACCCGCGCTCGGCGACGCCTTCGCCCGGGCCCGCTCGGGCGGCCGTGAGCTGTACGGCTTCGCCCACCACCAGCTGACCTCGACGTACGTGGGTACGTCGACGGGCCTGAGGCTGCGCCACGACCAGCCGAACGGGACGCTCGAGCTGAACGCCAAGTCGCCCGACCGGACCAGGTCCGCCTGGGCGGGCCGGGCGACCCGCGACTTCAAGGACGTCGACCCCGCGGCCCTGGACGCCGAGCTGGCGCAGCGCCTGGGGTGGGCGGAGCGCAGGATCGAACTGCCGGCGGGGCGGTACGAGACGCTGCTCCCGCCGACGGCTGTGGCCGATCTGCTGATCTATCAGTACTGGTCGGCGGGCGCCCGGGACGCGGCGGAGGGCCGGACGGTGTTCTCCCGGCCCGGTGGTGGCACGCGGATCGGCGAGACGCTCTCCGAGCTGCCGCTGACACTGCGCAGTGATCCGCACGCGCCGGGCCTGGAGTCCGCGCCGTTCGTGATCGCGCACGCGTCGGGGGACGGTTCCTCGGTGTTCGACAACGGGCTGCCGCTGGCTCCGACCGACTGGATCAAGGACGGCGTGCTGGAGCGGCTGACCACGACCCGGCACTCCGCCGGGCTGACCGGTCTGCCGGTGGCGCCGGCCATGGACAACCTCGTGCTGGACGGCGGCGGTGAGCGGTCCCTGGAGGAGATGGTGGCCGCGACGACCGGCCGTGCCCTGCTGCTGACCTGCCTCTGGTACATCCGGGAGGTGGATCCGGCCACGCTGCTGCTGACGGGGCTGACCCGGGACGGGGTCTACCTGGTGGAGGACGGCGAGGTGCTGGGCGAGGTGAACAACTTCCGCTTCAACGAGTCCCCGGTCGGGCTGCTGTCCCGGGCGTCGGAGGCGGGCCGCACGGAGAAGACCCTGCCGCGCGAGTGGGGCGACTACTTCACGCGCGCCGCGATGCCCGCGCTGCGCATCCCGGACTTCCACATGAGCTCGGTCAGCCGGGGCGTCTGACCGTCCTAGACTGGACCGGCACACCCCGAACCCCCCGAGGAGAGAATCGACCGTGACCGACATCGTCGACGAGCTGAAGTGGCGTGGGCTGTTCGCCCAGTCCACCGACGAGGACGCACTGCGCAAGGCTCTCGCGGACGGCCCGGTCACCTTCTATTGCGGGTTCGACCCGACCGCGGCGAGTCTGCACGTCGGCCACCTGGTCCAGGTCCTCACCATGCGGCGGCTCCAGCTCGCCGGGCTGAAGCCCCTCGCCCTGGTGGGCGGGGCCACCGGCCAGATCGGTGACCCGCGGCCCACCGCGGAGCGCACGCTGAACGACCCGGAGACCATCGCCGCGTGGGTCCAGCGGCTGCGGGGGCAGATCGAGCCCTTCCTCACCTTCGAGGGCCCGAACGCCGCCACGATGGTGAACAACCTGGACTGGACCGCGGGCCTGTCGGCGATCGAGTTCCTCCGGGACATCGGCAAGCACTTCCGGGTCAACAAGATGCTCACCAAGGACTCGGTGGCCCGACGGCTGGAGTCGCAGGAGGGCATCAGCTACACGGAGTTCAGCTACCAGCTCCTGCAGGGCATGGACTTCCTGGAGCTGTACCGGCGCCACGGCTGCACGCTCCAGCAGGGCGGCAGCGACCAGTGGGGCAACCTCACCGCGGGCATCGACCTGATCCACCGCCTGGAGCCGGGTGCCCAGGTGCACGCGCTGGCGACCCCGCTGATGGTGAAGGCCGACGGCACCAAGTTCGGCAAGTCCGAGAGCGGCGCCGTCTGGCTGGACCCGGAGATGACGACTCCGTACGCGTTCTACCAGTTCTGGCTGAACGTGGACGACCGGGACATCTCGACGTACATGCGCATCCTCAGCTTCAAGAGCCGTGAGGAGCTCGAGGAGCTGGAGAAGCTCACCGAGGAGCGTCCCCAGGCGCGTTCGGCGCAGCGTTCGCTGGCCGAGGAGCTGACGACGCTGGTGCACGGCGGCGCGCAGTGCGCGGCGGTCATCGCGGCGTCGAAGGCGCTGTTCGGGCAGGGCGATCTCGGTGAGCTGGACGAGGCGACGCTCGGCGCGGCCCTGTCCGAGGTGCCGCACGCCCAGGTGGCCGAGCTGGGCCCGGTGGTGGACCTCCTGGTCGAGGTCGGGCTGTCCGCCAGCAAGTCGGCCGCCCGCCGCACGGTCAAGGAGGGCGGGGCGTACGTGAACAACGTGAAGGTCACGGACGGCGAGAGCGCCCCCGCCGCCGAGGAGCTGCTGCACGGCCGCTGGCTGGTCCTGCGCCGGGGCAAGAAGAACCTGGCGGCCGTCGAGGTCGTCGCGGGCTGAGGTCCCGGCCCCGCACAGCACCGCGGCCGGTCACGCATGACGCGTGGCCGGCCGCGGTGCTGTGTCACACCCGGTTCAGGTTCTCTGCCGCTTGCCCTTGTTGCCCCTGATCGACTGCCAGAGCATGTCCCCGACACCGACGACGGCCACGGCTCCGATCAGCTGGAGCACGTGCCGGATCCAGTCGATCCCTTCGGTGTCCCTGACGCCGATCCAGGACGCCACGGCGTTGCCCAGGATGCTGCCGAGGATGCCGAACACCGCCGTCAGCCAGAGGGGGATGTCCTGCTTGCCGGGAAGGATCGCCCGCGCGATCACACCCAGCACCAGTCCTACGATGATTGCCCACAACCAGCTCATATCGCCTCCTCGTGCGGCGCGGTGTGCGCACGTCCGCCCAGTCTCGTCCCCCTGGACGTACGCCGCATGCCGGACAGGGCCGTACGTGGCAGGGCACCACGGACCGGTACGAACGGGACATGCCCCGGTCTCGAAGCCTGCGGACACCGGGCGTACCGTAGGACCCGCGCCGTCCGGCGAAGTCCGGCACAGAGATCTGGTGGTGGAATCACGATGCGGAAGCAGAGCGGCCCGGAGGTTTTCCGTATCACGGGCGCCCGGCAGGGACTTGCCGACGACGTGCGCGGCAGGCAACGGCGCTACATCATCTCGATGTCCGTGCGCACCGTGTCCGTGGTGCTGGCCGCGACGCTGTGGAACGTCGAGAGGCATGTGGCCGTGGTGGCGCTCGCGTTGGGCGTTCTGCTCCCTTATGTCGCGGTGGTCATCGCCAACGCCGGTCGCGAGAACGCCCCTTCGCTGCCGTCGACGTTCGTGCCCGCCCCGATGCGCCCCGCGCTCGGGACTCCCGCCGCCGCCGGCCCCGGGGATCCGGTCCAGGAGCCCGTGGCGGAACCTCACCGGCCGGGCGGTACCGGTGATCCCCGCGGCACGGACTGACCCGGCGCCGGGGCCCGAAGCTCAAGAAAAGCTCAGATCAATCATGACGTTCCGGTGCACCGCACCCCGGTCCGCGTGGCATACTTCGGGAGCGCTCCGCATCCCCCGTCGGAGCGACGGACCGACGCCGGGCAGCTCCCCCCGTGGCTGCTCGGCGTCGCCTTTCTCCGGCGGGGATGCGCCGCGGCGCCCTGGCCGGGAACCCTTAGGGTTGAGGCCGTGAACTTCCCCGATACTTCAGCCGAGAGCGCCTCGGGCGCGCCGGTCTGCTCCGCCAAGGGCTGCCGCGCCGATGCCGTGTGGGTACTGGCCTGGAACAACCCGAAGCTCCACACCCCCGAGCGGCGCAAGACGTGGCTGGCCTGCGAGGAGCACCGGGAGCACCTCTCCTCGTTCCTCGGGGTGCGGGGGTTCCTGAAGGATGTCGTCACCCTCGGGGAGTGGGAGTCCTCATCCACCGATCGCTGACATCGGGCGGTCGGGCTGGAGGAAGGACGGGTCGTCGAGTCCGGAGCCCGCCTTCTTGCCCCACATGGCGAGCTTCCAGATCCTGGCGATCTCCTCGTCCGGCGCGTCGGAGCGCAGGGCGCCTCGCAGGTCCGTCTCCTCGCGGGCGAAGAGGCAGGTGCGGACCTGGCCGTCGGCGGTGAGCCGGGTGCGGTCGCAGGCGCGGCAGAAAGGCCTGGTCACGGAGGCGATGACACCGACGCGGTGCGGGCCGTCGTCCACCGTCCAGCGCTCCGCGGGGGCCGATCCGCGCTTCTCGTCGCCTTCCTCGGTGAGGGTGAACCGGGTGCGCAGCGAGGCGAGGATGTCGCCTGCCGTGATCATCCCGTCACGCTTCCAGCCGTGCTGGGCGTCGAGCGGCATCTGCTCGATGAAGCGGAGCTCGTAGTCGTGCTCGACGGCCCAGGCGAGCAGGTCGGGGGCCTCGTCCTCGTTGAGGCCGGGCATCAGGACGGAGTTGACCTTGACCGGGGTGAGTCCGGCTTCCCGGGCGGCCTGGAGTCCGTCGAGTACGTCCTGGTGACGGTCGCGGCGGGTGAGCGTCTTGAAGACGTCGGGGCGCAGGGTGTCCAGGGAGACGTTGACCCGGTCCAGACCCGCGGCCTTCAGGGCCGTCGCGGTGCGCTTGAGTCCGATGCCGTTCGTGGTGAGGGACATCTTCGGCCGGGGCTCCAGTGCGGCGCAGCGCTCGACGATCGACACCAGCCCGGGGCGCAGCAGGGGCTCGCCGCCGGTGAAGCGGACCTCTCTGATGCCGAGGTCGGTGACGGCGATGCGGATGAGCCTGACGATCTCGTCGTCGCTGAGGAGCTCGGTCTTGCCGAGCCACTGGAGGCCCTCTTCGGGCATGCAGTAGGTGCAGCGGAGATTGCACTTGTCGGTCAGTGAGACACGCAGGTCGGTGGCGACCCGGCCGTAGGTGTCGATGAGCACTGTGGGCCCCCTCCCCCGGTGATGTCCGCGGTTGCGGTTTCTGACTCTTCCGAGACTACGCGAGAGCTGTGACATCCAGGGTGCGCGGTTGCCACGAGGTGTGACGGGGTTCCGTCGTAGGTCCCTACGACGGAACCCCGTCGCAGTCGTGGCGACGGGGCTCCGCGGGTGGTCCGGTGTGCGGGTCAGTGGGCTCCGGTGCCGGTGAGGGACTTGACCTCGAGCTCGGCGTACTTGCCCTTGTCCGGCACCTCCTTGGAGAGGATCGAGCCGATCCAGCCGAGCAGGAAGCCCAGCGGGATGGAGATGAGGCCCGGGTTCTCCAGGGGGAAGAGGGCGAAGTCCACGTCCGGGAACATGGAGGTGGCCTTGCCGGAGACGACCGGGGAGAAGAGCACCAGCAGGACGGACGAGGCGAGGCCGCCGTAGATCGACCAGAGGGCGCCCTGCGTGGTGAAGCGCTTCCAGAACAGGCTGTACAGGATGGTCGGCAGGTTGGCCGACGCGGCGACGGCGAAGGCCAGGGCGACGAGTCCGGCGACGTTCAGGTCGCGGGCCATCGCGCCGAGCCCGATGGAGACGACACCGATGGCGACGGTGGCCCAGCGGGCCGCGCTCATCTCCTCCTTCTCGGTCGCCTTCCCCTTGCGGATGACGTTGGCGTAGATGTCGTGGGCGAAGGAGGACGAGGAGGCGAGGGTGAGGCCCGCGACCACGGCGAGGATCGTCGCGAAGGCGACGGCGGAGATGACGGCGAGCATGATGGCGCCGCCGGTGGTGCCGACCCCGCCGAGGTACTCGGCGAGCTGGGGTGCGGCCGCGTTGCCCGCCGGGTTCTTCGCCTTGATCTCCTCGGGCCCGATGAGCGCCGCGGCGCCGAAGCCGAGGGCGATCGTCATCAGGTAGAAGGCGCCGATGATGCCGATGGCCCAGTTCACGGACTTGCGGGCGGCCTTGGCGGTCGGGACGGTGTAGAAGCGGATGAGGATGTGCGGCAGGCCCGCGGTGCCGAGCACCAGCGCGATGCCGAGCGAGATGAAGTCCAGCTTCGACACGTCGGTGGCGCCGTACTTGAGGCCGGGCTCCAGGAACGACGCGCCGTGACCGCTCTTCTCCGCGGCGGTGCCCAGCAGGTCCGAGACGTTGAAGTCGAACTTCCACAGCACCATGAGGGTCATCAGCAGCGCACCCGCGATGAGCAGCACGGCCTTGACCATCTGGACCCAGGTGGTGCCCTTCATGCCGCCGATGGTGACGTAGAGGATCATGAGCACGCCGACCAGCGCGACGATGAGGATCTTGCCGGCGTCGCTGGTGATACCGAGCAGAAGGGCGACGAGTACGCCCGCACCGGCCATCTGGGCGAGCAGGTAGAAGATCGACACGACGATGGTCGAGACGCCGGCGGCGGTACGCACCGGCCGCTGGCGCATCCGGTAGGCGAGGACGTCGCCCATGGTGTAGCGGCCGGAGTTCCGCAGCGGCTCGGCGACGAGCAGCAGGGCCACCAGCCAGGCGACGAGGAAGCCGATGGAGTAGAGGAAGCCGTCGTAGCCGAAGAGCGCGATGGCACCGGCGATGCCGAGGAAGGACGCCGCCGACATGTAGTCGCCGGAGACGGCGAGGCCGTTCTGGAAGGCCGTGAACTGGCGTCCGCCGGCGTAGAAGTCGGACGCGCTCTTGGTCTGCCGGCCCGCCCAGACGGTGATGCCCAGGGTCGCGGCGACGAAGACCGCGAAGAGGGTGATGATCAGCGGCCGGTGCTCGGTCGTCGAGGAGGCGGCGAGCTGGATCACGGCGTGGGATTCGTACGCGGCGCTCATGCGTCGGCCTCCAGACGGGACTTGATGGCCGCCGCCTGCGGGTCGAGCTTGTTCGTGGCGTGGCGCGAGTAGAACCAGGCGATGAGGAAAGTGGTGGCGAACTGGGCGAGGCCGAAGACGAAGGCCACGTTGAAGTTGGCGACGACCTTGGTGCCCATGAAGTCGCCGGCATAGCTGGACAGCAGCACGTACAGCAGGTACCAGGCGATGAAGCCCACGGTCAGCGGGAAGGCGAACGAACGGTGGGAGCGGCGCAGTTCGGTGAACTCCGCGCTGTTCTGCGCCTCGAGGAACGCCTCGGTCGTGGGCTGGACGGGGCTGTCGTCCTCACGCTTCTGGGGCGGCGGTGCTTCGGTAGCCACGGATTCTCCTCGCGACGCGGGTGCGGTGGTGGGCACGGTGGATTTCACAGGGAGTCCTCTGCCTGATCGGGGCTGGTGCACGGCTCCCTGTGCAACGGCACGGAGAGCGCGGCGAAGCGGTTCACCGCAGGTTCGGTCTTCTCCGGTGTGGGCCCGTGGACGCGCCTCCCGGAGGTCACACCTCGAACTCACTTGCCCGTATTCATTGATGTGCCGGGAAGATCAGCGATAACTTCACAGGTCATGTACCGGTCCGGTCACGCCTGTGTCCGGACCACTGGCACGGATGATGTGGAGAACCCATGGCTCATCTGGCATCCAGACGGACACGCGTACTCACGCTGCCCGTCGGACTCGCGCTCACGGCTTCGCTCGGTTTCCTCCCGACGGGGACCGCGGCCGCCGCACCCGCGGAGGAGCCGGCGGCGGTGACGGCAGACGGCCCCCAGCTGTCGTACGTCGTGAACACGAGGGCCGGTCACGGCACCGTCAAGCAGGTCCGCAAGGCGATAGCCGCGGCCGGCGGAACGGTCGTGACCTCGTACGACAAGATAGGCGTCGTCGTCGTCCACTCGAAGAACCCGGACTTCGGCGCGACGATCCGCAAGGCCAAGGGCGTCCAGTCGGCGGGCGCCACGCGCACCAACCCGATCGTCCCGCAGGCGACGAAGGACATCGGCGTCGGGCAGCCCCTCACCGCCGGTCAGGCGCGGGCGGCGGCGGACGAGGCCGTGGCCGGCCAGGACCCGCTCGAACCCCTCCAGTGGGACCTGCCCGCCATCAAGGCGGACAAGGCGCACGAGAAGTCGCTCGGCAGCAGCAAGGTCACGGTCGCCGTCATCGACACGGGCGTGGACGACACCCACCCCGACCTGGCCCCGAACTTCGACCGTGACGCCTCGGTCAACTGCGTGTCCGGAGCCCCGGACACCACGGACGGCGCCTGGCGTCCCGCGGCCGGCGAGAGCGACCACGGCACGCACGTCGCGGGCACCATAGCCGCGGCGAAGAACGGTACGGGCATCACGGGCGTCGCGCCCGGCGTGAAGGTCTCCGGCATCAAGGTGTCCACGCCGGCCGGCTTCTTCTACGCCGAGGCCGTCGTGTGCGGCTTCGTCTGGGCGGCCGAGCACGGCGTCGACGTGACGAACAACAGCTATTACACGGACCCCTGGCTGTTCAACTGCAAGAACGACCCCGACCAGGGCGCGCTCGTCGACGCGATCACCCGCGCCACCCGTTACGCGGAGGGCAAGGGCGTCGTCAACGTCGCCGCGGCCGGGAACTCCGACCACGATCTGGCCCTCGACGCCATCGAGGACTCGACGAGCCCGAACGACACGACGCCGGTCACGCGCACGGTCGACCCGAGCGCCTGCCCCGACATCCCGACCATGCTTCCGGGTGTCGTGACGGTCGCCGCCACCGGTGCGAAGGGCCTGAAGTCCTCGTACTCCAACTACGGTCTCGGTGTCATCGACGTGGCCGCCCCGGGCGGTGACTCGACGCGCTACCAGACGCCGGAGGCCCCGGCCGTCAGCGGTCTGATCCTGTCGACGACGGTGGGCGGCGGCTACAACTACAAGGCCGGTACGTCGATGGCGTCCCCGCACGTCGCGGGCGTCGCGGCCCTGATCAAGTCGACCCACCCGCACGCCTCGCCGGCGGTGGTGAAGGCGCTGCTGACCCACGAGGCCGACGCCACCGCGTGCGGCGCGCCGTACGACATCGACGGTGACGGCACCGTCGACGCGGTCTGCGAGGGCGGCACGCAGTACAACGGCTTCTACGGAGCCGGTGTCGTGGACGCGCTGGACGCGGTCCGCAAGTAGGGCATGAGGGAGGGGCCGGGGACAGCTCAGCTGTCCCCGGCCCCTCCTGTGTTCCGTCCCGCCGGCTACGGCTTGACGAGGACCTTGAGCGCCGTGCGCTCGTCCATCGCCTTGTAGCCGCCCGGCACGCCGTCCAGCCCGACCGTCAGGTCGAAGACGGGCGACGGGTCGATCGTGCCGTCCAGCACGTCGGGCAGCAGGTCGGGGATGTACGTACGCACGGGCGCGACGCCGCCGCGCAGGGCGATGTTGCGGTCGAACATGACGCCGAGGTCCACCCCGGTACCGCTGCCGTGCGGGACGCCGACGTAACCGACGGAGCCGCCGTCGCGCACGATCGCGAGGGCCGTACGCATCGACTGCTCGGTGCCGACCGCCTCGATCACCCCGTGGGTGCCTTCGCCGCGGGTCAGCTCGTGCACGGCGGCGAGTGCGTCGTCGCCGCGCTCGGCGACGACGTCCGTGGCACCGAACGCGCGGGCGATGTCGGTCCGGGCCTGGTGGCGGCCCAGCGCGATGATCCGCTCGGCGCCGAGCCGCTTGGCCGCCATGACGCCGCACAGGCCGACCGCGCCGTCACCGACGACGGCCACGGTGCTGCCGGGCCGCACGCCGGCGCCGAGCGCCGCGTGGTGGCCGGTGCCCAGGACGTCGGAGAGCGCCAGGAGGGCGGTGAGCAGCCGGTCGTCGGATGCGGCCGCGGCCGGGAGCTTGACCAGGGTGCCGTCGGCGAACGGGACGCGCACGGCCTCGCCCTGGCCGCCGTCGGAGCCGACCGATCCCCAGAAGCCTCCCTGGGGGCAGGAGGTGGTCAGCCCTTCGGCGCAGTAGGTGCAGGTGCCGTCGGACCAGACGAACGGGGCCACCACGAGGTCGCCGGCCGCGAAGCCGTTGACCCCGGCCCCGGCCTCCTCGACGACGCCGAGGAACTCGTGGCCGATGCGCTGCCCGGGCTGCCGGGCGGACTCGCCCCGGTAGGCCCACAGGTCACTGCCGCAGATGCAGGCCCGCAGAACCCGCAGGACCACGTCGGTCGGCTGCTGGACCGTGGGGTCGGGCACCTCCTCGACGCGGATGTCGTGGGGGGCGTGGATGACTGTGGCGCGCATGCGTGGGGAACCTCGCTGGTCTCAGATTCTGATACGCCTCTCACGGTACGCCCCGGGGGCGGCGCCGGTGGAATCCGCGCTTCCGTCGAGCGCCCCCCGCGTGAGCAGGTACTGCGCGGCGATGTAGGTCAGCATGATCCAGAAGTCGTGCGCGGGCAGCTGGGGCCATTCCGCGATGCCTGTGGCGATGAGGGCGTCGGAGAACAGGAAGAGGGCGCCGCCCGCAGCGGCTCCCCGGCCGAGGACGCCCGCCCGCCACGCCATCGCCGTGAGCAGCAGGCTGTACGCGGTCAGGGGGACGCGCAGCCCGCCCGGCAGCCCCGGCCACAGGAGCACGACGAAGCTCACGAGGACGACCGCGTACACGAGGCCGGTGACCGGGCGCACGGGGGCGCGGCCGAAGAGCAGGAGGTAGCAGACGTGGCCGGCGGCGAAGAAGCCCATACCGGCGAGGAACGCGGGCTCCGCGTCGGGCATCAGCAGCACGTCCCCCGCCCAGCCGCACAGCAACGCGGCGATCAGTGTCCAGGGGCCGCCGCGCGCCACGGCGTAGGCGGCGAGCAGGAGCATCAGCAGCGGCTTGGTGGCCACGTGCACGGCGTCCGGCCCGGCGAGGAGCCCCGCCAGATGGACGGCGGAGACGGCCAGGAAGGCGACGAGCAGCGGGCGCACGAGCCGGGGCGCACCGGAGCGCGGCGTCATCCGCTGGTCTCGGCTGCGTGCGACGGCGCGGCGACGGCCGGTGCCGTCCCGGAGGCGCCCCCGGCGTGCGGCTGCACGACGGCCGGTGCCGTCCCGGCGGCGTGCGGCTGTACGACGGGCGGAGCCGTCCCGGCGGTGGGTGAGGGCTGCCAGCCCGGCCCCCGGAAGACGCGGCCCGCCCGCTCGCTCCAGGTGGCCGCCGCCCGTACGTCGCGGGCGATGGCCACGTACTCGTGGGTGGCGACGCGGAGAGGGTTGTAGGTGGTGATGTTCTTGGTGAGCCCGAAGACGGGCCGCTCGGTCTCACCCGCGAACGAGCCGAAGAGCCGGTCCCAGAGGATGAGGATCCCGCCGAAGTTCCGGTCCAGGTAGCCGCCCTGGGAGGCGTGGTGCACCCGGTGGTGGGAGGGCGTGTTGAGGACGTACTCGAAGGGCCTGGGCAGCTTGTCGATCCGCTCGGTGTGCACCCAGAACTGGTAGACGAGGTTCGCCGACGAGCAGAAGGCGAGCGCGGCCGGGTGCACGCCCAGCGCGATGAGCGGCAGGTAGAAGGGCCAGGAGGTGAGCGAGGTCCAGGGCTGGCGCAGCGCGGTGGTGAGGTTGAACTTCCGGCTGGAGTGGTGGACGACGTGGCAGGCCCAGAGGATCCGGATGACGTGGTGGCCCCGGTGCGACCAGTAGTAGAAGAAGTCCTGGGCCAGGAGCATGAGCAGGATCGTCCACCACAGGACGGGGACGCGCAGCGGGGTCAGTTCGTGCACCGCCGCGTAGATCGCCACGACGGGTATCTTCCACAGCAGGTCGAAGGCCAGGCTGCCGAGGCCCATGGTGACGCTGGTGGCGGCGTCCTTGGCGTCGTACCCGGCGGCCTCCTCGTCCGGGTGAAGCCGGTGGACGGCCATCTCGACGACGGTGAGCAGGACGAAGGCCGGGATCGACCACAGCACGACGTCGGGCAGGTTCGGCTCCATGCGTGCACCGTAGGGCCGCCGGAGGTGCCGGGCATAGATGTTGTTACCGACAAGTATGTGAGACACGCTGTCATGAGTGTTTGGCAGTTTCCGCCAACGGGCGCGTCGGCCGGGGCCCGGCACGTGTGACGCCGGGGTGAAGGGCCGCCCCCGCGGGCCGGAGCGGTCCGTCCGTCCTCACACCCCCGCCGCCCCGAGCAGCACCCCCGCCCCGTAGGTCACCCCCATGGCGACGGCTCCCCCGGCCATGTTCCGCAGGACCGCGCGCCCGGCCGGTGCCTCGCCGAGCCGGGCACTCCACCAGCCGGTGAGGGCCAGGGCCGCGAGGACCGAGACCACCGTGACGGGGAGCCGGATCGAGGTGGGCGGCAGCACGATCGCGAGGAGGGGCAGCAGCGCGCCGACGGTGAAGGCCAGGAAGCTCGCTCCCGCGGCGTGCCACGGGTTGGTGAGCTCGTCCGGGTCGATGCCCAGCTCGACCTCCGCGTGGGCGCGCAGCGCGTCGCGCCGCGTCAGCTGGACGGCGGCCTCCCGGGCGAGCCCGCTGCTCAGCCCCTTCTGCTCCAGCAGCCCGGTCAGTTCGGCGAGCTCGGCCTCCGGGGCATCCTCCAGCTCCCGGGTCTCGGTCGCCAGGGCGGCCCTCTCGGAGTCGCGCTGGGTGGACACCGAGACGTACTCGCCCGCCGCCATCGACATGGATCCCGCGAGCAGCCCGGCCAGGCCCGCCGTCAGCAGGGTGGAACGTGCACCGGTGGCCCCGGCCACGCCGACGACCAGGCCCGCCGTGGAGACCACTCCGTCGTTCGCCCCGAGCACCGCCGCCCGCAGCCAGTTGAGCCGGGTGCCGAGCCCGGCCCCGTGGGGTTCGTCGTGTGCCTGCGCCTGTCTCTCCGTCATGCCGGGAGCGTCTCACCGCCCGCTCCCCGACGGCACCCACGACCCGCGTTTTCCGGGTACCGGCCAACTGCTCGTCCGGGCCACCGGGTTCAGGGACACAACCGCCCGGATAGGTCACTGTCGGTCCCGGCCCGTATTCTCTGTGACCATGCTCGACGACCGTCAGACCGCAGCGCCGTGGCCGGCCGCGTATCCCCAGGGGTACGCGGTCGTCGACGTGGAGACCACCGGACTCGCCCGCGACGACCGGATAGTGTCCGCCGCCGTCTACCGGCTGGACGCCCAGGGTGACGTCGAGGATCACTGGTACACGCTGGTGAATCCGGAGCGCGACCCCGGCCCCGTCTGGATCCACGGGCTGACCAGCGACGTCCTGGAGGGCGCGCCGCTCTTCCCGGAGGTCGCGGCGGAGTTGTCGCAGCGGCTGGCCGGTCGGGTGCTGGTCGCCCACAACGCCGCGTTCGACTGGTCGATGATCGCCCGGGAGTACGCACGCGCGGCGGTCACCGCGCCCGTCGAGCAGCGGCTGTGCACCATCGCGCTGTCCAAGGAGCTCCGGCTCCCCCTGCCCAACCACAAGCTGGAGTCGCTGGCCGCGCACTTCGGTGTGGTGCAGCAGCGCGCGCACCACGCGCTCGACGACGCCAGGGTGCTGGCCGAGGCGTTCCGTCCGAGCCTGCACGCGGCGGCCCGGGGTGGTGTGCGCCTGCCGCTGCTGGAGTGCCGTCCCCTGACGGAGTGGTACGACTCCCCGGTCACCCCTCGCGCCGGCTACCGGCCCTCGCCGTCGCAGAGCTGGCGTCCCTCGCGCAAGCGTCCGGCGTGCCCGTATCCGAACCCGGGACGCTACGAATCGGACAAACCCCTCATGCAGGGCATGCGGGTGGCGTTCTCCGGGGACACCTCCGTCGACCGGGAGCTCCTGGAGGACCGGGCCGTGGAGGCCGGCCTGCATGTGGCGACCAGCGTGTCGCGGCTGACGAGCCTGCTGGTGACCAACGATCCGGACTCGGTGACCTCCAAGACGGTGAAGGCGAAGTCCTTCGGCACGCCGATCCTGGAGGAGAGCGCCTTCACCCATCTGCTGAGGGATGTGGCCCCCGCGAAGTCGGTCGTCGTACCGAGGCCGTCACCGTCATCGGAGTGAACCGGGGGCGACTCGCCCGGCATCCGCTCGCCCGCCGCCCTCATGCGTCCCACCCTGTGGCGCATGGCACGTTGCGAGGTTTGCGGAAACGACTACGGGATGTCCTTCGAGGTGCACGCGCAGGGCGCGGTGCACGTGTTCGACTGCTTCTCCTGCGCCATCCACCGCATGGCGCCCATCTGTGAGCACTGCCGGGTCCAGGTCATCGGCCAGGGCGTCGAGGTCGACGGCCACTGGTACTGCGGCGGCCACTGCGCCCGCGCCGAGGGGAGGGCGGGCATCGTGGACAAAGTGTGACGGTCCGCTCCCTCCGCACGGGGCACCCTCCGTGCCGCACCCCATGACGCCGGTTGTACGGTCATGGGGTGTACCGCTTCCTGATGACCCGGCAGTGGGTGATTCTCACCCTCCTCGTCCTGGCCATGATTCCCACGATGGTCGAGCTGGGTTTCTGGCAGCTCCACCGGCATGAACACCGGGTCGAGCAGAACGCGCTCATCACACGGAACCTCGAGGCGGAGCCCGTCCCGGTGGCCCGGGTGACCTCGCCCGGCCACACGGTCCCGCGCTCCGACTACTGGAAGGCGGTGACGGCGACCGGGACCTTCGACACCGAGCACGAGGTCGTCGTACGGCGCCGCACCTCGCGGGACGAACGCATCGGCGTACTGGTGCTGACCCCGCTGGACCTCAAGGGCGGCGGCACCGTCCTGGTCAACCGCGGCTGGGTCCCCGCCGCGACGGACCAGCAGGCCTACCCCGAGGTTCCTCCGCCGCCCGGCGGCGAGGTCACCGTCGCGGGCCGGCTCAAGGCGGACGAGACGACGAGCGCCAGCGGCATCAAGGACCTTCAGGGCCTGCCGGACCGTCAGGTGATGCTGATCAACAGCGCCCAGCAGTCGCACCTGCTCGGCCGTCCCGTCCTGGGCGGTTACCTGGAGCTGACGAGCCCCGAACCGGCCGGCGGCAGTCCCGAGACGATCGCCGCCCCCGACGACGGCTCCATCGGCCCGCACATGGCGTACGCCGTCCAGTGGTGGCTCTTCGCCGCGGGTGTCCCTGTCGGCTGGGTGATTCTCGTACGCCGCGAGAAGCACGACCGGGCCCAGGCCGCCGCCGACGGCGAGACGGCACAGGAGCCGGAGCCGGCCACCGCCTAGACAGGCGTCGCGACGCCTGTTCCCACCCGTTTCGCTGCTTAGCGGAGCCCAGGTTCGGGAAGACGCCAGAGCGTGACCCCACGCATCGAGGACTACGCCCTCATCGGCGATCTCCAGACGGCCGCCCTGGTCGGCAGGAACGGTTCTGTCGACTGGTTGTGCCTGCCCCGCTTCGACTCGGGCGCCTGCTTCGCGGCCCTGCTCGGTGACGAGGACAACGGCCACTGGCGCATCGCCCCCCAGGGCACGCACAGCACGGAGACCTGCACCCGGCGCGGTTACGTGGACGACTCCCTGGTCCTGGAGACCTACTGGGAGACCAGGACCGGGACGGTCAAGGTCGTCGACTTCATGCCGCAGCGTGACAAGGCTCCCGACGTCATGCGGATCGTGCAGGGCGTCAGCGGCAGCGTCGACATGAGCTCCGTCCTGCGGCTCCGCTTCGACTTCGGCTCCGTGGTCCCGTGGATGCGCCGTTCGCACGGACACCGGGTGGCGGTGGCCGGCCCCGACTCCGTCTGGCTGCGCAGCGAACCGCCGGTCAAGACCTGGGGCCAGCAGTTCAGCACCTGCTCCTCCTTCACGGTCTCCGAGGGCGATTCCGTGGCCTTCGTCCTGACCTGGCACCCCTCGCACTCCCCCCGGCCGAAGCTGATCGATCCGCACAAAGCGCTGAAGCACACCCTCACCGACTGGGCGAAGTGGTCGGCCCGCTGCACCTACCACGGCCCGCACAGAGAGGCGGTGCTGCGCTCCCTGATCACCTTGAAGGCGCTCACCTACGCCCCCACCGGCGGAATCGTCGCCGCGCTCACGACCTCGCTCCCGGAGGAGATCGGAGGCGTACGGAACTGGGACTACCGCTACTGCTGGCTGCGGGACTCCACGCTCACCCTGGGAGCCATGATCTCGGCCGGATACCTGGAGGAGGCGGCGGCATGGCGGGACTGGCTCCTGCGCGCCGTGGCCGGTGACCCCGCGGACCTCCAGATCATGTACGGCCTCGCTGGCGAGCGCAGACTCCCGGAGACGGAGCTGCCCTGGCTCAGGGGGTACGAGAACTCCCTGCCGGTCCGTACGGGCAACGCGGCGGTGCGGCAACGGCAGCTCGACGTCTACGGCGAGGTCATCGACTCGCTCAGGGTGGCCCGCACCGCCGGGCTCGACGACAAGCCGCACGCCTGGAACCTGCAGCTCAGCCTGCTCGGCTTCCTGGAGTCCACCTGGCGCGAGCCGGACGAGGGCCTGTGGGAGGTCCGCGGTCAGCGCCGCCATTTCGTGCACTCCAAGGTCATGGCCTGGGTCGCGGCCGACCGCGCGGTACGCACCCTGGAGGAGAACCCCGAGCTCCCGGGCGACGCCGACCGCTGGCGGGCCATGCGGGACGCCGTGCACGCGGAGGTCTGCGACAAGGGCTACGACCCCGTGCGCAACACCTTCACCCAGTACTACGGCTCCCAGGACCTGGACGCCTCGACCCTGCTGATCGTGCGCACCGGCTTCCTGCCGCCCGACGACCCCCGGGTGATCGGAACGGTCGACGCGGTGCGCGACGAGCTCGCCCACGACGGCCTGATCCGCCGCTACAGCACCGAGGGCGCGTCGGTGGACGGTCTGCCCGGCGACGAGGGCGCCTTCCTCGCGTGCTCGTTCTGGCTGGTCGACGCCCTGCTGCGGACGGAGCGCAGGGAGGAGGCCGAGGAGCTGTTCGGCCGGCTGCTGGAGCTGCGCAACGACGTAGGGCTGCTGGCCGAGGAGTACGACCCGGGGGCCGCGCGCCAGCTCGGCAACTACCCGCAGGCGTTCAGCCACGTCGGCCTGGTGAACAGCGCGGTCGACCTCGCCGGTGAGGACTTGGCAGGATAGGCCCATGGATCTTGGACTGAAGGACCGTGTGTACATCGTCACCGGCGCGACCCGCGGGCTCGGAAACGCCACCGCGCGCGCTCTGGCCGCCGACGGGGCGAAGGTGATCATCTCCGGCCGTGACGAGAAGAGCGCCGTCGAGGCCGCCGCCGAGCTGGGTGCCGACGCGATCGGCATCGGCGCGGACAACGCCGACCCGCTGGCCGCCCGGCGTCTTGTGGACGCGGCGAAGGAACGCTTCGGCAGGCTGGACGGCATCCTCATCAGCGTCGGCGGGCCCGCGCCGGGCTTCCTGGCCGACAACACGGACGATCAGTGGCAGTCGGCGTTCGAGTCGGTCTTCCTCGGCGCCGTCCGGCTGGCCCGTACGGCGGCCGAGGCACTCGGCGAGGGCGGGGTCATCGGCTTCGTCCTGTCCGGATCGGTGCACGAGCCGATCGCCGGTCTGACCATCTCCAACGGCCTGCGCCCCGGCCTCGCCGGCTTCGCCAAGTCGCTCGCCGACGAGCTGGGCCCGCGCGGCATCCGGGTCGTGGGAGTGCTGCCGTCGCGGATCGACACGGACCGGGTGCGCGAGCTCGACGCCCTGTCCGGCGACGCGGAGGCGTCCCGCACCGCCAACGAGGCACGCATCCCGCTGCGCCGCTACGGCACCCCGGAGGAGTTCGGGAAGACCTCGGCCTTCCTGCTCTCCCCGGCCGCCTCCTACCTGACGGGCATCATGGTGCCCGTCGACGGTGGCGCGCGGCACGGCTTCTGAGACCGGGCGCTGCGGGCGGTCGACGGGGCCGCCCGCCGCGCGGTCCCCGAGACCACCGCCTCGCCCTCGCCGGTGGCGCGCGGCACGGTTTCCGAGACCGGGCTGCGGGCCGTCGGCGGCGGCCGCCCTCAGCGCGGTTCCGAGACCGCCTCGCGGGCGGTCCGGCGTCAGGTCACCCGCTCCGCGCGGTGCTTGACCGCCTTCAGACGGACCTCGGCGGGCAGCTCGTCCAGCCCGGCCGAGGTCCGCGCGTGGGTCAGCGCCCCCTCGGAGAGGCCTCGCAGCGCCAGCCCGGGAGACGCGTGCGGCTCCATCTGCATGCGGACCCTGGCCCGCGGGGCGGTACGCCGACCGGTGAGCGTGGCCTTCGCGTCGGCGACGCCGTCCAACCGGGCCGCCTCGACGCCGAGTACGCCCTCCAGCGCCCTGCCGCGCAGCAGCGCTCCCTCTCCGTCGCCGCTGTCCACCAGCACCTCGGCTAGGCGCCTGCGGCGCAGCTGGGCCAGGAACCACCACAGCGCCAGGACCACCAGGACGGCCAGGACGGCGATGACGGTGGGCCACCACCAGCCCTCGTCCCGCCACCTGGTCCGGTCGGACCTGCTGAGCAGCACGTCGTCCGTGCCGCCCCAGGGCCACCAGGAGGGCAGGGACAGGCCGAGGCCCGACACGAGGACGGCGCCGCCGACGGCGAGCAGGACCAGCCCTGCCAGGCCGAGCAGGACCCGGTTGACGGTTCCGATCACGGGGTCATCCCTTCCTCGCCGGCCGGTGGACGCGCACGGAGAGGCCTGGCGGCCGCGCCAGGCCCAGATCACTGATCGCCGTGGACACGACGGTTTCCAGGTCGGCCTTGACGTCGTCGAGTTCACGGAAGTGCGAGGCGGCCCGCACGCTCGCCTTGTGGCGCTTCATCTTGACCCGTACGGCCTGTACCCCGGCCACCTCCACGGCCCGGTCACGCAGCACGAGTGCCGCGGCGTTCCGGTCGAGACCAGCCCGGACCTCCGGGTGTTCGCGGCGCATGGGCAGCAGCTTGCGCAGTCCTGGGGTGAGGGCCAGGACGAGCAGCCAGAGCCCGAGAGCAGCCGCGAGGGCGGATCCCGCGAGCACCCACACGTCGTCGAGGTGACGGCTCGCCAGGTCGTCGGCGACCGTGCGCCGCCACTGCATGGCCGGGTGGTCGGCGCGGACCGCCGCGATGTCGTAGAGCAGGAGTCCGCTGCCACCGAGGACGATCAGGGCGACCAGCGCGGCAGGGACTCTGCGCCCGGACCAGAAGCGGCCCGCACGGCCGCCCGTCCGCTGCGCCGCGCCAGCGGCCTCGTAGGTCGAGCCCGACCGGGACCGGTCCCTCTCGATTACGCCACCGGAGGGTGCCGGCTCCACCGTGGGCAGGCGGCGCGTGCTGTTCTCCGGGTCCTGGGACTCGCTCATCGGATGCTCCCCCCCGGTGTGGTGCCCGTTCCCTGTGCGTGCAGCCGTTCGACCTGCACCGCCACTTCGGGCGCCTCCATCCCCGCCAGTGATCTCACCCGCTCGGCGATGCGACGACGCACCGCACCGCACTGACGGCCGATGTCACAGGGGTAGGCCAGGTCGAGGCTGACCCGCACGCGCGCCGTGTCGCGGTGCACGGTGACGGTGGCGCGCGGGGAGGCGGCGCCCTTGGGCCGCTCGTCCACGGCCTCCATCGCCGCCTGCGCGGCGATCTTCGCTACGACCCGGTCGGCGATCCGGGTCTGCCCGCGCTCGGCGGCGTCGACCCGGCCTGTCACCGCCGTCACCGTCGCCGGTCGCCGCGATCGCGGCGCCTGAAGAAGTCGCCGGGTTCGAGGTCGCCGTCCAGGAGGCGGCCGGCGATGAAGCCGACCGCGCCCAGTGCGGCCACCAGCAGAAAGGCCCCGAAGCCGCCGAAGTAACCGGCGAAACCGAGCGCCATGCCGGCCACCAGGCCGACCACAGCCATGCTCATCTTGTGCTCCTCAACTGCCGCGCGTGGGGGGGGCTACTGAACGCGTGACTCGGATTCGTCCTCGTCGTCCTCCTCGTCGGGCAGCTTCACGTCGCTCACGGCGATGTTGACCTCGACCACTTCCAGACCGGTCATCCGCTCGACCGCCGCGATGACGTTCTCGCGTACGTCGGCGGCCACCTCGCTGATCGACACCCCGTAGACGACGACGATCTCCAGGTCGAGGGCGGTCTGCGATTCACCGACCTCCGCCTTGACACCGCGGGACACGGACCTGCCGCCGCCGGGGACACGGTCGCGCATCGCTCCGAAGGTCCTGGAGAGGCCGCCGCCCATCACATGGACACCGGCCACGTCACGTGCGGCCATTCCGGCGATCTTCTCGACCACGCCGTCGGCGATGGTGGTGCGCCCCCGGGTCCCGGGAGCGCCGCCTCCGCGCTTGCTGAACTGGCTCTGCCTGCCCTCGTCCCCGCCGGACGCACTGCCGGGGTTCTCGGGCCGGTTCCGCTGTGGGGTCTCGGTCATCGCCGCTCTTCCCTTCGGGGCGGTTGGAACTTCCGTTGCCCACAGTAAGTGCGCTTGCCCGGTCCCGCGCCACGGATGGGGCAGGGTGGAGCAATGACAACGGCTGACGGCCCGTACCGGGCCGATGGATGGACCTCCGCGGTACGCCTGCGGCTCGGACTGGGCAGACTGCTGCCTCTGGGTGGTCCCGGGGACGGTTCCTGGATCGCGGAAAAGGCGGCGGAAGCGGTGTTGCGCGGCGCCGCCTCCGGTTCGGGCGCGGTGCTGGGGACGCTGAGGATCGGCCCCGCCGACGAGGCCTGCGAGGCGCCGGAGCCGGTGGTGCCCGCGCCTCCCAGCGCGCTCCCGCCCGGCCCTCTGCGCATCGAGGCCGGCTTCGCCGCCACGGCCCGGCGGCCACTGACCGTAACCGCGGACGCGTTGCGGGCGGCTCTGCTGGCGGCGGCGGCACAGCGGCTCGGCCTGGTCGTCGACGAGGTGGACCTGCGGGTGACGGAGCTGCTGGAGGAGGAACCCGTCGCGGGCGGGGAGCCGCCGTCCGAGGTCCGTGCGGCGGAACCGGAAGGGGCCGCGGGGGTGGCGGCGGCCGGCGTCCCCGGCGTGGTCGCGCTGACCCGCGTGCTGGGTGGCGCCGTTCAGCACACGGACGGCCACGTCCGGGTGGAGCTCGCGACCGCCGGGGACCACCGGGCACTCGACGTGGCCCAGGCCGTGCGCGGGGCGGTGACCGGGGCGGTCGAAGGCCGCCCGGGCGTCGCCGTGCTGGTCACGGCTGTCGTGGACCGGGAATGACAGCGGCGGGGTGACGGCCGCGGCCCACCGCCTGCCCCGAGCCGCGCGGCGAGGGGCAGGGCGTGCCCGGCCCCGGCCGCGCGGCTCGGGGACACAGGCTCGGCCGTCCGGTCGGGTCCGTCCGTCAGGTCCGCCCCGTCCGTTCAGTCCGCCCCGTCCGCCCCGTCCGTCAGGTCCGTCAGATCCGTCAGGTCCGTCCGGTTCGAGATGCCCGCGAGTCAGTCCGAGATGCCCGCGAGGTCGCGCAGACGGCGGCCCTGGGCGGCACGCTCGGCGGTGCGCTGCTCCTCGTACGTACGCGAGACCGCGCCGCTCAGCAGTGCCTTGGTCTCGACGACCGCGTCACGGGGTGCGGCGAGCAGGGCGGCGGCGAGGTCGCGTGCGGCGGCGTCGAGCTGGTCCGCGGGCACCACCAGGTTCGCCAGGCCGGTGCGCTCGGCCTCCTCGGCGTGCACGGAGCGGCCGGTGGCGCAGATCTCGAGTGCGCGGGCGTATCCCACGAGGTTGACCAGGGGGTGGGTGCCCGTGAGGTCGGGGACGAGACCGAGGCTGGTCTCACGCATGGCGAACTGCACGTCCTCGGCGACGATCCGCAGATCGCAGGCGAGGGCGAGCTGGAAGCCGGCACCGATCGCGTGTCCCTGGACGACCGCGACGGAGACGATGTCGTTGCGGCGCCACCAGGTGAACGCCTCCTGGTACTCGGCGATGGTCGCGTCGAGTTCGGCCTCCGGGCCGCGCGCCATGTCGAGGAAGGACGGCTCGCCGTCGAAGCCCTCGGGGGTGAACGCCTGCCGGTCGAGGCCGGCGGAGAAGGACTTGCCCTCACCGCGCAGCACGACGACCCGCACGCTCCCCGGGAGTGCCCTTCCGGCCTCTGCCAACGCCCGCCACAGAGCGGGAGACTGAGCGTTGCGCTTGGCCGGGTTGGTGAGCGTCACCGTGGCAACCGCGTCTTCGACGGTGAGCCGTACGCCGTCCTTGTCGAGCACAGAGTCGAGCGAGGTCATGGAGCGCCTCCGGATCGGGTGCAGTCAGCACTTACTGGCAAGTAACTGAACAGTAACCACCCGGACGATCTGCCGATCGGCCGGGTGGTCACCCCGTTCCGGTGAGTCTCCAGGGCGGGGCGTGCGCCCGTCCCTGACCGCTGCCCGCCGTCAGGCCCCAGCGGCCTTCTTGCCGCGAGTCGCTCCGCCGCGTCCCCGCAGCGTGACTCCGGACTCGCTGAGCATCCGGTGGACGAATCCGTAGGAGCGGCCGGTTTCCTCGGCCAGCGCCCGGATGCTCGCACCGGAGTCATACTTCTTCTTCAGGTCTGCCGCGAGCTTGTCACGCGCGGCGCCGGTAACCCGGCTGCCCTTCTTCAGAGTCTCGGCCACCCGTGCCTCCTCAAGGAAGTGCGCTCTGGACTCTCATGATCACCCCTCCTGGGCTTCCTGGCCACCCATTCGGCAAGGTCCGTACGAGAGGATTCCGCACCCCGAGACGGTCCGACACAAGCGGAATCCAGGGCTCCCAAGGGTCCCGGAGGCCTTCCGGAACGGGCAGCGAGAAAAACAGCCAGGTCAGGGCCGTAAGGCGTGAGTACGCCCGAAATGGGTGCGCCCGGCAGCTATCTGCCGGGCGCCGCGCCGGGGTACGAGACCCCCTCACCCAGATGATGGATCACCGATGGGCCGAATGATCCATACGCGTTGGATCACCGGGCACCGCACCCGCCCGGGAGGTCCCCGAAGGGCTCAGGCGAGGGCGACCAGGTCCCGGTAGTCCGCACCCCAGAGGTCCTCGACCCCGTCGGGGAGCAGGATGATCCGCTCCGGCTGGAGCGCCTCGACCGCACCCTCGTCGTGGGTGACGAGGACGACCGCGCCCTTGTACGTGCGCAGGGCCCCGAGGATCTCCTCGCGGCTGGCGGGGTCGAGGTTGTTCGTCGGCTCGTCGAGCAGCAGCACGTTGGCGGACGAGACGACCAGGGTGGCCAGGGCGAGCCGGGTCTTCTCGCCACCGGAGAGCACTCCGGCGGGCTTGTCGACGTCGTCACCCGAGAAGAGGAACGAACCGAGCGTCTTGCGGACCTCGACGAGATCGAGGTCGGGCGCCGCGGTGCGCATGTTCTCCAGGACGGTGCGCTCCGGGTCGAGGGTCTCGTGCTCCTGCGCGTAGTAGCCGAGCTTGAGTCCGTGCCCCTCGATGACCTGGCCGGTGTCGGGCTTCTCGGCGCCGCCCAGGAGCCGCAGCAGCGTCGTCTTGCCGGCGCCGTTGAGGCCGAGGATGACGACGCGGGAGCCCTTGTCGATGGCCAGGTCCACGTCGGTGAAGATCTCGAGCGAGCCGTAGGACTTGGAGAGTCCCTCGGCCATCAGCGGGGTCTTGCCGCAGGGAGAGGGTTCCGGGAAGCGCAGCTTGGCCACCTTGTCGGAGACCCGGACGGCCTCCAGACCGGAGAGGAGGCGCTCGGCGCGCTTGGCCATGTTCTGGGCGGCGACGGTCTTGGTCGCCTTGGCGCGCATCTTGTCGGCCTGGGAGTTGAGGGCCGCCGCCTTCTTCTCGGCGTTCTGGCGCTCGCGCTTGCGGCGCTTCTCGTCGGCCTCGCGCTGCTGCTGGTAGAGCTTCCAGCCCATGTTGTAGATGTCGATCTGCGCGCGGTTGGCGTCGAGGTAGAACACCTTGTTGACCACGGTCTCCACGAGCTCGACGTCGTGGGAGATCACGATGAAGCCGCCGCGGTAGGACTTGAGGTAGTCGCGCAGCCAGACGATCGAGTCCGCGTCGAGGTGGTTGGTCGGCTCGTCGAGGAGCAGGGTGTCGGCGTCCGAGAAGAGGATGCGGGCCAGCTCGACACGGCGGCGCTGACCACCGGAGAGCGTGTGCAGCGGCTGACCGAGCACCCGGTCCGGCAGGCTGAGCGCGGCGGCGATGGTGGAGGCCTCGGCCTCGGCGGCGTACCCGCCCTTGGTGAGGAACTCGGTCTCCAGGCGCTCGTACTTCTTCATCGCCTTCTCGCGGGTGGCGCCCTTGCCGTTCGCCATCCGCTCCTCGTTCTCCCGCATCCTGCGCAGGATCTCGTCGAGCCCGCGGGCCGAGAGGATGCGGTCGCGCGCGAGCACTTCGAGGTCACCGGTGCGCGGGTCCTGCGGGAGGTAGCCGACCTCGCCGCTGCTCGTGATGGTGCCGCCGGCCGGGTTTCCCTCGCCCGCCAGGCACTTGGTGAGGGTGGTCTTGCCCGCGCCGTTGCGGCCGACCAGGCCGATGCGGTCGCCCTTGGCGATACGGAAGGAGGCGGACTCGATGAGGATGCGGGCGCCGGCACGCAGCTCGATGCCGGAGGCGGTGATCACGGAAATACTCCAGGGCGGTATGGACGGCGGAGGGACAGCGGACTCACGACTCGACGCCGTCTAATGCACAAGGAGAATTGCCATGGCACTCAGTCTACTGGCGGTGTCCACCTGCTTCTCCGCGTGCTCCCCGCAGCCGTCGCGACGCGTCCCTGCCCCGGCATCCCGTACCGGACCAGCCGATACCGCTTCCGCACGGACGACGCGGCCGCCGCGGCGCCTTCGGCTGACGGCTCCGGCAGCCGGTGGAAGACTGAGACGCAGATCACATCGCATCGGCGCGAGGAGAGTGAGCGCGATGGCACGCACGGACGGTGTCCCCACGGTGTATCCGGCGCTTCTGTACGACGACGCGAAGGCCGCGATCCGGGTGCTGACCGAGGCCCTGGGTTTCACGGAGGAAGCGGTTCACGAGGGGGACGACGGGAGCGTGATGCACGCCGAGCTGGCCTGCGGGAACGGCAGGGTGATGCTCGGGTCGAAGGGGGGCGAGGGCGTCTTCGCCAAGGCGATGGCGGGTGCCGGGCCCGCGGCGGTCTACGTCGTCGTGGACGAGGTGGACGAGCACCACGCCCGGGCCGTGGAGCACGGCGTGGAGATCCTGATGCCGCCCACCGATCAGGACTACGGCTCGCGGGACTACATGGCGCGGGACGCGGAGGGCAACGTCTGGAGCTTCGGGACCTACGCCCCGGGGTCCTCGGGCTGAGTCCCCCGGGGCCGCGCCGGGCTCCCGCCGGTCACGCCCCGCCGGTGTGCACCTGGAAGGCGGCGCGGCGTACGGCCTTGGCGAGGGCGGGGTCCGGATGGGCGGCGGCCAGGGCGACGAGCACCTGGACCGTGCGCGGGTGGCCGACGGCCCGCACCTCGTCCAGGAGCGCGGGCACCGTGCCCTGGACCGCGGAGTCGAGGTGCCTGACCAGCAGTCCGGTCTCGCCGTGGTCGGCGACGGCCGCGGCGGTGTCGACCCAGAGCCAGGTGGCCTCCTCCCGGCTCAGCACGTCCTGGGCGTCGTCCGGGTCGGTGCCCTCGTACTCGGCGAGCCAGAGCAGCGCGTACGGCCGCAGGGGCGCCTCGGAGACGACGGAGCGGACGACGGGCTCGGCGGGGGCGCCGACGACGCGCAGCGCCTCGAAGGCGAGACCGCGCAGCAGGGCGTCCTCGCCCCGTGCGACGGCGAGCAGTTCGGCGACCGCGCTGCCGACGGGGCGGGCGGCGAGCCAGGCCCGGTACTCCGCGCGGGCCGGGCCGGGGGTGAGCCGTGCGCAGCCGAGCAGCATGTCGGCCGCGGACTGCTCGATGTTGCCGGCCGGGCTCTGGGCCGCGACGCAGATCTGCTCCAGCTTGACCCAGACCGCCCAGTTGCCCAGCGGGGTCAGGGTGGCGTGCCCGGCGCCGAGCGTGAGGGCGCCGACGGAGGCGAGGCCTTCGAGCGCCCAGTCGAGCAGCAGCGCGTTGAGGTCGGCGGGCTGCCCGTCGGCGTCCGCCGGGGTGGACTGCTCCTGCGGCCCGTACGGCACCTCGCACCGCTCCTCGTGGAGTTCCGCGACCCGCTGGCCCAGCAGGTCCAGGAGCGCGGGCACGGTGACGGGGCCGGCCGAGAGCTGGAGGAGCGAGAGGACCTGGGGAACCGCCTCGACGGCCTCGGCCACCGCGGTGGCCTCGATGCCCTCGGGCGAGGCGTGGACGAGCGACCAGGCGTCGAAGAGCGCCACCCAGCCGCGGAGCACGGCGGAGTCGTCCCGGTCCCAGGCCCGGAGCCGCCAGCCGGGGCGGGCGGTGTCGCCGTGGAGTTCGATGAGCCCGGCCAGCCTGGCCCGGTCCCAGCCGGCCAGCACCTGGGCCGGGGAGAGGTCCAGCGCGGAGGCGGCCCGTCGCAGGGCCTGCGCGGCGAGCGGGGCGGACCCGGGGCTCCTGCCGTCAGCCGCCCAGTGCGCGATCCGCACCGCGTCGGCCAGTACGGCCCTGGCCTGGCGTGCCAGTTCCGCCGGGGGCGGGGTGCCCTCCGGTGGGCGGGGGGCCGGCCTGGTGCGCCGGGTCGACACGGCCTTGCGGGCGGTCGCCTGGGGTCGTGGGCGGACAAGTCGCAGCCTGGAGTCGCGCGGGGTACGGGACGTCACGAGGAGCAGTCTTGCCTCTGACGGGCCGAAAGCCCAAACGGAAGCTGTGTCACCGGGCTTGGAAGGGCCTCGGGGCAGGGTCACCAACCGGGCGGTTCCGGACCATCAGCTCACATCAGGGGCGTGAGGAAGCGCCGGAGGGCCTCTTCGTAGCCGGCCGGATCGGCATTCCACATCGCCGCATGCGGAGCCTGGGGCACGGAGTGCAGGGTCACCAGGTCGGGCCGGCGAGCGGCGAGTTCCCGGGACGGCCCCCAGGGGGCCAGGGTGTCGTCGGGGCCGTGGACGACAAGGGTGGGGGCGTGCAGGGCCGTCGGCACCGCGGTGTCCAGGAGCCGGGCCCCGTGCAGGCCGGTCTGGCCCTGGGCCGCGCGGACCGCGAGGGGCAGCAGGGCGGAGGGGACTCCCCTGGCCGAGGCGAGGGCGCGCAGGGTGGTCCGCCAGTCCAGGACCGGGGAGTCGAGGACGAGACCCCGGATGCGGTCGCGGAGCGCGGAGTTGACGGCCGCGTGCAGGGCCATCGACGCGCCGGAGGACCAGCCGTGGATGATGACGTTCTCGGCGCCGTACCGCACGGCGTAGCGGATCGCGGCGTCGAGGTCGCGCCATTCGGACTCGCCGAGGTGGGTGAGGCCGTCCGGGGAGCGCGGGGCGCCCGGGTCACCGCGGTAGGCCAGGTCGAGCACGGGGAGCTGCTGGCGGTTCAGGAAGCCGAGCACGTTCAGCGGGTGCTCCCTGGTGGTGCCGAGGCCGTGCACGGTGATCACCCACGTGTCGCGGGCACCGGGCACGAACCAGGCGGGCAGCGCGCCGAGCTCCCCCGGGATCTCGACCTCCTTGTGGGCGAGGCCGAGGGCGGCCAGCGGGTCGCCGCGGTGCACCTCGGGGGTGAGGCGGACCTTGGAGCCCCGTTTCAGGCTGCCGAGGGTCACGCGCTCCAGCCGGCGCACGACCGTGTCGGCGGAGGCCGTGGCGGCACCGGGCAGCTGTTCGACCACCGGGCCGACGACCGCGTGGACGCCGCGGCCCACGAGTCCGTACGTGCCGGGGCGCAGCGCGGAGAAGGAGCGGGTCAGGGTGATCTGCCCGGCAGCGGTGGCGTGCACGGTGAGGCGGCGGTCGGCCGGGAAGGGGCGTGGCGAGTGCGCCCCGAGGGCGGCGTCGCTGGCGTAGCGGCCGGCGGCGACCGTAGCCGCGCCGACGCCGAGGATCGATGTGGCGGCCACTGCCGCCGCTGTTGCCGGGCGCACGGCTCCAGTGTCACGGGCGGGGGCGCCGACGGCCAGTGGGCGGCGGCCGTTCGGTACGGCGGCGGGCTCAGCCGGGCTGGCCGTATCCCTCCAGCGCCTCCTGCACCTCGCCCAGCTGGTCCGGGGTGAGGAGGGACGGGCTGTGGCCGGGCACGGAGCTCGCGGTGAGCCAGACCCTGCACATCCATTCGAGCTGGGCGGTGCGGTCGTAGGCCTCGTCGAGGGTGTCCCCGTAGGTGACGGTGCCGTGGTTCCGCAGAAGGCATCCGGTGCGGTCGCGCAGGGCGGCGAGCATGTTGTCGGCGAGCTCCTGCGTGCCGTAGCGCGCGTAGGGGGCGGTGCGGACGGGGCCGCCGAGCAGGGCGGCGGCGTAGTGGACGAGCGGGACCTCGGGGACGAGGGTGGAGACGGCCGTGGCGTGGACGGCGTGGGTGTGGACGACGGCGCGGGCCCGGGTGCCCCGGTAGACGGCCAGGTGGAGCGGGAGTTCGCTGGTGGGGACGAGGTCGCCCAGGACGCGGCGGCCTTCCAGGTCGACGCCGACCGCGTCGCCGGGGCCGAGCTTGTCGTAGGGCACCCCGCTGGGGGTCACCAGGACGAGGTCACCGGCCCTGGCGGACACATTGCCCGAGGTGCCGACGACCAGGCCCTCCTCCCGCGTCCGGCGGGCCGTCGCGACGACCCCTTCCCACACCCGTGCGATCGCGTCCTGATGTCCGTCGCTCATGCGGAGATCCTAGGACGCGGACGATCAGGTGACCGAGGTCTCCCGGGAGGGCAGGACCTCGCAGGCCATGGCGTCGCGGGCACCCCCACGGGCCGGGCGCCGCAACGGTGCCGGGCCGCCCCGCCGCTCAGGAAGCACACAAGCGGAACCCGCATACGCGGTTGGGGTCACCGTGCAGCCCCGCCCAGTTCACCTTCCGTTCATCCAGGTTGCTTACGTTCCACGAGCCAATGACGTCGAACGATTGCCTGGGTAAATGGAACACATCACGCTGCTGCTCGCGATTGTGGTCGTGACAGCTCTCGTGTTCGATTTCACGAACGGTTTCCACGACACCGCCAACGCGATGGCGACCACCATCTCGACCGGCGCCCTCAAGCCGAAGACCGCGGTGGCCATGTCCGCCGTTCTCAACCTCGTCGGCGCCTTCCTCTCGGTGGAGGTGGCCAAGACGATCTCCGGCGGAATCGTCGACGAGAAGGGCCTCAGAACCGAGGTCATCTTCGCCGCACTCGTCGGCGCGATCCTGTGGAACCTGCTGACCTGGCTGGTCGGCCTGCCCTCCAGCTCCTCCCACGCACTCTTCGGCGGCCTCATCGGCGCCGCGGTCATGTCCGCCGGCTGGTCCTCGATCGACGGCGGCACGGTCGTCACGAAGATCCTGCTGCCCGCGATCGCCGCGCCCCTGGTGGCCGGTCTCGCCGCGCTGCTGGCCACGAGGCTGACGTACCGCCTCAACCGGAAGATGACCGACGAGGCGCAGCTCAAGTCGACGGCCAAGGGGTACCGCGCCGGCCAGATCGCCTCGGCCGGTCTCGTCTCGCTCGCCCACGGCACCAACGACGCGCAGAAGACGATGGGCATCATCACCCTGGCCCTGGTCACCGGCGGCGTCCTCGCCCCCGGTTCGAACCCGCCGGTCTGGGTCATCGCCTCCGCCGGTATCGCCATCGCGCTGGGCACCTACCTCGGCGGATGGCGCATCATCCGCACCATGGGCAGCGGCCTCACCGACCTGCGTCCGCCGCAGGGCTTCGCGGCCCAGACCAGCGCGGCCACGGTCATCCTGGCCTCCTCGCACCTCGGCTTCTCCCTCTCGACCACCCAGTCCTGCTCCGGTGCCGTCATGGGCGCGGGCCTCGGACGCAAGGGGGGCGTGGTCCGCTGGTCCACCGCCACCCGGATGTTCGTCGCCTGGGGTCTGACGCTCCCGGCCGCCGGCCTGGTCGGAGCGGGCGCGGAGTTCCTGACCAAGCAGGGCTCCTGGGGCGTCGCGGTGGTCGCCGTGCTGCTCGTCGCGGGCTCCGGCGCCATCTGGCTGCTGTCGCGCCGCAAGCCGGTCGACCACACCAACGTCAACGCGACCGAGGGTGAGCCCGCGGGCGTCGTCACGACCGCCATCGCGGCCGTCAGCCCGCCGCCCGCCGGCGTGAGCGTCCCGGACCTCAAGACGACCATCCACGCCCCGACGGCCGAGACCCCGGCCGACCGGCCGGCCACGGTGTAAGGACAGATCCACATGAACATCGACTGGGCAGCTCTCGCCTCCGTCTTCGGCGTCAGCCTCGTGGTCACCGTCGCACTGGTCGGCCTCTTCACCCTCGGCATCACGGGACTCGCGAAGCAGGCGTCCACGACGCAGGCCGGCGGGGCCGGTGTCCTGGCGCGCACCGGCGCGTACGCCTGCTTCGCGCTGTGCGTGGCGGCGGTCGCGTACGGCATCTACCTGATCGTCGCCTGACTCTGGGCGCACCCTGCCGGGCCGGACACACCCCGTGTGTGTCCGGCCCGGTGTGCGTCTCAGCACACTGAAGCCCCGCAGGTCAACGGCAGGTTGACGGGCCTTCGTGGGGCGTGGTGGACTGCCGGAGCCATTGAGGCCGACCGGCATGTGTCAGCCGGCCTTACGGCGACAGGAGAGGAAGCCGGTGCGAATCCGGCGCGGTCCCGCCACTGTCACCGGGGAGCAGCCTCCATACGGAAGTCACGGTCCGCCGACGCGGACTGGAAGGCCGGAGGAACTGCGGATCCGGGAGCCAGGAGACTCTCGTCGCCGGTCACGTCGAACCAGGGCGCGGACCCTGAGTGAGGACATACGCCATGTCTGGCTGCCCTGCGTCGGTCACCGCACCGCCACCCGCCCCGGAGCCCCTTCGAGGCGCGACGGCCGGCTGAGTCGTGCGAGCCGACCGCATCTTCGTGTACGGCGCCGCCGCCGGACTGATCGGCGACCTGCTGCTCGGTGATCCGCGGCGGGGCCACCCCGTCGCCGCCTTCGGGCGTGCCGCGGCGGGCGTCGAAAGCCGGCTGTGGCGCGACCACCGCGGCTGGGGCGCGCTGCACACCCTCGTGTGCGCCGGAGGCGCCACCGGTGCCGCGGCACTGGCCGCCCGCGCCGTACGGAACCGCCCTGCCGCAGCCGTGGTGCTGACCGCCGCCGCCACCTGGTCCGTCGTCGGTGGCACGTCGCTGGGCCGCGAGGCCCGCGCCGTCGGCGGGGCGCTTGCCGCAGGGGACGTCGAGGCGGCCCGGGAGCGGCTGCCGCACCTGTGCGGACGCGACCCGCAGGCCCTGGACGCGCAGCAGATGGCCCGCGCGGTGGTGGAGTCCGTCGCCGAGAACACCTCGGACGCCGTCGTGGGCGCGCTGGTGTGGGGGGCGCTCGGCGGTGTACCCGGGCTGGTCGCCTTCCGCGCCGTCAACACCCTGGACGCCATGGTGGGGCACAAGTCGCCTCGCCACCGGCGCTACGGCTGGGCCTCGGCGCGGCTCGACGACCTCGCCGGCTGGCCCGGCGCCCGGCTGACCGCGGCGCTCGCCGTGGCCTCCGGGGGGCGCCCGCGCGAGGCCGTCCGGGCCTGGCGGGCCGACGCGGACCGGCACCCGAGCCCCAACGCGGGCCCGGTGGAGGCCGCCTTCGCGGGAGCGCTGGGCGTGCGGCTCGGCGGGACCCTGTCGTACGGCGGGCGGGTCGAGCACCGGCCCGTGCTCAACGGGGAGGCCGGCCGCGAGGTGCGGGTCACGGACATCGAACGCGCGGTGCGGCTCTCGCGCCGGGTGAGTGTGCTGGCCCTCGCCGTGTGCGCGGCGGGGCGGCTGGCCATGGGGCGGAGGGGCAGATGAGCGGCGGGCTGCTGGTGGCCGGCACCACTTCGGACGCGGGCAAGAGTGTCGTCACGGCCGGGATCTGCCGTTGGCTGGTGCGCCAGGGGGTGAAGGTCGCGCCGTTCAAGGCGCAGAACATGTCGCTGAACTCGTTCGTCACCCGCGAGGGCGCGGAGATCGGCCGGGCCCAGGCCATGCAGGCGCAGGCGGCCCGGGTGGAGCCGTCGGCGCTGATGAACCCGGTGCTGCTCAAGCCCGGCGGTGACCGCTCCAGTCAGGTCGTCCTGATGGGGAAGCCGGTCGGTGAGATGAGTGCGCGCGGCTACCACGGCGGACGCCAGGAGGCGCTGCTCGGGACGGTCGTGGACTGCCTGGAGCAGCTGCGGGGCACGTATGACGCCGTGATCTGCGAGGGGGCGGGCAGTCCCGCCGAGATCAATCTGCGGCGTACGGACATCGTGAACATGGGCATCGCGCGGGCCGCGCGCTTTCCCGTGCTGGTGGTCGGCGACATCGACCGGGGTGGCGTGTTCGCCTCGTTCTTCGGCACGACGGCGCTGCTGAGCCCCGAGGACCAGTCGCTGATCGCCGGGTACCTCGTCAACAAGTTCCGCGGGGACGTCTCGCTGCTGGAGCCGGGTCTCGACATGCTGCTCGGGCTCACGGGGCGGCGGACGTACGGGGTGCTCCCGTACGCCCACGGGCTGGGCATCGACGAGGAGGACGGGCTGCGCGTCTCGATGCGCGGCACCGTGCGCGAGTCTGTCGTGGCTCCCCCGCACGGCGAGGACGTGCTGCGGGTCGCGGTGTGCGCCGTGCCGCTGATGTCGAACTTCACCGATGTGGACGCGCTGGCCGCCGAGCCCGGTGTGGTGGTGCGGTTCGTGGACCGGGCGGAGGAGCTGGCGGACGCCGACCTCGTGATCGTGCCCGGGACACGGGGCACCGTGAAGGCGCTGGCCTGGCTGCGGGAGCGGGGCCTCGCGGACGCCCTGGTGCGGCGGGCGGCCGAGGGACGGCCGGTGCTGGGCATCTGCGGCGGGTTCCAGGTGCTCGGCGACCGGATCGAGGACGACGTGGAGTCGCGGGCCGGACTGGTCGAGGGGCTGGGACTGCTGCCCGTACGCGTCCGCTTCGGCCGGGAGAAGGTCCTGGAGCGGCCTGCCGGTTCGGCGCTCGGGGAGCCGGTGGAGGGCTACGAGATTCATCACGGGGTCGCCGAAGTGCTCGGCGGTGAGCCGTTCCTGGACGGGTGCCGGGTGGGCTCGGTGTGGGGGACGCACTGGCACGGGTCCCTGGAGAGCGACGGGTTCCGGCGGGCGTTCCTGGCCGAGGTCGCGCGGGCCTCGGGCCGGCGGTTCACCGCGGCGCCGGACACGAGCTTCGCGGCGTTGCGGGAGGAACAGCTGGACCGGCTGGGGGACCTGATCGAGGAGCACGCGGACACGGACGCGCTGTGGCGGCTCATCGAGCGGGGCGCGCCCGCGGGACTGCCGTTCCTCGCTCCGGGCGCGCCACCCGTGCCGGAGCCACGCGCCGGCCGGGCACCGGGCGGGTCCGAACATGCAGGTGTCGTTGCGACAGAGGAGGCCTTGTGAGTACCCCGTATCCCTTCACCGCCCTGGTGGGCCAGGACGATCTGCGGCTCGGGCTCCTGCTCAACGCCGTCAGCCCGGCTGTCGGCGGGGTGC
The DNA here is from genome assembly GCF_042872025.1 of Streptomyces sp. NPDC005494. Taxonomy (NCBI): domain Bacteria; kingdom Bacillati; phylum Actinomycetota; class Actinomycetes; order Kitasatosporales; family Streptomycetaceae; genus Streptomyces; species Streptomyces sp. NPDC005494. The sequence continues at coordinate 56,210 of NZ_JBIAJR010000001.1, forward strand.
TCGTGCGGGGTGAGAAGGGCACCGCCAAGTCCACCGCCGTGCGGGCGCTGGCCGCGCTCATGCCGGAGGTCGCGGTGGTGGCGGGCTGCCGGTTCTCGTGCGACCCCGCCGCGCCCGACCCGGCGTGTCCCGACGGGCCGCACGAGGCTGCGCCGGGCGTGTCGCGTCCGGCGAGGACCGTGGAGCTGCCCGTCGGCGCGTCGGAGGACCGGCTCGTCGGCGCGCTGGACATCGAACGGGCGCTGTCGGAGGGCGTCAAGGCCTTCGAGCCGGGGCTCCTCGCCGACGCGCACCGCGGGATCCTGTACGTGGACGAGGTCAATCTGCTCCACGACCACCTGGTGGACCTGCTGCTCGACGCAGCGGCCATGGGCGCCTCGTACGTCGAGCGCGAAGGGGTCTCCGTACGGCACGCTTCGCGCTTCCTGCTGGTCGGGACGATGAACCCCGAGGAGGGCGAGCTCCGGCCGCAGTTGCTGGACCGCTTCGGGCTGACCGTCGAGGTCGCCGCCTCGCGCGACACGGACCAGCGCGTCGAGGTCGTGCGCCGGCGGCTGGCGTACGACGACGACCCGGCGGCGTTCGCCGCACGGTGGGCGGACGAGGAGGCCGCGTTGCGTGAGCGGATCGCCGCCGCGCGCGCCCTGCTGCCCCGGGTGGTGCTCGGCGACGGCGTGTTGCGGCAGATCGCCGCCACGTGCGCGGCGTTCGAGGTGGACGGGATGCGCGCCGACATCGTCATGGCGCGTACCGCGACCGCCCTGGCCGCGTGGGCGGGGCGCGACGAGGTCGTCGCCGACGATGTGCGGCAGGCCGCGCTGCTCGCACTCCCCCACCGGCGCCGCCGCAATCCGTTCGACGCTCCCGGGCTCGACGAGGACAAGCTGGACGACGCGCTGAAGGACGCGGAGGGCGAGGGCGACGACGACCCGGGGCCCGGGGGCCCCGGCGACGGAGCGCCTCCGCAGGGGGGCGGAGACGTGCCTCCCCAGGGAGGCGGCCCCGAGGGCGGCGGCCCGCAGGACCGCGGTCCGGGCGCTCCGGAGCGGACGGGGGCGGGGAGCGGTGACGCGCCCGCGCCGTCGCCGGGTGCCGGAGCGGGCGAGCGGCAGGCGGTGCGCTCCGGCGAGCCGTTCCGTACCAAGGTGCTCAGCGTGCCGGGTCTGGGCGAGGGGGCGGCCGGGCGGCGGTCCCGGGCGCGTACGGAGCACGGCCGGACCACGGGGTCGCGGCGGCCCGAGGGCGCGCTGACGAAGCTGCACCTGACGGCGACCGTGCAGGCGGCGGCGCCGCATCAGCGGGCCCGGGGGCGCTCGGGCCGTGGGCTCGTCGTACGGCGGGACGATCTGCGTCAGGCGACGAGGGAGGGGCGCGAGGGCAACCTCGTGCTGTTCGTCGTGGACGCTTCCGGGTCGATGGCGGCCCGGCAGCGGATGAGCGCGGTGAAGGGCGCCGTGATGTCGCTGCTGCTGGACGCCTACCAGCGCAGGGACAAGGTCGGTCTGGTCACCTTCCGGGGCAGGGACGCGGAGGTGGCGCTGCCGCCGACCTCCTCGGTCGACGCGGCGGCGGCCCGGCTGGAGTCGCTGCCGACCGGCGGGCGGACCCCGCTGGCGGCCGGTCTGCTGAAGGCGCACGACGTACTGCGGGTGGAACGGCTGCGCGACCCCTCGCGCCGGGCGCTGCTCGTGGTGGTCACCGACGGCCGGGCCACGGGCGGCGTCGACCCGGTGGCGCTGGCGGCGCGGGCCGGGCGGCTGCACGCCTCCGAGGGCACCGCGTCGGTCGTCGTGGACTGCGAGTCGGGGGTCGTACGCCTCGGTCTCGCCGCACAGCTCGCCCGGGATCTGGGAGGCAGCGCGGTCACGCTCGACGAGCTGCGCGCCGACTCGATCGCCGGACTGGTCAAGGACTTCACTGCTGCCGGGAGGGCCGCTTGATGCCACAGGGACAGCCGGTATCGGTACCGGACGACGGACTGACGACGCGACAGCGGCGCAACCGCCCGCTGCTGTTCGTGCACACGGGCATCGGCAAGGGCAAGTCGACGGCCGCCTTCGGGCTGGCGCTGCGGGCCTGGAACCAGGGATGGCCGATCGGGGTGTTCCAGTTCGTGAAGTCGGCGAAGTGGAAGGTCGGCGAGGAGAACGCCCTGAAGGTGCTGGGGGCGAGCGGCGAGGGCGGCAGCGTCGCCTGGCACAAGATGGGCGAGGGGTGGTCGTGGGTCCAGCGGGGCCTTCACGGTGACAACGCCGACAACGAGGAGAAGGCCCGGGAGGGCTGGGAGCAGGTCAAGCGTGACCTGGCCGCCGAGACGTACAAGCTGTACGTGCTCGACGAGTTCGCCTATCCGATGCACTGGGGCTGGATCGACACCGACGAGGTCGTCGAGGTCATGCGGGACCGGCCGGGGACCCAGCACGTCGTGATCACGGGGCGCAACGCCCCGCAGAAGCTGATCGAGGTCGCCGACCTGGTGACCGACATGTCGAAGGTCAAGCACCCGATGGACGCCGGGCAGAAGGGCCAGAGAGGCATCGAGTGGTGAGTGTTCCCCGTCTGGTCGTCGCGGCGCCGTCGTCGGGCAGCGGCAAGACCACCGTCGCCACGGGCCTGATGGCGGCCTTCGCGGGACGCGGTCTCGCGGTGTCCCCGCACAAGGTGGGACCCGACTACATCGACCCGGGCTACCACGCGCTGGCCACCGGCAGGCCGGGGCGCAACCTCGACGCGTACATGTGCGGGCCCGATCTGATCGCTCCGCTGTTCGCGCACGGCTCGGACGGCTGCGATCTGGCGGTCGTCGAAGGCGTGATGGGGCTGTACGACGGGGCATCGGGGCAGGGCGAGCTCGCCTCGACCGCCCAGGTCTCCAAACTGCTCAGGGCGCCGGTCGTGCTGGTGGTCGACGCGTCCTCGCAGTCGCGTTCCGTCGCGGCCCTCGTGCACGGCTTCGCCTCCTGGGACCCGGAGGTGCGGATCGGCGGGGTGATCCTGAACAAGGTGGCGTCCGACCGTCACGAGGCCCTGCTGCGGGAGGCGCTGGACGAGTCGGGGCTGCCCGTGCTCGGGGTGCTGCGGCGCGCACCGCAGGTGGCGACGCCCTCGCGCCATCTGGGGCTGGTCCCGGTGGCCGAGCGGCAGGCCGAGGCGCTCGACGCCGTAAGGGCGATGGGCGAGCGGGTGCGGGAGGGCTGCGATCTGGACGCCCTGCTCGCGCTGGCCCGTACGGCACCCGCCCTGCCCGGCGAGGCGTGGGAACCGGAGTGCCGGCCCGACGGCGGGTCCCGGCCGGTGGTGGCCGTGGCGGGCGGCGCGGCGTTCACCTTCGCGTACGCGGAACACGCCGAGCTGCTGACGGCGGCCGGCGCGGAGGTGGCCGTCTTCGATCCGCTGCACGACGAGAAGCTCCCCCCGGGCACGGCGGGGCTGGTCATCGGCGGCGGCTTCCCCGAGATGTACGCGCCCGAGCTGTCGGCGAACGAGCCGCTGCGCCGGGCGGTGACCGAACTGGCCCTGTCCGGTGCTCCGGTGGCGGCGGAGTGTGCGGGGCTGCTGTATCTGGCCCGCGAGCTGGACGGGCGGCCGATGTGCGGGGTGCTGGACGCCTCGGCCCGGATGTCCGAGCGGCTGACGCTGGGGTACCGGCAGGCGGTGGCGGTGACCGACAGCGTGCTGGCGGTGGCGGGGACGCGGCTGCGCGGGCACGAGTTCCACCGCACGGTGCTGGAACCGGGCGCCGGCCCGACGCCCGCCTGGGGCCTGCACCAGCCGGAGCGGCGGGTGGAGGGCTTCGTCCAGCGGGGTGTGCACGCGAGCTATCTGCACACGCACTGGGCGGCGTCTCCCGAGGTGGCCCGGCGCTTCGTGGAGCAGTGCCGGGGGTGAGGCCGGGTGCGCTGTCACTCCGCGATGCCGACCACCAGCCAGATGAAGCCCACCCCCGCGACAGTGCAGAGCATCGTGGAGCGGGCCGGGTGACGGTGGTGCGCCTCGGGCAGGATCTCGGCGGCGGCGAGGTAGAGGAGCGCCCCGCCGAAGAAGCCGAGATAACAGCCGAGCAGTTCCTCCGGAAGGGTGAACAGCAGGGTCGTCGCCGCGCCCACGATCGGGGCCACGGCGTCCGCGTACAGCATCAGGAGCGCCTTGCGACGGGCGTTCCCGTAGAGGCTGGTGATGGTGTACGTGTTGAATCCGTCGGCGAAGTCGTGGGTGATGACGGCGAGCGCGACGGCGGCGCCCATGCCTCCGCCGATCTGGAAGGCGGCGCCGAGCGCGATGCCGTCCATCAGGCTGTGGCCCACCATCGCCGCCGCCGCTGTCAGCCCGACCTGCGGCACGCGTTCGTCGCTCGCCCCGTGTGCCGCCTGCCGTACGGCGAGCGAGCGCTCGACGAGATGGGCCGTCAGGAAGCCTCCTACGAAGAGCAGCAGGGCGGCGGGCACGCCGAAGACGACTCCGTCCGCGGCCTCCACCGCCTCGGGCAGCAGATCGAGGCCGACGACCCCCAGCATCAGTCCGCCGGCGAGGCCGAGCACGAGGTGCCGGCGGTCGCTGACGCGCTGCGCGACCCAGCCGCCCGCCAGGGTCATCAGGAACGCGCCGAGCGCGACGAATACCGCCATGGGCCCTTGCTAGCGGATCGACCCCGCTCCCCGCACCTCAGGCCCTTTTCACCCGTGCCCCTCGAAAGGACCTCTTCCCATGACCCGTGCCGCCCTCGTCGTCGGTGTGGGTGCCCGCCGGGGCACCCCGGCCGAAGAGGTGCTCCGGCTGATCCACGGGACGCTGGAGGCGGCCGGGCTCGCGGCCGGTGACGTGGTGGAACTGGCGACGCTCGACAGCAGGGCGGACGAGCCGGGGATCACCGGGGCCGCGGCACGGCTGGGGGTGCCGGTGCGTGCGTACGCCGCCGGAAGGCTGGCGGAGGTACGCGTACCGAATCCGTCGGCGGCGCCGTACGCCGCTGTCGCCACCGGCTCGGTCGCGGAGGCGGCGGCACTCGCGGAGGCCGGTGAACTGCTCGTCCCCAAGCGGAAGTCGGCCTCGGTGACCTGCGCGGTGGCCCGCCGGAGTCCACCGGCCGAGAACTCGGCATCGACGAATGGCTCCCGGCCGTCCACCATGGCTGCCATGCTGCCCCCCACGAAGCACACGAAGCACACTGATGGCGTCGGTCCCGATCTGCGGCACCACGGCGACGCGGAGATACGCGGTCTGGATCTGATCGACCTCGCCGTGAACGTACGGACCGGCACACCCCCCGACTGGCTGCGGGAGCGGATCGGCGCTTCGCTGGGTTCCCTGGCCGCCTACCCGGACGGAGGAACGGCCCGCGCGGCGGTCGCCGGGCGGCACGGGCTGCCCGAGGAGAGGGTCCTGCTCACGGCGGGCGCGGCGGAGGCGTTCGTGCTGATCGCGCGGGCCCTGCCGGCCCGGCGGCCGGTGGTCGTGCACCCCCAGTTCACGGAACCGGAGGCGGCCCTGCGCGCGGCGGGCCATGAGGTCGGGCGGGTGCTGCTGCGTCCCGAGGACGGCTTCCGGCTGGACCCGGCGACGGTGCCCGAGGACGCGGACCTGGTGGTGGTCGGCAACCCGACCAATCCGACCTCCGTCCTGCACCCCGCGGGCGTACTGGAGCAACTGGCGCGGCCGGGCCGGACCCTGGTGGTCGACGAGGCGTTCATGGACGCCGTCCCGGGCGAGCGGGAGGCGCTCTGCTCACGCCAGGACGTCCCCGGACTCGTCGTGCTGCGCAGCCTGACCAAGACCTGGGGGCTGGCGGGTCTGCGGATCGGTTACGTCCTGGCCGACTCCGCGACGATCGCGCTGCTCCAGGAGGCGCAGCCGCTGTGGCCGGTGTCCTCCCCCGCGCTGGCGGCGGCCGAGGCCTGCATGGAGCCGCGTGCACTGGTCGAGGCGGCGGACGCGGCGGACCGGATCGCTGTCGACCGGGCCCATCTGCTGGCCGGGCTCGCGGAGTTCAGTGAGGTGCGGGTGGTGGAACCTGCCGCGGGTCCGTTCGTGCTGCTGCGGTTGGAGCGGGCGGACGAGGTGCGGGAACTGCTGCGGACGCGGGGGTTCGCCGCGCGGCGCGGGGACACCTTCCCGGGGCTGGGCAGCGAATGGCTGCGCCTCGCCGTACGCGACCGTGTGACGACGAACAGGTTCCTGCAGGCACTCGATCTGGCGCTGCAGGGGCTGCCCAGGAGAACCGCCGGCTGAGAACGGACGGTGCCGGCGAATCCGGCTCAGGTCACCGGCACCTCGGTGCGGGCGGCGAACCGGACGGCGAACGGCTCTCAGCCTCACGGCCCGCCGGTGCCCCCCTGCTTCGACCCGGTGTCCTGGGAACCCGGGCGGGGGCAGGGGGGTCCGGGAGTGGTCGCGTGGGGGCGCTTGTCGAGGAGGAGGAGGAGCCCGGCGATGATGCGGGCCCTCACCCCGGGCGGTGCTCCGGTGCGGCAGCACCGCCCGCCCCCGAGAACAGTCCTCCGGTGCGGCAGCACCGCTCTCCCCCGAGAACAGTCCTCCGGTGCGGCAGCACCGCCCTCCCCCGAGAGCAGTGCTCCGGTGCGGCAGCACCGCACCGCCCGCCCCCGAGAGCAGTGCTCCGCAACACGACCACCACCCCATCTGGCGAGCAGAGCTCTGCGGTGTGGACGCCCCTCTCCAGGAAGGACGGGCCTCAGCCCCGGGCGCGCCTGCGGGCGAGAACCGTGGCCCCCGCACCGGCGGCCAGCAGGACCGCTGCCCCGCCCGCGATGTACGGCGTCGACGAGCTGGAGCCGGTCTCGGCGAGATCGCCCGAGCCGGACGCCTGAACCGGGTCGGATCCGGTCTGCGGCTTCACGTCGACGACCTCGTCCGCGCCGCCGGTTCCGCCGGAGCCCTCCGTGTCGTCGGAACCGCCACCGCCCGACCCGCTCTCGCCCGACCCGCTGTCACCGCCCGTCGTACCGCCGTTGCCGGAGGAACCGCCGTTCTCCGACCCGCCGTTGCCGGTGGAGCCCCCGTTCTCCGAACCGCCGTCGTCCGAACCGCCCCCGCTCGACCCGCCGTTCTCCGACCCTCCGTTCTCCGAGCCGCCGTCACCCGAGCCGCCGCCCTTCGGCGTCCGGCAGGTCGCCTCGGCCAGCGTCACCTCGCCCTCCACCTCGGCGACGTTGAGCTGCAGCGGGTTCACGGAGACCGCCAGCCGCAGCGCCGTCGCGGCTGCCGTGCGCGTGGTGGTCTCGGTCCTGGACAGGTCGAGCGTGACCTCACCGACGCCCGGCACCTCGATCCTCGTCGTACCGGCGGACGTGAGCCGGACCCTCTTGCCGAGCACGGACACATGGCCCAGGACGTTCGACTCGGCGACCGGCTTGCGGCCCACCTCGCACAGCGCCTTGGAGGTGACCTTCTGGACCTCGATCAGGGAGAGCAGCGGCAGCCCCGGCACATGGACCCGGGCCTTGGCGAGATTGGCGTAGGCCTCGGCCTTGCGCGCGTCCACGGTGGCGTTCGCCGTCGCCACGTCGGCCTTCAGGATGCGGATCGGCCGCCCCCGCTCGGCGCCGTCGAGCTCGACACTGAGGGCGGTCTTCCTCGCACTGGCCGGGGCGTGCACCTCGTTGAGCGTGGCCTCGAGCGGGACCTGGACGGACTTGTTCACGAGCGAGACGTCGAGCCCGGCGCGGAGCACGACGGCCCCCGCCTTTCCGTGGCCGCCGCCCGGCGTGGCCGGGTTCGTCGCGGGAGCTGCGTGCGCGGGGACGGCGACCAGCAGAGCGACGGGAGCGGCGGCGACCGCCAGGGCAGCCAGACGGAAGGTGTTGCTGTTCAAGATGGTGGAACCCCCACAAGAGACATGGAGCCGCCGGCGCCGTCCAATGGGGGACATCGCGGACGCCGGTGGCCTCGACTCCGTGAATCTTTACGCACGGAGAGTGAACTGGCCGCTACCTTCCGCCAGTTCACTCCAAAGAGGGGTTTCCGTGTGCACATTCGAATCTCCCGGCACAGGAGTTCCTCTGAATCACCCGGAATCACCTGCCTCACCGGCCGTTCGGCACGGATCTCGCGCCTCGCCTCACGGTGGGCAGAGGTGTTTCAACGAGAGGCAGGGCCCGAGGTCACCGCCGGTCAACACGACACCTGCGGGCGGGTCAACCGGGGTCAGCCGGTCACCCTCCCGTTGAGCACCACCCTGCGCGGGGACCCCAGCACCCGCACATCCGCCCTCGGGTCCTCGTCGTACAGCACCAGGTCCGCCGGGGCGCCCTCCTCCAGTCCCGGGCGGCCCAGCCAGCTCCGCGCGCCCCAAGTCGTCGCCGAGAGGGCGTCGAGGGGCGGGATGCCGGCCTTCACCAGTTCGGCGACCTCCGAGGCGACGAGACCGTGGGCCAGCGAGCCGCCCGCGTCCGTACCGGCGAAGACCGGGATGCCCGCGTCGTACGCCGCCCGCACGGTGTCGTACCGGCCGGCGTGCAGACGTCGCATGTGGGCGGACCAACGGGGATATCGGCCCTCGCCCGCGTCCGCGAGGCCCGGGAACGTGGCGATGTTGACCAGGGTCGGGACGATAGCGACGCCGCGCTCCGCGAAGAGGGGGATGGTGTCCTCGGTGAGCCCGGTGGCGTGCTCGATGCAGTCGATTCCGGCCTCCACCAGGTCGCGCAGGGCCGCCTCGGCGAAGCAGTGCGCGGTGACGCGGGCGCCGAGCCGGTGCGCCTCCGCGATGGCGGCCTCGACCTCGCCCCGGGGCCAGCAGGCGGTCAGGTCCCCTGCGTCCCGGTCGATCCAGTCGCCGACCAGCTTCACCCAGCCGTCGCCGCGCTTCGCCTCCTGGGCGACGTAGGCGACCAGGTCGCCCGGTTCGATCTCATGGGCGTAGCCGCGGATGTAGCGGCGGGTCCTGGCGATGTGACGGCCCGCCCTGATGATCTTCGGCAGGTCGTCGCGCTCGTCCGTCCACCGCGTGTCGGAGGGCGACCCCGCGTCCCGGATGAGGAGCGTGCCGGCCTCCCGGTCGGTGAGGGCCTGCTTCTCGCTGGTCGCCGCGTCGACGGGCCCCTCGTGGCCGAGGCCGACATGGCAGTGGGCATCGACGAGGCCGGGCAGTGCCCAGCCGGTGAGCGTCGTCGCGCCGTCCGCGCCCGGCGGCCTCTCGTAGGTGATCCGCCCGTCCACGGCCCAGAGTTCGTCCCTCACCTCGTCGGGCCCGACGAGCACCCGCCCTTTGATGCGCAGCACCGGCGCCACCTCGTGATCGCTCATGGACAGCACTGTACGAGGCGGGCCCGCCGGGGCTCCTGGAGGTGCTGGGTACCCTCGACCCAGGCGCTGACGCGCACCTGCCGACCCGAAGAGAGCACCACCGTGACACACCCGTTCCTCGACCTCGCCCCGCTCACCGCCGCGCGTTTCGCAGCGATCGAAGGGCGGGTGGCCGGCCTCCTCGCGACGGAGCAGGACGTCGTCATCATGCAGGGCGAGGCGCTGCTGCCCCTCGAAGGCTGCATCCGGGGCGGCGCCCGTCCGGGTTCCACCGCACTGAACGTCGTCACCGGCCCGTACGGCCAGACCTTCGGCAACTGGCTGCGGGACTGCGGCGCCGAGGTCGTCGACCTCCCGGTGCCCTTCCACTCCGCGGTCACCGCCGAGCAGGTCGAGCGGGCGCTGGCGGAGCACCCCGGGATCGACTTCGTCTCGCTCGTGCACGCGGAGGCGGCGACCGGCAACACCAACCCGGTCGCGGAGATCGGTGAGGTCGTGCGGGAGCACGGCGCGCTGTTCATGGTGGACGCGGTCGCATCCGTGGGCGCGGAGCCGCTGCTGGTGGACGCCTGGGGCGTGGACCTGTGTGTCATCGGAGCGCAGAAGGCCATGGGCGGGCCGGCCGGGGTGTCCGCGGTGTCGGTGAGCGCGCGGGCCTGGGAGCGGATGGCCGCCAACCCGCAGGCGCCGCGCCAGTCCTATCTCTCACTGCTGGACTGGAAGGCGCGCTGGATCGACGGGGGCCGCAAGGCGCTGCCGCACGCCCCCGCGCAGCTGGAGATGCTGGCCCTGGAGGCGTGTCTGGAGCGGATCGAGGCGGACGGCCTGGACACCGTCATGGCGCGGCACGCCTCGGCCGCCGCGGCGACCCGGGCGGGTGCCACGGCGCTCGGGGGCGGCCTGGAGCCGTACGTCCACGACGCCCGCGACGCGGCTCCGGTCGCCACGACGCTGCGCGTGCCCGCGGGCCTCGACGCCACGGAGCTCGTCGGCCGGGCACTCGCGGCCGACTCCTCGCTGCCACTGATCGCGGGCGGTGGGGCCCTGTCCAAGGAGATGATCCGGGTCAACCACTACGGCGCGGACGCGACGCGGGAGGCGGTGCTGTCCTCGCTGGCCGCCCTGGGGGCCGCACTGGACGGTGCGGGCCGGGAGACCGATATCGATGCTGCCCGCGAAGCCGTCGCGGAAACCTGGCGGAACAGCTGAATTAATTATCGGCGGTCCGTTGCCGATTCAATCGACGCAAAAGGGGAGCTGCTTTATCGGGAGCAGCTCCCCGCATTCTTCTTCCCCCGTTCTTCGAGCCTAAACGCTGCGGTTTTCACTCGATCGGCCTAAGCACCCAAAACGGATGCCGGGAGGGTTACAACGATGTGACAGACTCCACATCGCGTCCGGTATGTTCGGAAAATCCCGGACACTACCGGCGAAATTGCCCCCGAGGCAGGGTCGGGCCGCGCCCGCGTGATAACACAACAGGCTGCCGCACCCAACCCCCTGCGGCGATGCAATTTTGATTTTTGCTGGGTAAATTCAATTCGCATGACCGCCGCACCAGCAGATTTTGCCCGTGCCCGAAGCGAATTCCTCAGAATCGACACCCCTCGAGTGGAGGACGGAGCCGCGATCTGGCGCATCGCCCGCGACTCCGAGGTCCTGGACCTCAACTCCTCGTACAGCTACCTGCTGTGGTGCCGTGACTTCGCGGCGACCTCCGTGGTCGCCCGCGACGAGAACGGCGACCCGATCGCCTTCGTGACCGGGTACATCCGTCCCGACCGCCCCGAGACGCTCGTCGTCTGGCAGGTGGCCGTCGACCAGGCCCACCGTGGCAAGGGGCTGGCGGCCACACTGCTGGACGCGCTGACCGCTCGCGTCGCCTCCGACCAGGGCCTGGCATCGGTCGAGACGACCGTCACCCCGGACAACACCGCCTCCGACCGGCTGTTCACCTCCTACGCGCAGCGGCACGACGTGCCACTGGAGCGCGAGGTGCTCTTCGACGGGTCGCTGTTCCCCGAGGGAACGCACCTGCCGGAGGTGCTGTACCGCATCGGCCCCTTCTAGGGCCCCGTCGCCCCTCCGCGCCCCGCCCGGGCGCGGCTCCCCGGGGCATGTCCGACCCTCCGCCCGTCACACCCCCCTCGAGCAGGAGATCCGCTGTGACCATCACCCCGCCCGCCCTGAGCGTCTTCGAAAGCCTTGAGTCGGAAGTACGGAGCTACTGCCGCGGTTGGCCCGCAGTCTTCGACCGCGCGCAGGGCGCCCGTATGACCGACGAGGACGGCCACTCGTACCTCGACTTCTTCGCCGGTGCCGGATCGCTCAACTACGGCCACAACAACCCCGTGCTGAAACGCGCGCTGATCGACTACATCGAGCGCGACGGCGTCACCCATGGCCTCGACATGGCCACGACGGCCAAAAGGGCCTTCCTCGAGACCTTCGAGAACGTCATCCTGCGCCCCCGGGACCTCCCCTACAAGGTGATGTTCCCCGGCCCGACCGGCACCAACGCCGTCGAGTCGGCGCTGAAGCTCGCCCGTAAGGTCAAGGGGCGCGAGTCCGTCGTCTCGTTCACCAACGCCTTCCACGGCATGTCGCTCGGCTCGCTCGCCGTGACCGGCAACGCCTTCAAGCGCGCCGGCGCCGGCATCCCGCTGGTGCACGGCACCCCGATGCCGTTCGACAACTACTTCGACGGCAAGGTCCCCGATTTCCTCTGGTTCGAGCGGCTCCTGGAGGACCAGGGTTCCGGGCTCAACAAGCCCGCGGCCGTGATCGTGGAGACCGTGCAGGGCGAGGGCGGCATCAACGTCGCCCGTGCCGAGTGGCTCCGCGCGCTCCAGGACCTCTGCCACCGCCAGGACATGCTCCTGATCGTCGACGACATCCAGATGGGCTGCGGCCGGACCGGCGGCTTCTTCTCGTTCGAGGAGGCCGGCATCGTCCCGGACATCGTCACGCTGTCCAAGTCGATCAGCGGCTACGGCCTGCCGATGTCGCTCTGCCTCTTCAAGGGCGAGCTGGACATCTGGGAGCCCGGCGAGCACAACGGCACCTTCCGCGGCAACAACCCGGCCTTCGTGACCGCCGCCGCGGCACTGGACGCCTACTGGGCCGACGGCCAGATGGAGAAGCAGACCCTCGCCCGCGGCGAGCAGGTCGAGCAGACACTGCTGGCGATCTGCGGTGAGGACGAGACCGCGCACTTCCGTGGCCGTGGTCTGGTCTGGGGCCTGGAGTTCACCGACCCGGAACGCGCGTCCGCCATCTGCGCGCGCGCCTTCGAGCTGGGCCTGCTGCTGGAGACCTCCGGCCCGCAGTCCGAGGTCGTGAAGCTGCTGCCGCCGCTGACCATCACCCCCGACGAGCTGGACGAGGGCCTGCGCACGCTGGCCCGGTCCGTCCGCGAGACCGCCTGACCAGGGCTCCGCCCCGGGGCAGGCACCAAGAGCAGGACAGAAGAGAAAGGCACCATCCCACGTGATCGTCCGATCTTTCAGTGACATCGAGAACACCGACCGGCACATCAGGTCCGCTTCAGGCACCTGGGAGAGCAAGCGCATCGTGCTCGCCAAGGAGAAGGTGGGCTTCTCGCTCCACGAGACCGTGCTCTACGCGGGCACGGAGACGTCGATGTGGTACGCGAACCACATCGAGGCCGTTCTGTGCACCGAGGGCGAGGCCGAGCTCACCAATGACGAGACCGGCGAGAAGCACTGGATCTCCCCCGGGACGATGTACCTGCTGAACGGACACGAGCACCACACCCTGCGGCCGAAGACCGACTTTCGCTGCGTGTGCGTCTTCAATCCTCCCGTCACCGGACGGGAGGACCACGACGAGAACGGTGTCTACCCGCTGCTGACAGAGGAGGGCTGAACCATGACCACCGATGTACGCGCCGACCTGTACCCCTCGCGCGGCGCCGCCGAGATGACCACTCCCCGCCAGGACCCGGTCATCTGGTCCGCGCCGGGCGCGCCGGGGCCGGTCACCGCGAAGGACCTCCAGGGGTTCGAGGAGAACGGCTTCCTCACCGTCGACCAGCTCGTCACTCCGGACGAGGTGGCGGTCTACCGGGCGGAGCTGGACCGGCTGATCGCCGACCCGCGGGTCCGTGCCGACGAGCGCTCGATCATCGAGCCGCAGTCCCAGAGCGTGCGGTCCGTCTTCGAGGTGCACAAGATCAGCGAGATCTTCGCGAACCTGGTGCGTGACGAGCGTGTGGTGGGCCGTGCCCGCCAGATCCTGGGCTCGGACGTGTACGTCCACCAGTCCCGGATCAACGTGAAGCCCGGTTTCGGCGCCTCGGGCTTCTACTGGCACTCGGACTTCGAGACCTGGCACGCCGAGGACGGCCTGCCGAACATGCGGGCGGTGTCCGTCTCGATCGCGCTGACCGAGAACTACGACACCAACGGCGGGCTGATGATCATGCCCGGCTCGCACAAGTCGTTCCTCGGCTGCGCGGGTGAGACGCCGAAGGACAACTACAAGAAGTCCCTGCAGATGCAGGACGCCGGCACCCCGTCCGACGAGGCGCTGACGAAGATGGCAGACCGGCACGGCATCAAGCTCTTCACGGGCAAGGCCGGTTCGGCGACCTGGTTCGACTGCAACGCCATGCACGGGTCCGGGGACAACATCACCCCGTACGCGCGCAGCAACGTGTTCATCGTCTTCAACAGCGTCGAGAACACGGCGCAGGAGCCGTTCGCGGCTCCGATCCGCCGGCCCGAGTTCATCGGGGCGCGCGACTTCACCCCGGTGAAGTAGTCACGCAGGACGACCGGAAGGGGCGGGACGCATCGCGCGTCCCGCCCCTTCCGCGTCTCCGGCCGTGCTCCCGCCGGTGCGGGGTCGGGGGGAGGTGTTCCCGCCGCTGCGGCGCGCGGTGAGGCAGGGGGTTGTTCGTACCGGCTGTTTCCGTACCGGCCGCCCGGCAGGCGGCGGCCGGGCGTTGTTAGGCTGCCCGTGCCGATCATGGTTGTGATCGTGTGCCCGTCGGAGAGGTGTCGACCCATGCGAACGGTTCACAGGACGATGGCGGTGACGCTGACGTCTCTGCTGGCCGGTGCCGCACTCGCCGGCTGCGGGGGCAACGGCGGAGGGCCGGCGCAGAAGTCGGCGTCGGACATGCTCGATGAGGCCAACGCCCGTATGGAGAAGCTCAGTTCCCTCACCATAGAGATCAGCAACACGGTCGGCGACGACCGTGTGACCTGGCGGATGACCACGGACCTCAAGAGCCGTTGCCAGGTGCGGAACACCTTCTCCAGAAGCGGCACCCTGGAGCAGATCCGGATCGGCGAGACGGACTACGTCCGCCCGGACAAGGCGTACCTGGAGGCCTGGAGCGGCAACGATCTCGGCGACGCCGAGCCGGGCGTATGGGCGAAGGTTTCCGTGTCCAGGTCGCAGCCGGGCGACGGGCTGTCCCAGTGCACGAGGCCGTTCGAGTCGTTCGGCACGGCGACCAAGGGGGAAGCCACCCGCATCGAGGGCCGGGAGGCTCTCGGCCTGAACGTGACCGACCCTGCGGACAAGGAGGGAAAGTACTCCTTCTACGTCGCCACCGAGGGCGAGCCGCATCTGCTGAAGGCCGTGTACAGGAGCGGGAAGCAGGTCACCACCACGTCGTTCAGCGATTTCGACGAGCCGCTGGACATTCGGCCGCCGGCCTCGGCCGATGTGCTGGAGCCTGGTGGAACCACCGAGTAGCGCCGCCGCGGCGGGCGCTCGCCTCTTCGGGCGGTGATGGCCCTCCATGACGGTACGGCCGTGTCAGACGGTGATGGTCTTGTACCCGGTGCAGGTACCGAGGCCGACCGCGCCGTACTCGCGGCCTCTCCTCCCGGCAGCTGCCCGAGCTGAGCTCCGCCCGCGCGGCGGACGTCGTCGTCGACACCCTGCTGCGCGGAGTCGGGGCCCCCTGAGCCGGCGGAGTCAACTCACTGGACCTCGGCACGGTCCAGCGGAGACAGTGGCGCCCATGACTTCGCTCGTACAGCACATCACCATCGACTGCGCCGACGCCTACCAACTGGCCCTGTTCTGGGCGGAGGTGCTCGGCTCACCCCTGTCCGACGACGACGCGCCCGGCGATCCCGAGGCACTGGTCGAGGCCCCCGGGGCGGCACTGCTCTTCGTCACGGTGCCCGAGCCCAAGAGCGGCAAGAACCGCGTCCATCTGGACGTGCGCCCCGAGGATCGGACCCGCGACGAGGAGGTCGAACGGCTGCTGGCCCTGGGCGCCACGCTGGTCGCCGACCACCGCAAGCCGAACGGCCGGGGCTGGGCGACCCTGG
The DNA here is from genome assembly GCF_042872025.1 of Streptomyces sp. NPDC005494. Taxonomy (NCBI): domain Bacteria; kingdom Bacillati; phylum Actinomycetota; class Actinomycetes; order Kitasatosporales; family Streptomycetaceae; genus Streptomyces; species Streptomyces sp. NPDC005494. The sequence goes on from NZ_JBIAJR010000001.1 coordinate 71,788, forward strand.
CCGATCCCGAGGGCAACGAGTTCTGTGTGGAGTGCGGTGCCGCCGAACGTGCCGCGCTGACCGGTGCACGACTGCCCGTCACCGCCGACGACGTCACGCTGGCGGTCCGGCTCTCGGTCGACACCCTCGCGCAGTCCCCGGCGGACGACTGGCGCGTCCCGGCGGGGTCGTTGACGTGGGACTGCTGGGAGACCGTGGAACATCTGAGCGACGACCTCTTCGCGTACGCGGTCCAGCTCGGCCCGCGCAGGCCGCCGCAGGCGCGTGAGGTGCCGTACCGGTACGGGCCCGAGCGCGAGGGAGGCCCCGCGAACTCGATCTTCGCCAACCCGGAGGCGGGGACCGCCGGACTGCTCCAGACGCTGGAGGCGAGCGGGGCCCTGCTGGCCGCGATGGTGCGGACGACCCCTTCGGACGTGCGCTCCCACCACGTGTTCGGGCTCTCCGACCCGGAGGGCTTCGCCGCCATGGGCGTCGTCGAGACCCTGGTGCACACCCACGACGTCGCCGCCGGGCTGTCGCTCGACTGGACCCCGCCCCGGGACCTCTGCGACCGGGTGCTGGCGCGGCTCTTCCCCGACGCGCCGGACGACGACGACCGGTGGACCGTACTGCTGTGGTCCACCGGCCGTGCCGATCTGCCGGGCCGCGACCGTGTCACCTCGTGGAGGTGGCACGGGGCGCCGCTGTAGCGGCTACCTGTGCGAGAACCAGGCGGCCGCCGGGAGCAGCCTGCCGTCGTAGTCGAACACCGCCTGGTTCTCCCAGGCGTTGCCCGAGGAGGGGTCGGCCGGGTCCCAGCCGCTGCCGGTGACGGCGGTCCAGGCCGGCTCCCAGTAGACGGCACCGAGTCCCCGCCCGCCGGGGACGGCTTCGACGACGTTCATGACGTCCCGGAGGTTCGCCGCCTGGCCCGCCGGAGTCGCCGGGTATCCGGAGACCAGCTGGCCGGCGGTGGCGACGTTGTTCTCCAGGCCGTCGTCGTTCGCGAGCGTGTGGGCGTATGCGGTCTCGGCGACGAGGACGGGCTTCCCGTAGCGGGAGGCCGCGTCGTCGAGGTTGGTCTGGAGCTCGGACAGCGAGCCGTGCCAGTAGCCGTAGTAGGAGAGGGCGATGACGTCGAAGGGCACCTTCTGCGCCACGGCGTTGTCGAACCACCAGCGGGTGCCCGCGTTGTCGCCGCCCTCGGCGAGGTGCAGCGCCACCTTCGTGCCGGAGGAGACCGCCTTGGCCGCGTTCGCCCCGGAGGTGATCAGGCCCGCCAGCTGGGACCAGTTGTCGGTCGAGCCCTCCGGCCAGAGCATCCCGCCGTTGATCTCGTTGCCTATCTGCACCATGTCGGCGGTGGTGCCCTGGGCCTTCAGGGCGTTCAGTACGTCGTAGGTGTGGTTGTAGACGTCCGTGCGGAGCTGCGCGTAGCTGTGGCCCGCCCAGGCGGCGGGCTTGTTCTGCTTGCCGGGGTCGGCCCAGGCGTCGGAGTAGTGGAAGTCGACGAGGGTCTTCATGCCGAGGGCCTTGGCGCGCTTGGCCATGGCGAGGACCCGGGCCTTGTCGTTGTAGCCGTCGGCCGGGTTCACCCACACCTTGAGGCGTACGTAGTTCATCCCGGAGCTCTTGAGGATGCTCATGGCGTCCCCCGCTCCGCCGCTCGCGCCCCTGTACTTCGCGCCGTACGCCTCGTTCTTCGGGAGGGTGGAGAGGTCACCGCCCCTGACGCTCAGCCCGGTACTGCCCGGGGTGAAGGTGATGTCGTCGAAGTTGGCCCACTCCCCCGCGTGCGCGTCGGAGTTGAGGCTGATCGTGCAGGACCCTCCGGTCACCTTGACGGAGGTGACGAGCCTGATCCAGGCGCCGTTCGCGGTCGGCGGCAGGTCGGTGCGCTGCTCGGCGCTGCCGCAGTTGCGCAGGGCGATGTAGGCGGAGTTCTGGCCGCCGCCCGAGCGCACCCAGGCGCTGAGGGTGTACGCGCCGTCGGTGAGGCCGCTCAGGTACTGGTAGGTCTCGACCTTGTACGCCGAGGCCGACCAGTGGCTGAGCCGGGTGCTGCCCCCGTGGCCCCCCGCCTCGGTGAAGGAGGCGGCGTTCTGCCCCCCGGCCGAGTACGTCGACCAGCCCGTCGCGCCGGACTCGAAGCCGGTGTTGACGGGGGTGGTGGCCGCGTGTGCGGCCTGGGCGGGAAGTGCGGCGAACAGGAGGCCTGAGAGCGCGGCCACCGCTCCGGCCGCCTTCGCGCGGGTGTGCGTCGTTCCGTACATCGTCGATGTCCCTTCGACAGTTGTGCGGGTGAACGTGCGGGCGCCTCAGCCGTCGAGCCGTACGACGCGGACCGCCCCCGCCGGAACGGCGAGCTTGTCCACGGCGGGCTCGCCGGTGAGGAGTTCGGTGCCGGGGGTGCCGAGCGGCACCACCGCCTCGGCGTCGGTGTGGTTGATCACGAAGAGGTGGCTGCCGGAGTCACCGGTGCGGCGCACGACCTCGACGTCGTACGGGAGGCCGGTGCGCGGCTCGACACCGGCGTCGGAGGCCGCGCGGTCCAGGACGGCGTCCAGGTCCGGGCCGGAGAGCCGGGTGGAGATGTACCAGGCGGTGCCCTCGCCGAGCCGGTTGCGGGTGACGGCGGGGCGGCCTGCCGGGATGCCGTCGGCGTACGACCAGACGGTCTCGGCGCCGCGCGGGATCACCACGTCCGACCAGAGGTCACCGGTCAGCTCGGGGCCCTCGGGAGCGCCCTCGGGCGTGATCAGCCGGACGGTATCGCCCTCCCCGAGCGGGGCGAACTCCTCGACGGTCAGGCCGAGTACGTCCCGGAGCGCGCCCGGGTAGGCCCCGGGGTGGACCGCGTCGTCGGTGTCGACGATGCCGGAGAAGTACGAGACGACGAGGGTGCCGCCCTGCTCGACGTACCGGCGCAGATTGCGGCCGGTCTCCTCGGTGGCGAGGTAGAGGGCCGGGACGACGACCAGGGGGTAGCCGGAGAGGTCGGCGTCCGGGTGGGCGAAGTCGACGGTGAGGTGGCGGTCGTAGAGCGAGGCGTAGAAGGTGTCGGCGCGCTCGCGTGCGTCGTGCTCCTCGCTGGGGCGCCACTCCAGGCGCTGCGCCCACCAGGACTCCCAGTCCCAGAGCATCGCCACATCGGCGACGGTGCGGGAGCCCCGGATGCCCTCCAGCCGGCCCAGACCCGCGCCCAGCGCGCTCACCTCGCGCCACACGCGTGAGTCGGTGCCGGCGTGCGGGACCATCGCGGAGTGGAACTTCTCGGCGCCGCGCCGGGACTGCCGCCACTGGAAGAACATCGCGCCCTCGGAGCCCCGGGCGACGTGGGCGAGGCTGTTGCGGGCCATCTCGCCGGGGCGCTTGGCGGGGTTCCGGGGCTGCCAGTTGACGCCGCTGGTGGAGTGCTCCAGCAGGAGCCAGGGGGCGCCGCCCGCGACCGAGCGGGTGAGGTCGGCGGCCATGGCGAGGTTGACGTGGGTGCGGCGGCCGTCGGTGATCAGGTAGTGGTCGTTGGTGACGAGGTCGACTTCGCGGCCCCAGGCCCAGTAGTCGACGGACTCGCACTGGCTGAGCGCGGTCATGAAGTTGGTGGTGACCGGGATGCCGGGGGCGAGCCGGTGCAGGATGTCGCGTTCGGCGGTGAAGTTCTCGCGCATGGTGGCGTCGGCGAAGCGGGCGTAGTCCAGCTGCTGCGCCGGGTTGCCGACCGTGGGGGTGGTGCGGGGCGGGTCGATGTCGTCGAGGCTGCGGTAGCGCTGGCCCCAGAACGCGGTGCCCCAGGCCTCGTTGACCGCTTCGGCCGTGCCGTGCCGGGCGGCGAGCCAGCGGCGGAAGTGCGCGGCGCAGCTGTCGCAGTAGCAGGCGCTGACCGGTACGCCGTACTCGTTGTGGACGTGCCAGAGCGCGAGGGCGGGGTGCTTCGCGTAGCGGCGGGCGAGCTGTTCGGTGATGTTCGCCGCGGCAGCGCGGTAGGGAGCCGAGCTGTGACAGATGGCGCCGCGCGACCCGAAGGCGTAGCGGACCCTGTCCCTGCTGACGGGCAGGGCCTCGGGGTGGGCGCGGTAGAACCAGGCGGGCGGGGCGACGGTGGGGGTGCCGAGGTCGGCGCGGATGCCGTTGACGTGCAGCAGGTCCAGGAGACGGTCGAGCCAGCCGAAGTCGTACACGCCCGGCTCGGGTTCCAGGAGTGCCCAGGAGAAGATCCCGACGCTGACCATGCTCACGCCCGCTTCCCGCATCAGGCGTACGTCCTCGTGCCAGACCTCTTCGGGCCACTGCTCGGGGTTGTAGTCGCCGCCGAAGGCGAGCGTGCGCAGGCCTGCCGGGTAGGGAGCGGATTCTGAGTGCGGCATGGACAGCTCCTGGCTCTTCGGGACAACTTCTGGGAACGTGCACACACACTCTCGGCGGCGCAGGGCCAACATAACCGCACAGCAACAACCATTGACAAGTGTCGGTTTGGTTTCTCTACTGTGAACGCTCACAGCGCCTTTCCGGCCAGTCCGCCGAAGCGTCTGTTCGTCTCGTCAGGGGAGAAACCATGAAATACCGCACCGTCGCGGTGTCCACCGCCGCCGCTCTCGCCGCCACCGCCCTGCTCTCGGGGTGCGGCTCGGACGACGGCGGCGACGAGCCGGCCGCTTCCGGGCCCGCCTCGCTGACGTACTGGGCGTGGGCCCCCGGCCTGGACAAGGTCGCCGACATCTGGAACAAGGGCCCCGGCAAGGAGGCCGGCATCACCGTCACGGTGAAGAAGCAGGCCTCGGGTGACGACCTGGTCACCAAGATCATCACGGCGGCCAAGGCCCACAAGGCCCCCGACCTGGTCCAGGCCGAGTACCAGGCGCTCCCCACCCTGGTCTCCAACGACGTCCTCGCGGACATATCCGAGGAGGCGGGCGACGCGAAGGGCGAGTTCGCCGACGGGATCTGGCAGCAGGCGACGCTCGGCTCGGACGCCCTGTACGCACTGCCGCAGGACTCCGGTCCGCTGATGTTCTACTACCGCCAGGACCTCTTCGAGCAGTACGGCCTGACCGTGCCCACCACCTGGGACGAGTTCGCCGAGACCGCCCGTGCGCTGAAGAAGAAGGCGCCGGACAAGGACCTCACCACGTTCTCCTCCAACGACTCGGGGCTCTTCGCGGGTCTCGCCCAGCAGGCGGGCGCGAAGTGGTGGACCACGGGCGGCGACAAGTGGAAGGTCGCGATCGACGACCCCGCGACGCAGAAGGTCGCGGACTTCTGGGGCGGCCTGGTGAAGGAGGGCGCCATCGACAACCAGCCGATGTACACCCCCGCCTGGAACAAGGCGCTGAACACCGGCAAGCAGGTCGCCTGGGTCAGCGCGGTCTGGGCACCGGGCACCCTGACCACCGCGGCGCCCGACACCAAGGGCAAGTGGGCGATGGCCCCGCTCCCCCAGTGGACCGCCGGTGAGAACGTCACCGGCAGCTGGGGCGGCTCCTCCACCGCCGTCACCAACGACTCCAAGAACAAGAAGGCCGCCGCCACCTTCGCGAAGTGGCTGAACACGGACCCGACGGCCCTCGCCGCGCTGGTGAAGGAGAGCGGCATCTACCCCGCCGCGACCTCCGCCCAGACCGGTGGCGCGCTCGCGAAGGCCCCGGACTACTTCTCCGGCCAGCCCGCCTTCTACACCGAGGCCGCCAAGATCGCCCAGGGCACCGCCCCGGCCGCGTGGGGCCCGAACGTCAACGTCGCGTACAGCGCCTTCAAGGACAACTTCGCCGCCGCCGCGAAGAACAAGTCGGACTTCGGCTCCGCGCTGACCGCCATGCAGGACGCCACCGTCGCGGACCTGAAGAAGCAGGGCTTCGGGGTCTCGGAGTGACACGCGCACCCCGCGGGAAGGCGTACGGGGTCAGGAGCGCCCCGTACGTCTTCCTGATCCCCGCCACCCTGCTGTTCCTGCTCTTCTTCGCCCTGCCCATCGGCTACGCCGTGTACCTCAGCTTCCGCAGGACCGAGGTCAGGGGACTGGGCCTCGGCAAGGGCGCACGGGAGGAGATCTGGGCCGGCCTCGCCAACTACACGGACGCGCTCTCCGACTCGGAACTGCTGCACGGGGCGCTGCGTATCCTGGGCTACGGCGCGATCGTCGTCCCGGTGATGCTCGGTCTCGCCCTGCTCTTCGCCCTGCTGCTGGACACGGACGGGCTCCGCATGCGCGGCTTCAGCAGGCTGGCGATCTTCCTGCCGTACGCGATCCCGGGCGTCATCGCCGCGCTGATGTGGGGCTTCCTGTACCTGCCCGACGTCAGCCCCTTCCTCTACGTGCTCGACGCCGTGGGGCTCCCGCAGCCCGACCTGCTGGACGGCGGGCCGCTGTACGCCTCGCTGGCGAACATCGCGGTGTGGGGCGGCACCGGCTTCAACATGATCGTGATCTACACGTCGCTGCGGGCGATCCCCGCCGAGATCTTCGAGGCCGCCCGGCTCGACGGCTGCTCGCAGCTCCAGATCGCGCTGCGCATCAAGATCCCGATGGTGGCGCCGTCCCTGATCCTGACCTTCTTCTTCTCGATCATCGCGACGCTCCAGGTCTTCAGCGAACCCACCACGCTGAAGCCGCTGACCAACTCGCTCTCCACCACCTGGAGTCCGCTGATGAAGGTCTACCAGGACGCCTTCGTCAACAACGACATCCACGCGGCCGCCGCCCAGGCGGTCATCATCGCCCTGGCCACCCTCGCCCTGTCGTTCGGCTTCCTCAAGGCGGCCAACTCCCGTACGAAGCAGGGAGACTCCCGATGAGCACCCAGCCATTCCCCTCCCCCGGCCGCCGTCGCCTCCCGCTCGTGCCGACCGCCGCGCTGCTCCTCGGCGCGCTGTACTGCCTGCTGCCCGTCGCCTGGGTCCTGGTCGCCTCGACGAAGTCCGGCAGCGAGCTGTTCTCCACCTTCACCTTCCTGCCGGGCTCCGGATTCACGCAGAACGTCGCCGACCTCACGGAGTACCGCGACGGGGTGTACTGGAAGTGGATGGCCAACTCGGCCTTCTACGCGGGTGCGGGCGCCCTGCTCTCCACCGCGGTGTCCGCGGTCTCCGGGTACGCGCTGGCCGTGTACCGCTTCCGGGGCAAGGAGACGGTCTTCAACATCCTGCTCGCCGGGGTGCTGATGCCTCCGGTGATCCTGGCCGTGCCGCAGTACCTGCTGCTGGCCGAGGCGGACATGACCGACTCCTACCTCTCGGTGCTGCTGCCGCTGATCCTCTCGCCGTACGGCGTCTACCTCGCCCGGATCTACGCGGCGGCAGCCGTGCCGGCCGATGTGATCGAGGCCGGGCGGATGGACGGCGGCGGCGAGTGGCGGATCTTCCGGACGATCGCGCTGCCGATGATGCTGCCGGGGCTCGTGACGGTGTTCCTGTTCCAGTTCGTGGCGGTCTGGAACAACTTCCTGCTGCCGTACATCATGCTCGGCGACGACGAGAAGTTCCCGGTCACCCTGGGGCTCTACACGCTGCTCCAGCAGGGTTCGAACACCCCCGCGCTCTACACCCTGGTCATCACGGGAGCACTGCTGGCGATCATCCCGCTGATCGCCCTGTTCCTGGTCATCCAGCGGTTCTGGAGCCTCGACCTGCTCTCCGGCGCCGTAAAGTCCTGACAGCTCCTCAACAGGGCACCCCTTCATGAAAGATCGAGCACCATGAGCCGCACAGAACAGAACGGCGCGGGACGCCGCAGGCCGCCGACGATCCATGACGTCGCCCGGGAGGCCGGGGTCTCCCGGGGCACGGTCTCCCGGGTGCTCAACGGCGGTCACAACGTCAGCCCGGCCGCGCTCGAAGCGGTTCAGTCCGCCATCCGGCGGACCGGCTACACCGTCAACCGGCATGCCCGGTCGCTGATCACCGGCCGTTCCGACTCGGTGGCGTTCCTGCTGACCGAGCCCCAGGAACGCTTCTTCGAGGATCCGAACTTCAACGTGCTGCTGCGCGGCTGCACCACCGCGCTCGCCGCGCACGACATCCCGCTCCTGCTGATGATCGCGGGGACCGAGGCGGAGCGGCGCCGCAACATGCGTTACATCGCCGGGCACGTGGACGGGGTGCTGCTGGTCTCCAACCACTCCGGCGATCCCGTGGCGGCCCAGCTGCACGAGGCCGGCGTACCGCTCGTGGCGTGCGGGAAGCCGCTCGGCCAGGGGTCGCGGGTCAGCTACGTGGCGGCGGACGACCGCAACGGCGCCAGGGACATGGTGCGTTTCCTGTACGAATCCGGGCGCAGCCGGATCGCCACGGTCACCGGCCCGCTGGACACGCCGGGCGGTGTGGACCGCCTGGCGGGCTACCGCGAGACGCTCACCGAGTGCGGGCTGCCGGTGGACGAGTCGCTGATCGTGCCGGGCGACTACAGCAGGGCGGGCGGTGAGGCCGCGGCGGCGCTGCTGCTGGAGCGGGCGCCGGACGTGGACGCGGTGTTCGTGGCGTCCGACCTGATGGCGCAGGGGGTCCTGAGCACCCTGGAGCGGGCGGGCCGGCGGGTACCGCAGGACATCGCGGTGGGCGGTTTCGACGACTCCCCCGCGGCGCTCGCGGCCCGCCCGGAGCTGACGACGGTCCGCCAGCCGTGGGACCGGATCAGCGCGGAGATGGTCCGGGTGCTGCTGGCGCAGATCGGCGGGGAGGACCCGGCAGCGGTCATACTCCCCACCGAACTGGTGCGCCGGGATTCGGCGTAGGCATCACGGGACGGCGCCGGGATTCGGCGTAGTCCTTGCGGGCCGGGCGCCGGGATTCGGTGCAGGTCCTACGGGCCGGGCGCCCGGGCGGTCAGGCGGCCAGTGCCGCGAGCTCCGCTTCCGCGCGCTCGGTGACCAGGGCGAGGACGCGGCCGGCGACCGCCAGGTCCTCGGCCGGTATGCCGGACCAGATACGGGCTGAAAAGGGGGCGGTCTCGGCGCCCACGGCGGCGAGCAGTTCGCGCCCCGCGTCGGTCGGGCGCAGATGCGCGCCGTCCTCGGCGAGCAGCCGTGCGGCCAGCAGTTCGTCGAGGGTGACGCGGATCCCGGCCGGGTCGGCCTTGAGGGACGCCCGGACCTGGGCGACCAGCTCGTCCGCGGTCTGCGGGCCGCCGGCGGTCACGGCGGCGCGCAGGGCGATCTGCTGCTGGAAGGTGACGCCGTGCCTCGCCAGGACGTGCTCCAGGACGCCGCGGGCGGCGTAGTGGGCCAGGCCGAGGGTGCGGGCGTCGGCGGCGGGTGCCGTGGATGCGGTGGGGCCGGTGGAGGTGGTGGTGGTCATGGTGTCGTCCCCTGGGTGCTCTCGTCGGTCGGTACGGATGGAGCGAGAGGTGCGTCGAGCAGGGTCGTCAGCTCTTCGGTGAACGCGCGCGTCCGGGGCCCGTCGATGCCGCCGAGCGGCTCCAGCAACTGCTGGAGAAGCTCCTGGACCGCCGCGACGGCCTGCAGCGCGACGGTCCGGCCCTCCTCGGTGAGGGCGAGCTGCACGGCACGCGGGTCACGGGGATCACGGGTGCGCTCGATCAGACCGGCCGACTCCAGGGCGCGCGCCAGCTTCGAGACGTACAGCGCCTCCAGACCGGTGTGGTCGGCGAGTCGGCGCTGGCTGGGCCGCTCGCCGGTGCGTCCCATCCCGTACAGCGACGCGACCACCGCGTACTGCGCGTGGGTGAGGCCCAGCGGGGCCAGCGCACGATCGACCGCGACCCGCCACTTGTTGGCGAGCCGCCACACCAGAAAGCCGGGCGTGGGCCCCGGTGAACCCTTGCTCATGGAAAATAGAGTACATAGCTACTATGTCCATGGCTACTGTTTTCGATGGGACCCACACCCCCGGACCTCGGGGCCGGACCTCGGGGCCGGACCTCAGTCCGTCAGCGCCGGATAGTCGGTGTATCCCTTCACCCCTCCACCGAAGAAGGTTGACGGGTCCGGGGTGTTGAAGGGCCCGCCGGCCTTCAGCCGGGCGGGCAGGTCCGGGTTGGCGAGGAAGAGCGCGCCGTAGGAGATGACGTCGGCGATGCCGTCGTCGATCACCGTGTGGTGCTCGGGGCCGGTCGGCCCCTCGGAGAACACGTTGATGACGAGCGTGCCGGTGAACTTCTTCCGCAGCGCGAGCGTCAGTTCACGGCCGTCGGCCTGCTCCAGCACGTGCAGGTAGGCGAGCCCGAGCGGTTCGAGCTCGGCGACGAGCGCGTGGTAGACGGCGTCGGGCTCCGGCTCCTCGATGCCGTTGTACGGGTTGCCGGGCGAGATGCGCAGCCCCGTGCGCGCGGCGCCGATCTCGGCGACGACCGCCTTGGTCACCTCGACGGCGAAGCGGACGCGCGCCTGGTCGGAGCCTCCCCATCCGTCCGTGCGCAGGTTGGTGTTGGGGGCCAGGAACTGGTGGATCAGATAGCCGTTGGCGCCGTGCAGCTCGACCCCGTCGAAGCCCGCCTCGACCGCGTTGCGCGCGGCGGCGGCGAAGTCGGCGATCGTCGCGCGTATCTCGGAATCGGAGAGTTCGCGGGGCTCCACGAAGTCCTTCGGCCCCACGTGGGTGTAGACCTGGCCGGGCGCCGTCACCGGGGAGGGGCCGACCGGGCTCAGCCCGTCCGGCAGCAGGACGGGGTGGCCGATCCGGCCCGCGTGCATGATCTGGGCGAAGATCCGGCCCCCCGCGGCGTGCACGGAGTCGGTGACCTTGCGCCAGGAGGCGACCTGCTCGGCACTGTGCAGGCCGGGGGTGGAGGGATAGCCCTGGCCCACCACTGAGGGCTGGACGCCCTCCGTGATGAGCAGCCCGGCCGAGGCCCGCTGGGTGTAGTACTCGACGGTGAGGTCGGTCGCCGTGCCTCCTTCACCGGCCCTGCTGCGGGTCATGGGCGCGAGGGCGATGCGGTTGGCGAGCTGGATGCCGGAGAGGTCGATGGGGTCGAACACGGTGGTCATGAGAGCCTCCGTCGAATTTATATGGTCGGCCAAGTAATCAGCTGCCGGTCACTGTAACCTATTAATTGGCCGACCAAGGTAAAGTTCACGAGGACGTCATGAACCCGGCTGCGGACCGGGCAGAGACACCGCCCGGAGGAGTCACGATGCAGCCCGACAGCACCACTGCCGCCGATCCCGCGTGTGCCGCCGGGCTGCCGAGCGCGGCCATGGGCGGCCCGGTCAGCCATGCCGTCTCCCGGGTCGCCAGGCTGCACAGGAACGCGGCGGGCAAGCTGCTCCGGGGGCTCGGTCTCTACCCCGGGCAGGAGTTCCTGCTGATGCACCTGTGGGACACGGGCGCGGTCCGCCAGGCCGAACTGATCAAGGCGATGGATCTCGACCCCTCCACCGTGACCAAGATGCTCCAGCGCCTCGAACAGACCGGGCACGTACGCCGCCGCCCCGACCCTGACGACCGGCGGGCCGTGCTGGTCGAGGCGACCGTGGAGAGCTGCGCCCTGCGCACCGACGTGTGCGACGCCTGGTCGAGCCTGGAGGAGCACACCCTCACCGGGCTGGACCCGGCCGAGCGCGCCGAGCTGGTCAGGCTGCTCGCCAAGGTGGAGGACAACCTCTGCCAGGAGACCGGCGACTGCCCCGGGCGGTAGCCGGCTCAGCCCGACAGCACGTCCAGCACACGGTCGACGTCCGCCTCGGTGTTGTACAGGTGGAAGGCCGCCCTCAGGTTCCCCGCCCGGGCCGAGACCATCACCCCGGCCGCGGCCAGATCCGGCTCCCGGCCGCCGAGCCCGGGCAGGGCGACGATCGCCGAGGTGCCGGGCACGGTCTCGTACCCGGCCGACGCCAGCCCTTCCCGGAGGCGGGCGGCGAGCCCGGTGGCGTGGGAGTACAGCGCGTCGGGGCCGACCTCGGCCAGGAGCTCCAGCGACCGTTCGGCGCCGTGATAGGCGAGGAAGGCGACCGGCTCGTCGAACCGCCGTGCGGTGACGGCCAGTTGCTCCACCGGTCCGTACGTGCTGTTCCAGGGGTCCTGCGCCGAGACCCAGCCCGCGTACAGGACGGGCAGGGTCGCCTGCGCCTCCTCGGTGACCGTGAGGAACGAGGTGCCCCGCGGGCACAGCAGGAACTTGAAGCCGCCGGTGACGGTGTAGTCGTAGGCCCCCGCGTCGAGCGGAAGCCAGCCGGCCGACTGGCTGGCGTCGAGCAGGGTGCGGGCCCCGTGCTCGGCGGCGGCCGCGCGGATCGCGTCCAGGTCGGCGACCCGGCCGTCGGCGGACTGGACGGCCGAGAAGGCGACGAGCGAGGTCCCTGGCCGCACGGCGTCCGCCAGCCCGGCCAGCGGGACGTATCGCATCTTCAGGTCGCCACGCACGGCGAAGGGACTGACGACGGAACTGAACTCACCCTCGGGAGCGACGACTTCGGCACCCGCGGGGAGGGAGGCGGCCACGAGCCCCACATGGGCGGCGACGGAGCCACCGACGGCCACCCGGTCGGCGCCGACCCCGGCGATCCGGGCGAAGCCCGCCCGGGCGGCGTCCACCCGCTCGAAGCTGCCCGCGCCGGCCCGGGTGCCCGCGGCGTTCTCGCCGGCCAGTGCCGTGACGGCCTCGACGGTGCGGCGGGGCAGCAACCCGCAGGTGGAGGTGTTGAGATAGGTGGTCTCCGGTGCGAATTCGGTGGCCCTCGCCTGGTCGATCGCAGAAGTCTCCATGCGCCACAGCCTGACGGCCGCTCAACCCCACGTCAATCGTGCAGATATGAGCGGCGCGCCCTAGGCAGCCTTATACGCGCTGGTCAGAAACCTTCTGCTGCGGCACCTCACAGGCTCCGTCCGCATCGCAGGCCGCGGCGTCCCCGCCCACCTGGGCGAGACCGGGCACCTCGCGGTCCTTCCACGCCTGCTCCAGTGCCTGGGCGAAGACCTCCGCGGGCTGCCCGCCGGAGATCCCGTAGCGCCGGTCGAGCACGAAGAACGGCACGGCGTTGGCACCGAACTCGGCGGCCTCGCGCTCGTCGGCGCGTACGTCGTCGGCGTACGCCTCAGGGTCGGCCAGCACCGCACGCGCCTCGTCACCGTCGAGTCCCGCCTCGACGGCCAGATCGGCCAGTACCGAGTCGTCGAAGACCGAGCGCTCCTCGGCGAAGTTCGCCCGGTAGACGCGGGTCAGCAGCTCGTCCTGGCGCCCCCGGGCCTTGGCGAGGTGCAGCAGCCGGTGGATGTCGAAGGTGCTGCCGTGGTCGCGCCCCTCGACGCGGTAGCCGAGCCCTTCGGCCTGCGCGTTCGCCGCGACGTTGGCCTCCATCCCGCGGGCCTGCTCGGGGGTGCGCCCGTACTTCTGCGCCAGCATGTCGACGACCTGCTCGATGTCGCCCTTGGCCCGCCCGGGGTCGAGCTCGAAGGAGCGGTGGACCACCTCGACCTCGTCGCGGTGGGCGAACCCGGCCAGGCCCTTCTCGAAGCGTGCCTTGCCGACGTAACACCACGGGCAAGCGATGTCGCTCCATATCTCGACGCGCATGACTCTTCTACTCTCCACCTCTGCAGCAACGGTGCGGAGGGAGCCTCCGCCGCCGGTTCAACGTGCGGACCGAGCGGCTGATTCCCGGGGCCGGCCCATGCTCCCGGCTCAGGGCGTCCCGGTCCGGGGACCATGCTCCCGGCTCAGGGCGCCCCGGTCCGAACGAGGACAGCTTCTGACCTGTTGGCCTTCTACGGTGTCCGCATGACGCCTGAGACCGAAGGACTTCTGACCGCCCTGCGCGAAGCGCGCCGGCTCCTCCTCATCACCACGCGGGACGCGACGGACGCACAGCTGGCAGAGCGGTCCACGGTGAGCCAGCTGACGCTCGGCGGCATCCTGAACCACCTCACCCGGGGCGAGCGGGTCTGGACGCACATCCTCACCGACACCACCGGCCGGACCCCGGACGGCATGTGGGACATGGGCCAGTACCGGTGCCCCGAGGGCGCCACGGTCGCCGGCCTGCGCGCCGCGTACGAGGAGGCCGCCCGCGCCACCGACGAGGCCGCCGCGACGGCGCGCCCGGACGCGGAGGCCCGCCTTCCGGAGACACCGTGGGAGCCTGGGGTCGTACGCCACTGGACGGTGCGGCGGATCCTGCTGCACCTTCTCCAGGAGACGGCCCAGCACACCGGGCACGCGGACATCGTCCGGGAGGCGAGCGACGGCGCGAACAGCACGGCGCTGAGGTGACCGGCGACGATCGACGGCGCCGAGGTGACCGGCGGCGATCGGCGGCGCCGAGGTGACCGGGCGGCGGGCCCCGGACCGATGAGTTTCCCGGCGAGCCGCAGTCGAAGACCATGAGGAGCGCGCGGCGCCACGACGAGGCCGCCGCGTTCACCGGACGAGCCGCCGGCCCTGACACGAGAACCGAGGAACTTCAGATGCGCACTCTGATCAGCACCGCTTTCGTCTCGCTCGACGGTGTCGTGGAGGCCCCGGGCGGCGAGCCCGGCTACCGGAACTCCGGATGGACCTTCAAGGAGGTGGAGTTCCTCCCCGAGGCCTTCGAGATCAAGGGCCGGGAGCAGAAGGAGGCCTCCGCGATGCTGATGGGCCGGGTCAGCTACGAAGCGTTCAGCCCCGTGTGGCCGGAGATGGAGGACTTCGCGGACTACAAGGTGATGCCGAAGTACGTCGTCTCCACGACCCTCGCCGAGGGGGACCTCGTACCGGGGTGGGGCGAGACCACCATCCTGCGCTCGCTCGACGACGTCGCCGCGCTGAAGGAGACCGAGGGAGGGCCGATCATCGTCCACGGCAGCGCCACCCTCAACCAGGGACTCTCGGACGCGGGGCTGATCGACCGTTACCACCTGCTGGTCTTCCCGCTCCTGCTGGGCGCGGGCAAGCGGCTGTTCAGCGCGACGGACAAGGACACCCAGAAGCTGAAGCTCGTCGAGCACGAGGCGTACGCCAACGGGCTGCAGAAGAACGTCTTCGACGTGGTGCGCTGAACCGTCTCCCGCAGCGGGCGCGCGGGTCAGCGCGCTGGTGCGGGGCAGTGCTCCTGGCCGGGGGCGGCCGGCAGGAGCAGCCGGAGGGCGCGGCCCTCACCCGGGCCGGTGTCGAGCTCCAGGCGGCCTCCGTGGGCCCCGGCGATCGTCGAGGCGATGGCCAGGCCGAGGAACTTGCCCGGGCAGACCGAGCGATGACGGGTCCCGGACAGACCGAAGGGCCCGGAAGACTCTCGGATCCGGGCCCTTCGTCCGTGTGCGTCCGCCGGTCAGCTGCCGTCCCGCAGATCGCCGGGGGCGGTGGGCCGGAAGGCGATGCGGTCGAACGACACCTCGCAGCCCTTGCCCGTGGGCGACTGGACGAGGAAGCCG
This sequence comes from Streptomyces sp. NPDC005494, assembly GCF_042872025.1. NCBI lineage: Bacteria > Bacillati > Actinomycetota > Actinomycetes > Kitasatosporales > Streptomycetaceae > Streptomyces > Streptomyces sp. NPDC005494. The sequence goes on from NZ_JBIAJR010000001.1 coordinate 87,067, forward strand.
ATGCGGGCGGCCGCGCGCTCCTGCTCCGTGCCGAGGGTGAACAGCCGGACGAAGGTCCACCGTTCGCCGTCGGGCGAGGCGTGGAAGGCGAACGCGCCGCCGGCGCGGCTGAGCCGCAGCCAGTAGGTGTCGCCCTCCACCTCGGCGGAGTTGACGTCGTCGGACTGACCACGGGTGACCACGGTGCAGATCGTCGGGCGCTCCGGGGAGAGCTCCAGGCAGAGCTTCGCCCACTCCCGCTCCCCCACGTGGAGGTAGAGGACCCCCGCGTCGAAGGCTGCGGCGAAGCCCACCCGCACCCGGGCGATCAGCTGGAAATCGCCCTCCGGTGCCGCGCCGAGCAGGCGGGGCGCGTCGGTCGCGGGCTCCAGGGCGTCACCGCCCGGCGGGACGAAACGGTCCTGCTCCGCGCCCGCCAGGCCGGTGAGCACCCCGCCCTCGTACGTCCATCCGCCCTCGGGCCCGGCCGGTTCCAGGGTGAAGGGGAGCTCGGGGAGCTGTATCGCCGTCATGCGCGGCGCCCGTCGACCCGGCGGGGCAGGCCCTGCGGGTTGTCCTCGCGCAGCTCCGGGGGGAGCAGCGCGTCGGGCGTCGACTGGTAGCTGACGGGGCGCAGCCAGCGCTCGATCGCGGTGGCACCGACCGAGGTGGAGGTGGAGGTGGTGGCCGGGTAGGGGCCGCCGTGGTGCTGGGCGGGCGCGACGGCGACGCCGGTCGGCCAGCCGTTGACCAGCACGCGCCCTGCCACCGGGGTGAGCTCGCCGAGCAGCCCGGCGGCGCTGCCGTCGGCCTCCTCGGTGGCGATCTGGAGGGTGGCGGTGAGGTTTCCGGGGAGCCGGGAGAGCACGGCGGTGATCTCGTCCGCGGAGTCGTAGCGCGCGACGACGGTGACCGGGCCGAAGCACTCCTCGAGCAGCGCGTCGTGCGGGCCCTCCTCGGCCAGGTGCCGGGCGGGCACGGTGAAGAAGCCCGGGGAGACCGTGTGGTCGTCCCCGGCGCCCGGGGCGACCGGGGCCTCGACGTCCGGGAGCGCGGCCCGCTCGGCCACGCCCTTGACGAAGGCGTCCCGCATCCGGTGGTCGAGCATGGTGCCGGCACCCGTGCCGCCGACCGTCTCGGTGAGGGACTTCAGCAGCCGGTCACCGGCCTCGCCGGACGGCGCGAACACGAAACCGGGCTTGGTGCAGAACTGTCCGGCGCCCATGGTCATCGAACCGCCGAGTCCGGCACCGATCTGGTCGCCGCGCTCCGAGGCGGCCGCCTCGGTGACCACGACGGGGTTGAGCGAGCCGAGCTCACCGTGGAAGGGGATCGGGGTGGGCCGGGCCGCCGCCGCGTCGAACAGCGCACGGCCCCCGCGGATCGAACCGGTGAAGCCGGCGGCGGAGATCAGCGGGTGCTTGACCAGCTCGACGCCCGCGTCGAAGCCGTGCAGCACGCTCACGACGTCCTCGGGCAGGCCGTTGCGTGCGGCGGCCGTACGCAGGATCGAGGCGCAGAGTTCGGACGTCGCGGGGTGGTCAGGGTGCGCCTTGACGACGACCGGGCAGCCCGCCGCGAGCGCGCTCGCGGTGTCGCCGCCGGGGACGGAGAAGGCGAGCGGGAAGTTGCTGGCCGCGTAGACGGCGACGACGCCGAGCGGGATCTTGTAGCGGCGCAGGTCCGGCCAGGGCGGGGTCCTGCTGCCGTCCTCGTGGTCGATGTGGATGTCGAGGTAGGCACCCTCGTCCACGACCTCCGCGAAGGCCCGCAGCTGCGCGGCCGTGCGGGCGAGTTCGCCGGTCAGCCGGACGGGGCCGAGCGCGGTCTCCGCGTCGGCGGTCTCGACGATCTGTTCCTGGGCCTCGGTGAGCAGATCGGCCGCGGTGCGCAGGAACGCCGCGCGCACGGTGCGGTCGGCCAGCGTGCCGCGCACGGCGTGCGCCGCCCGGACCGCGCGGTCGACCTCCTCCGCTGTAGCCTCCACCGCAACCTGCTCGCGCGGGTTCCCCGTCCGGGGGTCGACGCTCCAGACTGGTGCTGCTGCCACCGTATTTCCTTCCGGTCCACTGCCACACAGGAGAAGTTGTTCGGTATTCTGAACAGCGTTCCTGAACGTGAATACATGGGAACTCTATTTCCGGGCGCTCGTGGTTGCAAGAAGTAGCAGGGTCGTACAAGAAGGCTGGAAGGGGCATAAGGCATGTCGGTAGCCGAGTCTGGTGGGGCGCAGGTCAAGTCCGCTGTACGGACGGTGGAACTCCTCGAATACTTCGCGGGACGCCCCGGTATGCACTCGCTGGCCGCGGTGCAGGAGGCCGTGGGCTACCCCAAGTCCAGCCTCTACATGCTGCTGCGCACGCTGGTGGAGCTCGGCTGGGTGGAGACGGACGCCACCGGCACGCGGTACGGCATCGGCGTGCGTGCCCTGCTCGTCGGCACCTCGTACATCGACGGCGACGAGGTCGTCGCGGCGGCCCGGCCCACCCTCGACCGGCTCTCCGACGACACCACGGAGACCATTCACCTGGCCCGGCTCGACGGGACCAACGTGGTCTACCTCGCCACCCGGCAGTCCCAGCACTACCTGCGCCCCTTCACGCGCGTCGGCCGCCGCCTGCCCGCGCACTCCACCTCGCTCGGCAAGGCGCTGCTGGCCACCCACAGCGACGAGCAGGTGCGCAAGATGCTGCCCGAGACGCTGCCGGCGCTGACGGAGCACACGCTCACCGACCGCGAGAAGCTGATCGAGGAACTGCACCTGATCCGCGAGCAGGGATACGCGGTGGACCGCGAGGAGAACACGCTGGGGCTGCGCTGCTTCGGCGTGGCGATCCCCTACCGCACCCCGGCGCGCGACGCGATCAGCTGCTCGGTGCCGGTCGCCCGCCTCACGCCCGCGCACGAGCAGATGGTGAAGGACGCCCTCTTCGACGCCCGCGACCGGCTGACCCTCGCGACCCGGAGGCTCTGAGCACCGGAGGCTCCGGGCGCCGGAGGCCCGCCCCGGCGCCGGGAGCGGCGCGCCTGAGAAACCGGTGAGAAGGCACACGAACGGGAACGCCCCCCGCGCCCCCGTTCGTCCCTCCAGCGGGATGAACAAGACGATCAGGCGCGCTTCGGTCTTCTGTCTGCTGATGGTTCTCGCCCTGCTGGTGCGGGCGACCTGGGTGCAGGCGTACGAGGCCCGGGCGCTCGCAGACGACGAACACAACCGGCGGAACGTGATCGCGCAGTACGCGCAGCCGCTCGGGAACATCATCGTGGCCGGTTCCCCGGTCACCGGTTCGAAGGAGACGGACGGCGACGACCTCCGCCACAAACGCACCTACACCCAGGGCGAGCTGTACGCGGCGGTCACCGGCTACAGCTCGCAGGCGTACGGCGCCACCCAGCTCGAAGGCATCTACGGCGATGTACTCGACGGCACCGACGACCGGCTGAAGAGTCCCGCCGATCTGCTGACCGGCGAGCAGGCGTCACCCGGCGACGTGGTGACGACCATCGACCCCGACGTCCAGAAGGCCGCCTTCGAAGCGCTCGGGGACGACCGGGGCGCGGCCGTCGCGATCGACCCGGCGACCGGGCGGATCCTCGGGATGGTCTCCTCGCCCTCGTACGACCCGTCGGACATCAGCGGTACGTCGGACGGCGACGCATGGCAGAAGCTGCTGGACGACAAGGACAAGCCCCTGGTCAACCGGGCGCTGCGGCAGCCGCTCCCGCCGGGCTCGACGTTCAAGCTGGTCGTCGCGTCGGCGGCGCTGGAGAACGGCCTCTACAGCTCGGTCGACGAGGCCACGGACAGCCCCGATCCGTACACCCTCCCGCACACGAGCACGGTCCTGTCGAACGAGAACCCCTCGGCCCCCTGCGAGAACGCCACCCTGCGCACCGCCCTCCAGCACTCCTGCAACAACGTCTTCGCGAAGGTCGCGGCCGATCTCGGCCAGGACAAGCTGAAGGCGATGGCGGACGCCTTCGGCTTCGACACCGAGAAGCTGGACGTGCCGGTGCGGGCGTCGCAGAGCGTCTACCCGTCCGGCATGGACGAGGCCCAGACCGCGCTGACCGGCATCGGCCAGTTCGAGGTGACCGCGACGCCGCTCCAGATGGCCATGGTCTCGTCGGCCCTCGCCAACGGCGGTGAGCTGGCCTCGCCGCACATGGTCTCGAAGGTGACGGACTCCGACGGCTCCACGCTCCAGGAGTACTCCGACGACGACACCGAGCGTGTGGTGAAGGCGTCGACGGCCGAGCAGCTGCGCAGCGCGATGGTCACCGTCGTGGAGGAGGGCACCGGCAGCAACGCCCGGATCGACGGCGCCGAGGTGGGCGGCAAGACGGGAACCGCGCAGAACGGCGTGGACAACAGCAACACCCCGTACGCCTGGTTCACCTCGTACGCGAAGGACGACTCGACCGGCAAGCAGGTCGCGGTCGCGGTGGTCGTCGAGGACTCGGGGGCGGCCCGCTCCGAGGTCAGCGGGAACGGCCTGGCGGCTCCGGTCGCGCAGAAGATGATGAAGGCGGCCCTGAAGGACTGAACCCCCGGGACCGGAAACTGGACATGCCCCCCTGCGACAGCTGGATCGTTCACCTGCCGCAGGGGGGTTCAGGTTTTCGCCGTGTTACGCCTTACTGGGAGGCGCACCCGCGTCGAAGCGCTTCCGGGGTGCGCGTTGGTACGCTCTCGCCCCGCGAACGGGATTGGGAACGTACACAGCTTGTCCGAGCGCGCAGGCACCCGGTGCAGAGAAGAGGTAATCCGTGGGCACGGTCGTCGATGATGCCGCCGCCGCCGAGTTCCATGCGTTCTTCGAGGCGCACTACACCGAACTCGCCCGGCTCGCCCATCTGCTGACGGGCGAGGCCGATGCGGCGGACGACCTGGCAGCCGAAGCGCTGCTGGCCCTCTGGCACCGCTGGGACCGGGTCAGGGACGCCGATCACCCGGGGGCGTACGCGCGAGGCGTGGTCGCCAACCTGGCCCGTACGCGCATCCGCAGCGCGGTGCGCGAGCGCCGGCGGATCGCCCTGTTCTGGATGCCACGCGGGGCCGGGGACGCCTACACGGCCGACGGGCCCGACGTGTCGGCGGTGGTGGACGTCCAGGAGGCCCTGCGACGGCTGCCGTTCCGCAAGCGCGCGTGCGTGGTGCTGCGGCACGCCTTCGACCTGTCCGAACGCGACACCGCTCTCGTCCTCGGGGTCTCGGTCGGTACGGTGAAGAGCCAGACCTCGCGTGGTGTGGCGGAACTCCAGCGGCTGCTCGGATCCGAGACCCCGGCGGCACAGGTACAGGTGGCGGCTGCGGGTCAGCGCGCCGGAGGAAGGCACTGATGGACGAGGAGCTGCGGGAGCGGCTGCGCACGGCCGCTGCTTCGCACCGGCCCGACCGGGCGCGGATGCTGGCCCGGATCGAGCGCGGGATGGCCCAGGAGCCGCCGGCCCGCCCCGCCCGCGCCCCCCGCACACCCATGCCGTGGCTGCGGATCGCGGGCGCGACGGTGGCGGTGTGCGGCGTGCTGACGGCCGGGGCGCTCGCGGTCACCTCGGCGGGCCGGGAAGAGCCCACGAGCGGGCAGCGGGTCGCCGCCGAACCCGTCCCGACGGCGCCCTCGTCGCCGTCCGGCCCCCGGGGCGCCGCACTGCCGGCCGGCCGGGGCCCGCTGTGGTCGGACGGTTCCCTGGACCCGAACAGCAACAGCTACTGGGCGCAGAGCGAGGTGGTGGTGAAGACGACGGAGAAGCTGTCCGGGCTGACCGTCGAGCTCCGGATCGCGCAGAACGGCGGTGTGAACACGACCGGTTCCTGGCGCTCGCTGCCGGAAGGGGACTTCGAGGTCTCGGTGCGCGAGGAGGAGGGGTATCTCGTCTACCGCTGGGCGCTGAAGCCGGGCCGGAGCGTGCCGGTGGGTACGCACACGTTCGCGGGGCAGTACAACCACGACGAGGGCACGCGCGACACGGGGCGGGACGACTACACGGCGCGGGCACGCACGACGGGTGGTCCGGCCGCGGTGGGCGGGGACTTCGGCGACACCCGCTGAGGGCGCGAGGTCTCCGTGTGAAATACGCGTCCATGACACGGCAACCCTTTCGCGGGCGGTGGCGACCCATCAGCGCTACACACACCCCCACCCCCGAGGAACGGACCGACCGACATGAGCGAACGAGCGCACACCCACCGCCGCCGCCCCGGCAGGCGACGCATGGCCGCCGCGCTGACCGCGGCCCTGGCCCTGACCGGCGCCGCCCTGGCCACCAACGTGATGCTCCAGCCCGCAGGCGCGGCCACCGCCGCCGTGCCCGCCTGGCCCAGCGCAACCGGCAGCCAGGCCGTCACGAAGACGATCGAGGTCTCCGGGACGTACGACGGGTCGCTGAAGCGCTTCTACGGGAGCGGTGACCTCGGCGACGGCGGTCAGGACGAGGGCCAGGACCCGATCTTCAAGCTGGCCGACGGGGCGACGCTCAAGAACGTCGTCCTGGGCTCACCCGCCGCCGACGGCGTCCACTGCTCCGGCAGCTGCACGATCCAGAACGTCTGGTGGGAGGACGTCGGCGAGGACGCGGCGTCCTTCAAGGGCAAGTCCACCGGTTCCGTCTACACGGTGTACGGCGGCGGCGCCAGGAAGGCCTCCGACAAGGTCTTCCAGTTCAACGGCGCGGGCAAGCTGGTCATCACGAAGTTCCAGGTCGCGGACTTCGGCAAGCTCGTCCGTTCCTGCGGCAACTGCTCCACGCAGTACCAGCGTTCCATCATCGTGAACGACGTCGACATCACGGCACCGGGCAAGTCCCTGGTCGGCATCAACACCAACTACGGGGACACCGCCGCACTGCGTTCGGTGCGGATCCACGGCGACAGCAGCAAGAAGATCAAGCCGTGCGTCCGCTACACCGGCAACAACACCGGTGCCGAGCCGACGGAGACGGGCAGCGGCCCGGACGGCACGTACTGCCGCTACACCGCGTCGGACCTCAGCTACGACTAGGAGGCGGCAGTGGGGCGCCCCCGCCGGGCCCGGGTCCGGATCCGGCGGGGGTGCCGAGCCAGGTGTCCAGCCAGGCGTGGACCTCGTCCTGCATGGCCGCCGTGAAGGCATGGCCCGTCTCCGGCCACACCGTGGTGGTGAGCCGGTCGCCCGCTCCTGCCGCCTCCCAGACCGCGCGCAGCTTCGCGTACGCCGTCCGCACCCCGGCCGGCGTGAAGAGGTGGTCGCGGCCGCCGGAGAGGAACAGGGCCGGCTTGGGGGCGGCGAGCGACGCCACGTCCGGGAGGTCGAGATGGCGGTGCAGGCCGGGGTGGAGCATGAAGTACGCGGACTGCCCCCGCAGGGCGTTGCCGCCCGGAAGCATCAGCTCCTTGAGCCCCGTCATCCAGCAGACGGCCGCCGCGGCGCGGACGCCGTCGGTCAGGGCGGACAGCTGCCAGGCACGGAAGGCGCCCATGGAGAAGCCCAGCGCCCCCACCCGGCGTCCGTCGACCTCCGGCAGTGAACCGAGGAAGGCCGCCGCGCGGATGTCCTCGTGCGCGGCGAGACCGGCCGCCGAGGTGCCCAGCTGCATGAGGTTCGCGGCGAGGGCCTGCTGGTCCTCGTAGGCGAGCGGGCCTCTGTCGCCCCAGCCGAGGGTGTCCACGGCGAGCACGACGTAACCCCGGGCGGCCAGGTCGTCGCCGATGAACCGTCCGTCGTAGTGCCGGTCCGCCCATCGTGTGGCCAGGGCGAGCCTGGCAGGGTCCGACCTGGGCCGCACCAGCTTCTCGCGGCCGATCGTGAACTCGGAGCCGTGGTCGTGCAGGAGCAGCACGGCCGGGAAGGGTCCCACGCCGTTCGGCACCAGCAGGGAGCCGCGCGCACGTCCGTAGCGGCTGAGGGCGAACTCGACGGTGCGCCCGGTGTACGCCCGCGAGCGGTGCTCCTCGACCGTCACCGGGTCGAAGGGCTCGGGGCCCGGGCCGGCCGGCTGCAGCAGCGACTCCCCGGCCACGGCGCGGGCCCGCGCGCGCCAGGCCGGGAAGTCACGGGCCGTGGCCCTCTCCCAGGAGAGCGGGAAGGTCAGTTCGTCCCTGAGCCGCTCGTGGAAGGCGGGGAGCGCCCCCTCGGTGAGGCCGAGGCTCACGCGTAGGGGCGCCAGTCGCCGAGGTGGGCGGCCAGGGTGTGCGCGCGGGCCTCGGAGGCGGTCAGCTGCGGGCGGTTGTCCGGGACGGTGACGCGCGCGCCGGGGCCGGTGTTGCGGAACTCGGCGAAGCGCTGTTCCTGCCAGGGGAAGCCGGCGGACATGGTGCCGTACGGCGCGACGGCGTCGATGCCCGCGCCGAGGTGGCTGTCGCGGACGGTCAGCATCGGGTGCGCGGTGAGGTCGGACGAGGGCACCCAGGGGCGGGCCAGCTTGTAGTACGCGTCGGGCGCGGTGCTGGTGATCCGCGAGCGCAGGACGAGGTATCCGCGCGGGTTGGCTCCGGCGGTGCTGGGCGCGAACACGAACCCGTACGGGGCCGAGGTGAGGTCGGGGCGCGTCAGGGTGCGGAAGTGGCAGCGGTCGTAGGCGGCCGTGGCGCGCCCGAAGACGAAGTCGACGTCGCCCTCCATGTAGCAGTCGCGGTAGTACTGCCGGGCGAAGGCGGTCAGGGCGAGGGAGTCGGCGTACAGGGTGTCCTGGTGGCCGAGGAAGCGGCAGCGGTAGAACGCCGAACGGTCGCCCTGGACCTTGATCGCGACGGCCTGGGTCCCGGTGTACTCCGGGTTGTCGGAGCGCAGCCAGTCGTTGGCGAAGGTCACGTCGCGGGCGGTGAAGCCCGCGGCCTGGACGGTGACGCTGGCGGATCCGCTGGTGCCGTAGGTGCCGGAGCCGTCGGGCTTGGGCGTGCCCGCCGCGGTGCCGTGGACGACGACGGTGTCGCGCGGGTCGCCGCTCGCACCGATGAGGGTGAGTCCGGTCCGGGCGGCGCCGACGGTGACCCTGCCCCGGTAGGTGCCGGGAGCCAGTACCAGGGTGTGACCGGTGCCGGTGGCGGCGTCGACGGCGGACTGCACGTCGGTGTGGTCGCCCCTGCCGTGCGGGTCGACGTACAGGGTCAGGGCGTCGAGGCGCCGGGCGGGTGAGCCGTAGCGTCCGAAGGGGCCGTGCGGGGCGGGCCTCGCACGGGCGGCGGGGGCGCCGACGGCGAGGGCCGCGCCCGCGCCGGCGAGCAGGGACAGGGCACTGCGTCTGCTGGGCATTGCGGAACTCCTTGCGCAGGGGGCAGGCCGGAGCGGCGCCTTCCGGGGTGGTGGAAGGGTGCGGTGCCGCTCCGGCCGGTTCATGGGGAGGGGGGATCAGCGGCCGGAGACCTTGCCGGCTCCCGCCTTGAGGCCGACCAGCACGGGGACGAGCAGCGGGTGGCTGACCTTCGTGCGCAGCGTCGGGGTCCAGCCGGCGCCCTCGGTGAGCTGCTCGGTGGGAACGCCCGCGTTGTGCACGGCGACCAGATCGGTCTTGCGCCCGTTGACGTAGTTGTCCTCCGCGGTGAGCGAGGACTCGGACCACTTCTTGAGGATGGTGGCCTTGTCGAAGCCCTTGGGGACGGTGAACGCGTTGTGCTCGGCGACGAGCTTGGACTCGGCACCGATGCCGTACGTGTAGCCGTAGGCGCTGCCGGCGGTGGCCACGAAGTGGTTGTTGTACGAGTCGACCTGGCCGAAGCGGACGCGGGGCGCGCGCTCCTTCACGTCCTTGAAGAGGTTGTGGTGCAGGGTCACGCGGAGCTTGCCGCGGTCGCTTGCGCCGGCGCCGTCGCTGTTGCCGATGAGCATGGTCTTGTCGTGGTCCTTGAGGACGTTCCACGACACGGTCACGAGGTCGGCCCCGCGCACGATGTCGAAGAGACCGTCGTGCTGCTGGTAGACCTGCCCGAAGTAGTGGGGCTGGTCGGCGTCAGGGCGGTCGCCGTCGCTGAAGGTGTTGTGGTCGACCCAGACGTGGCGGGAGCCGTAGACGACCAGGTTGTCGTACTCGGAGTTCCAGGCGCCCTGGTCACCGTCGGTCGGGTCCCACTGGGGGAAGCAGTCGTAGGTGTCCTCGAACGAGATGTTGCGGACGATGACGTTGGAGACGTTCTTGACCTGGAGACTGGCGCCGATGATCGTGGCGTCCTTGCCGACACCGACGAGCGTGGTGTTGGACGGGACGTTCACGTTGACGGCGGCGGCCTGCAGCTTCGCGGACGCCGCGCGGGCGTCCTCCAGCGGGCCGGAGGGGACCGTGTCGCTGCCCCAGACGGCCGGGGCGTAGGCCGCCAGGTACTTCTCCAGCGTGTAACCGCCCTGCTGGTAGGCCTCGCAGCCGATCGGGGTGCCGTCGGCGTCGGAGTTGCCGTGCACGGTGCCGGCGATCCTGACGATCTTCGGCGCGTCCCCGGCCTCCTCGAAGGCGGCGATGAGTTCCGCCCGGTTGGACACGGTGTAGACGTGCTCGGGGGCGGCCTCGGCACCGCCGGTGGTGGAGCCTTCGGCGGAGGCCCAGCCGTCGCCGGAGGGAAGGACGGCGCGTTCGATCCCCTGGCCGTGGGAGGCCGCCTGGGCGGGGACGCTCACGGCGAGGGCCAGCGAGGCACAGCCCATCACCACGGCAATGGCGCGGACATGTCTCATGCGTGCGGGCATGGCGAATCCTTAACTGTCGTACGCGGGAAAGGAGAGATGTGCGGGAGGAGCCGGGAGGGAGCGGGGATCAGGCCTGCGGCCAGGTGATCCACGTCTCGGGGACCGGATCGTCCAGGCGGCGCAGATCGCGCGGGGCGAGCACGCGCCCGTCCAGCAGCGCGCGGGCGACGGTGCGGGCCACCTCGATCGCGCCCTTCGGCGCGAAGTGGGTGTTGTCCTGCTTGCCGTCCGGGTAATTGGGCGACTCACCGGGCTCGAGCCAGTTGAAGTACGCCAGGGTCCCGTCGGGGCCGAGTTCCTGCCAGCGGGCCAGGGAGAGCGCCTGTGTGTCGAGGAGGGCCACTTGCTCCTCCGCCGCCAGGGCGCGCATCGCGGCGGGGTACTCGCCGTGGGTGGCCCTGGCGGTGCCGTCCGCGGCGAACCGGCGGCGCTCCACGGGCGTGAGCAGCACGGGTGTCGCGCGACGCGCGCGGGCGCCGTCGATGTACCTGCGCAGACAGTCCTGGTAGGTGGTGTACGGGTCGGTGCCCCGGGTGGGGTCCTCGGTCTTCTCGTCGTTGTGACCGAACTGGACGAGGACGAGATCGCCCGGGCGGACGCCCTCCAGGAGGGCGGTGAGCCGGCCCTCGTCGATGAAGCTCTTGGAACTCCGGCCGTTCATCGCGTGGTTGGCGACGGTGAGGGAGCGGCCGAGGAAGAAGGGGAGGGCCATGCCCCACCCGGTCTCCGGGGCGGCGTCGGCGTATTTCCGGGCCGCCGTGGAGTCGCCCGCGATGTGCAGCGTCCGGCGCCGGGGCCCGCCTCGGCCGCCGGCCGCGAGTGCGGGGGTGGCGCCGAGGGCGAGGGGCAGCGCGAGGAGCGCGGCGGCCGTCCGTCTGCGGGTGAGTGACACAGGATGACTGCCTCTCTCGGATGACAAACGTGAGGTGGTACGTGGAGGGGGACCGGCGGCGGGACGCGACCCGGACCGCCGCCGGTCCCCCGGTCACCGGGGTGCCGAGGTGTGGCGGGGCGGCGGCTCAGCCGTTGCCCAGTTCCTTCCACTCCTTCTGGGCGGCGTTCAGCTCATCGGCCATCTTGTCCAGGAAGGCCTTGGCCGTGATCTTGCCGAGGAGCAGCTTCTGGAACTCGGGCTCGTTGTCGGCCTTGCTGATGTTGTTCCAGTCGGGCAGGTAGTACGGCAGGTTGACGATGGTCGTGGAGCCGTCGGTGAGCGCCTTGGCGGCGAGCGCCGTCGGCTCCGTCTCGTTGATCCACGGGTCCCCGGCCGCCTCGGTGTTCGCCGGGATGGCGCCCGCGGACTTGTTCCACTTGCTGTTGGACTCGTGCGAGGCCGCGAACTCGATGAACTTCCAGGCCGCGTTCTTGTTCTTGCTCGAACGGAAGAGGCCGAGGCCGTCGACCGGGTTGGAGACCTGGACGCGCTTGCCGGTCTCACCGGTGGGCGCGGGTATGCCCGCGAACTTCTCCTCGCCCAGGGCCTTCAGGTGGTCCTGGTAGGAACCGAGGTTGTGGCTGAGCATCCCGATGGTGCCGGTGTCCCACTGCGCGACCATCTTGGTGAAGTCGTTGTTGACGTCGGCGGCGGGCGTCGTCTTCTTGTAGAGGGCGGCGTACTTCTCCAGCGCCGCGACGTTCTTCGGGTCGTTGAGGGTGGTCTTCTCGCCGTCCCAGAACTCCGTGATGCCGGTCTGGCCGTAGATCGCGTCCAGGGCCTGCGCGATGGAGCCGGCGCCGCCGCGGATGGTGTAGCCGAACTTGTTCTTCTTCGCGTCGGTGAGCTTCTCGGCCGCCGCGTAGAACGCGTCCCAGGTGGTGGGGGCCTCCAGGCCGGCCTGCTCGAACAGGTCGGTGCGGTACCAGAGCGCGCCGTTGTTCGCGGACGTCGGTACGGAGTACATGTCGTCGCCCCGGCCGCCGGCGTCCCTGACGCTCTCGACCATGCCCTCGACGAGCTTGCCCTTGAGGGCGGACTTCTCCAGCCGGTCGTTGACCGGCTCCAGGGCCTCCTGGGACACGATGTTGGCCAGGTAGGCCGTACCGACACCGCCGACGTCGGGCAGACCGCCGCCCGCGATGGCCGTGTCGTACTTGGACTGGACGTCGGCGATCGGGATCGGGACGTACTTGACCTCGATGTCCGGGTTGGCCTTCTCGAAATCCTTGATGATCTCGGTCCAGATCGCGGTGCGCGGACCACCGTTGTTGTCCCAGAAGGTGATCTCGCCCTTGCCGCTGCCTTCCGTGCCGGAGCTGCTGCCGTCGTCACCGCAGCCGGTGGCCGCGAGGGCCAGGACCGCCGTGAGGGACACCGCGGTCGCGGCACGCCCCCGGAGCGTCTTCGAGATGTTCATGTCGGCTCTTCTCTCTCGGGTCTGTACGCGTACGTGGGGGGAAATCAGTGGTGTGTGCCGTGCGGCGCGTTGCCGATGTGCCTCTGCGGGCCGGCGTTCCTGGTCACGAGCTTCGGCACGTCGGCGGCGCGGTCCAGGGTGTACGGATAGAAGTCACGCGGCTCGAACGCGGCGCCCCGGGCGTCGGTGCGCCCGGTGGTGTTCTTCAGGATCGATCCGCGCTGGACGAGCTCGGCCGTGGCGTCGGCCTGGTAGGGGTGCTGGACGTCCTGGTAGTAGCTGTTCTCGATGACCATCCTGGTCGCGCCGCGCGCCCAGTTGCCGTACGTCCACGTGGGGTCCCCGTCCGCGACCTGCGCGGAGAGGTAGTTGTTGTAGAGGTGGGCGTAGGCGCAGTTGTCGGCGGACGGGTTGCGCTGCTTGGTGCCGCTGAACCAGTTGTGGTCGATCGTGATCTGCGTCCGGACGTTCTCGGTCCAGCCGATGCCGAGCGCCTTGTTGTGGTTGTCGAAGTGGTTGTACGACACGGTGATGTACTGGCTGTCCTTGCGGATGTCGAGCAGCCCGTCACCCATGTGCGTCAGCCGGTTGTGGTCGATCCAGACGTGGTCGGCCGAGTCCATCTGGATCGCGTCGAAGTCCGTCGTCTTCCCGTCCCAGTCGCCCTCGATGTAGGAGTCGCGGATGGTGAGGTTACGGATGATGACGTTGCTGGTGCCGGGGTTCAGGTGCAGCTCGCCGTGGACGATCTCCCCGGTGTCTCCGGCTCCGACGATGGTCTTGTCCGACGCGACGTCGATGTCCGCGCCGAACGGCTCCACCGCGATGGATCCGGCCACCCTGATGACGTAGGGCTCCTCGGCACCGGCGTACCTCTCCAGGCCTGCCTGGTCGGTGACGGTCACCACCCTGCCGCCCTGGCCCCCGGTGGTGCCCCCGGCGAGCGAGGCGAATCCGTGCGGGCCCGCGGGCCGGCCGCCGCCCTGCTGGACGGCCGTCGCCTCGCCCGGGACGGTGGGCAGGAGGAAGGCGGCGGCGAGGGCGAGGGCTGTGAACAGCGTCCTCGTTCTGGTGCGCTCGGTACGGAGGTGCGTCATTGCGGCTCCCATACAGCGGTGCGGAATCAGGAGGTGCGTGGTCTTTCGCTGGTGCGGAATGCGGTGAAACCCGCGGTGCCCGAAGGCCCCGTGCCGGCCGGTGCCGTGGCGAAGAGGCCGAGCAGGGCTCCGACCCAGCGCCAGGGGGTGGCGGCGAAGACCTGGCCGGAACGGCGGAACCCGGCGCCGTCGCCGGTGTCGGCGTAGAAGCGGCAGCGGGCGCCCCGGGTGACCTCGATCCGGACCCAGACCTCTGCCCCGGGTGCGGGGCGGGGGTGTTCGGCGTCCCGCTCGTGCTCGGCCACGGCCTCGGCGTACCGGTGCACCAGCTGTGCCGTGCCGTCCGCCCCGGCCTCCAGGCCGATCCACGAGAAGGCGTCACCGAGGATGGCGAGCCCTGCTTTGGCGCCCGGCTCGCCCGTGTCCAGGGTGATGCCCACCTCGACGGTGAACTCCTCCGCGGGGAGCCGCTGCACCAGGACGTTGGGCAGGGCCCGCAGATCGTGGGCGTACGCGGTGCGTACGCAGCTCAGCCGCAGTCCGTCACCCGTGTGCCCGACGGTCCAGCCGGGCCGGGGGTTGGCCGTCCACTGCCACTGGCGGCCGTGGCGCCCGCCGGGGAAGTCGTCGCTGGACGCCGGCGCCCCGGCGGCCTGCTCCGGTGCGCGGGGCCGGCGGTGGACGAGGACGGGTTCGCCCTCGTCGCCGATGACCGGCCAGCCCGCCTCCCAGCGCATCGGCTGGAGGTGCACGACCCGGCCGTAGGCGCCGCGGTCCTGGAAGTGCAGGAACCAGTCCTCGCCCGCCGCGGTACGGACCCAGCCGCCCTGGTGCGGGCCGTTGACCTCGGTGCGGCCCTGCTCCAGGACGACGCGCTCCTCGTAGGGACCGTCGAAGGTCCGCGAACGGAAGGCACCCTGCCAGCCGGTCTCCACTCCCCCGGCGGGGGCGAAGATCCAGAAGTACCCGTCGTGCAGGTAGAGCTTGGGGCCTTCGAGGGTGAACCAGCCCGGGATCGTGTCGGCGTCGATCAGGGTGGTGCCCTCGTCGAGGAGTTCGCGTCCGTCGGGGCTCATCCGGTGCCCTGTGAGCCGGTTCTTGACGCCGGAGCGGGACTTCGCCCAGGCGTGCACCAGATAGGCCTCGCCGGTCTCCTCGTCCCACAGGGGGCAGGCGTCGATCAGGCCCTTGCCCCCCTTGACGAGGTGCGGGGCGCTCCAGGGTCCGCGGATGTCCTCGGCGTTGATCTGCTGGATGCCGTGGTCGGGGTCTCCCCAGAAGATCCAGAAGCGTCCGGCGTGGTGGCGCAGCGAGGGTGCCCACACGCCGCAGTCGTGCCGGGGTACGGAGAAGTCCGCGTCCGGCCCGAGCCGGTCCAGGGCGTGGCCGATGAGCGTCCAGTTGACCAGGTCGCGGGAGTGCAGCAGGGGCAGCCCCGGGACGCGGCCGAAGCTGGACGCGGTGAGGTAGTAGTCGTCGCCGACGCGCACGACGTCCGGGTCGGACCAGTCCGAGTTGAGGACCGGGTTGCGGTAGGTGCCGTCCCCGAGGTCGGCTCTCCAGACCGGTGTCATGCGGCGACCGCCTTCCGGACGTGGGCGGCGGCGGCGTCGCGGTCGAGGCGTCCGTCGGCGACGACGGTGACGACCCGGCGTACGACGGTGGCTCCGGCGGCGACGGGCAGCCGCCGGTCCGCGGCGAGGGACGAGCCGACGCCCGGGTACTCGGTGGTCCGTACGAACCACGGGTCGCGCCGGGTCTCCTCGGTCGCACCGGCGAACACGAGGGTCCAGCCGTCCCCGGCGAGGGCCAGCCAGTCGGCCGCCTTGCCGTGCACGGCCTCCTCGCCGTCGAGCGTCCCGCTGAAGACGGCCGGCGGCCGGGCCTCCTTGGGGGCCCGCCAGAAGAAGCCCCCGTATCCGGCGCCGGGACGGCCGTTGGTGGCGGGGCTGCCGATGGAGAGGTCACCGGTGCCCCGGTTGGTCAGGGAGAACGAGAAGTCCAGCGCCCAGGCCGTCGTGGAGAGTTCGGCGACGGCGACCGTGCGGTGCTCGCGCAGCAGTTCGGTGCCGGCGGCCTCCCAGCTGAGCTCCTCCACGAAACCGTCCGGGTCGCGGAGCTTCCAGCCGATGTGGCGCTGCGTGCCGTGGTTGTCGAGCTCGGTGGGTCCCTGGCCGCGGACGAAGGTGCGTCCGCCCCAGAAGTTGTGTCCGGCCACGTCGGGCACGGCGACGGAGGCTCCGAGGTGGTGGATGTGGTCGGCCGGGCGCTCCTCGGTGACGGGGGTTCCGGCGAGGGTGGTGACGGGGTGGAGGTAGGGTCGGCTGTCCGTCCCGGGCCGGTAGGTGTAGCGGCCCACGGGGCGTCCGGCGCAGCTGAGGAGTGCGGTGGTCACGGTGTGCTCACCTCGCTCGGGCGCGCCCAGGACGCGCCCAGTTCGGAGAAGAGGGTGAGGGTGTCGGCGGCGGCGGCGACGGTGCCGTCGATGCCACGCACGACACGCCGGTCCCCTCCGGCGGGCCCGTCGGGCCGGGTGTGCCAGGCCGTTGCGGGCAGGGCGGTGGGGTCGGGTGCGGTGCGCACGGCTTCGACGACCCGCATGAAGGCGCCCGTGCGCTCCGGCGGTACGAGGAGCGCGGTGCCGTGCTCCAGGTGGTCGACGAGGTTCTCCAGGAGGTCGGTCCGCCCGTGCACGGCCTCCTCGGGGCCGTGGCCGGCGCGCTGGACGAGGACGCGGTCCTGCTTGTACCAGAAGGTGACGCGGCCCCGGTCACCGTGCACGATCACGTACGGTTCCCCGGCCTTCTCGGCGCAGAGGGTGACCGCGACGGTGATCGGCAGCCCGCCGGTGGTGGTGACGCGGCAGCAGCTGGTGTCGTCGGACTCGATGTCGTGGGCCCGGAAGAGCTCGGTCTCGATGGAGGCGACGTCCTCGGCCGTGCCGCGGTCCGCCAGTTCGAGAGCGGTGGCGACGGCGTGCGCCAGCGGGTTGGTGAGCACCCCGTCGACCACGTCCGTGCCGCCGAGCCTGCGACGGCCGGCCCAGGGGGCGCGGCGGAAGTAGGTGTCGTCGCGGACCCAGGCGCCGGCGGCACCGATGCCGCGCACGTTCCCGATGGCTCCGGAGCGTACGAGTTCCTTGATGGCGGGCACCGCGTGGGACCCGAAGGACTGGAAGCCGATCTGGCAGGCGATGCCCGCCTCCCGTACGCCCTCGGTCATGCGGGCGTAGTCCGCCCAGGTGGCGGCGGGCGGCTTCTCCAGGAGGAGGTGGACGCCGCGGGAGGCCGCGGTCAGGGCGAGCTCGGTGTGCGTCGGGATCGGTGTGCAGATGACGGCGGCGCGTGCGCCGGTGGAGTCCAGGAGGGCGCCGAAGTCGGACGACTGCTCCGGGAGTTCACCGGCGAACGCTTCGAGTTCGTCCTCGGTCAGCGGGTTCAGTTCGCAGATCCCGGCGAGCCTGACCAGGCCCTGGTGCTGGAGCCTGCGGATGTTGGCGAGGTGCCAGCGGCCGTGGCCCCTGGCACCGGCCAGGACGAGGGGCAGGGGGGTGGTGGCGCTCATCGGCCCGCCCTCCCCGCTCCGGCCTCGCGGGCGACGTCGGCGGCGGCACGTTCGGCGCTGTCGACGGGGCCGTGCAGGGCGGGCGTCCAGCCGGTGTCGGGGCTGAGGTCCTGCTCGCTGCCTGAGTTGTAGGCGTTGTAGATGGAGACGAGGTCGACGGGGAAGCCGTTGAAGACGGTGCCGCGCTGGGTGAGGGCGCTGCCGTTCCAGCTCTTGACCAGGTCGGCGACCTCCACGTGGCCCGGTGCCTCGAAGGCGTTGTTCTCCGCGACGATCCGCGACTCGGTCGAGACGCCGATGGAGTAGCGGTGGTCGGCGTCCCCGGGGAGGACGTAGCGGTTGTTGTAGAGGTGGACCTGGCCGAAGCGGACGCGGGGCGCGCGCTGGACGACGGAGTGGAACTCGTTGTGGTGCAGGGTGACGCGGAGCTTGCCCCGGTCGGTGGTGACACCGTCGCCGTTGCCGATCAGCATCGCCTTGTCGTGGTCGGCGAACCGGCTCCAGGAGACGGTGACCAGGTCGGAGCCGTTGGTGATGTCGAGGAGCCCGTCGTGGCGCAGGAAGTTGCGCCCGAAGTAGGTGGGCTCGCGGTCGTCGGGGTGGCCCTTGTCGTCGGCGGTGACGTGGTCGACCCAGACGTGGGTGGCGCCGCGCAGCCACAGGGTGTCGTACGCCGTCTTCCAGTCGCCGAGTCCGCCGGTGTTGGGCTGCCAGGCCGGGAAGCAGTCGTAGGCGTCGCGCAGTGCGATGTTGCGGACGATGACGTTGTCGGCGCCGTCGACCCGCAGGCTCGCACCCTTGAGGACGGCGCTCGTGCCGACGCCGACGATCGTGGTGTTGGAGCCGACCAGCAGTTCGACGCGTTCGGCCTGGCGGGCGGCGGACGCCTTGCGGGCGTCCTCCTGTGCTCCGGCGGGCTTGGCGCCGCCCCAGGTGCGCGGGTCGTAGGCGGCGAGGTAGGCGTCCAGGTCGTAGCCGTCGGTGGCGTAGTCGGCGCAGTCCAGCCGCCGGCCGCGGTCGTCGGTGTTGGCGTCGACGGTCCCCGCGACCTTGATGATCTTGGGCGTCGGACTGCCGCCGTCGAGCGCCGCGACGAGCTGGGCGCGGTTGCGCACGGTGAAGACGTGGGCGTCGTCCGCCGTCGAGCCGCCGGTGGTTCCGGCGCCCTCGGCCGCCCAGCCGTCGCCGGCGGGGAGGACCTCGCGGCCGAGGTCGCGCTCCGGGGCGGCGGGCCGGGCCTCCGGCGCCGCGGTTGCGGCCTGGGCCCCGGCCTGGAGGGCCAGGCTGCCCAGCAGCAGGGCGAGCGCTGCGGCGACGCGGCGGGCGGCCCGGGGACGGGACGTCGGGATCATGTCCGTCATCCCTTCACCGCGCCGGCGCTGAAGCCGGTGATGAGCCACTTCTGGATGAAGGCGAAGACGATCACCACGGGCACCGCGGCGATGACACCGCCCGCGGCCAGTGCCCCGAGGTCGACGCTGTCGGCGCCGATCAGGGTGTTGAGGCCGACCGGGATCGTCTGCTTGTCCTGCTCGCTGAGGAACATCAGGGCGAACAGGAAGTGGTTCCAGCTGTGGACGAAGGCGAAGGAGCCGACGGCGATCAGGCCGGGGCGCAGCAGCGGCAGCACGACCGCGCAGAAGGCCTTGAAGCGCGAGCAGCCGTCCACCCAGGCGGCCTCTTCGAGGGAGACCGGCACGTTCTTGATGAAGCCGCTGATCAGGATGATCGACAGGGGGAGCTGGAAGACGGTCTCCGCGATGACGACGCTCCCGAGGGAGTTGATCATCTGGAGGTTCTTGAAGATCTCGAAGAGCGGTACGAGCATCAGCGCGCCCGGGATGAACTGCGAGCAGAGCAGCGCCAGCATGAAGGCGCCCTTGATCTTGAAGTCGAACCGGGCCAGGGCGTAACCGCCGGCCAGGGCGACCAGCGTCGTCGCGATCAGCGTCGCGACGCCGACGAGCATGCTGTTCTGGAAGAAGACCGCGAAGCTGCGTTCGTTCCAGACCTTGGAGAAGTGCTGCCCCGTCATGGGCCACGGCACGAGGGAGGTGGAGCCCGCGGGCCGTACGGCGAAGAGGAACATCCAGTAGAAGGGGATGAGCGTGAAGAGCAGGTAGATGCCGAGCGGCACGTAGATCTGCCAGCGCGGTACGTCGTCGAAGGCGCGCTCACGCTTGGCACGGCGGTGGGCGGGGGGCGGCGGGACGTCGTTCCCCGTGGACGGTCCCGGCGTGCGGGCGCTGTTCTTCTCTGCGAGTGCGGCAGTCACTTGTGGTCGCCTCCGAACTTGCTCAGGCGCAGATAGACGATCGAGCAGAAGAGGAGGATCACGAAGGCGACGGTGGTGAGCGCCGAGGCGTATCCGAAGTCGTGGCCCTCGATGCCGGTATTGGCGACGTAGAGCGGGAGGGTGGTGGTCTCACCCGCGGGCCCGCCCCCGGTGAGGGTGTAGAGCAGGTCGACGTTGTTGAACTCCCAGACCCCGCGCAGCAGGGTGGCGAGGATGATCGCGTCGCGCAGGTGCGGGAGGGTGATGTGGAAGAACTGGCGCATCCGCCCCGCTCCGTCCACCGACGCCGCCTCGTACAGTTCCTTGGAGACGGACTGCAGGTCGGCGAGGATGAGGATGGCGAAGAAGGGGACTCCGCGCCAGAGTTCGGAGATGGTCGCCGCCCAGAAGACGGTCCCGGTGTCGGAGAGCACCGAGGTGCCGTACTCGCCGATCCCGGCGTCCGCGAGGTAGCGGCTGAAGCCGGTCGAGGAGTTGTACAGCAGGATCCAGATGGTGCTGGTCAGCACGCCGGAGACGGCCCAGGGAGAGAAGACCATGGCGCGGGATATGCCGCGGCCGATGAAGGTCTGGTTGACGATCAGGGCGAGCGCGAGGCCGAGTGCGAGCTGCAGGGTGACCTGGGTGAAGACCCACTGGGCGCTGAAGCCGAGCGTCGACCAGAACTGGTCGTCCTCGGTGAAGATCCGGGTGAAGTTGTCGAAGCCGGCGAAGCCGTTCCGCCACGGCTTGGTGACGTTGTAGTTCTGCAGGCTGTAGTAGAAGACGCTGATGACCGGGTAGGCGATGAAGCCCACCATCAGCAGGCCCGCGGGCGCGATCAGCAGGTACGGCAGGCGGCGGGGACTTGCCGAGCGGCGCTTGGTCGCCTTCGCCTTGGGCGGCGGTGTGGCCACGGCTGTGTGGGCCATGACGCGTCTCCGATCTCTGGGAAGTGCTGGATGTGCCGTGCTTTCGGTGCATGGTGCAAGCGCTTACCGCATGCCGTTCGGCATCCCGGACAGGTGGTGCGCTGAATTCCGTGCGCCCGGTTCAGCCCGCGTACGGGTCGGGAACCTCTCCCTGCCTCGCCAGGAACGCGAAGTCGCATCCGGTGTCGGCCTGGGTGATCTGGTCCTGGTAGAGCGCGCCGTATCCGCGCCCGTAGCGGGCGGGCGGCTCGGACCACTCGGACCTGCGGAGCTCCATCTCCTCGTCGGACACGTCGAGATGGAGCAGCCGCGCCTCGACGTCCAGCGTGATCAGGTCCCCGGTGCGGACCAGGGCGAGCGGTCCGCCGACGAAGGACTCGGGGGCGATGTGCAGGACGCAGGCGCCGTAACTGGTGCCGCTCATGCGGGCGTCGGACAGCCGCACCATGTCGCGTACGCCCTGCTTCAGCAGGTAGTCGGGGATCGGCAGCATGCCGTACTCGGGCATGCCCGGTCCGCCCTTGGGGCCGGCGTTCCGCAGCACCAGCACGTGGTCCGGGGTGAGGGCCAGGGCCGGATCGTTGATGGTGCGCTGCATCTCCTTGTAGTCGTCGAAGACGACCGCGGGTCCGGTGTGACGCAGCAGGTGGGGCTCGGCGGCGATGTGCTTGATGACGGCGCCGTCGGGGCACAGGTTGCCGCGCAGCACCGCCACGCCGCCCTCCTCCGCCAGGGGGTTGTCGCGCTCCCGGATGACGTCGGCGTTGTGGACGAGCGCCCCGTCGAGCTGCTCGCGCATCGTGCCATGCGTGACCGTGGGCCGGTCCAGGTGGAGTACGTCGGTGAGCCGCGCCAGGAAACCCGGCAGCCCTCCGGCGAAGTGGAAGTCCTCCATGAGGTACTTGCCGCCGGGGCGGAGGTTGGCGAGGACCGGGACGGTGCGGGCGATGCGGTCGAAGTCGTCCAGGGTGAGTTTCACCCCGGAGCGGCCGGCCATGGCGATCAGGTGGATGACGGCGTTGGTGGAGCCGCCGAGGGCGAGGACGGTGGCGACGGCGTCCTCGTAGGCGTCGGCCGTGAGGATCTTCGACAACGTCAGCTGCTGCCACACCAGTTCGACGACGCGGAGGCCGGACTGCGCGGCCATCCGGTCGTGACCGGAGTCCACGGCCGGGATGGACGAGGCGCCCGGCACGGTGACCCCCAGCGCCTCGGCGGCGGCGGTCAGCGTGGAGGCCGTACCCATGGTCATGCAGTGGCCCGGCGAGCGGGCGAGCCCGTTCTCCAGCTCGGCCATCTCGCAGTCCCCGATGAGCCCGGCCCGCTTGTCGTCCCAGTACTTCCACATGTCCGTACCGGAGCCGAGGACCTCGTTGCGCCAGTGGCCCGGCAGCATCGGTCCGGCGGGCACGAAGACCGTCGGCAGGTCGACGGACGCGGCACCCATCAGCAGCGCCGGCGTGGACTTGTCGCAGCCGCCCAGCAGCACCGCGCCGTCGACGGGGTAGGAGCGCAGCAGCTCCTCCGTCTCCATCGCCAGCATGTTGCGGTAGAGCATCGGGGTCGGCTTCTGGAAGGTCTCCGAGAGCGTGGAGACCGGGAACTCCAGCGGGAAGCCGCCCGCCTGCCAGACGCCCCGCTTGACCGCCTGGGCGCGGTCGCGCAGGTGGACGTGGCAGGGGTTGATGTCGGACCAGGTGTTGAGGATCGCGATGACCGGCTTGCCCAGGTGCTCCTCGGGGAGGTAGCCGAGCTGCCGGGTGCGGGCGCGGTGGCTGAACGAGCGCAGGCCGTCCGTGCCGTACCACTGGTGGCTGCGCAGCTCCTCGGGGGCGATGCGGCGGCCCGTCGTGCCGTTGTCCGTCATATGGACCACCCGGCGACCTGGTCGGCGACCTCCGCGCGCTGCGCCTCGGGCAGGACCCGGCTCGGCGCGCGCACGTCACGGCGGCAGAGCCCGAGCGAGGCCAGCGCCTCCTTGACGACCGTCACGTTGTTGGCGGACTGCCGGTCGGCACGCAGTTCCTCGAAGCGGCGGATCTGCTCCCAGACCTTCATGGCCGCGGTGTAGTCGCCGGCCTTCAGCGCCTCCAGCATGCCGAGCGAGACGCCGGGCGCGACGTTGACGAGGCCGGAGGTGAAGCCGGTGGCGCCGGTGGCGAAGTAGGAGGGGGCGTAGAGCTCGGCGAGCCCTGCGACCCACACGAACCGCTCCAGGCCGGCGTCGCGGGCGAAGGCGCCGAAGCGCGCGGCGTCCGGGACGGCGTACTTCACGCCGATGACGTTGGGGCAGCTGTCGGCGAGCTCCGCGAGCGCCTCACCGGCCAGCAGCGGGTTGCGGATGTAGGGGACGACGCCGAGGTCCGGGACGGCTTCGGCGATGGCCCGGTGGTAGTCGATCCAGCCGTCCTGCGAGACGTAGGGGTGCACGGGCTGGTGCACCATCACCATCTCGGCCCCCGTGTCCCTGGCGTGCTCGGCGGCGGCGACCGCGGTGGGCACGTCGTGGCCCACCCCCACCAGGACGGTGGCGCGCCCGCCGGCCTCCTCGACGGTCAGCTCGGTGACGGTGCGCCGCTCGTCGGGGGTGAGCGCGTAGAACTCACCGGTGTTGCCGTTCGGGGTGACGATGCGGACGCCGCCGTCGAGCAGGCGCCTCAGCAGGACGCGGTGCGCCGGGACGTCGATGCTCCCGTCCTCGGCGAACGGGGTCACCGGGATCGCCACTACGTCTGCGAGGGCCGCCTTCAGCGGGGAGATGTCCATGCGGACTGGCCTTTCGTCGGAGTGCTGGTGAGTCGGATCCAGCGGGTGGTTCACGCCGTGTCACCCCCGTCTTCGTCGTCGGGGAACGCACGGCGTACGAACGATGCGATGTGGTCGTGCAGGGCTCCCGCGGCGGCATCCGCGTCGGCGGCCAGCGCGAGCCTGAGGATCTCGCGGTGCTCGGCCGCCTCGCGCTCCCAGGAGGGGATCGCCGACCAGGCCACGGTCGACACGAGTGCGGCCTGGTCGCGGACCTCGTCGAGCATCCGGCCGAGCAGCGGGTTGCCGCAGGGCAGGTAGAGCGCCCGGTGGAAGTCGCGGTTGGCGAGCGACCTGTCCGCCTTGTCGATCGCCGAGTCGGACCGCTCCAGGGCCTCCTGGGCCGCTTCCAGCGATGCCTGCCGGGTGATGGTGCGGCGCAGCGCCTCCGGCTCCAGGAGCAGGCGCACGTCGTAGACCTCCCGGGCCATGGCGGCGTCCACGAGGCGGACCGTGGCGCCCTTGTACTGGCTCATGACGACCAGTCCGGTACCGGCGAGTGTCTTCAGCGCCTCACGGACGGGGGTCTTCGACACCCCGAACTGGGCGGCGAGTTCGGTCTCCACGAGGGCCTGTCCCGGTCTCAGCTGCGCGGTGAGGATCGCGTGCTTGATCGCCTCCAGCACGTACTGGGTCCTGGAAGGGATCGGGGCAGGCGCAAAGGTCATGGAAAGGTGCTCTCACATCTCGCGTATCGCGTCTCATATATGACGTACGAAGTATGACGCGATGAAGCTAGAGCGGTGCGAATGTTTCGTCAACGCTTCTGGCAGAAGAAATTTGGTTTCGTCACCGGAAGCCGGAAAAGCCGCAGGTCCCCGGCGTGCACCGGGGACCTGCGGGTGGGACGTGTGCCGGCCGGTTCAGCCGCCGCGCAGGGCGGACAGGGCGTCGGTGACGGCACGCAGGTCCGGGCCGGAGGCCAGACCCGCGTGGTACAGGCGCAGTTCGCCCGCGCCGAGGGAGGCCGCGTGCGCGGCGTCCCGTGCCAGTGTGCCGGGGCTGCCGCCCATCCCGGTGACCAAGTTGAAGTTCGCGGCGAGCACGCCGGAGAGGCCTCTGTACGGGCCGAGCACCACCTCGCGCGCCGGGTCCGGTCCGGTGCACGGCAGCACGACCCCGTCCGCCGTGGACAGGATGTGCGCGGGGTCCGTCCCGACGTTGGCACCGGTGCGGTACGGCGCCGGGTCGGCGTGCAGCAGGACCTGGAAGTCCGGACTCGGCGCGGCGGCCCGCACCGCCGTCACAGCCGCCTCCTGGAGGCCCCTGGCGACCTGTGTGCGCCACCGCAGGGTGGCGTCGGCGAGGTCCTCGCCGAGCAGTTCCCCCACGCCGGACCAGCCGGCCTCGGCGGACCCCTGACCGGCCCAGACGGGTTCCAGCGCGCGGCGGACCGCCGCGCCCAGCCCGTCGGGGTCCAGCCCCACCGAGGCGTACCCGGCCCGGCAGTCGGCGCAGAAGCAGAGGGACATCAGATACTGCGCGGCGTCCCCGAGGCCCACCCCCGCGGTCTTGTCGTGGGCGTGCAGATGCGCGAAGCCGTACCAGCCGCACGACTCCAGCTCGGTTCCCGACGCCCCCGGCCGTACGGCGGCCTCGGCCGCCAGGTCCACCAGGTACGCGTGGACGGCGGGCTGCGCGATGCACGGCGCCCAGGGATAGCGGTCACCGTAGGCGTTGACCACGGAGGTGTCCGGATGTTCCGCCCCGAGCCGGGAGTTGTGCGCCAGGACCACCCAGGAGTGCACCTGGAGACCGGCGTCCGACAGCGCGTCGGCGGCCTCGGCGTACGGATCCTCCCCCGGCACCCAGGACTGCGGGTAAGGGCTCAGCTCGCGCCCCTTCCAGCGGGTGTCGTCCGGCGGGTAGAGCACCGCCGCGTGTTCGGCGGTGACGATCCGGTGGCCGGGGTGGCGCGGGGTCAGGGCCCGGGTGGAGTGATACGCGGAGGCGAGCGTCACCTGCTCGACACCGAGACCGGCAAGCCGTCCGGCCGCCTCGGGATCCCCTACGACGTCCCAGGGGTACAGGAAGGCGGAGGCCTTCACTTCGCCTCCTCCGTGCCGTACTTCTCCAGCAGGGCGCGGCCGTTCGCGATGATCGCGGTCAGCTCCTCGACGTGCGCCGCCGTGGGCTCGGTGAGCGGGGTGCGCACCGGTCCGACGTCCAGACCCTCCAGCCGGACGGCCGCCTTGACCAGCGAGACGGCGTAGCCCCGGCCCTTGGCCCGGAGTTCGACGAGCGGCCGGTAGAAGTGGTCGAGCAGCGCGTTGACCTGGTCGTCGTCGCCGGATTCCAGCGCCCGGTAGAAGGCCAGGGCGATGTCGGGGGCGAAGGCGAAGACGGCGGAGGAGTAGAGCGTGACGCCGATGCCCCGGTAGGCGAGCCCCGTCAGTTCGGCGGTGGGCAGCCCGTTGAAGTACAGGAAGTCCTCACCCGGCAGTCCGGTGCGCACGGCGCTGACGGTGCGCTGCATCAGGTCGAGGTCGCCGACGCCGTCCTTCAGCCCGATGATCCCGGGAGTGGCGGCCAGGGCGAGGACGGTCTCCGGGGTGAAGACCGCGTTGTCCCGCTGATAGACGATCGTCTCCAGCGAGGTCGCGGCGGCGAGGGCGGCGTAGTGGGCGAGCAGCCCCTCCTGGCCGGCGACGACGAGGTAGGGCGGCATGGCGAGCAGCCCGTCCGCCCCCGCCTCCTCGGCGAGCTTCGCGTACTGGATCGCGAGCGCCGTGCCGTAACCGGCGCCCGCGACGACGGGCACCCGCCCCGCCGTCTCCTCGACGGCGGCGGCCACGAGGAGGCGGAACTCGTCGGGGGCCAGCGCGTGGAACTCGCCGGTGCCGCAGCAGGCGAAGACGGCTGCCGCGCCGGCGTCGACGCCCTTGCGCACGTGTGCGCGGAAGGCGTCGAGATCGACGGCGCCGTCCGGCCCGTAGGCGGTGACGGGGAAGAAGAGCGGCCCGGCGACGTCGGTGAGTCGGGCGGCAAGGGGGGCTGAGGTCACGGGCGCTCCCTGAGCAGATTCAGGCGTGCACAATTATGATCGATGTCCATATTCATGAACGCTGCCACGCTAAGGCAGCCGTACGGCGCAGGTCAAGACGCGAACACCCGACTCGGGCCCGGATCGTTCGAGTGGGCACCGCACTTGACGCGGTCCGCCCGGAGTTCTTAGCGTGTCCACGCATGTGAATGTGATCCATGCATTTGACGCTCCGGGCGGGTTGCGCCATGTCCGCGCGCCGCGCGTACCTTGCTGTCCGTACGTCCAGCTCCGCGCAGCACCTTGCCGCACCTGTCCGCGCACGCCGCGCCCGCGTCCTGCGCCCGCACCGAGGAGATCCCCGTATGCCCGCTCCCCGCACCGTTCTGCTCACCGGCGCCGCCGGCGGCCTCGGCACCCTCATGCGGGGACTGCTCCCCGCCTACGGCTACGACCTCCGGCTCCTCGATCTCACCCCCATCGAGGGTGAGCCCGGCGCCGTCACCGCGGACCTGGGCGACAAGGACGCCCTCCGGGAAGCCGTGCGGGGCGTCGACGCGATCATCCACCTCGCGGGCATCTCCCTGGAAGCCTCGTTCGACAAGATCCTGCGCTCCAACATCGAGGGCACCTACAACCTCTACGAGGCGGCGCGCGAGGAGGGTGTCGGACGCATCGTGTTCGCCTCCTCCAACCACGCCATCGGCTACACCCCGCGCCCCCTGCCCGGCGACCCGCTGATCCCGGTGGAGACCCCCCGGCGCCCCGACACCTTCTACGGCCTGTCGAAGTCGTTCGGCGAGGACCTCGCCCAGTTCTACTGGGACAAGCACGGCCTGGAGACCGTCTCGGTGCGCATCGGATCCTGCTTCATGGAGCCGACGTCGGTGCGGATGCTGTCCGTCTGGATGAGCCCCGGCGACGGGGCGCGCCTCTTCCACGCCGCCCTGACCGCCGAGGACGTGGGGCACACCGTGGTCTACGGCTCCTCCGACAACACCCGTCTGTGGTGGGACCTGACGAGCGCCCGCGCCCTCGGGTACGACCCGCAGGACGACTCCGAGCAGTACGCGGACAAGCTCGTCGCCGAGCACGGCGAGCTCGACCCGGAGAACCCCGACCACGCCCACATCGGCGGTCACTTCGTCACGGACCCGCCGATCTGGCCCTACTGAGGCCCTCGGCCGGTCCGGCAACCGAGGCCCTCGGCCGGTCCCGGGAAAACGCCGTGCCCCGGCGCGCCGGAAGGTGCACCATACGGCCATGCCCAGACCTTCCGGATTCCGGTACGAGCAGCACGGTGACGCGAGCGTCACCCTCACCCACCACGGCCGCCCCGCGGGCACCCTGCGCGGCGGCCGGGCGGAGAAGTTCCTGGCCGAAGTGGCGTCGGGCGACGCCCAGCTCGTCATGGCGCGCTGGACGGGCGCATACCGGCACGGCAACGAGCGGACCGCGCGGGACCACCCCCGCAACCGGGCCGGCGGCAGGCACTGAGCCGTACGGATCAAGCCGCCGAAGGTAAGGGAACGGCAAAGCCGGGTCGTTCGTTACCCCGTGCATGACCGCAATGACCCCCGGCTCGAACATCCCTCTCTCCGCCGCCCGCGTGGCGGTGGACGTCGCCGCCCCCGTGCGGCTCGACGTCTCGGGCCTGCTGCTCACCGCCGACGGCAAGGTGCGCTCCGACGACGACTTCATCTTCTACAACCAGCCCTCGGGCCCCGGCGTGACCTACCGCTCGGGCGGCGGGTCCGCGCCCGACGCGATCGTGGTGGACACCACCGCGGTCCCCCCGGGCATCGAGAAGATCGTCGTCACCGCGAGCCCCGACGCCGCGGGCCAGACCTTCCAGGGCGTCGAGCCCACCGCCACCGTGCGCAACGCGGACGACGGCGGCGTGCTCGCCACCTTCACCCCGCCGCAGCTGGGCAGCGAGACGGCACTGGTGGTCATCGAGATCTACCTGCGCAACGGCGCCTGGAAGGCCCGCGCCGTCGGCCAGGGCTACGCGAACGGCCTGGCGGGCATCGCCACCGACTTCGGCGTCTCGGTGGAGGAGCCCGCGGCGGCCACCCCGCCCGCACCGGCGGCGGCGCCCCTCGCTCCGCCGGCCGCACCGCCCGTCGCGCCCCGGACCACTACCCCGCCCGTGGACCCGCGAATCGCTCCCCCGGCTCCCCCGGCGCCGCCCGCACCCGCCGGCTCCGGCAAGATCAATCTCGACAAGGGCCGGGTCAGCCTCCAGAAGAACCAGACGGTGTCCCTGGTCAAGGGCGGCCGGCCGCTGCTCTCGCAGGTCAAGATGGGCCTCGGCTGGGAGCCCGCGTTCCGCGGCAAGGACATCGACCTCGACGCCTCGGTGATCGCCTTCGGCCCCAACCGCAATCACCTGGACAGCTGCTACTTCGGCAAGCTCTCCATCCTGAACGGCGCGATCAAGCACTCCGGCGACAACCTCACGGGTGAGGGCGCGGGCGACGACGAGGTGATCGTCGTGGACCTCGGCCGGATCCCCGCGGACGCGACGGGCCTGGTGTTCACGGTCAACTCGTTCACCGGCCAGAAGTTCACCGAGGTCGCCAAGGCCTACTGCCGGCTGATCGACGCCGCCACGGGCGAGGAGCTCGTCCGCTTCGACCTGACCGGCGCGGAGCCGCAGACCGGCGTGATGATGGCCAAGCTGATCAAGCAGTTCTCCGGCGAATGGGAGATGACCGGTATGGGTGAGTTCGTGAAGTCGCGGACCGTCCGGGGCATGGTGAAGCCGGCCGCGAAGGCCCTGTAGGGCCGCCGTCGGCCGCCCCGGAACGGCTTCCGGGGCACCCGAGGGGTCTCAACCCCAGGGTGCCCCGGATCCGGAAGTTTCCGGTGGGACGCGGTGCGTGCTCGTTCTCTCTCTCAGAGCTTGGTCAGCTTGGAGTACGGGCTCAGGATCCTCCCCTGGCGCCCCGAGAAGTCGATGAGCACCGCGTCGTTGTCGCCCTCGACGGCGAGGACTCGCCCGAGGCCGAACTGGTCGTGCGACACCCTGTCGCCCACATCGAAGCATTCGACCGGTGGGGCCTCCTGGGCCGGGCGGTTGAAGGGACTGGAAGGCAGGTGACGCCGGGAACCGGCTGACTGTTTCATTACGGTCGAGTATGCGCCCTGGGAGCCCTCGACGCCATGCCCGACCGCTCCGGAGCGGTCAGTAGTGCCGCATTCGTAATCAGCGCTGCCAAGGCCAGACCGCGCTCCTGCCCGCTTCCAGCAAGGGCACCATGCGGAAAGCCGCGTCGGAAAGACCCCCGAACGTGTGGCGGTTGTCGCTTCCGGACGGCGCGTGCCCGACCCGGTATCCGGCGAGGTTCCAGGTGTAGACGGGCACGGTCGGCGGGATGCCCTCGGTGGCGTCGCCGTAGTGGGTGAAGGAGGCCTGCTCGTCGGTGACGATCAGTACCCGGTCGTGTGCGCGGTAGTGCTTGCGCACCGCCCGCACGGTGTCGGTCCCGCCGAGGTCGCCGAAGCGCTCCAGGACCTTCAGCACGGATTCACCCCTGCGGTGGGTCACCGGCGCGCTGGTCGTACCGAACTCGACCAGGTCGGCGTCGTCGGCCCGCAGCGCAAGCGCCGCGCCGAAGACGGCCGCCGCGTCGGCCCGGTTCAGCTGGGAGCGGTCCGACAGCGGGGACCACATCGAGCCTGACCGGTCGACGAGGACCAGCGTGCGGCCGGGGAGCGCAGGGACGTTCCCCAGCGAGTGCCCGAGCGCCTGCTCCAGCGGGTAGGCCCACCGCAGCGACGGGGCGTGCTGGTACGCCGCCAGGTAGCGGAAGGGGAACTGCCGCGAGGCCACGACGGCCTCCGGGTCGCTGATCCGCGCCGCCACCCCGGCAGCGACCTGGTCCGAGACCCCCGCCTCGTCGAAGTTGCGCAGGTTGCGTACGAGCGCCATGGACCCCATGGACGGGATCACGGCCTCCCAGGCCGCGGCGTCCATCGGCCCCTGCAGCCATCCCGCGAGCGCCTCCCAGGTCATGCCCGCCTCGGCCAGCTGCTCCGCGCCTCCGGGCCCGGTGACCACCGCGCGGCGCTCGGCGACCGGCACCGCCATCAGGGCCTGGTGGGCGGTGAGGGTGGTGTCCGACGCGGGCGGGACGGCGTCCTCGGGGTGGTGCCTGCGGTCCAGGGCGTAGCGGAACAGCTCGCCCTGCCAGGGCTTGGCGGGGTCGGGCGCGGCGTGCACCAGGTTCAGGACGTCACCGAAGCGGTAGCCCTTGGACGCGGTGTCGTACTTCAGCAGTGCCTTGCCGTTGTAGAGCCGGCGCACGGCGTCGGCGATGCCTCGCTTGACCGGCTTGGGCACGGCGCGGCCGTACCGCGAGGTCCAGTAGCCGAGCAGTTCACCGGGCTCGTCCGGGCGCAGCAGCACCGAGTCCACGACCTGGCGGTTGGAGGGGCCGTCCACCGCACCGGCGTCGAGCCGCGCCTTCACGTATTCGGCGGCGCCGACGAGGGACGCCGTGCGCATCTGTCCCTCGCGGCGCAGCCAGCTCAGCAGCCCCGCCGTCCACTCCGGGTCCTCGACGGCCAGGGTCCGCACGAGTGCGGCGAACCGGGTGTCGCGCTCCCCGCCGTCCTCGTAGAACGTCTGCTGCGACACGAAGTTCGCGACGGCCAGCAGGAAGAGCTCGGACCGGGAGTCCCTGAGGTGTCCCGTGCCGCCCTGGTGGTTGAGGGTGGTGCGGCCGGTCGTCCGCACGGGCGAGGTGACGAGGGGACGCGCGGAGCGGGTGTTGAAGCGAGCCATGTGAATTCCCCCGAATTCATGGGGGAGGGCACAGCGGTGGGGTGCCCGAGATCGGAATCGGCGACGGTTTGCCGATGCTCTACCCGATTGAGCTACCGGCCGGGGCCGGGCGGGACTCGAACCCGCAACCGTCGAATCAGGAAGTAACCGTCGCCTGCGCACCGGGCACCCCGGCGCTCGTGCCTCCCGAGGTCAGGACGGCTGCGGCGTGATTTCGGGAAAGGAAGTAGCCGCTGCCTTCGCACCGGGAGGTGCATGGCCATGACCATAGAAGAGCGACCGCGCGGCGCGCGAAGGAATTTCCTCCCCCGGCACCGCGCGGCTTTCGTCACTTGTTGGGCTGGCGCTTCCACGGACCCGTGATGGCGAGCATGATGCCCGGGGTCTGGATGTTGGCGAACAGCGTCTTTCCGTCGGGCGAGAAGGTGACCCCGGTCAACTCGCTGTAGGAGGGGTCCTCCTCCGTTCCGTCGTTCAGTTCGTTGCGGGCGATCGGGTAGGTGCGGCCGCTGTCGGTCGCCCCGAAGAGGTGCTGGATGCCGTTGCCGTCCTCGGAGATGACGATGCCGCCGTACGGCGAGACGGTGATGTTGTCCGGGCCGTCGAGGGCGCCGTCCACGGACGGGTCCGGGTTGACGCCGAGGAGGACCTTCAGGGTGATCGTGCGGCGCTTGGGGTCGTAGAACCAGACCTGACCGTCGTGCGCCACGGGGCTCTCGCTCCGGGCGAACGAGGAGACGAAGTAGGCACCGCCGTCGCCCCACCACATGCCTTCGAGCTTGCGGGCGCGGGTGACCTGGCCGTCGGTGAACTGCTTGCGCACGGAGACGGTCTTCGCGTCGCGGTCGGGCACGTCGACCCAGTCCACGCCGTAGACGGTCCCGATCTCGGTGGCACGCGACAGGTCGTCGACGAACGCGCCCTTCTTGTCGAAGCACTTGGTGGCCTGGAGGACACCGGCGTCGTCGGCGAGCGTGCGCAGCTTGCCGCGGCCGTGCTTGAAGCCCTTCGGCGGAACCCAGCGGTAGAGCAGGCCGTTGGGGCCGGACGCGTCCTCGGTCAGGTAGGCGTGACCCTGCTTCGGGTCGATGACGACGGCCTCGTGGGCGTAGCGGCCGAAGGCCTTGATGGGGCGCGGGTCGCGGTTGGCGCGCTTGTCGTACGGGTCGACCTCGAAGACGTAGCCGTGGTCCTTGAGGAGGCCGTTCTTGCCGGCCTTGTCCTCGGTCTCCTCGCAGGTGAGCCAGGTGCCCCACTCGGTGCTGCCGCCCGCGCAGTTGGTCGACGTACCGGCGATGCCGACCCACTCGGCGGTACGGCCGTCACGGCGCGTCTCCACGACGGTGCAGCCGC
Organism: Streptomyces sp. NPDC005494; assembly: GCF_042872025.1. NCBI lineage: Bacteria > Bacillati > Actinomycetota > Actinomycetes > Kitasatosporales > Streptomycetaceae > Streptomyces > Streptomyces sp. NPDC005494. The sequence goes on from NZ_JBIAJR010000001.1 coordinate 119,853, forward strand.
CGGCCGCGACCGGGTCGTAGACGAGTCCCTCCGTGAGCGGGACCGGGTACTGCCAGCCGGCGCGGGTACCGCTCAGCTCGTGGTTGTTGACGAGGAGCGTGACACCGCGGGGCCCCTCGAAGGCGGCGGTGCCGTCGTGGTTGGACGGGGTCGGCTCGCCGGTCTCCAGCTTGGTGACACCGCTGTGGGTGAGGACGCGGTACGAGAATCCGGCGGGCAGCGCGAGGATCCCGTCGGGGTCGGGGATCAACGGGCCGTAGCCCAGCTCCTTGCCGTGGCCCTTGCCGTCCTCGCCGTGGCCGTGACCGTGGCGGGCGTCCTCCGCGGCGAGGGCGCCGGGAGCGGTGGCCAGGGCGCCCACGGCGCCGGTGAGGGCGATGCCGGCCCCGGTGAGAGCTGACTGTCTGGTGAATTCCCTGCGCGTGACTGACATCGCGGACTCCTGGTGGTACGTGGCCGGGTGGTTGGCGTGATCACGCTCCCTCCCCAGGACCAACAGCAGTTGAACGACGTACGACGCCGAGCGGGCTCTCTGATCAAGCCCTCCGGCGATCAGGGACAAATCCCGTCACCCCGCGAGGTTCCGGCCGGGCGCGGCGCACCACGCCTGGCCGAAAAGCCTCCCTGTCCGGCTGCCGGGCCCTCCGCCTCTCAGTCCTTGGCGCGCGAACGGGCCTTGAAGGCCGCCTTGCGGGCCTCCTTCGCGATCTTCCGGTCACGGTGCAGCCGGCCCACCGCCTCCAGCACCTCGGACGTCGCGGGGTGCTCGACCCTCCATGCCTCGTCGAAGAAGCCGCTGTGCTGGCCGGAGAGCCCTTCCACCAGCTCCTGGAGCTCGTCCAGATCGCCGTCGGCGTCCAGTTGCGCGGCGATCGTGTCGACGGCGAGCCAGAAGATCATCGACTCGGGAGGCGCGGGCACGTCCCCCGCGCCGCGCTCCACGAGCCAGACGCGCGCCAGCCCGCCGAGTTCGGGGTCGCCGAGCACCGCGCGCACGGCGGGCTCCGCCTCCGGGCCGACCAGGGCGAGGGCCTGTTGGCAGTGGAGCCTGCGCAGCGGGGCGCGCCGGTCGGCGCCGCGTGCCGCACCCAGGAGTTCGGCCGCGGCGGTCTCGGCGCCTGCGGCGCCGCGCCGGGCGAGCCACAACCCGACCTCGGAGCGCGCGGCCTCCTCGGGGTAGTAGGCGATGCCGTCGAGGAGCGCGTCGGCGCCCTTGTCGGCGAGGTCGCCGACGGCGGGCGCGTCCACCCCTGCCTCCAGCATCCGCTCCCGGATGCCGTAGAGGCCGAGCGGAGTCAGCTTCACCAGGCCGTAGCGGGTGACGTCCTCGTCGTCGGCGGGCGGAGTGGCCTCCTCGCCCTCCTCGGTGAGCAACGACTCGTCCACCGGCCGGTATTCGACGATCCCGATGGGTTCGAGCACCCGGAACTGGTCGTCCAGCCGCATCATGGCCTCCGACACCTGCTCCAGGACGTCGTCGGTGGGCTCGCCCATGTCCTCGGGCACCACCACGGACGCGGCGAGGGCGGGCAACGGCACCGGCGCATCGGCGGGGCCCGCCTCGGAGACGGTCAGCAGGTAGAGGTTGGCGAGCACCCCGTCGAGGAATTCGGCCTCCGCCTCCGGGTCCCAGTCCAGGGCGTCGAAGTCGACGCTGCCGTCCTCGCCGATGAGGTCGGCGAAGTCGTCGAAGGCCGGGGCGGTGGCGTCCGCGTGCACGGCGTCCAGACCGTCGAGCCAGATCGCGAGGACGTCCTGCGGGGATCCCGATGTGAGCAGGGCGAGATTCTCCCCGGCGGTGGCGGTGCCCTCGGCGTCGTCACCCGCGGTCTCGTCCAGACCGTCCTCGTCCTGCGGGTCCTCCACGTCGACGAGCCCGGTGTCGACGGCGAGGCGCCACGCCTCGCTCGCGTACGCGGCGCCGTCCTCGTCGTCGGCGAGCCCGAGATGCTCGGCCGCCGCGGGCAATTGGGCCTCGACGAGTTCGCCCCCGGCGCCGACACGCGTGCCGGGCCCGGCCCAGCGGGCGAGGCGGACGGCGCGGACGAGCAGCGGAGCGGCCAGCGCGTCCCGTGCCAGCTCGGCCTCGGAGTGCAGCCGCACCGGCGGCAGGGAGGGGCGCTCTGCGGACATCAGGGTGTTCTCCTCGGGGCGTGCGCGGGCTGTGTGCGGGGCCGGACCGGCGCGTACGGGGTCCACGGCCGCGGCCCCAGCCTAGACCGCATTTCGTCCCGAGCCGCCCGTTCCCGCACAGGCCGGCCACGGGGCCGCGTGCGAGGGCACGGGGCCCGGACTCCGCCGCCGCTCCCGCACGGGGCTCCGCGCGTGCCTCCACTGCGACGCCGGGGTTCCGGGGCGCTTCGCAAGCGCGCTCGTGCACCGGGGAGCCACCGGGCACGCGGGACCCGGCGGCACCGTCCGTCAGCGGGATCGGCAGGCGAGCCCCGCGACACCCGTCGCCGGCGGGAACGGCAGGCGAGCCCCGCCACACCCGCCGCCGGCGGGAACGCAGGCGAGCCCCCCGACACCCGCCGTCGGCGGAAGCGGCACCAGAGCCCTCCGGCACCCACCGTCAGCGCGGCAGGCGGACGTTGAGCCGCGCGGCCTGGCGGGTCAGGTGGTCGCGCTCGGCGAGGTCGTGCGCCTTGTGAGCCGCCTCGGCGTACAGCCGTGCCGCCGTCGCCAGGTCGCCGTCGCGCTCGTGGAGGTAGGCCGCCACCGCGGTGCAGCGGGGCAGCGAGGCGTCCAGCTCCGCGAGTGCCGCGAGGCCCGCCCGCGGCCCGTCGGCCTCGCCGACGGCCACCGCGCGGTTGAGCCGCACGACGGGGTTGGCGGTCAGGAGCACGAGCTCGTCGTACCACTCGACGATCTGCACCCAGTCCGTCTCCTCGGCCGTGGGCGCGTCCGCGTGGAGGGCCGCGATGGCGGCCTGGGCCTGGAACTCGCCCAACCGGTCGCGGCCGAGGGCCGCCTGGAGGATCATGACGCCCTCGGCGATCGCGCCGGTGTCCCACCGGCCGCGGTCCTGCTCGGCGAGGGGCACCAGGCTGCCGTCCGCCGCGGTCCGGGCGGCGCGCCGGGCGTGGTGGAGCAGCATGAGGGCGAGGAGCCCCGCCGCCTCCGGGTGGTCGACCCGGACAGCGAGCTGCCGGGTGAGCCGGATGGCCTCGGCGGCGAGGTCGACGTCGCCGGAGTATCCCTCGTTGAAGACCAGGTAGAGGACGCGCAGCACGGTGGCCACGTCGCCCGGCCGGTCGAGGCGCACTCCGGAGACGGTGCGCTTGGCCCGGCTGATGCGCTGCGCCATGGTCGCCTCGGGCACCAGATAGGCCTGGGCGATCTGACGCGTGGTCAGCCCGCCGACGGCCCTCAGCGTGAGCGCGACCGCGGACGAGGGCGTGAGTGACGGGTGGGCGCACAGGAAATAGAGCTGGAGCGTGTCGTCCACCGCCGCCGCGGGGCCGGGCACCGGCTCCTCGTCGAGACGGTCCTCACGCCGGCGCCGGGCGGCATCCGCCCGGGTGGCGTCGAGGAACCGGCGCCAGGCGACTGTGATCAGCCAGCCCTTGGGGTCCCGGACGGGCTCCGCGGGCAGGTCGCCCGAGGAGGGCCCTGCCGGCCGGACGCGGAGCGCCTCCACCAGCGCGTCCTGGACGGCGTCCTCGGCCGCCGCGAAGTCGGCTCCGCGGCGGACGAGGACGGCGATGACGCCCGGAATGAGGCTGCGGAGCAGGGCCTCGTCCATCGGTGAGGTCACTCCGTGACGGTGGGCGGCGCCGACAGGAAGGGGCGCAGTTCGAGCCACTCGTGGATCGGCTTGCCGCCCGCCCCGGGGGCGGCCGACAGTTCCCCTGCCAGTTCGACGGCGCGCTCCTGGCTGTCGACGTCGATCACCATCCACCCGGCGATGAGGTCCTTGGTCTCGGCGAACGGGCCGTCGGTGACCGGCGGGCGCCCCTCACCGTCGTACCGGACCCACATCCCCTCGGGGGCGAGCGCCTGACCGTCGACGAACTCGCCGGTCTGCTCCAGCCGGGCCGCGAAGTCGTGCATGTACCGCATGTGCGCCGAGATCTCCTCGGGTGTCCACCGGTCCATCGGCACGTCGTTGGCCGCGGCCGGGGCGCCGCGGTAGTGCTTGAGCATCAGGTACTTGGCCATGGTGTTTCTCCTCGCCGGTGCGACCCTTCGTGGTCGCGTTCATTGCGGGGACGGAGCCGGTCACGGGTTCTCGACATCGCCGTCCGGAATTTTTTCCGGACGTGCGTGGACGGGTCCGGGTGAGCCGTCTCGCGGGGTCCGGTCCACACCCTGGCACGCGGGCGCGAGCTTCGAAGGCCGGCACCGGCCGGACACGTGCGGCCGGGCGGCGGTGGTGAGCCCCGCCGGAGGACAGGAGCACCGCCTCGTACGGTTCAGCCGCGCCCGGTTCCGTGGCCGGTCATCCCGTCGACCCGTCATCCCGTCGACCTGTCATCCGGTGGTGCTCGTGCGCCAGGCTGTCGTGTTCAGTTCGTCCATCAGGCGCAGGTCGTGTCCCTCCAGCGGGAAGACGCGCGCGCCCGCGTCCGGGGCCGCGGCGATCGCGAGGGCGTCCCCCTCGATGAGGTCTCCGCCCTCCTGGGTGGAGACCCAGGCCAGGGTGGACCGGACCGTCCCGCCCGGTTTCAGCATGATCTCCTCGGGTCCCTCGTCGTTGCCGAACATCGAGGCGCCCGCGTTCACCGGCACGGCGAGGCGCTCGCCGTCCTCGCCCAGCGCCCGGACGGAGGGATAGCCGTGGACGCGGTACGGCTTCTTCCCGCAGTTGGTCAGGGTGAGCACGACAGCACGATGGAACATCGCCGTCTGGACCTCGCCCATGTCCACGGTCACCCCCGACGCGGGGCAGTCGCCGACCGGCGCCACGGGGTCCGGGGCGCCCTGGGCGGGCGCGTCGGCGGTGTCCCCCTCGTCCGGGACCGCGGCGGGGGGCGTGGGCCGCGTGGTGGTGGCAGGGCTCCCCGTGGGGCCCGGTTCCCCCTCCCCCGCGGGCACCAGGAAGCCGGCGCAGCCGGAGAGGCTCAGTGCGGTCACCGCGAGCACGGCGGCCGAGATCGTCTTCCGTACGCGCATACCGTGTGCCCCACCCCTGGAACGGCCCGTCGTCCATCAGTTCGATCATGTCAGACACGGGCCGCCCGGTAGGACAGTTCAGCATCTCTTGGCCGTCACCCCGAGCAGATCTAAGTGGACCCGCACGGACCGGGCGCCGAGACTGCGGAGATGACATCCCACACGGCCAGGCCCTTCGGCCGCGCCCTCTGCGCCATGATCACGCCGTTCACCGCTGCGGGTGACCTGGATCTGGACGCCGCCCGCCGGCACGCCTCCGGGCTCGTCGCGGAGGGCTGCGACGGCCTCGTGCTCAGCGGCACCACGGGCGAGTCCCCGACCACGACGGACGAGGAGAAGACCGCACTGCTCCGGGCGGTCCGTGAGGCGGTCGGCGGCTCGGTCCCGCTCCTCGCCGGCGTCGGCAGTTCGGACACCCGCCACACGGTCCGGCTGGCGCGGGAGGCCGAGGAGGCGGGCGCCGACGGGCTCCTCGTGGTGACGCCGTACTACAGCCGCCCCCCGCAGGCGGCCGTGGAGGCCCACTTCCTGCGGATCGCGGAGGCCACGGGCATCCCGCTGATGCTCTACGACATCCCCGGCCGCACCGGCACACGGATCGAACCGGGCACCCTGCTGCGCCTGGCGGAACACCCGCGCGTCGTCGCGGTCAAGGACTGCTCGTACGACCTGCTCGCGGCGACGAAGGTGATGGCGCGGACCTCACTGGCCTACTACTCGGGCTGCGAGGAGCTGAACCTGCCGCTGTACGCACTGGGCGGCGCGGGTTACGTCAGTACGGTCGCCAACGTGGTCCCGCGCCGCATGCGGGCCGTCCTGGACGCGTTCGACGCCGGTGACACGGCGGAGGCCGCCCGCCTGAACGGGCTCACCGTGGCCCTGGTCGAGGCGATGATGTCCTCGGGCCTGCCCGGCACCGTCACGGCGAAGGCGCTGCTCGACGCGGGCCCGGTCCGCGAACCGCTGCAGCCCGCCGACCGGGACGCGGTCGGCGGGCTGCGCGGGATCTACGAGGAACTCCTCGCGGCCACGGCTTGATCAGTTGTGGCTGTGCAGGATGTCGTTGAGCCCGTCCCAGACCGCGTTGTTCGGGCGGGCCTCGACGGCACCGGTGACCGAGTTGCGGCGGAAGAGGATGTGGGAGGCGCCGGAGAGCTCGCGGGCCTTGACGACCTGCCCGTCGGGCATCGTGACGCGGGTGCCGGCCGTGACGTACAGCCCGGCCTCGACCACGCACTCGTCGCCCAGCGCGATCCCGATGCCGGCCTCGGCGCCGATCAGGCAGCGCTGCCCGATGACGATGCGCTCCTTGCCGCCGCCGGACAGCGTGCCCATCGTGGACGCGCCGCCGCCGATGTCGGAGCCGTCGCCGACGACGACACCCGCGGAGATGCGGCCCTCGACCATGGAGGTGCCGAGGGTGCCCGCGTTGAAGTTCACGAAGCCCTCGTGCATCACGGTCGTGCCCGAGGCCAGGTGCGCGCCGAGCCGGACCCGGTCGGCGTCGGCGATGCGCACGCCCTTGGGCGCGACGTAGTCCGTCATCCGGGGGAACTTGTCCACGGACGTGACCTGGAGGTGCAGGCCCTCGGCGCGGGCGTTGAGCCGGACCTTCTCCAGGTCGTCGACGGCCACCGGACCCAGCGAGGTCCAGGCGACGTTGGCGAGGAAGCCGAAGATGCCGTCGAGGTTCTGGCCGTGGGGCTGGACGAGCCGGTGCGAGAGCAGGTGCAGGCGCAGGTAGGTGTCGTGCGCGTCGAGCGGCTTGTCGTCGAGCGAGGAGATGACCGTGGACACGGCGACGATCTCCACCCCGCGGCGCGCGTCCACACCGATGGCCCTGGCCGCGCCCTCGCCGAGGCGGTTCACCGCCTCCTCGGGGCTGAGGCGGTGGGTCCCTGCCGGGCCGGGCTCGGCGGCGAGCTCGGGGGCGGGGAACCAGGTGTCGAGGACGGTGCCGTCACCGGCGATGGTGGCGAGGCCGGCGGCGACGGCGCCGGTGGTGCGGGCGGAACCCTGGGAAGTCGTGTCGGTCATGACCAAAACCTAACCGCCCGGGCCCCGCGCGGGCGAACCGGTCTCAGCGTCCGGGAGGGTCGCCGCACCCGCCGCGCCGCCGGCACGGCCAGGCCCGCGCCACAGGCGAGGACCGCGCACAGCGACGGGAGCAGCCCGGGCGCGGCGGAGTACAGCGCGCCCCCAGGCGCGGGGCGAGCCCGACGGCTGCGGGAGGCGCCCGCGTACAGGCTCCGGAAGCGTCCCTGCCGCCGGTGCCACGGGCCGGCACCGGCGGCGGCTCTGCGGCTCCCGGCGTTCTCAGTGGCCGGACCCGGCCGCGACCCTGGCCAGCATCTCCCTGGCGTACTCCGCGTCGAAGTCTCCCCCGGTCAGCAGCGCCTGGAGGCTGATCCCGTCCATCAGGGCGACGAGCGCCCGCGCGGTGGCCGGGTCGGAGCGGGGGACGATCAGCGCGGCCAGGCCGTCGGCCCACTCGGCGGCGACGGGCCGCAGTGCGGGTCGGCGCAGGGCCGCGAGGTACAACTCGTACTCCAGCTCCATCGGCCCGCGCCCGCCCGCGAACCACTCCCCCAGCAGCCGGGCCAGCTCGTCGGCGAGCGGGACCGCGGGATCGGAGAGATACGCGCTCTCGCGTACGGTCGCGGCGAAGTTCTCGTTGCACCGGCGCAGAGCGGCGACGAGCAGTTCGTCGAGCGAGGCGAAGTGATAGGTCGTCGAGCCGAGCGGCACATCGGCCTCGGCCGCCACCGAACGGTGGCTGAGACCCGCGATGCCCTTGGCCCCGACGACCCGGATGGCCGCCTCGATGATGCGCTCGCGCCGCTCGGGGTCGTACCGCCGGACCATCAGTGGGCCCCTCCCAGGTTCAGGACCACGACCCCCGCGACGATCAGCGCGATGCCGGCCAGCTTCACGGGCCCCGCGGCCTCGCCCATCCAGATGATCCCGATGGCGGCGACCGCCGCCGTGCCCACGCCTGCCCAGATCGCGTAGGCGGTACCGACGGAGAGCGTCTTGAGGGTCTGGGCGAGCAGCGCGAACGCGAGTACGTACCCCACGACCGTGACCAGCGAGGGCCACAGCCGGGTGAAGCCTTCGCTGTACTTCATGGCCGTCGTCCCGGCCACCTCCGCCGCTATCGCCGCGGCCAGCAGTCCGTATCCCATACGTACGAGCGTACACATCGTTGCGTACACCTGTACACAAAGCCCCTCCCCCTTGTACGGGCCCGCAGGCGCAGGGTTCGGGTCCGTCCGGGGACGCTACGGTGTCCGGACCGGCTGGACCGATGACCGGACGATACGAACAACGGAGTGGTAGTGGCGCAGGACGCAGGGTGGGGCGGGGGCGCCTACGGGGGCGCACCGTACGGGGGCAGTCCTTACGGGGTGCCGCCGGGATGGGGCGGCTGGGTGCCGCCGCCGAAGCCAGGGGTGATACCGCTCGCCCCGCTGAAGCTGGGAGACCTGCTGGGCGGGGCGTTCTCGACGATGGGCCGGTACTGGAAGCAGTTGTTCGGCATGGCCGCCGCCCTCTACGGCGGCGCCGCGCTGCTGATGGTGGTGGCGGTCGCGGTCGCCTACTCCGCCGTCGCCGACCACCTGGAGCGTGTGGTCTCGCTCAGCTACGACGAGGAGGCCCTGTCCTCCGACGTCGTGCCGCTCGTGGTCTCGGGCGCCGTCCTGCTGCTGCTCGGCATCGTCGTCATGGCGCTCGTCTCCGGGCTGATGTACGCGGCGGTGCCCGCCGTGCTCCAGGAGGCGGTCCTGGGCAGGCCCGTCTCCTTCGGCACGGTGTGGCGCAGGGCCTGGTCGCGGGTCACCCCGGTGATCGGCACGGTGCTGCTCACCGCGCTGATCGCGGTCGTCCCCGTGATCCTGCTGATGGTCGCCTTCATCGCGGTGATGGTCAGCCTCCTCACCATGGAGAGCGGTGGTGCCGGCGCCGCCACCGCGATCGGGCTGGGCGTGCTCGGCGCGCTGCTGACCGGGCCGCTGGCGGTCTGGCTCTGGATCAAGTTCTGCCTGGCACCGGCGGTCGTGGTCTTCGAGGGCCAGGGGCCCCTGGCCGCGCTGCGGCGTTCGTCCCAGCTGGTGCGCGGCGACTGGTGGCGGATCTTCGGCATCACCCTGCTCGCCGGCGCGATGGCGGCAGCAGCGGGTTACGTCATCCAGATGCCGTTCTCGATCCTCGGCATGTTCCCCGGCGTGATCGGCACGTCGTCGATGGGCGACGACCCGAGCACCGCGGCCGTGCTGGTCGCCGTCAGCGGCTACCTGGTGGCGACGCTGCTCGGGCAGCTGGTGAGCCAGATCATCTCGACGACGTTCCCGCAGCTGGTGGTCGGGCTGTTGTACGTGGACCGGCGGATACGGACGGAGAACCTGGGGCCGGTACTGGCCGAGGCAGCCGGACCGCCTCAGCAGAGCCCGCCTCCGTACGGCGGCGGCGCCCACCTCTGACCGTCCTCCCGTGGGTCCCGCGCGACGTCCGGGGCTCACGGGACGTCAGGAGCTCAGTCCACCAGCGAGTTCTTCGGGCTGAGCACGCAGAACTCGTTCCCCTCGGGGTCGGCCAGCACGACCCAGGTGGCCTCGCCCTGCCCGATGTCGACGCGCCGCGCCCCGAGCCCCAGGATCCGCTCCACCTCCGCGTCCTGGTCGTCGGGCGCCAGGTCGATGTGGAGCCGGGTCTTGGCGGTCTTCGCCTCCGGCACGGGGACGAAGCACATGCCGGGCAGCGCGGACGCGTCGGCCCCGATGACGACTTCCTCCTCGTCCTCGAACAGCACCTTCCAGTCCAGCACCGCACACCAGAAGCGGGCGAGCGAGGGCAGGTCGTGGGTGTCCACGGTGAGTTGATACATACGAACGGCCATGCCCGCCAGTCTGCCCGGCGGGCGCGCCCGCTGTCACTCGCGGCGGGACCGTGACCCTGGGAACCCGTCGGCCGCCGGATCGCGGTGGAGCGATGCGAGGGGCACGGTCCGGCCCCCGGGCCGACGTCCGGCACACGGGGCGGATACGCAGGACGGCCCCCGGCGTGTGCCGGGGGCCGTCCTGGACATCAGGGGGTCAGACGTTGAAACCGAGGGCGCGAAGCTGCTCACGGCCGTCGTCGGTGATCTTGTCCGGGCCCCACGGCGGCATCCAGACCCAGTTGATCCGCAGCTCGTTGACGATGCCGTCGGTCGCGGACTTCGCCTGGTCCTCGATCACGTCGGTCAGCGGGCAGGCCGCGGACGTCAGCGTCATGTCGAGGGTGGCGATGTTGGCGTCGTCGATGTGGATGCCGTAGATCAGGCCCAGGTTGACGACGTCGATCCCCAGCTCGGGGTCGACCACGTCGTACAGCGCCTCGCGGACCTCCTCCTCGGAGGCCGGCTTGGTGGTCAGAGTCTCGTTCTCGCTCATGCCGTCTTCCCTTCGGACAGCGCCTTCGCCGTCGCGTCCTTCCACGCCATCCAGCTCAGCAGCGCGCACTTGACCCGGGCCGGGTACTTGGAGACGCCGGCGAACGCGACGGCGTCCTCCAGCACCTCCTCCATCGCGTCGTCCGGCTCCAGCTGGCCCTTGGACTGCATCAGCTCCAGGAAGGTCTCCTGGATCTTCTGCGCGTCCCCGAGTTCCTTGCCGACGAGCAGCTCGTTGAGCACCGAGGCGCTCGCCTGGCTGATGGAGCAGCCTTGGCCCTCGTAACTGACGTCGGCGATCGTCTCGCCGTCGTACTTCACGCGGAGCGTGATCTCGTCGCCGCACGTCGGGTTGACGTGGTGCACCTCGGCGTCGCCGTCCCGCAGGCCACGCCCGTGGGGGTGCTTGTAGTGGTCCAGGATCACTTCCTGGTACATGGATTCAAGCTTCACCAGTCAACCCTCAGCCGCTCTGCCATCTAACCGAAAAAGTTCCGCACGTGCTCCAGGCCGTCCACCAGGGCGTCGACCTCGGCGGGCGTGGAGTACAGATAGAACGACGCTCGCGTGGTCGCGGGAATTCCGTAGCGCAGGCAGACCGGCCGTGCGCAGTGGTGTCCGACCCGGACGGCGATGCCCAGCTCGTCGAGTACCTGGCCCACGTCGTGGGGGTGGATGTCGCCGAGCGTGAAGGAGATCGTCGCCCCGCGGTCCTCGGCCGTGGACGGACCGATGATCCGCAGGTCGGGGACCTCCAGGAGCCGCTGTACCGCGTACCGGGTGATGGCCTCCTCGTGGCGGTGGATGTTCTCCATGCCGATCGAGGTGAGGTAGTCCACCGCGGCACCGAGGCCGACCGCCTGGGCGATCGGAGGCGTACCCGCCTCGAACTTGTGCGGGGCGGGGGCGTACGTCGACGAGTGCATCGACACGGTTTCGATCATCTCGCCGCCGCCGAGGAACGGCGGCAGGTCCTCGAGGAGTTCCTGCCGTCCCCAGAGCACGCCGATGCCCGTCGGGCCGACCATCTTGTGGCCGGTGAAGGCCACGAAGTCGGCCTGCAGCGCCTGCACGTCGAGCACCATGTGCGGGGCGGCCTGCGAGGCGTCGATGCAGACCAGGGCGCCGACCTGCTGGGCCCGGCGGATGATCTTCTCGACCGGGTTGATCGTGCCCATGATGTTGGAGACCAGCGTGAAGGAGACGATCTTCGTCTTCTCCGTGATGATCTCGTCGATGTTGGACAGGTCGAGGCGGCCGTCGTCCGTGATGCCGAACCACTTCAGCTTCGCGCCGGTGCGCTGCGAGAGCAGCTGCCACGGCACGATGTTGGAGTGGTGCTCCATCTCCGTGGTGACGATCTCGGTGTCGCTGTCGACCCGGTAGGGCTCGTCCGCCCAGCCGAGCATGTTCGCGACGAGGTTGAGCGACTCCGAGGCGTTCTTGGTGAAGATCACCTCGTTGCGGCTGGGTGCGTTGATGAAGGCCGCGACCTTGTCGCGAGCGCCTTCGTACAGCGCGGTCGCCTCCTCCGCGATCGTGTAGACACCGCGGTGGACGTTGGCGTTGTGCCGCTCGTAGTACGCGCTGAGCGCGTCGAGAACCTGGCGCGGCTTCTGCGAGGTCGCAGCGCTGTCCAGGTAAACGATCTTCTTGCCGTCGTGGACCGTACGGTCCAGGATCGGGAAGTCCTTACGGATCGCCTCGGTGTCGAGGAGGCCGGAGAGCCCCTGTCGGGCGTCAGTCACGCGACCGTACCTCCTGAGTTCGCTCCGCTCACGGGGCTCTTCACGTATGCCTCGTAGCCCTCGTTCTCCAGCTTGTCTGCGAGCTCGGCGCCGCCGGACTCGGCGATGCGGCCGTTGGCGAAGACGTGCACGAAGTCGGGCTTGATGTAGCGGAGGATGCGCGTGTAGTGCGTGATCAGCAGGGTGCCGACCTCACCGCCCTCGCGGACCCGGTTGACGCCCTCGGAGACGACGCGCAGGGCGTCGACGTCGAGACCCGAGTCGGTCTCGTCGAGGATGGCGATCTTCGGCTTGAGGAGCTCCAGCTGGAGGATCTCGTGGCGCTTCTTCTCACCGCCGGAGAAGCCCTCGTTCACGTTGCGCTCGGCGAAGGCGGGGTCCATCTGGAGGTCCGCCATCGACTCCTTGACCTCCTTCACCCACGTCCGCAGCTTGGGGGCCTCGCCGCGGATGGCGGTGGCGGAGGTGCGCAGGAAGTTGGAGACCGAGACGCCGGGGATCTCGACCGGGTACTGCATGGCGAGGAACAGGCCCGCGCGGGCGCGCTCGTCGACGGACATCTCCAGGACGTCCTCGCCGTCCAGGGTCACCGTGCCACTCGTGATCGTGTACTTGGGGTGACCCGCGAGCGAGTACGCGAGGGTGGACTTGCCGGACCCGTTGGGGCCCATGATGGCGTGCGTCTCGCCCTGCTTCACGGTCAGGTCGACGCCCTTGAGGATCTCCTTCGTGGCGTTGTCGGCCTCGACGGAGACGTGCAGGTCGCGGATTTCAAGCGTTGCCATGGGTGACTCAGGACTCCTGGGTGACGGAGACGAGCACATCGTCCCCTTCGATCTTGACGGGGTATACGGGGACGGGGCGCGTCGCGGGAAGGCCGGACGGCTTGCCGGTGCGGAGGTCGAAGCTCGATCCGTGCAGCCAGCACTCGATCGCGCAGTCCTCCACCTCGCCCTCCGACAGCGAGACGTTCGCGTGCGAGCAGATGTCGTTGATCGCGAACACCTCGCCCTCGGTGCGGACGACGGAGACCGGCGTGCCGTCGAGCTCCACCCTCTTGGGGGTGTCGTCCTCCAGCTCGCTCAGCGCACAGGCTTTGACGAAGGCCATCTCAGACCGACGCCTTCAGCTCGGCCTCGATCTTGTCGAGGAGCCGGGCCTCGACGTCGGGCAGGCCGATCTGCTGGACCAGCTCGGCGAAGAAGCCGCGCACGACGAGCCGGCGGGCCTCCTCGGCCGGGATGCCGCGGGACTGGAGGTAGAACAGCTGCTCGTCGTCGAAACGGCCGGTCGCCGAGGCGTGGCCCGCGCCGACGATCTCGCCGGTCTCGATCTCCAGGTTCGGTACGGAGTCGACCCGGGCGCCGTCGGTGAGAACCAGGTTGCGGTTCATCTCGTAGGTGTCGGTGCCCTCGGCCGCGGCCTGGATGAGCACGTCACCGATCCAGACGGCGTGGGCGTCGTCGCCCTGGAGCGCACCCTTGTACACGGCGTTGGACTTGCAGTGCGGCGTGTTGTGGTCGACCAGGAGACGGTGCTCCTGGTGCTGGCCCTTGTCGGTGAAGTACAGGCCGAAGAGCTCGGCCTCACCGCCGGGGGCCGCGTACGCGACGCGGGGGTGGAGACGGACGAGGTCCCCGCCGAACGTCACGACGATCGACTTGAAGGAGGCGTCGCGGCCGACCAGCGCGTTGTGCTGGCCGACGTGGACCGCCGTGTCGTCCCAGTCCTGGACGGAGACGACGGTCAGCTTGGCGCCGTCGCCCAGGACGTATTCGACGTTGGCCGCGAGCACGGCGTCACCGGTGTGGTCGATGACGACGACCGCCTCGGCGAAGGCGCCCAGCTCGATGACCTGGTGGCCGTAGGCCACGCCGCCCTCGCCGTGCACGGTGATCCGGACCGGCTCGCTGAGCACGGCCTCCTTGGCGACCGTGACGACCGAGGCCTGCTGGAAGGACGAGTACGCCTGGGCGGCGACCCGGTCCACCGGCTTCCCGGCCTTGCCGAGCCGCGCGTCGTCGCGGCCGACGGTCTCGACCGTGACGCCCGAGGGCGCCTCTACGACGACCTTGACACCGTCACCCGTGGCGACGGCGGTGCCGTCGTGAAGGCCGCGCAGCCGCTCCAGCGGCGTGAACCGCCACTCCTCCTCGCGGCCGTGCGGGACCGGGAAGTCCGCGACGTCGAAGGACGGGGGCGCGCTCATGCGCGTGGCGACGGTGGACTCGGCCGCCACCGCGATGGAACCGGCGGTCGTCGAACCGGCCGGGATGTTCTGAGCCTCAGCCATGGCTGTCGTAGTGCTCGCTTTCTCAGTCAAGAACTCTTCGGGACGCGGTCGGCGGGCGTACTAGCCGACCGAACCCTCCATCTGCAGCTCGATCAGCCGGTTGAGCTCCAGGGCGTACTCCATGGGCAGCTCCTTGGCGATCGGCTCGACGAAGCCGCGCACGATCATCGCCATGGCCTCGAACTCGGTCATGCCGCGGCTCATCAGGTAGAAGAGCTGGTCCTCGGAGACCTTGGAGACGGTCGCCTCGTGACCCATCGACACGTCGTCCTCGCGGACGTCGACGTACGGGTAGGTGTCGGAGCGGGAGATGGTGTCCACGAGCAGCGCGTCGCACAGCACGTTGGACTTGGCGCCCGGCGCACCCTCGCCGATCTCGATGAGACCGCGGTAGGAGGTGCGGCCACCGCCTCGCGCCACCGACTTGGAGACGATGTTGGAGGAGGTGTTCGGAGCCATGTGGACCATCTTGGCGCCGGCGTCCTGGTGCTGGCCCTCGCCCGCGAAGGCGATGGACAGGGTCTCGCCCTTGGCGTGCTCGCCCATCAGGTAGACGGCCGGGTACTTCATGGTGACCTTGGAACCGATGTTGCCGTCGACCCACTCCATGGTCGCGCCCTCGTACGCCACGGCGCGCTTGGTGACCAGGTTGTAGACGTTGTTCGACCAGTTCTGGATGGTCGTGTAGCGGCAGCGGCCGCCCTTCTTCACGATGATCTCGACGACCGCGGAGTGCAGCGAGTCGGACGAGTAGATCGGCGCGGTGCAGCCCTCGACGTAGTGGACGTAGGCGTCCTCGTCGACGATGATCAGCGTCCGCTCGAACTGGCCCATGTTCTCCGTGTTGATACGGAAGTAGGCCTGGAGCGGGATCTCGACGTGCACGCCCTTCGGCACGTAGATGAAGGAGCCACCGGACCACACGGCGGAGTTCAGCGAGGCGAACTTGTTGTCACCGACGGGGATGACGGTGCCGAAGTACTCCTTGAAGAGCTCGGGGTGCTCCTTCAGCGCGGTGTCGGTGTCCATGAAGATGACACCCTGCGCCTCGAGCTCCTCGTTGATCTGGTGGTAGACCACCTCGGACTCGTACTGCGCGGCGACACCGGCGACCAGGCGCTGCTTCTCCGCCTCCGGGATGCCGAGTTTGTCGTACGTGTTCTTGATGTCCTCGGGCAGGTCCTCCCAGGACTCCGCCTGCTTCTCCGTGGACCGCACGAAGTACTTGATGTTGTCGAAGTCGATGCCCGACAGGTCGGAGCCCCAGTTCGGCATGGGCTTCTTGCCGAACAGCTTCAGGCCCTTGAGCCGGAGCTTCAGCATCCACTCCGGTTCGTTCTTCTTCTCCGAGATGTCGCGGACGACAGCTTCGGACAGGCCGCGCTTCGCCGCCGCGCCTGCCGCGTCGGAGTCGGCCCAGCCGAATTCGTACGTACCCAGACCCTCGAGCTCAGGGTGGGCAGTCTCCGTGGGGAGCGTCATGCGGGGTTCCTCCCGGCCGTGCTTGCAGATGCTGAATGGGTGGTCTGTGAAGCCTGTGGCGCTGCGGGGCTGCTGCGTGGGACGAACGTCGTGCACACACCGTCACCGTGGGCGAGGGTGGCGAGACGCTGCACATGGGTCCCGAGCAGGCTGGAGAAGAATTCCGTCTCCGCCTCGCACAGCTGCGGGAACTGCTCGGCGACGTGTGCCACCGGGCAGTGGTGCTGACACAGCTGCTCGCCCTGCTGAGGAGCCGGCGCGCTGCGCGCCGTAGCAGCGTACCCGTCGGCGGACAAGGCCTTGGCCAGCGCCTCGGTACGCGCCTCGGGGGCCGCGGCCTCGACCACGGCACGGTACGTCTCGGACTGGGCGGCCATCCTGGCGCGGGCGAAGGCGACGAGCGCCTCGTCCCCCGCCGTCTCGGCGATCCAGCGCAGCGCGTCGGCGGCGAGCTTGTCGTAGGACTGGTCGAAGGCGTCCCGGCCGCAGTCGGTGAGGGCGAACACCTTGGCCGGGCGGCCACGGGTCCGTGCCCCGTAGACCCGCTGCTCGCGGGCCTCGACCACGTCGTCGGAGACGAGGGCGTCCAGGTGCCGCCGGACGGCCGCCTGGGTCAGGCCGACCCGCTTGGCCAGATCGGCGACGGTGGAGGGGCCGTGGTCCAGGATGGAGCGCGCGACCCGGTTGCGCGTCGAGCGCTCACCGGTCGCGAGTTCCTCCTGAGGAGCCTCGCCAACGTATTTCACAACGCCATTGTTGCGTAATTCCTTCGAGCGTGACAACCCGCCTCCGAGACCCGCCGCGGTGCGGTGCATCACTTAGGTGAACCTAAGTTGACCTGCGGAAATGTCGATCACCGCGCTGCCCCCGCAGGTCGGGGCCCTGGGGGGGCGCGGGCGCCGCCGCCCGTGCGCGCGACGGGGCCGGCCCCGGGAGAAGATCCACCGGGGGCCGGTCGTGGGCGCGCCGCGGGGGTCAGCCCGCCGCGAGGCCGGCCGGACGGACACCCCGGCCGCGCGCCCGCTTCCCGCTGTCCCGGAGGGTGCCCTCCTGCGGGACAGCCGCGGTCTCCCGCCTAGACTTGCCCGCCATGAGCAGCGAGCCCGTCGTACAGGCCAGGGGCCTTGTCAAGCGGTACGGCAAGAAGACGGCGGTGAACGGCCTCGATCTGAAGGTCGCGGCGGGCGCGGTGACCGCGGTCCTCGGCCCCAACGGAGCCGGCAAGACCACCACGATCGAGACCTTCGAGGGCTACCGCCGGCCCGACGGGGGCACCGTACGGGTCCTCGGCCTGGACCCCGTCGCCGACGCCGCCCGGCTCCGCCCGCGCATCGGCGTCATGCTCCAGTCCGGCGGTGTGTACTCCGGCGCACGCGCCGAGGAGATGCTGCGCCACATGGCGAAGCTGCACGCCCATCCGCTGGACGTCGGGGCGCTCGTCGAGCGCCTCGGGCTCGGCAGCTGCGGCCGGACCACCTACCGCAGGCTCTCCGGCGGGCAGCAGCAGCGCCTGGCCCTGGCCATGGCCGTCGTCGGCCGCCCCGAGCTGGTCTTCCTCGACGAGCCCACGGCGGGCCTCGACCCGCAGGCCAGGCGCTCCACCTGGGACCTGGTCCGTGAGCTGCGGGCCGACGGCGTGTCGGTCGTGCTCACCACCCACTTCATGGACGAGGCGGAGGAACTCGCCGACGACGTGGCCGTCATCGACGCCGGCCGGGTCATCGCCCAGGGCAGCCCCGAGCAGTTGTGCCGGGGCGGCGCCGAGAACACCCTGCGCTTCACCGGCCGCCCCGGCCTGGACCTCGGTTCGCTGCTGAAGGCGCTGCCCGACGGCAGCGAGGCGGCGGAGCTCACCAGCGGCGCGTACCGGATCACGGGGCAGATCGACCCGGAACTGCTGGCGACGGTCACGTCCTGGTGCGCCCAGCACGGCGTGATGCCCGACGGGATCGCGGTGGAACGCCACACCCTCGAGGACGTCTTCCTCGAACTGACCGGCAAGGAGCTGCGCGCATGAGCGCCGGTACGTACACCCCCCGGCCGGGCGCCGCCCCGCTGCCCCGCATGATCGCCGCGCAGGCCGCGCTGGAGACGCGGATGCTCCTGCGCAACGGCGAACAGCTGCTGCTGACGGTGGTCATCCCCACGCTGCTGCTCGTGCTGTTCAGCGCGGTCGACATCGTGGACACGGGCGCGGGCAAGCCCGTCGACTTCCTGACGCCCGGCGTCCTCGCGCTCGCCGTGATGTCCACGGCCTTCACGGGCCAGGCGATCGCCACCGGCTTCGAACGGCGCTACGGGGTACTCAAGCGGCTGGGCGCCTCACCGCTGCCCCGCTGGGGCCTGATGGCCGCGAAGACACTCTCGGTGCTGGTCACCGAGGTGCTCCAGATCGTCCTGCTGACGGTGATCGCCTTCGCGCTGGGCTGGTCACCCGAGGGCAGTCCGTTCGCCGTCCTGCTGCTCCTGGTGCTGGGCACCGTCGCCTTCTCCGGGCTCGGGCTGCTGATGGCGGGCACGCTGAAGGCCGAGGCCACCCTGGCGGCGGCCAACCTCGTCTTCCTGCTGCTGCTGGTCGGCGGAGGGGTCGTGGTACCTCTGGACAAGTTCCCGGACGCGGCGCAGTCCGTCCTGGGCCTGCTTCCGATCGCCGCCCTCTCCGACGGGCTCAGGGACGTCCTCCAGCACGGCGCCGCGATGCCCTGGGGCGACGTGGCGATCCTCACGGGCTGGGCCGTGCTGGGGCTGGGAGCCGCGGCGAAGTTCTTCCGCTGGGAGTGAGCGGGCGCGGGTGACGCCCCGCCGCCCCGCGTGACCGCCGCGCGGGGACAGTCCCCCGGATGAGCTGGGACATCGGCGGTGCGACCGCCGGTGTCCCAGCTCATCCGGGAATGGCCACCCCTCGTGAAAACATGCACAAGCCGTTGCCTACGATGGTGCGCGTGGAAACCCCCCTCTCCTACATCGCCAAGCGCTGGACACCGTCGATGAGGACGGCCAAGCGAGCCGCGCTCTCCGCGGTCGTGATGAGCGTTTTCATCATCGTCACCGGCGGCGCTGTCCGGCTGACCGGTTCCGGTCTGGGCTGCGACACCTGGCCCAAGTGCACCGACGACAGCCTCTTCGCCACGCCCGAGCAGGGCCTGCACGGGGCCATCGAGTTCGGCAACCGGATGCTGACGTACGTCCTGTCGGCCGCGGTCGGCTGGGCGATCATCGCGACGCGCTCCCTGAAGCCCCGGCGGCGCGGCCTGACGCGGATCGCCTGGCTCCAGTTCTGGATCGTGATGGGGAACGCCGTCATCGGCGGGATCACGGTCTGGGCGGGCCTCAACCCGTGGTCGGTCGCCGGGCACTTCATGCTGGCCAACGGCCTGCTCACCGTGGCCGTCCTCACCTGGGTACGGATCGGCGAGGGCGACGGAGCACCGCGCCCGCGCGCCCCTCTTCCCGTACGCCGGCTGGCCTGGGCCCTCGTCGCCACCACGGTCGTCCTGATCGCCCTCGGCACCACCGTGACCGGCTCCGGCAAGCACGCCGGGGACAGCAGCGACGTACCGCGCATGCCGTGGGACTGGAGCGCCGCGGCGCACGTGCACGCGATCGCCGCCTGGGTCGTCTGCGCCCTGGCCCTCGCGATGTGGTTCGCGCTGCGTGTCGTCGACGCCCCCGTCGACACCCGGGCGCGCGCCCGCGACCTGCTGATCGTGCTCGTGGCGCAGGGAGGGATCGGCTACGTCCAGTACTTCAACGACGTGCCGGAGATCCTGGTCGGCCTGCACATGCTCGGCTCGTCCCTGATGTGGATCGCGGTGCTGCGTCTGCTGCTCTCGATGCGCGAGCGTCCGGCGGCCGAGGCCTCCGTACCCGCCCCGGCCTCCGGACAGCAGCAGGAGCCCGCGCCGGCTGTCTGACCCGGTACGCGCGACGGCCTCGGCCCCCCACCCTTCCGGGTGGGGGGCCGAGGCCGTCGTGTGCCTGTGCGAGGGCTCAGCCGTTGGAGGGGCCGCCGACCTGGATCCCGGCCATACGGGACCACTCGTACGGGCCGGTGCGGACCTTGGCGGCGAACTCTCCGTCGAAGTCCTCGTGCATCGTGATGCCGGCCTTCCGCACGGCGCTCTCGGCGACGGCGTAGGAGGGCGCCACCAGATCGCCCCAGCCGCCGTCCTCGCCGACCAGCACGATGCGGGTGCCCGACTGACCGATGTAGGCGAGCTGCCCCTCGGCACCGCCGTGCGCGGCGGCGAACGCGCCGATCTGCTTGGCGAGCTTCGCCGCCCTGCGCTCCGCGCGGGCCGCGTGCCTGCTGTCGTCCGTCTGCTGGGTCTGAGCCTCTGCCGTCTCTGCCATGGACAGGATGCTACCGACGGGTAGAACAACGGGCGACGGGCGGGGGGCGTGGCGTGGGCCACGTCCCCCGCCCGTCGGCGGAGCCTCTGTGCGTGCGGACTACCTCAGGAAGGGGTCCACCGCGACGGCGACGAAGAGGAGCGACACGTAGGTGATCGACCAGTGGAACAGCCGCATCTCCTTGAGCTTGGCGCCGGTGACCCCGGCCTTCGCCCGGTTCTGGAGGCCGTGCGCCTCCCAGAGCCAGAAACCACCGGTCAGCAGCGCCACCAGCGTGTAGAACCAGCCGGTGTAGCCCAGCGGGGTCAGCAGGAGCGAGACCGCGACCATCACCCAGCTGTAGACCACGATCTGGCGGGCCACCACCCGATTGGACGCCACGACCGGGAGCATCGGGACGCCGACCCGGGCGTAGTCCTCCTTGACCTTCATCGACAGCGGCCAGTAGTGCGGCGGCGTCCAGAAGAAGATGACGGCGAAAAGAATGACCGCGGCCCAGCTCATCGAATTGGTCACGGCGGACCAGCCGATGAGTACGGGCATGCAGCCGGCGATTCCGCCCCAGACGATGTTCTGCGAGGTGCGGCGCTTCAGCAGCATCGTGTAGATGACGACGTAGAACAGAAGTGCGCCCAGCGCGAGCGCCGCCGAGAGCCAGTTGACGAGCAGCCCGAACCAGACCGTGGAAATCACGCCGAGCGCGATTCCGAAGGCCAGGCACTCACGCGGGCTCACCATGCCGGTGACGAGAGGCCGCTGCGACGTGCGGTCCATCAGCGCGTCGATGTCACGGTCGATATACATGTTGAGCGCATTGGCACCGCCCGCGGAGAGATATCCGCCGATGGTGGTGGTGACCACGAGCCAAAGATCGGGCACGCCCTGAGCGGCCAGGAACATCACCGGAACGGTGGTGATCAGCAGCAACTCGATGATGCGCGGCTTGGTAAGAGCCACGAATGCCTTGACGCGGGCGCCGAACGGGCGCTGGCCCGCCGGGCTCGGAGTCAAGGCGACCCCTGCGGGTCGGGACTCGACGGCCGTCACGCACACCCCTGACAGAGAAATCCCAGCAAGCTCCGGGCAGGAAGGCCCGGTAAAGACTTGCGCGAACCAGACCACTGTAGACGTTGGGCGTACGCCGCCCTTCGCGGGGGTGGGCTCGTGTTGGGGTGGCGCAGAAGTGAACGGGAGCGCTCATACGGGAGGCGAAGTCCGCAGGTCGCCCGCACTGTGGAAAGGGCAGAAGTAGGGCCTTCCGTCGGGGGTAGGCTCGACAATGCCCGGTGCGGTAACCAGTCACCGGTTTACGAACAGTGGAGAGGAGCCCTGACTCAGGGTGAGCACCAAGCCGACCACCACAGACCTCCAGTGGACCGAATTGGACCAGCGGGCCGTGGACACCGTCCGCGTCCTCGCCGCGGACGCCGTACAGAAGGTCGGAAACGGCCACCCGGGTACGGCGATGAGCCTGGCTCCCGCCGCCTACACCATCTTCCAGAAGGTGATGCGGCACGACCCGTCCGACGCAGACTGGACCGGCCGGGACCGGTTCGTACTCTCCGCGGGCCACTCCAGCCTGACGCTGTACATCCAGCTCTACCTCGCCGGGTACGGCCTGGAGCTGGACGACCTCAAGGCGTTCCGCACCTGGGGCTCGAAGACCCCGGGTCACCCCGAGTACGGCCACACCACCGGTGTCGAGACGACGACGGGCCCGCTGGGCCAGGGTGTCGCCAACGCCGTGGGCATGGCGATGGCCGCCCGTTACGAGCGCGGCCTCTTCGACCCGCAGGCGGCCCCCGGCACCTCCCCGTTCGACCACATGGTCTGGGTCATCGCCGGAGACGGCTGCCTCCAGGAGGGCATCTCCGCCGAGGCGTCCTCGCTGGCCGGTCACCAGAAGCTCGGCAACCTGGTGCTGCTGTGGGACGACAACCACATCTCGATCGAGGGCGACACGGAGACCGCGGTCTCCGAGGACACCCTGAAGCGTTACGAGTCCTACGGCTGGCACGTCCAGCGCGTGGACCAGCTGCCCAGCGGCGACCTGGACCCCGAGGGTCTGTACCGTGCGCTGCAGGCCGCCAAGGCCGAGACGGAGCGCCCGTCCTTCATCGCGGCCCGCTCGATCATCGCCTGGCCCGCCCCGAACGCGCAGAACACCGAGGCCGCGCACGGCTCGGCGCTCGGCGACGACGAGATCGCGGCCACCAAGCGGGTGCTCGGTTTCGACCCGGAGAAGACCTTCGAGGTCTCCGACGAGGTCATCGCACACACCCGTGAGGCCCTGGACCGCGGCCGCGAGGCCAAGGCCGAGTGGGAGAAGTCCTTCGCCGCGTGGCGCACCGCGAACCCGGAGCGCGCCGCCGACTTCGACCGCATCGCCGCGGGCGAGCTGCCCGCGGGCTGGGAGGACCACCTCCCGGTCTTCGAGGCCGGGCACGGCGTCGCCACGCGTGCCGCCTCCGGCAAGGTCCTCCAGGCGCTCGGCGGGGTCATCCCCGAGCTGTGGGGCGGCTCTGCCGACCTGGCCGGCTCGAACAACACCACGATCGACAAGACCTCGTCGTTCCTCCCCGTCGGCAACCCGCTGCCCGAGGCCGACCCGTACGGCCGGACGATCCACTTCGGCATCCGCGAGCACTCCATGGCCGCGGCCATGAACGGCATCGCGCTGCACGGCAACACCCGCATCTACGGCGGCACCTTCCTGGTGTTCTCCGACTACATGCGCAACGCCGTCCGACTGTCGGCCCTGATGCACCTGCCGGTCACCTACGTCTGGACGCACGACTCGATCGGCCTCGGGGAGGACGGCCCGACGCACCAGCCGGTCGAGCACCTCGCCTCGCTGCGCGCCATCCCGGGCCTCAACGTCGTCCGTCCGGGCGATGCCAACGAGACGGCCATCGCCTGGCGCGAGATCCTCAAGCGCGGCAAGAAGGACTTCGGCAAGAGCGCTCCGCACGGTCTGGCGCTCACCCGCCAGGGCGTTCCCACCTACCCGGCGAACGAGGACGCGGCCAAGGGCGGCTACGTGCTCTTCGACGCCGAGGGCGGCGAGCCGAAGGCCGTTCTCATCGCCACCGGTTCCGAGGTCCAGCTGGCCGTCGAGGCCCGCGACGAGCTCCAGGCGGCCGGCGTTCCGACCCGTGTGGTCTCGATGCCGTGTGTCGAGTGGTTCGAGGAGCAGGACCAGGCGTACAAGGACAGCGTGCTGCCGCCCTCGGTGAAGGCCAGGGTCGCCGTGGAGGCGGGCATCGGCCTGACCTGGTACCGGTACGTGGGCGACGCGGGCCGGATCGTCTCGCTGGAGCACTTCGGTGCCTCCGCCGACGCCAAGGTCCTCTTCCGCGAGTTCGGCTTCACCGCCGCACACGTCGCGGAAGCCGCCCGGGAATCTCTCGCCGCCGCTGCGCGCTGACGCGGACATACGACAAGTAGGAGATGCAATTCTCATGACAGACGCACTCAAGCGCCTCTCCGACGAGGGCGTGGCGATCTGGCTCGACGACCTGTCCCGCACTCGGATCACCTCCGGCAATCTCGCCGAGCTGATCGACCAGAGTCACGTCGTGGGTGTCACGACCAACCCGTCGATCTTCCAGAAGGCGATCTCGCAGGGCCACGGTTACGACCAGCAGCTCACGGACCTCGCCACCCGCAAGGTCACGGTCGACGAGGCCATCCGCATGATCACGACGGCGGACGTCCGTGACGCCGCCGACATCCTGCGCCCGGTCTTCGACGCCACCGACGGCCAGGACGGCCGGGTCTCCATCGAGGTCGACCCGCGCCTGGCCCACCACACCGCGGCCACCGTCGCCGAGGCCAAGCAGCTGGCCTGGCTGGTGGACCGGCCGAACACGCTCATCAAGATCCCGGCGACCAAGGCCGGCCTGCCGGCGATCACCGAGGTCATCGGCAAGGGCATCAGCGTCAACGTCACGCTGATCTTCTCGCTGGAGCGCTACCGCGAGGTCATGGACGCCTACCTGGCGGGCCTGGAGAAGGCGAAGGCCGCCGGCCTCGACCTCTCCAAGATCCACTCGGTGGCCTCCTTCTTCGTGTCCCGCGTGGACACCGAGATCGACAAGCGCCTGGACGCCATCGGCAGCGACGCGGCGAAGGCCGCCAAGGGCAAGTCCGCCCTGGCCAACGCCCGCCTCGCGTACGAGGCGTACGAGGAGGTCTTCGGCGGCGACCGCTGGGCCGCTCTGGACAAGGCGCAGGCCAACAAGCAGCGCCCGCTGTGGGCCTCCACCGGCGTCAAGGACCCGTCCCTCAAGGACACCCTGTACGTCGACGACCTCGTCGCCCCCAACACGGTGAACACCATGCCGGAGGCGACGCTGGAAGCCGTGGCCGACCACGGCGAGATCTCCGGCAACACCGTTGCCGGACGTTACGACCAGGCCCGTGCCGACCTCGCCGCGATCAAGGACCTCGGGGTCAGCTACGACGCCGTCGTCCAGCTGCTGGAGGACGAGGGCGTCGAGAAGTTCGAGGCCGCCTGGATCGACCTGCTCAACTCGACCGAGGCCGAGCTCAAGCGCCTCGCTCCTTCGGAGGGCTGACCACCTTGTCTGGTGTTCCCGGAGCCAACCCGCTCCGTGACGCCCAGGACCGACGGCTCCCGCGTATCGCGGGGCCGTCGGGCCTGGTGATCTTTGGCGTCACGGGCGATTTGTCCCGTAAAAAGCTGATGCCCGCCGTCTATGACCTGGCCAATCGCGGCCTGCTGCCGCCGGGCTTCTCGCTCATCGGCTTCGCGCGCCGCGACTGGGAGGACGAGGACTTCGCCCAGGTCGTCCACGACGCCGTCAAGGAGCACGCCCGGACCCCCTTCCGCGAGGAGGTCTGGCAGCAGCTCAGCCAGGGCATGCGTTTCGTCCAGGGCAACTTCGACGACGACGAGGCCTTCGACACCCTCAAGAACACGATCGAGGAGCTCGACAAGGCACAGGGAACGGGCGGCAACTTCGCCTTCTACCTCTCCGTGCCGCCGAAGTTCTTCCCCAAGGTCGTCCAGCAGCTCAAGAAGCACGGGCTGGCCGACCAGAAGGAAGGCTCCTGGCGCCGGGCCGTCATCGAGAAGCCGTTCGGCCACGACCTGGCGAGCGCGCAGGAGCTGAACCAGCTCGTGCACGACGTCTTCCCGCCGAACGAGGTCTTCCGCATCGACCACTACCTCGGCAAGGAGACGGTCCAGAACATCCTGGCGCTGCGCTTCGCCAACACGATGTGGGAGCCGATCTGGAACAGGTCGTACGTCGACCACGTCCAGATCACGATGGCCGAGGACATCGGCATCGGCGGCCGGGCCGGTTACTACGACGGCATCGGCGCGGCCCGTGACGTCATCCAGAACCACCTGCTCCAGCTGCTGGCGCTGACGGCGATGGAGGAGCCCGGCTCCTTCCACCCGAAGGCCCTGGTCGCCGAGAAGCTGAAGGTGCTCACGGCGGTCGAACTGCCCGAGGACCTCGGCAGCCACACGGTGCGCGGGCAGTACACGCACGCGTGGCAGGGCGGTCAGGAGGTGCCCGGCTACCTCGAGGAGGACGGCATCGACCCCAAGTCGACGACGGACACCTACGCCGCGATCAAGCTGACGATCAACAACCGCCGCTGGGCCGGGGTGCCGTTCTACCTCCGCACCGGCAAGCGCCTCGGCCGCCGGGTCACGGAGATCGCGGTCGTCTTCAAGCGCGCCCCCTACCTGCCCTTCGAGTCCGGTGCGACGGAGGAGCTCGGCGGCAACGCCCTGGTCATCCGGGTGCAGCCGGACGAAGGGGTCACGGTCCGGTTCGGCTCCAAGGTCCCCGGGACCTCCATGGAGGTACGGGACGTCACGATGGACTTCGCCTACGGCGAGTCCTTCACGGAGTCCAGCCCGGAGGCGTACGAGCGGCTCATCCTCGATGTCCTGCTCGGCGACGCCAACCTCTTCCCGCGCCACCAGGAGGTCGAGCTCTCCTGGAACATCCTCGACCCGATCGAGGAGTACTGGGACAAGCACGGCAAGCCGGCCCGGTACGCGGCCGGAACCTGGGGCCCCGCCGAGGCGGACGAGATGCTCGCACGCGACGGACGGAGCTGGCGCCGGCCATGAAGATCGATCTCACGGAAACCACGTCCAGCAAGATCAACCAGGCCCTCATCTCGGCCCGCCGTGACATCGGCTCCCCCGCCGTCGGCATGGTGCTCACCCTCGTCATCGTCACGGACGAGGAGAACGCGTACGACGCCCTCAAGGCGGCGAACGACTCCTCGCGCGAGCACCCCTCGCGGATCATCGTGGTGATCAAGAGGGCCAGCCGTTCGCCGCGGGCGCGCCGCGACGCCCGGCTCGACGCCGAGATCCGGGTCGGTTCCGACGCCGGATCGGGCGAGACCGTCGTCCTGCGTCTGCACGGCGAGCTGGCCAACCACGCCCAGTCCGTCGTCCTGCCGCTGCTGCTGCCGGACGCCCCGGTGGTGGCGTGGTGGCCCGAGGACGCACCTGCGGATCCGGCCAAGGACCCGCTGGGCGCGCTCGCCCAGCGCCGCATCACCGACACGTACTCCGCCGAGCACCCGCTCGACGAGCTGTCGGTGCGCGCGGCGACGTACCAGCCCGGGGACACCGACCTGGCCTGGACGCGCATCACGCCGTGGCGCTCCATGCTGGCGGCGGCGCTCGACCAGCAGCCCGCCCAGGTCATCTCGGCGACGGTCGAGGGCGAGTCCGACAACCCGAGCTGCGAACTGCTCGCGATGTGGCTGGCGGACCGGCTCGGCGTCCCGGTCGAGCGCACCCTCTCCGGCGGTCCCGGTCTCACGGCGGTGCGTCTGGAGACCAAGAACGGCGCGATCGTCCTGGACCGTCCCGACGGTTCCCTGGCGACGCTCTGCATGGTCGGCCAGCCGGACCGTGCGGTCGCGCTGAAGCGGCGGGAGACCGCCGAGCTCCTCGCGGAGGAGCTGCGCCGGCTGGACCCGGACAACATCTACGAGTCGACGGTGAAGTTCGGTGTGGAGCGCCTCGGCGGTCCCACGGAGGCGTCGTCCGTCGGTTCGGGTTCGAAGCGGCAGGAGCCCGCGGGCGCCGCCGCCCCGGCCGCGAAGAAGGCGGCGGTCAAGAAGGCGGCGTCGAAGTGAGTGCTCCGCAGCTCGTCGTGCACCGCGACAAGGAGCTGATGGCCCAGGCCGCGGCGGCCCGGCTGATCACGAAGATCGTGGACGCTCAGGCCGCCCGTGGCTCGGCATCGGTGGTGCTCACCGGTGGGCGCAACGGCAACGGCCTGCTGGCCGCGCTCGCGTCCTCGCCCGCGCGGGACGCGATCGACTGGTCGCGGCTCGATCTGTGGTGGGGCGACGAGCGGTTCCTGCCCGACGGTGATCCGGAACGCAATGTCACGCAGGCCCGCGAGGCCCTGCTGGACAAGGTGGAGCTGGACCCCTCACGGGTCCACGCGATGCCGGCGTCGGACGGTCCGTACGGCGGGGACGCCGACTCCGCCGCCGCGGGGTACGCGGCGGAACTCGCCGCCGCGGCGGGGCCGGAGGACCACGGGCCCGTGCCGACGTTCGACGTGCTGATGCTGGGCGTCGGCCCGGACACGCACGTCGCGTCGCTCTTCCCGGAGCTGCCCGCGGTGCGGGAGACCGAGCGCACCGTCGTCGGTGTGCACGGTGCCCCCAAGCCGCCTCCGACCCGGGTCACCCTCACGCTGCCCGCCATCCGCGCGGCGCGAGAGGTGTGGCTGCTGGCCGCGGGTGCGGACAAGGCGGAGGCGGCGGAGATCGCCCTCTCCGGCGCTGGGGAGCTCCAGGCCCCGGCCGCCGGGGCGTACGGCCGCAGCCGCACGCTGTGGCTGCTGGACGCCGCGGCGGCCTCCCGGCTGCCGCGCGCCCTGTATCCGCCGGCTTCGGCGTAGGCGGGACACGCGGAGGCCCTGCCTCGCTCTTCGGAGCGAGGCAGGGCCTCCTGCCGTCCCGGGGCCCGCCCTCCCGTTCCGCCGTTCGGGGAGGACATTGCGGGCAGACCGCCACATGGCGCCGCCTGCGCTGTACCCGCGGGAACGCCCCTCGCTAGCCTCTGCCGGGCATCTGGCATGTCGGGCCCCTGTCCGGTTGAAGAGGTACTGCGTGAGCGCCGTCGTCCGTACCGTGAGCGAGTGCACCTGGCCCGGTTTCGTCGAGTTCAGGTCCTACTTCATGTCCTGTGCCGACGCGTTCTGGGACTGGCCCGGCCAAGTCAGGGAGAAGGACTCCGTCTTCGAGTTCTGCGGCTCCAGCGACGACATGGTGGCCATCATGAACAGGCCGGAGTTCCGTGCCATGCGCAACCTGCTGCCGAACGGGACCGACGCCGTGACCGCGTTCTGCCAGATCTACGCGCTCAAGTACGTGGATCGGCTGGGCCTCTCCGGCGCGAGCGGCACCTACACCCTCAGATGCCGCCTCTGGCCACGGGTGATCGAGAACCGGGACAGCACGTGGCCCCGGCAGGACAGCGCGTTCACCCACTCCGCGACCGGCAGTTGGGACGTCCTGGAGGTCACCGTCTGCCTGTAGGGCGAGCGTCAGCCCCGCTCCGCGGGCGCGTCGGCGCAGTCGGGCCGACGCGCGGCTGTGGGGTCGAGCGCGCTGCTCACCAGTCGCAGGACGACAGGGTCGTACGGACTGCCCATGTGCCCGGTCCGGTTCCCGGGGCAGACGTCCTGGACGGTGATGTTGGTGACCGGATCTCCGGAGCGGGCGGGGCTGAGGTACTGACGCTCGTAGGGAGTGACGATCCTGTCCCGCCGGGTGACCACGGTCGTGTACCGCACACCGGGCATGGTGTCGCCGCCGGCGTCGAGCCGCCGGTTGACCGGCGAGCCAATCGTCTGGTCGGCCAGGGCCTGACCGCCGAACTCCGCTGCCGGGGCGAGGATGTGCAGCCGTCGGCCGAGAGTGGCGAGCCCCGAGACGGTGCTTCCGTGGTTGGCGGGTGCGATGCCGATCAGATGGTGGACCTTGTTGCGGGCAGGATCCCCGGGTTCGGTACCGCCCGCGAACTTCAGGTAGTAGCGCGGCAGGATGCCGCCGCCCTGGGAGTGGCCCACCAGATCGACCTGCCGGGCTCCGGTCCGGGCGAGTACCCGGTCGACGAAGCGGGCCAGTTCGACGGCGGAGCGGGGGACGGCTGCCCGGCCCTTGACCACGTCACCGCGCGGGGCTCCGAAGTTGCCGGCGAAGACGCAGTAGCCCTCGGCCCTGAGCCGGGGCGACAGAGCACTCCAGTTGCTGTACGCGTTCTCGTACGTGCCGTGCACGAGGACGACGGGCCTGGGGTGGCGCGCACCCGGTTCGCAGCTCCAGTCGTCGGCGCCGGGGGGCGGCGCGTCGGGATCGTCGGCGGAGGCGACGAAGGCGCGCTCCCAGCGGGAGTATCCGGCGTCCGCCTCCCCTGCGGAGTGGGCGGTGCGCAGGGGCCTGCCGTCCGGAGCGGAGACCGCTGCGAGGAGCAGGAGGCCGAGGAGGATCGTCACGGCCGGCCGGCGCGACCGGCGCCGGGGCCGGTGGTGTCGGTCTGCCGGATGGTCGCGGACGGTGTGACGGAGACAGGGGACCTGCATGGAGGTACCTCCCGGGTGGGGGTTTCTCACGGACGGGTTCTCACGGACGGGTTCTCACGGACGGGCTGCGCACGGACGGGCTTTTTCGCGGTGCGGACGGAACACGAGCCGACGCGGTGCGACCGCCGGGGCGTCCCCGCACCGGAGGAGCTCGGGGGCGACGCGCTTTCGGGTGACTCCATGCCCAGGGCTGTTCACGGAGAGTGAGATTGCCGGTACCGTGGCAGAGGTCGTGTGCGGGCCCTCCCGCCCGCTCCGTCATCCGACGCAACACGTCACCTCGTGCCCGGCCGCAAGGAGATGGCATGCCCGCGAACTCGGTCGTCCTCGGTGCCGGTGGTTTCATCGGCCGCTCCCTGGTGGTGGAACTCCTGCGCCGCGGCCAGGACGTCGCCGCTGCCGTGCACGGCAGCGGCGACCGGCTGACGCGATGGCTCACGGAACAGCGGGTGGACACCGGCCGGCTGACCGTCGTCCACGCCGACATCACCCGCCCCGGACTCGGTCTGCCGGAGGAGGGTCTGGAGGACGTGCGCGACGTCTACAACACGGCGGCGCGCTTCGCCTTCGGCATCGACCCCGCCGAAGCCAAGGCGGTCAACGTGGACGGCGCCGCGCATGTGATCGAGTGGGCCGCCGCCCGCCCGCACCTGCGCCGGGTGGTGCACATCAGCGGCTACCGCATGGCAGCGGCCGACGCGGACTCCCCGGACTACCGGCGGGACGGCGCCTACGAGGCCTCCAAGCGGGAGGGAGACGCGACGGCACGCACCCGGGCCCGTGAGCTGGGCGTGCCGCTGACCGTCGCCAACCCCAGCACGGTGATCGGCCCGGGACAGTACGTCGGCCTGGCGGATCTGGTCGGGGAGCTGTGGCGGGGCACTCTCCCCGCGCTGCCCGGCGGTCCTGACATCTTCCTCCCGGTCGTCGAACTCGACTACTTCGTGCGGTTCCTGGCCTCCCTTCCCGAGAACGAGGAGAGCGCGGGCAACACCTACTGGGTGCTCGACGACACCACGCCCACGCTGCCGCAGCTCGTCTCGCTGCTCGCCGGGCACATGGGCGTACGGGCTCCGCGCCGGTTCGTGCCCGTCCAGCTCCTGAAGCGGCTGCCCCGTGCCCTGACCAAGGCCGACCCCGAGACGCTCTCCTTCCTCTCCACCGACCGGTACGACACCTCGCCCGCACGCAAGTTCGCCGCTTCCTGCGACCTGGAGATGCCTCCCGTGGGCGACGCCCTGCGCGGATGGACCGACGATCTGGTGGCCGCCCGCTTCGGGCGGGTCCGGGCACCGCGCGCGCCGTACGGATTCCAGCAGGTGGGTGCGGACAGAACGTGGGTGACCGGCGACCGGGAGCGGCCGGGCTACGTCTTCCTGCACGGCCTTCCCGTCGACGCGGACTCCTGGTCCGGGGTGACCGACCGGGTGGACGACTCCTGTCTGTCCGCCGATCTGCCGGGGTTCGGGCGGTCGGCACCCGCCCGGCAGTCCCACGACGACTGGCTGGCGGCCTTCCTCGAGCCGCTCACCAGCCGGCCGGTCCTGGTCGCGCACTCCTACTCCTGCGGACCGGCCCTGCGTTACGCGCTCAGGCATCCCGGGCGGGTGGGAGCGCTGGTCCTCGTCTCCCCGGCCTTCCTCCAGCCACCCTCCTCATGGCTGACGCGCTCCCCTCTCGCCGTGCCGGTGCTGCGCCGGATGACCGCCGAGCGGCTGGCGGGATCGCTCGGGCTGCCGCATGACGGTTACCTGGAGGGTCCGGTGGCGGACCTGCGGCGTTCGGGGGCGGCAGTAAGGGTCGTCGCGGCCCTGCGCTCGGCCTACGGCCGGCGCGATGCTCTGCGGAGCGCCCTGCCGCGTGTCGAGGTGCCCGTGGAACTCGTCGTCGGAGCGCGGGACCCACTGGCCGAGCCGACCGCACTGCCGGTCACGGAGATCGCGTCGGCCGGCCACTACCCCCAGCTCACGCATCCCGACGAGGTCGCCCGCCACCTCGTCGCGGTGCGAGAGCGGGCGGCTGCCCGCTGGTGATGCGGCCACCTCCCCCTGTCCACGGCTCGGTGGCGGACCGGGCGGCGCGCCCGCCGGGAGCTCAGTCACGGGTGAAGGTCAGCACCACGTTGTGGCCGCCGAAGCCGAAGGACGTCGACAACGCCGCGGTGGCGTCGATGGTGCGAGGGGCGCCGGTCACCAGGTCCAGTTCGATGCCGTCGCCCGGCTTCTCGAGGTTGCGCACCGGGGGCACGATCGACTCCGTGAGAGCGAGCACCGTGAGGATCGCCTCCAGGGCTCCCGAGGCGCCGAGGAGGTGGCCCGTGGCGGACTTGGCGGCGGTGACCACCGGATGGTTCCCCACCGCGGTCGTCAGCGCCCGGGCCTCGGCGACGTCCCCCTGCGGCGTCCCGGTCGCGTGTGCGTTGACGTGCCCGATGTCGCCACCCGTCAGCCCCGCGTCGCGCAGGGCCTCCTCGATGGCGCGTACCTGCCCCGCGGAGTCGGGCAGCGTGATGTCGTGGGCGTCGGACGTGACACCGGCCCCGGCCAGCGCCGCGTGCACACGGGCACCGCGTGCCCGCGCGAAGTCACCGCGCTCCAGGACGACCATTCCCGCACCCTCGGACATCACGAAGCCGTCCCGCTGCCGGTCGAACGGCCGGGAGGCCTGCTCGGGGGCGTCGTTGCGCAGTGACAGCGCGCGCATCTGCGCGAAGGCGCCGAGCGACAGGGGATGGATGCAGGCGTCCGTGCCTCCGGCCACGACCACATCGGCGCGGCCCGCGCGGATGAGCAGGGCGCCGACGGCGATCGCCTCGGCACCCGAGGCGCAGGCGCTGGTAGGGGCATGGGTTCCCGCCCGCGCCCCGAGCAGCAGACTCACCACCGCGGAAGGGCCGTTGGGCATGAGCCTGGGGACGGTGTAGGGGGACACCGCGCGCTGGCCCCGCTCCCCCATCCGGTCGTGCTGGTCCAGTATGGTCAGCGCTCCGCCGATGCCGGTGCCCACGACGACGGCCAGTCGTTCGGGTTCGACCCCGGGCGGTCCCGCGTCGGACCATGCCTCCCTGGCCGCGACCAGCGCCGCCGCCTGGCTCCGGTCCAGCCGTCGCCGCTGTACGCGGTCCACCTCGGCGTAGGGGTCCTGGAGCATGGCGCCGGCGATGTGGACCGGCAGCTGTGTGACCCAGGGGGAGACGATCGGCGTGATGCCGGACCGGCCCGCCAGGAGCCCGTTCCAGGTGCCCGGGACATCGGCGCCGAGCGGGGTCGTGGCCCCCATGCCCGTCACCAGTACGTCGTTCACCGGCCCGCCGCGGCGACCCGCGGCCTCACCGTCCGTACGCCGCACGACGGCCCCTCTCGCCCGCGCCCTCGGCCGACCGTGCGCGCCTGCTGAGTCCCGCGACGGTGAGCCGTGCCACGGCGAGCATCAGATCGAGGGCGCCCGTCACCTGGGCCGGCTCCTCGTGGGCTCCCGGGCGCGTGGCGGCCTCCGTGCCCCCGAGGGTCTCCGCGCTCCGACCGGCCGTGCCGCCCCGGCCGCTCTCCTCCCCCTCGTGAAATGCATTCGCTTCCACAGTCACACACATACCAGCTCCCCATTCCTTTGCACCGCGCGTGGCTTGAAAATGCCGTAGGCCCCGGACGGGCGCACAGAATGCCACAAGGCAGAGACGAGTTACCGGCCGCAGATTCCTCTCACCGCAACCGCAACTCAAGCTAAGCGACAGCGGCCCTTCTCCACCTCGGCTATTCTGTCGAATTATCGACTCCCCCTTTTAGCGGATCCTCCCCCGCCAGGGGGGCGCAGGGGGCGCAGAATCAAACGGCGAAGAGAGCGCTTCACCCCCTTTGCGCGTAAAGTATGCCGAGCTCAGCACCATGATCAAATTCTTTCTGACTTGTCGTACTATGCCTTCGATTATTGCTTATTGCCACCATGCTCAGGAATGCTGCATAGTAAAGAAAGAGGCTGCAGAGAACAGTTCCCCGCCACCTCGGTCCCGTGCACTTCAAAAATAAAGCAATGCACAGTGAGGCCTGGGGTTCCGGCATTCCCGTTCTCATGCAAAAATCGGAAAGGGAGATTCGTGCCGCACACCAAAAGGCCTCACCCGTCCTCGGCCGAGGAACAGGTTCAAGTGGTCCGCTGGCCCCTCGAAGCGTCGAAGCTGGAGCACTTCCGGCACAAGGGTGTCCTGCGCCTCCTCGTGATCGAGAACGGGGCGACGCCACCCGTGTCGACGGACGTGCGGGAGGACTGGGTCCGGTCCCCGATCACACGGGAGGACTTCGCCGCACGCATCTCCGCGCTGCGCGCCAGGGCCTCCTCGCACGACGTGCCGGCGCTGGACCATGACGGGCTGCTCAGGTACGGCAGCCGCGTGGTGCCCGTGTCCCCGACCGAGATGTACCTGTTACGGCCCCTGGTACAGCGTTTCGGCAGCCTGGTGGCGCGTGACGAGCTGCTCACGCTCCTCAGCACGCGGGGCAGCACGGCGAGCCGGAACGCCCTGGACCTGCACGTGATGCGGATCCGGCGCCGTCTCCTTCCCCTGGGACTGCGGGTCCGCACCGCCAGCAGACGCGGTTACCTGCTGGAGGCGCTGGGCTGAGCACGGAGCCCCTGCCGGACATCGGTCCGGCAGGGGCTCCACACGTGCGTGAGGGCTTCGGCCGTACCCACGCGGTCCCGCCGAGCAGTACTCACGCCGCTCCGGCCCTCGGCGGGCCGGAGCAGCCGCAGGCGGCGGACACCAGGCCCGTCCGGTGTGCGTAGATCACGGCGTGCACCCGGTTGCGCAGGTGCAGCTTGTCGAGCAGGTTCTGCACGTGCGACTTGACGGTGCTCTCGCTCACCACCAGTTCGGCGGCCATCTCGGCGTTGCTGAGGCCGCGCGCGAGGAGTTGCAGCACTTCCCGCTCGCGCCGGGTCAGCAGATCCGCCCGTGCGCGGTCCGGGCCCGCCCCCGGGCGGGGGACCGTCACCGGCCAGGGCTCGTCGCCGCCGTCGCCGTGCCGGAGTCCGGGGGCGACGTGGACGGCGTACCCCGCCGAGACCATGTGGACGGCGGCCACCAGCTGTTCCGGTGTGGCGCTGCTCAGCACCACACCCTTGGCGCCGGCGCGCAGGGCTTCTCTCGCGGTGCCGTCGGCACCCTGGGCGGTGAGCAGGACCGCCGGCATCGAGTCCCCGTGGCGTGCGGCCAGAGCCCTGACCAGTCCGACGACGTCGAGACCGGGCGACTGGGCGTCGGCGAGCACCACGGCGGGCCCGAGACGCAGCACCTCCCGCTCGGCCTCGGTGGCGTCGGCGGCTTCACCGGCCACCTCGATGCCCTGGTCCTGGTCGAGGATGGCCCGGATGCCGGTCCGGGTGATGGCACGGTCGTCGACGAGCAGAACGCGGACAGATGCGTCGATCGGACTCTCCCTCCAGGCTGAGCGTGGAAAACGCCTTGGTGGTCGGGGCTTTCGGTGACGCCGGAGCCGGCGTCAGGCCCGGGCACTGTCGGCGCCCCGGCGTCGGGGCCGCGCGCTCTTAATGCCCCGGCGTCGGGCCCGGGCGCTCTCCGCGCCCCGGCGTCAGGCCTGGGCGCTCTCGGCGCCGGAGATCTTCAGGCCCGCGCCCCTGCCGGCGGCCCGGCCCGCACCCGGCCGTCTCGGCGTCGTCAGGACGGCGAGCGCGCCGACGGCGATGAGGCACGCACCGGTCCAGAGGGCGGGGACCATGCCGTCGGTGAACCCCTCCGGCGTGGTGAGTTCGCCGTGCGCGGTGAAGACGGAGGCCAGTACGGCGACTCCGAGTACACCGCCCAGCTCCCGCAGCGAGTTGACCGCGCCCGAGGCCATCCCCCGGTCCTGGGCGTCGACCGAGCCCATCACCAGGTTCGCGGTCGGGGAGAAGTAGAAGGTCATGCCGAGCCCGCACATGACCAGGGCCGGGATCAGGGAGACGTAGTCCACGTCCGGCGACACACGGGAGGCGATCCAGCCGAGCCCGCAGGCCTGGAAGGTCAGGCCGATCGCGACGATGGCCCGGCTGCCGATGCGGTCGGAGAGGAGTCCGACCAGCGGCGCGACGAAGATCGGTACCGCGGTCCAGGGCAGGATGCGCAGCCCCGCCTCCATCGGGGAGTAGCCGCGCGGGCCCTGGAAGAACTGGGTGAGCAGGAAGACCGAGCCGAACATGCCGGCGAACATCAGCAGCCCGGCGGCGTTCATCCCGCTGAAGGTCCGATGGCGGAACAGCCGCATCGGGAACATGGGCATGTCCGTACGGAGCTCCCAGGCGACGAACGCGACCAGGACGAGCGCGCCCCCGGCCAGCGCGGCCAGGACGAGGGGACTGGTCCAGCCGTCCGTGGGGCCCTGGATGAGGCCGAAGACGATGCCGAACAGACCGACGCCGGCCAGTACGGTCCCGATCAGGTCCAGGCGGGAGTTGGGCCCGCGGCTCTCGGCGAGCTTCCATCGGCCGAGCGGCAGCAGGACCAGCCCGATCGGCACGTTGATCCAGAAGATCCACTGCCAGGTCAGGTGCTCCACCATCACCCCGCCGACGAGCGGCCCCGTCGCGATGGCCAGCCCCTCCACGGCGCTGAGTGCGCCGAGGACGGCGCCGCGGCGGGCCGCGGGGGCCACGGCGGTGAGCAGGGTCAGGTTGAGGGGCATCAGAGCGGCGGCGCCGAGTCCTTGCAGGGCCCGGGCCGCGATGAGGGCGCCGATGCCGGGGGCGAGCGCCGCCGCGGCCGACGCGGCGGTGAAGACGCCGAGCCCCACGGCGAACATCCGCCTCCGCCCGAACCGGTCGCCCAGGGCGGCACCGGGAAGCATGAGGACGGCGTAGGTGAGGGTGTAGGCGTTGACGGTCCACTCGAGTTGCTGGATGTCGCCGCCGAGGCTCTCCCGGATCGCGGGCAGAGCGGTGATGACGACCAGGTTGTCGAGGGAGACCATGGCCACGCCCAGGCCACAGCACAGGAACGTCCACAGGACGTTCCGCTTGGAGACATGCATGATTGCCTTTTCCTGGAGGATGGGCCGCGAACCTGACACCGGCGGCGGCCTCGCGGGAGGGGAGCCGCGGGACCGCCGCCGGTGAGGCGTACGCGGTCGGTTCAGTGCGCGCCCGTGCCACGCATGACGCGGATCACCGGCGGCACCAGGGCCGCCAGTTCGAAGGGCCACCGCAGCCGGGTCCGCCAGCGCTCGCCCAGCGGCCGGGCCAGCTGGTGCACGTCCAGGCCGATCTCCTGGCGCACACGCCTGCCCGCCAGCACACGCACCGCCATGTGCGAGCTCAGTACGCCGAACGCCGTCGCGGTGTAGGCGACCTGCGGGAAGCTGTAGTCCGTGCGTGTGTGGTTGGCCCGGATCTCCGCCAGCATCTCGGCGGGGACCCTGCGCAACGGCACCGCCCGTCGCAGGAGTTCCCAGGTGTCCACCCGCTCGATGTCCTCCACGGTGATCGCCCCGCCGAAGGGTTCGCGCAGGCGCCGGTAGTCGTAGCAGCGCACGTACTGGGTTCCGGCCATGTCCCAGCCGGTGATGAGCGGCAGCCTCCGCTGGGCGGCCACGCGGTGCAGCAGGTGTTTGGCGCGCCATCCGTCGAGGGTGGTGACGTCCACCCCGTCGATGACGAGCTGGCTCGGCGCGGTGAGGCGCTGCACCGTGGACGCGGTCACCCCTTCGGTGAACACCGTGACCCGGGCGTGCGGGTTGATCGACATGATGCGTTCCGCCGCGCCGGCGGCCTTGTTCTGCTCGATGTCGGCGGCGACCGCGCTCTGGCGGTTGAGGTTGTTCAGTTCGAAGGTCCCCGGGTCCGCCACGACGAAGCGCTGCACCCCGAGCCGCGTCAACGGCTCCACGGCCGCGCCGCCGATCGACCCGCAGCCCGCCACCAGGATCGTGGCATTGCGCAGCGCCGACTGCTCGCCCGCCGACACGACGCCCGCGTTCCGGGTGACCAGTTCCTCGTAGAAGCGGCTGTGGGGTGCCGATTCCCCTTCGGCCGGCGTACGGCCCAGGTGTTCCAGGGTCATGCGGCACCTCCACGCTGGCGGGGGATCACGGGGCGGCCGTTCGCCTGCCTGCGCCCGGCGAGCCTGGCCACCATCTCGTGGTACGAGGTCAGGTCGCTGCTGCCGTCCATGTAGGAACGGACGACGTCGCGGTACCAGGGCAGGTCCTCGGGCACCGGGGCGACGAAGGGCTTGGCGAGGACGCCCTGGTGGTAGATGGGCGCCAGCGGGTCGGACGAGGGCAGGCTCGGGGAGGTGTCCTCGACGACGTGGAGGTCGAAGCCGGCCAGACGCAGGTGGCGCAGGGCCACGTGCTCCTTGGCGTCGCCGAGCACGAGGCGGATCGCGTCGTCGAGCTGGATCATCGCCTCACCCATGCCGAGCATCAGGTGCCACGGCACCCGGTCGTGCTGGATACCGAGGGGCATCGACTGGTCGCGCAGGAAGCGTTTGAGCTCGAAGACCTGGTGGGTCCCGAGCCCGGGACGCGCGTACTGTCCGAGCAGGTCGATGCCGTGGGCGGCCTCGGTCGGGAACAGGGCGCGCCGGGGCGAGTCGAGGGGCAGGCTGACGGGGTCGGCGGAGCAGCTCAGCCCGACGTAACCTCGGATCCTCCCGGTGCGCGAGCAGAGGGTCACCGTGTGGATGCTCTCCATCTGGCCCGGGCGGGGCAGCGGTTCGTGGTACGCGGCCGTCCGGTAGACGAGGTCGGCCGAGATCCAGCTGAGCCGCAGGTACTGGGCGAGCCGGAAGCCGAGGATCCCCCGGAGGTAGCGGGCGGGGATCTGGCTGTCCCGCACGGTGAGGGTGATCAGACCGCTGTGGACGTCCTCCGCGTGGTACAGCGGGGTGCCGGAGATCTCCGCCGGGAGCTGCCGGTAGCTGAGCCGTTCGTGCAGCTCGATGATGTCGGCGACGTAACGCAGGGCACGGGAGCCCGAGGGGTCCGCGGAGGTCGGGACGGTGGTGCGGGCGTGCCCGTCACCGCCCGCGCGCGGGTGTGCGGTGTTCATTCGGCGTCGTCCTCGGCGTAGAGGCTCTCGGTGATCGTGAGTGCCAGCACCTCGGGGGTGCCCTCGTAGATCCGGGTTCCGTAGGCGTCGCGGAGCATCTTCTCCACGCCGTACGAGCGGAGGTAGCCCCGGGCGCCGACGAGGGACAGCGCGGCGTCGGCGACGTCGACCGCGGCGCGGTCGGCGAACAGCTTGGCCACGGCGGGCTCGTAGGCGGGCGGGGGCAGCTGGGTGTCCACGGTGTTCGCCGCGTGCAGGTACAGCAGGCGCGCCGCGTCCACCTTCGCGGTCATGTCGGCCAGCTTCGCCGCGGTGAACTGGTGACGCCGCAGCAGTTCACCGCCCTGTACCCGTTCCCCGGCCCAGGCCACGGCCTGTTCGAGGGCGCCGCGGGCCACTCCGGTGGAGATCCCGGCGACCGCGGCGCGGGCCATGTTGCTCTGCGCCATGTTGATGGGCATGCCCTCGCCCTCGCCGCCGATCATGTTCTCGGCGGGGACCCGGACCTCGTGGAACTCCAGCTCGCTGCCCAGGCAGGCCCGGTAGCCCATCTTGTCGGCGACCGGGCCGCGTACGACGCCGGGCAGGTTCAGCGGCACGATGAAGGAGGTGAGTCCGGTGGCGCCCGGGCTGCCCTCCATGTTCGCGAACACGGAGGCGAAGGCCGCGAAGCGGGCGTTGGTGATGAACCGCTTCCTGCCGGTGAGCACGTACTGGTCGCCGTCCCGGCGCGCGGTCATGACGTTACGTGCGTGCGGCGCGTTGGCCGGGATGATCAGGTCGCACCCGGCGTCCTCCTCCGTGACGGCGTTGCAGGCGAGCACCGGTTCGTCGCCGGAGAAGAGCGGGAGGTACCGCGCCTGGAGGCGAGGGTCGCCCGAGAGGAGGAGCGGGGCCTGGCCGAGCATGGTGGCACCGAAGACCAGCGCGGTGCCGGGGCACACGGCGGCCACTTCCTCCAGGGCGGTGGCGACCCCGAGCATCCCGAGGCCGAGGCCGCCGTAGTCGGTGGGGACGGCGGCACGGGTCAGGCCGATTTCGTGGCCGCGGCGCATCACGTCCCAGTCGAAGTCCTCCGCCGGCGCCTGATCGAGCTGCTGGACCAGGGGTTTGACGGTCTCCTGCGCGAACCGCCGTGCGTCCTCCTTGAGTTGCCTCACCTCCGGGGGCAACGTGTCGAAGTTGAGCTCTGGGGAGAGGTCTGCCGGTACGTCGACGGTCATGGGTTCCTCGGTTTCCTGGTCGGTGTCGTCGGGATGTCTCGGAAGGTCAGGGAGGTCAGACACCGACGCCCGACTCCGCGGCGATCGCCGGATAGCTGTCGAAGGCGGGCTGGAGCATCGGCACGAGTTCCAGCACCTTGGCGATGCGGCCGCGGATCCGGACCTTGCCGGTGGCGATGGCGGCGGGCACCAGCAGGCGGCCCATCCACAGGGCGTGCGCGGTGTCGCAGGTCATCTTGAGGGTGATCGCGGCCTTGAACGGCGGCTCCCCGTGGACGACGCCCTCGGACGAGACGAAGATCCGGCAGTCGGGCTTGCTGTGCACCAACTGCACCGACAGCGCTTCCCTGCGCGCCTTCTCCACGAACTGCTCGTCCTCCAGCAGCACGTCGAAGAGCCGGCCGAACACGTCGGACGCCATTTCACTGGACGAGAATACGGTCATGCTTCCCCTTTGGTATATCGGCGGTCCGACGCCCTCCGTGCAAGGAATTTGCTTGTTCCTTCCGAATGCCCTCGCACCGGAAGAATTCCGCTGGCGCGGCGCGCAAACCCCCGACCGGACGGTGGGAGTGCGTTTGCTCGTCGAGCGTCGATGACCGCACGCTATGACACCTCCGGGAGAGCTTCGTCCGCACCGACAGGTAGCCGAAAAAAGACTGAAAGAAATTGGTAAGCAGCCGCCACACAACGCCCTGAACAGGGACGATGCTCCACGCATGCTGTCCGGAGCCGCCCTGGCCGCCTCGGATCGCCGGCGTTCGAATACAGGCGGACGCGCACCGATCGCCCCTCCCGCTCGTATACGAAACGGGTTGACAGCGCGTGACAGCACTAGCCACGAATGCAACTCGAATGAGAATCAGAGGCCAGTGGTTTCACCACGAAAGAGTGATCGACGATTGCGCCTCTTGCATATCGGAATTCTGTCGTGCGTCATTGAGGAGTCGTCGCGGCGACACATGCACGAGAGTTCTCGAAAGGAGGTGTCGAATAATGCGCAGGATCGAGATGAAGCACCGCATCGCCGTCCGGGCCGACCGCCCCGCGGCCGGTCAGGGTTCCACCTGGAACTGGACGTGGGCCTACCGCCAGGCGTGACCGCGCGTGTGGGGCCGGGCACTCCCCTGCCCGGCCCCACACGTATGTCCCGGCCTTCCTTCCTCCCAGCCGCCCGTGTACCGAGGAGTCACCTTGCGTCTACGCCGCTCCCGTTGCCTGACCTGCTACTGGCACGACGGCGCCTTCGTCGTCCACCCCCACCCGCACGGCACACCCACGGCGCTGCACCCGGCAGCCGCTGAGGTCCTCACCGCCTTCGAGGACTGGAGCACCGCCGCCGAGGCAGCCGAAGAGCTCGGCCATCTCACCCGGGACACCGTGGAGGAGGCCGTCGAGACGCTGTCGCGGAGCGGGGCCCTCCTGGAGCAGGGTGGCGCGGCCGCCCACCGGGACGAGGAGATCGCGGGGCGGTGGGGTTCATGGATGCCCGAGGCGTCGTTCTTCCACTACGCCACGCAGGACGTGTACGACCACCCGGACGCCGTGGGACCCCCGGGCTCCGCGTCCGCCGGGGGCCCGCCGCCCCTCGTCGAGTCCGGAGAGCCGGACGCGCATCCGGGGGGAGCCGTGGGGGCGGGGACCCCAGTCACACATCCGGGGGGCACACCGAAGGCCGGGGACACGGGCGGCGCGGCACCCTCGCCCGTACCGCCTCCCCTGTTCACGGACCACCCGCGAGTACCCCTCCTCCTGCTGCCTCGCAGACCGCCGGGGCTCGGGGCGCCGTTCGAGCAGGTGCTGTACGAGCGCCGTACCCACCGCGACTTCACCGGCGAGCCGGTGCCGGCGGAGACCTTGGCCGCCCTGCTGTCCGTGGTCTTCGGACCGGCCGACTTCATCGACTGCGGGCGGGGCGCCCTGTACCGGCGCACCAGTCCGCAGGGCGGCTCCCGTCAGGAGATCGACGCCTACGTGGGGGTCCTGGACGTCGAGGGCCTCGATCCTGGCTGGTATCACTACGACGGCCTGCGGCACGGTCTCGCGTTGCTCTCCGAGGGCTTCACGCCCGCGGAGGCCGCCCGTCTCTGTGCCGATCAGGAGTGGGCGGCGCGGCCCGCCTTCCTGGTCCTGCTCGCCGCGCGGCTTGAGCGGATGAGCGTGAAGTACCCGACGCCCCGCGCGTACCGCGTCTGCCTGCTGGACGCCGGGCACCTGGGGCAGACCTTCGCCCTGACCGCGACGGCCCTCGGACTCGGCCCTGCCCAGACCGGGGCCTTCAGGGACTCCGAGGTCGCCGGCCGCTGCGGCCTGGACAACACCGGTCACGTCCCGCTCTACGTGCTGGCCGCGGGGCACCCCGCCCCGGCTCGGCGGGACGCTCCCCCACCGGCCGGCATCCCGGCCTTCGGCGCCACCACGCTGCTCGCCCGTTGACGGCGCGGGCCCGTCAGGAGCCGGCTGCCCGCACGAGGCGGCAGGAGCCGGGCCGGAGACGCGACCGGTCGCTCGGCGAACGGGGTCAGCCGCGCCCTTCCCGCTCGGCCGCGGCCCCCTCAGCCACGGTCCAGGAACGGTTCCAGCAGCCCTGGGACGGCCTCGGACGCGAAGGCGAGACCCTCACAGGCGTCGGTGTCGCGTGCCGTGTAGGCGCCGCCTCCGGCCGCCGTCGTGGCGGTGACGCTCAGCAGCCCGGCCCTCCGCTGGAACCAGGACTGCTTCACCGTCCACCCGATCACCCCGGCCCGCTGGAGGGCCGCCGTGGAACGCCGGACCGTACCGGAGCGGGTGACCAGATAGCC
This sequence comes from Streptomyces sp. NPDC005494, assembly GCF_042872025.1. Taxonomy (NCBI): domain Bacteria; kingdom Bacillati; phylum Actinomycetota; class Actinomycetes; order Kitasatosporales; family Streptomycetaceae; genus Streptomyces; species Streptomyces sp. NPDC005494. Next base: position 162,949 of record NZ_JBIAJR010000001.1, read on the forward strand.
GCCGCTCAGCGTGTGGCCCAGCGACCGGTACGAGTCGAGGCCCAGGAGCACGGCGAGCGGCAGGAACAGCACGCCGCAGGCGAGCGCGGTCCACAGCAGTACGGGGGTCAGCAGAACACCCAGCACGGCCTGGACCAGCACGGGTACGAGCGCCACGGCCACAGCACGGCGCAGCCGCCGGCCGCGCGCGGCACGGGGGTGGGCCGTGAGCGCGGCACCGTTCGGGGCGCCGGGCTCCCGCAGGACCTCGGCCGCGATGGCGTCGGCCACGGCACGGGGAGCGGCCGGCAGCAGGGTGTTGTGGTCACCGCTCCGCGACTCCTCGTCCTTGGTCAGGCCCGTGGTGATCGCGTCCACCCGGGCCGCGCCCACCAGCCGTACGCCCAGCGGCTCCACCAGGTCCACCCCGCGCAGCCGGCGCTCCTCGACGGACAGCGAACGCGCGGTGAACAGACCTCGCCGGACCCGGAGGGTGCCGCCCGGTTCGCGTTCCAGCCGGTAGTTCCACCACATTTCGACCCACAGCCCGAGTGCGCCGACCACTCCGGCGACCAGGGCGGCCAGGACCAGCACGCCGATCGCCCACAGCAGCGGGGTGTCGCGGAAGCGGTCGGCGACCCAGTCGATGACCTCGCCCTGGGCGCCGACCCACTCGCTGACCTGGAGGACACCGCCCGCGGCGGCGCCGCCGAGCATGGGTGCGACGAAGGACACGGGGGCGTAGCGGATCCAGCGGGGGTCGAGCGTGGCGAGCGCGCCCTCCCGGTGCGTCCCGGGGGCCTGCGGGACTCCGCGGTCGAGCAGTTCGTGGCGCAGCCGCTCGCCCTCCGCGCGGGTGACGGGATCGAGCTCCAGGGTGGAGTCGCCGCCCTGCTCTCCGGTGCCGATGCGCACCGTCACGAGCCCGAGGACCCGCAGCAGCGGGTGAGCGGTGAGATCGACGCTGCGGATCCGCTCGCGCGCCAGCGAGCGGCGCTTCACCAGGAGGAGCCCGGTGTGCAGATCGACGCGTTCGGCGCCGACCCGGTACTGGGTGCGCCGCCAGCGGACGTAGTCCCCGGCGGCGGCGCAGCCGCTCAGCAGCGCCGCCCCCGCCAACTCCCAGCCGATCGCCCTCGCGTACCCGAGGCGGCCGGACAACGCGACCGTGACCGGCACGGCCGCGCCCGCCGCGACCCCCGCCGTGACCAGCGCGGTGACGAGGACCGTACGGAAGTGGAGCCGGCGCCAGCCGGGGTCGGCGCCGGCGGCCGTGCTCACGTGGCGTCCCCGGGGGTGTCCTGGGTGATGCGGGTCAGCCGCTCGGCGAGCGAGGCCGCGGCCTCGTGGGCCAGTCCCTCGATCCGCACGGCGCCCTTGGCGGACGCGGTGGTGACGGTGACCGTGGCCAGCCCGAAGAGCTGTTCCAGCGGGCCCCGGACCGTGTCCACCGTCTGGATGCGGGACATCGGCGCGATCCGCCACTCCCGCAGGAGGACCCCGGTGCTCACGTAGACCGCGTCATCGGTGACCTCCCAGCGGTGCGTGCGGTACCACCAGGAGGGGAAGAGGACGGCGCACAGCAGGCCGGCGCCCGCGAGGGCGGCGGCCGGCATCAGCAGCCAGAACCTCGCCGGAGCGATGAACGCCCCCAGGATGCCCAGGACCGCCACCGGCGCCGCGGTCAGCAGCAGCCACTGGGCTCTCCACCAGCCGACGGCCCGCGGATCCAGCCTGTTGCGCGGCGGCCTGAGCCGTATCGTCCCCTCCCCCTCCGCCATGGGCTCAGCGGCCCCGCAGCGAGCGGTACGCCGAGACCAGCGCGGCGGTGGAGCTGTCCAGCTGCTCGCCGCCCGTGCCCTCGGTCAGGACCGGCTCGACCTTCTTGGCGAGGACCTTGCCCAGCTCGACGCCCCACTGGTCGAAGGAGTCGATGTTCCACACGGCGCCCTGGACGAAGACCTTGTGCTCGTAGAGCGCGATCAGCTGGCCGAGCACCGAGGGGGTGAGCCGGTCCGCGAGGATCGTGGTCGTCGGGTGGTTGCCGGGGAACGTCTTGTGCGGCACGAGCTCCTCGGGCACGCCCTCCGCGCGGACCTCCTCCGGCGTCTTGCCGAAGGCGAGCGCCTGGGTCTGGGCGAAGAAGTTGGCCATCAGCAGGTCGTGCTGGGCGATCAGGCCGGGCAGCAGGTCCTGGACCGGCGCCGCGAAGCCGATGAAGTCGGCCGGGATGACCTTGGTGCCCTGGTGGATCAGCTGGTAGTAGGCGTGCTGCCCGTTGGTGCCGGGAGTGCCCCAGACGACCGGTCCGGTCTGCCATTCGACCGGATCGCCCTGCCGGTCCACGGACTTGCCGTTGGACTCCATGTCCAGCTGCTGCAAGTACGCCGTGAACTTGGACAGATAGTGGCTGTACGGCAGTACGGCGTGCGACTGGGCGTCGAAGAAGTGGCCGTACCAGACCCCCAGCAGCCCCAGCAGCAGCGGCGCGTTCTCCTCGGCGGGCGCGGTGCGGAAGTGCTCGTCGACGAGGTGGAAGCCGTCGAGCATCTCGCGGAAGCGCTCCGGGCCGATGGCGATCATCAGCGAGAGGCCGATCGCCGAGTCGAAGGAGTACCGGCCGCCGACCCAGTCCCAGAACTCGAACATGTTGGCCGTGTCGATACCGAAGTCCGTGACCTTGTCCGCGTTGGTCGACAGCGCCACGAAGTGCTTGGCGACGGCATCCTGACCGGCCCTCAGCTCGGTGAGCAGCCAGTCGCGGGCGGAGGTGGCGTTGGTGATGGTCTCGATCGTGGTGAAGGTCTTGGACGCGACGATGAACAGGGTCTCCGCCGGGTCGAGGTCACGGACGGCCTCGTGGAGGTCGGCGCCGTCGACGTTCGACACGAAGCGGACGGTGAGCGAGCGGTCCGTGAAGGAGCGCAGCACCTCGTAGGCCATGGCGGGCCCGAGGTCGGAGCCGCCGATGCCGATGTTCACGATGTTCTTGACCGGCTTGCCCGTGTGGCCGGTCCACTCGCCCGCCCGGACCCGGTCGGCGAAGGCGGCCATCTTGTCGAGGACGGCGTGCACGGCCGGCACCACGTTCTCACCGTCGACCTCGATCACGGCGTCGCGCGGGGCGCGGAGCGCGGTGTGCAGGACGGCCCGGTCCTCGGTGGTGTTGATCTTCTCGCCCCGGAACATCGCGTCCCGCAGCTCGGCCACGCCCGTCGCACCGGCGAGGTCCCGCAGCAGACGCAACGTCTCGTCGGTGACCAGGTGCTTGGAGTAGTCGATGTGGAGGTCACCGACCCTGAGGGTGTACGCCGTACCGCGGTCAGGCGCCTGTGCGAACAGCCGGCGCAGATGGGTGTCGCCGAACTCCTCACGGTGCTTGCCGAGAGCCGCCCACTCGGGGGTCTGATTGAGCTTGGTTCGGCTTTGTGCGTTCATCCCGGAAATCGCCCACTTCTTCTCGTACCTGCAACCTTCCCCGCTGCCCCTCCAACCTAATTGATCTGGAGGGTGGGACGGAGCAATGGCAGGTTCCGGAGGCGACAAACGGATTCCGGCCGGGCACCCGAGGGGTGACCGGCCGGTGAACGACTAGATTTCGCCGCGGAGTTTCGCGAGGGCTTCGGCGAGGATCGCTTCGCCGTCGGCGTCGCTGCGCCGCTCGCGTACGTACGCGAGGTGCGTCTTGTACGGCTCGGTGCGCGGCGGATCCGGCGGGTTGTCCTGGTCCTGCCCGGCCGGGAAACCGCAGCGCGGGCAGTCCCAGGTCTCCGGTACCTGCGCGTCATGGGCGAAGCTCGGCTGCGTCTCGTGCCCGTTCGAGCACCAGAAGGAGATGCGGAGGCGCGGTGCTGACTCGCCCCGCTCGGCCTCCCCCATCGGCCCCGCTCCGACCCGGCTTCCCCGGATCGCGTTGCCACTTGCCACGGTCGTAACTCCCTGCGTGATGGTGCTCGAAGATGCCCCAGTCTACGTAAGGCCCAACGCGCGTCCAGTGAAAGGAGTTACACCCTCACCGGGAATCGCGGACGACGGGTCAGCTGTCCAGCTTGATGAGCAGTGCAAGGACGACAATGCACGCGAACCAGGCCAGACCGACCACGACGGTGATGCGGTCGAGGTTCCGCTCGGCTACCGACGAGCCGCCGACGGAGGACTGCATTCCGCCACCGAACATGTCGGAAAGGCCGCCGCCCTTTCCCTTGTGCATCAGCACCAGCAGCATCAGCAGCAGGCTGAAGACGATCAGGGCGATCTCGAACGCCAAAACCACGGCTGGTCCCTACTTTCCGGAATTCATAGGACTGCATGTACGAACAGCGGGGGCCAGAGGGTATAACCCCCTCGGCCCCCGCAAGGGTACGACGGATCGGCGCTACCGCATACTCACTGGTCGCGGAAGCGGACGATCTTGACGAACTCGTCGGCGTCCAGAGCGGCGCCGCCGATCAGAGCACCGTCCACATCGGGCTGCGCCATGATGGCCCCGACGTTGCCGGACTTCACGGAGCCGCCGTACTGGATACGGACGGCGTCGGCCAGCTCCTGCGAGTACAGCTCGGCGAGCCGGCGGCGGATCGCGCCGCAGACCTCCTGGGCGTCCTCGGGGGTGGCGACCTCGCCGGTGCCGATGGCCCAGACCGGCTCGTAGGCGATGACGATGGACTCGGCCTGCTCGGCCGGGATGTCCTTCAGGGCTCCGTCGAGCTGCGCCAGCGTGTAGGAGACCTGGTCACCGGCCTTGCGGATGTCCAGGCCCTCGCCGACGCACAGGATCGGGGTCAGGCCGTGCTTGTACGCGGCCTTCACCTTGGCGTTGCAGATCTCGTCGTTCTCGCCGTGGTACTGGCGGCGCTCACTGTGGCCGACGGCGACGAACGTGCACTTCAGCTTGGCGAGCATGGAGCCGGAGATCTCACCGGTGTACGCGCCGGAGTCATGGGCGGAGAGGTCCTGGGCGCCGTACTTGATCTTCAGCTTGTCGCCGTCGACCAGCGTCTGCACGGAGCGCAGGTCGGTGAAGGGCGGCAGGACGGCGACCTCGACGGCCTCGTAGTCCTTGTCGGCCAGGGCGAAGGCGAGCTTCTGGACGTGTGCGATGGCCTCGAGGTGGTTGAGGTTCATCTTCCAGTTGCCCGCCATGAGCGGGATACGGCCTTGTGCGGGAGCAGTCATTGAGGGTCAGTCCTCCAGTGCGGCGAGTCCGGGAAGCGTCTTGCCCTCGAGGTATTCGAGGCTGGCGCCGCCACCGGTCGAGATGTGGCCGAAAGCATTTTCGTCGAAGCCGAGGATACGGACGGCGGCTGCGGAGTCCCCGCCGCCGACGACGCTGAAGGCCGGGGAGTCGACGAGTGCCTGGGCGACCGCCTTGGTGCCCTCGGCGTAGTCGGGGTGCTCGAAGACGCCCATCGGGCCGTTCCAGAAGACGGTGGCCGCGTCGGCGAGCTTCGCCGCGTACAGCTTGCGGGTCTCGGGGCCGATGTCCAGGCCCTCCTGGTCGGCCGGGATGGCGTCGGCGGCGACCGTGGTGGGGTTGGCCGGGGCCTTGGTCTTCAGGTCCGGGAACTCGCCCGCGACCAGGACGTCGACGGGGAGCACGAACTCCACGCCGAGCTCCTCGGCCCGCTTGAGGTAACCCTGGACGGCGGGGACCTGGTCCTCCTGGAGCAGCGAGGTCCCGACCTCGAGGCCCTTGGCCTTGAGGAAGGTGTACGCCATGCCGCCGCCGATGAGGATGCGGTCGGCCTTCTCCAGCAGGTGGTCGATGACCCCGAGCTTGTCGGAGACCTTGGCGCCGCCGAGGACCACGGCGTAGGGGCGCGCGACGTCCTCGGTGAGCTTCTTCAGGACGCCGACCTCGGTGGCGATGAGGCCACCGGCCGCGTGCGGCAGCCGGGCCGGGAGGTCGAAGACCGAGGCGTGCTTGCGGTGGACGGCGCCGAAGCCGTCGCCCACGTACACGTCGGCGAGCTGCGCGAGCTGGTCGGCGAAGGCGCCGCGCTCGGCGTCGTCCTTCGACGTCTCGCCGGCGTTGAAGCGGAGGTTCTCGATGACGGCGACCTGGCCGTCGGTGAGAGCGTCGACCGTGGCGCGGGCGGACTCACCGACGGTGTCGGTCGCGAAGGCGACCTCGGCGCCGAGCAGCTCGCCCAGGCGGGCGGCGGCGGGGGCCAGCGAGAACGCCGGGTCCGGCGCACCCTTGGGGCGGCCGAGGTGCGAGGCGACGACGACCCGCGCGCCGGCTGCGGCGAGCTGGGCGACGGTCGGGCGGACGGCGCGGATGCGGCCGTCGTCGGTGATCGTGGTGCCGTCCAGCGGCACGTTGAGGTCGGCACGGACGAATACCCGCTTGCCCGCGACCCCTTCGGCGAGAAGTTCGTCGATGGTCTTCATCTGTTCCCATACTCCTTGGAAGGACGGATGAGCATGCAAGGGGGCTCGAACGGCGCCGCGTCGCGCCGTCCGAGCCCCTCACATCACACCTGGATGCCTGCCGATCCTAGGATCAGAGCTGGCCGCCGACGAAGACGGTCAGGTCGACGAGGCGGTTGGAGTAGCCCCACTCGTTGTCGTACCAGCCGAGGATCTTCACCGAGTTGCCCTCCTGGACCATGGTCAGGGAGGAGTCGAAGGTGCAGGACGCCGGGTCGCTGACGATGTCCGAGGACACGATCGGGTCCTCGGTGTAGGACAGGAAGCCCTTGAGGTCGCCGTCCTCGGAGGCCTTCTTGAACGCGGCGTTGACCTCGTCCTTGGTGACCTCGCGCTGCAGCGTCACGACGAGGTCGGTGGCGGAGCCGGTCGGGACCGGGACGCGCATCGCGATGCCGTCGAGCTTGCCCTTGAGCTGCGGGAGGACCAGGGCGGTCGCCTTGGCGGCGCCCGTCGTGGTCGGGATGATGTTCTCGGCGGCGGCGCGGGCGCGACGCAGGTCCGAGTGCGGGAAGTCCAGGATGCGCTGGTCGTTCGTGTACGCGTGGACCGTCGTCATCAGGCCCTTGACGATGCCGAAGTTCTCGTCCAGAACCTTGGCCATCGGCGCCACACAGTTGGTGGTGCAGGAGGCGTTGGAGATGACGTGATGGTTGGCCGCGTCGTACTTGTCCTGGTTGACGCCCATCACGATGGTGATGTCCTCGTCCTTGGCCGGAGCCGAGATGAGGACCTTCTTGGCGCCACCGGCGATGTGCTTCTCGGCGTCGGCCTTCTTGGTGAAGATGCCGGTCGACTCGATGACGATGTCGACGCCCAGCTCACCCCAGGGGATGTCGGCCGGGTTGCGCTCGGAGAGCACCTTGATGGTGTGACCGTCGACGGTGATGGTGTCGGCGGTGTGGCTCACCTCTGCTTTGAGACGACCCAGAATGGTGTCGTACTTCAGCAGGTGGGCCGTGGTCGCAGTGTCACCCAGGTCGTTGACAGCCACGATCTCGATGTCCGCACCCTGCTCCAGCAGCGCGCGGAAGTAGTTACGACCGATGCGGCCAAAGCCGTTGATGCCTACGCGGATCGTCACGAACCGATCTCCTCGTTAGGAACGCCGGTTTCGATGCCGGCGAGTTTTATAGGGATGTCCCCGACCGCCTCCGACCCTACCTCTCCGAAGGCCCCGGGGTGACATCGAGAGGGGCGGCGTGAAGGGAGATCTCCTTACTGCCGAGTAGGAGTGCCGGATTCCGCCGGAACGGGCCGGTGGGGGCGACCGCCGCGGCCCACGTGGTCACCGAGCGTCAACTCCCGCCCGGGCCCAACTCCTTGCGCAGGAAGGGCGCATGGACAGGGCCGTCGGCATCGGCATCACGGGGAGTCACCGATACGGACTTCGTCCGCCCCCACCCCGCCGGCGGACCCGCACCGCGAATGCCGCCCCCGAGACCGACGCTCAATCGTGCGGAGCGGCACTCAATCGATATTGCGGCGGGCCGGCGCACTTTCGGGCGGAGCGTGATCCCGGAACTGCCGAACCAGAACCGCTCAATCGTGCGGGGCGGCGCTCAGTCATCACGCCGGACGGCGGTCGGTCAAACCGGCGGGAGAGCGGTCGGTCAATCCGACGGGAGGCGGTCGGTCAATGCGACGCACCCGCCCGTCCAATCCGGGGCTGGTGCACTCGCCCCTTTACCGGAAAACACTCCGCGGAATTCGGAATGGATCCTGCTCCGGCGGGGAAATACCCACGGCCGGCCCTGCTCATGCCTCTGTGTCGTCCGAGCCCCGGCCGCACCCGAGGGCGGGCCGGGACCTGCCGGGGGCGCTCAGCCCACGAGGCCGTCGGCCATCTCCTCGCTGAGGGTCGATTCCGTACCCGGGACACCGAGGTCCTGGGCGCGCTTGTCGGCCATGGCCAGCAGGCGGCGGATGCGGCCCGCGACGGCGTCCTTGGTCAGCGGCGGATCGGCGAGCGCGCCCAGCTCCTCCAGGGAGGCCTGCTTGTGCTCCATGCGCAGCCGTCCGGCCGCCGCGAGGTGCTCCGGGACCTCCTCGCCCAGGATCTCCAGCGCGCGCCCCACACGGGCGCCCGCGGCCACGGCGGCGCGTGCGGAGCGGCGGAGGTTGGCGTCGTCGAAGTTGGCGAGGCGGTTGGCGGTGGCACGGACCTCCCGTCGCATGCGGCGCTCCTCCCAGGCCAGCACCGACTCGTGCGCGCCGAGACGGGTCAGCAGGGCCCCGATCGCGTCGCCGTCACGAACGACCACACGGTCCACCCCCCGCACCTCGCGGGCCTTGGCGGCGATGGAGAGCCTGCGTGCGGCACCGACCAGGGCGAGCGCGGCCTCCGGGCCGGGGCAGGTCACCTCCAGCGAGGAGGAGCGGCCCGGCTCGGTGAGCGAGCCGTGCGCCAGGAACGCACCACGCCAGGCCGCCTCGGCGTCGCAGGTGGCCCCCGAGACCACCTGCGGGGGCAGACCCCGGATGGGGCGGCCCCGGCCGTCCACCAGGCCCGTCTGGCGCGCCAGCTGGTCGCCGCCTGCCACCACCCGCACGACGTACCGGGAACCCCGGCGCAGTCCGCCGGGAGCCATCACGATCAGCTCCGAGCTGTGCCCGAAGATCTCCAGGATGTCCCGCTTGAGGCGGCGCGCCGCCATCGCCGTGTCCAGCTCGGCCTCGATCACGATCCGGCCGCTCACCAGGTGCAGCCCGCCCGCGAACCGGAGAATCGCCGAGACCTCTGCCTTTCTGCAGCAGGTCCGGGTCACGGGAAGCCGAGAGATTTCGTCCTTCACCGCTGGCGTCATCGCCATGGGCCGATCCTTCCATGCATCCGAAAAATACGGTCGTACGCGGCGGCCAACAGCTCCGGATCATGAATCGGAACGCCGTCGGGTGAGGCCACGGGGGCCAGCTCGACCGCGGCTCCGAGCCGCTGGGCGGCGTCGGCGAGGGACTCGCGGTCAGGCACGGCGGCCTCGTCGGCCAGCACCACGTCCATGGCGAGTTTAGGGGCGTGTCGCCCCAAAACCTCCAAATGACGCTGCGGTGAGAAGCCATCTGTTTCACCGGGCTGTGGTGCGAGGTTCAGCGAGAGGACCTTACGGGCCTTCGTGGTCACCAGTGCGTCGAGCAGCTCGGGCACCAGTAGATGCGGAATCACGGAGGAGAACCAGGACCCCGGACCCAGAACCACCCAATCGGCGTCGAGGACAGCGGCCACCGCCTCGGGGACCGCGGGCGGGTCGGCGGGCACGACGTGCACCGACTGCACCTCCCCCGGGGTCAGCGCCACCGTGGCCTGCCCGCGCACCGTCACGATCTCCTCGGGCCGCTCGGGGTCGTGTCCCCGCACGAGCGCCTGGAGCTCCAGGGGCACGGCGGACATCGGCAGCACCCTGCCGTGCGCCCCGAGCAGCTTGCCGACCAGGTCCAGCGCCTGGACGTGGTCGCCCAGCTGCTCCCAGAGGGCCACGATGAGCAGGTTGCCCACCGCGTGCTCGTGCAGATCCCCCTTGGACTCGAAGCGGTGCTGGATGACCTGGGCCCAGGTCCGGCCCCATTCGTCGTCCCCGCAGAGCGCGGCGAGCGCCTTGCGCAGGTCGCCGGGCGGCAGCACTCCGAGCTCCTCGCGGAGCCGGCCGCTGGAGCCGCCGTCGTCGGCGACGGTGACCACGGCGGTGAGGTCCCCCGTGATCCGGCGCAGCGCCGTCAACGACGCCGACAGACCCATGCCGCCGCCGAGGGCGACGACCTTGGGCGCGCCGCGATTGCGGCCGGAGAGCGCGGCCGTGGCTCTGCTCAGCCGTCGCAGACGCATGTTGCGACTGGTCACTCTCGCCCCATGTCCCGGTGGACGAGGACGGTCTCGATCCCTTCGGTGGCCAGCCGTGCGGCCAGCTTCTCCGACATCGCGACGGAGCGGTGCTTGCCACCGGTGCAGCCGACGGCGATCGTCACGTAGCGCTTGCCCTCGCGGCGGTAGCCGGCGGCGATGAGCTGGAGGAGCTCCGTGTACTGGTTGAGGAACTCCTTGGCGCCCGGCTGGTCGAAGACGTAGTCGGACACCTCCTCGTTGAGTCCGGTGAAGGGGCGGAGCTCGGGGACCCAGTGCGGATTGGGCAGGAAGCGGCAGTCGACGACGAGGTCGGCGTCGACCGGGAGGCCGTACTTGAAGCCGAACGACATCACCGTCGCCCGCAGCTCGGGCTCCTCGTCCCCGGCGAACTGGGCGTCCATCTTGGCCCGCAGCTCGTGGACGTTGAGGCTGGAGGTGTCGATGACCAGGTCGGCGTCACCGCGCAGCTCACGCAGCAGGTCGCGCTCGGCCGCGATGCCGTCGACGATGCGGCCGTCGCCCTGGAGCGGATGCGGCCGGCGAACCGATTCGAAACGGCGTACGAGGGCGTCGTCGGAGGACTCCAGGAAGACGATGCGCCGGGTGACGTGCTTGGCCTCCAGGTCCGCGAGGGACTCCCTGAGGTTGTCGAAGAAACGACGGCCCCGTACGTCGACGACGACGGCAATACGGGCGACGTTGCCCTGGGACCGGGCCCCGAGCTCGACCATCGTGGGGATCAGGGCCGGCGGCAGGTTGTCGACGACGAACCAGCCGAGGTCCTCCAGACACTTCGCGGCCGTGCTGCGCCCGGCGCCCGACATTCCCGAGATGATCACCAGCTCGGGGATGGCGGGGGCGGTCGCCTCGGCCTTCTCCGTGGTGCTTCCCGTACTCATGTGTGCTGCTCCGTCTGCTCGGCCGCGTTCGTCCTGGTGCTCATGCGCGTGCTCGGTCATGTCCTGCTGCCCCCGTCGTCCTCTTCAATGATCTCTCCTGTGGCGGTGTTCACGGCAGGCGCGGCCGGGGCCGCCGAGGCGAGGGCGGCGGCCACCGACTCCGCGGTCCTGCGCCCTATCCCCGGCACTTCGCAGATCTGGTCGATTGTCGCCTGCCGCAGCTTCTTGACGGAGCCGAAATGCTTGATCAGCGCCTGCTTGCGGGTCTCACCGAGGCCGGAGACCTCGTCCAGGGGGCTGCTGCGGATGCGCTTGGCCCGCTTGGCCCGCTGGTAGGTGATGGCGAAGCGGTGGGCCTCGTCGCGGATCCTCTGGAGGAGGTAGAGGCCCTCGCTGGAGCGGGGCAGGACCACCGGGTCGTCGTCATCGGGCAGCCAGACCTCTTCCAGCCGCTTGGCGAGACCGCAGACGGCGATGTCGTCGATGCCCAGCTCGTCCAGGGCCCGCTTGGCGGCGGCGACCTGGGGCTGCCCGCCGTCGACGACGACGAGCTGGGGCGGGTAGGCGAAGCGCTTGGGACGGCCGTCGTCCTCGCGCGGCTCCTCCCGCGCGGGAGCGATGTCACCCGGCGCCGGGGCCGCCACCACCACCGCGGGCTCTCCGGGGGATGCCGGTACGTCGCCCCCGGGAGCCGGCGCACCGTCCGCGGGAGCCGGTACCGGGCCGGTGGGGGCCGGTCCACCGTCCGCGGGAGCCGGTACCGGGCCGGTGGGGGCCGGGGTCTCCTCCCACTCCCCGGGGCGCTCCTTCTCCTGGAGGTAGCGCTTGAAGCGGCGGCCGATGACCTCGTGCATCGAGCGGACGTCGTCCTGGCCCTCGAAGCCCTTGATCTGGAAGCGGCGGTATTCGCTCTTGCGCGCGAGACCGTCCTCGAAGACGACCATCGACGCGACCACGTCGTCGCCCTGGAGGTGCGAGATGTCGAAGCACTCGACGCGCAGCGGCGCCGTGTCGAGGCCGAGAGCCTCGGCGATCTCCTCCAGGGCGCGGGAGCGGGTCGTGAGGTCGGAGGCCCGCTTGGTCTTGTGCAGCCCGAGCGCCTGCTGTGCGTTGCGCTGGACCGTGCCCATCAGGTCCTTCTTGTCGCCCCGCTGCGGAATGCGGAGGCTGACCTGGGAGCCCCTGCGGCCCGCGAGCCACTGGGAGACGGCCTCCGGGTCCTCGGGGAGGGCCGGGACCAGCACCTCCTTGGGCACGGAGTCACCCGACTCCTCCCCGTAGAGCTGCTGGAGCGCGTGCTCGACCAGGCCCGCCGTGTCGACCGCCTCGACCTTGTCGGTGACCCAGCCGCGCTGGCCCCGCACCCGTCCGCCCCGGACGTGGAAGATCTGGACGGCCGCTTCCAGTTCGTCCTCGGCCACCGCGATGAGGTCGGCGTCGGTGGCGTCGGCGAGGACGACGGCGCTCTTCTCCATGGCGCGCTTCAGCGCCTCCGCGTCGTCACGCAGCCGGGCCGCCCGCTCGTACTCCATCTCCTCGGCCGCCTGCATCATGTCCTTCTCCAGGCGGCGGATGTACGTCCCGGTGCGGCCGGCCATGAAGTCGCAGAATTCCTCGGCCAGGTCCCGGTGTTCCTCAGGGGTGACCCGTCCGACGCAGGGGGCCGAGCACTTGCCGATGTACCCGAGGAGGCAGGGCCGCCCGGTCCGCTCGGCGTTCTTGAAGACCCCGGCGGAGCAGGTGCGCACCGGGAAGACGCGGAGCATCAGGTCGACCGTCTCGCGGATCGCCCAGGCGTGGCCGTACGGGCCGAAGTAGCGGACGCCCTTCTTCTTGGCCCCGCGCATGACCTGGACGCGCGGGAAGTCCTCGTTGAGCGTCACCGCGAGGTAGGGATAGCTCTTGTCGTCGCGGTACTTGACGTTGAACCGGGGGTCGAACTCCTTGATCCAGGTGTACTCCAGCTGGAGCGCCTCGACCTCCGTGGAGACCACGGTCCACTCGACCGAGGCCGCCGTGGTGACCATCGTGCGTGTACGCGGGTGCAGGCCGGCCAGGTCCTGGAAATAGTTTGCCAGGCGCTGGCGCAGGTTCTTGGCCTTCCCGACGTAGATCACCCGGCGGTGCTCGTCGCGGAATTTGTAGACCCCCGGGGAGTCGGGGATCTGTCCCGGCTTGGGGCGGTAGCTGGAGGGGTCTGCCATGTCTCACACCCTACTTGCGGGCGCTGACAGACCGGCCCCTCCCAGGGGAACCAGGAGCCCTCGGCAGGCTTCAGGTCAGGGCCGGGAGCCGGTCGGGCCCGGGGCCCGTCTCCGGTCAGGCCCAGGCAGATCAGGCCCGGGAGCCCGGCAGGATTCAGGTCAGGCCCGGCGGCCCGGCAGGCCTCCGGTCAGGCCTTGGGACCGGCGACGAGCTTTCCGCCCTCGACCCGCACCTCGACGGAGGGCAGCGGCACGGTGGCAGGCCCCTGCAGCGCCTTGCCCGTGGTCATGTCGAAGCGGCTGCCGTGGCAGGGGCAGTTGCCCTCGTTGCCCTCGACCTTGTCCAGGAGGCAGCCCGCGTGGGTGCACTGGGCGCTGAACGCCTTGTACTTCCCGGCGGCGGGACAGCTCACGACGACCCGCTGCTCCCGGTAGAGCTTCGCCCCGCCGACGGGGACCTCGTCCGGGGAGCCGAGCTCCACGGGCGCGGTGGGGGTGGGCGTCTGTGCGTGACCCAGCTTCGAATCGGTCGAGCAGGCTGCCGCTCCCAGCCCGGCGGCACCGGCGAGAGCGGCGCCCTTCAGTACGGTGCGGCGGGCGGCGGGCAGGCCGGACATGCGGTCTCCACGGGTCGGGGGGACAGGGGGCCGCCCGCACCGTACGGAGCGCCGGGTGCCACGGACACGGGCCGCATCTGGCGGTATGGGCGACAGACCCGACGATACCGACGGAGAACGCCTGTACCTCCACCGGCCCCCGGCCCTCGGAGGCGCGGCAACCGGACGGGGGGGGGGGGGGCCGGCCGCGGGGGGGGGGGGGGGGGCCGGGGGGGGGGGGGGGGGGGGGGGGGGGGGGGGGGGCGGGGGGGGGGGGGGGCGGGTG
>NZ_JBIAJR010000001.1:177192-790579 GCF_042872025.1 Streptomyces sp. NPDC005494
GGCCCCTCCCCGGCCTTTCCCCCGGCTTCCGGCCGTACCCCCCCCGGCCCCCCGCCCCCGGGGGGGGGGGCCCCCCCCGGGGCCCCCCCCCCCGCCCCCGGGGCGGGGGCCCCCGCCCCGTCCGGCGGCTGGTCAGGCCTTCCGCGCGCGGACGGCCTTCTTGGGCGCGGGCTTCTCGGCTGCCGCCTTCTTGGCGGTCCTGGCCGTGGCCGTCCTGCGGGCCGTCGAGGCCTTCGCGGCCACGGTCTTCTTCGCGGGCGCCTTGCGTGCCTTACGGGCCGAAGGCACCACCGCCTCACCGATCCGCTCCGCGCCCAGGATCTCCTGGAGGAACTTCCCGGTGTGGCTGGCCGGCACCGAGGCGACGTGCTCCGGCGTGCCCTCGGCGACGACGAGACCGCCCCCGCTGCCGCCCTCCGGACCCATGTCGACGACCCAGTCGGCGGTCTTGACGACATCGAGGTTGTGCTCGATGACGATCACCGTGTTGCCCTTGTCGACAAGGCCCGAGAGCACCGTGATGAGCTTGCTGATGTCCTCGAAGTGCAGACCGGTCGTCGGCTCGTCCAGGACGTAGACCGTGCGCCCGGTGGAGCGCTTCTGCAGCTCGCTCGCCAGCTTCACGCGCTGCGCCTCACCGCCCGAGAGCGTGGGCGCGGACTGGCCGAGCCTGACGTACCCGAGGCCCACCTCGTTGAGGGTGCGGAGGTGACGGGCGATCGTCGGGACGGCCTCGAAGAACTCCAGGCCCTCCTCGATCGGCATGTCCAGCACCTCGGCGATGGACTTGCCCTTGTAGTGGACCTCCAGCGTCTCCCGGTTGTAGCGCGCACCGTGGCAGACCTCGCACGGGACGTACACGTCGGGCAGGAAGTTCATCTCGATCTTGATCGTGCCGTCGCCCGAGCAGTTCTCGCAGCGTCCGCCCTTGACGTTGAAGGAGAAGCGGCCCGGCAGATAGCCGCGCACCTTCGCCTCCATCGTCTCGGCGAACAGCTTGCGGACGTGGTCGAAGACCCCGGTGTACGTGGCCGGGTTGGACCGCGGGGTACGGCCGATCGGCGACTGGTCGACATGCACGACCTTGTCGACCAGGTCGTCCCCGTCGACCCTGGTGTGCCGTCCCGGGACGGACTTCGCGCCGTTGAGCTCCCGCGCCAGGTGGGTGTAGAGGATGTCGTTGACCAGGGTCGACTTGCCCGAGCCGGAGACACCCGTGACGGCGGTGAGCACACCGAGCGGGAAGGAGACGTCGATGTCCTGGAGGTTGTTCTCCCGGGCGCCGTGCACGGTGAGCAGGCGCTTCGGGTCGACCGGACGCCGGATCTCCGGCAGCTCGATCGCCCTCGCGCCGGAGAGGTACTGGCCGGTGACCGACTCCTCGTTGGCCAGGAGCTCCTCCAGCGAACCGGAGTGGACGACCTTGCCGCCGTGCTCACCGGCACCGGGGCCGATGTCGACGACCCAGTCCGCGACCTTGATGGTGTCCTCGTCGTGCTCGACGACGATGAGGGTGTTCCCCATGTCCCGGAGTCGGACCAGGGTCTCGATCAGGCGGTGGTTGTCACGCTGGTGCAGGCCGATGGACGGCTCGTCCAGGACGTACAGCACGCCGACGAGGCCTGAGCCGATCTGGGTGGCGAGCCGGATGCGCTGGGCCTCGCCGCCGGACAGGGTGCCCGCGGCCCGGTTCAGCGAGAGGTAGTCGAGACCGACGTCGACGAGGAACCGCAGCCGCTCGTTGACCTCCTTGAGGACCCGCTCGGCGATCTTCTTGTCGCGGGCGTTGAGCTTGAGACGGCCGAGGAACTCGGCGCACTCGCTGATCGACATCGCGGCGACCTCGGCGATGGACTTCTCCATCACCGTCACCGCGAGCACCAGCGGCTTGAGGCGGGTGCCCTCACAGGTCGGGCAGGCCACCTCGCGCATGTATCCCTCGAAGCGCTCCCTGCTGGAGTCGCTCTCGGCCTCGGAGTGGCGCCGCTTGATGTACTGGGCCGCCCCCTCGAAACGGGGGGTGGTGTAGGCGCGCTCGCGGCCGTACCTGTTGCGGTAGCGCACCTCGGTCTGGATCTTGTGCCCGTGGAGCAGCGCCTTCTTGGCGCGCTGCGGCAGTCCCGCCCAGGGGATGTCCGTGCGGAAGCCGAGGGCATCCGCGAGCGCCGAGATCTGGCGCCCGAAGTACTCCTTGGTGTGGCCGTGCGACCAGGGGTGGATCGCGCCCTCGTCGAGGGACTTGTCCTCGTCCGGGACGATCAGCTCCGGGTCGACCTCCATCCGCGTGCCGATGCCGGTGCAGTCGGGGCAGGCGCCGAACGGGGAGTTGAAGGAGAAGGAGCGGGGCTCCAGCTCCTCGAAGGAGAGGTCGTCGTACGGACAGTAGAGGTGCTCGGAGAACATCCGCTCACGCTCGGGGTCGTCCGCGTCGAGGTCGACGAAGTCGAGCACGACCATGCCGCCGGAGAGGCCGAGGGCGGTCTCGACGGAGTCGGTCAGCCGGCGCTTGGCGCTGTCCTTCACCGTGAGGCGGTCGATGACCACCTCGATGGTGTGCTTCTCCTGCTTCTTCAGCTTCGGCGGCTCGGACAGCTGGATCGTCTCGCCGTCGACCCGGGCCCTGCTGTAGCCCTTGGTCTGGAGGTCGCCGAAGAGGTCGACGAACTCTCCCTTGCGCTCGCGCACCAGCGGCGAGAGCACCTGGAAACGACTGCCCTCGGGCAGGTTCAGCACCTTGTCCACGATGGCCTGCGGCGACTGCCGCGAGATGGGCCTGGCGCACTCGGGACAGTGCGGCTTGCCGATCCTGGCGAAGAGCAGCCGGAGGTAGTCGTAGACCTCGGTGATGGTGCCGACCGTCGAGCGCGGGTTGCGCGAGGTCGACTTCTGGTCGATGGAGACGGCGGGCGAGAGGCCTTCGATGAAGTCCACGTCCGGCTTGTCCATCTGGCCGAGGAACTGCCGGGCGTACGAGGAGAGCGACTCCACGTAGCGCCGCTGCCCCTCGGCGAAGATCGTGTCGAACGCGAGCGAGGACTTGCCCGATCCGGAGAGCCCGGTGAAGACGATGAGGGAGTCACGGGGGAGATCGAGCGAGACGTTCTTCAGGTTGTGCTCGCGCGCGCCACGGACGATGAGACGGTCGGCCACGCCGGTCCGCACCTTTCTGGAGAGAAGTGGGAGAACTGAGCCCCTCTCCCAGGGTATGGGGGGCGCCACAGCGATGTACGAAGCTTTCGACTCCGAGCGTATAGCACGCGCATTCGATTTACGGACGACCGCAGACCGCATCACCCGAACGAGTGGTGAGAGCTACGCTCGAGCCATGACTGATCATGCGCGCGACCTGGAAGCTGTACGTGAAGCGACCGATCGACTGCTCAGCGCCATGGGCGAATTCGACGACGGTTCCGTCACAGAGCCGTCGTTCCTGCCGGGCTGGAGCCGCGGCCATGTTCTCGCCCACCTGTCACGTAACGCCGACGCCCTCGTAAATGTTCTCCGGGGGCGCCCCATGTACGCGAGCAGCGAAACCCGGGACCACGAGATCGAGCGTGATGCGCCGCGGCTCCTGCCCGAGCAGCTCGCGGACCTGAGCAAGAGCGGGGCGGCCTTCCTCGCGGCAGCGGCGGAGCCGGCCGACTGGTCGCGCACGGTGACGCTGCGCAACGGCGTGACGGACTCGGCGTCCCGGGTTCCCTTCCGCCGCTGGGTCGAGGTCGAGCTGCACCATGTCGACCTGGGGACCGGGTACGGGCTGGAGGACCTGCCGGACGAGTTCGTGACCCGGGAGAACGACTTCCTGGCCGAACGTTTCGCCGGGCACCCCGGCGTCCCGCCCACGACCGCCGTCACCGAGGACGGCCGGATCTGGACGACGGGCGGCGGCGCCGACGGCCCGCCGGCCACCGTCCGGGGCACGGCCACCGACATCCTCGGCTGGCTCTGCGGGCGCCGTGACGGCTCCGCGCTCACCGTCGACCGTGGCAGCCTTCCCGCGCTGCCCCCGCTATAGGCTGCGTCACATGACGTACAGCGGAACGGTCAAGGTCGGCGGACCTGCGGATGTGCACGAGCTGACGGATCTGATGATCTCCAAGGTCGCCGTCGGTTCGATGAACAACAACGCGTACCTGCTGCGCTGCCGGGCCACCGGCGAGCAGCTCCTGATCGACGCGGCGGCGGATGCGGCGACCCTGCTGCGGCTGATCGGCGAGGACGGCATCGCGTCCGTCGTCACGACGCACCGGCACGGTGACCACTGGCAGGCACTCGGCGAGGTGGTGGCGGCCACCGGCGCGCGGACCTACGCCGGGCGCTACGACGCCGAGGGCATCCCGGTACCGACCGACGAGCTCGTCGAGGACGGCGGCACGATCCGGGTGGGGCAGGTCATGCTGACCGCCAGGCATCTGACCGGTCACACCCCGGGCTCCATCGCCCTGGTCTACGACGACCCGCACGGGGCCCCGCACCTGTTCACCGGGGACTGCCTCTTCCCCGGCGGTGTGGGCAACACGCACAAGGACCCGGAGGCCTTCGCGAGTCTGCTGCACGACGTGGAGACCAAGCTCTTCGACCGGCTGCCGGACGAGACGTGGGTCTACCCGGGCCACGGCCACGACACCACGCTCGGCGCCGAGCGTCCGCATCTGCCCGAGTGGCGCGAACGCGGCTGGTGAGCCGGTGAAAGCCTGACGGCCGGGTGCCCCCAGGGGCCCCGGCCGTCGGTGTGTGTCGGTCCTGCGCTACTTCTCCGCGCCGACGTTCTCGCTGTCGTCCTTCTGCTCGTCCTTCGCCGCGGCCTCGGCCGCCGCCGTCTTCTTGTTGGCGATGAGGCTCGTGATCGTGGTGACCACCAGCACGGCACAGATGAAGGAGAGGGAGAACGCGATGGTGATCTCCGGGACGTGCACCCCGGACTCGTGCAGCGCGTGCAGCACCAGCTTGACGCCGATGAACCCGAGGATCACCGAGAGCCCGTAGCTGAGGTGGACCAGCTTCTTCAGCAGACCGCCGATGAGGAAGTACAGCTGACGCAGGCCCATCAGGGCGAAGGCGTTGGCGGTGAAGACGATGTACGGGTCCTGGGTCAGGCCGAAGATCGCCGGGATCGAGTCCAGCGCGAACAGGATGTCGGTGGTGCCGATGGCGAGCATGACCACCATGAGGGGGGTCATGATGCGCTTGCCGTTGTTCCGGATGAAGAGCTTGGTTCCGTGGTAACGGTCGGCGACACCGAAGCGGTGCTCGATCGACTTGAGGAGGCGGTTCTCCTCCCAGTCGTCCTCGTCCTCGTCGGCCCGTGCCTCCTGGATGAGCTTCCAGGCGGTGAAGATCAGGAACGCGCCGAAGATGTAGAAGATCCACGAGAAGTTGGCGATGACCGCGGCACCGGCGGCGATGAAGATCGCACGCAGCACCAGGGCGATCAGCACACCCACGAGCAGAACCCTCTGCTGCAGATGGGAGGGCACCGAGAACTTCGCCATGATCAGGATGAAGACGAAGAGGTTGTCGACACTGAGCGACTTCTCGGTGATGAATCCGGCGAAGAACTCGCCCGATGCCTGGCTCTCGCCGAACAGCAGCAGACCGAGTCCGAAGAGGCCGGCCAGTGCGATCCAGACGATGGTCCAGATTCCGGCTTCCTTGGTCGACACGTCATGGGGCTTGCGCCCGATGAAGAAGTCGACGGAGATGAGGGCGACGAGACCAAGGATGGTCAGCGTCCAGAGAGTCCATGAAACGTCCACTGCGCCTCCGGCAGTTCGCTACGGCTATAGATCAGCGTCGTCGCTGCCGGAGGTCTCTTCCACCCGGGACACGCGGGCTGCGTGCCGGGCCGACGCCCCGGGACCGGTCACAGTCCGTACTGACGGGAACGCCGCGATCGGGAGTACTCCCCTCCGCACCAAGAACAGTACATGAAGCACCAAGAAACGGTAAAGTCCTCGCCAAGGCGTGATCAAAATACCTGGTCAGAGGCTATATGGAGCAGACTTGACCCGCTGTCGTCCCTCTCAGCGGTAGCCGGCGCGCCGGGCAGCCGCCACCAGCGCCAGGACCTCTTCCAGGACCCGGCTCCCCTGCGGCACCCTCAGCGGTTCGTACGTCCAGGCCTGTCCCACCCACGGGTCGGCGAGGTGGTCGTCGGCGACGGGGGTGATCCGCAGCAGGGAGCGCCACAGGGGGTCGAGGACCGGGCCGTAGGCGCGGGCTTCCTCCCGGTCGGCGACCATCAGCAGGTGCACACCCACCGAGGGGCCTTCGTCGGCCAGATAGCGCAGCTGGGTGACGGCCCGGTCGTCGAAGCCGTGCGGGAAGTCGTTGACGATCAGCAGCTGCTCGCCCGGGTCGAGGTCCGGAGGCAGGGAGTCGGCGGCCCCGGCCCGGAGCGCCATCTGCACCAGATCGACGCGCCGGGTGAGGTGGGCGAGGACCGAGGACACGCCGGCGGCCCCGGCGGCGGGCGGACCGGACAGGGCCCCGGAATCCACCAGGGGTGACAGCGCGGCGGCGGCGGAGCCGGCCGGGTCGATGACGTGCACCGAGAACTCGTTCGCCGGGTAGACCGCGAGCAGCCGGGCGGCCAGGGCGACCGCGGTCTCCATACCCAGCCTGCGCAGCTGGTCCCCGTCCGTCGCCGCGGCGGCCTCCGAAGCCGTGCGTCCGCTGTCGACCCAGATCCCACGCTCCAAGGGGAGGCGCACCAGCAGCGGGATGCGCAGGTCGGTGCGCTCCGGGAGATGGAGGTCGCCGATGCGCAGCGCCATGGGGATCTCCATCGGGACGCGGTAGCCGTGCCAGACGGGGTTGTCCCAGCCCGCGTAGGAGGCGGGGAGGGCGGGCTCCACGACGGCGGACTCGGCGGCCAGCTGGGCGAGGTCGCGGTCCAGCACCTCGCGGGCCCTGGCGGTCAGATCGTCACGCTTGGCCCTGGCCTCCTCGCGGACACGGTCGCCCGTGCCTCCGATGCGGCTGCGGGGGTCGGAGAGGGCCCGGTCGAGCTCCTGGTCCATCCGGGACTCGGCGAAGTCGACGGCGCTGCGGTAGGCCGCGACCGCCCGCGCGAGATCCTGGAACATGTCCCAGACCTGGTTGTACAGGCGCTCGTCCATGGACCAGCCGGTGGCGTCGCCCGCGACGGGCTGCGCGGGCCGGCCCGGCTCGGAGGGCGGGGCAGCCGGAGGCGGCGGGGGCGGGGCCGAGGTCTGGCGCCGGGGGTGCGCGTAGTCGATGGGACCGCCCGGCGCGGTGGCCGGGGGCTGAGGCGTGCTGTCGCCCAGTGGCTCGGGCGCCGGGCGGCCGGGCGGCTGTCCGGCGCCTCCGGACGGCGCGGGGCCCGCCGGGTGGCGGACCCGCTCGCCGTCCGGGGCGCGGGGCGGCGGGGGCGCCACGGAGCGCGCGAGCCCCGAGGCGACGGCCTGCTGTATCGAGGCGGCCAGCTCCGCCGCGTCCGCCACGCCCTGGTCGGCGAGCATCTCGGCGAGCCCGGAGGCGTACCCCTGGCCCACGGCGCGGACCTTCCAGACGCCCTGGCGCCGGTACAGCTCCAGCGCCGACACGGCGGACTCGGTGTCCAGGCCCGTCAGGGTGAATGTGGCGATCTCGGTGCCGTCGAGTCCGGTGACGGCGACGAAGGGCGCGGCGACCGCGCCGAACCTGACCGGCCGCCCGGCCCCCGTCGGCAGGGCGAGGAGCACGGTGACGCGGTGCACCGCGTCGGGCAGGGCGTCGAGGTCCACGGCCAGGCGGTGGTCGGCCGCGGCCTGACGGGAGACCTCCAGGCCGGGCAGCCGGTGCGATCCGGGATGGGCGATCCACTCGGCGCCACGGACCGTGCCCCGCTCGTCCCCGAGCGTGGCCCCGGCCACGACCGGTGTGCCCGCCGACACCCTGATCTCCAGTCGGGTCTGGGGCAAGGTGTGGTTCTGCCCCCGGACCAGCTCGGCCGTCATTGCCCTGTCCCCTCGACGTTCGGTTGGAGCCCTGCCATGGGCGCAGCTCCCGGCGGCGGTGCCTCCGGGAGCTGCTCGTACGGATCCGCGGGCCGTGCCGCCCGCGCCTCGTCTACAGGTGCGGCAGGATCGCCGGCATCAGGTCCTGGAACGTCCGGCCGTTGGCCGGGTTGCCCAGGGCGGTCATCTGCCACCCGTTGCCCGCGCGGTGCACCTTGGCCATGATCTGCGCCGTGTACTGGCCGCCGCCGTCCAGCGTGTAGCGGGCGAGCTCCTGGCCGTTGGTCTCGTCGACGATGCGGCAGAAGGCGTTCTGCACCTCCTGGAACGTCTGTCCGGTGAAGGAGTTCACCGTGAAGACGATCTGGTCGATGTGGACCGGGACCCGCTGGAGGTCGACCAGGATCGCCTCGTCGTCGCCGCCCGAGCCCGCACCGCCGACGAGGTTGTCACCGGTGTGCTTGACCGAGCCGTCGTCGCTGACGAGGTGGCGGAAGAACACGACGTCCACGGGCTGCTTGTCGGCGAAGAGAACCGCCGAGGCGTCCAGGTCGATCTCCCGCGTACGCGAGCCGAACAGCCCGCGGCGCGGGGCCGCCTGCCAGCCGAGCCCCATCCGTACCGCGGTCAGGGTCCCCCCGTCGCTCTTCTGCAGGCTGATGGCCTGGCCCTTGGTCATGTTGACCGTCACGCGCTGTCCCCTCTCCGCTTGCCCCGCAGCAGTCGATGTGCGGTTCCCCGCACCCT
The DNA here is from genome assembly GCF_042872025.1 of Streptomyces sp. NPDC005494. Taxonomy (NCBI): domain Bacteria; kingdom Bacillati; phylum Actinomycetota; class Actinomycetes; order Kitasatosporales; family Streptomycetaceae; genus Streptomyces; species Streptomyces sp. NPDC005494. Next base: position 185,901 of record NZ_JBIAJR010000001.1, read on the forward strand.
ACGCAGTCCCCGGCGGCGAGAAGCAGTGATGGGCCGTTTTTGTGTCGTTCCTGCAACACTGCGGGTCCCACCGGTCAGGCCAGCCCCGCTTCCCTCATCTGACGCAGCTCCTTCTTCAGCTCCCCGACCTCGTCACGGAGCCGGGCGGCGACCTCGAACTGCAGGTCGGCAGCCGCCGCCCGCATGCGGTCCGTCATCTCCTCGATGATCCCCGCGAGCTCCGTCGCGGGGCGGTCGGTGACCACCGCGCCTTCGGCCTTGCGGCCCTTGTCCTTGCGGCCGGCCGGGGTCTGCGTGCCGAGCGTGGGCACCGGCGCCTTGGCTCCCTTGGTCTGCCGGTAGCCGGTGCCGAGCAGCTGCTCGGTGTCGACCTCCTCACGGGCGATGGAGGCGACGATGTCGTTGATCTTCTTGCGGAGCGGCTGGGGGTCGACGCCTCGCTCGGTGTTGTAGGCGATCTGCTTCTCGCGGCGGCGGTTGGTCTCGTCGATGGCCTGCGCCATGGCCGGGGTGACCTTGTCGGCGTACATGTGGACCTGCCCCGAGACGTTACGGGCGGCACGTCCGATGGTCTGGATCAGCGAGGTGCCCGAGCGCAGGAAGCCCTGCTTGTCGGCGTCGAGGATGGCCACGAGGGAGACCTCGGGGAGGTCGAGGCCCTCACGCAGGAGGTTGATGCCGACCAGGACGTCGTACTCCCCGGAGCGCAGCTCGCGCAGCAGCTCGATGCGGCGCAGGGTGTCCACGTCGCTGTGGAGGTAGCGGACCTGGATGCCGAGCTCGAGGAAGTAGTCCGTGAGGTCCTCGGACATCTTCTTGGTGAGGGTGGTGACGAGGACGCGCTCGTCCTTCTCGGTCCGCTTGCGGATCTCGTGCACCAGGTCGTCGATCTGTCCCTCGGTCGGCTTGACGACGACCTCGGGGTCGACGAGCCCGGTGGGCCGGATGATCTGCTCGACGAAGCCGTCGCCACGGGACATCTCGTACTTCCCGGGGGTGGCGGAGAGGTAGACCGTCTGCCCGATCCTGCCGAGGAACTCCTCCCACTTCAGCGGGCGGTTGTCCAGGGCGGAAGGCAGCCGGAAGCCGTGGTCCACGAGGGTCCGCTTCCGGGAGGCGTCGCCCTCGTACATCGCGCCGATCTGCGGCACGGTGACGTGCGACTCGTCCAGGACGAGGAGGAAGTCCTCGGGGAAGTAGTCCAGGAGGGTGTTGGGGGCGGTGCCGGGAGAGCGGCCGTCGAAGTGCATCGAGTAGTTCTCGACGCCCGAGCAGGTGCCGATCTGGCGGAGCATCTCGATGTCGTACGTCGTGCGCATGCGCAGTCGCTGGGCCTCCAGCATCTTGCCCTGCTTCTCCAGCTCGGCCAGGCGCTGCTCCAGCTCCCGCTCGATGCCGCCGACCGCCTTCTCCATGCGCTCGGGCCCCGCCACGTAGTGGCTGGCCGGGAACACGTGGAGCGAGGAGTCCTCGCTGATGACCTCGCCGGTGAGCGGGTGGAGGGTCGAGAGCGCCTCGATCTCGTCACCGAACATCTCGATGCGGACGGCGAGCTCCTCGTACACCGGGAAGATCTCGATGGTGTCGCCGCGCACCCGGAAGGTGCCGCGGGTGAACGCCAGGTCGTTGCGGGTGTACTGGATCTCGACGAAACGGCGCAGCAGCTGGTCCCGGTCGATCTCGTCGCCGACCTTGAGCTGGACCATGCGGTCCACGTACTCCTGCGGTGTACCCAGGCCGTAGATGCAGGAGACGGAGGCGACCACGACGACGTCGCGCCGGGTGAGCAGGGAGTTCGTCGCCGAGTGCCGCAGCCGCTCGACCTCCTCGTTGATCGAGGAGTCCTTCTCGATGTAGGTGTCCGACTGCGGGACGTACGCCTCGGGCTGGTAGTAGTCGTAGTACGAGACGAAGTACTCCACGGCGTTGTTCGGGAGGAGCTCGCGGAACTCGTTGGCCAGCTGGGCGGCCAGCGTCTTGTTCGGCGCCATCACCAGGGTGGGGCGCTGCAGCTTCTCGATCATCCAGGCGGTCGTCGCCGACTTCCCGGTGCCGGTCGCGCCGAGCAGGACGACGTCCTTCTCGCCGGCGCGAATACGCCGGTCCAGCTCGGCGATGGCCGCGGGCTGGTCACCGCTGGGCTGGTAGGGACTGACGACCTCGAAAGGCGCCACCGAACGTTCGATCTTCGAAACGGGCCGCATGCACCCACCGTACGACCCCCCACTGACAACGGCCGGTGATCAGCGGTTGCGCTGCTGCCGGTACTCGCGGTGGGAGACCGCTTCGTAGGGCGTGTGCCGGCGCTGCACGGGGATGGCCGTCACCCTTCCGCCGCGGCCCGGGGTACGGCCGGCCGGCCGCACGGGGCCCGCGGCGGTGGCGGTCACCACGAGCGGGTCGATCGTCACGACCACGGCGGCGAGGAGCAGGAAGCAGCCCGGCCCGATCATCATCGGCAGGAGCAGCGAGACGGGCGCGTCGCCGGGTGGTGCGGGCACCGCGTCGGGATGCAGGTGCACCTGGAGCGCGGCCATCCCGGTGTAGTGCATCCCGCTCACCGCCACGCCCATGACCACGCTCGCGCCGAGGCTGGGGAGGAAGCCGTCGATGGAGACGGTCGCCCACAGGGCGGCGGTGGCGGCCACGACGGCGATGACGACGGAGAGCGAGACGGTGAGCGTGTCGTATTCGAACAGCCCCTCGAAGCTCATGCCGGCCATGCCCAGGTAGTGCATGGAGGCGACGCCCAGGCCGGTGATCGTCCCGCCCGTTACCAGCGCCATGGGGGTGGCACCGCGGTAGCCGACGAGGAAGATGCCGATCCCCACCATCACGATCGCCACGGCGAGGCTGGCGATCGTGAGTGGCCGGTCGTAGCTGACGGGGGCCTCGCGGACGCTGAAGCCCAGCATCGCGATGAAGTGCATAGTCCAGATGCCGGAACCGATGGAGGTGGCCCCCAGGGCCAGCCAGCCCGCTCTGGACACCCCCCTGGTGCGCAGGGACCGGTTGGTGCAGCGCAGACCGAGCGCCGCACCGAGGCAGGCCATGAGGAACGCCGCGACCGGCGTCACGAGGCCGTAGGTGAATCCGTCAACTGTGCCCTGCATCCTGGTACGCCCTTCGCGGTGGCCCGGGTTCGGGGGTGACCCTAAAGGGCAAGGCCCGGCAAGCAAACATAAGAACGGCATTTTATCCGCTCCCCGAGCGGGCCGGGCCCAAGTACCCGACAATCCGTTCACATCATGGTCACCGTCCTCCCGCCGTCCGTTGGGGATCGGCTGAGAGTCTCTTCCTGCCCTTACACCGATGCGAGGAGTACACGTGTCCGCACGCACAGCAACCGCCTCCGCCGCCGTCGCCGGCCTGCTCGGCGCCTGCGTCCTCCTGCCCGCCACCCAGGCGCAGGCCTCCGGCGCCCAGGACGGCCCGGCGGTCTACGCCCACCGCGGAGCCTCCGCCTACGCCCCGGAGAACACCCTGGCGGCCGTGGACGCGGCCGACGACCTCGGTATCGCGTGGGTGGAGAACGACGTGCAGCTCACCAAGGACGGCGTGCTGGTGGTCGTGCACGACACCACGCTGAGCAGGACCACCGACGCCGAAGAGGTCTTCCCCGGCCGGGCACCCTGGGCGGTCAAGGACTTCACCGCTGCCGAGATCGCGAAGCTGGACGCGGGCAGCTGGTTCGGCGACCGCTTCGCCGGTGCCAGGGTGCCGACGCTGGCGCAGTACCTGCACCGTGTCGAGCGCAACCACCAGAAGCTGCTGCTGGAGATCAAGAGCCCGGAGACCTACCCGGGTATCGAGAGGGAGACCCTGCGCGTCCTGCGTGAAGGGGGCTGGCTGGACCGCGCCCACGTCAAGCAGCGGCTGGTCATCCAGAGCTTCGGTGCAGAGAGTGTGAAAACTGTCCACGCCCGGCGTCCGGACGTCGTCACGGGCTTCCTGGGCACCCCGGCGGTGGCCGATCTGCCGTCCTACGCGAAGTTCACCGACCAGATCAATCCGGCGTACACCTCGATCGACGGCGACTACGTCGCGGCGGTGCAGAAGCTGAAGGGTGCCCACGGCAAGCCGCTCCGGGTGAACACCTGGACGGTGAACGACGCTGCCGCCGCGGTGAAGGTGGCCCGTTTCGGCGTCGACGGCATCATCACGAACTACCCCGACGTGGTCCGCGACGCCACTCGCTGAACCGCGGGCCGGGGGCGTTGTCGGTGGCCGGTCGTACGGTGGTGGCATGGAGAACGGCGAGCAGGTCGTGGAATGGTCGGTCGTGCCGAGCGACATCGGCCCCCTGCTGCTCGCCGCCACCCGCGCGGGCCTGGTGACCGTCGCCTTCCACGCGCACCCCAGGGCCCGGGACCGGGCACTCGGGCAGCTGCGGACACGCCTGGGCGCGGAGCTCGTGGAGGCACCGCACTCCGCGCGGCTGGCCGGGCCCGTCGGCCAGCTCGCCGCGTACTTCGCCGGCGGTCTGCGGGAGTTCTCACTGCCCCTGGACTGGTCGCTCACCTCCGGCTTCAACCGCGAGGTGCTCCGGGAGCTGGCCTCGGGCGTGCCGTACGGGACGGTCGTGGGCTACGGGGACCTGGCCGCCCGGGTCGGCCGGCCCGGCGGGGCACAGGCCGTGGGGGCGGCCATGGGCTCCAATCCCCTTCCGCTGGTGGTGCCCTGCCACCGGGTGGTGGAGAGCGACGGGGGCCTCGGCGGATTCGGCGGCGGGCAGGAGACGAAGCGCCGACTGCTGGCGCTGGAGGGGATACTCCCGCAGCCCCTCTTCTAGAGCTCACCGGACTTCCAGGGCCCGTCTGGCTTCTGTGGCCCGTCGGACCTTGAGGGCCCGCCGGACTTCCAGGACCCGTCGGGCTTCTGTGGCCCGTCGGCCTTCGAGGGACCGCCGGGCTTCCAGGGCCCGTCGAACGAGAGGCCCAGCCGTGCCGGCGCGGCAGCGGCTCAGCCGAGTCCGGAAGGGGCGCCGGGCACGGTCACGGGGCGGAGCACCGTCAGCGACTCCTCCCGGCGGGCCAGCATCGCGAAGGAGAACCTGTCGATCTCCAGGCAGAGCTCGACGTCGTCCGGGTGGTACCCGCTCCGCCGCCCCGCGGCGAGATCGGCGGCGGCGCGGGAGGTCCTCGCACGGTGGACGTACGGTGCCGCCTCGACCTCGCCTCCGGCCATGGACCGGCCGATGTATTCGGCGCAGGCCAGGTCCTCGTCGGCGCGGCCGTCCTCCCCGGTGACGACGAACGTGACGGGGCCCCCGCCGTCGGCCCGCAGGTACCGCGCGGTCGGGCCGGCCACCACGAAGCTCGCGCACAGGACCAGCGGTGCGTCGGCGACGGCCAGCGCGCCCACGGTCCCCGCCGTCGTCTTCTGCACCAGCGTGCGGCCCGTGAAGTCGCACGACCTCAGCAGGGCGGGTGAGTTCACCGCGTCGAAGCCGGCTGCCCGCTCCCCGTCCTTCAGGGCCAGCCAGCCCGGCCGGCTCTTCTTCAGGGCGAGTGCCTCCCTCTCCGTGGAGGCCAGGACTATCTTCTCCACGCCACGCGAGAAGGCCCAGGCGGCCACGGTGAAGGCGCGCATGACGTCGACGACGACAGCGACACGGGGGACGGAGGTCAACTCCGGGATGCCTACGAAGTGATGATCCATCGCACCATGGTGCAGGACTCCCGCGTCCTGCCGATGCTTCCGGGCCCGTCCCGTCCGGAACCCGCGGCGACGCGCGGCTCCGGATCGCCGCACCGGCCCGGGCCCCCGTCCTCCGCGGCGTCAGGCCGCTCGTCCCGGACGAGCCGGGGGTGCGGTTTCGGGCGTTCGTTGTCCGCCGCCGCCGGAACGCGGCGTGCCGTGCCGGGACCAGTGCGCGGTGGGTCTCGGCCCCATGATCCGGGCTGCCGGGCTCACGGCGCCGCTCCCGGACACGTTTCCCGTCGCGCCCGGGCCGGTCCCCGGCGAAAGGCTCCGGGACCTGGTTTGCGGCCCCGGTGGCCGCGACAGGGATGGGGCATGCCTCAGAATCCAGCACCCCTGTCGCAGGAATCCGGCCGCCACGCACCCCAGCTCTCCGAGGAGGTACGGGAGGCCCTCGCGGGGCGGCGGCCCGTCGTGGCCCTGGAGTCGACGATCATCGCCCACGGCCTCCCTCGCCCCCGCAACCTCCAGGTGGCCCAGGAACTCGAGGAGATCGCCCGGAAGGCGGGCGCGGTCCCCGCGACCGTCGCGGTGCTGGACGGCAGGGCCCATGTGGGCCTGACGCCGCAGCAGTTGCAGCGGGTCGCCGGGGACCCGGCCGTGCGGAAGCTGGGGCACCGTGATCTCGCGCCGGCCCTCGCGCTCGGGGCGAGCGGGGCCACCACCGTGTCCGCGACGGCGTTCCTCGCCGCGCGTGCCGGGCTCGGCGTCTTCGCGACCGGCGGGCTCGGCGGCGTACACCGGGAGTGGACGCAGACGCAGGACGAGTCCGCCGACCTGCGCCTGCTGGCACGCACCGGAATCACGGTGGTGTGCGCGGGCGTGAAGTCGATCCTGGACGTGCCTGCCACGCTGCAGCGCCTGGAGACGCTCGGGGTCGGAGTGCTCGGCTACGGCACGGAGAACTTCCCCGGCTTCTATCTGAGCAGTTCGGGCGAACCGGTCGACTGGACGGTGCGCACCCCTCAGGAGGTGGCCGACGTGATGCGGGCGCGGGAGGAGCTGGGCGGCCCGCCCGCCGCGCTGATCGTCGCCAATCCGGTGGCGGAGGAGGAGCAGTTGGACCCCGCCGTGCACGAGCGGGTGCTCGCCGGCGCCCTGGCCGCCTGCCGGGAGCGCGGGGTCACGGGTCAGGCGGTCACGCCGTTCCTCCTGGAGTACCTGATGACGGAGACCGGGGGCGCGTCGCTGGAGGCCAATCTCGCCGCCGTACGCGGGAACGTGGAGCTGGCCGCGCGGATCACCGTCGCGGCGTCCCGTTGAGCGGGGGCGCCCTGCTCGTGGTCGGGGAGGTGGTCACCGACGTGGTCGTCCGGCACGGCTCGGCACCGCTCACCGGTACGGACACGCCCGCCCGGATCACCACGCTGCCGGGCGGATCGGGGGCCAACGTGGCCTGCTGGGCCGTGCGTTCGGGCTGGCGGGACGTACGGCTGCTCGCCAGGGCGGGGGCGGAGTCGGCCCACTGGCACCGGGACGCGCTGCTGCGGGCTGGGGTGCGTCCGGTGCTGGCCGTCGACGAGGAGGTCCCGACCGGCACGGTCGTGGCGCTGGTCGACCCGTCGGCGGAGCGCACCTTCCTCACCGACAGCGGGGCGGTCCTGCGCCTCTCCCCCGGCGACTGGGAACCCTCGCTGCTCGACGGCGTGGCCCGGCTCCATCTGTCCGGCTACCTCCTCTTCGCCGAGACGAGCCGGGCGACGGCGGCGCTCGCGCTGCGGGAGGCGCGGCGACGGGGTGTGCCGGTGAGTGTGGACCCGGCCTCGGCCGGCTTTCTCGCCGGGCTGGGCGCCGGGGCGTTCCTCGATCTGGTCGAGGGCGTGGATCTGCTGCTGCCCAACGCCGACGAGGCACGTGAGCTGACGGGGCTTCCGGAGCCCGCGGACGCGGCGGTCAAGCTGAGCCGCCACGTCGGCCGGGTGGCCGTCACGCTCGGGGGCCGGGGCGTCCTGCTCGCGTCCGGTGGCACGGTGACCGCGCGGGTACCGGCGGCCGTGGTGCGGGCGCCGGTCGACTCGACGGGGGCGGGGGACGCCTTCACCGGAGGTTTCCTCGCCGCTCTGGCCGCCGGCGCGGACGAGGTGACGGCCGCCGCCGCGGGCTGCCGGACGGGGGCGGAGGCGGTCACGACGGTCGGGGGCCGCCCGGCGTGACCGGACCGCCGGCCGCTCACTCGGCCGTACGGTCGCCCGCGGCGCCCAGCCCGGTCCAGGCCGGGTGGCGCGGGTCGTCGGCACGGATCACCGTGTCCGCGCGTCCCGCGGGTCCGACCTCGTCCTCGTAGCGCGCGAAGGCGGGCAGCGTCCACCGCTCGCTCTCCTGCGTACGCCGCCGCAGCGCGCCCGGGGAGAGGCTCAGATGGATGCCGAGATCGAAGGGGAACCAGTGGCCGAGGAGCAGCGGCCCGTGGAGGATCAGCACGCCGCCCTGGGGCAGGTCCTGGTACGGGCTGCGGGTGGCGCGGTCCGTCACGGGGTTCCACAGATCGGGCAGCACGCGTCCACTGCCGTCGGCCTCCAGCGGGCGGAACACCTCGCGCCACAGCGCATTGGTGTCGAACCAGCTGTCGGCGTACGAGTCCGGGTCGTGTCTGCCGTACTCGTAGCGGAGGCTGGCCGGGCGCAGGAAACCGCTTGTGGAGACGGTGAGGACGGGGCGCCCGCGGGCGCGCAGCGCCTCGGCGAGCTGCGCGGCGGGCTCCTCGGGGCGGGCGGCGGGAGCGCCGTCCACGCCGACCTTCAGCCAGGGCCCGCCGTCGGCCGGTTCGAGTCCGTCGGCATGGGCGGCGAGGGCGCGGGCCAGCCGGTCCCAGGTGATGGGTTCAAAGTGCACTCATCCATCATCGCCCCGCGTCATCATGATGCGTATGGATCTCACCTTCGCCCGCCGGTTCGCCGCCCGGTGGCAGGACGACTGGAACTCCCACGACCTGGACCGCGTCCTCGCGCATTACCACGAGGACGTGACCTTCAGTTCGCCCATGATCGCCCGGCTGACGGGCGACTCGGCCGGAACCGTGCACGGCAAGGAAGCCCTGCGCGCGTACTGGGCGGCGGGCCTGGAGCGGATCCCGGACCTGAGGTTCGAGGTGATGGACGTGCGGGCGAGCGTCGACGCGCTGGTGATCGACTACCTCAACCAGATCGGCGGCCGGGTGAGCGAGGTGCTGACCTTCCGTGACGGCCTGGTCGTGGCGGGCTTCGGCGCGTACGGCGAGACGCCCGCCGACTGACCGGGCCTCTCCTCCACTACGCCGCCGGGCAGTCCACCGCCTCGGCGTCGTCGGAGAGTGCGCTGCCCTCGGGGAGCAGATAGGTCACCCACAGGACCACGGGTTGCGTCCCGAGGTTGCGCCCGATGTGCCGGTGGTCGCTCCCGGCCGGTTCGATGAAGGACGTCCCGGCGGGAGTCACCTCGACCGAGCAGTCGTCGAGAGTGCGGGTGAGCGTGCCGGACTTGACGACGGCGATCAGCTGCCCCCTGTGGGTGTGCCAGCCGGTCGAGCCGCCGGGCTGCACGGTGATCTCCCGGAAGGTAACGTCCGTAGGACCGTTCGGGGGCTTGATCTTGAGCTTGCCCGCCGAGGTGCCGACGGCGACGACGGTGCCGCTCACCCCGCTGCCGGGCGTGGCGACCGCCGCCGCGGGCACCAGCCCCAGCGCGGCCACACAGGCACCCACGAGCCCCGCCTTGCGCAGTACCCCGTACCGCACCGCGCTCCGCCCGTCCCTCCCGCGCCCGCCGCTCTTCGCGCCGGCCATGCCGCCGAACCTCATGAAGGACTCCCTCAGCACCGGGGACGATGAACACCCTTACGCTACCGGCGAGTTGCCCGGTTCACCTCGCTGACACGACGGTCGGCCCGCGCGGAGTTCCCCGGCGAGCGGCCCCTCCCCCAGCACGTCCACACGACCGGCCTCGACCGCCTCGGCGAGGGTGACCTCGCCGCGCGCGAGGGCGAGTGCCGCTTCCGTGCCGAGCACGAGGCACGCGTCGGGGTGGCCGGACGGTCCGTAGCCGTACACCTCCCCGGCGGTGGCCTCGCTCCCCGTACGCAGATGGAACTGCCCCTCGGCCAGCCTGACTTCGATCACTCCGGCGCCGGTGAGGCCGTCCAGGGCGCGCAGCAGCGGCAGGGCGAACCAGTGGGCCCTGACCGCGTCCGTGGGGCGGCGTTCGGCGAGGGCGGGCGCACCCCAGTGGGCGAGCGCCGTGAGGACCGGGAGCAGCCCCCGGCCGTGCTCGGTCAGTTCGTACACCGAGGCGGCGGCGGGGGGCGGCAGCCGGCGGCGCACGGCCAGGCCGCTCTGCTCCATGTCCTTGAGCCGGGAGGCCAGCACGTCCGTGCTGACTCCGGGCAGATCCGCGTGCAGGTCCGTGTAACGGCGGGGCCCTGCCAGCAGTTCACGGACGATCAGCAGTGTCCAGCGGTCCCCTACGGAGTCGAGGGCGCGGGCGGTGGCGCAGAACTGGTCGTAGCTCCTGCGGCGGGCTGGACGTGCGGGCTGCTGACGTGGCATGCGACGCAGTCTAGACATGTTGTTGGACTTTCCAAGCCCGAGCTTGGTAAAACCAAGTATCGCAATTCGGGTCGGGGAGGCACCGCATGGAGTTCCGGCAGTCCAGCAAGCTCAACGAGGTCTGTTACGAGATCCGGGGCCCGGTCATCGAGCAGGCCAACGCGCTCGAGGAGGCGGGGCACAGCGTGCTCCGGCTCAACACGGGCAATCCGGCGCTCTTCGGCTTCGAGGCACCGGAGGAGATCGTCCAGGACATGATCCGGATGCTCCCACAGGCGCACGGCTACACCGACTCGCGCGGCATCCTCTCGGCGCGCCGCGCCGTCGCCCAGCGCTACCAGGCGATGGGGATGACCGAGGTCGACGTGGACGACGTCTTCCTGGGCAACGGGGTCTCCGAGCTGATCTCCATGGCGGTGCAGGGACTTCTGGAGGACGGGGACGAGATCCTGATCCCGAGCCCCGACTACCCCCTGTGGACCGCCGTGACGACGCTCGCGGGCGGGAAGGCCGTGCACTACACCTGCGACGAGGGGGCGGACTGGAATCCGGACCTCGCCGACATGGCCTCCAAGATCACCGACCGCACCCGCGCCATGGTGATCATCAACCCGAACAACCCGACGGGCGCGGTCTACTCCCGCGAGGTACTCGACGGCATGCTGGACCTGGCCCGCAGGCACGGCCTGATGGTGTTCGCCGACGAGATCTACGACCAGATCCTGTACGACGACGCCGAGCACCACAGTGTGGGCGTCCTGGCTCCGGACCTGCTCTGCCTCACCTTCAGCGGGTTGTCCAAGACGTACCGGGTGGCGGGGTTCCGCTCGGGATGGATGGTGGTGTCGGGACCGCGGCAGCATGCCCGCAGCTATCTGGAGGGGCTCACCATGCTCGCCTCCATGCGGCTGTGCCCCAACGCCCCCGCCCAGTACGCGATCCAGGCGGCACTCGGCGGCCGGCAGTCGATCCGCGAGCTCACCGCCCCGGGCGGCAGGCTCCACGAGCAGCGCAACCGGGCCTGGGAGCGGCTGAACGAGATCCCCGGGGTGTCCTGCGTCAAGCCGAAGGGCGCGCTGTACGCCTTCCCCCGCATCGACCCGAAGGTGCACGCGATCGTCGACGACGAACGCTTCGTCCTGGACCTGCTGCTGCGGGAGAAGATCCAGGTGGTACAGGGCACGGGCTTCAACTGGCCGCGCCCGGACCACTTCCGCATCCTGACCCTGCCGCACGCGGACGACCTGGACGCGGCGATCAGCCGCATCGGCCGCTTCCTGGACGGATACCGCCAGTGACCTGCAGGACCTGCCGCCTCCCCGTCCACACCCAGTTCGCCTCGCCTGACCTGGTGGGAGCGATCGTGGAGGGCGGGCTCGATCCGGCCGAGGACCCGCGCTGGGCGGACTCGGGCGCCACCTCTGCCGCGGAGTACGCGCGCTGGGCGGGGCACCTGTGCGGGATGACCTGTCTGCGGATGGCCCTCGGCACCGGCGCGCCGTCCCTGTTCGCCCTGCGGGACGGCGCGGCGAGGTACGACGCGTACACCGAGGACGCCGACGGGGTGATCAAGGGGCTGGTCTACGCCCCCTTCGCCCGTTACGTCTCCGAGGTCCACGGCCTGGACGCCGTCGTCCACCGGGAACTCTCCCCCGCCGCCGTCCTCGGCCTGCTGGACGAGGGCCGCACGGTGATGGCCTCGGTGCACTACGGCATCCGGCACCCCGACCGCCCCGCTCCCGGCCGCGGCGGCCATCTGGTGCTGCTCACCTCCCGCACCGCGGACGGGGAGCGGGTGCACTTCCACAACCCGTCGGGCACGACGGCGGCAACGCGAGCGGCCACGCTTCCGGTGCCCGTCTTCGAGCGCTTCTTCGCGGGGCGCGGGGTGTCCCTGCCCGGCCCGGTCGCCTGACCACTCACCGGTACGGGTGGTTCGCCCGCGAACCGGATGTCCTGTCACGCCGTCACGGGCCTTCCGTGCCACGGTGGGCGCCGGCCGGTATCCGAGCGAGCGGGGAGACCCACATGCAGCGTCCGTGCAGAGAACCCGGGCCGTACCCGAGGCGTTCGGCGCCGCGCACCGCGCTCACGGCCGCCGTGGCGGCCTGCGCCGTGCTGGCCGGCGGGGCGCCGATCGCATACGCCACCCTCGGCGAAGGGACGCCCTCCGCCACGGCCGTGCGGGGCACGGCGTACGTCGAGACGCGCCTCTTCTTCGGCACCCAGCGCCCCGACGGCGGTCCCGATGTGACCGCGCGTCAGTTCCGGTCGTTCATCGACCGCCAGGTCACTCCGGCCTTCCCGGGCGGGCTCACGGTGCAGGAGGGCCGGGGCCAGTGGCGCGACTCCCACGGGGTGATCGAGCGGGAGCGTTCGTACGAGCTGATCCTGCTGTACCCGGCTTCCGAGGCCCGGACGCGGGACCCCCAGGTCGAACGTGTCCGCGCCGCGTACGAGAAGGCCTTCGCCCAGGACTCGGTGGCGCGGCTGGACGAGCGCACCCTCGCCGACTTCTGAGACCCGGCCCCACGCCGTCCGCGGGTTCCCAGGAGGCCGTACCGCGGCGGTCCGTCAGCGCCGCAGGGCGGTGAGCGCGGCGACCGGGTCGGGATCGGGCGCGCCCCGCGGCCACCAGTCGTCCTCGCCGGGGTCGGATTCGTAGCCGTACCACCGGCTGTCACGGCCGAAGCGGAGCTGCAGCGTGCCTCGCGCATCGGTCAGGTGGTTGCGCCAGGGCTGGAAGCGCGGGAGGTCCGCGGCGGCCAGGGCGGGGCGTGCCCGGTCGAAGGGGCCGGCGGGCGGGTCCCACGGATGCTCCAGGACGTCCAGGCCCTGGGCGCCGCCCTGTCGCCAGGCCGCGACGGCACGGGCCAGGTCGGTCGTGCTGCGGCCGGTGGCGAAGGCCAGCTCGCGGTAGAGGGCCCTGGTCGTGGCGGTGAGCCCGGCGGTGGGCCGGGACGCGGCGATGCGTACGGCGTCCTGCCAGGTGCTGAGCCCTGCGAGCGGGTCGTCCCCGGTGGCCAGGAGGGTGTGGGCGCGGATCGCGGCGTCCGCGGCGAGGTGGTCCAGGCCGAGCGGGTCGCGGGCACCGGGCAGCTCGGGGTAGGAGGGCGGCTCACCGGCGTACGGCGGCACGGGGAGGGGCGCGGGCAGCGGTGGCAGGAAGCGGTCGGCGAGAGCCTCGGTGGCCGGGACCGAGGGCATGGCGGGCGCCTCGGGGCGTTCCCGGGCGGAGTGCTCCGCGTTGCGGCGGCCCAGTTCGTCGAGGAGTTCGCGCTCGCCCCGCCCGCGCATCAGCAGGAGGACGAACGGGTCGCTGTCGAGCAGCCGCGCCGTCTGGTAGCAGAGGGCGGCGACATGCTTGCAGGGCCAGCCACGGTCCGGGCAGGAGCAGTCCGGGTCCAGGTCACCGGCGGTGGGCAGCAGCCGGATGCCGGTCTCGCCCGCCGTGTCGACCAGCGAGTGCGGCATCTCCTTGTCGAGCAGCGAGGACAGGTGCCCGGGCCGGGCGGCGACGGCGTCCAGGAAGGTGTCCCAGTCCGACGCCGAGAACGTACGGAGACGGAGCTCCGCGCGGTAGGGGCGGGGGCGGCTGCCGTGGACGTAGGCGATGACCCGGCCGGGGGTGACGGTGATCCCTGCGACATGGCCGCCGTCGGCATACGTGCGCCCGCGTTCGAGGCGCCCCTCGTCCATCGACAGGGACTCCAGGGCGTCCACCCAGGCCCGGCCCCACCAGCTGTCGGCGAAGGGGCCGTCGGCCTCGGAGGCACGGGCGGGCACCGCCTCGAACGAACGCCGCAGGTCGTCGGGGCCAGGGCGGGCGGCTGGGCCCGCGCCGGGGGTCATGCCGCCCTCCGGAGCGAGACGAGATCGGCCAGGTCACGGTCGCTGAGCTCGGTCAGGGCGGCCTCGCCGGAACCGAGCACCGCGTCGGCGAGGACCCTCTTGGAGGCCAGCAGTTCACTGATCCGGTCCTCGACGGTGCCCTCGGCGATCAGCCGGTGCACCTGCACGGGCTGGGTCTGGCCGATGCGGTACGCGCGATCGGTGGCCTGCTCCTCGACCGCCGGGTTCCACCACCGGTCGTAGTGGATGACATGGGCGGCGCGGGTGAGGTTGAGCCCTGTGCCGGCGGCCTTGAGGGAGAGCAGGAAGACGGGGGCCTCGCCGGACTGGAACCGGTCCACCATCCGCTCCCGCTCCGCGACCGGCGTGCCGCCGTGGAGCAGTTGGGAGGGGATGGAACGGGCGGCGAGGTGGGCGGAGAGGAGCCGGGCCATCGAGACGTACTGGGTGAAGATCAGGACGGAGCCGTCCTCGGAGAGGATGGTGTCGAGGAGCTCGTCGAGCAGGGCGAGCTTGCCCGAGCGGCCCGTGAGCCGCGTCGGCTCCTCCTTCAGATACTGCGCGGGGTGGTTGCAGATCTGCTTGAGCGAGCCCAGCAGCTTCATGATCAGCCCTCGCCTGGCGATGCCCTCGGACTGCTCGATGAACGCCATGGTCTCGCGGACGGCCGCCTCGTAGAGCGTGGCCTGCTCCCGGGTGAGGAAGACGGGGTGGTCGGTCTCCGTCTTGGGCGGCAGCTCCGGCGCGATGCCCGGGTCGGACTTCTTACGGCGCAGCAGGAAGGGGCGGACCAGCCGGGACAGCCGCTCGACCGCCTCCTCGTTGCCCAGGCCCGCGGCCGTACCGGTGTTCTCCACGATGCGGGCGTGCCGGGCGCGGAAGGCCTTGAGCGGGCCGAGCAGCCCGGGGGTGGTCCAGTCGAGCAGGGCCCAGAGCTCGGAGAGGTTGTTCTCGACGGGGGTGCCGGTCAGCGCGACCCGGGCGGGGGCGGGAATGGTGCGCAGCGCCCTGGCCGTGGAGGAGTGCGGGTTCTTCACGTGCTGCGCCTCGTCGGCGACGACCAGCCCCCAGGTGTGCGCGGCGAGTCGCTCCGCGCTGGATCGCATCGTGCCGTACGTCGTGAGGACGAACCCCGCGTCCGCGCCGGTGAGGCTGCGGTCGGTGCCGTGGAAGCGGCGGACCGGGACTCCGGGCGCGAAACGGTTGATCTCACGGTGCCAGTTGCCGAGGAGGGAGGCGGGACAGACGACGAGGGTCGGGGCGGGGTGGGCACGGTGCAGGTGCAGCGCGATCACGGTGATCGTCTTGCCCAGGCCCATGTCGTCGGCCAGACAGCCCCCGAGCCCGAGAGAGGTCATCCGGTCGAGCCAGGCCAGGCCGCGGAGCTGGTAGTCGCGGAGGGTGGCATCGAGACCGGGTGGCGCGGGGAGCGTGGCGTGCTCGTCCAGGAGGCGGGTGCGGAGCGCGGCGAGCGCCCCGGCCGGCACGGCCTCGACCTGCTCGCCCTCGACCTCGGCGGTGCCGGTCAGGGCGACGGCGAGCGCGTCGACGGGGTCCAGGAGCCCGAGCTCCCGCTTGCGCGCCTTGCGGACGAGCGCGGGGTCGACGACGACCCACTGGTCGCGCAGCCGGACGACTGGGCGGTGTGCCTCGGCGAGGGTGTCCATCTCCGCCTCGGTGAGCCGGTCGTCGCCGAGGGAGAGCTGCCAGTCGAACGCGAAGAGGTGCTCGGCGTCGAAGAACGAGGTGCCGTCGGTGGCCGAACCGGGCGCCGGGCGGACGACGGCCGCCGCGGTGAGCGAGCGGGCGAGCTCGCGCGGCCAGTGGACCGCGACCCCCGCCGCCGCGAGCCGCGCTCCGCCTTCGCCGATCAGTTCGTAGAGCTCGTCCTCGGTGAGGGCGAGGACGTCGGGGACAGGCTGGTCCAGCAGCCGCTCCAGGGGCGGCCAGACGCGGGCTGCGCGGCGCAGTGCGAGCACGGCGTCGATCCGGGCCCTCGGCCCGAACGGCTCACCGGCCTCGCCGTTCCACAACGCGGCCGCGTCGGTGACGTACGTCGGATCGGCCAGGCTGTGCACCTGGGTGATGGCCGCGGCGGCATGGCGCGAGGCGGCCGGCGCGCCCTGCGCGTCCGCCGTCCCGGGCTCCTGCGCGCCGTCGCCGGAGGTGTCGAAGAGGGCGTACGCCGACAGGTCGAGGCGCAGCGAGACGCGTACCCCGGCGTCGAGCCCGGCGGCCACCTCGACGGCCCAGGCCCGGGCCTCCGGCAGCCGCTGCGGCTCGCGGGCGGCGAAGGGCGCTCCCATCGCGTGCGCGGCGGCGGGCGTACGGGGCAGGGTGTCGGCGACGGCGTCGAGGAAGGCGCTGATCAACGCGCGGGCTTCGGGCACCCGCAGGGGTGTGCCCCCGACCGGGACCGCGTGCCCTTCGGGCGGCATCGAGGCGGCGATCGCCCTCAGGTGGGCGATGTCCTCGGCGTCGCGCGGCCCTGCCCGCCAGGCGTCGTGGTCGTCCGCCGTCAGACCGGGAAGCAGCCGGCCGCGCGCCACGAGGGAGAGGGCGTGCAGGGCGGCCGCGCCCCAGGCGCGGGTGGCGGGGTGGGCGGCGGCACGGTGCCGGGCGCGGGCGAGCAGGGGCACCGCCTCCTCCACGGGGAGCGTCACGCAGGGCACCGTGCGGGAGCGGGCACCGGCGTCGCCCTGCCGCCCGACGACCGTGAGCTCGCCGACGGGGTAGGCAGGCCCGTCCTCGCCGGGGAACACCGCGCCGGAACCGCTGATACCGGCGCTGCCGTCCGGGTCCCAGAACGCGATCCGGCCGTCCCGGGGAAGCGCGCCCGGCAGGAACACCGCGGCGCACCGGAGCAGCCGGTCCACGGCTGCGTCGTGCGCCTGCCGCACCATGTCCCCCACCCCTCTCCGCCTCGGTCGTGTGCCGTTTCGCCTGCTCCCGTGAGTCTAGGCGGGGGGTGTGACAGTGCCCGCGACGGCCGTGTCCGGAAGGTGCGGACGACGCGGAGGCACCGGCTCGCGCGGGCCGCACGAAGGGGGCGGACCACGCGGAGGCACCCGGTCGCGCGGGCGGCACGGAAAGGGCGGACAGACGGGCGCGGGCGACGGGGTGCGACCCCGCGCGGGGGGAACGGACGGGGCCGAGAGGCGGGGGCATCGACGGCAGGGCAGGTGCAGCGGTGACGCCGCGGGGGTGTCCACGGCCGGGCGAAGCGGGGTCTCCACGGCCGGGCGAAGCGGGGTCTCCACGGCCGGGCGGGGCGGCAGGCGGGTCAGTGGCGGGTGAAGGGCTCGGAGCGGTGCCGCTCGGGGGGCAGCTCGGGCTCGGGCTCAGGTTCGTACGCGGGCAACGCGTCCGGGTCGAACTCCGGCACCGGGCCCGGACCCGTTCCCGCGAGGGGCTGCTCCGTCATGAACCGGTCCGGCACGTCCTGTTCCGTCAGGGGCCGGTCCTGGCCGAGCCGCTCGGCACCAGTCTCCTGCGTGCCGCCCGGCTCCGGAACGCCCTGCTCCCCGGCGGCCGGCCCGGCCCCTTGCTGCGCTCCGGGGACACCGGGCGGCTGCTGCCCCTGCTGGGCCCGCTCCAGGAAGCGGAGCAGTTCCACGGGGAAGGGCAGCACCAGCGTGGAGTTCTTCTCCGCCGCCACCGCGACCACCGTCTGCAGCAGACGGAGCTGGAGCGCCGCCGGCTGGGTGGACATCTGCTGAGCCGCCTGGGCCAGCTTCTTCGAGGCCTGCAGCTCCGCGTCGGCGTTGATGACCCTGGCGCGCCGCTCACGGTCGGCCTCGGCCTGGCGGGCCATGGAGCGCTTCATCGTCTCCGGCAGCGAGACGTCCTTGATCTCCACCCGGTCGATCTGCACGCCCCAGCCCACGGCCGGGCTGTCGATCATCAGCTCGAGCCCCTGGTTGAGCTTCTCGCGATCGGACAGCAGGTCGTCCAGGTCGCTCTTGCCGATGATCGACCGCAGCGAGGTCTGCGCCATCTGGGACACCGCGAACCGGTAGTCCTCCACCTGGATCACGGCGCTCGCGGCGTCCACCACCTTGAAGTAGATGACGGCGTCCACCCGTACCGTCACGTTGTCCCGGGTGATCCCGTCCTGGGCCGGAACCGGCATCGTGACGATCTGCATGTTGACCTTGCGGAGCCGGTCGACCCCCGGGACGATCATGGTGAAACCAGGGGGGCGCACCTGATCGTGCAGCCGGCCGAGCCTGAGCACCACGCCCCGCTCGTACTGCTTGACCACCCGAGCCGCGGCCATGGCGTACGCCACGCAGCCCGCGATCACCGCCACCAGCGCGATTACCAGCTCCTGGACCATCACGGCCCCCTGCGTCTCGGGAGTGCGTTCCCGCACCCGCCTCATCATGCGCCTATTACCACGATATGCCCCATTCGCGCACCTTCGAACCTCTGTCCGGGTGCCCATGGCCACGGCCGGCCGCGCCCCGGGTGCCGGCGCACGGGGAAACGGGCAGGGTGGCCAGCGCCAGCACGTCTCTGTGACGTACCGATGAGCCGGACGAGCAGACGAGGACCCCGCCCATGTCCGTGACCGCGCCCCCCACCGTTCTCCGCCGACGCGCCGGCATCGCCGCAGGCGCCGTCCTGCTCACTCTGATCACCACCGGCTGCTCCGGCGTCGGGCGCACGGCGGTGGGGCCGGTCTCCTACACGACGGAAGGGGACAAGGTCGTCACCGTGCACAGCCCGTCGGTGAACGGCTGCCACAAGATGACGCCCGCCGGGGCGCACGCGATCGACAACCGCACCCTCGTCGACATCATCCTGTACCCCACCCGCGACTGCTCCGGCCGCAGCACCGCCTACGTCGCCACCACGTTCTCCGACGCCAACGCCGCACGCGCGCTGCCCTGGCGCAGCTACCGGTTCGTCCACTGACCGGAGCGGCCCGGCCGGCCCCGGCCGCGCAGCAGGGCGAACAGCTCCGCCGTCCGCTCCTGCCGGTCGCGGGCGATCAGCACGACCAGCACGACCAGGAGCGCCGGCATGACCGCGTTCGGAGGGTCGAGCAGGGTCAGCTGGACCACGGCGGCGCCGGCCAGCAGCCCGGCCAGGGCGATCGCCGCCACTCCGGCGAGCAGGGGGATCAGCAGGGCGAGGGCGCCTGCCATCTCCAGGCCCCCGATCGTGTACATCGCGCCGCTGCTCCAGCCCATCCGGCCGAAGGAGGCGACGGCCGACTCGTGGGCGACGAGCTTGGCCACGGCACTGAATCCGAGGAACAGCGCGAGGGCGACACGGGCGCCGGTCAGGGCGACCGCGGCGGGACGACGGCGCGTCGCGGCGGCCTCCGGTGCGCTGAGGGTGGTGGCGGTCGGGGTGGCTTCGGACATGGAGGTCTCCTCGCGGGACGTGCGCCGGGGGGCGCGGCCCTTGCCGCACCGCCTCCCGGCGCTCACAGAAGGACAGACCGCGCGGAGCTCCGGAACTCATCGCCCGCCGGGCATCGGACCCACATCCCCTCGGGCGCGTTCAGCCCTTCCCCGGACGGGCGAGCACCCACATGCCGTCCGGCGTGAGGTAGCGGTCGACCGCCAGACCGGCCTCGCCCAGGCAGGCCTCGAACCGCTCGGCCGAGAGCGCGCGGGAGCGGAAGGTCTGGGTCCAGCGGGCGTCCTCGAAGACGTACTCCGCGCGCACCTCGTCCACCCCGTCGCCGAGGGGTTCTGCCGACAGGATGCGTATCGTGCACCCCGCCGCCGGGTCCTCCCGCTCCCGGGGGAGGTCGCTGTGGTAGTCGGCGCCCTCCCGCTGGACGAGCACGACGCCGTCGTCCTTCACATACCTGCGACAGGTCCTGAGCAGCCCTTCCCTGACCCGATGGTCGCTCGTGTGCACCAGGAACGACCCGAGCACGACCGCGTCGAACCGCTCGTCGCCCAGGTCCAGCGTCTCGATCGGGCTCTGCACGGTACGCGCGCCCCGCACCCGCTCCAGCATCTGCGCCGATTCGTCCACGGCGGTCACCACGAAGCCGGACCCGACCAGCGGATGGGTCACCCGGCCCGCCCCGCAGCCCAGTTCGAGCACGCTCGCACCGGGCGGCACGGCCGACCGGATGACGTCCGGTTCGGTGCCGGCGGACAGACGCGCGTACAGCTCGACAGCGCAGCCGTCCGGTGTGATCGAGCCGGGCCCCGTCCCTGTGTGTCCCTCGCGTATCAGGCTCATACCGGGCTGAACGTGCCGCCGGGGCCCGGCGTTCCGCTCAGCAATGCGGATAGCGGCCTTCCGGCCAGGCCACCTGACCGCCGGACTCCATGCAGAGGTCGTCGGCGAGTTCGGTGATCACGGAGCGGCCCTCGACGACGGCCAGCCACGAGGCCGGCAGGGCCGCGTCGCCGTGGCGGGCGCCGAGCAGATTGCCGCAGACGGAACCGGTGGAGTCGCTGTCCCCCGAGTGGTTGACGGAGAGCAGCAGCGCTTCGGCCGCGTCCTCGGCGCGCGGGAACACGAGCGCGCAGTACACGGCGATGGCGAGCGCCTCCTCGGCGACCCATCCGGCGCCGAGCGACTCGACGCGCTCGGCGGCCGGCCGCCCTTGTGCCGCGAGGTCGACCGCCGCGCGCAGCGCGGCCGACGTCTCCTCGTGGCCGTGGTGGCGTGCCAGCAGGTCCATGGCGCGCAGGACGGCCCCGGCCGGGGAGTCGCCTTCCAGGAGATGCGTGACGATCGCGGCCAGAGCCCCGGCCGCGTACGCGCCCGTCGGATGGCCGTGGGTGATCAGCGCGCACCTGGCTGCCAGCCGGAAGCCCGTGTCCGCGTCCTCGCCGAGCAGCCCGAAGGGGGCCGACCTCATGACGGTCCCACAGCCCTTGGAGTGCGGGTTGACGGGACCGGGCCGGCCGAGCGGAGCATCGGAGGCAGGGACCTGGCCGGCTGCCAGTCCCGTGAGGCAGGCGTTGCCGGGTGCCCGGCGCGCGTACAGCCAGGGCTGCTGCCTGAGCCATCCCGTACGTACGCGGTCCTCGCCGCCGCGCACCGGCGGGGAGGGGTGGTTCTGGGTGTCGAGCCAGCGCAGGTAGGCATTGCGGACGATCTCGGTCTCGGCTCCCCCGATGCCCTTCGAGGCCGCGCGGGCACGGGCCCTGATCAGCCCTTCGACCGTGAAGAGCGTCATCTGGGTGTCGTCCGTGATCCGCCCGACGACCCCGTCGGGGTCGGCCACGGGACCGCGGAGACCGCTCTGCCCGTGGGCGCGGCGGATGCCGTCGAGGGAGAGGAACTCGACCGGATTTCCCAGCGCGTCACCGACCGCGCCGCCCAGCAGCGCACCGCGCACCCTGGACCGGCGGGCGACCTCGGCGCCCCATGACGTGCTGTCCCTCATCGTGTGCCCCTGCCCCGTCGTCGTCACGGTCCGCTCCCCGCGTCCGCGTCTGCTTCCGAACACCACGCCGCTGGTTCATGCTGGAGAGGAGGCGATGGTGATGCGTACCGGAAGTGAACCGTCCACCGCGCGCAGTCCCCTGCGGATGCGACTCTCACTGAGTGTATGGGGCATGCTCTGGGCCGTGTTCGGCCTGACGGCATTCCTGTGGGCCGGCCGCCCGGGATGGGCGACGGCCTGCGGGGTGCTGCTGGCGGTCACGGTGACGGACTTCTGCCTCATCCTCCGCCACATCCGCCAGGGCCCGCACTACCAGCCCGGCAGGGACATCCCCCCGTACGAGCCGGACCGGGGCGGGCAGCCCGGCAGGCGCGGCCGCGACCGCTGAGGCAGCCGCGACGGCCGCGGCCTTCAGGGGCGGTCGTCGAAGCGGGCCGCGCGCAGGTATTCCGGGTTCGGGTCGAGCGCGGCGGCCAGCCGGAAGTGGCGGGTGGCCTGCTCGGGACGACCGGCGCGCTGGAACGTGCGGGCCAGGGCGAAGTGCGCGAAGGCGTTGTCCGGCTCGCGCTCCAGGACCAGCTCGAACTCGAGCTCGGCCGGGCGCAGTTGGGCGGCGGCGAAGAAGGCGCGGGCCCGCAGCAGGCGGGCAGCGGTGTTCTCCGGGTGTGCGGCGATCACCGAGTCGAGCAGCTTCACCGCACCCCTCGGGTCCCGCGCGGCGAGCAACTGCTCCGCCGCACGGAAGTCGATGACATGCGTTTCCGGGTTCCTCTCGGGCACGGCCCCATCCTTCCCCTCGCCTTCCGCTCTTCAACATCGGGCCGGGTGCCCGTATTCCGCCGAGCCGAGGACGAGCCGGAGACGGGCGGGAGGCGTCGGGAGCCGGACCGGAGGAAGAAGGACGCCCACGCGGTCCGGGCGGGGCCGGCCGAGAGGCCTCCCGGCCGGGAACGGGCCCGGCCGGGATCAGGCCGGGCCGCGCACAGGGTCAGCCGGTCGCCGCGCGGGTGGTGAGCTCCGACCAGAGCTTGTCGACCTGCGGTTCCAGGTTCTCCAGCGGCCCGTCGTTGTCGACGACGAAATCGGCGACGGCCAGCCGCTCCCCCCGGGTGGCCTGGACCGCCATCCTGGCGCGGGCGTCGGATTCCGTCATGCCGCGCAGCCGGACAAGCCGGTCGAGCTGGGTGCCGGGGCTCGCGTCGACGACGACGACCAGGTCGTAGAGGGGGGCGAGGCCGTTCTCCGTGAGCAGCGGGACGTCGTGGACGACGATCGCGCCGGGTCCGGCTGCCCGCTCCAGTTCGGCGGAACGCGCGCCCACCAACGGGTGCACGATGCCGTTGAGCGTGGCAAGGCGCGCGGAGTCGGCGAAGACGATCTCGCCGAGCGCCGAGCGGTTCAGGGACCCGTCCGTGTTGAGGATGTCCGGACCGAAGGCCTCGACGACGGCGGTGAGCCCGGGGGTGCCGGGCTCCACGACCTCGCGCGCGATCCGGTCCGCGTCGATCAGTACGGCTCCGCAGCGTGCGAGCAGCCGTGACACTTCGCTCTTGCCGGCGCCGATCCCGCCGGTCAGGCCCACTTTCAGCATGCGCCGAGCCTAGCCTCCGGCCGGGGAGCGGCCGGAGGCACACTCAGGAATCGCCCTCACGTTCCGCGAGGAAGCGTTCGAATTCCCTGCCGATCTCGTCCGCCGACGGCAGGTCGACCGGCTCCGCGACGAGGTTGCCCCGCGTCTCGGACCCCGCGACCGCGTCGTACTGGTGCTCCAGCCCTTCGACGAGTGCGACGAGTTCCTCGTCGCCCTGGCCGATCTGACGGTCGATCTCCGTCTGGGTGCGGTGCGCCTCCGTGCGCAGGGTGTGCGCGACGCTCGGCAGGACCAGTCCGGTCGCCCCCGTGATCGCCTCCAGGGTGGTCAGCGCGGCGTCCGGGTAGGCGGAGCGGGCGACGTAGTGCGGCACATGGGCGGCGACACCGAGGACGTCGTGCCCGGCCTCCATCAGCCGGTACTCCACGAGCGCCTCGGCCGAGCCCGGGACCTGCGCCTCGTCGAAGGGGCTGCGGTGGCCGGGCATGAGGTCGGTTCGATTGCCGTGCGGGGTGACGCCGACCGGGCGGGTGTGCGGAACGCCCATCGGGATGCCGTGGAAGTTGACCGAGAGGCGGACACCGAGCCGCTCCACGATCTGCTCCACGGCTGCGGCGAACCTCTCCCACTCCACGTCGGGCTCGGGCCCGGACAGGAGCAGGAAGGGTGCGCCGGTGGCGTCCTGCACGACCCGTACGTCCAGCGTGGGCGCCTCGAACGACGTCCACCGGTCGCGCTTGAAGGTCAGCAGCGGGCGGCGCGCCCGGTAGTCGACGAGCCGGTCGTGGTCGAAGCGGGCGACGATCTGGTGCGGCAGCGTCTCGAGCAGGCCGTCGACGATCTGCTCGCCGGTCTCACCCGCGTCGATGTATCCGTCGAAGTGGTAGAGCATGACCAGGCCGGCCGACTCCTGGGCGAGCGCCATGTCGACGACGGCCAGGCCCTTCGGCTCCCATTCGTACAAACTCTGCGGATCAGGCACGGTTACCGCTCCTCCTCGTGTTCCTCGACAAGAACACCCTGCCCGGCCACGGCATTCCCGACCGCGCCGCTTCACGTCCGGTCAGGCGAGGACGCGGCTGTGCAGGGCTGTCACCGCCTTCCGTGCGGAGGTGAACGCTCCGTGCTGCCAGGCGTCGGTGTGGCTGAGGTAGTCACCGGCGAAGTACACATGCCCGGCACCGCTGTTGAGCGGGGCGAAGGCCGCGGCGTCGGGCCCGCCGGACAGGGAGTGCCAGGCGGCCTCCACGTACGGGGTCTGGCGCCAGTGGTGGGAGAAGGACGTGGCGAGTTCCGTTCGGTACTTGTCGCCGTGGATCTTCACGCCCTGGGCCACCGCCCGCGCCTCCCGCTCGCGCGGCGGGAGGGCGGCGTACGCGTCGGCGTTGGAGCCGGTGTTGTAGTAGCCGATGAGGGTGCCGCGCTCACCGAGGTGCCCGTAGGACGGGTACCAGATGTGGGAGAGATCCATGTCCGTCTCGGTGATCCCGCCGAAGATCCGGTGGTCGGTCTCCCACCAGCGGCTGCGGTACTCCAGCGCGATCTTGCCGGCCGACGACGGCCTGCAGGCCTCCAGGGCGCTCTGCACGGCCTGACCGAGGTTGTGCCGGGTCTTGGCGAGGATGTTGGGCGGCAGGGCGGCGATGCAGTAGTCCGCTTCGATTCGGCGGGTGCGGCCGGACCTCGTGTAGGTGACGGTGACGCCGTGGGCGGTGTCGGTGATGTCGGTGACGGCCGCTCCGGTGAGGACCCTGCGCTCGCCGACCGCGCGGGTGAGGGCCGCGGGTATCCGGTCCATGCCGCCGACGGGCTGGAACATCAGCATGGCCTGGTCGTACTCGAACTCGAAGGAGAAGTAGCGTCCGACGCCGCTCGCGAAGACCTCCGACGCGGTGGGTACGGAGCCGAGCTCCTCGCCCGGGGTGCCCGCGGCGGCGGGGTCGACGCGGTAGCCGCGCCGGGAACTGCCGGTGTAGTCGAGCGTATCGCCGATGTCGCCGAAGTCCTTGAGGAATTCCAGCAGCCTCTCCTGGTCCTCTGCGGTGATCTCCCGGTCGAGTGCGCCCTTGTCGCCGGCCTTGGCCAGGAGCTCGGCGACGTAGCCGTACATGTCGGCCTTGGCGGTGCGGTAACGGACCGGGGCCTTCATGCCGGCCTTCTCGTTGAAGAGGTAGGCGTTGGCGTTCTCGTTGGTGAACACCTCGACGGGTACGCCGAGTTCACGGCAGTAGTCGAGGGTGACCATCCACTGCGGGATCCGGCCGGGCCCCGCGTTCATGTACTGGCCTTCACTGAAGCGGGCGGTCTGCTCGTTGCCGTAGGTGTCGGTGGTCGAATCACCGCCCCGGACGGTGAAGTTGCGCCCACCGGTGCGGCCCCTGGCCTCCAGGACCGTACAGTCGTACCCCGCCTTGCCCAGCTCGTACGCCGCCGCGAGGCCGGCGATGCCGCCTCCGACGACGACCACCTTCGCCGCGGCTCTTCCCTTCAGCGAGAAGTCGCCCGGGCTCGGCGCCCGGAAGGCGGGTTCACGGCCGGCGGCCTGGGCGGTGGGGGCGAGGCCGAGTGCGCCCATGGTGGCGAACATCGCGCCCGCGCCGCCGGTGATGCCCACACTGCGCAGAAAGCTGCGGCGGCTGGCACCTGCCGGCACGGGAGGGGTCTGCGCGACGCGTGAGGCATTCGAGACGTGAGTCATTCCCAAGCTCCCCTGGTGATCCTGATGTTGCGCCGGATCCTGACAAGGGTGTGTTACGGGGCGTCAGCAACTCGTGTATCTCACACGTTTCCACTTCCACTTCCCCGGGCCGGCTCGTCGACCCGGAGTTCAGCGCCTCGGAACCCATCAGGCCGAGCTCATTGGTCCAGACCTTGACATGCCCACACCCCGTCCCTACCGTCACGGGCAGCTTCAGAGCTTCGGCCTGCGTTCACGTACGCGAACCCCTGGAACTCCTCCGACGGGAAGGCACCCCCATGCGCACCCGCACACTGATCCCCGCCCTGCTGACGGCCGCTCTCGCCACGGGCTACCTGCCCGCCGCCACGGCCGGAGCGGCGCAGGCGGCCGGCATCGAGGTCGGAACGGCGGCGCAGCTCAAGGCGGCGCTCGCCGCCGCCGCTCCCGGTGACACGATCCGGCTCGCCGACGGCACGTACACCGGCAACTTCAAGGCGACCGTCCCGGCCACCCCGGCCGCGCGCATCACCCTCACCGGCTCCTCGCGGGCGGTCCTGACGGCGGGTGGAGGTTACGGCCTGCACCTGAACGGCGCGGACCACTGGACGGTCCGGGGGATCACGGTCACCGGCGGACAGAAGGGGATCGTGACCGACGCGGCGGACGGGGTCGTCATCGACTCGGTGACCGTGCACGACCTCGACATGGAGGGCATCCACTTCCGCGCGTCGAGCCGGGACGGGACCCTCGTGAACTCCTGGATCCACGACACGGGGCATGACGGGCGTGGGATGGGTGAGGGCGTCTACGTCGGCTCGGCGGGCAACCTGACCGACCGCAGCGACGGGGCGAAGATCATCGGCAACACCATCGGCCCGGGGGTCGGCGGCGAGAACGTCGACATCAAGGAGGGCACCACCGGCGCACAGATCATCGGCAACACCTTCGACGGCGGCGGGCTGACCGGCGCCAACTACGACGACTCGTGGGTCGACGTGAAGGGCAACGACGTACTGGTCGAGAACAACCGGGGCGTGCGCACCACGAACAACGGATACGAGACGCACACGCAACAGAGCGGCTGGGGCTGCGGCACCGTCTTCCGGGGGAACGTCTCGGACCTGACCGGCGCCACCGGCGGCAGGCAGCTCGCCGTCGACGTCACGAACCGGAGCGCGGACTGCCCCACCACCGTGTACGCGAGCAACACGGTCACCGGCGGAAAGGGCCTGACGAACATCCCCGTCACGCCCTGATCGCCGTCCGGGTACGAGTGAGGCCCGCCCCCCGAAGGGGACGGGCCTCACCTACAGCTCTACAGCTCTACGGCCGATGAGCGGCTGGAAGCCGAGCGTCAGCTCTGGCCGCCCGCCAGCTTCTCGCGCAGGGCAGCCAGGGCCTCGTCCGACGCCAGGGCGCCGGAGTTGTCCGCGGACTCCGAGGAGTACGAACCGCCACCGCTGCCACCGGAGGCAGCCGGGGCAGCGCCGGCCGGGGCGGCAGCACCCTCGGCAGCGGCAGCCTCGTCGGCCTCGCGGGACTTGATGACCTGGGCCTGGTGCTGCTCGAAGCGCTGCTGCGCCTCGGCGTACTGGGTCTCCCAGACCTCACGCTGCGACTCGAAGCCCTCGAGCCAGTCGTTGGTCTCGGGGTCGAAGCCCTCGGGGTAGATGTAGTTGCCCTGGTCGTCGTAGGACGCGGCCATGCCGTACAGGGTCGGGTCGAACTCGACCGAAGCCGGGTCGCCACCGAAGGCCTCGTTGGCCTGCTTCAGCGAGAGGCTGATGCGACGGCGCTCGAGGTCGATGTCGATGACCTTGACGAAGATCTCGTCGTTGACCTGGACGACCTGCTCCGGGATCTCCACGTGGCGCTCGGCCAGCTCGGAGATGTGGACCAGACCCTCGATGCCCTCGTCGACGCGCACGAACGCACCGAAGGGAACGAGCTTGGTGACCTTACCGGGAACGACCTGCCCGATCTGGTGCGTGCGGGCGAACTGCTGCCACGGGTCTTCCTGCGTCGCCTTGAGCGACAGGGAGACGCGCTCGCGGTCCATGTCCACGTCGAGGACCTCGACGGTGACTTCCTGGCCGACCTCGACAACCTCGGAGGGGTGGTCGATGTGCTTCCAGGAGAGCTCGGAGACGTGCACGAGACCGTCGACGCCGCCCAGGTCCACGAAGGCACCGAAGTTGACGATCGAGGAGACGACGCCGGAGCGGACCTGACCCTTCTGCAGGGTCGTGAGGAACGTCTGGCGCACCTCGGACTGGGTCTGCTCGAGCCAGGCACGGCGGGACAGGACCACGTTGTTGCGGTTCTTGTCCAGCTCGATGATCTTGGCCTCGAGCTCCTTGCCCACGTAGGGCTGGAGGTCGCGGACGCGACGCATCTCGACGAGCGACGCCGGGAGGAAGCCGCGGAGGCCGATGTCGAGGATGAGACCACCCTTGACGACCTCGATGACGGTACCGGTGACGATGCCGTCTTCTTCCTTGATCTTCTCGATGGTGCCCCAGGCACGCTCGTACTGAGCGCGCTTCTTCGAGAGGATCAGGCGGCCTTCCTTGTCCTCCTTCTGGAGAACCAGGGCCTCGATCTCGTCGCCGACCTTGACGACCTCGTTCGGGTCGACGTCGTGCTTGATCGAGAGCTCGCGGCTCGGGATGACGCCTTCGGTCTTGTAACCGATGTCGAGGAGAACCTCGTCCCGGTCAACCTTGACGATGACACCGTCAACGATGTCGCCGTCGTTGAAGTACTTGATCGTCTCGTCGATCGCCGCGAGGAACGCGTCCGCGTCGCCGATGTCGTTGACCGCAACCTGCGGAGTGGTGGCGGTGGTCTCGGTGCTGCTCGTCATGTGGGAAAGGGCTCCGGTACGGACAGTGAGTCGTAGGTACTGCTACGCCGAAAGCCCGTATCGCCTCTGCAGAAGCCGGACAGCCTGGAGGGCACCCAACCTGTACCGGATAGGCACCTCGACAACCGAGGGGACATGCAACAGACGCGAGCGCGGCCTGCTAGGTCTGAAGCGCGCAGGCTCGCAGCGCAACTTGTAGCATACGGGGGCAGCCGGACAGGGTCAATGCGCGAAGGCGCACACCCGGGGCACAACGCCCCAATCCCGGCACAACTCACGTTCACCGAGGCCACATCGGTCACAGTGGTGTGTTGCGCGCACACGAGCGTACTCACCCGTACGGCCCGTGGAGGCACCCGCGCGAGGCGGGTGAAGGCAAACTACAACGACGGGCACGATGAGCCAAGAGATCTACGGGTCCGAACCCGAGGCGACCCGCCGCGAAGCCGGCGCGGCCGAGAGCAGCCGGGCCAGCCGGGGCTGGTGGGACCGCAACGCCGACGAGTACCAGAGCGACCACGGCACGTTCCTCGGGGACGACCGCTTCGTCTGGGGCCCCGAGGGGCTCGACGAGGCCGAGGCCGCCCTGCTGGGCCCCGCGGCCGGACTGAAGGGCCTGGACGTCCTGGAGATCGGCGCCGGCGCCGCCCAGTGCTCACGCTGGCTCGCCGCGCAGGGCGCCCGCCCGGTGGCCCTGGACCTCTCCCACCGCCAGCTCCAGCACGCGCTGCGCATCGGGGGCGGCGTCCCCCTGGTGGAGGCCGACGCCGGGCGCCTCCCCTTCCGGGACGGGTCCTTCGACCTGGCCTGCTCCGCCTACGGCGCGGTGCCCTTCGTCGCCGACCCCGTCCAGGTCTTCCGTGAGGTGCGCCGGGTGCTGCGGCCGGGCGGCCGCTGGGTCTTCTCGGTGACCCACCCGATCCGCTGGGCCTTCCCCGACGAACCGGGGCCCGAAGGCCTCTCGGTCGCCGCCTCCTACTTCGACCGCGTGCCGTACGTGGAGCAGGACGAGCGCGGGGACGCCATGTACGTGGAGCACCACAGGACGCTCGGTGACCGGGTACGGGACGTGGTGGCGGGCGGCTTCCGGCTGGTCGACCTCGTCGAGCCGGAGTGGCCGGACTGGAACGACCAGGAGTGGGGCGGCTGGTCCCCGCTGCGCGGTCACCTCATCCCCGGGACCGCGATCTTCGTCTGCGAACGGGACGGCGCGGCCTCCTGAGGCACCGGCCGTCCTGCCGGGCCCGGGGGCGTACGAGACTGGGGGCGTGATCCGTACCGACGCGCTGGACCAGTTGCCCGTACGCACCGCTGTGCCCGCCCTGGAGCGGGCGCTGGAGGAGCGGGGGGCCGCCGTGCTCTGCGCGCCGCCCGGGACCGGCAAGACGACGCTCGTACCCCTGGTCCTCGCCGGGCTGACCGGAGGCGGGCCCCTGCGCCGGGTCCTCGTGGCCGAGCCCCGGCGCATCGCCGCGCGGGCCGCCGCACGGCGGATGGCGTGGCTGCTCGGCGAGGGGCCTGGGGGCCGGGTCGGGTTCACGGTGCGCGGTGAGCGGGTCGTGGGCCCGGACACGGTGGTGGAGGTCGTGACCACCGGGGTGCTGCTCCAGCGGCTCCAGCGCGACCAGGAGCAGGCCGGTGTCGACGTGGTGATCATCGACGAGTGCCACGAACGGCACCTCGACGCGGACACGGCCGCCGCGTTCCTTCTCGACGTACGGGAGACGATCCGGCCCGAGCTGCGCCTGGTCGCGGCGTCGGCGACGACCGACGCCGAGGGCTGGGCCCGGCTGCTGGGCGACGCCCCCGTGGTGGAGGCACAGGGCGTCTCGCATCCGGTCGAGGTGGTGTGGGCGCCGCCGGCCGGCCCGGTGAGGCCGCCGCACGGGATGCGGGTGGACCCGGCACTGCTGACGCATGTGGCCGCCGTGGTGCGCCGGGCGCTCGCCGAACGGGACGGTGACGTGCTGTGCTTCCTGCCCGGGGTGGGCGAGATCGGCCGCGTGGCGGGGCAGCTCGCGGGCGTGGACGCGGAGGTCCTCCAGGTCCACGGGCGGGCACCGGCGGGCGTGCAGGACGCGGTCCTGGCCGGTTCCTCGAAGGGGCGCCGGGTGGTCCTGGCGACCTCCGTCGCCGAGTCGTCGCTGACGGTGCCCGGCGTACGCGTCGTCGTGGACTCGGGGCTCGCCAGGGAACCGCGGACCGACCACGCGCGGGGGCTGAGCGCGCTGACGACCGTGCGGGCGTCCCGGGCGGCCGGGCGCCAGCGGGCGGGCCGTGCGGGGCGCGAGGCCCCCGGCGCGGTGTACCGCTGCTGGGACGAGGCCGAGGACGGCCGGCTGGCCGCGTTCCCCTCCCCTGAGATCAAGGTGGCCGACCTCGCCGCGTTCGCGCTGCAGGCGGCCTGCTGGGGGGATCCCGGCGCCACGGGACTCGCGCTGCTGGACGCGCCGCCCGCCGGGGCCATGGCCGCGGCACGGGAGGTGCTGGAAGCGGTCGGCGCGGTGGACGCGGCGGGCCACGCCACGCGCCGGGGGGCGCGGATGTCCCGCCTCGGCCTGCACCCCCGGCTGGCGCGCGCCCTCCTGGACGGCGCGGAGGAGGTGGGCGGGCGCCGGGCGGCGGAGGTGGTGGCGCTGCTGAGCGAGGAGCCGCCCCGGGAGTACGGGGACGACCTGGCGCACGCCCTGCGCACGGCGCGGCGCGGCGGGGACGGTTACGCGGCGCGGTGGCGGCAGGAGGTGCGGCGCCTCTCGCGGTTCCCCGGCTCGTCGGCGGACACGGCGTCCTCCGACGCGGGCACGGCGTCCGCCTCCGCAGTGGACACGGCTTCCTCCGACGCGGGCACGGCGTCCACCTCCGCAGTGGACACGGCTTTCTCCGCCGCGGGCACGGCGCACGGGCCGGACGACGCGGCCGTGGGGCTGGTGGCGGCCCTGGCGTTCCCGGAGCGGGTGGCACGGGCCCGGGGCGAGGGAGCGTTCCTGATGGCGTCCGGCACGGGCGCGGAGCTCGGGAGCGGCTCGCGTCTGCGCAGCGCGCCCTGGCTTGCCGTGGCGGTCGCCGACCGGCCCGCGCACGCCGCGTCGGCCCGGGTACGGCTCGCGGCGGTCGTCGACGAGGGCACGGCACGGCTGGCGGCCGGGCACCTGCTGTTCTCGGGCGAGGAGGTGCGCTGGGCCGACGGAGACGTGGTGGCCCGCTCCGTGGAGCGCCTCGGCGCCGTCGAGCTCTCGGCGCGCGCCCTGCGCGAGCCGGCGCCGGACCTGGTGCGCGGGGCGCTGCTGGAGGGACTGCGCCGCGAGGGGACGGGGCTGCTGCGGTGGACCAGGGACGGTGAGCAGCTGCGGCTGCGGCTCGCGTTCCTGCACCGGGTGCTCGGGGAGCCGTGGCCCGACGTCTCGGACGGCGCGCTGCTGGCACGGGCCGAGGAGTGGCTGGATCCCGAGCTGTCGCGGTCCCGGCGCCGGTCGGACCTGGGCCGGATCGATGCCGCGCAGGCGGTGCGGCGGCTGCTGCCGTGGACGACGGGCGACGCCGCCCGGCTGGACGAGCTGGCCCCGGAGCGGATCGAGGTGCCGAGCGGGTCCAGGGTCCGGCTGGAGTACGGCGGGGAGCAGCCCGTACTCGCGGTGAAGCTCCAGGAGCTCTTCGGGCTGCGCGAGACCCCACGGGTGGCCGGGGTGCCGGTCCTCGTGCACCTGCTGTCGCCCGCGGGGCGGCCCGCCGCGGTGACGGCGGACCTGGCGTCGTTCTGGCGGGACGGCTACCGGGACGTACGGGCGGAGCTGCGGGGCCGCTACCCGAAGCACCCGTGGCCCGAGGACCCGGCGACGGTGGAGGCGACCCGCTTCACCTCCGCACGGCTGCGACGCGACCGGGGCGGCTCGTCCCGGTGAGCCGGCCGGGGCGACCGTTCCGACCACCACGCGGCCGGGCGCGCTCGGTGCCGGTGTGGCGGCCGGGGCGACGGTTCGGATCAGGCGGCCGGGCGCGCTCGTCCCGTGACGCGGCCGGGCGGGCTCGTCCGTCGACGCAGCCGGGCGGGCACTTCCCGGTGAAGCGGCCGGGTGGGCTCGTCCCGGTGAGCCGGCCGGGGCGACCGTTGGCCGGGCGCGCTCGGTGCCGGTGAGCCGGCCGGGGCGACCGTTCGGATCAGGCGGCCGGGCGGGCACTTCCCGGTGAAGCGGCCTGGCGGGCTCGTCCCGTCGACGCGGCCGGGCGGGCACTTCCCGGTGAAGCGGCCTGGCGGGCTCGTGCCGTGGACGCGGCCGGGGCCACCGTCCTGGCGGCGGAGGGCGCTGGACCTGCCCTGCGTCGTCCTCGGAACGGTGGCCCCGTCGTCCTTGCGAGGTGTCGCCGTGAGGCCCGGCCCCCGAGGGAGCCGGCGGTGCGGGTCAGGCCTCGGCCGCCTCGACCTTCAGCTCGACGGCCAGCGTGGCACCGCTCGCGGTGGTCAGCCGCAGCGTGAAGGTGCCCTCGGTGGTGTCGGCGAAGATCTCCGGGAGCGTCAGCAGCCCGTCGTCCCCGGTCTTCAGCTCCAGGGTGCGGACGGGTTCGCCGTTCGCGTCCTTGAAGTACGGTCCCTTGTCGTTCTCGGCGGGCGTCTCCGCGTCGGTGATCATCGTCGCGGTGACGGCGGTGTCCGCGACACCCGTGCCCTTGTACGTCGTGCGGACCTCGACCCGGTCGGCGAACTCGGCGCCGGGGGCGGCCGTCAGGACCTTGTCGTCGGTGCGGGTGACCGTGTCCGCGACCCGGGCGACGACCTTCGCCGAGAAGCTGAGGGCGCGCGGCACGGTGGTGCCGGCGACGGCCGTCACCCGGAAGGTGCCCGGCTTCTCACCGGCCGTCAGCACCGGCGCGGTGACGGTGCCGTTCGCTCCGGTCCTCAGCGTGACGGTGCTCTTCCCGCCCGCGAAACGGGTGTCCGTGTCGCCGACGACGGTGAAGGTCACGGACGTCCCGGCGAGTGAGGCGCCCAGCAAGTTCCTCGCCCGTACCGTGACGCGCTCGGCGAACGCGTCGCCTGCCGTGGCGCTGAGAACCCCGGTGCCGGCGTTCTCGAGGCTTCCGAACGTCTGGGACGGCGACGGCGACGGCGTGGGCTCGGTCGTCGGCGGCTTCGGCGTGGCGGGGGGCGTCGGCGTGGGGTCGGGGGTCGGCGTCGCGCTCCCACCGGGGTTCGACGGCTTCGGGTCGGGACTCGGCGTCGTGGACCCGGGAGAGGGGCTGGGCGACGGGGTGGTGTTTCCGCTGTCCGTGCCCACCGGGAGGACGCCCGTGCCGTCGGGAACCTCGTGGGTGCCCCGGTTGTAGAAGTCGAACCAGGAGCGGACCGTGCGCAGGTACTCCGTCGAGTGGTTGTAGCTCAGCACCGCCCGGTCGAGGTCCGCGGCGAGTGACAGGTCGCGGGTCCCTGCGCAGAGGTAGCGGCCGGCGGCCAGCGCCGCGTCGTAGATGTTGTTGGGGTCCTTGCGTCCGTCGCCGTTGCCGTCCTGGCCCCAGGTGGCCCAGGTGGACGGGATGAACTGCATGGGGCCGACCGCCCGGTCGTGGGTCGCGTCGCCGTCGTACGCCCCGCCGTCGGTGTCCTTGATCAGCGCGAAGCCCTGGCCGTTGAGGGCGGGGCCCAGGATCGGGGAGAACGTGGTGCCGTTCGCGTCGACCTTGCCGCCGCGGGCCTGGCCGGACTCGACCTTGCCGATGGCGGCCAGGAGCTGCCAGGGCAGCCGGCACGCGGCGTCGGTGCCCGCGACATCCTGCTCCGCCTTCTTGTACGCGGCCAGGATCGAGGCGGGTATGCCCGCTTCGGCACTGCCTGTCACGGGCAGATTCACGGACGTACCGGGCTTGTTGGGCGTGTTGAGCGGCGGCAGGTCCGTGTAGTAGGGCGAGTTGCCGGTGGCCGCGCCGTCGCCGGCCGGGACGGTACCGGCCGCGGTATGGTCACCGGCACTGTCGGGCTGCGGGACGGCGGGCGCCTGCGAGGCGGACAAGGCCGCCACGGCAGCCGCCGCCACCGCCGTGGTGGTGGCCCCCCTGCGAAGTCTGCGGCCGAATTGCGCTGCCATACGTGTCGGTCCCTCCCCGTCGACGGCTGTTCGCGCTCCCCAGCGCGAGGACTCAGGCGACCCTACGGCAACTCCCGCCGACCGGACACTGCCCCTTGCCCGCTTCTCACCGATTCTTCAGCTTCTCGCCCCGCAAGTCCTCGCGATCCGCGGGCGGGTGACCCGGGCTCACGCATACTTGCCGCCATGCCGTTCACGCTCAGTCATGCCGCAGCCGTGCTCCCGGGGATCCGCCGGTCCGGCAAGGGCCGCGGTCCGCTCGTCGCGTCCGCCCTCGTGGCCGGGTCGTTCGCCCCTGATGTCACCTATTACGCCGATACCGTCATCCCGGGCGGGATGGAGTTCGGTGCCGTGACGCATGCCGTATGGGGAGTGTTCACCGTCGATCTCCTCATCACCGGGGCCCTGGTGGCACTCTGGCTGATGCTGCGCGAACCGCTGGTCGCCCTGCTGCCCCGGGCGGCGCGGGGACGCGTCCACACCTTCGTACGGGGGCGGCGCAGGGAGCCCGGCGGCCTCACCCTGTCCGAGGCCGGGTGGTTCGCCCTGTCCGCGGTGATCGGCTCGGGCACCCATGTCGTCTGGGACGCCTTCACCCATCACGACCGGTGGGGCACGGAGCTGCTGCCCGTCCTCGCCCGGTCCGTCGGTGGTTTCCCGGTGTTCCAGCTCGTCCAGTACGGCAGTTCGGCCGTGGCCCTGACGGTCCTGGCGTGGTTCACGTACACCGGGCTACGGCGCACCGAGCCCGCGCCCGCGCCGGAGGGCATCCCTGCACCGGAGGGCGTCCCGGCACCGGACGGTGTCCCGGCACCGGACGGTGTCCCGGCACCGGACGGTGTTCCGGCACCGGCGGGCGTCCCGGTGCTCGGCCGGGCGGAACGGCGGTGGGCGGGGGCGTTCCTCGTGCTGTGTGTGCTGCTGGGCGTCGTCCACCGGTGCGCCCGCTGGTACGCCTACTTCGGGGAGCTGCACACGCCCCTCGACATCGTCCCGACCGCGTGCTTCGGCGCCGGGGCGGGCCTGGCGGCGGGACTGGTGTTTTACGGGGTGTGGATGAGGCTGTGGCGGAAACCGGCCCGCTCCCGGCCGGCGGAGGGCTCCGAGGCGAGGGCCGCGCACAGCCGCCCCGCGGGCCGGGACGCCGGCTGACGGCGTCCCGGGGCCGCGGCATCGGTGCGCAGCATCAGTGCGCTGCCGTCTCCCAGTCCGTGCCGACGCCGACCGAGACGTCCAGCGGCGCACGGAGCTCGACCGCGGTGGACATCTCGCGTCGCAGGATCTCCTCGACCTGCTCACGCTCGCCCTTCGCGATCTCCAGGACGATTTCGTCGTGGACCTGGAGCAGCATCCGCGAGGAGAGCCGCGCCTCCGTCAGCGCCCGGTCCACGTGCAGCATGGCGACCTTCACGATGTCGGCCGCGGTCCCCTGGATCGGGGCGTTGAGCGCCATCCGCTCGGCGGCCTCCCGGCGCTGGCGGTTGTCGCTGTTCAGGTCCGGGAGGTAGCGACGGCGGCCGAGGATCGTCTCCGTGTACCCGGTGGCCCTGGCCTCCTCGACGACCCGGTGCAGGTAGTCGCGCACCCCGCCGAACCGCAGGAAGTAGGTGTCCATCAGGCCCCGGGCCTCACCCGCCTCGATGTTCAGCTGCTGGGAGAGGCCGAACGCGGACAGCCCGTAGGCCAGTCCGTAGGACATCGCCTTGATCTTGCGGCGCATCTCCGCGTCCACGGCCGTCTTCTCGACGCCGAACACCTGCGAGGCGACCGTGGTGTGCAGGTCCTCCCCGGAGGTGAACGCCTCGATCAGGCCGGCGTCCTCGGAGAGGTGGGCCATCACCCGGAGCTCGATCTGGCTGTAGTCGGCCGTCATCAGCGTCTCGAAGCCCTCGCCGACGACGAAGCCCCGGCGGATCGCCCGCCCCTCGTCCGTGCGGACGGGGATGTTCTGCAGGTTGGGGTCGGTGGACGAGAGCCGGCCCGTCGCCGCGACCGTCTGGTTGAACGTGGTGTGGATACGGCTGTCAGCACCGATCGTCTTGATCAGGCCCTCGACGGTGACCCGCAGCTTCGCCTGCTCCCGGTGGCGCAGCATGATGACCGGCAGCTCGTGCTCGGTCTGCGCGGCGAGCCAGGCCAGCGCGTCCGCGTCGGTGGTCCAGCCCGTCTTCGTCTTCTTCGTCTTCGGCAGGGCCAGCTCGCCGAAGAGGACCTCCTGGAGCTGCTTGGGCGAGCCGAGGTTGAACTCACGGCCCACCGCGGCGTGCGCCTCCTTCACCGCCTGCTGCACCGCACCGGCGAACTGCTGCTCCATACCCTCCAGATGCGCCCGGTCGGCGGCGATGCCGTGCCGCTCCAGGCGGGCCAGCATGATGGACGTGGGGAGCTCCATGTCGTGCAGGAGCCCGGTGGCGCCGACCTCCTTCAGACGTGTCGTGAACGCGTCCCCGAGGTCCAGCACAGCGCGGGCCTGCGCCATCAGCGCGTCGGCCTCCGCACGGTCGTCGGCGCCGAACGCCAGCTGCCCGTCGGCCGAGGCGGCGGGTGCCAGCTCGCGGCCGAGATACTCCACCGCCAGCGCGTCCAGGGCGAAGGAGCGGCGGCCCGGCTTCACGAGGTAGGCGGCGAGCGCCGTGTCCATCGTGATGCCCTCCAGCCGCCAGCCCTGCTCGGGGAAGACCCGCAGGGCGTTCTTGGCGTTGTGGAGGACCTTGGGCCGCTCGGGATCCGCGAGCCAGGCGGCGAACGCCCGCTCGTCGGCCTCGTCGAGCTCGGCCGGATCCAGCCAGGCCGCCGAACCGTCCGCGGCGGCGAGCGCGACCTCCGTGACCGAGCCGGTGCCCAGCGACCAGGTGTCGACGCTCATCACACCGAGCGGCTGAGCGCCGTGCGCCTCCAGCCACGGGGCGACCTCGCCGTGCCCCAGCACCGCACCGTCCAGCTCGATCCCGGCCGCCGGCTCCGGCGGGCCGGCCTCGGCCGCCCCCGGGTCGACGGCGAGCAGCCGCTCGCGCAGGCTCGGGTTGCGGATCTCCAGGATGTCCAGCACACCGGTGACCGCCGTGCGGTCGTACGGAGCGCGCTCGAGCTCGGCCGGGCCCTTCGGCAGCTCCACGTCACGGACCATCTCGGTCAGCACACGGTTCATCTTCACCGCGTCGAGGTGGTCCCGGAAGTTCTGCCCGGCCTTGCCCTTGACCTCGTCGGCCCGCTCGACCAGCTCGGCGAACGAACCGAACTGGTTGATCCACTTCGCCGCCGTCTTCTCACCCACACCGGGGATGCCCGGAAGGTTGTCCGACGGGTCACCGCGCAGCGCCGCGAAGTCCGGATACTGGCCGGGCGTGAGGCCGTACTTCTCCTGGACCTTCTCCGGGGTGAAGCGCGTCAGCTCCGAGACGCCCTTCGTCGGATACAGCACCGTGACGTTGTCCGTGATCAGCTGGAACGAATCCCGGTCACCCGTGACGATCAGCACCTCGAAGCCCGCCGCCTCGGCCTGCGTGGCCAGCGTCGCGATGACGTCGTCCGCCTCGAAGCCGTCCACCGCGAACCGGTCCGCGTGCATCGCGTCCAGCAGCTCGCCGATCAGCTCGACCTGCCCCTTGAACTCGTCGGGGGTCTTGGAGCGGTTCGCCTTGTACTCGGGGAACTCCTGCGCACGCCACGTCTTGCGGGACACGTCGAACGCGACCGCGAAATGCGTGGGCGCCTCGTCGCGCAGCGTGTTCGCCAGCATCGACATGAAGCCGTACACGGCATTCGTCGGCTGCCCCGTCGCCGTCGTGAAATTCTCCGCGGGCAGGGCGAAGAACGCCCGGTACGCCAGGGAGTGCCCGTCCATGAGGAGCAGGCGCGGTCGGTTGTCTGCCGTCTTCTTCGATGCCGTCTCAGCCACGCCCCCGATCCTGCCACGGACCGCTGACAATCCGGACCGGCCGCCACCGCCCCCGCCCGGCCCACGGCCCCGGCGCCTGCCACACCCGCGGGGCCCGCACCCCTGCCTCCGGGTTTCCCGCGCCACCGCCCGGCACGCGTGCATGACAGGATCGAACGACGGTGCGGCGCCGAACGGAGCGGCGTACCGGGCAAGGCCGCCGCGTCGCCGCAAGGACGGCGCGACGGAGAAGGACGGTGCGCGCCGGCCGGAATCAGCGCGCCACCGACATCGTGAAGGCGCACGAAGGCTCGAAGGGGAGCACCATGGCCACCAAGCCCCCGACCGGTGACCCGGTCCAGGACGCGCCGCGGATCGACGCGGCCCAGCACGCCGCCGCCGGACTGCCCGCCGTCGCCCACACCCTGCGCATCGCCCAGCAGCAGATGGGCGTACGCCGCACCGCGCAGACCCTCCTCAAGGTCAACCAGAAGGACGGCTTCGACTGCCCCGGCTGCGCCTGGCCCGAGGGCGACAAGCGGCACACCGCGGAGTTCTGCGAGAACGGCGCCAAGGCCGTCGCCGAGGAGGCGACCCTGCGACGCGTCACCCCCGACTTCTTCGCCGCCCACCCCGTCGCCGATCTGGCCGGCCGCAGCGGCTACTGGCTCGGCCAGCAGGGACGCATCACGCAACCTGTGTATCTGCCCGAGGGCGCCGACCGGTACCAGGCCGTGACGTGGGAGCGCGCCTTCGAGATCATCGCCGAGGAGCTCACCGCGCTCGCCTCCCCCGACGAGGCCCTCTTCTACACCTCGGGGCGCACCAGCAACGAGGCCGCGTTCCTCCTCCAGCTCTTCGCCCGGGAGTTCGGCACCAACAACCTGCCCGACTGCTCCAACATGTGCCACGAGTCGTCCGGCTCGGCCCTCACCGAGACCATCGGGATCGGCAAGGGCAGCGTCAGCCTCGAAGACCTCCACCAGGCCGACCTGATCATCGTCGCCGGACAGAACCCCGGCACCAACCACCCCCGGATGCTCTCGGCCCTCGAACAGGCCAAGTCCGCCGGAGCGAAGATCATCTCGGTGAACCCGCTGCCCGAGGCCGGCCTCGAACGGTTCAAGAACCCGCAGACCGCCCGGGGCATGCTCAAGGGCGCCGCGCTCACCGACCTCTTCCTCCAGATCCGCATCGGCGGCGACCAGGCGCTCTTCCGGCTGCTCAACAAAATGATCATCGAGGCCGGAGCCGTGGACACCGGCTTCGTCGCCGAGCACACCCACGGGTACGAGGAGTTCGCCGAGGCGGCACGCGCCGCCGACTGGGACGAGACCCTCACCGCGACCGGCCTCGACCGCGCCCCCATCGAGGAGGCGCTCGCCATGGTCCTCGCCTCGCGGCGCACCATCGTCTGCTGGGCCATGGGCCTCACCCAGCACAAGCACTCCGTGCCGACCATCCGCGAAGTGGTCAACCTCCTCCTCCTGCGCGGCAACATCGGCCGCCCCGGCGCCGGCGTCTGCCCCGTCCGCGGCCACTCCAACGTCCAGGGCGACCGCACCATGGGCATCTTCGAACGGCCCGCCCCCGCCTTCCTCGACGCCCTCGACCGGGAATTCGGCATCACCTCGCCCCGCCACCACGGCTACGACGTCGTACGGTCCATCCAGGCACTGCGCGACGGCGAAGCCAAGGTCTTCTTCGCCATGGGCGGCAACTTCGTCGGCGCCACCCCCGACACCGCCGTCACCGAAGCCGCGATGCGCCGCGCCAGGCTCACCGTCCACGTCTCGACCAAGCTCAACCGCTCGCACGCCGTCACCGGCACCCGCGCCCTGATCCTGCCGACGCTCGGCCGCACCGACAAGGACGTCCAGGCCGGCCGGAAGCAGTTCGTCACCGTCGAGGACTCCATGGGCATGGTCCACTCCTCACGCGGCAACCTCACCCCCGCGAGCCCCCACCTGCTCTCCGAGCCCGCCATCGTCGCCCGCATGGCCCGCGCCGTCCTCGGACCCGCCTCCACCACCCCCTGGGAGGAGTTCGAGAAGGACTACGGCACCATCCGCGACCGCATCTCCCGCGTCGTGCCCGGCTTCGAGGACTTCAACAACCGCGTCGCGCGGCCCGGCGGCTTCACCCTCCCCCACGCCCCCCGCGACGAACGGCGCTTCCCCACCGCCACGGGCAAGGCCAACTTCACCGCCGCACCCGTCGAATACCCCGAGCTCCCCGAGGGCCGGCTGCTCCTGCAGACCCTGCGCTCCCACGACCAGTACAACACCACGATCTACGGCCTCGACGACCGCTACCGCGGCATCAAGGGCGGCCGCCGCATCGTCATGGTCAACCCCGAGGACGCCCAGGCCCTCGGCCTCGCCGACGGCGCCTACACCGACCTCGTCAGCGAATGGAAGGACGGCGTCGAACGCCGCGCCCCCGGCTTCCGTGTCGTGCACTACCCCACCGCCCGGGGCTGCGCGGCCGCGTACTACCCGGAGACCAACGTGCTCGTCCCCCTCGACGCCACCGCCGACACCAGCAACACCCCGGCCAGCAAGTCGGTCGTCGTCCGCTTCGAGACCCCCTGAGCCCGCCCGGCCCCGCGTCCGGCCCGCACGGTCCGGACGCGGAACCCTAAGCGTTTGCTCAGCCGTCTGATAAGAACAGTGCACACAGCAACGACCCGCCGCACACGATCGGAGCCGGACCCATGGGCGAGCACACCGCACCCACGTTCCCCCAGGAGATCATCGACGAGTACGCCGCACTCGGTGTCGACCTCCCGGCCCTCTTCTCCGCCGGGCACCTCGGCGAGCGCATGGGCGTCAGGATCGTCGAGGCCTCCGCCGACCGCGTCGTGGGCACCATGCCGGTCGAGGGCAACACCCAGCCCTACGGACTGCTCCACGGCGGCGCCTCCGCCGTCCTCGCCGAGACCCTCGGCTCCGTGGGCAGCATGCTCCACGGCGGCGCCACCAAGATCGCCGTAGGCGTCGACCTGAACTGCACCCACCACCGGGGCGCCCGCAACGGACTCGTCACCGGCGTCGCCACCCCCGTCCACCGGGGCCGCTCCACCGCCACGTACGAGATCGTCATCACCGACGAGCACGACAAGCGGGTCTGCACCGCCCGCCTCACCTGCCTCCTGCGCGACGCACCTCGCCCCGACGCGGACTGAGACCGTACGCCCAACACCCCTCTGCCCGGCCGGAATGCACACCGCATACCGGACCGGGCAGACCCATATCCGGAAGATTTCGCGGAAGTTGCCGAACACGCACGGTCAACACCCCCGACCGACAGCGCTGTTCCATGACCCGCTTCAACAGCCACGCCGCACCCGCCGCATGTCAAACACATCCCGCGGATGTAACACTGCGTAACATGTGTGCAATACACGTAAAAGCCCGCTCGTCGCGGCCCGGCCCACCCCCCGACCGCCCGCCGCGCCCCTTGCGCCCCGATTCGCGCGACAGCACCAAGATCGCCCCAAGCCCCTTAGCAGAGCTGCGCGTTCTCACCATGCGGTCACTTCTCCACCCGACGAAAAGCCGTACATGTCCACACAGTGGCCACGAAGCCTTCCCCACGGCATAACAAGACAGTCACATCATCAGCCGACCCGTCCCGCACCCCCTCACCTGCCCATAGAGTCACGGCCAGTCACCGCGCCGCCGGGCGCGTCCACTGCACGGCCCACAGACCAGTACGGCCCGGCGAACGTCACGGCACCTCAGCAGAGGAGGCCGCGCCAGGGAAAGGACCTTTCGTGCGACACCGTTCTTTGCTCATCCTCACCACAGTGCTCACCACAGGCGCACTGACGCTCACCGCCTGCGGCTCGCGCGACGACGACTCCAAGGGCAGCGGCAGTGGCGACACCCAGACCGTCGTCATCGGTGTCGACGCACCCCTGACCGGCGACCTCTCCGCCCTCGGCCTCGGCATCAAGAACTCCGCCGACCTCGCCGTGAAGACCGCCAACAAGGACAAGACCGTCCCCGGCATCAAATTCGAACTCCAGGCGCTCGACGACCAGGCCCAGCCCTCCGTCGGCCAGCAGAACGCCCAGAAGTTCATCGGCAACAAGGACCTCCTCGGCGTCGTCGGCCCGCTGAACTCCGGCGTCGCCCAGTCGATGCAGAAGCCCTTCACCGACGCCAAGCTCACCCAGGTCTCCCCCGCCAACACCGGCACCGAGCTGACCCAGGGCAACAACTGGAAGACCGGCGACAAGAAGCGCCCCTACGCGGCCTACTTCCGCACCGCCACCACGGACGCGATCCAGGGCGCCTTCGCCGCGAACTACCTCTTCAAGACCGCCAAGGTCAAGGACGTCTACCTCATCGACGACCAGAAGCCCTACGGCGCCGGCCTCGCCGCCTCCTTCAAGACCACCTTCACCGAGCTCGGCGGCAAGATCGTCGGAACCGACCACATCAACCCCGACGACCGCGACTTCAACTCCGTCGTCACCAAGGTCAAGAGCTCCGGCGCCAAGGCCGTCTACTACGGCGGCGAGTACCCCGCCGGCGCACCCCTGAGCCAGCAGCTCAAGGACAGCGTCAAGATCCCCCTCATGGGCGGCGACGGCATGTACAGCGCCGACTTCATCAAGCTCAACAAGAAGGCCGAAGGCGACATCGCCACCTCCGTCGGCAAGCCCGTCGAGGAGCTCGACTCCGCCAAGAAGTTCATCGCCGACTACAAGACCGCCGGCTACAAGGACGCCTACGAGGCCTACGGCGGCGGCACCTACGACGCCACCTGGTCGATCATCGAGGCCGTCAAGGCCGTTGTCGCCGAGAACGACGGCAAGCTCCCCGACGACGCCCGCGCCAAGGTCCTCGACGCCATGGCCAAGGTCAGCTTCGAAGGCGTCACCGGCCCCGTCGCCTTCGACGAGTACGGCGACACCACCAACACCCTCATGACCGCCTACCAGGTCACCGGCGGCAAGTGGGTCTCCAAGCTCAGCGAGGCCGTCAAGTAGGTCCGCAAGGACCCACCACAGCCACAGCGCACGCAAACAACCCGCGCGGGAGCGCTACGAGCGCTCCCGCGCGGTGCCATATCCGAACCACTCCACGGAGGCCCTGCGGTGAACGAACTGCCGCAACAGCTGGCCAATGGACTCATCCTCGGCGCGATGTACGGTCTCATCGCGATCGGCTACACGATGGTCTACGGAATCATCCAGCTCATCAACTTCGCACACGGCGAGATCTTCATGATCGGGGGCTTCGGAGCCCTCACGGTCTACCTCGGGCTTCCGTCCGGACTCTCCCTGCTCGCTGCGATACCCCTCATGATCGCCGGCGGAGTCATCTGCTCCGTCGCCGTCAGCGTCGCCGCCGAACGCTTCGCCTACCGGCCCCTGCGCACGGCACCACGCCTAGCCCCCCTCATCACCGCCATCGGCCTCTCCCTCGCACTCCAGCAGGCCGTGTGGATGTGGTACCCCGACGCCACCAAGGACCGCTCCTTCCCCCAGTTCAAGGGCGAAGCGATCGACATCTTCGGCGCCCACATCCAGCGCGGTGACCTCTTCGTCCTCATCGCCGCACCCGTCTGCATGCTCGCCCTCGGCCTCTTCGTATCCAAGACACGGGCCGGCCGCGGCATGCAGGCCACCTCGCAGGACCCCGACACCGCCAAGCTCATGGGCATCAACACCGACCGCATCATCGTCATGGCCTTCGCCATCGGTGCCGCGTTCGCCGCCGTCGCCGCCGTCGCCTACGGGCTCAAGAACGGCCAGATCGGCTTCCGCA
Source organism: Streptomyces sp. NPDC005494 (assembly GCF_042872025.1). Taxonomy (NCBI): domain Bacteria; kingdom Bacillati; phylum Actinomycetota; class Actinomycetes; order Kitasatosporales; family Streptomycetaceae; genus Streptomyces; species Streptomyces sp. NPDC005494. The sequence continues at coordinate 230,219 of NZ_JBIAJR010000001.1, forward strand.
TGGGCTTCATCATGGGCCTCAAGGCCTTCACCGCAGCCGTACTCGGCGGCATCGGCAACATCTACGGCGCCATGCTCGGCGGAGTCGTCCTCGGCGTCGCCGAAGCCCTCGCCACCGGCTACATGAGCGAAGTACCCGGCATGGAACTCTTCGGAGGCGGCGCCTGGAAGGACGTCTGGGCCTTCGTGCTCCTCATCCTCGTCCTCCTCATACGCCCGCAAGGCCTGCTGGGCGAACGCGTCGCGGACAGGGCGTGATACCGATGACCACCACGACCCCCACCGCGAACACCGCCACCCTCCCGCTGCCCACCACAGCAGCCCGCGCCGCCACCACCACCGGCGCCGCACTCGCCCTCATCGGCACCTTCCTCGCCTGGACCTACACCGACACCTTCCCCGGCGACCTCACCGTCACCGGCTACCCCGGCGGCCTCCAGGTCCTCACCCTCATCAGCGCAGCACTCACCCTGCTCTTCGCCCTCTCCGGCTACGGCATCAAGGGCCTGCGCTGGCTCACCCCCGGCGGCACCAACAGCCCCACCCGGCTGCTCGCCCTCGGCACCCTCGTCACCACCGCCTACACCGTCATCGCCGTCATCCTCACCAAGGACGACAACGGCAACCTCCTCGGCGCGATCGAGCTGGAGCCCGGCGCCTGGATCAGCCTCGTCGGCGCACTCGTCGCCGCCGTCGCCTCCCTCGGACTCCCCAACGACCTGCCCCTGGACGACACCACCGGCACCAGCGCACTCAAGCGATTCCTCGGCAGCCTCCGCGCCCCGGCACCCGCCCGCGCCAAGGCACTCCCCTCCTGGGCCGAGATCCTCATCATCGCCGGAGCCTTCGGCGTCGCGCTCTACGTCTTCACCTACGGCATCGACACCGAGTACGCCGAACTCTTCATCGGCTACGTCCTCGCCGTCGCCTTCGGCTTCACCGCACTCACCCGGGCCGGCCTCATCGCCCGCATCACCGCGCTGACCGCCAAGCACCGCAACGTCACCCTGTGCGCCGCACTCGTCGCAGCCTTCTGCTTCCCCTTCACCCAGCAGAACGAGGAATACGCCCTCATCGGCGCCAACATCCTCATCTTCGCGACCGTCGCACTCGGCCTGAACGTCGTCGTCGGCCTCGCCGGCCTCCTCGACCTCGGATACGTCGCCTTCCTCGGCGTCGGCGCCTACGCCGCGGCACTCGTCTCCGGCAGCCCCCTCTCCCCCGTCGGCGTCCAGTTCCCCTTCTGGGCCGCCGTCCTCACCGGCGCCGCGGCCTCACTCGTCTTCGGCGTCGTCATCGGCGCCCCGACACTCCGGCTCCGCGGCGACTACCTCGCCATCGTCACCCTCGGCTTCGGAGAGATCTTCCGGCTCACCGTCAACGCCCTCAACGGCGTCAGCGGCCCGGACCTCACCAACGGCTCCCAGGGCATCCCCAGCATCCCGGACCTCAAGCTCCTCGGCTTCGACTTCGGGATCAGCCACGACATCGGCGGCATCACCCTCGGCAGGTCCGCCAACTACTACCTGCTGATGCTCCTCTTCACCGCCGTCGTCGTCCTCGTCTTCCGGCGCTCCGGAGAATCCCGCATCGGCCGCGCCTGGGTCGCCATCCGCGAGGACGAGACCGCAGCCACCGCCATGGGCATCAACGCCTTCCGGCTCAAGCTGCTCGCCTTCGCCCTCGGCGCCACCCTCGCCGGCCTCGCCGGAACCGTGCAGGCGCACGTCTCCTACACGGTCACCCCCGAGCAGTACCAGTTCGCCGGCTCCGTGCCTCCGAACTCGGCGTTCCTCCTCGCCGCCGTCATCCTCGGCGGCATGGGAACCCTCAGCGGACCCCTCGTCGGCGCCGCACTGCTCTATCTCATCCCGGCCAAGCTCCAGTTCATGCAGGACTACCAGCTCTTCCTCTTCGGAATCGCCCTCATCCTGCTCATGCGCTTCCGTCCCGAAGGCCTCGTCGCCGACCGCAGGAAGCAGCTCGAGTTCCACGAGACCGGCCAGCTCGACGTACCACCGGACACACCACTCACCGACACGGCCGCCGGCACGACGAAGGCGGGGGCGTGACCACCATGACCAAGACAGACGCACCCACCGGCACCACGGTCCTCGACGCGAGCGGCGTCACCATGCGCTTCGGCGGCCTCACCGCCGTACGCGGAGTCGACCTCACCGTCAACGCGGGCGAGATCGTCGGCCTCATCGGCCCCAACGGCGCCGGCAAGACCACCTTCTTCAACTGCCTCACCGGCCTGTACGTCCCCACCGAGGGCAAGGTCAGCTACAAGGGCACCGTCCTGCCGCCCAAGCCCCACCTCGTCACCCAGGCAGGCATCGCCCGCACCTTCCAGAACATCCGCCTCTTCGCCAACATGACCGTCCTGGAGAACGTCCTCGTCGGACGCCACACCAGGACCAAGGAAGGCCTCTGGTCCGCCCTCCTGCGTCTGCCCGGCTACAAGAAGGCGGAGAACGCCAGCCGCGAACGCTGCATGGAACTCCTGGAGTTCATCGGTCTCGCCGACAAGGCCGACCACCTCGCGCGCAACCTCCCCTACGGAGACCAGCGCAAGCTGGAGATCGCCCGCGCCCTCGCCAGCGACCCCGGCCTCCTCCTCCTGGACGAGCCCACCGCCGGCATGAACCCCCAGGAAACCCGCGTCACCGAAGAACTCATCTTCGCCATCCGGGACCAGGGCATCGCCGTACTCGTCATCGAGCACGACATGCGGTTCATCTTCAACCTCTGCGACCGCGTCGCCGTACTCGTCCAGGGCGAGAAGCTCGTCGAGGGCACCGCCCCCGTCGTCCAGGGCGACGAACGCGTCGTCGCCGCCTACCTCGGCACCCCCTTCGAAGGCGCCCCCGGCGCCGAGGAGGCCGCCGAGGTCGAAGCCGCCGAAGCCTCGGCGGCGGGCGCGAGCACCGGCACCGGCACCGGCAAGAAGGACACCCCGGCCACCACCACCGGCGCTGGCAAGAAGGACACCGCGGCCACCGCCACCACCACCGAGGAGGAGGACACCCGATGACCGCACTGCTCGAGGTCGAAGACCTCCGCGTCGCCTACGGCAAGATCGAAGCCGTCAAGGGCATCTCCTTCACCGTCGAGGCCGGCCAGGTCGTCACCCTCATCGGCACCAACGGTGCGGGCAAGACCACCACCCTGCGCACCCTCTCCGGACTCCTCAAGCCCTCCGGCGGCCGCATCCTCTTCGAGGGCAAGCCGCTCACCGGCATCCCGGCACACAAGATCGTCTCCCTGGGCATCGCCCACTCCCCCGAGGGACGCCACATCTTCCCCCGGCTGACGATCGCCGAGAACCTCCTCCTCGGCGCCTACCTCCGCAGCGACAAGGCAGGCATCGAGAAGGACGTCCAGCGCGCCTACGACCTCTTCCCCATCCTCGGGGAGCGGCGGAAGCAGGCCGCAGGAACCCTCTCCGGAGGCGAGCAGCAGATGCTCGCCATGGGACGCGCACTCATGTCCCAGCCCAAGCTGCTCATGCTCGACGAGCCCTCCATGGGTCTCTCACCGATCATGATGCAGAAGATCATGGAGACCATCGTCGAGCTCAAGGCGTCGGGCACCACGATCCTGCTCGTCGAGCAGAACGCCCAGGCGGCCCTCTCCCTCGCGGACCAGGGCCACGTCATGGAGGTCGGCAAGGTCGTCCTCTCCGGCACGGGCGCCGACCTGCTCCACGACGAGTCGGTCCGCAAGGCCTACCTCGGCGAGGACTGAGCACCCGGGCACACGAGAAGGGCCTGCCCCCGGACACCTCCGGGGGCAGGCCCTTCTCGTCGTCCGCGCAGGCGCCTACTCGGCGGCCTTCTTCTTCTCCTCGGCGTCCTCGATCAGCGCCTCGGCCAGCTGCTGCATGGACATCCGGCGGTCCATCGACGTCTTCTGGATCCAGCGGAACGCGGCCGGCTCGGAGAGCCCGTAGTCCGTCTGCAGGATGCTCTTCGCCCGGTCCACCAGCTTCCGGGTCTCCAGCCGCTGCGACAGGTCCGCGATCTCGTTCTCCAGCGCCTTCAGCTCGGCGAACCGGGACACGGCCATCTCGATGGCCGGGACGACGTCGCTCTTGCTGAACGGCTTCACCAGATACGCCATCGCACCGGCGTCCCGGGCCCGCTCCACCAGGTCGCGCTGCGAGAACGCGGTCAGCATCAGGACCGGGGCGATGGACTCCTCGGTGATCTTCTCGGCGGCGGAGATCCCGTCGAGTACCGGCATCTTCACATCGAGGATCACGAGGTCGGGGCGGTGCTCCCGCGCCAGCTCGACGGCCTGCTGCCCGTCCCCGGCCTCGCCGACGACGGAGTAGCCCTCTTCCTCCAGCATCTCCTTGAGGTCGAGGCGGATGAGCGCCTCGTCCTCGGCGATGACGACGCGGGTCGTCAGCGGCGGGACGTGCGACTTGTCGTCGTCGACGGCGTCTACGGGCTGGGGCGACTCGGGGGTGGTCACGGGGGCTCCTTGTTCCAGGGCAGGTACAGCTCCCACGAGCCTACCTAGCTACGATATGGTGACACTACGCAGGGCAGGCGATGCCCTTACTTTCCAAGGCCCCAGTACTCCAACTGGTTAGAGAGGCCGCTCTCAAACAGCGGACAGTGTGGGTTCGAATCCCACCTGGGGCACTTTTCCTTACTTTCCAAGACTGCAGCGAATTGATCTCAATCCACGAGATCGTGTGATCACCTTTCGCGATTCTGTCTCCGCGCCAGTTTCGTGCGTCAAGGTCGACAACGTGTACGACCTCGATACGCGCAAGCACGCTCTGGCGCTCGTCGCTCAAGGCTTCAGCCAGAACTCCGTGAGCAAGCAGACCGGGATCTCCCGGGCTGCCATCCGCTCCTGGCTTCAACGAATAGAGCCTCTCGGCTATGACCGGGCCGCCGAATGCCCTCGGTGCAGCAGCACCCCGAGGCTCCCCGACGACCCCGGCTCGTACTCATACCTGCTCGGCCTGTACCTCGGTGACGGCTGCATCAGTTCCGCCAAGCGGGGCGTCTACTCCCTCCGCATCGCGTGTGCCGACGCATGGCCAGGGCTCATCGACGCCTGTGTCACGGCGGTACAACGCGCGCGGCCGGCCAACAAGGTCTGCCGAGTGCAGAGCCAGGGCTGCCAGTACGTCACGAGCTTCAGTAAGCACTGGCCCTGCTTCTTTCCTCAGCATGGGCTTGGAAAGAAGCATGATCGCAAGATAGTCCTCGAAGCATGGCAACAAGAGATCGTGGACGCCCACCCCTGGGACTTCATCCGCGGTCTCATCCACTCCGACGGCTGCCGGGTCATCAACTGGACCACTCGACTCGTCGGCGGGGAGCGTAAGCGCTACGAGTACCCCCGATACTTCTTCACCAACAAGTCCGACGACATCCGCAAGTTGTGCAGTGACACTCTCACTGCGGTCGGCGTGGAGTGGACCACGCTCGCCCGCGGCAGCAACCCGTTCAACATCTCCGTAGCCCGACGGGCGTCCGTAGCTCTCATGGACGCTCACGTCGGGCCGAAGTACTGACGACCGTTGTCTACTTCGGGCTGTCGTCCTCGCCGATGTGGTGCACCCGTACCAGGTTCGTCGAGCCGGCGACCCCGGGCGGCGAGCCCGCCGTGATGACCACGATGTCGCCCTTCTGGCAGCGGCCGATCCTCAGCAGCTCCTCGTCCACCTGGGCCACCATCGCGTCCGTCGAGTCCACGTGCGGCCCGAGGAACGTCTCGACGCCCCACGTCAGGTTCAGCTGCGCGCGGGTGGCCGTGTCCGGGGTGAAGGCCAGGAGCGGGATCGGGGAGCGGTAGCGGGAGAGGCGCTTGACGGTGTCGCCGCTCTGGGTGAAGGCCACCAGGAACTTGGCGCCGAGGAAGTCACCCATCTCGGCCGCCGCGCGGGCGACCGCGCCGCCCTGGGTGCGGGGCTTGTTGCGGTCGGTGAGGGGCGGGAGGCCCTTGGCGAGGATGTCCTCCTCCGCCGCCTCGACGATGCGTGCCATGGTGCGGACGGTCTCGACGGGGTACTTGCCGACGCTGGTCTCGCCGGAGAGCATCACCGCGTCCGTGCCGTCGATCACGGCGTTGGCGACGTCGGATGCCTCGGCGCGCGTGGGCCGGGAGTTGTCGATCATCGAGTCGAGCATCTGGGTGGCGACGATGACCGGCTTGGCGTTGCGCTTGGCCAGCTTGATGGCGCGCTTCTGGACGATCGGGACCTGTTCCAGGGGCATTTCGACGCCGAGGTCGCCGCGGGCGACCATGATCCCGTCGAAGGCGGCGACGATGTCGTCGATGTTGTCGACGGCCTGGGGCTTCTCGACCTTGGCGATGACCGGGAGGTGACGGTTCTCCTCCTGCATGATGCGGTGGACGTCGTCGATGTCGCGTCCGGTGCGCACAAAGGAGAGGGCGATGATGTCGGCGCCGGTGCGCAGGGCCCAGCGGAGGTCTTCGATGTCCTTCTCGGAGAGTGCGGGGACGGAGACGGCGACTCCGGGGAGGTTGAGTCCCTTGTGGTCGGAGACCATGCCGCCTTCGATGACGGTGGTGTGGACGCGGGGTCCGTCGACCTGGGTGACTTCGAGGGTGACGCGGCCGTCGTCGATGAGGATGCGTTCGCCTGCGGTGACGTCGGCGGCGAGGCCGTCGTAGGTGGTGCCGCAGGTGTGGCGGTCGCCTTCCATGGGTTCGACGGTGATGGTGAAGTCGTCGCCGCGTTCAAGGAGTACGGGGCCTTCGGCGAAACGGCCGAGGCGGATCTTCGGGCCTTGAAGGTCGGCGAGGATTCCTACGCTGCGGCCGGTTTCCTCGGAGGCTTTACGAACGCGGTGGTAGCGCTCTTCGTGTTCGGCGTAGGTGCCGTGGCTGAGGTTGAGGCGGGCGATGTCCATTCCCGCTTCGACCAGTGCCTTGATCTGGTCGTATGTGTCGGTTGCGGGTCCCAGGGTACAAACGATTTTCGCTCGGCGCATGGTTCGAGCCTAGACCTTACCTGCGGGTAGGTATTTGTCTCTGCATGACTGCGCAACGGCCTTTGGGTTAAGGGTTATTGCCAACTGTTGAATTGTGCGGCGGGGTGCTCCGATGAGCGTGCCCGGGGCCGCGTCGGCCTGAGCGCGGGTTGTCGCTGGTCACCAGATCGCAACCTGCCCGGGGTGTTGCGGGTGGTGGTGGCTGGGCCAGAATCTACGCGCGTTGTTCGTACGAACGAGGAGTCAAGGATGCCGTTGAACCGTAGGACGTTTCTGGGCCGTTCGGCTGTCGCCGGTGCGGGTGTGGCGCTGGCCGGAGGGGTCGGTGCCGGGCCCGCGGCGGCCTCGGAGTCGCGGGGGCACGGTCACGGCCGTCCTGCGAAGCGGTACTCGTTCACCGTGATGGGGACGACGGACCTGCACGGGAACGTCTTCAACTGGGACTACTTCACGGACAAGGAGTTCGACGACAAGGCGCACAACGATGTCGGGCTGGCGAAGATCTCGACGCTGGTGGATCAGATCCGGGAGGACCGGGGGCGCCGCAACACGTTGCTGATCGACGCCGGGGACACGATCCAGGGCACTCAGTTGTCGTACTACTACGCGAAGATCGACCCGATCACGGCGAAGCGCGGTCCGGTGCATCCGATGGCGCAGGCGATGAACAAGATCGGATATGACGCGGCGGCGCTCGGGAACCATGAGTTCAATTACGGGATTCCGGTGCTGAGGAAGTTCGAGGAGCAGTGTGATTTCCCGCTGCTGGGTGCGAATGCGCTGGACGCGAAGACGTTGCGGCCGGCGTTCGCTCCGTATGTGATCAAGCGGATGCGGACGCCGCACGGCCGTGATGTGCGGGTGGCGGTGCTGGGGCTGACGAATCCGGGTATCGCGATCTGGGACAAGGCGAATGTGGGCGGGAAGATGGTGTTCCCGGGTCTTGAGGAGCAGGCGGCGAAGTGGGTGCCGAAGCTTCGTTCGATGGGCGCGGACGTGGTGATCGTTTCGGCGCATTCGGGTTCTTCGGGTACGTCGTCGTACGGGGACCAGTTGCCGTACGTCGAGAACGCGGCGGGTCTGGTGGCGGAGCAGGTGCCGGGGATCGACGCGATTCTGGTGGGTCACGCGCATTCGGAGATTCCCGAGTACTTCGTGACGAACAAGGAGACGGGGAAGCAGGTCGTTCTTTCGGAGCCGTTGAAGTGGGGGCAGCGGCTGACGCTGTTCGACTTCGATGTGGTGTGGGAGAAGGGCCGTTGGGTGGTCGAGAAGGTCGGTGCTTCGGTGCTGAACTCGAACACCGTGGAGGAGGACCCGCGGATCACGTCGCTGCTCGGTGACGAGCACCGGGAGGTCGTGGCGTATGTGAACCAGGTGATCGGGACGTCGGTGTCGGCGATGTCGACGGTGGATGCGCCGTGGAAGGACGAGCCGGTCATCGATCTGATCAACGTGGTGCAGGCGGAGACGGTGAAGGCGGCGCTGGCGGGCGGGGAGTACGCGGCGTTGCCGGTGCTGTCGCAGGCGGCGTGCTTCTCGCGTACGGCGGCGATTCCCGCCGGTGAGGTCACGATCAAGGATGCGGCGGGTCTGTATCCGTTCGAGAACACGCTGGAGGCGCGGCTGCTGACGGGTGCGCAGCTGAAGGATTATCTGGAGTACTCGGCGCGGTATTACGTGCAGACGGCTGCGGGGGTGCCGGTGGACACGGCGAAGCTGACGAATGCGGAGGGTATCCCGGATTACAACTACGACGTGGTGTCCGGGGTGACGTACGAGATCGATGTCGCGAAGCCGGTGGGTTCGCGGATCGTGGGGTTGTCGTTCGAGGGTGCGCCGGTGGATCCTGCGGCGCGGTTCGTGTTCGCGGTGAACAATTACCGGGCGAGTGGTGGGGGCAACTTCCCGCATGTGCCGGGGGCGAAGCAGCTGTGGGCGAATTCGGATGAGATCCGGAACACGATCATCGGTTGGGTCGAGGCGAAGGGGACGGTGGATCCGGCGGAGTTCGCGTCGGTGGACTGGCGTCTGACGCGGGACGGTGTGCCGGTGTTCTGACCGGTAGGCGGTCCGCTGTGATGGGGGCCGGTGTGATGCCGGCCCTGTGATGCGGGCCGGTGTGGGGCGGCCGTTCTCCTTCTGGGGAGCGGCCGCTTCTTCGTCCCCGGTGGAGTGGGCGGGTCAGACGGCTGCCAGGGTCGCGCTGAGTGCGAGCAGGACGAGTCCTCCCGTGGTGATGACGATTCCGAGGTATCTGTAGAACGCACGGCCGACGCCGTCGGTCTGGGTGAGGCCGAGGTTGCCGGTCAGCTGCGCCCTGGCGTGCAGGACGGCGCGTCTGCGTGTAAGCGTGGCGTCTATGGCGCCGCGGATGTCGAATGCCCATTTTCCTCCGTACCAGATGGCTGCGATTCCCAGCACGGCGAGGAGTGCCAGGGCTCCGGTGGGTGTGGAGTCGGCTGTGGTCGATGCGGTGATGATCATGGTGGGCATCGTGGCACCTGGAGGTCGTGGCCGACAGGCTTTCGTCGTGGGTTCCGGTCCTGGAGGGTCCGGCTCGGGGGGCCGGCGCCGGAGTGCGCCCTGCGGTCATGGCCTTGCGTGCTTCCTTCCCTCCGCTTCTCGCTTCTCCCCGGAGGTGCTCAGTGGTCTTGTGCGAGGTGCGTGGACGGGTTGCCCTGTCCGGGGACGGTGGTCGCTGTGTGGGGGGTGAGGCCGAAGGTGGTGAAGGCGGTGCGTTGTGGGAGGGGGTAGGGGGTGGTGCCGGTGAGGTTGTTGAGGATGGTGGCGCTGCGCCAGGCGGCGAGTCCGAGGTCGGGTGCGCCGACTCCGTGGGTGTGGCGTTCGGCGTTCTGGACGTAGATGTTGCCGGTGAGGGTGGGGTCGAGGTCGAGGCGGAAGTCGGTGTGGATGCGGGGGCGTCCTTGGGTGTCGCGGCGGATGTGGGGGGCGATGCCGGTGAGGAGGGTGTCGAGGGGGCGTTCGCGGTAGCCGGTGGCGAGGACGACGGCGTCGGTGGTGAGGCGGGTGCGGGTGGCCTGCTGGGTGTGTTCGAGGTGGAGTTCGATGCGGGTGCCGGCGCCTGAGAGCCGGCCTGCGGTGCGGACGCTGACTCCGGGGGTGAGGGTGGCGTCCGGCCAGCCGCCGTGGAGGGTGCGCCGGTAGAGCTCGTCGTGGATGGCGGAGATGGTGTCGGTGTCGATGCCTTTGTGGAGTTGCCACTGCTGGGGGACGAGGTGGTCGCGTACGTGTTCGGGGAGTGCGTGGAAGTAGTGGGTGTAGTCGGGGGTGAAGTGTTCGAGGCCGAGCTTCGAGTACTCCATGGGTGCGAAGGCCTGGGTGCGGGCGAGCCAGTGGATCTTCTCGGCTCCGCGGGGGCGGGCGCGGAGGAGGTCGAGGAAGATCTCGGCGCCGGACTGGCCTGAGCCGATGACGGTGATGTGGCCGGCTTCGAGGAGTTCGTCGCGGTGGTGGAGGTAGTCGGCGCTGTGGATGACGGGGACGCCGGGGGCTTGTGCGAGGGGGCGCAGGGGTTCGGGGATGAAGGGTGCGGTGCCGACGCCGAGGGCGATGTGGCGGGTGTGGGTACGGCCGAGTGCTTCGGTTTCTCCGTCGGGGCCGAGGCGGGTGTAGTCGACTTCGTAGAGGTCGCGGTCGGTGTTCCAGTGGATGGCGTCGATCTGGTGGTTGAAGCGGATGGTGGGGAGTTGTTCGCTGACCCAGCGGCAGTAGGCGTCGTATTCGGCTCGGTGGATGTGGAACTGCTCGGCGAAGTAGAAGGGGTAGAGGCGGTCTCGGGTGCGGAGGTAGTTGAGGAAGGTCCAGGGGCTGGTGGGGTCGGCGAGGGTGGTGAGGTCGGCGAGGAAGGGGACCTGGAGGGTGGCGCCGTCGATGAGGAGGCCGGGGTGCCAGTGGAAGGAGGGGCGTTGTTCGTAGAAGGCGGTGGTGAGGGCGTGGCCCGGGGTGGTGGGGAGGCCGTGGGCGAGGGCTGCGAGGGAGAGGTTGAAGGGGCCGAGTCCGATGCCGATGAGGTCGTGGGTCCGGTCGCCTTCGGGGGTGGTCCGGTCGGTCATCGGAGGGTGCTGCCTTCCGTGGTGGCGTGGGCGTGGGTGACGTGGGTGAGGAGTTGCCGGAGGTCGTCGGGGGTGGTGTGGGGGTTGAGGAGGGTGGCTTTGAGCCATAGGCGGTCGCCGGTGCGGGCGCGGCCGAGGACGGCGTGGCCTTGTTCGAGGAGGGTGCGGCGGATGGTGGCGACGGTGGTGTCGTCGGTGTGGGTGGGGCGGAAGAGGACGGTGCTGATGGTGGGGCGGGCGTAGAGGTCGAGTGCGGGCTGTTCGTCGATGAGGTCCGCGAGTTGGTGGGCGGTGGTGAGGGTGCGGTCGATGAGGTCGGCGAGTCCGTCGCGGCCGAGTGCCTGGAGGGTGACGGCGATCTTGAGGGCGTCGGGGCGGCGGGTGGTGCGCAGCGAGCGGCCGAGGAGGTCGGGGAGTCCGGCGTCGGTGTCGTCGTCGGCGTTGAGGTAGGGGGCGTGGTGGTGGAGGGGGTCGAGGTCGTGGTGGTGGGGTACGGCGAGGATGCCGGCTGAGGCGGGTTGCCAGCCGAGTTTGTGCAGGTCGAGGGTGACGCTGTGGGCACGGTGGAGGCTGCGTAGGGCGTGGCGGTGGGTGGGGCTGAAGAGGAGGGGTCCGCCGTAGGCGGCGTCGATGTGGAGTTCGGCGTCGTGGGTGGTGGTGAGGTCGGCGATGTCGGTGAGGGGGTCGATCTGGCCGGTGTCGGTGGTGCCTGCGGTGGCGGTGACGAGGAGGGGGCCGTCGTTGCGGATGAGGGCGTCGCGGAGTGCGGTGAGGTCCATGACGCCGGTGGGGGCGGGGATGACGACGGGTTGTGGGAGGCCGAGGAGCCAGGCGGCGCGGGTGATGCTGTGGTGGGCGTTGGCGGCGCAGATGGTCTGTACGGGCCCGTGGCGTTCGCGGGCGAGGAGGAGGGCGAGTTGGTTGGCTTCGGTGCCGCCGGTGGTGACGAGGGCGTCGGGGTGGGGGGTGTGGGGGTAGATCTCGGCGGCGAGTGCGGTGGTGAGGGTGGTTTCGAGGGCGGAGGCGGCGGGGGCCTGGTCCCAGGAGTCCATGGAGGGGTTGAGGGCGGAGGCGGCGAGGTCGGCTGCTGCGGCGAGGGCGAGGGGTGGGGTGTGGAGGTGGGCGGCGCAGTGGGGGTGTGCGGGGTCGGCGGCGCCTTCGGCGAGGGCGGTGACGAGGGTGCGCAGGGCGTGGTGGGCGCCGGTTCCGTGGTCGGGGATGAGGGGGCCGGTGGTGCGGTGGAGCTGGTGGGTGACGGTGTGGGGGCCGCCGGCGGGGAGGGGGCCGTTGCGGCGGGTGGCTCCGTCGTGGAGGGCTTGGAGGACGGTGTCGAGGAGGGGGCGCAGGTGGGCGGGGCCTGCGGTGCCTCCGGCGAGGGGCGGGGTGGGCATGGGTGGTGTGGTCCTTCGGGTGGGCGGGGGCGGTGGGGTCAGCTTGTCCGGATTTCGGAGGGGGCGGCCGAAGAGCCCAACGATCTGAACCCGAAAGGGGTACTGCTGTGCGGTGTGGGTGGGTGGGTGGCGGTGGGGCTGGTATAGGCGTTCGTCGCCCGTACGACTGTGCCCGGCCTTTCTGTCGAAGGGCCGGGCACAGGGGTGTTGCGGTGTGTGGGTCAGTGGGCTTCGCGTACGGCGAGTGCGCGGCGCAGGTCGTCGAGCTGGTCGGTGAGTTTGCGGCGGAGTGCGGGGGTGAGGGCGGGGTCGTCGAGGGTGGCGGTGCCGAGCCGGAGGCTGTCGGTGTCGATGGCGTGGGCGGGGAAGGCGTAGCGTCCGGCGGCTTCGGCCATGGCGGGTCCGCGGCGGGCGGCGAGGGCGGTGGCGTCGGGGTAGTAGCGGGCGACGTAGTCGTTCAGGAGGTCGCTCTGTTCGGGTTGCCAGAAGCCTTGGGCGGTGGCGGTGAAGAGGTAGTTGGACAGGGTGTCCTCGGTGAACATGGCCTGCCAGGCGGCTTCCTTGGCTTCGGGGGTGGGGAGGGCGGCGCGGCAGCGGGCGGCGCCTTCCTGTCCGGTGGCGCTGGGGTCGTTGCCGAGTTCGTGGGTGATGGCGGCTTCGTCGGTGGCGCCGAGGACGGCGAGGCGGGTGAGGATGCGCCAGCGGAGTTCGGGGTCGAGTTCGGGTCCGCCGGGGACGGTGCCTTCGGTGAGCCAGTTCTGGATGCCGTCGGGCTGGGTGGCGGCGTCGATGAAGTGGCGTACGGCGGTGAGGCGGAGGCCGGGGTCGGGGCTGCCGGGCGGGGTGCCGTCGTGGTGGGGTTCCCAGTCCTTGGCGGTGAGGCCTTCGGTGCGGCGTAGGAGGTCGCGGCAGAGGGAGGTGAGGGTGGCGAGGGCGGTGGGGCGGTCCTGGGGGGCGAGGTAGCGGTCGGCGATGTGGGTGGCTGCGAAGCCGAGGACGCCTTGGACGAGGGCGAGGTCGGTCTCGTACGGGAGGTGGGTGCGGGCGGCGGTGAGGTAGGTGGCGGGGTGGAGTTCGCCGTCGCGGACCATGTCGCGGGCGGTGTTCCAGAGGAGGGCGCGGGTGAGGGCGTCGGGGATGCCGGAGAGGTGGGTGAGGGCGGTGTCCCAGGACGGGGTGTCGAGGCGGATCTTGGCGTAGGTGAGGTCGTTGTCGTTGAGGACGACGAGGTCGGGGCGGCGGCCGGGGTGGGTGGCGGGGGTGCCGTCCTGGGGGATGTCGAGTTCGAAGCGGTCGCGCAGGACGAGTTGTTCGGTGCCTGTCTGGGTGTCGAGGCTGTGGTCGTAGGTGCCGACGGTGATGCGGTGGGGGCGGTTGCCGGTGCGGTCGACGGTGAGGTTCCAGCTGTTGCCGGTGTTCTCGACGTGGGCGGTGAGGGTGTCGATGCCGGTGGTGCGGAGCCAGCTGGTGGCCCAGGTGTGGACGTCGCGGTCGGTGGCGGTGGCGAGGCTGTCGATGAAGTCGGCGAGGGTGGCGTTGGCGAACTTGTGCCGGGTGAAGTGGGTGTTGATTCCGGCGAGGAAGTCCTTCTCGCCGAGCCAGGCGACGAGCTGGCGCAGGGCCGAGGCGCCCTTGGCGTAGGAGATGCCGTCGAAGTTGAGGAGGGCGGAGGCGGTGTCGGGTACGGAGTCGGGGTCGGGGGCGACGGGGTGGGTGGTGGGGCGCTGGTCGGCGTCGTAGCCCCAGCCCTTGCGGGCGACGCCGAAGTCGGTCCAGGTGTCGGTGAAGCGGGTGGCTTCGGTGAGGGTCTGGTAGCCCATGTACTCGGCGAAGGACTCGTTCAGCCAGATGTCGTCCCACCAGGTGAGGGTGACGAGGTCGCCGAACCACATGTGGGCCATCTCGTGGGCGATGACCATGGCGCGGGTCTGGCGTTCGGTGTCGGTGACGGCGGAGCGGTAGATGAATTCGTCGCGGAAGGTGACGAGTCCGGGGTTCTCCATGGCGCCGGCGTTGAATTCGGGGACGAACGCCTGGTCGTAGGAGTCGAAGGGGTAGGGCTCGTCGAACTTCTCGTGGTAGCGGTCGTAGCAGGCGCGGGTGATGCCGAGGATCTCGTCGGCGTCGGCGTCGAGGTGGGGGGCGAGGGAGCGGCGGCAGTGGATGCCGAAGGGCAGTCCGGCGTGGTGGGTGGTGACGGAGTGCCAGGGTCCGGCGGCGACGGCGACGAGGTAGGTGGAGATGGGTGGGGTGGGGGCGATGGTCCAGCGGCCGTCGGTGGCCTGGGTGGTGGTTCCGTTGCCGAGGACCGTCCAGCCGGTGGGGGCGGTGACGGTGATGTCGAAGACCGATTTGAGGTCGGGCTGGTCGAAGGCGGCGAAGACGCGCTGGACGTCGTCCATGAAGAGCTGGGTATAGACGTAGGTCTCGCCGTCGGCGGGGTCGGTGAAGCGGTGCATGCCTTCGCCGGTGCGGGAGTAGCGCATGGTGGCGTCGACGGTGAGGTCGTGGGGGCCTTCGGTGAGGCGGTCGAGGGGGTAGCGGTTCCCGTCGAGGCGTTCCGGGTCCAGCGGTTGTCCGTCGAGGCTGAGGGCGCGCAGGGTTTCCGGCTTGATCTCGACGAAGGTGTCTCCGGCCTCGTGGGCGGTGAACCGGATGGCGGTCCTGGAGTCGAAGGTCTCCTCGCCCGTGGTGAGGTCGAGGTCGACCGTGTACCGGTGTACGTCGAGGAGCTGGGCGCGGGTCTGCGCTTCGTTGCGCGTCAGTACGGACATGGCGCCCATGCTGCCGTACGGCCGGGGGCGTGTGCAGTGGGGTTCTCGCAGGGCTGACGGGCGGTGCGGGCCCGCTGCGCCACGGCGTGTCCGGGGGTGTGTGCGGGGTGCCGGCCGCCTGCGGCGGGGGTGCCGCACGCGGCCGGTTCGGGTCAGGCGTCGGGGCCCGCTGTCTCCTCGGCGATGCGCTCGTGGTGGCGGATGACTTCGGCGACGATGAAGTTCAGGAGCTTCTCGGCGAAGGCGGGGTCGAGCTTGGCGCTCTCGGCGAGCTGCCGCAGCCGGGCGATCTGGCGGGCTTCGCGGGCCGGGTCGGCGGGCGGCAGGTGGTGTTCGGCCTTGAGGTGGCCGACCTGCTGGGTGGCCTTGAAGCGCTCGGCGAGCATGTGGACGACTGCGGCGTCGATGTTGTCGATGCTTTCGCGCAGTCGGTTCAGCTCGGCGGTGGCGTAGGCGTCGATGTCGCTCGTGGTCATGGTCAGCGAGCTTAGACGCACCCGTGGTGGCCTGGTCGCGGGTGGGTGCGGGGGCCGGTCCGGCAGTGCCCGGCGGGCCGGGGCGGGTGGGTGCCGGGGCGGGCGCGTGGTCAGAGGGCCGGGTCGGGCCGGCTGTCGGGGGTGGTGCGTGCCTGGCGGTCGCGGAAGCGCACGGGCGGGGCGCCGACGCGGCGGGCGAAGAGGCGGGAGAAGTAGGCGGGGTCGTCGTAGCCGACGCGGCGGGCGACGGCCGCGACCGGCAGGTCGGTGGCGGCGAGCAGTTCCTTGGCGTGGCTGAGCCTGATGTTCAGCAGGTAGTCCTTGGGGGTGTGTCCGGTGGCTCGTTTCACGGCGGCGCGCAGTCCGGCGGGGGTCATGCCGTGGCGTGCGGCGTGTTCGGCGACGGTGAGGGGCTGGAGGGCGTCGCGGGCGAGGGCCTGGAGTACGGATGTGCCGTCGGGCCCGGTGTCGGCGCGTGCGCGGCGCAGGGCGACGAGGAGTTCGTGGAGTGCGGCGCCTGCTTCGACTTCGAGGAGGGGGTTGTCGTGGCGTGCGGCGCGGACGATGCGGCTGATGGCGGCGCGGGGGCCCGCGGTGTCGGTGAGGGGGACGAGCGGGCGGTCGGGTTCGATGTAGCCGAGTTCGGTGTAGGTGGTGGTGGCGGGGCCCGTGAAGTCGACGAAGCTCTCGTCCCAGCCGGTGGGGTCGGCGCCGTAGTGGTGGGGCGTTCCGGGGGTGAGCCAGATGAGGCTGGGTGCGGTGACGGCGGTACGGCGGCCGTCGGGGGCGGTGATCCAGCCGCTGCCGGTGTTGACGAGGACGGCTGTGTGGTGGTCGAGGGTGCGGGGGCCGACGGTGGGCAGGGCGCCGTGCTGGAGGCCGACACCGAGGCAGGCGAGGCCGAGGCGGTGGTGGCGGGGGCTGGGGGTGAAGAAGCGCATCCAGGTGTGGTGCACCGGTTTCGCCTCCTCGTGGGGCGTTGCGTCCAACTGTCGGCGGTCTTTCTCCATGGACCGGGGTGTGCCCGGGGGTGATGCTGAGGGCCGGTTCGGGGATCTCGCACTCAGGAGCGTACGAGCACGATGACTGACTTCCGCGTGGAGGACGACCACTTCCTGCTCGACGGGCGGCCGGTGCGGCTGCTGTCGGGGGCTTTGCACTACTTCCGGGTGCACGAGGCGCAGTGGGGGCACCGGTTGTCGATGCTGCGGGCGATGGGGCTGAACTGTGTGGAGACGTATGTGCCGTGGAATCTGCACGAGCCGCGGCCGGGTGAGTTCCGGGATGTGGGGGCGCTGGGCCGTTTCCTGGACGCGGCGCAGCGGGCGGGGTTGCGGGCGATCGTGCGCCCGGGGCCGTACATATGTGCCGAGTGGGAGAACGGTGGGCTGCCCGCGTGGGTGACGGGGCGGTTCGGGCGGCGGGTGCGGACGAGGGACGCGGGGTACGGGGCGGCCGTGGGGCGGTGGTTCGGGGAGCTGCTGCCGCAGGTGGTGGACCGGCAGGTCACGGGGGGCGGGCCGGTGCTCATGGTGCAGGTGGAGAACGAGTACGGGAGTTACGGCTCGGACGGGGTCCATCTGGAGGAGTTGGCGGGTCTGTTGCGGCGGTGCGGGGTGACGGTGCCGCTGTTCACGTCGGACGGGCCGGAGGACCACATGCTGACGGGGGGTTCGGTTCCGGGTCTGCCGGCCACGGCGAACTTCGGTTCGGGGGCGCGGGAGGCGTTCGGGGTGCTGCGCCGGCACAGGCCGCGGGGTCCGTTGATGTGCATGGAGTTCTGGTGCGGCTGGTTCGAGCACTGGGGCGGCGAGCGGGTGGTGCGGGATCCCGCGGGGACGGCGGCGGAGCTGCGGGAGATCCTGGAGTGCGGTGCGTCGGTGAATGTGTACATGGCGCACGGGGGGACGAACTTCGCCGGGTGGTCGGGGGCGAACCGTTCGGGTTCGCTGCAGGACGGGGCGTTGCTGCCGACGGTGACGTCGTACGACTACGGCGCGCCGGTCGACGAGTACGGGCGGGCCACGGAGAAGTTCTGGCGGTTCCGTGAGGTGCTGGCCGAGTACGGGGAAGGCCCGCTGCCGGAGTTGCCGGCGGAGCCGGTGGGGCTGCGTGGACGGGTGCGGGTGGAGTTGACGCGGGGTGCGTCGCCGGGGGATGTGCTGGAGGCGCTGGGCGATCCGGAGACGGCGGAGTCGGGGGTGCCGCCCACCTTCGAGGACCTGGGTGTGGACCGGGGTGTGGTGCGTTACCGGGTGGGTGTGCCGGGGCCGCGGCAGGCGTATCCGCTGGGTGTCACGGGGTTGCGGGACCGGGCTGTGGTGTACGTGGACGGGGTGCGGGCGGGGGTGCTCACGGAGGAGGACCACACGCTGGAGGAGCCGGTGGCGGGGCCCGCCGAGGTGGAGTTGTGGGTGGAGTCGCTGGGCCGGGTCAACTACGGGCCGCGGCTGGGCGAGCCGAAGGGCGTCACCGGCGGGGTGCTGCACGAGCGGCAGTTCCTGCACGGGGTGCGGGCACGGGCGCTGCGTCTGGACGCGTTCGAGGTGCCGGGAGCGGTGGACCGGGTGGTGTTCGAGGATGCCGGGCAGGTGGGACCGGTGGGCCTGTTCCGGGGGTCCTTCGAGCTGGCGGACGCGACGGGGACGGGGCACGCGGGGCTGGAACTGCCGGGCTGGACACGGGGGTTCGTGTGGGTGAACGGATTCTGCCTGGGCCGCTACTGGTCGGTGGGGCGCCGGCGTCCGTTGTACGTGCCGGGGCCGGTGCTCCGTGACGGAACCAACGAGGTGTGGGTGCTGGAGCTGGAGGCGGCGGGCGAGCTGTTCGTGGAGCTGGGCCCGGGTGCGCCCGTCGGGGAAGACGTCCCCGGGGAGGAACTGGACTGAGCGGGGCGGGAGGACCGCCACCGACCAGGGCGGCGCACCCGCACCGCCCACCGTCGCGCACCCGTACCGCCCCCCGTCGCACAGCCGCGCACCCGCACCGGCCACCGTCGCGCAGCCGCGCACCCGTACCGGCCACCGTCGCACGGCGGCGCACCCGTAACCGCCCTCCGTCGCACAGCCGCGCGCCCGTACCGGCACCGTCCGCGCGCGGCGCCGGTGACCCGGCCTACAGTGAAGGTCCGTCGAGGGCTGCCGGAGGGGGTCTGGACGTGAGCGAGGGAAGTGGCGGGGGCGGGCCGGTGGTCCACGGTTTCCCGCATCTCGACGCCGTACGGTCCGCGATCACGGCGCTGTACCGGCGTCTGTCCCCCGAGGGTGTGCGCTCGTACGCCGCGAGCCTGTCCCCCGCGGAGGTGGCCTTCTCCGACGTGGACGACCTGTATCCGGGCGCGCAGCGGGTGGCGGGCGCGCTGGTACGGCATCTGCGGCTGCCGCAGGCGCGTGTCGTCGTCGGCTTCCGGCGGATGGAGCACGCCGCGAGTGTCGAGCTCACGGCCGGGCCCGAGTACTTCGTCGAGCTCAACGACCGCTTCCGTACGCACCGGCGGGACATCGGCGCCGCGCTCGCGCACGAGATCACCCATGTGCTGCTGCACCGGCTGGGGTTGGAGCTCCCCGGTACCCGGGAGAACGAGATCCTCACCGACACGGTGACGGCCTACCTCGGGGCGGGCTGGCTCCTGCTCGACGCCTTCCGCCAGGACGCGGTCTCCAGCCAGAAGCTGGGCTATCTCACCCCCGAGGAGTTCGGCTACGTGCTCGCCAAGCGCGCGATGGTGTTCGGGGAGGACCCGTCGGTCTGGTTCACCAGCCCTCAGGCGTACACGGCGTACACCAGGGGGCGGGCGGAGGCGTTGCGTGATCTGCAGCGGCCGCCGCTGACCGCCGCGGGATGGGCGGGCCGGCGCCGCTACGCCAAGGAACGTCGGCTGGCCGGGGACCGTCCGGGCGCGGGCCGGGACCCGTCCCTTCCGTACGCCTTCGAGACCGGGGCGGAGGGGTTGCGGGTCTCCTTCACGTGCCCCGTCTGTCACCAGCGCGTCCGGGTCCCGGTCCGCGGCAGGACGCGGGCCCGGTGCGGGCTGTGCCGCACGGTCCTGGAGTGCGACACCTGAGCAGGGTTCGCGGACGGGTGGCCGTAGGGTCGGTGTATGACGAATCGTCCGGATGGTGTCGACAGCCTCTTCGAGGCGTTGTACGACGGTGAGAACGCCGTCGTCGGGGCGCTGCGTACGGGCGTCTCTGCCGAGTCGGCCGACGCGGAGGGGACGACCGCGCTGTATCTGGCGTCCGTGCAGGACCTTCCCGGAGCGGTGCGGCTGCTGCTGGCGGCGGGTGCGGACCCGAACCGGGCGAGCGGGCCGGACCAGGGCGACCTGCCGTTGTGCGGGGCGGCCTGCGGTGGCCACGCCGAGGTGGTCGAGGCGCTGCTGGCGGCGGGTGCCGAGCCCGATCTGAGCGAGGAGTTCGGCTTCACGGCGCTGCGCTGGGCTGCGGGCCTCGGTCATGCGCGGGTGGTGGAGATCCTGCTCGCCCATGGTGCGGACCCGGACCTGCCGGGCCCGCACGGCGAGGTCCCGCTGCTGGTCGCGGCCCGGCGGGGGTCGGTGCACACCGTGCGGGCTCTGCTCCGGCACGGTGCCGGCAACCTGGCACCCGCCTTGGAGGAGGCCCGGCGTGGGCCGGCGTCGGACGTGGAGCAGGAGCTGCGGAGCGCGCTGCGGAGCCTGTACGGGGACGAGGGGCACGCGTACGAGGTGCGCCGGGCGCCGCAGGACGGCGGGGTGACCGTCACGGTCGAACTGCTGCGGGACGGCGTGCCGTTCGCGTCGCAGGACCGGCAGACGGGGCACGGGGCGATCGCGACGCTCCTGGAGGACGCGCTGGGGCTGAGGGCGCCGTTCGAGGAGCTGGCGGTCAGGGCGTTGCGGGGCGGCGGGCCGGGGGTCGACAACTGGCTGGTGGCGGTGGGGACCCTGTGGCAGCGCGGCGACGAGGAGACGTTCCAGGCTGCCGCGGCCTGGACGGTGAGCGGGGATCCGCTGCGGCAGCTGTTCGGGGTGGACGTGCTGGCGCGGCTCGGGTTCCACGCGGGCGCCAGGCCGTTCGCCGAGCGGGCGGTGCCGCTGCTGCGTGAGCTCGCCCGGGCCGGGGCGCCGGTGGCGGCCGAGGCGGCGGTGCGTGCGCTGGGCATGTACGGGGAGGGGCCGGGGGACGCCGGGGGCGCGGGCCCCGGCGGATACGCGTAGGCGCCCGCACCGCCGGGCCGGCCCATGAGGCCGGCCCGGCTGTGGGGCGCCGGGCGTGGTGACGGGCGAGGCCGGTCACCACGCCCCGGTACCAGGGTTTTCGTACGGATCGGCGGGCTCGGCGAGCCCTGCGTGCTCCGGACGGGAGGGGCCCTAGGCGGCCCGGCGGCCACGCCCGGGCGCGTTGCCGCGCCCGGTGCCACCGGCGCGGCCGGAGCCGGCCGCGCGGCCTGAGGCGCCCGCGCCGCCGCGGGTCGCGCCGGTGCCCGGTGCGGCGGCCGAGCCCGCGCCCGTACCGCCACGACGTCCACGGCCTCGGCTGCCGGAGCGGAAGGACCCGCCGGTGCCCGCGCCGGAGCCGTTGCCCGTGCCGCGCGTACGAGGCTTGGGCTGCGTGGGCTGCGGAACCTCTATGACGACCGCGACACCGGACGGCTCACGGGCGCCCGTGATCTTGCTGAGCTCCTCGTCGCTGGACTTGATCCGGGTGGTGCGCGGCGCGATGCCCGCGTCCTGCATCAGCCGGGTCATGTCGCGCTTCTCCTCGGGCAGCACGAGCGTCACGACGCTGCCGGACTCCCCGGCGCGCGCCGTGCGCCCGCCGCGGTGGAGGTAGTCCTTGTGGTCGGTCGGCGGGTCCACGTTGACGACCAGGTCGAGGTCGTCGATGTGGATGCCGCGGGCCGCGACGTTCGTCGCGACGAGCGCGGTGACCTGGCCGTTCTTGAACTGGTCCAGCGTCCGGTTGCGCTGCGGCTGGGACCGTCCGCCGTGCAGGGCCGCGGCCCGCACACCGCTGGCGAGGAGCCGCTTGGCGAAACGGTCGGCGGCACGCTTGGTGTCGACGAACATGATCACCCGGCCCTCACGGGCGGCGATCTTCGTGGCGACGGCCTTCTTGTCGGTCTCGTCCAGGACGTGGAGCACGTGGTGCTCCATCGTGGTGACGGCACCGGCGGACGGGTCGACGGAGTGCACGACCGGGTCGGTGAGGAACATCTTGACCAGCCGGTCGATGTTCTTGTCGAGGGTGGCGGAGAAGAGCATCCGCTGCCCGTCGGGCTCGACCTGCTTGAGCAGCGCGACGACCTGCGGCATGAAGCCCATGTCGGCCATCTGGTCGGCCTCGTCGAGGACGGTGATCGCGACCTGGTCGAGTCGGCAGTCGCCGCGCTCGATGAGGTCCTTCAGCCGGCCGGGGGTGGCGACGAGCACTTCGGCGCCGCGGCGCAGCGCGCCGGACTGCCTGCCGATCGACATGCCGCCGACGACGGTGGCGACGCGCAGGTTCACGGCGGTGGCGTAGGGGGTCAGCGCGTCGGTGACCTGCTGGGCGAGCTCACGGGTGGGGACGAGGACGAGCGCCAGCGGGGCGTGCGGCTCGGAGCGGCGTCCCGCGGTGCGGGCGAGCAGGGCCAGGCCGAAGGCCAGGGTCTTGCCGGAACCGGTGCGGCCACGGCCGAGGATGTCCCGGCCGGCCAGCGAGTTCGGCAGGGTGGCGCCCTGGATGGGGAAGGGGTCGGTCACGCCCTGTGCGGCGAGGGTCTTCAGCAGCGCGGCGGGCATGTCCAGCTCGGCGAACGCCTCGACGGCGGGCAGCGCGGGAGTCATGGTCTCGGGCAGCGCGAACTCGCCGCCCTGCGCGGGCGCGGGCCTGCGGCGGGCGGGTGCCCTGCCGGCTCCACGGGTGTTCGCCTGCGGCCGGTTCGCTCCGCGCCCTGCGGTCGGGCGGTTGCGGGTCGGTCGGTCCTGGCGTTCGGAGCGGGTCATACGGAATTGCCCTCCTGGGGGATTCCTGGGATTGCTTGGTGTGTCTGCCGCCTGCTGCGGACTGCTCGATGTGCGCCCCAGGATGCATGCACAGAGCAGATGTCCCGGCGGAAAGGCCGACGGGAGCCGGACGAGCCGGAAACAGCACAAACCGGGGCCCGCACCTTGACGGTGCGGGCCCCGGTTGCGAGGTACGCGTCCGGAGATTAGGCCGGGACGATGTTCTCCGCCTGCGGGCCCTTCTGGCCCTGCGTGACGTCGAAGGAGACCTTCTGGCCCTCCTGGAGCTCACGGAAGCCCTGGGTGGCGATGTTGGAGTAGTGGGCGAAGACGTCGGCGCCGCCGCCGTCCTGCTCGATGAAGCCGAAGCCCTTTTCCGAGTTGAACCACTTCACGGTTCCAGTAGCCATGTCATTCTCCTAAAAGAGGTGCAGTGCCGGAAATCCGCACTTTACGAATTCCAAGTCGCCGCATTGAGCCCCATCCGGAGAAAGCCGGAAAACAATAAAGCGCCTGATGGAGGGTTCCCGTCAGGCGCACATAAAGTTCATGGGTACCAAAACTGCAACTGGGCAACCGTAGCACGT
The DNA here is from genome assembly GCF_042872025.1 of Streptomyces sp. NPDC005494. Lineage (NCBI taxonomy): Bacteria > Bacillati > Actinomycetota > Actinomycetes > Kitasatosporales > Streptomycetaceae > Streptomyces > Streptomyces sp. NPDC005494. The sequence continues at coordinate 253,475 of NZ_JBIAJR010000001.1, forward strand.
TCTGTCGCGGAGCGGCAGATCACTCCGTACCGGCGCGCCGGAGATTTCCGCCCGCGCGGTGGGTGGCGGGGGCTGTTCACGGTGGGTTCCCCACGCTTTCCCGCACGCCCCCCAGGCAGTTCCCCCAAGGGTCCACGGGGGTTCACCCGGCGACGGAGGCATGCGTTCCGGACGTCGGCCGGCAGCGGCGCGGGGCACGCACGGTTCACCTGAATGCCACACGCGCGCCCGCGCCACCGCGCGCGCGAGGAAGGGGGATTCCGCCGGATCCGCCCCGTACCGTCACCCGGATTCGCCCCACGCCGTTACGCCGTACGGGTGCCCCGGGCCCCCGGGCCGGGGAGGGGCTGCCGGAGCCCCGAGCGGCCCCCGAGCCGGGCGGTGTCCATCCACGCCAGGCGGCGTCATCCACGCCGGGTTGTGTCACCGCGCGGCGCGAGGCCGTCCAGCAGCAGGGCGAGGTACGCGTGGGCGAGGTCGGCGGGGCCGTGTGCGCCGTCCGGCCGGTACCAGGAGGCCGCACCCCAGACCGCGTCACCGATGAAGCGGGCGGTGAGCCCGATGTCGGGGCCGGCGCTGAGCGTCCCTTCGGCGGCTCCACGCTCCAGCGTGCGGAGCCACACGTCCTCGAACACCGGCTGAGCCTCCGCGAGGTACCGGAAGCGGGGCCGGGTGGCGAGGTGCGCCGCCTCGGTCCGGTAGATGGCGGCGGCCGCAGGGTTCCGCCCGATCTGCCGGAAGGACTCGGCCACCAGGGCTTCGAGCGTCTCCCCCGGGCCGAGTCCGGAGCCGAGCACGGTGTCGTACGCGGTCCGGAGCCCGGCCAGGAAGGTGGAGAGGATCTCGTCCACCATCGATTCCTTCGAATCGAAGTGGTGGTAGAGGCTCCCGGCGAGCATCCCCGCCTCGTCCGCGATCCCGCGCATGGTGGTGGCGTCGTACCCCTGCGCGGCGAAGACCTCTGCGGCGACGGCCAGCAGTTCGGGGCGACGCCCCGGCCGCGAGGCCGCCGTGGGCTTCTTCTTGGTAGGCACTCCCCCATTGTCCGCCCGGCCGCGGGCCGCCCGGGACCGCGTGCCCGCAGGTCAGGGCGTCACGACTCGCGGACCGGGCTGTCGTCGCCCCTCCTGCGCAGGGTGCGCAGCGGCCGGCCGGGGCGCCAGACCTGAAGGACGATGTCGTCGCCGTCGAGCCCGGTGCGGACGACCTCGGCGGGGTCCGCGCGGAAGAGGAGGAAGGGCTCGGGCGGGGTCACCTCCTCGACGAAACGGGCGCGTACGGCGGGGTCGGTGACCTCCACCGCCAGGCCGGAGACGCGGATGTCCCCGTCGGCCATCTCGGCGTCCGGGCCCGGATTGGCCTGGATGGCGAAGCGGGGGTCGCGGCGCAGGTCGAGTGCCTTGCGGGAGTTCGGCATCATGCCGAGCCACAGGGTGTCCATCCGGAACTCGACCTCCAGGCCGGTGACCCGGGGGGAGCCGTCCTTGCGCAGGGTCGCGAGGACGTGGTGCTTGTACAGCTGGAACCGCTTCTGCACGGTGTCGGCGAAGGCCGGCTCCGCCGCGCGGAAGTCCTGCCAGGTGCTGGGTGTGGTGCTCGATGTCATGGATGCCATCGAACCCCTTAATCAGGACATCTGCTGTCGGGCTTTGTCGCGTGTCCTGGGATCGGCGCGGGGAATCGTCCCTGTCCTGGTGTCCGCGCCTCGCAGCGCGGCCCCGCACCCTGTCACGGCGACGGGCGGCCACACCGCTGGAGCGCGCTCATCCGACGATCCCCTGGGCGCGTGCGGACGCCAGCCACTGCGGGAACTCGCCGACCAGCCGGTCGTAGAGCTCGGAGTCCGCGACGGCCCGGGGGTCGGGGCCCGCATGGAAGAAACCGGCGTTGTCGATGGGGCGTTTCTCCGGCACGGCCAGTTCGTCGAGTCTGCGCAGGAAGTCGAACTGCGAGCTGCGCTTGTCGCCGAAGCCGATGAACTGCCAGAACAGCGGCAGCTTCGCGGCTTTGCAGAGGTGGCGTTCCGCCGCGAACTTGCTGATCGGGCCGCCGTCCGTCTGGAAGACAACGAGGGCGGGTGCGGTCGAGCCGCTGTCGAGGTAGTGGTCGATGACGGCGTCCATGGCCAGGTGGTAGCTGGTCCTGCCCATGTGCCCGAGGCCGGCCACGATCGCGTCGATACGGCCGTGGTGGTTGTCGAGGGCTATGTCGGTGACGGCGTCGACGTCCGTGGAGAAGAAGACGACGGGTACCCGCCCGTCGTCGTACAGGTGGGCCGAGAGACCGAGGACCCGGTCGGCGAGGGCCTGGACGCTTCCGTCCTTGTAGTACTCCCTCATCGAGCCGGAGAAGTCGAGCACCAGGTGGACGGCGACCCGCTCACCGCTCAACCCGTGTTTCTCCAGGGAGATCTGCGCGCTCCGGTAGGGGCCCGCGAGCGCCGGGGCCTGCTCGTGGACCTTGCGCAGACTGATGGCCGGACCTGCGGGCGTGGGTGATCCGGTCATGCCGGCTCCGATCCGTGTGCGGGCTCGTGTGCCCTTGCGCCGGCGGGAGTTCAGAGCGTAGGACACCGGGCCCGGCCCCAGGTGTGCCGCTTCGCGGGGCGGTTCGCTATCTTGAGCTGCCGCCGCCCCAGCGGCCGCCCCTCCTGCCCGTCCACGAATGAAGGAGCCGGCCATGGAGGCCGCCGCCACCACGTGTTATCGCCACCCGTCGTACGAGACGTATGTGCGCTGCACCCGCTGCGACCGCTACATCTGCCCCGACTGCATGCGTGAGGCCGCCGTCGGCCATCACTGCGTGGAGTGTGTGAAGGAGGGGCAGCGCTCGGTGCGCCAGGCCCGCTCACTCTTCGGCGGTGCGGTGCCCACGGCCACCACTCCCCTGGTCTCGTACGTGCTGATGGCGCTGAACATCGTCGCGTACGTCGTCGAGGTGGTCCGGGCCGACACGGTGGACCGGTTCGGGATGCTCGGGGCGGTGCTGGTGGACCCGGCGGGCGGGCAGTACTACTACGAGGGCGGGACCTACCCCGGTTTCGAGCTGACGGGGGTGGCGGACGGGGAGTGGTACCGGCTGGTGACGGGGGCCTTCCTGCATCTGCCGCCCGACTCGTCGTTCGGTGTGATGCACCTCGTCTTCAACATGCTGGCGCTGTGGAATCTGGGCCGGGTCGTGGAGGGCCAGCTCGGCCGGGCGCGGTACCTGGCGCTGTATCTGCTGTCCGCGGTGGGCGGTTCGGTGCTGGTGTACCTGGTGTCGCCGGAGACGACGGCGGTCGGCGCCTCGGGGGCCATCTTCGGCCTGGCGGCGTCCTTCTACGTCATCAACCGCCGTCTGGGCCGGGACATGCGGGCGGTCAACCGCTTCATGGCCGGGTTCCTGCTGTGGATGGTGATCTCCGCCGCGTTCACCTCGTGGGAGGGCCACCTCGGCGGGCTGCTCACCGGTGGCCTGGTGACGTACGGACTGGCGTACGCGCCGGCGAAGCTCCGGACGTCCGCGGCCCAGCTGGCCGGTGGTGCGGTCCTGGTCGTGGTGCTGGCCGTCGTGGTCGCCGCGCGGACGGCCTCCCTGACGGGTGCGGCCTGACCAGGACCCGCGCGTCCGGCGGGACTTGGGGGAGGTGGCACGGGCCCTGTCCGGTGGACTACGTTGTCGCGATGACTACCGGGACGGCCTCGCGCCACACACGGATCGGTGACCCGGCTCTCCCCTGAGCGCCGTACGCGCCTGCGCGGGTCCGGACCGGGACCGAGGGTCCGGTGCCGCCGCGCGGGCTCCGCCTCCTGTCGTGCTGACCACAGTCCAGCACGTCGACCACGACAGGAGATCTCATGCGCACCCGGACACGGACACTGCACGTTCCCACCGCGGACGGCCGGGCCGACGCCTTCGCCGCCTTCCCCGACGACGGTGAGCGGCACCCGGGGGTACTGATGTACCCGGACGGCTTCGGGGTCCGCCCCGTACTGCGGGACATGGCCCGCGAGCTGGCGGGGCACGGCTATCACGTACTCGTCCCCAACCTCTTCTACCGGCACGGCCCGGCACCGGTGATCGAGCTTCCCGAACACATCGGGGAGGAGGCCAGGCAGACGCTCTTCGCCCGGCTGATGCCCCTGATCGAGGCGCACACGGCACAGCGCACCCTGAGCGATGCCGAGGCCTACCTCGCATTCCTCACCGGCCTGCCCGACGTCGGCACCGGACCGGTCGGGGTGACCGGCTACTGCATCGGCGGGCTCCTCGCGGTACGCACCGCCGCGGCGCACCCCGGCAGGGTGGCCGCCGTCGCCGCGTTCCACGGGCCCGTGGGCGCCGACGGGCCCGGCGGCCTCGCGGGGCTGACCGCCCAGGTCCACTTCGGCCACGCCGAGGGCGACATGACGCCGGAGTCGCTGGGCGAGCTCGACCGGGCCCTGGAGAAGGCGGGCGTCGGCTACACCTCCGAGGTCTACCCCGGCACCGTGCACGGCTTCACGATGGCCGACACGGACGCCTTCGACCCGGCCGCGCTGCGGCGCCACTGGGACCGGCTGCTGCCCCTGCTGGGACGCACGCTGTCCGACGGCTGAGGCCCCGGATCCCGCGGTCCTCCCCCGCCCCGCCCGTCCCCCTGCCGGCGAGGGGCGTGACGAGGAACCCGCCGGTCCACGGCGTGCGTACGCCTTCTGGGATCATCGTCCCATGGCAGGAGATCTCTCGGCGGGGGAACCCGGGTCCGGCGGGCCCGGTGAGGGCCCGCGCAGCCTTCTCCGGCGGCTGCACCCGCTCGACTGGCTGGCCGGCGTCCTGCTGGCCGTGGGGCTGCTCGCGGTGGTGACAGGGCTGCTGCCCCCGGAGCCCGCCGCTGCGGAGATGCGGCGCGTCGGGCCGCTGCTGGTGTTCCTCGGCACCGTGATCGTGATGGCCGAACTGACGGGCCGTGCGCAGGTCTTCGACGTGGTGGCGGCCTGGGTGGCGCGCGCGGGGCGGGGGCGGTATCCGCTGCTCTTCGGTCTCTGCGTGCTGTTCGCCTCGATCACCACGATCACGCTGAACCTGGACACCACGGCGGTGCTGCTCACCCCGGTCATGCTGGCGCTGGCCGGCCGGGTGGGGATCGCGGCGGTGCCGCTGGCGATGACGACGGTCTGGCTCGCCAACACCGCGAGTCTGCTGCTGCCCGTCTCGAATCTGACCAATCTCCTGGCGGCGGACCGGGTGGCGCTCTCGCCGTCCGGTCTCGCCGCGGTGATGTGGCTGCCCCAGCTCGCGGCGATCGCCGTGACGGCGGCGTGCCTGTGGGTCTTCTACTGGCGGCGGGGCCGGCGGGGCACCGACCGGTACGTTCCGCCGGACGCGCCGGTGGCCGGGGATCCGGTCCTGCTGCGGATCTGTGCGGTGGCCTGCGCGGGTTTCCTGCTGGCGATCCTGGTCGCGGACGTTCCGCTCTGGTCGGCGTCGCTGACGGCGATGGTGGTGGTCGTGGTGGCGTTCGCCGTGCGGCGCAGGCAGGAGCTGCGGCTGTCGCTGGTGCCGTGGCGGCTGCTGGTCCTGGTCCCGGGGATGTTCCTGGTGGTCGAGACGATCGACGCGCACGGGCTGCACGAGTTGCTGGAGTCGCTGCTGGGCACGGACGAGGGCTTCGTGGGGATGCTGCGGACGGCGGCGGTGGGGGCGGGGCTGTCGAACGTCCTGAACAACCTGCCGGCGTATCTGGCGGGCGAGGCGGTCGTGCCGGTGGGGAACCAGCAGCAGTTGCTGGCTCTGCTGATCGGCGTCAATGTGGGGCCGCTCGTCACTCCGTGGGCGTCGCTGGCGACGCTGCTGTGGTTCGAGCGGTGCCGCTGGCAGGGGACGCGGATCGCGATGGGCCGGTTCATGGGGACCGGTCTGGTGCTCGCGGTGACGGGCACCCTGGCCGCCGTGTGCGCGCTGGCGCTGGTCGGCTGAGCCCGCGGGGCCGTGGCGGGCCCCCGACACGCCGCAGCGCCCGCCCTGGTCCGGTCGGGGACGAGGCGGGCGCCGCGTTCAGTTCCGTACGCCGTTGTACGGGACGTCTGTGTGCCGTGGAGTCAGACCGTCAGTGAACGGTCCGTCGGGCGGATCGGGGCGGGCAGTGCGCTGGCCCCGGTGAGGAAGCGGTCCACGCCGCGCGCCGCGGAACGGCCCTCGGCGATGGCCCAGACGATGAGCGACTGGCCACGGCCCGCGTCACCGGCGACGTAGACGCCGTCGACGTTGGTCGCGTAGTGCTCGTCGCGGGCGATGTTACCGCGCTCGTCGAGTTCGAGGCCGAACTGCTGGACGAGGCCGTTGGCCTGGTCGGTGCCGGTGAAGCCCATGGCCAGGGTGACGAGCTGGGCCGGGATGACCCGCTCGGTGCCGGCCTTCTGCTCCAGCTTGCCGTCCTTGAACTCCACCTCGATGAGGTGCAGGGACTGGACGTTGCCGTCCTCGTCGCCCTCGAAGTGGGTGGTGGAGACGGAGTAGATCCGCTCGCCGCCCTCCTCGTGCGCGGAGGTGACCTTGTAGAGCATGGGGAAGGTCGGCCAGGGCTGGTTGGCGTTACGCTCCGCACCCGGCTGGGGCATGATCTCCAGCTGGGTGACGGAGGCCGCGCCCTGGCGGTGTGCGGTGCCCACGCAGTCGGCGCCGGTGTCGCCGCCGCCGATGACGACGACGTGCTTGCCCTCGGCGGTGATCGGGGAGACCGTCAGGTCGCCCTCCTGCACCTTGTTGGCGAGCGGGAGGTACTCCATCGCGAAGTGCACGCCGTTCAGCTCACGGCCCGGGACGGGCAGGTCGCGGGAGACGGTGGCACCGGCGGCGATGACGACCGCGTCGTAGCGGCGGCGGAGCTTGGCGGCGTCGATGTCCTTGCCGATCTCCACCTCCGTGCGGAACTTGGTGCCTTCCGCGCGCATCTGCTCGATGCGGCGGTTGATGTGCGACTTCTCCATCTTGAACTCGGGGATGCCGTAGCGGAGGAGTCCTCCGATGCGGTCCGCGCGCTCGAAGACGGCGACGGTGTGGCCGGCCCTGGTCAGCTGCTGGGCTGCGGCGAGACCCGCCGGGCCCGAGCCGATGACGGCGACGGTCTTGCCGGAGAGGCGCTCGGGCGGCTGCGGGGTGACGTCTCCGCTGTCCCACGCCTTGTCGATGATGCTGACTTCGACGTTCTTGATGGTGACGGCGGGCTGGTTGATGCCGAGGACGCACGCCGACTCGCAGGGAGCGGGGCACAGCCGGCCCGTGAACTCCGGGAAGTTGTTCGTGGCGTGCAGACGCTCCGACGCCGCCGACCAGTCCTCACGGTAGGCGTAGTCGTTCCACTCGGGGATGAGGTTTCCGAGGGGACAGCCGTTGTGGCAGAACGGGATGCCGCAGTCCATGCAGCGGCCGGCCTGCTTGCTGATGATCGGGAGCAGCGAACCAGGAACGTAGACCTCGTTCCAGTCCTTGACGCGCTCGCCGACGGGGCGGGTCTCGGCGACCTCGCGTCCGGTGGTCAGGAAGCCCTTGGGGTCAGCCATTGGTCGCCGCCTCCATCATCTTCTCGGTGGTCTCCTGCTCGGAGAGACCGGCGAGCTCAGCGGCGTCCTTGGCGGCGAGCACTGCCTTGTAGGTGGACGGGATGATCTTGCTGAAGCGGGCGACGGCGGAGTCCCAGTCGGCCAGCAGCTTCTCGGCGACCGTGGACCCGGTCTCCTCCTGGTGGCGGCGCACGACGTCGTGCAGCCACTGCTCGTCGGTGTCGTCGAGCGTCTCGACGGCGCCGATGTTGCCGGTGTTGACGTTGTCGAGGTCCAGGTCGATGACGTACGCGACACCGCCCGACATGCCTGCGGCGAAGTTGCGTCCCGTCTCGCCGAGGACGACCGCGTGACCGCCGGTCATGTACTCGCAGCCGTGGTCGCCCACGCCTTCCGAGACCACCGTGGCGCCGGAGTTGCGGACGCAGAAGCGCTCGCCGGTCCTGCCGCGGAGGAACAGCTCGCCGCCGGTCGCACCGTAGCCGATGGTGTTGCCGGCGATGGTGGAGTACTCGGCGAGGTGGTCGGCGCCGCGGTCGGGGCGGACGATGACGCGGCCGCCGGAGAGGCCCTTGCCGACGTAGTCGTTGGCGTCGCCCTCCAGGCGCAGCGTCACACCGCGCGGCACGAAGGCGCCGAAGGACTGGCCCGCGGACCCGGTGAAGGTGATGTCGATGGTGTCGTCGGGCAGGCCCGCACCGCCGAACTTCTTGGTGACCTCGTGTCCGAGCATCGTGCCGACGGTGCGGTTGATGTTGCGGATCGCGATCTGTGCCCGGACGGGCTGGGCGGCTTCGGCGCTGTCGGCGCCCAGGGCGTCGGCGGCGAGCTTGATCAGCTCGTTGTCGAGTGCCTTGGCGAGGCCGTGGTCCTGCTCGTTGACGCAGTGGCGCACCGCGCCCTCGGGGAGCTCGGGTACGTGGAAGAGGGGATCGAGGTCGAGTCCCTGGGCCTTCCAGTGGGTGACGGCCCGCTCGGTGTCGAGGAGTTCGGCGTGGCCGACGGCCTCCTCGATCGTGCGGAAGCCGAGCTCGGCGAGGATCTCGCGGACCTCTTCGGCGATGAACTCGAAGAAGTTGACGATGTACTCGGCCTTGCCGGAGAAGCGGTCACGCAGGACGGGGTTCTGCGTGGCGATGCCGACCGGGCAGGTGTCGAGGTGGCAGACGCGCATCATGACGCAGCCGGAGACGACGAGCGGCGCGGTCGCGAAACCGAACTCCTCGGCTCCCAGCAGTGCGGCGATGACGACGTCACGGCCGGTCTTGAGCTGCCCGTCGGTCTGCACGACGATGCGGTCGCGCAGGCCGTTGAGCAGCAGGGTCTGCTGGGTCTCGGCGAGGCCGAGCTCCCAGGGGCCGCCCGCGTGCTTGAGCGAGGTGAGCGGAGAGGCGCCCGTACCGCCGTCGTGGCCGGAGATGAGGACGACGTCCGCGTGGGCCTTGGAGACTCCGGCCGCGACCGTGCCGACGCCGACCTCGGAGACCAGCTTCACGTGGACGCGAGCCGCCGGGTTGGCGTTCTTGAGGTCGTGGATCAGCTGAGCCAGGTCCTCGATGGAGTAGATGTCGTGGTGCGGCGGGGGCGAGATCAGGCCGACACCCGGGGTGGAGTGCCGGGTCTTGGCGACCCACGGGTAGACCTTGTGGCCGGGCAGCTGGCCGCCCTCGCCGGGCTTGGCGCCCTGGGCCATCTTGATCTGGATGTCGTCCGCGTTGACCAGGTACTCGCTGGTGACACCGAAGCGGCCGGAGGCGACCTGCTTGATGGACGAGCGGCGTGCCGGGTCGTAGAGCCGCTCGGCGTCCTCGCCGCCCTCACCGGTGTTGGACTTGCCGCCCAGCTGGTTCATGGCGATGGCGAGGGTCTCGTGCGCCTCCTGGGAGATGGAGCCGTACGACATGGCGCCGGTGGAGAAGCGCTTGACGATCTCCGACGCGGACTCGACCTCGTCGATGGAGATCGGCTCGCGGCCGCTCTTGAAGCCGAAGAGTCCGCGGAGCGTCATGAGGCGCTCGGACTGCTCGTTGACCCGGCCGGTGTACTTCTTGAAGATGTCGTACCGGCGGTTGCGGGTGGCGTGCTGGAGGCGGAAGACCGTCTCCGGGTCGAACAGGTGCGGCTCACCCTCGCGGCGCCACTGGTACTCGCCGCCGATCTCCAGCGCGCGGTGCGAGGCGGAGATGCCGGAGGCGGGGTACGCCTTGGCGTGCCGGGCGGCGACCTCCTTGGCGACGACGTCGAGTCCGGCGCCGCCGATCTTGGTGGCGGTGCCGTTGAAGTACGTGGCGACGAAGGCGTCGTCGAGGCCGACGGCCTCGAAGACCTGGGCGCCGCGGTAGGAGGCGACGGTCGAGATGCCCATCTTCGACATGACCTTCAGGACGCCCTTGCCGAGGGCGTAGATCAGGTTGCGGATGGCCAGCTCGGGCTCGATGCCCTCGATGAACGTACCGGCGCGGACGAGGTCCTCGACGGACTCCATCGCGAGGTAGGGGTTGACGGCGGCGGCGCCGTAACCGATGAGCAGCGCGACGTGGTGGACCTCGCGGACGTCCCCGGCCTCGACCAGCAGGCCCACCTGGGTGCGCTGCTTGGTGCGGATGAGGTGGTGGTGGACGGCCGAGGTGAGCAGCAGCGAGGGGATCGGCGCGTGCTCGGCGTCGGAGTGCCGGTCGGACAGGACGATGAGGCGGGCGCCGTCCTCTATGGCGGCGTCGACCTCGGTGGTGATCTGCTCGATCCGGGCGGCGAGGGCGTCGCCGCCGCCGCTGACGCGGTAGAGGCCGGACAGGGTCGCGGCCTTCATGCCCGGCATGTCGCCGTCGGCGTTGATGTGTATGAGCTTGGCCAGCTCGTCGTTGTCGATCACCGGGAACGGCAGCGTGACGGCGCGACACGCGGCGGGGGTCGGCTCCAGGATGTTGCCCTGGGGGCCGAGGGTGGAGCGCAGCGAGGTGACGAGCTCCTCGCGGATGGCGTCCAGCGGCGGGTTGGTGACCTGTGCGAAGAGCTGGGTGAAGTAGTCGAAGAGCAGCCGGGGGCGCTCGGAGAGCGCGGCGATCGGCGAGTCGGTGCCCATGGAGCCGAGGGGCTCGCCGGCGGTGCGGGCCATCGGGGCGAGGAGGACGCGGAGCTCTTCCTCGGTGTAGCCGAAGGTCTGCTGGCGGCGGGTGACCGAGGCGTGGGTGTGGACGATGTGCTCGCGCTCGGGGAGGTCCTCGAGCTCGATCTCGCCGGTTTCCAGCCATTCGGCGTACGGGTTCTCGGCGGCCAGGGACGCCTTGATCTCGTCGTCCTCGATGATGCGGTGCTCGGCGGTGTCGACGAGGAACATCTTGCCGGGCTGGAGGCGGCCCTTGCGGACGACCTTGGAGGGGTCGATGTCCAGGACGCCGACCTCGGAGGACAGGACGACGAGGCCGTCGTCGGTGACCCAGTAGCGGCCGGGGCGCAGGCCGTTGCGGTCGAGGACCGCGCCGACCTGGGTGCCGTCGGTGAAGGTGACGCAGGCCGGGCCGTCCCAGGGCTCCATCATCGTGGAGTGGTACTGGTAGAAGGCGCGGCGGGCCGGGTCCATGGAGGCGTGGTTCTCCCATGCCTCGGGGACCATCATCAGCACCGAGTGCGGCAGCGAGCGGCCACCGAGGTGGAGCAGCTCCAGGACCTCGTCGAAGGACGCCGAGTCGGAGGCGTCCGGCGTGCAGACGGGGAAGATCCGCTCCAGGCTCTCCGCGCCGAAGAGGCTGGAGGCGAGCTGGGACTCGCGGGCCCTCATCCAGTTGCGGTTGCCCTTGACCGTGTTGATCTCGCCGTTGTGCGCGACGAAGCGGTACGGGTGTGCGAGCGGCCAGCTCGGGAAGGTGTTGGTCGAGAAGCGGGAGTGGACCAGCGCGACCGTGGTGGCGAAGCGGCGGTCGGAGAGGTCCGGGAAGAACGGCTCCAGCTGCCCGGTGGTGAGCATGCCCTTGTAGACGATCGTGCGTGCGGAGAGCGAGGGGAAGTACACCCCGGCCTCACGCTCGGCGCGCTTGCGCAGGACGAAGGCCTTGCGGTCCAGCGCGATGCCGGTGCTGCTCCCGTCGGCGACGATCAGCTGGCGGAACTCCGGCATGACGGCGCGGGCGCCGTTGCCGAGGATGTCCGGGGTGACCGGGACCTGGCGCCAGCCGAGGACGTCGAGGCCCTCCTCGGCGGCGATCTTCTCGATCTGCTTGACCGCGTCGGTGGAGTCCTCGGCGGGCAGGAAGGCGATGCCGACGGCGTAGGAGCCGGCCTCGGGGAGTTCGAACGAGACCTCTTCGCGGAGGAAGGCGTCCGGGACCTGAAGGAGAATGCCGGCACCGTCACCCGAGTCGGGCTCGGATCCTGTGGCGCCGCGGTGTTCGAGGTTGCGCAGTACGGTCAGCGCCTGCTCGACCAGCTCATGGCTGGCCACACCGGTCAGAGTGGCCACGAACCCGACGCCACAGGCGTCGTGCTCGTTACGGGGGTCGTACATCCCCTGCTGGGCGGGGCGACCGTCCATGGGCGACCAGGCGTCGGAACGCATCGGCTCTCCCGTCGTCGTCGTGGCATGTGCTGTGCCGAGGGACGACGCTGGCCCTCTGCGAAATTTCGTGCAGGTTACATGATGGAACGCTTCTCAAAAAGCGAATAGTCCGTTCCACCATGCGGACACCACGAAGCCGTGGTGGGGGTGGGTCATGATCGAACGCGTCCGTGTGGATCACTGTCCGGGGAGACCGCAGAGAGCAGGCGTCGTTGCCCGCGGTGTCTACGGCTATTGCCCAGCGGTCATCGAATCGAAACCGCCGGGTAACGGCTACTTATGTGTAGCGCTGCATAGCGTCTCACTTTAGGGTGCGCCTGCCCCATCCGCCCAGTGACGTGCGCCAAGACGTACGTCACACCGGTGCAACACCGCACGGCGCCCCGGAAGTCCCGCGCGTGCCGCCGGGTTCGGGGGCACCTCAGCCGACGGCCACGCCGAAGAGCGCGCCCAGTCCGTAGGTGATCGCCGCGGCGGCTCCGCCGAGCACGAGCTGGCGCAGTCCGCTGAACCACCAGCTCCGCGCCGTCACCCTGGCGACCACCGCACCGCAGCCGAAGAGGCCGACGAGGGCGAGCAGGACGGCGGGCCACAGCTGGGTCGCGCCGAGCAGGTAGGGCAGCACGGGGAGCAGGGCGCCGAGCGCGAAGGCGCCGAAGGAGGAGAAGGCGGCCACGAGCGGCGAGGGCAGATCGCCGGGGTCGATGCCGAGTTCCTCGCGGGCGTGGATCTCCAGGGCCTGTTCCGGGTCCCTGGACAGCTGCCGCGCGACCTCCTGGGCGAGCGCGGGCTCCACGCCGCGCGACTCGTACAGCGCGGCGAGCTCCTCCATCTCGTCCTTGGGGTGCTTGCGCAGCTCACGGCGCTCCACGTCGAGCTCCGCCTCGACGAGCTCACGCTGCGAGGCGACCGAGGTGTACTCCCCCGCGGCCATGGAGAACGCGCCGGCCGCGAGTCCGGCCATGCCCGTGATGACGATGGTCTGGTGCGAGACCGCCCCTCCGGCGACGCCGGTCATCAGGGCGAGGTTGGAGACGAGCCCGTCCATGGCGCCGAATACCGCGGGCCGCAGCCAGCCGCCGTTGACGTCACGGTGGGTGTGGTTGTCGCGGTGGGCCTCGTGCAGTACGGCGTCGGTCTCGATGATGGACACAGCTCTCCCCTTTTCCGGGAGCGGTGTCCCGATGTTCCTCCCCCGCTCCGCACCCTCGAAAGTACGCACGAAAAACGCCTCTCGCCAGCAAGGAAGGCCGAACTTACCTGCCGTGAGGGCATCACCCGGGCGGCCGATTTGTACGAAATGCGGGCCTCGCTGCCGCTCATTCGGGGAAGCCTCGTACATCCGGTGATTCCGGGTGGGAGCGAAGGGGCGACACGATGGAGCTCATGGCGGACGGCTCGGCGGCGGGTACGGCGGACCGGGCCCGGGGGGCGTTGCTGGGGCTCGCGGTGGGTGACGCGCTCGGCGCCCCGGCGGAGAACATGCGCCCGTCGGAGATCCGCCGCCGCTGGGGCCGTATCGAGGGCTTCGTCAGCGACGACCCGGCGGGGACCGACGACACGGAGTACGCGATCTTCTCCGGGCTGCTGCTGGCCAGGCACGGCTCGGCGCTCACGGTCTCGCACGTCGAACGGGCCTGGCACCACTGGATCGCCGATCTGGACGAGGGCCCCTTCCGCGGAGCGGGCTTCAGCGAGCGCGGCACCCTGGAGAATCTGCGGCGCGGTCTCGCCGCCCCCATCTCGGCCCAGCACCGGCACGCGTGGAGCGACGGTCTCGCGATGCGGGCGGCGCCGTTCGGTGTGTTCGCGGCGGGGCGGCCCGCCGAGGCCGCCCGGCTGGTCGCCGTGGACGGCCGGGTCAGCCATGACGGGGAGGGCATCTACGGCGGTCAGGCGGTGGCGGCCGGGGTGGCCGCCGCGATGGTGGGAGCGGGGCTCGCCTCGGTGATCGCGGCGGCGCTCTCGGTCGTGCCGATGGATTCCTGGACGGCCCGCTCGCTGCGCCGGGCGGTCTCGGCGGCCCAGCGCCCGTACCCGGACAGGCTGGCGGCGGAACGCGCGGTGCGTTCGGCGGTGGTGATCGGCGGCTACCCGTGGACGGACCTGGCGCCGGAGGCGGTCGGCCTCGCCTTCGGCGCCCTGACGGCGGCGCGCGGCGATTTCCGTGAGGCGGTGCTCACGGCCGTGAACATGGGCCGGGACGCCGACACCACCGCGGCCGTCGCGGGGGCGCTGGCCGGTGCCCTGCACGGGGCGTCGGCGATCCCCCGGGACTGGTCGGCGGCCATCGGGCCGGTGCGGGGCAGCTGCCTGCCGTCGATGCGCGGCTACCACGTCCTGGACATCGCGGAACTGCTGACGCCGGACGACGCCGAGGACCCCCGGCCCGCTCCGGGAGCCGTGGCCGCGTCCGCCCCTCTCCCCACCCCGCACGAGGCGCCCGGTACGCCGCGTTCCGGCGGGCGCTCCGGTGCGCCGGGTGCCGGAGCGGCGCCGCCCGGGGACCGGGCGTGGCAGGAGCCGGTCCGGCGTGCGGGGCGGGGCGTCCGGTGAGCGCCGCCCGCCCGGCCCCGCAGGGCGCGTCCACGTCGGCGCCGGACACCGCCCCTCACGTGGCCATCAGGATCACGGCCGCACCGGCCGCCACCGAGGGCGCCCGGGAGACGGGGTCGCCCGGCAGGCGGGCCAGGATCGAGGGGCTGCTGCTGGGGCTGGCGGCCGGGGACGCCGCGGGCTGGCCCGCCGCGCGGCACAGGGCGGCGAGGATGCCCGAGTGGACCAGGCGGCTCACCCGGGAGCTGGACACCTTCGCGGAGCAGAACGCGACGACGACGCTGCCCGTGCCCATCGCGCTCAACCAGCCGCCGGAGCCGCTGCGGCTCGGGCCGTCCGACGACGCCGAGTGGGCGGCGTTCGCCGCCCGCACCGTGCTGTCCGCGGCGGCGGACCACGCGCCGGGCCTCTCGGCGGCGCACCGGATGCGGGACGCGATCGACCGGTCGTGGAACGCGCTGGCCGCGAAGGTGGCCGCCGCGAGCGCCCGTGCGCCCGAGGTCGAGGCGGCGGTCCTGCCGCTGCGGGCCCGGATCTCCGTACGGGCCGGGCTCGGCAACCTCGCCGCCGGGCTGCGCCCGCCCGCCACCGGGCACGACAATCCGCACTACTTCGACGACGCGGCCTGCGTGCGGGCCGTCGTGCTCGCGGTCGTGCACCCCGGGGACCCGGCGGCGGCGGCCGAGCTCGCCGAGTTCGACGCCCGGTACACCCAGGACGGTGACGGGGTGCACGGCGCGCGCGCCCTCGCCGCCGCGATCGCCGAGGCGCTGGCCGGGTCGGATGTCGAGACCGTGGTGAACGCGGCGCTCGACCGGCTGCCCGAGGGCACCGAGATCGCCCGCAACGCCGTCCACGCCGTGCGGCTGGCCCGGGAGTTCGCGGACGAGGCGGCCGGCGCCTTCGCCCTCGTGCCCGTGCTGGAGCATCAGATCGTGGACCACGTCTACAGCTACGGGATCGCGGCGGCCGAGACCGTTCCGGTGGCCCTCGCCCTGACGACCGCGGCCCGGGGCGCCTTCGCCCAGGCGGTGCCCGCGGCGGCCTGCCTGTCTCGGGTCGCCGACTCCGCGCCCGCCCTGGCGGGGGCGCTGACCGGCGCGCTGGGCGGTGCGGCCACGGTGCCGGCGGGCTGGCGGGAGGCCTGCCGCACGCTGGCCGGGTGCGCGCTGCCCCGGCTCGCGGGGACGGACCTCATCGAACTCGCCGGGCTGCTCGCAGCCACGGAACCGGCGGCTCCGGGTGGACAATCCCGGCATGACACACAAAACATCCGAACTGCCCGAGGCGGCCACGACGCTCACCCTGGATGACCGCGTCACCGGAGCGCTGGTGGGCGCCGCCGTGGGTGACGCGCTCGGCGGTCCCGTCGAGGGCTGGACGCCCGAGCAGATCGCCGAGCGCCACGGCGGCAGGGTGACCGGGGTCGTCGGGCCCTGGTTCGGCGACGACTGGCGCACCGCCCGCCCCATCGCCCCGTACCACAAGGGCGACGGGCACGTCACCGACGACACCCTGATGACCCACGCGCTGGTGCGGGTGTACGAGACGGTGCGCGGCCACCTCGACGCGTACTCCGTCGCCGACCACCTCGTACCGGACCTGATGTCCCGGCCCCGGTGGATTCCGGAGCTGGAGGCGGAGGCGCTCCCCCTGCAGCGGATCTTCCTCGCCGAGAAGTGGATCGTCACACGGCTGCACTACGGTCACGCCGACCCCCGTGAGGCGGGTTCGGGGAACGTCGTCAACTGCGGGGCGGCCATGTACATGGCCCCGGTCGGGCTGGTGAACGCCGCGCATCCGGAGGCGGCGTACGCGGAGGCGCTGGACGTCGCGGGGGCGCACCAGTCCTCGTACGGGCGTGAGGCGGCGGGGGTGCTGGCCGCGGCGGTGGCCGCCGCGTGCGCCCCTGGCGCGACCCCGGCCTCCGTCGTCGAGGCCGCTCTGGCGCTCGCCAAGGACGGCACCCGCTCGGCGATCGAGTCGGTGTGCGAAGCGGCCTCCCGCTACACGGACTTCGAGTCCGCGCTGATCCCGCTGCGCGCCGCCGTCGCCCCCTTCGACACGGTGGGCCCGCACTACCGCGAGCCCTCGCTGGGCGCCCGGCGGCCCTCCCGGCTCCACTCCATCGAGGAGCTCCCGGTCGCGCTGGGCATGCTCCTCGTCGGCGGGGGCGACTACCGGCACACGGTGCTCGGGTCGGTCAACTACGGGCGGGACTGCGACTCGATCGCCACCATGAGCGGGGCGCTGGCGGGTGCGCTCCACGGCGAGCAGGCGATCCCCGCCGGATGGGTGAAGACGGTCGCCGACGCGAGCCGCCTCGATCTGCACGCCCCGGCGAAGGCCCTCGCGGAGGTCGCACGCGAGGTCTTCGCGCAGGACACCGCGCGGCGCCGGGCCCACGAGGCGGCCTTCGCCGCGCTGACGGGCGACGAACGGTGACCGTCCGCCTGACGTGGGTGCAGCCCGAGGACCTCGTGGGTCACGAGCTGCGCCAGGCCGCGCAGGACGGCAGGGACGCCGGGGAGATCGAGCGGTGCTGGCGCGAGGCGGGTGGCGCGCCTGCCCCGGAGCGCGCCGGCGCCTCGGAGCCCGGCGCGCCGCGCCGGCTGCGCGCCCTCGCCGAGCGGCTGCTCGACGAACTCGCCCTGCTCCGGAGCCCGCTGGCCGGGGACGAGCCGACCGCGCTGCCCGCGATCCGTGCCGCCTGCCCGCGCTGGCCCGCCCCCCGTAGCCGGCCGGCTGCCCTCGGGCCCGAGCGCCTGCACGCGGCGTGGCTGGGGCGGGCGGCGGGCTGTCTGCTCGGCAAGCCCGTCGAGAAGCTGCCGCTGGAGGGCATCCGCGCACTGGCGCGAGCCACCGGCAACTGGCCGCTCACCACCTGGTTCACCGCCCGGGGGCTGCCGGGGGAACTGGCCGCCGCCTACCCGTGGAACCGGCGCTCCGCCCCCACGTCCCTCGCCGAGAACATCGACGGGATGCCGGAGGACGACGACCTCAACCACCCCCTGCTCACCGTGTTGCTGCTCCAGAGATACAGACGCGGGTTCCGCACCTCCGACCTCGCCCGGCTGTGGCTCGACGAGCTCCCGGCGGGACGGGTGTTCACCGCCGAACGCGTCGCGTACCGCAATCTGCTCGACGGCGTCGAGCCGCCGGACACCGCGCGTCACCGCAACCCGTTCCGGGAGTGGATCGGCGCGCAGATCCGGGCGGACGTGCACGGCTGGACCCACCCCGGCGACCCGGGGGCCGCGGCGGAACAGGCGCACCGGGACGCGGCCCTCACCCACACGGCCAACGGCGTGTACGGGGCGATGTTCACCGCGGCAGCTCTGGCCGAGGCGGCGGGCGGCGAGACCGATGTGCACGGGTGCCTGGCCGCGGGGCTGCGTGTGGTGCCGCCCCGGTCCCGCTATGCGGGCGCCGTGCGCCTCGGCATCGACACGGCGCGTTCCGGGGAGGACTTCGACACGGTCGTGGACCGGCTCCACGCCGTCTACGCACCCACCCACCACTGGGTGCACGTGCTGCCCAACGCCGCGCTGCTGGCCGCCGCCCTCACCCGTGCGGACGGGGACTTCGGCCGCTCCATCGGCCTCGCGGTCTCCGGCGGCTGGGACACCGACTCCAACGGGGCGACGGCCGGCTCCCTCGCGGGCCTGCTCGCCGGCCGGTCCGCGGAGCTGCCCGACCACTGGACGGCCCCGCTCAAGAACCGCCTCGCCACGTCCGTATCCGGATTCGGCTCCATCGGCTTCGACACTCTCGCGGAACTGACCTACCAGGAGGTACACCGCCCATGACAGCGATCGCGGTGCTCGGCAGCACCAACATGGACGTGGTCGCCTACGTCGCCCGTGCACCCGGGCGCGGCGAGACCGTCACCGGACGCGAGCTGCGGACGGTCCCCGGCGGGAAGGGCGCCAACCAGGCCGTCGCCGCGGCCCGCGCCGGGGGCGAGGTGGTGATGATCGGCGCGGTGGGGACCGACGAGTACGGCTCCAGGCTCCGGACGAATCTGGAGCACGCGGGCGTGGACACGGATCTGCTGCACACCGCCGCCGGACCCAGCGGCACCGCGCACATCGTCGTCGACGACGAGGGGGCCAACGCCATCGTGGTGATCCCCGGCGCGAACGGCACCGTGACCGCACTCGGCCCCGGTGAGAAGGCGGCCGTCGCGGCGGCCGGCCTGCTGCTCCTCCAGCTGGAGCTCCCCATGACCGCCGTGACGGAAGGGGCCATGACGGCGAAGGCGGCGGGCGTCCGTACGATCCTCACGCCCTCCCCCGTACAGCCCCTGCCCGCCGGGCTGCTGGACTGCGTCGACCTGCTGGTCCCCAACGAGCACGAGGCCGCGGAGCTCACCGGGCGGACGGACCCCCGTGCGGCGGCCCAGCTCCTGCTGGGGCAGGTCCCCGAGGTCGTGATCACGCTCGGCCGCAAGGGCTGCCTGTACGCGGCCAGGGGCGGCGAGCCCGTGCTCTTCCCGGCTCCCGAGGTCACCGCCGTCGACACGACCGCGGCCGGGGACACCTTCGTCGGCACACTGGCGGTGGCGCTCGGGGAGGGCCGGCCCGTCCCCGAGGCGGTGGCCTGGGCCTCCTGCGCCGCGGCGCTCTGCGTGCAGCGGCCCGGTGCCTCGACGTCCATGCCCTACCGCAGTGAGATCGATGCCTCATGACCGCAGCCGCTCCCACGGGCCCGCCGCCGCTCGCCGGCCTGCGGGTCCTGGACCTCGCCACCCTGTTCGCCGGGCCCCTCGCGGCCACCATGCTCGGAGACTTCGGGGCCGAGGTCATCAAGGTCGAGCACCCCCGCAAGCCCGACCCGTCACGCGGCCACGGCCCCGCGAAGGACGGGATCGGCCTGTGGTGGAAACTGCTCGGCCGCAACAAGCGCACCCTGACCCTCGACCTGTCGAGTCCGGGCGGGCGGGACGTGCTGCTGCGGCTGGCCGCGGACACCGATGTGATCATCGAGAACTTCCGGCCCGGCACGCTGGAGCGCTGGGGCCTGGGCTGGGAGGAACTGCGGGAGGCCAATCCACGTCTGGTGCTGGCCCGGGTCACGGGCTTCGGCCAGTCGGGCCCGTACGCGCACCGCCCCGGCTTCGGCACGCTCGCCGAGGCGATGAGCGGCTTCGCCGCCGTCACGGGGGAACCGGACGGTCCGCCGACGCTTCCGCCCTTCGGTCTCGCCGACTCGATCGCGGCCCTCGCCACGGCGTACGCGGTGATGACGGCGCTGGCGGGACGTGACGTGACCGGGGGCGGACAGGTGGTGGACATGGCGATCATCGAACCGATCCTGACCGTGCTGGGGCCGCAGCCGCTCTGGTACGACCAGCTCGGCTACGTCCAGCCGCGCACCGGCAACCGCTCACGCAACAACGCGCCCCGCAACACCTACCGCACCGCCGACGGGCACTGGGTCGCCGTGTCGACGTCCGCCCAGTCGGTCGCGGAGCGCGTGATGCGCCTGGTGGGGCGCCCCGAGCTGATCGAGGAACCGTGGTTCTCCGCCGGGACGACCCGGGCCGAGCACGCCGACGAACTGGACGAGGCCGTGGGCCACTGGATCGCCCGGCGCACCCGGGAGGAGGCGGTGGACGCGTTCGAGAAGGCGGAGGCGGCGATCGCGCC
Organism: Streptomyces sp. NPDC005494; assembly: GCF_042872025.1. Taxonomy (NCBI): domain Bacteria; kingdom Bacillati; phylum Actinomycetota; class Actinomycetes; order Kitasatosporales; family Streptomycetaceae; genus Streptomyces; species Streptomyces sp. NPDC005494. The sequence goes on from NZ_JBIAJR010000001.1 coordinate 273,757, forward strand.
GATCCATGACGTACGCGAGGTGATGGAGGACCCCCAGTACCGGGCGCTGGGCACGATCACGGAGGTCGAGGACCCGGAGCTGGGGACGCTGCGGATGCAGAACGTGCTCTTCCGGCTGTCGGAGACCCCGGGGGCGATCCGCTGGGCGGGCCGTCCGCACGGGGCGGACACGGAGGAGATCCTGGCGGAGCTCGGCCTCTCCGCGCCGAGGATCGCTGCGCTGCGGGACGAAGGGGCCCTGTGAGCGGCGGGGCGGTGGCGCTGACCTGGCTGTACGTGCCCGGGGACCGGCCGGACGTGGTCCGCAAGGCGCTCGGCGCGGGTGCGGACGTGGTGATCGTCGACCTGGAGGACGCGGTCGCGCCGGACCGCAAGGAGTACGCGCGCTCGGCGACGGCGGAGCTCCTCGCGGATCCCGTCACGGCGGACTCGATGGCGGTGCCGGTTCATGTGCGGGTCCACGGCGAGGAGGACGTGAAGGCGCTGGCGGGGCTGCCGGGACTGGCCGGGATGCGGCTCCCGAAGATCACGCACGCGGGTTCGGTGCACCATGTCGCGGCGCTGGCTCCGGGTGTGGCGCTGTACCCGCTGCTGGAGTCGGCTCTGGCGATCGAGCACGCGTACTCGATCGCGGGATCGCACCACGCCGTACGGGGCATCGCTCTGGGCGAGGCGGATCTGCGCGCGGACCTGGGGGTGCGGGACGACGCCGGGCTCGACTGGCCGCGCAGCCGCGTGGTCGTCGCGGCCCGGGCGGCCGGGCTCGCCCCGCCGGTGATGTCGGTGTACACGGACGTCCGGGACGTGTCCGGGCTCCGTGCGTCCTGCGCGCACGGCCGGGATCTGGGCCTGCTGGGCCGGGCGGCGATCCACCCGAGGCAGCTGCCGGTCATCGAGCGGGCGTTCCGCCCGACGGCCCGGGAGGTCGAGGCGGCGGAGCAGATCCTCGAGGCGTCCCGCGACGAGGCGGGCGCTCAGGCGCTGCCGGACGGAAGGTTCGTCGACGCGGCGGTGGTGGCGACCGCGGAACGTACGCTCTCGCTGGCGCGGCGCTGAGCCCCGGCACACGCGAAGGGGCCGCCGGACCTGTGCGGTCCGGCGGCCCCTTCAGCGGTCTGCGGAGCGTCAGCTCCTGTCGGCCTTCTGCGGTGAGCCGTCGCTCTCCGGTTCGGCCGCTTCCGTCTCCGTCGCCTCCGCGCCGGGGGCGTCGTCGGTGGATTCCTCGGAGGGAGCGTCCTCGGACGTGGAGTCCTTCCCGTCCTGCTCGTCCGGCCGTCCCGCGTCGGGCTCGACGATCTCCTCGCGGCCCGGGCGCTTCTTGGCCGAGATCACGATGTAGGTCACCGCCAGCACGAAGACGACGATCGCGGTCCAGACGTTGAGCCGGAGCCCCAGCACGTGGTGCGCCTCGTCGACGCGCATGTACTCGATCCAGCCGCGGCCGGCGCAGTACGCCGCGACGTAGAGGGCGAAGGCCCGGCCGTGTCCGAGCTTGAAGCGGCGGTCCGCCCAGATGACGAGCAGGGCGACACCGACACACCAGAGGGACTCGTAGAGGAACGTCGGGTGGTAGGTGCCCTCGACCCGGTTCGCCCCCTCGCTGATCTTCACCGCCCAGGGCAGGTCCGTCGGCTTGCCGTACAGCTCCTGGTTGAACCAGTTGCCCCAGCGGCCGATCGCCTGGGCGAAGGCGATCCCGGGTGCCAGGGCGTCCGCCCAGGCCGGGAGCGGGATCCCCCGGCGGCGGCAGCCGATCCAGGCACCGACCGCGCCCAGCGCGATGGCGCCCCAGATGCCGAGTCCGCCCTCCCAGATCTTGAAGGCGTCCACCCAGTTCTCACCGTCGCTGAAGTACAGCTGGTAGTCGGTGATGACGTGGTAGAGCCTGCCTCCGACCAGGCCGAAGGGAACCGCCCAGACGGCGATGTCGGCGACGGTGCCGGCTTTTCCTCCCCTGGCGATCCAGCGCTTGTTGCCGAACCAGACGGCGACGAAGACACCGATGATGATGCAGAACGCGTAGCCGCGGAGCGGGATCGGGCCGAGCTCGATCACCCCGGTCGACGGGCTGGGAATGTAGGCAAGGTTCATGACGAGGTCGACGCTACCCTGCCGGACGGGACGTACGGCAAGCCGTCCGGCAACTTCTGCATAACGAGGCCCTCCGGCGGAGTACCCGCCGAAGGGCCCTCCCGCTCTACGAGCCCGACGGTGTGGGCCTGACGGTGCCCGGCTTCTTGCCCTTGTTCGCCTCCGCGACCCACTTCTTGATGTTGGCCTCGGAAATCTGCTCGTCCCCCTTCTTGGGGAAGATCGAATCGCCGTTGAGCAGTGCCGTCGGGGTCCCCTGGAAGCCGCCCTCGGTGAAGGCCTTGTTCGACTTCTCGACCCAGCTGTCGTGCGTGCCGTCCTCCACGCAGCTGCGGAAGGCCGGCGTGTCGAGGCCGTCCACCTTGCCCGCGAGCTCGATCAGTTTGCTGTTCTCGCCGAAGGCGTCGTCGGTCTCGGCGGGCTGGTTGCTGTACAGGACGTCGTGGTACGGGGCGAACTTGCCGGCGTCCTGGGCGCAGGCCGCGGCGTTGGCCGCGCGCAGGGATCCGCTGCCGCCGAGGTTGCCGTCGATGATCGTCGCGAGGTGGTACTGCACCTTGAGCTGTCCGCTCTCCGCCAGCTCCGTGATCGTGTCCCGGAAGGCGTTCTCGAACTGGGCGCAGACCGGGCAGCGGAAGTCCTCCCAGATCGTGAGCGTGGACGGCGCGTCGTCCGCCCCGACCTGGAGGGCGAGTCCGTCCTCGCCCATGGCCCCGGACGGGGTGACGGCGGGTCCGGCCTCGCTGTCCTGGTCGTCCTTCCCGGCGTTGGCGGCGATCAGGCCGATCACCGCGGCCAGGGCCAGCACGCCCACCACGGCGGTCGCGACGATCAGCGTGCGGCGGCGGCGGTCCCGCGCCCGGTCCTGCTCACGCTGCTGGGCCAGCCGGTCGCGCGCGGCTCTTCTTCGGTCTTGGTTCTTCTCGCTCACACCGCGCAAACGAACCGGGGAGGCGCGCGAGCGCCTCCCCGGTCCCATGTCCACCCGTACGGATGACGAGCGCTGTCAGCGCTTTCGAACGCCTTCGGCCAGTTCGGCCGCCAGAGCGCGGACGGCGGCGAGGCCGGCTGCCTCGTCCGGTGCGTCCAGCATCCGCTTGACGAAGGCCGAACCGACGATCACCCCGTCGGCGAAGCCCGCGACTTGCCGGGCGTGCTCGGCGGTGGAGACACCGATGCCGACGCAGACCGGCAGGTCCGAGGTGGCGCGGGTGCGGCGGACGAGGTCCTGGGCCTGCTCGCCGACCGACTCGCGGGTGCCGGTGACACCCATCAGCGAGGCGGCGTAGACGAAACCGGTGCCCGCCTCCGTGATGGTGGCGAGGCGCGCGTCCTTGCTGCTCGGGGCGACGACGAAGACGGTGGCGAGGCCGTGCTTCTCCGCGTGCTCCCTCCACAGACCCGATTCCTGGACCGGCAGGTCGGGCAGGATGCACCCCGCGCCGCCCGCGTCGGCCAGCTCGGCGGTGAAGCGTTCGACGCCGTAGCGGTCGATCGGGTTCCAGTACGTCATGACGAGGATCGGCGCGCCCGTGGCCTCGTGGGCCTCACGGACCGTGCGCATGATGTCGGCGATCTTGACTCCGCCGCGCAGCGCGATGTCGTCGGCGGTCTGGATGACCGGCCCGTCGAGCACCGGGTCGCTGTGCGGGAGGCCCACCTCGATGACGTCGGCGCCGCCCGCGACGGCCGCCTTGACCGCGGCGATGCCGCCGTCGACGGTCGGGAAGCCGCCGGGGAGGTAGGCGATGAGCGCCGCCCGGTCCTCGGATGCCGCCTGCGCCAGCGTCGATTCGAGAAGCTCTCGGTTGCCGCTCACTTGGTGACCTCTTCCTCTCCGTCGGCCACGTCGGCCTCGACGACCGCGTCGGCGCCGTCGTACAGCCCGAAGTACCGCGCCGCCGTGTCCATGTCCTTGTCACCGCGGCCGGACAGGTTGATCAGGATCAGCCCGTCCTCGCCGAGTTCCTTGCCGACCTCCAGGGCTCCGGCCAGCGCGTGCGCGCTCTCGATGGCCGGGATGATCCCTTCGGTGCGGGACAGGAGGCGCAGCGCCTGCATGGCGGCGTCGTCGGTGACCGCCCGGTACTCGCCGCGGCCGACGTCCTTGAGGTAGGCGTGCTCCGGGCCGATGCCCGGATAGTCCAGGCCGGCCGAGATCGAGTACGGCTCGGTGATCTGGCCCTCCTCGTCCTGGAGGACGTAGGAGCGTGAGCCGTGCAGGATCCCGGGCTCGCCCGCGGTCAGGGTCGCGGCGTGCTCGCCGGTCTCGACGCCGTGTCCGGCCGGTTCGCAGCCGATGAGCCGGACGCCCGCGTCCGGGATGAAGGCGTGGAACAGGCCGATGGCGTTGGATCCGCCGCCGACGCAGGCGACCGCGGCGTCGGGCAGCCGGCCGGTGCGCTCCAGGATCTGCCGGCGGGCCTCGACACCGATCACCCGGTGGAAGTCGCGGACCATCGCCGGGAAGGGGTGCGGTCCGGCGACCGTACCGAAGAGGTAGTGGGTGCGGTCCACGTTGGCGACCCAGTCGCGGAAGGCCTCGTTGATGGCGTCCTTGAGGGTCCGGGAGCCGGACTTCACGGCGACGACCTCGGCGCCGAGCATCCGCATGCGCGCCACGTTGAGCGCCTGGCGCTCGGTGTCGATCTCACCCATGTAGATGGTGCATTCGAGCCCGAAGAGCGCGCAGGCGGTCGCGGTGGCGACACCGTGCTGGCCCGCGCCGGTCTCCGCGATGATGCGGGTCTTGCCCATGCGCTTGGTCAGGAGGGCCTGGCCCAGCACGTTGTTGATCTTGTGCGAGCCGGTGTGGTTGAGGTCCTCACGCTTGAGGAAGACGCGGGCACCCCCCGCGTGCTCGGCGAAGCGCGCGACCTCGGTCAGCGCGCTGGGACGGCCGGTGTAGTCGACCATGAGCGCGTTGAGTTCGGCTGCGAAGGCCGGGTCCGCCTTGGCCTTGTCGTACTCGACGGCCACCTCGTCCACGGCGGCGACCAGTGCCTCCGGGATGAACTTGCCACCGAACGCGCCGAAATAGCCCTCGGCGCTGGGGATCAGACCCTCGGGGTCCGGGATGAAGAAGTCGGACGACATACGAATTGCTCCTGGAGATCGCTACGGGTGTTCTCACCGTGTGCGCCGTGAGCGGAGCGCCGCGCCGGCCGGGTGAACGGTCGGTGCGGTGGGGTCGTGCGGGTCTCCCGGATGGACGGGGGACCTTCCCTGTACGGGATACGACGGCCGGGGCTCGCTACGGCGCGGACCCCGTGCGCCATCGCATGCCGTTGACCTGCCCCGGCTCGTCGCCGATCACGTACCGCACGCGCCTGCCGTGCACGCGCCGGGCGGGGGCGCGGCAGCCGCGTGGGCGGCAGCCGCGCGCCAGCGGCGCGTGCGGGTCCCGGGCCCCGGCCCCGGCGGGGCGCAGGCCCGGCCGGATGCGGGATGCGGGACGGTCGGCAGGCACGGGTGCGGTCAGCCCCGTCCGTGCCGCAGCGCGGGGTGGGCCCCGGCGGCGACCAGGTCGGCCACGGCTGCCCGCGGGTCACGGCCGGTGACCAGGGACTCGCCGACGAGCACCGCGTCCGCGCCGGCGTTGGCGTAGGCGATGAGGTCGTGCGGGCCACGGACGCCGGACTCGGCGACCTTGACGATGTGGTCGGGGATCTCGGGGGCGACGCGTTCGAAGACGGAACGGTCGACCTTGAGGTCCTTCAGGTTGCGCGCGTTGACACCGATGATCTTCGCTCCGGCGTCCACGGCGCGCTCCGCCTCCTCCTCGTCGTGCACCTCGACGAGCGGCGTCAGGCCGATCGACTCGGCGCGCTCGATCAGCGAGACCAGGGCCTCCTGGTCGAGTGCGGCGACGATCAGCAGGGCGAGGTCGGCGCCGTAGGCCCGTGCCTCCCACAGCTGGTACGAGGTGACGATGAAGTCCTTGCGCAGGACGGGGATGTCGACCTTGGCGCGGACGGCCTCCAGGTCGGCGAGCGAGCCTCCGAAACGGCGCTCCTCGGTGAGCACCGAGATGACGGATGCCCCGCCGGCCTCGTAGTCCGCGGCGAGCGCGGCCGGGTCGGCGATGGCGGCAAGGGCCCCCTTGGAGGGGCTGGAGCGCTTGACCTCGCAGATGACGGTCACGCCCTCGCCGCGCAGGGCGGCGACTCCGTCCTTGGCCTGGGGAGCGCGTGCGGCGCGTTCCTTGAGCTCGTCGAGGCTGACACGCGCCTGCCGCTCCGCGAGGTCGGCGCGAACGCCGTCAATGATCTCGTCGAGCACACTCACGCGAGCGGCCCCCTTCCGAAGCGGTGATAGGAACAAGGATCAGCCATCTCGATGGTATCCGCAGGAAGCCCCAGGGCTCGCATCCGGCGGCCGCACGTCCCACTACCTGGGCACTCAGGGTGCCAGGGCGGAGCCGAAGGGCAGGTTCCGCACCACGGAGAAGATCAGCAGCACCGCGCCGACGGCCCACCAGTGGACGGGCCTGAGCTCGATGCGCAGGGGCCGGCCCCGGCTCGCGCTCACCGTCCAGGCCAGCCAGACGGCCGCGAAGGCGACGTAGCCCACGACGGCCACGGCGTTGGCACCGAGGGCGGTGACGAGATCCCCGTGGGCGAAGGCATGGGCACTGCGGAGGCCGCCGCAGCCGGGGCAGAACACTCCGGTGAACCGGAGCATGGGGCAGACCGGGTAGTGGCCGGGCTCGTTGGGGTCGACGGTGGCCACGTAGCCGAAGGCTCCGACGACGGCGGCCATGACCCCGACGGGGGTCGCGAGCCTCCGCAGCCGGGAGGCCGGCGCGGGGGCCTGCGGGGGCACGGGACCGGGGGCGTGGGGCACGGGGGCCCGGTCGGGGGCTGCGGGAGAGGCTGAGGCGTCCACGCGCCGATTGTCCCCGCTCACGCGAAGAGGCGCAGCCCGGTCCGGGCTGCGCCTCGCGTCTCGTCCGGTGTCCGGCACCCGATCAGGCGGTGATCTGGGCCTCTGAGGCGCGGGCCCTGGCCGCCGCCATCTCGGCGGACTCCTTCGGCATGCCGAGGCCGGCCAGCTTCATGGCGAACCCGACGAGGCCGCCGAGGAGGACGACCGCGATACCGGCCCAGAAGCCGAGCGTGTTCGCCGCCACCATGAAGAGGCCCGCGATGCAGAAGCCGATGAAGGAGATGATGACGCCGGTCCAGGCGGCCGGGGTGTGTCCGTGGCTGCTGCCCGCCATGAGTTGCTCCTTGTTGGTGTTGCGCTGAAGGTGTCGCTGGGAAAGCTCACTGCCATTGTCCCGTACGCGCCGGTGGACGTGAGGCTCGGGGTCATGCCTCGCGCGTCGGGTCCTCGCCGCGGTCGAGCGCCTTCCACAGTTCCTCGGGGCGCTCGGGGTCCGGGGCGGTGCGGGCGGCCTTGCGGGGGCGGGGCGTGCCGTCGCGTTCGTACCGTCCCGACATCGTGGGCCAGCGGCTGCCGTAGCGCAGGGCCAGCAGGCCGGCGAGCAGAATCAGCAGGCCGCCGGCCGCGGTGACGTAGGGCCAGGCGGTGTGGCTGAGGGCCTCGATGGTGGCGGAGGTGTTGCCGGTGGTCTCGGCGGCCCGCTCGTCCAGCGCGGCGCTGTCGGAGGCGCCCGCCCAGGCGCTCAGTCCGGCGCCGAGGCCGCTGAGGGCCAGCAGGCCGGCGACCAGCTTCCGGCCTCCGCCGCGGACGGCGAAGACGGCGACGAGGGCGGCCAGGCCGACGACGGCCAGGGCCGCGGGGACACCGGTGACGTCCTGGCCGTCGGCGCTCAGGGGCAGGGTGCCGCCGCCGACGGCTGCCACGCCCTCGGCCCAGGTCTGGCCCGAGGCGAGGAGGACGGCGGTGGCGCCGGCCGCCCCGAGGAGCAGACCGGCGGCCAGGCTTCGGCGGCTTCCTGCGCTGTCGGGCGCGGAGGCGGCTCGGGCACGGGGCTGGGGTACGGGGACGGCACTCACGTACTCCACTATCCCCTACCGGTTCAATTCGCTCCGAGGCGGTTCGCCGTGTGCACGGCCCGCAGGACCGCGGCGGCCTTGTTGCGGCACTCGGTGTCCTCGGCGGCGGGATCGGAGTCCGCGACGATGCCCGCGCCCGCCTGGACGTACGCGGTGCCGTCGCGGAGCAGCGCGGTCCGGATCGCGATGGCGGTGTCGGAGTCCCCGGCGAAGTCGAGGTAGCCGACGCAGCCGCCGTACAGGCCCCGGCGGCTGGGTTCGAGCTCCTCGATGATCTGCAGGGCGCGCGGCTTGGGCGCGCCGGAGAGGGTGCCCGCGGGGAAGCACGCCGTGAGGACGTCGAAGGCGGTGCGGCCCTCGGCGACCCGTCCGGTGACGGTGGAGACGATGTGCATCACGTGCGAGTACCGCTCGACCGACATGAAGTCGACCACCTCGACACTGCCGGGTGCGCAGACGCGGCCCAGGTCGTTGCGCCCGAGGTCGACGAGCATGAGGTGCTCGGCGCGTTCCTTGGGGTCGGCGAGGAGTTCGTCGGCGAGCGCCTGGTCCTCCTGCGGGGTGGCGCCCCGGTGCCGGGTGCCGGCGATGGGGTGGACCATGGCCCGGCCGTCCTCGACCTTGACGAGCGCCTCGGGGCTGGAGCCGACGACGTCGAAGCCGTCGAAGCGGAAGAGGTACATGTACGGCGAGGGGTTGGTGGCGCGCAGGACCCGGTAGACGTCGAGCGCGCTGGCCGTGCACGGGGTCTCGAAGCGCTGGGAGGGCACGACCTGGAAGGCCTCGCCCGCCCTGATCCGCTCCTTGACGTCCTCGACGGCGTCCCGGAACGCCTGGCCGCCCCAGAGCGCGGTGTAGGGCGGGAGCTCGGAGGGCGGCAGGGCGGCGGGGACGTTCTCCACCGGCCGTGACAGGTCGCGCTCCATGGCGTCGAGCCGGGCGACCGCGTCCGTGTACGCCTCGTCGACGCCGGTGTCCAGGTCGTTGTGGTTGATCGCGTTGGCGATCAGCAGGACGGTGCCGGTGCCGTGGTCGAGCACGGCGAGGTCGGAGGTCAGCAGCATCGTGAGCTCGGGGAGCTTCAGGTCGTCGCCGCCGTGCTCGGTGATCCGCTCCAGACGGCGTACGACGTCGTAGCCGAGGTAGCCGACCATGCCGCCGGTGAACGGCGGCAGGCCGTCGTCGCCGACGAGGTCACGCGGGGTGTGCAGGGTCTCGACCGTGGCCCGCAGGGCCTGCAGCGGGTCCCCGTCGACGGGGACTCCGACGGGCGGGGTCCCGAGCCAGTGGGCCTGGCCGTCGAGGGCGGTCAGGGTCGCGGCGCTGCGTACCCCGATGAAGGAGTAGCGGGACCAGGTGCGGCCGTTCTCGGCGGATTCGAGGAGGAAGGTGCCGGGGCGTTCGGCCGCGAGCTTGCGGTAGAGCCCGACCGGGGTGTCGCCGTCTGCGAGGAGCCGGCGGCTGACGGGGATGACGCGCCGGTCGACGGCGAGCTTGCGGAAGGTCTCGAGATCCATGGCGGGTGACCTTACCGGGGGCCGGAGAGCGGAAGGACGTCCTCGTCGAAGCAGGTGCGGGCCCCTGTGTGGCAGGCCGCGCCCGTCTGGTCGACCTTGACCAGCACGGTGTCGGCGTCGCAGTCGAGGGCGACGGACTTCACCCGCTGGATGTGGCCGGAGGTGTCGCCCTTGACCCAGTACTCCTGCCGGCTGCGGGACCAGTAGGTGCAGCGGCCGGTGGTGAGGGTGCGGTGCAGCGCCTCGTCGTCCATCCAGCCGAGCATGAGCACCTCGCCCGTGTCGTACTGCTGGGCGATGGCCGGGACCAGTCCGTCGGGGCCGCGCTTGAGGCGGGCGGCGACGGCCGGATCGAGGTTGCTGGCGGGCGTGGGGCCGGGCGTGCTGGTCATGCGCCCCATTGTGCCGCGCCGGGCGACGCCGTCCGGCCGTGCGTCCACTGGGCGGACCGGGGGCGCCGGTCGTACGCTGGCGGGCATGTCGACCCATGCGAAGCGTGAACGTCTTCTGCTCGCCGACCTGTTGGAAGCGGCGGGTCCCGAGGCCCTGACCTTGTGCAACGGCTGGAAGACCCGTGACCTGGCCGCCCATGTCGTGGTGCGTGAGCGCCGCGCGGACGCCGCGGGCGGGATTGTGCTGGGCGCCCTGAAGAACCGGCTGGAGCGCATCCAGGCCGAGTTCGCCGCCAAGCCGTACGAGGAGCTGATCCAGCTCATCCGTACGGGTCCGCCGCGTATGTCGCCCTTCGGCCTCAAGCAGCTGGACGAAGCGGCGAACACCGTCGAGTTCTACATCCACGCGGAGGACGTGCGCCGGGCGCAGCCGGACTGGTCGCAGCGTGACCTCGATCCGGTCTTCGCCGACGTGCTGTGGTCGCGTACCGAGAAGACGGCCCGGATGCTGGGCCGCCGGGCCCCGGTGGGGCTGGTGCTGCGGCGGCCGGACGGCCAGACGGCGGTGGCCCACAAGGGCACCCCGGTGGTGACGGTCACCGGGGAGCCGGGTGAGCTGCTGCTGTTCGCCGCCGGGCGGCAGGACGCGGCGCGGGTGGAGCTGGAGGGCGACAAGGACGCGCTGGCCCGGCTGCACACGGCCGAGCTCGGTCTGTAGTCCGGGGTGGGTGGGGGCGGGGCCTCGCGGTCCCCGCCCCCACCGGCGGCTCAGACGCCGCCGCGCGCGCGGGCGGGAGCCCAGCGGGCCCGGTGGCGGTTACGCGTGTCCGGTGCGGCGTCCGGGTCACGCCCTGACCCGAGCAGTCCCAGCAGGAAGCCGGCGGGGATGGTGACCAGGCCCGGTGTCTGGAGCGGGAAGACGTCGAAGTCCCACTCCGGGAACAGGGCGACGGGCGTGCCGGAGAAGGCCGGCGACATCACCATCAGGACGCAGATGAGCGGAAGGGTCCCGTACACGGTCCACCGCACCCCCCGGGCGTTGAAGCCAGGCCTGAACAGGGCGTACAGCAGCACGGGCGGCAGGATGGACGCGGCGGCCGCGAACGAGAGCGAGAGCAGCACCTGGGGGTTGCGGTCGTGGGTGTACGCCGAGAGGAACACGGCGAACGCCCCGATCCCGGCCACGGCCCAGCGGGCGTGCCTGATCTCCCTGGCGGAGGCCTTGCCCTCGCCCTGGGCGCCGGACTTCAGCGTGAAGTCGCGTGCCAGGGACGAGGCGGCGGCCAGGGTGATCCCGGCGACCGCGGCCAGGGTGGTGGCGAAGGCGGCGCAGGCGACGAGGGCGAACAGCGGGCTGTCGCGCGGTCCGGTGGCACCGGGGTCCAGGGCGCCGGTCACCATCAGCAGGGCGGTGCCGCCCGCGGGGTCGGCGGCGTGCAGCAGATCCCTGCCGATGAGTGCGGAGGCGCCGAGCCCGACGACGACGATGCCCGCGCACAGCACGGCGACGGGGACCGTGGCCCACACACCGGCACGGCGGGCGGTCCAGGCGTCGCGGATGGGATGCAGCCGCATCATGATGTGCGGCATGCAGGCCGCGCCGAGCACGAGGGTGAGCTGGAAGCCGATCAGGTCGAGTCCTCCGGCGAGTCCGTGCCCGAACTGTAGCCCGGGGAGCGCGTAGTCGCCGCCCGCCTTGCTGCCGGCCTGGGCGGCGTCGAAGAGGGCGAACGGGGACCAGTCGAAGCGCGCGAGGACGAGCCCCGCGAGCAGGGTCACGGCGCCCAGGACGACGGCCACCTTGAGGATCTGGATGTAGCCGGTGCCGCGCATCCCGCCGAAGGCCGAGTAGCAGACCATGAGCGCGCCGCTGGCCACGGTGCAGCCGGTGAGCGCGCCGTCGGGGAGCCCGAACATGGCGGTCATGACGCGCCCGGCGGTGGTGAGCTGGACGAGCAGCAGCGGGGCCAGCACCACGAGCGTGGCCACCCCGAGCGCCCGGCGCACGGAGCCGTCGCCCAGCCTGTCGGCGAGGAAGTCGCCCATGGTGAACACGCCCTGACGGCGCAGGCGTTCGGCGAACAGGCGCATGACCAGGACGAGCGAGGCGACGGTGGCCAGGGCGAACAGCAGGCCGTCGAAGCCGGCGAGCGCGACGGATCCGGTGGTGGAGAGCAGGGTGGCGGCGGAGACGTAGTCCCCGGCGATGGCGAGACCGGCGCCGACGGGGCCCAGGGTGGCACCGCCCGCGTAGAAGTGCTCCGGGTCGTCCTGGTCGGCCGCGGCGAGTCCGCACAGCAGCAGGGACACGGCGACGAACGCGAGGAAGATGACGACGGCCAGGGAGCGGGCGTCGATCGCGCCGCTCACCGGGTTCGCTCCGCCGGTACGGCTCCACAAGGGGCAGCTGATGACATGCGCGCCATGGCACCAGGTGAGGCGTGTGCGGCACAGGGGGTACGAGCCGGGCGCGGCGCCGGTACAGCCCGCCGGCGCCCGAACTGTGCGCGGGCACAACGCCGTTGGGTGAACGGTGTGGTCCGGTCCGGCCCATCGGCACGGGTGCGGGATGCGGAGCGACCGGGTCCGGCGGCCGGTGCGGACCGGGACCCTGGTGGGGGGCGGCACGGCGGAGCGATCGGGTCCCAGGTGCAGGGGCGGCACAGCGGAGCGATCAGGCCCCCGGTGCGGGGGCGGCACAGCGGAGCGGCACGGCGGAGCGATCGGGTCCCAGGTGCAGCGGCGGCTCAGCGGAGCGATCAGGCCCCAGGTGCAGGGGCGGCACAGCGGAGCGGCCCTCCCCCCTGCCCGCACGGCGCCGCGCCGTTCCCCCGGGGGCCGCGGCCGGACAGCCGCGATCCCCCGCCCCGCTGCCCTCCGGCCGCGAGGCCGCGAGGCGGCACGGGCGGCGGCGGCACGGCGCCCGACAGCAGGACGGCGGGGGCGGGAGTGCCGGCGGATTCCGGTGGGCCGGGGTGGGCCGGCGCCTGGCGGATGCGAGCTCAGCCCGCCAGCAGCCGCCGTGCCGCCAGGGCCAGGGAGACCTCGACCGCGTCCGACGGCCTGGTCAGACAGCGCCCCGTGAGCTGCTCGAAGCGCCGCAGCCGGTTGAGCACGGTGTTGCGGTGGCAGTAGAGGCGCGCGCCCGCCCGCTGCGCGGAGCCGTCCGAGTCGAGCCAGGCGGTCAGCGTCTCGATGAGTACGTCCCGGTCGGCCGGGTCCAGCCGGTCCAGCGGTCCGAGGACGCGGTCGGCGAGTGCGGTGCCGAGCCCCGGCGACGACACGACGAGCGCCGCGGGCAGGTGTTCCTCCAGCAGTACGGTGCCGCCGGACGCCGGGCAGGCCCGCAGCGCGGTCTCGGCCAGGCGCCGCGCGTCACCGACGGCCGCGAGGCCATGGACGACCGAGCTGAGTCCCACCCGGGTTCCCGGAGGCGCCGTCAGTCCGGCTGCCAGCGCGTCGAGTTCGGCGGCGGGCTCGGTGGCCGGACCGGCACTGGGCGCCGTCTCGGTTTCTCCTTCGGCGGCTGGTTCCGCGTCGGCCGGTGCGGGCCCCGCTCCCAGCGGGAGGATGGCCAGTTCTACCTCGCCCGCCGAGTGCCAGAGCGCCGGGGTGTCGTCGGACAGGGTCACGGGCGGCTTGCCTGCGCCGTGCGGGGCGCGCCGGGCGGCGGCGACCGCGAGGACGGCGTACCGGCCGTGCACCGGGAGTCCCAGCATCGCGGCGGCGTCCGGCAGGTCGGCGATCCGGGCGGTGCCGTCCAGCAGGGCCGCCGTCATCAGGCGCTGACGGTTCTCGCGGCGCCAGGAGAGCCGGCGCTCGGCCTGGCGGTACGCCTCGGCCACCACGGCGCAGTGCTCGTCGACGAAGTTCCAGACGTCCGCGGCGACGTGGACGAGCAACCGTGTGTCCTCGGGGGACCGCCGCGCGGTGTCGTCGACCAGGTCCTGCCAGACCATCGCGCCGCCCATGCGGAAGGCGTGCATGACCGCGTCGAGCGGTACGCCCTGCTCGGCCCTGCTCTCGCCGATCCACCGGGAGGTGCGGTGGGCGGCCTCGCGGAACTCCCGGGGCTGGATGAGGGAGGCGACGTTGTGCCGCAGCGAGTGGTGGACCTCCTGCCAGATCTCGGCGGCCTCGGTCTCCATCGCGGCGCGGTAGGCGGGCTCCTGCTCCCGCAGCGCCTCGACCAGCCGGTCCGTGAGCTCCGGCAGGGTGTCCAGGAGCACCCGCGCCGCCCGGTGGAGCACGGCCACGGCGTCGCGGTCGGCGAGGGAGCGTGCGCGGTGCGGCATCGGGGTTACGGGGGGCGGTCCGTGCAGCGCCCTGATCCGTGAACGTACGACCTGTGGCATGGCGGCCTCCACCGGGAATCGGCCGGCTGCGGTGGGCCGGCCCCGGTGTGTGCCCGGCCCGGTGTTGGGCGGGCGCACACCGATTGATCCTGACGACCGCAGAATGGCATACCGCCCGGTCGGTACCTAGAGGTCTGCGCGGTTCTTCTCATCACGGTCCTGCAACCTCTCCCCGCCCCGGCGGTCCAGGAGCCGCGCGAGCTCGGTCCGGGACCGGACGCCGAGCGCGGCGAAGACGTTCCGCAGGTGGTGGTCGACGGTACGCGGGCTCACCGAGAGGCGCACCGCGACCTCACGGTTGGTCGCCCCCTCCGCGACGCAGCGGGCGATCCTCTGCTGCTGCGGGGTCAGCCCGGCCAGCGGGCCGGGGCCGCTCCGGTCGGGCGCGGCGTCCACCGCCTCCCCCGCCGCCCGGAGCTCCCCGCCGGCCCGCTCCGCCCAGACGCGGGCCGAGCAGCGCTCGAAGGCGACCAGGGCGTCGCGCAGCGGGCCCCGGGCCTCGCGGGTGCGGCGCAGCCGGCGCAGCAGCTGACCGTGGAGCAGCTGGGTGCGGGCCCGCTCGAAGTCGCCGCCCGCGCGGTCGTGGTGCGCCAGCGCCTGCTCGTAGCCCGCCGCCGCCTCCTCGGGCGGCGCGAGCAGCGCGCGGCAGCGGGCCAGCTGCGCGGGGACCTGCGGGTCGGTCGTCCGGGCGGTCCACAGGGCGAATTCGCGGAGGGCCGCGGAGAGTTCGGCGGCTCCTTCCTCCGCGCGCCCGGAGAGCACCATCGCCTCGATCCAGCACGGTACGGCGAGCATCCGGGTGGCGAAGTGGCCTGTACCCGGGCCGGGTCTGACCAGCGGACCGAGGCGGGCCGCGGCCTCGCCCGGCCGCCCGGCGGCGAGGTCCGCGCGGGCGACCGCCCAGGTGGCGAGCATGGCCGCCTGGGCCAGGCCGTGCGGTCCGGCGCCCGCGAGGGCCGCGTCGGCGTGGGCGGCGCACGCCTCGGCGGGCCCCTCCACGGACGCGGCGAGCGCGAGTACGGCGTGCAGATGGGTGGCGGAGTTCTGCTGTCCTGTACGCCTGGCCGCGTGCAGCCCCTCCAGCGCGTGGGCCCTGGCCCTGGCGTGCTGGCCCGCGCGCAGTTCGGCGTAGGCGAGCTGTTCCAGTGCGTGCGGCAGCAGGGCCTCGGGTCCCCGGGTCCGTACGGCTGCCAGCGCCCGGGCGCCCGCCCGGCAGGCGGCGTCCACCTCGCCGAGCACCAGGGCGGACGCGCCGGCCCGCAGGAGTTCGTCCGCGTCCTCGGCACGGTCCGCGGAGTCCAGGCAGCAGCGCAGCAGGGCGTGGCCACGGTCGGTGTGACCGGCGAGCACGGCGCACATGCCCGCCCGGTACTGCGCCATGGGGCGGTCGGCCGCGGCGACGGGGATGCGGTGCATGGCGTCCAGGTAGGCGATGGCGTCGCCCATGGCCCAGGCGGCCTCCGCGGCACCGAACAGCGCGTCCAGGGTGCGGCGGGCGTCGTGCGGGGCGAGGAGCTCCGCCGCGGTCAGCAGCGCCTCGCGTGCGTCGGCCGCCGGACCGTCGCCCAGGGCGAGCATGCCGCGTACGTAGGGCGCGGCACCCCCGGCGGGATGAGGGCCGACACGGGCCAGCATGGCGCGGGCACGGCCGGTGTCCCCGGCGAGCCGCGCCTGCTCGGCGGCGGCGGTGAAGCGTGCGGCGCGCAGGGTGTCGTCGGTGGAGAGCGCCGCGGCGCGGGCCAGCGCCGCGGACCGTTCGCCGTGCGGGCGCGGGGCGGTGGCCGCCGCCTCCAGCTGCGCGGCGAGGGCGGCGTCGGGGCCGGGGGCGGCGCAGGCCCGCTGGACCAGTGCGGGCAGCGGGGGTGAGCCGGGGCCGGCGAGCAGCCCGGCGAGCAGCTCGTGCACGGCCCTGCGGCGGCCGGGCAGTGCCCGGTGCAGGACCGCGCGGCGCAGCAGGGGGTGGCTGAAGTGGACCCGGCTGCCCGCCCGCTGGAGGGCGCCCACGGTTCCGGCGGGTGCGAAGAGGACCCGGTCCAGGTGGGCCGCGGCCAGTCCGGCGCGGGTGCCGGCCCGCAGGAGCAGTGCCGCGTCGGCGCCCGCGCCGTCGGGCTCGTGCTCCTCCGCCGCGGCGGCCAGCAGGAGCAGGGTGCGGGTGTCGGGAGAGAGCCCGTCCAGGTGTTCGGCGTGGGCGTCGAGGACGCTCTCCGCACCGGGCAGCGGGTACGGCAGGGCGGTGCGCCCGGCGAGCTGGCCCGGGGTGAGACGGCCGACGAGACCGGCCAGCAGCCGTGGGTTCCCGGCGGCCTCGCGCAGCAGTTCACTGCGTACGACCGGATCGATGTCGGCCGCGCAGTCGGTGAGCCGGTCCAGGAGGGCCGCCCCGGCGTCGTCGTCGAGCGGGCCGAGGCGGAGCGCGGGGAGGCCGGCGAAGGCCGTCTCGTCGGCGGCGCCGATCACCACCGCGACGCGGCTGCCCTCACCGAGCCGGCGCGCGGCGAAGCCCAGTGCGGCGCGGGAGTCCGGGTCCCAGGCGTGCGCGTCGTCCACGCAGACCAGCAGCGGCTGTTCGGCGCCCAGCTCCCGCAGCAGACCGAGCAGCCCGCCGGGGGTGATCCCGGAGCGCAGGACGGTGTCGGGGGCGACGGGCAGCGAACCGGGCGCCGAGCAGAGCAGGGCGTGCAGCCCGCTGTAGGGCAGCCGTTGCTCGGTGCGGGCCGCGGCGGCGTACACGACGGGGCCGCCGTGCCGGGCGCGGTAGTCGGCGGCGGTCTGCCGCAGCAGGGCGGTGCGGCCGAGGCCGGGGGGCGAGGTCAGCACGAGCGCTCCGCCGTCCCCTGCCCGCAGCCGTCCCAACAGGGTTTCCAGGATGGCGAGTTCACCGCTGCGGCCGTACAGCCGGAGCGGACTGTGCACGGTCGTCGATGGGGTCACACTTTCACGTTACTTCCGCGTAAACAGCGTCGGAAGGCTCGCGTCCGCTCCCCGTTTCCGGGTGGCCCCGAGCGGTGCGGGCTCCCAACGGAACGGCATCGGCACTGTGCCGGGGCACAGTCGCGGCGCTGCTCGCCGAACCCGCCCGTAACGTCGGTGCATGACTGATGAATTGCGTACACACGACGGTTTGACCCTGCGTTACTGGCACTGGTCGCGTGACCCGGACACGTCCCTGCCCCCGGTGGTGCTGCTGCACGGCTTCGCCGCGCACGCGCGGCTGAACTGGGAGGGGCCCGGGGTCGTGGAGGCTCTGGTCGCGCGCGGCCGGCGGGTGTACGCCCTGGACGCGCGCGGTCACGGCGAGTCGGACCGGCCGCACGACGAGACGCGCTACGGCGAGTCGCTGATGGCCCGTGACGTGCGTCTGCTCATCGATCGCACGGGCGCGGAGCGGGTGCACCTCGCGGGCTACTCGATGGGCGCGGTGGTGGCGGTACTGGCGGCGGCCGAGGACGAGCGTGTCAGCCGTCTGGTGGTCGGCGGCATCGGCGCGGGTGCGGTGGAGGTGGGGGGCCTGGACACCCGGGTGATGCCTCCGGAGCTGGTGTCCGCGGCGCTGACGGCCGAGGACGCGGCGGACGCGCCCGAGCGGACCAGGGCCTTCCGGGTGCTCGCCGACACGGCGGGGTGCGACCGGCTGGCGCTGGCCGCGCAGATCCGCGCGGTGCACCGGGACGCGCTGCCGCTGGACCGGATAGCGGTCCCGACGCTGGTGCTCGCCGGTGAGAGCGACCCGTTGGCGACCCGCCCGCAGGTGCTCGCCTCCGCGATCGCGGGGGCGGAGCTGACCGTGCTGCCGGGTGACCATCTGACGGCCGTGCGCGATCCCGGCTTCGCCGCGTCCATCGCGGAGTTCCTCTCGCGGGGGTGACCGGTCACGCACGAAGGGCCGGGCCGCGGTACGCGCGGCCCGGCCCCCGCCCGGCAACCGGGGCCGCCCCCTCCGTCAAGGGCCCCGGTCGCCCGGCACCCGGTCACGTACCGGACAGTCCCCCGTCGCGGGACGGTGGACGGCCTCGGTGGCGGGTCCCAGGGGTGCGGCGAGGGTGAACTCCGTGCAGGAAGCGGGTTCGTCGGCCAGAGCCGGGACCGTCGTCACGACGAGGCGTACGGCGCCGTCGTCCCGCCGGTCCACCCGCCAGGGGACGGCCCGCGCGATGCGGCCGATCTCGGCGTCCGCCAGTTCCCCGTCGTGCGCGGCGTCCGCCAACTGCCGGGCGAGGCCCACCACCTGGAGGCGCTGGTTCTCCGTGCGTGTGCGGTCGGCCCCCTCGGGCAACCGGTCCCCCAGCCACCACAGGAGCGTGCCCGCGACCGTCAGGACGAACACCGCCAGGGCGACCGGGACGAGGACGAGGGTGCCTGCCGGCCGGCGCGCCTTCGCAGCGCCGGCCGGCAGGCCCGTCGGAGGGTGTTCCGTGTGATCGGTCATGTCACCGACGGTGATACCCCATCACGAGGCCGTACGTCCGGGTACGGTCGGTCTCGGCTTTGTCACGGGTTCGCTCACCTCGTCTTCATCCCGCTTCGTCCCACCCCGTCCTCAGGAGGTGTGCGGGCAGTTCCCCCTGTACTCGGCGATGGTCAGGCTCGCCGAGGGCAGCGGGCAGAGGAACTGCTCGTAGCGGGTGTCGTTGTCGATGAACCGCTTCAGCCACGAGATGCTGTACTTCGCGATCGTCGTGTTCGACGTGTTCGGGGTGAAGTGGGTGGCACCGCGCAGCTCCAGGTACGCCTTGTCCAGCGAGCTGGGCAGCGAGTTGTAGAACGGCTGGGAGTGTGTGAGGACGGGGGCGATCGTGTCACCGTCCGCGCCGATGACCAGGGTCGGGGTCTTCACCTCGGGCCACGTCTTGTCCGTGTTCCAGCCGGTCAGCGGGATCGCGGCCTGGAGCGAGGGACGGTCCTTGGCAGCTTCGAGGGTGCCGCCGCCGCCCATGGAGTGGCCCATCACGCCCAGCCGGGACGAGTCGACCCGGCTGCGCACCGAGCTGCTCCCCGTCAGGTAGTCCAGCGCCGCGAGCAGCTGGTCACCACGGCTCGCCGGCTGGTCCAGCGTGGTGTTGGTGTCGATGGTGAACACCACGAAGCCCTGCGAGGCCAGACGCGGACCCAGCCACGCGATGCTCGACTCGTACGCGGTGAAACCGGGCGAGATGACCACGGCGCCGAACGTCCCGTCCGACGTGGACGTCGGGTAGTAGATCGTCCCGCCGCCGAATCCTCTGACGCTCAGTGAGGACACGGAGGTCTGGGAGGTGGCGTAGGAGCCGCGGAGTGCCTCGATGCTGGAGTTGCTCGGGGCGGGACCGCGCTCGTACGGGTTGTCGGCGGCCTGGGCGCCGCCCGGGACGAGCGCGGTGAGCAGACCGGCGGTCGCCACGGCGGCTGCCAGGGCGCCCCTGACGCCGCGGGAGCGGCTCCTGGACGTCCGGTGGCGGCTCGGGGAGATGTCGCCGGAGGGGAGGTGCTGCTGCACGGGTGTTCCTCTCGGTAGGGGCGTCACCTCACCGCGGCGGACCGAGGCCCCGTCGTCCGGGGGCCTTCGGGGTTCACCGCGTCGGTTGGCGCCGTCATTCGCTGGCCTGCCGCCACTGTCGCGGTGGGCGCCCCGCGCGGACATCGGCGAGATCGCCGGTCTTGGCTCCGGCACCGCGCGGGAGCCGGTGGCCGGACCGCCCGCGATTCGGTAGCCGGACCACGCGCGATTTGGTGGCCGGACCGCGCGCGACCCGGAGGCCCGACCACGGCAGCGCGGAGGGCCGGACCGCGTGGTGCGGTCCGGCCCCGGTGCTGCCGGTCAGGAGGTGGTTCCGGTCAGGAGGTGTGCGGGCAGTTGCCCTTGTACTCGGCGATGGTCAGGCTCGTCGAGGGCAGCGGGCAGAGGAACTGCTCGTAGCGGGTGTCGTTGTCGATGAACCGCTTCAGCCACGAGATGCTGTACTTCGCGATCGTCGTGTTCGACGTGTTCGGGGTGAAGTGGGTGGCACCCCGCAGCTCCAGGTACGCCTTGTCCAGCGAGCTGGGCAGCGAGTTGTAGAACGGCTCCGAGTGCGTGGCGACGGGGGCGATCGTGTCACCGTCCGCGCCGATGACCAGGGTCGGGGTCTTCACCTCGGGCCACGTCTTGTCCGTGTTCCACCCCGTCAGCGGGATCGCCGCCTGGAGCGACGGGCGGTCCTTCGCGGCCTCCAGCGTGCCGCCACCGCCCATGGAATGGCCCATCACCCCGAGCCGCGAGGCATCGATCCGGGTGCGCACCGAGCTGTCCTGCGTGAGGTAGTCCAGTGCGGCGAGCAGCTGGTCACCCCGGCTGGCGGGCTGGTCGGCCGTGGTGTTGGTGTCGATGGTGAACACCACGAAGCCCTGTGACGCCAGACGCGGACCCAGCCACGCGATGCTCGACTGGTAGGCGGTGAAACCGGGCGAGATGACCACGGCGCCGAACGTCCCGTCCGACGTGGACGTCGGATAGTAGATCGTCCCGCCGCCGAAGCCCCGAACGCTCAGCGAGGACACGGAGGTCTCGGACGTGGCGTACGAACCGCGGAGTGCCTCGATGCTCGAATTGCTCGGCGCCGGACCACGCTCGTACGGGTTGTCGGCGGCCTGGGCTCCGCCCGGGACGAGCGCGGTGACCAGACCCGCTGTCGCCGCGGCGGCCGCGACGGCGAGCCTGACGGTGCGGGAGCGGCTCTTGGACATCCGGTGGCGGCGCGGGGAGACGTCGCCGGAGGGGAGGTGCTGCTGCACGAGGGGGGATCCTCTCGGTTGTGGCGCACCACACCGCGGCAGCCGAAGCACCTTTTCGCCCGGGGGCGTTCAGGATTCGGGGGAGCACCGCGTGGGTGGCGCCGTCATGTGCTGACGGCGCCACTCTGGCGGCGCGCCCCGCGTGCGGGCATCGGCGAGATCGCCGGTGTCCGTACCCCGCTCTCTCGCTGACCGAGGTCAGCGAACGGGCTTCCCGGCCTCGCGCAGAGCGCCCTTGACCTCGGAGATTCGCAGGTCACCGAAGTGGAAGACGGACGCGGCGAGTACCGCGTCGGCCCCCGCGTCGATGGCGGGCGGGAAGTCGGAGAGCCGGCCCGCGCCGCCCGAGGCGATGACGGGGACGGTGACGTGTGCCCGTACCGCCTTGATCATCTCGGTGTCGTAGCCGTCCTTCGTGCCGTCGGCGTCCATCGAGTTGAGGAGGATCTCCCCCGCTCCGAGCTCGGCGGCCCGGTGCGCCCACTCGACCGCGTCGATGCCGGTGCCCCTGCGGCCCCCGTGCGTGGTCACCTCGAAGGTGCCCTCGGGGGTGCGCCGCGCGTCGACGGAGAGCACGAGCACCTGGCGCCCGAAGCGTTCGGCGATCTCGCGGATGAGCTCGGGGCGGGCGATGGCGGCGGTGTTGACCCCGACCTTGTCGGCGCCGGCGCGCAGCAGCTTGTCGACGTCGTCGGTAGTGCGGACCCCGCCGCCGACGGTGAGCGGGATGAAGACCTGCTCGGCGGTGCGGCGCACCACGTCGTACGTCGTCTCCCGGTCACCGCTGGAGGCGGTGATGTCGAGGAACGTCAGCTCGTCGGCGCCCTCTGCGTCGTAGAGCTTCGCCATCTCGACGGGGTCGCCCGCGTCGCGCAGGTTCTGGAAGTTGACGCCCTTGACGACGCGGCCGTTGTCCACGTCCAGGCAGGGGATGACCCGTACGGCGAGCGTCATCGCGCACCTGCCCGGTAGGCCTCGACCTCGACCTCGACGACCAGGGAGGGGTCGACGAAACCGGAGACGATGATCATGGAGGCGGCGGGGCGCACGTCGTCGAAGAGCTCCTTGTGGGCGCGGCCCACCTCGTCGACGTCGCGTGCGTGCGTGATGTACATCCGGTTGCGGACGACGTCCTCGCGGCCGAGTCCGACCTGCTTGAGCGCGTCGAAGGCGACCTGGAAGGAGGCCACGGCCTGCTCGTACGGGCTGCCCGCGGAGACCTGGCCGTTGACCACCGACGTGCAGCCGGAGACCAGGACGAGGCCGCTCGGGAGCTCCACCGCGCGGGAGTAGCCGAACTTCTCCTCCCACGGCGCCCCCGAGGAGACGCGGCGTACGGAGTCCGTCATGCGGCGACCGCCTTGAGGGCCTCTTCGAGGGTGAACGCCTTCGCGTACAGCGCCTTGCCGACGATGGCTCCCTCGACGCCTTCGGGGACGAGCAGGGAGATCGCGCGCAGGTCGGCGAGCGAGGAGACACCGCCGGAGGCGACGACCGGACGGTCGGTGGCGGCGCAGACGTCGCGCAGGAGGGCCAGGTTGGGGCCCTCCAGCGTGCCGTCCTTGGCGATGTCGGTGACGACGTAGCGGGCGCAGCCCTCGGAGTCGAGGCGGGCGAGCGTCTCGTAGAGGTCGCCGCCGTCGCGGGTCCAGCCGCGGCCGCGCAGGGTGGTGCCCCGGACGTCGAGGCCGACGGCGATCTTGTCGCCGTGCTCGGCGATGACCTTGGCGACCCACTCCGGGGTTTCCAGGGCGGCGGTGCCGAGGTTGACGCGGCGGCAGCCGGTGGCGAGCGCGGCGGCGAGCGAGGCGTCGTCGCGGATGCCCCCGGAGAGCTCGACCTTGATGTCCATGGCGCCGGCCACCTCGGCGATCAGCGCGCGGTTGTCACCGGTGCCGAAGGCGGCGTCCAGGTCGACGAGGTGGAGCCACTCGGCGCCGGCGCTCTGCCAGGCGAGGGCCGCTTCCAGCGGGGAACCGTAGGAGGTCTCGGAGCCGGATTCGCCGTGGACGAGGCGGACGGCCTGACCGTCGCGGACGTCTACGGCGGGGAGCAGTTCAAGCTTCGGCATTACAGCGTCTCGATCCAGTTGGTCAGCAGCTGGGCGCCGGCATCGCCGGACTTCTCGGGGTGGAACTGGGTGGCCCACAGCGCGCCGTTCTCCACGGCGGCCACGAACCGCTCTCCGTGCGTGGCCCAGGTGACCTTGGGGGCACGGATCTTGGCGTTGGTCACTTCGAGGGACCAGTCGTGCGCCGCGTAGGAGTGCACGAAGTAGTAGCGGGCGTCGGCGTCCAGGCCCGCGAAGAGCTGGGACCCCTCGGCGGCCTCGACGGTGTTCCAGCCCATGTGCGGGACGACGTCGGCCTTCAGCGGTCCGACGGTGCCGGGCCACTCGTCGAGGCCCTCCGTCTCGACGCCGTGCTCGATGCCGCGCTCGAACAGGATCTGCATCCCGACGCAGATGCCCATGACGGGGCGGCCGCCGGAGAGCCGGCGGCCGACGATCCAGTCGCCGCGGGCCTGCTTCAGCCCGGCCATGCAGGCGGAGAAGGCGCCGACGCCGGGCACGAGCAGCCCGTCGGCGTTCATCGCGGTGTCGAAGTCGCCGGTGATCTCCACGTCTCCGCCGACATGGGCGAGTGCCCGCTCGGCCGAACGGACGTTGCCGAAGCCGTAGTCGAAGACGACGATCTTTTTCTTGTCACTCACAGTGCCACCTCAGTCCCAGAGTCCCTGGATCCGCATGACGCCCGCCACCAGGCACATCACGGAGCCGATCCCGAGGAGTACGACGACGCCCTTGGGCATGCCCTGCTTCCAGAAGGAGTAGACGCCGCCGGCCAGGAAGAGGCCGACGACGATCAGAACGGTGTTGAGGCCGGTCACAGGGCGCCCTTCGTGGACGGAAGGATCCCGGCTGCGCGCGGGTCGTGCTCGCTGGCGTACCGCAGGGCGCGGGCCAGTGCCTTGAACTGGCACTCCACGATGTGGTGGGCGTTGCGGCCGTACGGGACGTGGACGTGCAGGGCGATCTGCGCCTGGGCGACGAAGGACTCCAGGATGTGCCGGGTCATCGTCGTGTCGTACTCGCCGATCATCGGCGCCATCTTCTCCGGCTCGGTGTGCACCAGGTAGGGGCGGCCGGAGAGGTCGACGGTGACCTGGGCGAGCGACTCGTCCAGCGGGACGGTGCAGTTGCCGAAGCGGTAGATCCCGACCTTGTCGCCGAGCGCCTGCTTGAAGGCGGCGCCGAGCGCGAGGGCGGTGTCCTCGATGGTGTGGTGCGAGTCGATGTGCAGGTCGCCCTCGGTCTTGACCGTGAGGTCGAAGAGCCCGTGGCGGCCGAGCTGGTCGAGCATGTGGTCGTAGAAACCGACCCCGGTCGAGACGTCGACCTTGCCGGTGCCGTCGAGGTTGATCTCGACGAGCACGGAGGTCTCCTTGGTGGTCCGCTCCACTCTTCCTACGCGGGCCTCGCGAGTCATGCGTCGTGCTCCTTCTTCAGTTCGCGCACCGCATCGAGGAACGCGTCGTTCTCTGCCGGGGTTCCCGCGGATACCCGCAGCCATCCCGGTACGCCGTTGTCCCGGACCAGGACGCCCCGGTCGAGGATCTGCCGCCAGGCGGTGTGGCTGTCGGCGAAGCGCCCGAACTGGACGAAGTTGGCGTCCGAGTCGGTGACGGCGAAGCCGAGCTCCCGCAGTCCTTCCACCAGCCGGTCGCGCTCGCTCTTGAGCTGCGCGACGTACCCGAGAAGGGTATCGGTGTGCTCCAGGGCGGCGAGCGCGGTGGCCTGGGTGACGGAGGACAGGTGGTACGGCAGGCGCACCAGCTGGACCGCGTCGACGACGGCCGGGGCCGCCGCGAGATAGCCGAGGCGCAGACCGGCGGCGCCGAAGGCCTTGGACATGGTGCGGGAGAGCACCAGGTGGGGGCGGCCCTCGATGAGCGGGAGCAGCGAGGGGTGGTGGCTGAACTCGCCGTACGCCTCGTCCACGACGACCATCGACGGCCGGGCGGCCTGGGCGGCGTCGTAGAGCTCCACGACGGTCTCGGCGTCCACGGCGGTGCCGGTGGGGTTGTTGGGCGAGGTGATGAAGACGACCTCGGGCCGGTGCTCGGCGATGGCCTTCTTCGCGGCCTCCACGTCGATGGTGAAGTCCTCGTTGCGCGGTCCGGAGATCCAGCCGGTGCCGGTGCCGCGTGCGATGAGGGCGTGCATGGAGTAGGAGGGCTCGAAGCCGATCGCGGTGCGCCCGGGCCCGCCGAAGGTCTGCAGGAGTTGCTGGAGGACCTCGTTGGAGCCGTTGGCGGCCCATACGTTCCCGGGGCCGACCTCGTGCCCCGCGGTGCGGGTGAGGTAGCGGGCGAGCTCGGTGCGGAGCTCCACCGCGTCACGGTCGGGGTAGCGGTTGAGGTTTCGGGCGGCCTCGCGGACCCGCTCCGCGATGCGGTCGACGAGCGCGTCGGGCAGCGGGTACGGGTTCTCGTTGGTGTTCAGCCGGACCGGTACGTCGAGCTGGGGCGCTCCGTACGGGGACTGGCCGCGGAGCTCGTCGCGGATCGGGAGTGCGTCCCACGCGTTCGGGGGGGTGCTGCTGTTCGTCACGCCTGCGGAACCTTCCAGCCGAACCTGGCCTTGAGCGCGGCGCCGTGCGCGGGGAGGTCCTCCGCCTCGGCGAGGGTGACCACGTGGTGGGTGACCTCGGCGAGGGCGTCGCGGGTGTAGTCGACGATGTGGATGCCGCGCAGGAAGGACTGCACGGACAGGCCCGAGGAGTGGCAGGCGCACCCGCCGGTGGGCAGGACGTGGTTGGAGCCGGCGCAGTAGTCGCCGAGGGAGACGGGAGACCAGGGGCCGACGAAGACGGCTCCGGCGTTGCGGACCCGGTCGGCGACGGCGGCGGCGTTCTCCGTCTGGATCTCCAGGTGCTCGGCGGCGTACGCGTCGACGACCTTGAGGCCGTCCTCCAGGTCGTTGACCAGGACGATCGCGGACTGGCGCCCGGCGAGCGCGGGCTCGATCCGGTCGGTGACGTGCTTGGTCGCGGCGACCTGCGGCTTCAGCTCGGCCTCGGTGGCGGCGGCGAGCTCCTCGGAGTCGGTGACGAGGACGGCCGCGGCCATGGGGTCGTGCTCGGCCTGGCTGATCAGGTCGGCGGCGACGTGCACGGGGTCGGCGCTCGCGTCGGCGAGGATGGCGATCTCGGTGGGTCCCGCCTCGGCGTCGATGCCGACGCGGCCCTTGAGGAGGCGCTTGGCCGCGGCGACGTAGATGTTGCCGGGGCCGGTGACGAGGTTCACGGGCAGGCAGTCCTCGGTGCCGTACGCGAACATCGCGACGGCCTGGGAGCCGCCCGCGGCGTACACCTCGTCGACGCCGAGGAGGGCGCAGGCGGCGAGGATCGTGGGGTGCGGCAGGCCGCCGAACTCCTTCTGCGGCGGGGAGGCGACGGCGATGCCCTCGACGCCCGCCTCCTGGGCCGGGACGACGTTCATCACGACGGACGAGGGGTAGACCGAGCGTCCGCCGGGGACGTAGAGCCCGACGCGCTCGACGGGCACCCACTTCTCGGTGACCGTGCCGCCGGGGACGACCTGGGTGGTGTGCGTGGCGCGGCGCTGTTCGCGGTGGACGAGGCGGGCGCGGCGGATCGACTCCTCGAGCGCCGCCCGCACGGCGGGGTCGAGGCGCTCCAGCGCCCCGGCGATCGCGTCGGCGGGGACCCGGATCGACCCGACCCGCACACCGTCGAATTTCTCTCCCCACTCGATCACTGCCGCGGAGCCACGATGGCGTACGTCCTCGCAGATGGGCCGCACCGTCTCCAGGGCGGCTTCCACGTCGAACTCGGCACGGGGCAGCAGGTCGCGCAGGTCGCCGCCCTCGGGGAGGGCGGTGCCGCGCAGATCGATTCGAGAGATCACACCGCAATTCTCTCAGACCGGTTCCGGCGCCCGGTCGCCCGTATCACTGGCTGATACATGCCCCGGCTGTCACTGCTGACCGTTAGCTTTCACACGGTCACACAGAGGGAAGAACGACTGTACGAAGCGCGGGCGGACCGCGCGGGCGGAGGTGAGGCAGTGACCGAACCGCACGACGGCGAGATCCCCGACGGGCTCAGCGCGGCGGAGCTGGGTATGTGGCAGTCCTTCCGGAACGGCACGACCTACGATCTGCGCTCCCACGACCCGGTGCGCGACGATCCCTTCGCGCCGCACATCTGGGGGCCGGAGCGCAGCGTCGGGGCCAGGACGGTGGCGCGGCTGCTGCTGAGCGGGCCGCCGGCCCGGCCGGGGCGGGTGGCGGCCCTGAAGCTCCGGGGCGTACGCATCACGGGCAAGCTGGATCTGGCGGGCGGCCGTGTCTCGCCGTACGTCGAGCTGACCGGCTGCCGCTTCGAGCAGGAGGTGGTGGTCCCCGAGTGCCATTTCACGACGCTGCGGATGGTGGGCTGCGCGGTGCCGCGGCTGGACGCGGCCCGGCTGCACACGGAAGGCGATCTGCATCTGCCGCGTTGCCGGATCGAGCGCGGCATCCGGTTGACGGACGCCCAGATCGGGACGGATCTGCTCATCAACCAGCTCGGCGTCGGACCCGACAGACGCGGGCGCGCCTTCGTCGGCGACGGGATGTCGGTCGCCCAGGACCTGCAGGCCGAGATGATCGAGACGCGTGGCGAGCTGAGCCTGCGCGGGGCGAAGGTCGGGGGTTCGCTGAGCCTGCGCGGGAGCCGGCTGCGCGCGTCGGACGGGCGGCGGGCGCTGAACGCCCCGCAGCTCAGCGTGGAGCGCACGCTGTACATGACGGAGGCCTGGGTGAGCATCGACACGGGGAACCAGGGCACCACTCCCCCGTTCGGCATCGCCCGTGGCGGCCCCGCGCGCGGGACGCGTGCGCAGGTCTTCGAGTGCCGGGGCGCGGTGCGGCTCGACGACGGGCGCTTCGGTGACGCGGTGGACCTGCACAAGGCCCGGTTCGTCCTCGCCGGGCGTGAAGAGCTGTCGCTGCGCAGGATCGTCACGCCGGAGCTGCGCTTCAACGCGGAGCGCCCGCAGGAGGGCCGGGTCGTACTGAACGGCGCGAAGGTCGTCACGCTGATCGACGTGTCGACCAGCTGGCCGGGGCCGGGCGGCCTGGCGATGGGCGGCTTCGTCTACGAGAACCTCGTGCCCTACGGTCACTTCCCGCTGTCCCGGCGCCTGGAGTGGGTGCTGGCGGCGACCCCGGAGTACGTCCCCGAGCCGTACGAGCGCCTCGCGACGGTGCTCCGCAGCTGCGGGGAGGACGCGGACGCCCGCGAGGTGCTGCTGGCCAAGCAGCGGCGCCGGCGCGAGACCCTGCCGCCCGCGGGCAGGATCTGGGGCTATCTCCAGGACTGGACGGTGGCGTACGGCTACCGGCCGGGGCGTGCCCTGGTGTGGATGGCGGTGCTGTGGGCGGCGGGTGCGGTGGCCTTCTCGCAGTACCACCCGGAGTCGATCAAGGGGGACGAGCATCCGCAGTGGAACCCGGCGCTGTACGCCCTGGATCTGCTGGTGCCGGTGATCAATCTCGGTCAGGACGGCTACTGGCTGCTGGAGGGCGGCTGGCAGTGGACGGCGGCGGCGCTGGTGCTGCTCGGGTGGATACTGGCCACGACGGTGGCGGCGGGTGCCTCGCGGCTGCTGCGCCGCGGCTGAGGCCGGGGGCTCCCGCTTCGGTGCGGAGCCCTGGCCACCACCCGCTCGAACGGCCGGTCGACGCCCGGCAGGGCGGGCGGTCCCCGTCGACGGGAAGGTCTGATTCCGGCCGCCCGCGAGCGCTTCCTTTGCCCTTTCTTGACCTCGCCCAGGGCAACCCTTCCACTCGCTACAGAAGCTTCACAGTGCCCCTCTGGCGCCGCCCCCACCAGGGCTTTTCAATGGTCTGCACCATGGCTTTCCTCCGCGCCCTGCTGGGTTCCGCGCGCGCGTTCCGGTACGGCCCCGGGCTGTCCGCCGGGCTGCCGTCGGACGACGCGGTGCTGCTCGACGCCCCCGACGAGCGGCTCTCCCCGGCCCTGGTCGCGGCCGCCCTGGGAGACTTCGAGCCCGCCGCCAAGCTCATGGCCACGACCCGGGACGCCACCGACTGGGAGAGCCGCGACCGCTGCCTCGGCCGGCTGGTCGCCTTCGCCCGCAGCCGGGACGGCTGGCTCACCGGCTGGCTGGCCGCGTCCCCGCGCGACCCGGACGCCCTGCTGGTGAAGGCGGCCCTGGCGGTACGCCGCGCCTGGGAGTCCCCCGCCCACGCCGAGCTGCTGCGCGATGTCGGCCCGCTGATCACGGCGGCGGCCGAGGCGGACCCCCGTGACCCGGTGCCGTGGCGGCTGGCGCTCGACCACGCCCGGGGCACCCACGCGCCGCACACGGTCTTCGAGACGCTCTGGGAGCAGGCCGTACGCCGTTCCCCGCACCACTACGGCAGCCATGTCGCCGCGCTCCGGTACCTCTCGGCGCAGTGGTACGGCTCCCACCGCGAATGCTTCGACTTCGCCGAGCGGGCGGCCGAGGACGCCGCCGGGGATTCCCTGGTGCAGGCGCTGCCCGTACGCGCGGCCTACGCCCTGCTGCGGGACGAGAGGGCCTTCGCGCGGGCGACCTCCGTGCAGCGGGACCGGATCGACGACGCCGCCGACCTCGCGATCGGGCTCTCGGCGGCCTTTCCGGCCGGTGACCCCTGGCCCGCCGAGGTCCGCAACCTGCTCGCCTACGTCCTGGTCGCGCGGGGCCGCTCGGCCGACGCCCTGGAGCAGTTCCGGCTGATCGGGCCGTACGCCACCTCCTTCCCCTGGGCACACGTGACCGGGGAGGCGCTCGGCGGTTTCCTCGACGCGCGGGCCACCGCCCGGCTCCGGGTGGCCTCTTCCACGCCGCTGCGCGGGAGGCCGGAGCGCGTCGGGCGCCGTGGCCATTAGGCTTGGCCGCTGTGACCACCGCTCGCCTGCCCCTCTTCCCGCTGAACGCGGTGCTGTTCCCCGGCCTCGTGCTGCCGCTCAACGTCTTCGAGGAGCGTTATCGCGCCATGATGCGTGAGCTGCTCGAGATCGACGAGGACGAACCGCGCCGCTTCGTGGTGGTCGCGATCCGCGACGGCCGCGAGACCGCCCCGACGGCCACCGGGATGCCGGACACGGTCGCCACCGCGCCTCCTGCCGAACGGGCTCCGGCCGACGGCTTCGGACCCGATCCGATCCAGACCTTCCACCGGGTCGGCTGCGTCGCGGACGCGGCGAAGATCCGTGAGCGGGCCGACGGCAGCTACGAGGTCCTGGCGACGGGCACCACGCGCGTCCGGCTCCTCTCCGTCGACGCGAGCGGCCCGTTCCTGACGGCCGAGGTCGAGGAACTGCCCGAGGACCCGGGGAAGGCCGAGGACGAGACGTCGCCACCGGACGAGGCCGGGGCTCTCGCCGAGGGTGTCCTGCGGGCCTTCCGCAGCTACCAGAAGCGGCTGGCCGGGGCCAGCGAGCGTTCGCTGACGACGAGTTCGGACCTGCCGGACGACCCGTCCGTCGTCTCGTACCTGGTGGCCGCCGCCGCGGTGCTCGACGTCCCGTCGAAGCAGCGGCTGCTCCAGGCACCGGACACGGCGACCCGTCTGCGCGAGGAACTCGCCCTTCTACGCAAGGAGACCGCCGTGATCCGGCATCTCCCGTCGCTGCCGGCGATCGACCTGACCCGCGGCCCCACGCACCCCAACTGACCCGAGGACGAGCCAGGTGGCGAAGAAGTCCAGGAAACAGCAGCCCGGCGGCACCCCGGCCACGGTCGCCCTGACCACGGCGGGCACCGCGTTCACCGTCCACTCCTACGAGCACGACCCGTCCTCGCCGTCCTACGGCGAGGAGGCCGCCGAGGCCCTCGGCGTCTCACCGGACCGGGTGTTCAAGACCCTGGTCGCCGACGTGGACGGCGAACTGGTCGTCGCGGTCGTGCCGGTCGCGGGTTCGCTGGACCTGAAGGCGCTGGCGTCGGCGGTCGGCGGCAAGCGGGCCGCCATGGCTGACCCGGCCGCCGCGGAGCGCACCACGGGCTACGTACGGGGCGGAATCTCCCCGCTGGGCCAGCGCAAGCGACTGCGTACGGTGCTGGACGCGTCGGCAGGCTCCCATCCGACGATCTGTGTCTCGGCGGGCCGCCGCGGCCTGGAGGTCGAGCTGTCCCCCGCCGACCTGGCGACCTTGACGGACGCGTCCCTGGCTCCGATCGGCCGGGCCTAGCGGAGCCCGCGCGGGGAGCGCACGGAATGCGGCCCCGGACGCGGCCGTTGTCACGGAGGTGAACACATTCTCCTCAGCCGTGGGCGACGGACCGGGTGACCGGATCTCCGTCCGCGAACGGCTGGACGCGGAGCGCCGCGACACGGAGGCCCGTATCGCGGCGCTGCACGGTGACTTCGACGCGATCGTCGAGGCGAACGCGCTGGTGGCGGTCGACGACGAGCACGACCCGGAGGGATCGAGCACCGCCTTCGAACGGGCTCACACCGCCTCGCTGCTGGCTCGGGCGCGGGACCACCTGGCCGAGGTGGACCGGGCGCTGAAGCGGCTGGAGCGGGGCGACTACGGCCGCTGCGAGGGGTGCCATGAGCCGATCCCGCCGGGCCGCCTGGAGGTGCGTCCGGCGGCGACGACCTGTGTGCGGTGCGCCGCGGGCACGGGCCGCTGAGCCCGGCCGCGGCCGCCCCGACGGAGCCTCCGGGCGGGCACTCAGTGCTTGAAGGTGTCCTTCGCCTTCTCCTTGGTACCGCGGCCCTTGCCCCGGGCCTCCAGCGCCGCACCCTTGGCCGCCGTGGTCTCGTCACCCACCGCGTGGGCCACCTTGCGGACGGCCTTCCCGACGATCTGCTCGGTCTTGGCCTTGGTCTTCTCTCCGGCACTCATGTCGGTCCTTTCGTCGGTGCTCATCCACCGCATGCCCGTGCGACCGGGGCGGAAACGCCCCGAGCGGAAACGCCCCGAGCGGAAGCGGCCCGCGGGGGAGCGCTACGAGCCGTCCGACGGCCGGCCGCCCCCGGGCGCCTGCCCCTCGGCGGAGCCGGGCGCCGCGCCTTCGGCACCACCGGGCGTCTGCCCGTAGGCGCCGCCGGGTGCCACGTCGTGAGCGCCGTACGGGGACATCCACTCGGGCTCGGGGTCCCGCGGCCCGAACAGGGCCGTCAGCCCCAGGTGCACGATCATCGCCGCGACGGGCCAGGCGAGCATCCCCGCCCCCACCGCGTGCAGCTCCAGCGGTGCGTCGAACGTGACTCCCTTGCCGACCTCCTTGGCGTGGGCCACCACGTCCGACGTGGGTCCGAACCAGGTCCCGATCCCCCACGCCAGGAGTGAACCGAGCAGGCCGCCCAGAGCGAGTCCGACCACCAGCGGGATCCCCCCGCGCCTGCGGAACAGGAAGACGGCGAGGCCCGAGACGAGTCCGAAGGCCAGGGCGAGCAGCACGAAGGTGCCGTCGGCGCCGATGGCCTCCTCGCCCTCACTGTTCTTGAGGAAGACCGCCGTGTCGTCGGAGACGAGCGGCACCCTCGGCGCGAGCCACAGCCAGAGGAGTCCGAGGACCAGGCCCGCCACCGTCAGCAGGGCGGCGATCGCCGCGCCCTGCCGGAGCTCCACACGCCGCTCGTCCGCGCCCGGCCGATCGGCGGGCACGGCGTGCGAGCCCGCGGGCGGGCCCTGCCAGGGGTCGTTCGGCTGGGGCTGGTGCGGCGGCGTCAACGGTGCGGTCACGGTGCCATCGTGCCAGGCGTGTCCGGGTACCGCCTCACCGGACCGCCGCACGGCGGTACGCCCATGTGGCGACCGCCAGCGACAGCACACCGACCGCCGCGCACACCGCGAGGTCGAGGGCGACGACCGCCCAGTCGGGGTGCGCGTCGAAGGAGCGGGACAGCGCCTCGACGCCGTACGTCGAGGGGAGCAGGTCGCGCGCCCACCCCACGGGGCCGGGGAGCCGCTCGGCCGGGAGCACACCCAGCAGCAGCGCCGCGGACATGCCCAGCTGCCCGAGCAGCGTCGCCAGTTCCTGCCTCGGTGCCAGCAGCCCGAGCGCGGCGCCGAGGCCGGAGAGCGCGGCCCCGGAGAGCGGGATGACCGCGACGAGGACCCAGAGGTGCGTCATCGGCAGCCCGAACAGGGCGCTGCCCGCCACGGCCGTGACGATCGTGCCGGGCACGGTGAACGAGGCGTACGCCCCCGCCGCGCCCAGCACCACGGCGGCCGGCGGCACCGGCAGCGTGGCGTAGTGGTCGAGCCCGCCCCCGGCCCGGAGCTGGCCGAAGTACTGGGCGAGCAGATTGAGCGCGACGAAGGCCACGACCAGCACGCTGGCCCCGGCGACGACGGCCCGCGCCTCCGCGCCGCCGTCGACGACGCCACGCATCAGCACCATGATCCCGACGGACTGGAAGGTCGCGACGAACAGCAGCGGGATCCGGGCGACCCGCGCGCGTGACAGCTGCGCCCGGTACACGGCGGCCAGCGAGGGCAGCAGCCTGGCGCGGGGCGCGAGGGGGGCCGGGGCGGTGCGGGCGGGCCGGCCGGTCCGTACCGAGGGGCTCCGCGGTTTCGTACCGGACACCTGCGCCGGCTCCGTGGGAACGATGCTCGTCACCTGGCACAGCTCCCGTCGGACTCCGACACGTTCACCTTCACGTTCATGCTCACGCCTTCACCAGCCCCTCGGTGGCACGGGCCGCGTCCCCGCCGAGCGCCAGATAGACGTCCTCCAGGCTGGGAGTGGCCAGCGTGAAGTCGTCCAGCGAGGAGAACGCGGCCCCACCGGTCACGGCGGCGACCGCGGCCCGCGCCTCGTCGGCACCGAGCCGCAGCACCCAACGGCGCCCGGACTCCTGTGCGGAGGCGCGCAGCGCGGCGACCTCGGGAACGTCCAGCGGCGCGCGCTCGCGCCACACCAGCTCGACCCGGACCTCGCCCGCGACCCGTTCCTTGAGCCCGGACGGGGTGTCGCAGGCGATGACCTTGCCGCGCTCCATGACGGCGACCCGGTCGAGGACCGTCTCGGCCTCGATGACGTTGTGGGTGACGAGCAGCACCGTCACTCCGTGCTCGGCCCGCCGCCGGTCGACGGCGGACCAGACGGAGCGGCGGGCGACGGGGTCCATCCCGGTCGTCGGCTCGTCCAGCACCAGGACGGGACGCTCCCCCACCAAGGCGGTGGCGAAGCAGGCCAGCCGGCGCTGACCGCCCGACAGTTTCTTCAGCGGGCGCCCGGCGAGCTCGGTGAGCCCCAGCTCCTCCAGCACCTCGTCGCGGGCGACCCGCGCCTCCCGCACCGGCAGGCCGCGGAGGCGCCCGGTGGTCTCGGCGGCGAGCGACACGGTCAGTTCGTCGAGGGCGGTGGACTCCTGCCCGAGGTACCCGATGAGCCGGGAGGCCCGCTCGGGGTGGCGTACGAGATCGTGTCCCAGCACCTCGACGCTTCCGGAGTCGGGGCGCATCAATCCGGTGAGCTGGCGCACGAGCGTGGACTTGCCCGCGCCGTTGGGTCCGAGCAGCCCGAAGATCTCGCCGCGCCGGACGTCGAGGCCGACCCCGTCGGTGGCGCGCACCTCGGGGGTGGCGGCCCGGCCGCGTCGGCCGCGGACGGCGGGGTAGGTCTTGACCAGATCACGCACCGCGCACACGGTCCCGGTCCCGGTCTGTGCCTGTGCTGTGCCCGTACTCACGAGGTACGAGAGTACGGGGTCGGATGCCCCGTATTGCGTCCGGGGCATCGCTGAGGCGCCCCGCTCACTCCCCCACGGGGGCGTGCTCGGCGGCGGCCCGTACGTCGATCTCGCGCCAGAACCCCGCCCTGATGGCATAGCGGTCGTGCTCGTCGATCTGGTCGTCCTTGTGCGCGAGCAGGCCGAAGCGCGCCGCGTACCTCAGCAGTTCGCCGTCGATGCGGTGCGGGATGCGGGGGTACATCGTGGACAGTTTCTGCAGGTGGACGGTCTCCGGCAGCCGTTCCATCCAGCGCCGGGCGAAGACCTGGCCGACCTCGAAGGGGTCGCCGCCGACGGTGGTGATGTCCTCCTCACGGTCCGCCCACCGCTGCTCCGCGCTCGTGAGCTGGGCCAGGGTGGGCAGCGACGCGGTCTCGGCGGGCTCGCCGACCGGCCCGCCGCGCTCCACCCAGCCCCTGTCGGAGGACCAGCGCAGGGTGGCGTTGGGCGCGGGCGGCGCTGCGGGGGCCTGCGCGGCCCGGTCGCCGGGGGCGCGCAGGCCGGCCAGGTCCTTGGGTGTCGGGACGCCCTTGTGACCGGGCGCGGGCTGGGGATGCCGCACGGTGTCACCGGCCGGTGCGGCGGTGCCGTTGCGGGCCGCGGCGGCCTGGGCCTCCGAGGCGCGCTCGGCCGAGGCCGCGAGGGCCGCCTCGGGCAGCGGTGCGGAGAGGATCGCGGCGATCTCCGGGCGCGGGACGGGCGAGGGCGCGCACACGCCGCCCGTCTCCTTGGCCCGTACGGCCTTGGTGATCCAGGCCCGGTCGAGCACCCGTCGTTCGTCGGCCTCGGCCACGAGGTCCTCGGACTGGTTGTAGTCGCCGTCGGCGGCCTGGACCGCCCAGAGGTGGACGGCGACGCCGTGCTCCTTGGCGGACATGAGGCCGGGCAGCAGATCGCCGTCACCGGTCACGAGCACCACGTCGGAGCAGGCGCGGTTCCTGGCCAGTTCGGTGAGCTCGGCGTGCATGGCCGCGTCGACGCCCTTCTGCGCCCACCGGCCGTCACTGCGGGTGAGTGCGCCCAGCCGAACCGTCACCCTGGGCATGACCCGCAGCCTGCGGTGCTCGGGCTGCGGTACGCGGTCGGGGGCGCCGTCGAACCAGTAGATGCGCAGAAGGGGCTGTTCCGTATCTGCCTCGGCGCGCTCGCGCAGGCCCTGGATCAGAGCCGCGTGGTCCACGGTGATGCGGGAACGGGCGGGCTCTCCGGCCAGCAGACTCGCGGCTGCGCCCAGCAGGTAGCCGGCGTCCACCAGGACGACGCAACGGTCCACGCGTTCCACCCTCTTCCAGGAGTCGGGAGCGGAGTCAGCGGGTCCGGACATGGGGGGTGGACCCGCTCACCCGGGGAAACCGGGTTTCGCTCACTCAGGGTTTCCTTCGAGTCTGCCCGACGGCAGGGGGGTTAAGGTCCGGAACTCGATCATCGGCGTGGCGGATCCGGAAAACGGCGCATGATACCTCCCCTACTACACTGGGTAATGATCCAACATGCGGCCTTTGTGGTGATATGTGAGTCTGACAGCGGTTCTGGACCCCCCGGATCTCTCCACAGGAGGTATCACCATGGCGAAGAACAAGAATCGCAAGCAGAGCCAGCCCGACCGCGCGTCCGCGGCGGAGCGCGGCGCCGAGCAGGCCAAGTCGACGGCGTACGAGTCGCAGACACAGCCCCAGTCACAGGCTCAGGGCAGCCCGGCCGACGTCGCCCGCAAGCACCAGAAGCGTTTCGGCCACAACTGACGGCCCGCCGGGCCGACAGGCCGAGAGGGGCGCCCCGCCGACCGGCGGGGCGCCCCTCTCGCGGTTCCGGGGGAGGACGGGCCGTCAGCCGGCCAGGCAGGACGGGCCGAGCAGCACCTTCAGGTCACCGAAGAGGGCCGGGTCGGGCTTCACGCGGTGCCGGTCGAGCCGGAGCACGGTGGTCTTGCGCGGCCCCTGGAGCCTGATGCGCACCTCGGTGTCGCCGCGGTGGTTGTTCAGGACCTCGCCGAGCCGGCTGACCATGGGCGGGGTGACCCTCACCGTGGGGATGGTCAGGACGACGGGTGCGTTGGACCCGGCGTTGGAGATGTCGGGGACCTGCATCTCCATGGCGACCAGGCGCGGCACGTCCTCGCGCTTGTCGAGGCGCCCCTTGACGAAGACGACCGTGTCCTCGACGAGCTGGGTCGAGACCAGCTGGTAGGTCGCCGGGAAGAACATGCATTCGATGGAGCCCGCGAGGTCCTCGACGGTCGCGATGGCCCAGGCGTTGCCCTGCTTGGTCATCTTGCGCTGGAGGCCGGAGATGATGCCGCCCACGGTGACGATGGCGCCGTCTGCGTGCTCACCACCGGTGAGCTGGGAGATCGCCGCGTCCGACTTGTCGGACAGGACGTGTTCCAGGCCGAAGAGCGGGTGGTCGGAGACGTAGAGGCCGAGCATCTCGCGTTCCTGAGCGAGCAGGTAGGACTTCTCCCACTCGATGTCGGAGAACTCCACGTCGAGGCCGAAGCCCGGCTCGTCGCTCGCCTCGTCGCCCATGCCGCCGAAGAGGTCGAACTGCCCCTCGGCCTCCTTGCGCTTGACCTGCACCACGTTG
The DNA here is from genome assembly GCF_042872025.1 of Streptomyces sp. NPDC005494. Classification (NCBI taxonomy): domain Bacteria; kingdom Bacillati; phylum Actinomycetota; class Actinomycetes; order Kitasatosporales; family Streptomycetaceae; genus Streptomyces; species Streptomyces sp. NPDC005494. The sequence continues at coordinate 311,161 of NZ_JBIAJR010000001.1, forward strand.
TCGATCATCGGCTCGTGGTGGGCGACGAGCCCCTTGCGGGTGTGTCCCATCTCGTCGAAGGCGCCGGCCTTGATGAGCGATTCGATGGTGCGCTTGTTGCAGACGACCGCTTCGACCTTGTCGAGGAAGTCCGGGAACGAGGAGTACTTCCCCTTCGCCTTGCGGCACCTGATGATCGAGTCGACGACGTTCTGCCCGACGTTGCGGACGGCGGTCAGCCCGAAGAGGATCACGTCGTCACCCTGGGCGGCGAAGTTCGACTCGGACTCGTTGACGTTCGGCGGGAGCACCTTGATGCCCATGCGCCGGCACTCGTTGAGGTAGACGGCCGACTTGTCCTTGTCGTCCTTCACGGAGGTCAGCAGGGCGGCCATGTACTCGGCGGGGTAGTTGGCCTTGAGGTAGGCGGTCCAGTAGGTGACCAGGCCGTACGCCGAGGAGTGCGCCTTGTTGAAGGCGTATCCGGCGAAGGGCACCAGCACGTCCCAGAGCGCCTGGATGGCCTGGTCGGAATAGCCGTTCTTCTTGGCGCCCGCCTGGAAGAGGACGAAGTTCTTCGCCAGCTCCTCCGGCTTCTTCTTGCCCATCACGCGGCGCAGGATGTCGGCCTCGCCGAGCGAGTACCCGGCGATGATCTGGGCGGCCTTCTGGACCTGCTCCTGGTAGACGATGAGGCCGTAGGTCAGGCCGAGCGTCTCCTTGAGCGGCTCCTCCAGCTCCGGGTGGATCGGGGTGATCTCCTGGCGGCCGTTCTTGCGCTCCGCGTAGTTCGTGTGCGAGTTCATTCCCATCGGGCCCGGCCGGTAGAGGGCCGAGACGGCGGAGATGTCCTCGAAGTTGTCGGGCTGCATCTGGCGCAGCAGCGAGCGCATGGGGCCGCCGTCGAACTGGAACACGCCGAGCGTGTCACCGCGGCAGAGCAGCTCGTACGTCTTGGGGTCGTCCAGCGGGAGGGCGAGCATCTCCAGCTCGACGCCCTTGTTGGCCTTCACCATCTTGATGGCGTCGTCCATGATCGTCAGGTTGCGCAGGCCGAGGAAGTCCATCTTCAGCAGGCCGAGCGACTCGCACTGGGGGTAGTCCCACTGCGTGATGGTGACGCCGTCGGTGTGCCGCACCCAGACCGGGGCGTGGTCGACGATGGGTTCGCTGGACATGATCACGCCGGCGGCGTGCACGCCCATCTGCCGGACGAGGCCCTCCACGCCCTTGGCGGTGTCGATGACCTTCTGGACGTCCGGCTCGTTCTCGTACATCCCCCGGATCTCGCCCGCCTCGCTGTAGCGGGGGTGCTTCGGGTCGGTGATGCCGCTGAGGTCGATGCCCTTGCCGAGCACGTCGGCGGGCATGGCCTTGGTGAGGCGGTCGCCCATCGCGTAGGGGTATCCCAGCACGCGGGCGGAGTCCTTGATGGCGTTCTTGGCCTTGATCTTGCCGTAGGTGCCGATCATGGCGACCTTGTCGGCCCCGTACTTCTCCGTCACGTACCGGATCACCTCGACGCGCCTGCGCTCGTCGAAGTCGATGTCGACATCGGGCATGGAGACGCGCTCGGGGTTGAGGAAGCGCTCGAAGATCAGCCCGTGGGTGATCGGGTCGAGGTCGGTGATGCCCATGGCGTACGCGACGATCGATCCGGCGGCGGAACCACGGCCGGGGCCCACCGCGATGCCGTTGTTCTTGGCCCACATGATGAAGTCGGCGACGACGAGGAAGTACCCCGGGAACCCCATCTGGATGATGATGTCCATCTCGTACTCGGCCTGCTTCTGCCGGTCCTCGGGGACGCCGCCCGGATAGCGGCGCTCCATCCCGACGCGGACCTCCTCCTGGAACCAGGTGACCTCGGTGAAGCCTTCCGGGATCTCGAACTTCGGCATCAGGTCGCGCTTCTCGAACATGCCGGTGGTGTCGATCTGCTGCGCGACCAGGAGGGTGTTGGCGCAGCCCTCCTGCCAGGCGTCGGAGGAGTCGACGGCGTACATCTCCTCCGTCGTCTTGAGGTAGTAGCCCGTCCCGTCGAAGCGGAAGCGGTCCGGGTCGGAGAGGTTCTTGCCGGTCTGGATGCAGAGCAGGGCGTCGTGCGCGGTCGCCTCGTGGGCGTAGGTGTAGTGCGAGTCGTTCGTCACCAGCGGGGGGATGTTCAGCTTCTTGCCGATTTCGAGGAGCCCGTCACGGACCCGGCGCTCGATCTCGATGCCGTGGTCCATCAGCTCCAGGAAGTACTTGCCCTCGCCGAAGATGTCCTTGTAGTCGGAGGCCGCCTGGACGGCCTCGTCGAACTGGCCGAGCCGCAGCCGGGTCTGCACCTCGCCCGAGGGGCACCCGGTGGAGGCGATCAGCCCCTCGGACCACTGGGAGATGGTCTCCTTGTCCATGCGCGGCCACTTCTGCAGCCAGCCCTCGGCGTACGCGTCCGAGGAGAGCCTGAAGAGGTTGTGCAGCCCCGTGCTGTTCGCCGCCCAGATCGTCTTGTGGGTGTAACCACCCGAACCCGAGACGTCGTCCCGCTTCTGGTGCGGCTGGCCCCACTGGATCTTCCGCTTGTGCTTGCGGGACTCGGGGGCGACGTACGCCTCGATCCCGATGATCGGCGTCACCCCCGCCTTCTTGGCCGAGTGGAAGAAGTCGTAGGCGCCGTGGAGGTTGCCGTGGTCGGTCATGGCGATGTGCGACATGCCCATGTCGTTGGCCGCCTCGAACATGTCCTTGAGCCGCGCGGCACCGTCCAGCAGCGAGTACTGGGTGTGGACGTGCAGGTGCGTGAAGGGCGGCTTGCTCACGGCGCTGTGCCTCCGGAATTCGGTGAAAGTGTGGCGCGAGGCGTCCCGGCGAGGGGTGGTGGCCGGGTGACGGACGGGCGATGACGGGTTGGGGGGACAGCGTGGAAGTCTACGTCGCCGAGGTGACGGACGACGGGCACTCCGGGGTACGGTCGCGCGTTGGAAGACCGGGGACGCCCGTCCCTTTTGTCATGAACGCCATGTACCAGGAGGCACCCAGCGATGTCGGACACGCAGACCGGCGCGGAGCAGCGCGGGGAGCAGATCCTCGCCGTTTTCGACACCGCGTTCGGGCAGCTCCTGGCGGCCGACCCCGCGGCGTTCCGGGTGAAGTTCCGCAAGATGGCGGGCTCGGCCTTCGCGTTCTACCGGGGTTCGGCGGGCCTCTTCTACGCCGACATGGACCACGAGCGGCACGGCGGCGCCTACCTGGACGAGCGCACGAGCAGGGTGTGGATCCACGGCGATCTGCACGCCGAGAACTTCGGCACGTACATGGACGCCAACGGCCGGCTCGTATTCAACGTCAACGACTTCGACGAGGCCTACGTCGGCCCCTTCACCTGGGACCTCAAGCGCTTCGCCGCCTCCGTGGCCCTGATCGGTTACGCGAAGGCGCTGAGCGACGAGCAGATCTCCGAGCTCGTCCGGGTCTACGCCGCCGCCTACCGGGAGCGCATCCACGCCCTGGCGACGGGCGCCAAGAACGACGAGGTACCGCCGTTCACTCTGGACACGGCGGACGGTCCGCTGCTCGGCGCGCTGCGTGACGCCCGGGCGCTGACCCGGTTCGGGCTGCTGGACTCGATGACGGAGATCCGGGACTTCGAGCGCCGGTTCAGCGCGGACGGCGGTGCGATCGACCTCGACGCCGCGACGCGCTACAAGGTGCTCGCCGCGTTCGACGGCTATCTGGAGACCTTGCCGGAGTCGAGCCTGACCCGGCCCGACTCCTACCGGGTGAAGGACGTCGTCGGCCGCCGGGGCATCGGCATCGGGTCGGCCGGCCTGCCGTCGTACAACATCCTCCTGGAGGGCAACAGCGACGCCCTGGAGAACGACGTGGTGATCTACCTCAAGCAGGCACAGACGCCCGCCGTCTCGCGGCACATCACCGACGCGGCGGTGCGGGACTACTTCCAGCACGAGGGCCACCGCACGGTGATCTCCCAGCGGGCCCTGCAGGCGCACGCCGACCCGTGGCTGGGCTGGACCGAGCTGGACGGGGCCGGACAGCTGGTCGCCGAGGTCTCCCCGTACGCGGTGGACCTGGACTGGTCCGACATCGACGAGCCGGAGGAGATCGCGGCGGTCGTCGCCGACCTCGGCCGGGCCACGGCCACGATGCACTCGGCGGCGGACGACGAGAGCGGGCACTCCCTGGTGCCGTTCTCCACGGAGCGCGCCATCGACGCGGCCATCGCCGCCGACGAGGAGGGCTTCGGGGAACTGCTGGTCGACTTCGCCCACAGCTACGGCGCCCGGTCCCGCGCCGATCACCAGATCTTCGTGGACCTCTTCCGCAACGGCCGCATCCCGGGGCTGTGAGGGCCGTCGCACGCCCTTAGGGACCGCTTACAGGTTCACATGACACACTCTCCGGCGATGGACGTATCAGGGACGCAGATCAGAGCGGTACGCGCGGCGCTGTTCACCGCGCTCGTCGTCACGCTCTCCTCCGCCTCCCATGTGCTGCTCTCCCGGGTCCCGCTGCCGCTGACGGCGGTCGGCCTGCTGGCCGGCGCCGTCTTCGCCGTGGCGTTCACGCTGGCGGGCCGGGAGCGCGGGTTCGGGGCGATCGCCGGGCTGCTCGTCCCCCTGGAGCTGGCCGCCGACACGGTGTTCACCACCGGCCAGCACCTCTGTTACGGGGCGGCGGGCGGCCCGATCGCCGGTCCGCTGCGCTCGGTGGGCGTGGACGTGCTCTGCGGCGGAGACGCCGGTACGGCGGACAGGCTCTCCGGTGTGGCCGCGGTGGGCACCCCGCTGGCCGGGGTGACCGCCTCGGGCGACCACGCCGCCGCGATGCTCGCCTCACCGGGGCCCGCCGTGCCGTGGCTGCTGCTGGCGGCGCACGTGACGGTCGGCCTGCTCGCCGCGGCCTGGCTGCGGCGCGGGGAGGCGGCGCTGGCGGGGCTGCTGGCCTCGGCCGCCGCCTTCGCCTTCCGTCCGCTGCTGACCGCGTTCGCCGTGGCGGCCGCACCCGGGCGCGGGACGCGGTCCGGTGCCCGCAGCGCGGGCCGGCCGCACCCGCTCGCCCCGGCCCGGTTCCTGGTGCACTCCGTGGGCCGCAGGGGCCCGCCGCCCCTGGCCTGTACCTCTGCCTGAGTACGCGGAAGACCCCCCTGAACCGTCCCACGCCTTACGGAGCACCCATGAGCAAGCGCAACAGCCAGGCCAGCAAGTCCGCCGCCCGCGAGCGGCTGCGCGAGGAGCGCGAGCGCCAGGCCAAGAAGGACAAGGCACGCAAGCAGATCGTCGTCGGTGTCTCGGTCGTGGCCGTGCTGGCGATCGCCGGCGGTGTCAGCTACGGCGTGATGCAGCTGAACAAGCCCTCCGCCTGGGAGGCCGCGGCGGACGCGAAGAACGTCACCGCGCCGAAGAACACCTCGGGTGACGACGGCACGACCGTGGTGATCGGCGAGTCGAGCGCCAAGAAGACCCTGGAGCTGTACGAGGACTCGCGCTGCCCGATCTGCGCCACCTTCGAGCAGACGGTCGGCGAGACCGTGGCCAAGGACGTCGAGGCCGGCAAGTACAAGATCAAGTACGTGGGCGCGACCTTCATCGACAACTCGGACAACGGCGAGGGCTCGAAGAACGCCCTGAGCGCGCTGGGCGCCGCGCTCGACGTGAGCCCGGAGGCCTTCCTGGACTACAAGGCCGCGCTGTACTCCGCGAAGTACCACCCCGAGGAGGCGAACGACAAGTTCGCCAAGGACAGCTACCTGATCGAGGTGGCGGACTCGGTGGACGCGCTGAAGGGCAACAAGGCCTTCCAGAAGGACGTCGAGGACGGCACGTACGACGCCTGGGCGATCAAGATGTCCAAGGCCTTCGACAAGAGCGGGGTGGAGGGCACGCCGACCCTGAAGATGGACGGCAAGACCCTGACCGCCGAGGGCAGCAAGAACGCCCCGATGACGGTCGCCGACTTCGAGAAGGCGATCACCAAGGCCCTGAAGGGCTGACCCGCTCCTGCGGGGCCGCGGGTCCGGCGCGCACGGACCCGCGGCGTGCGGTCGACCGTACGGGCCGGCGGATGACCCGCGGCGGCCGAGGAGGGCTCCGGGGCCGGCCACGGTCCGGCAGGAGAACTCACGGCCGGGCGGCGACGACGGACGTAACTCCTGGCGACATCCGGCCATCAGGCGGGCGAACTTCCCTTGTTCGCCCGCCTGTTCGTCCTACCCGCCAGTAGGGTGATCGGCCGTGACCAGACGACACCTCTCCGCCGCACCCAGCCGCCGCACCGTCGTGAAGGCCGCCGCCGCCACCGCGGTCGCCGCCCCGGTGCTCGCCGCCACCAGCGCTCGTGCCGCCGACGGCCCGGCCTTCCTGCACGGCGTCGCCTCCGGCGACCCGCTGCCCGACGGCATCCTCCTGTGGACCCGCGTCACCCCTTCGCCGGACGCCGTTCCCGGCTCCGGCTCCGGCGCCCCGGCAGGGGTGGTCTGGGAGGTGGCCGAGGACAAGGCCTTCACCCGGGTCGCGGCCCGGGGCACGGCCGTCGCACGGGCCGAGGCCGACCACACCGTGAAGGTCGACGTCCGGGGACTGCGCCCGGCCACGACGTACTGGTTCCGCTTCGCGGCGGCACCCCCCGGCGGGCCGGAGGGCGGTCAGGGCGTCCTCTCCCCCGTCGGCCGCACCCGCACGGCGCCCGCCGCCGGGGCCGACGTCACCGGAATCCGGTTCGGCGTGGTGTCCTGTGCCAACTGGGAGGCCGGCTGGTTCTCCCCGTACCGCCATCTCGCGGCCCGCGCCGATCTGGACGCCGTGCTGCACCTGGGTGACTACATCTACGAGTACGCGCCCGGCAGTTACCCGACGCAGGACACCGTCGTACGCCCCCATGCCCCGCTCCACGAGATCACCACCCTCGCCGACTACCGCCTGCGGCACGCCACGTACAAGACGGACACCGACCTCCAGGCCCTGCACGCCACGCATCCGGTGATCGCGATCTGGGACGACCACGAGTTCGCCAACGACGCCTGGTCGGGCGGAGCCGAGAACCACACGCCCGGCGCCGAGGGCGACTGGGCCGCCCGGGTGGCCGCCGCGAAGCAGGCGTACTTCGAGTGGATGCCGGTCCGGGCGTCGACGGAGGGCACCGTCTACCGGCGCCTGAGCTTCGGACGGCTGGCCGAGCTGCACCTGCTCGACCTCCGCAGCTTCCGTTCCGAGCAGGCGTCGGTCGGCGACGGAGCGGTCGACGACCCTGCGCGCTCGATCACGGGCCGGGCCCAGCTGGACTGGCTGAAGGCCGGACTGGCGGCGTCGGACGCCCGCTGGAAGCTGGTGGGCACCTCGGTGATGATCTCGCCGGTGGCCTTCGGCGCGCTCCCGGCCGAACTGCTGGCGCCCCTCGCGGAGCTGCTGGGACTCCCCGGGGAGGGTTTGGCGGTCAACGTCGACCAGTGGGACGGCTACACCGACGACCGCAAGGAGTTGATCTCCCATCTGCGGGACCGGGGCATCACCGACACCGTCTTCCTGACCGGCGACATCCACATGGCGTGGGCCAACGACGTCCCCGTGAAGGCGGCGACGTACCCGTTGTCCCCGTCGGCGGCGACCGAGTTCGTGGTGACGTCGGTGACCTCGGACAATCTGGACGACATCCTGCGCGTCGCTCCCCGCACCGTCTCGGTGGTCGCCGCGGCGGCGGTCAAGGCCGCCAACCGTCACGTGAAGTGGGTGGACATGGACTCGCACGGCTACGGAGTCCTGGACGTGACGGCCGAGCGCTCCCAGATGGACTACTACACGGTGTCCGACAAGACGAGCAGGGACGCGACGTCCTCCTGGGTCCGCTCGTACCGGACACTCAGCGGCACGCAGAAGACGGAACGGGCCGGCGCACCGGTGCGCTGACCGATCAGTTCCGGCCATCCGCCGCTCCGGGCCCATGGTGACTGCCCGTCACGCAGGGCGGTGTGTCCACGTTTCCGAACCGGGACACATCGCCCGCCGACATTGCACTGCACATGACATTTTCTTTCCAAACTCCGAGATCGACCGAAGTTTTTCTCGGCATTGTCCTCATACGCACCAGCATTGATTGGGCCTGATCGTCCCTCATCGACACGTGACATGGGCACGTAACCTCCCGGCGGCGGGTGAGGAACCACCTCCCCCACATGTCCGCGAGGAGTCATCGTGCGCGCTCTTGTACGCATATCAGACCGTTTGCGCCGCCCCGCCCTGAGCATCGCCGCGCTGGCCGGAACCCTGGCCCTGGCTCCGCTCTCCGCCGCCCCCGGCAGCGCCGCGGCGGCCGCCCCGGCCTCACAGGAGTGCGCCACCACCACGAGCGCGACGGCGCGCGAGGCCCACCCCGGCGGGTCGGGCCACGCCGCCGAGCCCAACGAGGTCAGCGCGGCCAAGGCCAAGGCCATGGACGCGGACCTGAAGGAGAGACTGGCGGACCGAAGAGTGACCGGCTCCGCGCTCGCCGCGGGAGCGACCGTCCCGGTCTACTTCCACGTGATCCACTCCGGGACGACGGGCAAGCTCTCCGCGACGCAGATCAACAACCAGCTCGCCGTGCTCAACGCCGCGTACGCAGGTCAGGGCACCGGGAACACCGACTCCGGCTTCCGCTTCACCCTCGCCGCCACGGACTACACGGACAACGCCGCCTGGTACAACCTGAGCTCGGGTTCGAGCGCCGAGAAGGCGATGAAGACGGCGCTGCGCAAGGGCGGTGCCGGCGCGCTCAACGTCTACACCGCCAACCTCGGCGGCGGCCTCCTGGGCTGGGCCACCTTCCCGAGCTCCTACCGGTCGAACCCGTCGATGGACGGCGTGGTGGTCCTCGACACCTCGCTGCCGGGCGGCGCGGCGACCAACTACGACGAGGGGGACACGGCCACCCACGAGGTCGGTCACTGGATGGGGCTCTACCACACCTTCCAGGGCGGCTGTAACGGCAACGGCGACTACGTCGGCGACACCCCGGCCGAGAAGAGCCCGGCCTACGAGTGCCCCACCGGCCGTGACACCTGCACCAGCAAGGCCGGCGCGGACCCCGTCCACAACTTCATGGACTACACGTACGACGCGTGCATGTACCAGTTCACCGCGGGCCAGGTGCAGCGCATGAGCGACAGCTGGACCGCCTACCGGGCAGGCTGACCCGGCAGCACCGTCACGGGGGCCGCGCACCGGTGTGCGCGGCCCCCGTCCGTGGTCACAGCGTGGCGAGGAAGCCGAGCGAGACCTTCCACGTCAGGTCGGCGGCGTCCTGGTCGAAGTCGGGGAGGTCCGCGTCGGTGTACAGGTGTCCGGCGCCGGGATAGCGGTAGACCTCGACGTCCGCGCCCGTGCGCTGCATCTGGAGGTACCAGCTGTTCAGCCAGTCGTGCGACTCGAACGGGTCGGGGTCGGCCACGTGCAGTTGCACGGGCAGTTCGTCCACCGTGGCGTTCTCCGCGATGTCCGAGGTGCCGTGGAGCAGCAGCAGCCCGCGCGCCTTCGCGTCGCCGAGGGCGAGGGTCTGCGCCACCGACGCCCCGAAGGAGAACCCGGCGTAGACGAGGCCCTGGTCGGAGTAGGGCGCGGCGGCCAGCACGGCGCGCCTGAGCAGCTCGTCCTTGCCCACCTGGTCCTTGAAGGCCATTCCCTCCTCGACGGTGTCAAAGGTGTGCCCCTCGAAGAGATCGGGCACGCGCACCTCGTGCCCGGCCGCACGCAGCCGGTCGGCAGCCGCGTGCACAGCGGGCCGCAGACCAAAGGTCGAGTGGAAAAGCATGATGTTCATGAGGCCCATGGTGCCAGCTGTGCCTTGATGCTTGGAGGACGACGGAATGGAGAACACACTGCGACCGCTCCTGGTCGTGGGCGGATCACTGGCGATCACGCTGGCCGTGGGCTGGTTGGTCGACCAGCTGCTCCGGCGCGCCGACAGCCGCCATCACGAGACCCCGGTCTGGGGTCTGCTCCGCCTCTGCCGGCCACCCCTGCAGGTCGTGCTCTGCACCGCGCTGCTGCGGGCCAGCTTCGGACAGCTCCGGCTCGAAGTGGTGCGGGACCACCGGGCGGCGATCGGCCAGGTCCTGACCCTGGTGCTCATCGCGGCGTCGGCCTGGCTCGTGATCCGCGCCGCCGCCACCGTCGTGCAGTCCTCGTACGCCCGCTACGCGACCTCCACCCGTGATCCCGCCCGCGTGCGCCGGGTCCGGACCCAGGTCACCCTGATCCAGCGCGTGGTCACCGCGGTGGTCGCGACGGTCGCCGCCGCCGCGATGCTGCTCACCTTCCCCGCGATGCGCACGGTCGGCACCTCGATGCTCGCCTCGGCCGGTGTGCTCGGCATCGTGGCCGGTGTCGCCGCCCAGTCGACGCTCGGGAACCTCTTCGCCGGCTTCCAGATCGCCTTCGGCGACATGGTGCGCATCGGGGACACCGTCGTCGTGGACGGGGAGTGGGGCACGGTGGAGGAGATCACCCTGACCTTCCTCGCGGTGCGGACCTGGGACGAGAGGCGGATCACGATGCCGGTGTCCTACTTCACCAGCAGGCCGTTCGAGAACTGGTCGCGCGGCGGGGTCCAGATGACGGGCACGGTCTTCTTCCAGCTCGACCACTCGGCGCCCATCAGGGCGATGCGCGACCGGCTGCGGGACATCCTCGGCGACTGCGGCGCCTGGGACGGCCGGGACTGGTCCCTGGCCGTCACCGACACCACCCCCACCACCATCGAGGTGCGGGCGGTGGTCACCGCGAAGGACGCGGACGACATCTGGACGGTGCGCTGCGCCGTGCGCGAGCAGATGATCGGCTGGCTCCGGGACAACCATCCGTACGCGCTGCCCCGGGTGGTGACCTCGCCCGCCGCTCTGCCGCCGGGCGACCACTGGCGGGAGCTGACGGGTGCGGACACCGGCCGCCCCGTCAACGGCCATGTGCCGACCCCGGAGAAGGCCCCCCGCACCGGGCGCGGCTGAACCGCCGTGGTCCCGCGGCCTCAGCGCAGACTGCGTACGTCGAGGTAGCGCAGCACCCGGTCGACGACCTCCGGGTCCGATCCTGGCTCGCTGCGCGCCGACAGCACCTCGTGACGGGCGGCCGACAGCAGCTCACGCTGGACCCGGGCGAACGCCTTGAAGCGCTCGGCGCGCCGGGCGTACGCCTCACGCCGCTCGTCGTCCACCATGTCGGGGCTGATCCGCGCCCCGATGTCGTAGGCGGCGCGCTGGAGGCGCTCCAGGACCTCCTCGGGCAGGTCCTCGACGCCCTCGATCTCCTTGAGCCGGTGCTTGGCCGCCTTCGCCGCCCGGATCGCGAGTTCCCGTTCCAGGGCCTGTTCCGCCTCCGTGTCCGCCCGGACGCCGAGCTTCCGCACGAGCCACGGCAGGGTCAGGCCCTGGAACACCAGCGTGGCCATGATCACGGCGAACGCGACGAAGATGATCTCGTCCCGTCCGGGGAAGGGTTTCCCGTCGTCCGTCTCCAGCGGGATCGCCAGGGCCAGTGCCACCGAGGCCACCCCGCGCATCCCCGCCCACCACATGACGACGGTCTCGCGCCAGGTGGTGGGGATCTCCTCGCTGTAGTCGCGGCGGGTGTGCAGCCGCTTGGCGAGCCAGGTGGCCGGCAGCAGCCACAGGAGCCGTACGCCGACGACGACCGCGACGATCGCCAGCCCCCAGCCGACGAGACGCAGTGCGTGTCCGTCGGCGGTGCCGAAGACGCTGTGGAGTTCCAGCCCGATGAGGCCGAAGGCGACACCGGTCACCAGGGTGTCGACGATCTCCCAGAACGACCGGCCGGTGAGCCGCCCCAGGACGTCGTCGGCGTCCGCCGTGTGCTCGGCGAGGAAGAGCGCGGTGGTGAGGACGGCCAGCACGCCGGAGCCCATCAGCTCCTCGGCGAGGACGTAGCTGACGAAGGGCACCAGAAGCGTCAGGCCGACCTGGAGGGTGGCGTCGCCCAGCAGCCCCATCAGTTTGATGGTCAGCCAGCCGAGCACCAGGCCCACGGCCACCGCGACGACCGCGGACAGGACGAGGAGGCCGAACGCCTGGGGGAGCGAGAAGGTGCCGCTGACGGCGGCGGCGATCGCCACGTGGTAGAGCACGATGGCCGTGACGTCGTTGAACAGCCCCTCCCCCTCCAGGATCGACACGAGCCTGCGTGGCAGTCCGACCGAGCCCGCGATCGCCGTGGCCGCGACCGGGTCGGGCGGGGCGACGAGCGCGCCGAGGGCCACGGCGGCGGCGATGGGCAGACCGGGCACCAACGCGTTCGCGACCGTGGCGACGGCCGCGGTCGTGACGAAGACGAGGGCGACCGCCAGCAGGAAGATCGGCCGCTTGTTGGCCGCGAACTGCCGCCAGGAGGTGCGTTGCACCGAGGCGTAGAGCAGCGGGGGCAGCAGCGCGGGAAGGATGATCTCCGGCGGGATGTCCACGTCCGGGACGAAGCTCGCGAAGGCCATGGCGACCCCGGCGAGCGTCATCAGCACCGGTGCGGGGAGGCGCAGCCGCTCCCCCAGCGGCACCGTGACCACCGCTCCCAGGAGAAGCAGGAGCAGGAGTGCCATCTGGTCCACGTGGTGCCTTCCGCAGCGGGCCGGGCTCGACGGCCCGTCGATCAGCCGGTCAGGCCTCCCAGCGTGCCACGCGGTACCGGCGGACCTGTGGCACCCCCGTGCGGGCCGTGGTCAGAGCGTGCGGCGCATGGCGCGGTGCGGCATCCCGGCGTCCGGGAACTCGGGGCCGTACGCCGTGTAGCCGAGCCGCTCGTAGAAGCCGAGCGCGTGGGTCTGGGCGTGCAGGTCCACGGCGGCCAGGCCCAGCGCGCGGGCCTCGTCCTCGATGGCGCGGACCAGTGCCGCCCCGACACCCAGGCCGCGGGCCGCGCGGGTCACCGCGAGCCGGCCGAGCGACCCGACGGTGTGGTCCCCGCCGGTCTTCCCCGCCGCGTCCTCACCGTGCAGCAGCCGTCCCGTGCCGAGCGCGGAGCCGTCCGCCGCCACGGCGAGGACGTGCACCGCCGTCGCGTCGTGGGCGTCGTACTCGATCTCCTCGGGCACCTGCTGCTCGCCGACGAACACGTCCTTGCGGACCTGGAAGCAGGCCGCGAGGTCGGTCTCGGCGAGGGCCCTGCGCGTGCTGTACGGGGCCGTCGCCGCGGTCACCGGCTCTCCGCCTCGATCGTGTCGAGGGCCCGGCTCAGGTCCTCCGGGTAGCCGCTCTCGAATTCCACCCAGCTGCCGTCGGAGGGGTGCTCGAAGCCGAGCCGGACCGCGTGCAGCCACTGCCGGGTCAGGCCGAGCCGCTTGGCCATGGTGGGGTCGGCGCCGTAGGTCAGGTCGCCGACGCACGGGTGCCGGTGGGCGGACATGTGCACCCGGATCTGGTGGGTGCGCCCGGTCTCCAGCTTGATGTCGAGCAGGCTGGCCGCGCGGTAGGCCTCGATGAGGTCGTAGTGCGTCACGGAGGGCTTGCCCTCGGCGGTGACGGCCCACTTGTAGTCGTGCTGGGGGTGACGGCCGATGGGGGCGTCGATGGTGCCGCTCATCGGGTCGGGGTGGCCCTGCACGAGCGCGTGGTACTTCTTCTCGACGACCCGGTCGCGGAACTGGGTCTTGAGCAGCGTGTAGGCCCGCTCGGACTTGGCGACGACCATGAGGCCGGAGGTGCCGACGTCCAGCCGGTGCACGATGCCCTGGCGCTCGGCGGCGCCGGACGTCGAGATGCGGTAGCCGGCCGCGGCGAGGCCGCCGATGACGGTCGTGCCGGTCCAGCCGGGGCTGGGGTGGGCGGCGACACCGACCGGCTTCATGATGACGACGATGTCGTCGTCGTCGTGGACGATCTCCATGCCTTCGACGGGTTCGGCGACGATCTGGACGGGAGCGGCTGCCTGCGGCATCTCCACTTCCAGCCAGGCACCGCCGTGCACCCGCTCGGACTTCCCGGCGATCGCACCGTCCACCTGGACCTTCCCGGCAGCCGCGAGCTCCGCGGCCTTGGTGCGGGAGAAACCGAACATACGGGAGATGGCGGCGTCGACGCGCTCGCCCTCCAGACCTTCGGGTACGGGCAGGGTGCGGACCTCGGGATACGTACTCACCTGTCGAGTATGCCTTGCGCCCGCTAGTCCTTGTGCACGGTGCCGTCGGGGTCCAGGCCCCTGAAGGAGAGGATCACGATGAGGATTCCGCCGCACACGATGGCGGAGTCGGCGAGGTTGAAGACGGCGAAGTGCTTGGGGGCGATGAAGTCGACCACGGCGCCTTCGAAGACGCCCGGCGCGCGGAAGATGCGGTCGGTGAGGTTGCCGAGCGCCCCGCCGAGCAGCAGTCCGAGCGCGATGGCCCAGGGCAGGCTGTAGAGCTTGCGGGCCAGCCGGATGATGACGACGATCACGACGGCCGCGATGGCCGTGAAGATCACCGTGAACGCCTCGCCGATCCCGAAGGCGGCACCCGCGTTGCGGATCGCGTCGAACTTCAGCCAGTCGCCGATGATCTCGATCGGCTCCTCGTGCTCCAGCTTCGCGACCACGAGCATCTTGCTGCCCAGGTCCAGCAGATAGGCCAGGACGGCCACCACGAGGAGGACCAGGACCTTCTTCCCGCCCCGGCCGCCGGCCGTGCCGTCGCCGTCGACGGGGGACGAGCCTCCGGCGGGCTGCTGGGGCTCCGCTCCGTCAGCCCCCTCGGCATCGGGGATATCCGGCGTACCGATGATGCGCTCCGCCTCTGCCACGTGAGTCCCTCAACCTAGGTGCCTGACTGAGGACGAGGGTACGACACACCCGGGCGATCGGGGGCCTCCGGCCCCGGTCCGCGGGCACGGGCCCGCACGGGCGGGAGGCGGTCGCGCCGGGGTCCCGGTGCCCCGGCGCGACGCGGACGGGAAGCCCTACCCCCGGCGCTCCTGCTTCTGCTTGTCCTCCACGCAGAGCGTGGCCCTCGGGAACGCCTGCATCCTGGCCTTGCCGATCGGCTTGCCGCAGACCTCGCAGAGCCCGTACGTCCCCGCGTCGAGCCGGGCGAGCGCGCGCTCGGTCTGGTCCAGGGTCTCCTGGGCGTGGGCCGCGAGGGACAGCTCGTGCTCGCGGGTGATGTTCTTCGTACCGGTGTCCGCGTCGTCGTGGCCCGCGCCGTCGCCGGAGTCGCGCATCAGGCCCGCCAGGGCCTCTCCGGAGGCCTCCAGCTCGGCCCGCAGCCGTGTGACCTCGCCGGTCAGCTCGGTCCGCGCCTCCTCGACCTCCTCCGCGGTCCAGGGGTCCTCCCCGGGCCTGACGGCGAGGTCTCCCGGCGCGGTCGCCGCGGCGACCCGGGCGGGGGGCACCGCGGTCGCGGTTCCCTCTCCGCCAGCCGTGGACCGGGCCGCGCTCTTCTTGGCTACCACCGTGTGGGCTCCTGTCTGCTCGGCGGCCTCAGCCGCCCCCGTGGCCTTCTTCGAAGCCTTCTCGGCTGCGTCGGTTCCGGCCGTGCTCTTCTTCGCCGTGCTCTTCCTGGCCGCGGTCTTCTTCGCCGCTTTCTTCGCCGCCTTCTTCGCCGGTTTCTCCCGGGCCGTCTCCGGGCTGGGCTCTTCGGCCGCTTCGTGGGCCTTCTCCCCGGCAGCCGCAGCCGTGGATGCTTCGGACGCCGTTCTCGATGCGGCGGTCTTCTTCGCCACCATGGCCGCGGCCCCTTCACATATTGTGATCTTGCACGCGAATCGTGCTGGGACGATAAATCGACCCCAGCCTCGCGGCAACGGGGCACGCCGCCGGTTCGCCCCTCCCCGCGGCAGGGCAGCGGCGCGCCTGCAACCGTTGTGCCCAGCTCCCCGCCCGGTAATCCGCCTCGGCCTGCTCTCCGGGACTCCGTCCGTCCCGACTGGCCATTCGGGTCAAGCCCCGCCCCGCGAACAAACCGGTCGGCCGTCGCCCGTACGGGCCCGTACACTGGCCGCAGCGAGAGGCATGGATGGGACGAGTAGCGTCGTACGCAGCCCGCAGCGACCCGGGGACGGTGGAAGCCCGGGGGCGAGCGCGCCGTGAAGATCACCCCGGAGCCGCCGGAAGAACGCCTTGCACCGTGGGCTCCACGGGGACAAGGCCACTAGACCCGGCATCGCGACCCCAATGAGGGGGCCACGGGCGCACGCCCGGGGCCAAGGAGGGTGGTACCGCGGGAGCTGATCCGGCTCTCGTCCCTCCGACGGAAGTGGAAGACGTCCGCCGGAGGAAGCCCGCACATGACATCGCCGCAGTACCGCCAGGTACCCGCCCAGGTCGACCTGCCCGCCCTCGAGCACGCCGTGCTCGACTTCTGGCGCGACAGCAAGGTCTTCGCCAAGAGCCTCGAACAGTCCGAGGGCCGTCCCGAGTGGGTCTTCTACGAGGGCCCGCCGACCGCCAACGGCATGCCCGGTGCCCACCACATCGAGGCCCGCGTCTTCAAGGACGTCTTCCCGCGCTTCCGGACCATGCAGGGCTACCACGTCGGCCGGAAGGCCGGCTGGGACTGCCACGGCCTGCCGGTCGAGCTCGCGGTGGAGAAGGAGCTGGGCTTCAACGGCAAGAAGGACATCGAGGCCTACGGCATCGCGGAGTTCAACGCGAAGTGCCGCGAGTCCGTCACCCGCCACACCGACGCGTTCACCGAGCTCACGACCCGCATGGGGTACTGGGTCGACCTGGACGACGCCTACCGCACGATGGACCCGGAGTACGTCGACTCCGTGTGGTGGTCGCTGAAGGAGATCTTCAACAAGGACCTGCTGGTCCAGGACCACCGCGTCGCCCCCTGGTGCCCCCGCTGCGGCACCGGCCTGTCGGACCACGAGCTCGCCCAGGGGTACGAGACGGTCGTCGACCCCTCGGTCTTCGTGCGCTTCCCGCTGACGAGCGGGCCGCTGGCCGGCGAGGCCGCGCTGCTCGTCTGGACGACGACCCCGTGGACCCTGGTCTCCAACACCGCCGTCGCCGCGCACCCCGACGTGACCTACGTCGTCGCGACGGACGGCTCGGAGAAGCTGGTCGTCGCGCAGCCGCTGGCCGAGAAGGCGCTCGGCGAGGGCTGGGAGCTCACCGGCGAGACCTTCACCGGCCGCGAGATGGAGCGCTGGACGTACGAACGCCCCTTCCAGCTGGTCGAGTTCCCGAGCGAGGCGCACTTCGTCGTCAACGCCGAGTACGTCACGACGGAGGACGGCACGGGTCTGGTCCACCAGTCCCCCGCGTTCGGCGCCGACGACCTCCTGGTCTGCAAGGCGTACGGCCTCCCCGTGGTGAACCCGGTCCGCCCGGACGGCACCTTCGAGGAGGACCTCCCGCTGGTCGGCGGCGTCTTCTTCAAGAAGGCCGACGAGGCGCTCACCGAGGACCTGGCGGCGCGGGGCAAGCTCTTCCGCCACGTCCCGTACGAGCACAGCTACCCGCACTGCTGGCGCTGCCACACGGCCCTGCTGTACTACGCGCAGCCGTCCTGGTACATCCGCACCACGGCGGTCAAGGAGCGGCTGCTCCAGGAGAACGAGAAGACCAACTGGTTCCCGGAGTCCGTGAAGAACGGCCGCTTCGGCGACTGGCTGAACAACAACGTCGACTGGGCACTGTCCCGCAACCGCTACTGGGGCACCCCGCTGCCGATCTGGCGCTGCGAGGACGACCACCTGACCTGTGTCGGCTCCCGCGCCGAGCTCTCCGAGCTCACCGGCCGCGACCAGTCGGACCTGGACCCGCACCGCCCGTTCATCGACGAGATCACGTTCACCTGCTCGCACGAGAACTGCCAGCTGGAGGCGTACCGCGTCCCGGAGGTCATCGACGCCTGGTACGACTCGGGCTCGATGCCGTTCGCGCAGTGGGGCTACCCGTACAAGAACAAGGAGATCTTCGAGAGCCGCTACCCGGCGCAGTTCATCTCGGAGGCCATCGACCAGACACGCGGCTGGTTCTACACGCTGATGGCCGTCGGCACGCTCGTCTTCGACAAGTCGAGCTACGAGAACGTGGTGTGCCTCGGTCACATCCTCGCCGAGGACGGCAGGAAGATGTCCAAGCACCTGGGCAACATCCTCCAGCCGATCCCGCTGATGGACCAGCACGGTGCCGACGCCGTCCGCTGGTTCATGGCGGCGGGCGGTTCCCCGTGGGCGGCACGCCGCGTGGGCCACGGCACGATCCAGGAGGTCGTCCGCAAGACGCTCCTCACCTACTGGAACACGGTGGCCTTCCAGGCCCTGTACGCCCGTACGTCGAACTGGGCGCCCTCCGCGGCCGATCCGGCTCCCGCGGACCGTACAGTCCTCGACCGCTGGCTCCTGGGCGAACTGGGCACTCTGGTGAACGAGGTCACGACGGCGCTGGAGAGCTACGACACCCAGCGCGCCGGCAAGCTGCTCTCCGCGTTCGTCGACGACCTCTCCAACTGGTACGTGCGCCGCTCGCGCCGCCGCTTCTGGCAGGGCGACAAGGCCGCGCTGCGCACCCTGCACGAGGTCGTGGAGACGGTCACGCGCCTGATGGCCCCGCTGACCCCGTTCATCACCGAGCGGGTCTGGCAGGACCTGATCGTCCCGGTGAGCCCCGACGCCCCTGAGTCGGTGCACCTGTCGTCGTGGCCGACGGCGGACCCTGCGTCCATCGACCCGGCCCTGTCCTCGCAGATGGCTCTCGTACGGCGCCTGGTCGAGCTCGGACGCGCGACGCGTGCCGAGTCGGGGGTCAAGACCCGCCAGCCCCTCTCGCGGGCCCTGGTGGCGGCCTCCGGCTTCGAGTCGCTCGGCCCGGAGCTGCGCGCGCAGATCACGGAGGAACTGAACGTCTCCTCCCTCGCCTCGCTCTCCGAGGTCGGCGGATCACTCGTGGACACCACGGCCAAGGCGAACTTCCGCGCGCTGGGCAAGCGCTTCGGCAAGGGCGTCCAGGCGGTGGCCAAGGCCGTCGCGAACGCCGACGCCGCCGCGCTGTCCCTGGCGCTGCGTGAGGGCACCGCCTCGGTCGAGGTGGACGGGGAGCGGGTCACCCTCGCCCCGGACGAGGTCATCATCACGGAGACCCCCCGCGAAGGCTGGTCGGTGGCGTCCGACTCCGGCGCGACGGTCGCCCTGGACCTGGAGATCACCCCGGAGCTCCGGGCGGCGGGACTGGCCCGCGACGCGATCCGGCTGATCCAGGAGGCCCGCAAGAACAGCGGCCTGGACGTGGCGGACCGGATCGCGGTCCGCTGGACTTCGGCGTCCCCCGAGACGGCCGAGGCCCTGACCGCCCACGCGTCGCTGATCGCGGACGAGGTCCTGGCGCTGGACTACGCGCAGGGTGAGGCGGACGACACGTACGGCACGCCGTTCGAGGATGAGGGTCTGGCCCTCACGTTCCGCCTCCGCAAGACGGAGCGGTAAGCGGGAGCACGCCCGAAGGGGCCCGGCCGGACACCTCGTCCCGGCCGGGCCCCTTCGTCGTTCCGGCCCGCCTCCATTCCGGCCGGCCCTCCGAGGCAGCCCCCCGCGACAGGCGTGCGCCCGCCCCCGGGGCCCACCGCCCGATCCGGCCCGTCCGGGCAGAACCATGGTCCGGGGGCGGGGGCGGGGAGAGGGAAGAGGGGAGGGGAGGAGAGGAGAGGAGAAGAGCACCGCCGCAGGCACCCCGCCCGCCCCGGCTGCGCCCACGCCAAAGGGCCGGGCCCCGGGGAAAACCCCGGGGCCCGGCCCTCAGCCTGCCGACGGCTACGCGCTCAGCGAGCGCGCACCGCTCAGTTGTCGTCCTCGTCGATCAGGAAGCCGCGCATCGGCGACGGAGCCTGCTGCATCGGCTGCGGGGCCTGCGGCCTCACCGGTGCCATCGGCTGCGTCATCGCGGGCGACATCTGCTGCTGGCCGCCGCCGTACGACGGTCCACCACCCATCGACTGGTTGCCACTGCCCATCTGCGGGCTGCCGTGACCACCGTGGTTGCCGCCCATGGTGTGCCCCATCGCACCCGCGCCGGCCGGAGCCAGCGAAGGCGACGGCGGCAGCGAAGCGGCGGCGGGGGTACGCGGCGGAGCCAGCGAGTCGTCGGCCTGGGTCTCCAGCTGACGCAGCTGGCTCTCCAGGTAGGACTTCAGGCGGGTCCGGTACTCGCGCTCGAAGCCACGCAGGTCCTCGACCTTGCGCTCCAGCGTCGCGCGGGCCGACTCGAGCGAGCCCATCGCCACGCGGTGCTTCTCCTGCGCGTCCCGCTCCAGGGCGTCGGCCTTGGCACGGGCGTCACGCTCGAGGCCCTCGGCACGGCTGCGCGCCTCGCCGACGATCTTGTTGGCCTCGGAACGGGCCTCCGCGATCGCCTGGTCGGCGGTCTGCTGGGCAAGGGAGAGGACACGGGCGGCACTGTCGCCACCGGGGCCCTGACCGGGCTGCTGCATCTGCTGCATCTGCTGCTGCTGCATCTGCTGCTGCGGAGCGTGACCACCCATGGGACCGCCCATCGGGCCACCCATGGGACCGCCCTGCATCGGGCCGGGGCCGTGCGGGCCCTGCGGACCGGGACCGTGGCCGCCCTGGGGACCATGGCCGCTGGGACCGGCAGGCAGCTGCGGAGCGCCACCGGGCAGCTGGGGGGGACCCATCTGCGGGGGCTGCTGCTGCACCGGCGGACCAGATATGGCGGCGGGCACCGGGGCACCGGGCCTGTCCTGCTGTTCCGGGGGTTTACGCATGCCCTGCTGCTGCTGGTTCTGCGCGGCCGCACGCGTGGCGGCGGCCAGCTTGGCGCGCAGGTCCTCGTTCTCACGGAGCAGACGGGTCAGCTCCGATTCGACCTCGTCGAGGAAGGCATCGACCTCGTCCTCGTCATAGCCTTCTCGGAGGCGGACGGTCGTGAACTGCTTGTTCCGCACGTCCTCGGGGGTCAGCGGCATCTCTTCTTCACCTCTACGTAGTCGTCGGCAGTCGGCAAGACCGTATCGTTCACACGCTGCTCGCAAATTTGCCCACGAGGCTGAGCAGTATGTAGACGATGATCATCAGAACGAAGAAGGACAGGTCAAGTGCCACGCCCCCGAGACGCAACGGCGGTATGAACCGCCGCAGAAGCTTCAGCGGTGGATCGGTGACAGTGTAAGTGCCCTCGAGAACGATCACCATCGCCTTGCCTGGCTGCCATGAACGTGCGAACTGGAAGACATAGTCCATGACCAGCCGGAAGATCAGCACGATGAGGAAACACATCAGCGCGATATAGACCACATCCAGTGCGACGCCCATGTCCCGCGCTTCCCTCTCCCCTGGCTCTCGTTGCCCGGCCTACCGGCCGGGTTTGTTCCCGGTGTTCTCAGCTCTGGTTGAAGAACCCGCCCTCTGCGATGCGGGCCTTGTCCTCCGCCGTGACATCGACGTTAGCAGGCGACAACAGGAACACCTTCTGCGTCACGCGCTCAATGCTGCCATGGAGACCGAAGACGAGTCCCGCGGCAAAGTCGACAAGTCGCTTCGCATCGGTGTCGTCCATCTCCGTGAGGTTCATGATCACCGGAGTGCCCTCACGGAAGTGTTCCCCGATGGTACGGGCCTCGTTGTAGGTCCTGGGGTGCAGCGTGGTGATCCGGTAGGGCTCCCGCTCGGACACGACCTTGGGCATGATCACCGGTGCGTTCTTCTCCATGTTCGGGCGGTCAGGTGTGATGGATGCCACGGGTGCGATTCGGGCGGGTCGTCCGCTTTCCGCCGGGAGCTGAACCGGCTCCCGGGGCGCGGGAGGCTGCACCGCTCGTACCGGTTCGTCCCTTTCCCGCTCCACCTGGTGGGCGGGCTGGTGCCGGCGCCGGTCACGTTCGGGCTCCGGCTCGGGTTCGAATTCGTCGTCGGGGTCGAACCCCGGACCGTCGTACCCATCGTCCTCCACGAGGCCGAGGTAGACCGCCATCTTGCGCATCGCGCCGGCCATGCTCCGAGTCCTCCGCTCTGTGGTGGATCGGCATTCGTGTCACCAAGTGCCCGAGATCCACTCCGGCCTGCCCGCGAGGAGCGGGAATGACCATATTTTCTGCTGTGGTCCGACTTGCTTCGCGACGTTACCCGAGCCGGGGTCGGACTCCGAGTACCGCCGTACCGACGCGTACATGTGTCGCTCCGGCCGCAACCGCGTCCTCGAGATCCGCACTCATCCCAGCAGAGACCATGTTCGCAGCCGGATGGTTCCCGCGCAGGCGGGATGAGATTTCCATCAGCCGGTCGAACGCGGCCCGTTGCCGGCCGGCGTACGGACCCGCGAGCGGGGCGACGGTCATGAGGCCGTCGAGTCTCAGCCCCGGCGCGGCCTCGACGGCGTCGGCCAACTCGCCGATCGCGTCGGGCGCGACACCGCCCCGGTCTCCGCGCTCGCCGCTCCCGGCGTCGAGTGCGACCTGGATGAGGCAGCCGAGTTCGCGCTCGCCCCGCACCGCCGCCGCGGAGAGTGCGGTGACCAGCTTCACGCGGTCCACCGACTGCACCACACCGGCATAACCGGCCACGGAGCGAACCTTGTTGGTCTGCAACTGACCGACAAAGTGCCATGTGAGGGACAGATCCGCACATGCGGCGGCTTTTGGCGCCGCGTCCTGATCGCGGTTCTCCGCGACCTGACGCACACCGAGTTCGTGCAGAATGCGCACGTCGCTCGCGGGGTAGGTCTTGGTGACGACGATGAGCGTCACCTCTTCCCGCTTGCGGCCCGCCGCGGCACAGGCGGAAGCGATACGTTCCTCCACCCGTGCCAGGTTCGTGGCGAGTTGAGTCCTGCGATCCGTCATGTCCTATCCGTCCAACCAGACATATCCGGCGAGCCGTCCCGTGGTGCGGTCGCGGCGGTACGAGAAGTGATCGCCCGATTCGAGGGTGCAGAACGGCGAACGGTGCCGGTCGACGACGCCGAGCGCGTCGAGCTGGGCGTGCACCCCGGCCGTGACGTCCACCGCCGGGGTTCCCCAGCTGGTCCGGGACCACGCCGCCGGGACGGCCTGCGCGACCTCGGCGCGCATCTGCTCCGGCACCTCGTAGCACCGGCCGCAGACCGCCGGGCCGGTGTGCGCGACGATCCTGGCCGGTTCGGCGCCGAGCGCGGTCATGGCCTCGACCGCGGCCGGGACGACTCCCGCGACCAGGCCGGGCCTTCCCGCGTGGGCGGCGGCGACGACCCCGGCCACCGGATCGGCCAGCAGTACGGGTGTGCAGTCGGCGGTGAGGACCGCGAGCGGAAGTCCCCGCCGGGCGGTCACCACGGCGTCCACGGCGGGGATCTCCGAGGCGTCGCCCCAGGGACCCTCGACCACGGCCACGTCGCGCCCGTGCACCTGGTTCATCCAGACGACCCGCGCCGGGTCGAGGCCGAGGGCCCCTGCCGCGCGGGCCCGGTTCGTGACGACAGCGGCGGGGTCGTCGCCGACCGCGCCGCCGAGATTGAGCTCCTCGAACGGAACGGCGCTCACTCCGCCCCACCTGTCGGTGAAAGCGAAGTGGGCGCCGCCCGCCGAAGACTCCGCGGCCTCGGCCGCGTGCTGCGGACCTATCACTTCAAGAAGTCCGGTACGTCCAGCTCTTCGGCCTGACTGTCCTGGTAGGGACGGGCCGTCGGGACGTGCGGAGGGGAGACCGGCGGCAGCGAGGTCTCGTTCACCACGGGCGCCGGCTCGGCCGGGGCCTGCGGCTCCTCGCGCGGGGGCACGGAACCCAGCCCGCTCGTCTGACGCACCGGCTCCGCGGCCCGGGCCGGCGGAGCCGGCTCCTCGCGCTTGCCGGCGCCGGCCCCGAGGACGTTCTCCCGGCGGGCCGGCGGCTGTCCGCCGTCGAAGCCCGCGGCGATGACCGTGACCCGGACCTCGTCGCCCAGCGCGTCGTCGATGACCGCGCCGAAGATGATGTTCGCCTCGGGGTGTGCCGCCTCGCTCACCAGCTGCGCGGCCTCGTTGATCTCGAAGAGACCGAGGTCGCTGCCACCGGAGATGGAGAGCAGGACACCGCGGGCGCCGTCGATGGACGCCTCCAGGAGCGGCGAGGAGATCGCCATCTCCGCCGCCGCCACCGCGCGGTCGTCGCCGCGGGCGGAGCCGATGCCCATGAGCGCCGATCCGGCCTCGGACATGACCGACTTGACGTCGGCGAAGTCGAGGTTGATCAGACCCGGGGTCGTGATGAGGTCGGTGATGCCCTGGACACCCGAGAGCAGCACCTGGTCGGCCGACTTGAAGGCGTCGAGCACGCTGACCTGGCGGTCCGAGATGGACAGCAGCCGGTCGTTGGGAATGACGATGAGGGTGTCGACCTCTTCGCGGAGCTCGGCGATGCCGTCCTCCGCCTGGTTCGCGCGCCGCCGGCCCTCGAAGGTGAACGGGCGGGTGACCACACCGATCGTCAGGGCGCCCAGCGAGCGGGCGATGTTGGCGACGACGGGTGCGCCGCCGGTGCCGGTGCCGCCGCCTTCTCCGGCGGTGACGAAGACCATGTCGGCCCCCTTGAGGACCTCCTCGATCTCCTCACGGTGGTCCTCTGCCGCCTTGCGACCGACGGCCGGGTTCGCCCCGGCTCCGAGGCCACGGGTGAGTTCACGGCCGACGTCGAGCTTGACGTCGGCGTCGCTCATCAACAGTGCCTGCGCATCGGTGTTGATCGCGATGAACTCGACGCCCTTGAGGCCGACCTCGATCATTCGGTTGATGGCATTGACACCACCGCCGCCGACACCGATGACCTTGATGACTGCGAGGTAGTTCTGCGGTGCTGCCACGTCGAAGGCCTCTCGCCTCGAGTTACGTGTCGTCGCTTGGCGGTAGTCCCGCCGCGACGACGGATGCCGATTGGGTCGGTCCGGACGCCGACCCAAACCCTAACCTTGAAGTTTAGGGTTACCAGTGTGTCTGCTTCATGGACTCTTCCGAACAGGACACTAAGTCGACAAGTGGCGCGCGTTCAACGAACACGCCGAACCTCCCGTTTTTCTTTTCACCCTATGTGATCACCCGTAGCGCTGACCAACCAGGGGGCTGGCCAGGCCAAACGTGCGTCAACTCTTCGACGCCGCAGGGGCGCTGGGTGCACTCACGTCGAAGTGTCCCGCTTTGGGAGACGCTTTCATGAGAGCGGTGAGTACCCGCGCCTTCACGGGCCCCTCCTCGCTGCTCCCCCACATCACCGTGCGGCCACGGGTCAGTTCGAGAACGGCGGAGTCGTACGAGGTGACCCGCACCGACTCGGTCTCCCTGGCCACCTTCCCCGGAAGGTCGCCCGCGATGCGGACCGCTTCCCGCACCAGCCGGTCACCGCCGAAGCGGCGCAGACTGGCCGACCGGTCCGGCGTCAATTCCAGCAGCGGCACATGCGGGGGCGCTTTGTCCACGGTTGCGAAGCGCACGCCCTTCGCGTCCACTTCAATGAACTTTCCGCCCTTTTCGACCAGCAGGACGGGCTTTCGTTCCGTCACTTTAAGGCTGATTCCGTGCGGCCATGACCGTACGACATCCACGGAGTCGACACGAGGCAACTTCTGGCGCAACCGGTCCGCGATCGCGCCGGTGTCCACGGAGATCAGCGGGGCGCCGACGGGGGCGTCCGCGGCCGCCTCCACCTCGGTGCGGGTCAGGACTCCCGTGCCGGTGATCGTCACCTGCTCCAGGCGCAGCCAGGACGAGCCGTAGAGCACCCAGACCGTGGCCGCGGCGGTCAGCGCCAGGCCGGCCGCGGCCAGGATCAGGCGGGTGCGTCCGGTCAGCCGGCTCTTCTGCGGGCCGATGTGCGGAGGGCGGGCCGGGGTGTCGGCCCGTTCGGCGTCACCGCGCTGGGCAGTCGTCGGTCCGGCCACGCTCGCTCCTTCGCCGGACCCGGGGCTTCCGCCCCGGGTCCGCACCGCCTCACGCCTGGCGGCGTGCGGCAATCGCCTCGTACACCATGCCGACGAGGAGGTCGTCGGCGTCCCGTCGCCCGAACTCCGCGGCGGCACGGGACATCTCGTACAGCCTGTGCGGATCCGAGAGCACCGGAAGGACGTTGCCCTGCACCCATTCCGGGGTGAGCGCCGCGTCGTCCACCAGCAGGCCGCCGCCGGCGTTGACCACCGGCTGGGCGTTGAGCCGCTGTTCGCCGTTGCCGATGGGCAGCGGGACGTAGGCGGCGGGGAGCCCGACGGCGGAGAGTTCGGCGACGGTCATCGCGCCCGCGCGGCAGAGCATCATGTCGGCCGCGGCGTACGCGAGGTCCATCCGGTCCACGTACGGTACCGGGATGTAGGGCGGCATCCCGGGCATGTTGTCGATGCGCGGCAATTCGTTCTTCGGGCCGACCACGTGCAGGATCTGGATTCCGGACCGCTGGAGCAGCGGTGCGATCCGGGTGACCACCTCGTTGAGGTGGCGTGCGCCCTGCGAGCCGCCCGAGACGAGCAGCGTGGGCAGATTCGGGTCGAGCCCGAAGGCGGCGCGCGCCTCGGGGCGGACCCGGGCCCGGTCGAGGGTGGCGATGGTGCGGCGCAGCGGGATGCCGATGTAGCGGGCGCCGCGCAGCTTGCTGTCCGGGGTGGAGACGGCTACGCCGTGGGCGTAACGCGAACCGATCTTGTTGGCCAGGCCCGGCCGGGCGTTGGCCTCATGGACGACGATGGGGACGCCGGCGCGCTTGGCCGCGAGATAGCCGGGCAGGGCGACGTAGCCGCCGAAGCCGACCACGCAGTCCGCCTTGGTGCGCTCCAGGATCTGCTCGGCGGCCTTGATGGTGCCGCGCAGCCGCCCCGGGACGGTGATCAGCTCGGGTGTGGGCTTGCGCGGCAGCGGTACGGCGGGGATCAGTGCCAGGTCGTACCCCCGCTCGGGTACGAGCCTGGTCTCGAGTCCGCGTTCCGTGCCGAGGGCAGTGATTCCCACGGTCGGGTCCTGCCTCCGCAGGGCGTCTGCGAGGGCAAGCGCGGGCTCGATGTGCCCGGCGGTCCCCCCGCCGGCGAGTACGACATGCACCGAAATTCACCGCTCTCCGGACGGACGCTTCGTGACGCGCCGTCTCATCGTCTTCCATCTGACCCCGGGCCTCCGCATGGCCAGGGCCGCTCTCGCCGCAGGGTCCTCTCGCGCGAAGGCGATCATGAGCCCGACAGCGAACATGGTCGGCAGCAGGGCCGAGCCCCCGTAGGAGAACAGCGGAAGCGGGACACCGGCGATCGGCAACAGGCCGAGCACCGCACCGATGTTGATCACGGCCTGCGCCGTGATCCAGGTGGTCACGCCTCCGGCTGCGTACCTCACGAAGGGGTCCTCCGTGCGTCCGGCCACGCGGATACCCGCATAGCCTAGAGCCGCGAAGAGGGCCAGTACCGACAGCGTCCCCGCCAGACCCAGTTCCTCCCCGGTGATGGCGAAGATGAAGTCGGTGTGCGGTTCAGGTAGTTGCCCCCATTTTTCCACACTCGCGCCGAGCCCGGAACCGAACCATCCGCCGGACGCGAGAGCGTAGATTCCGTGCACCGCCTGCCAGCACGAGTCCCCCGGGCCGGGTTCGGAGGCGCCGATGCAGGCGAGCCTGGACATCCGGTTGGGGCTGGTCTTGATGAGGACGAAACCGATGAGACCGGCGAAGGCGAGTACACCGGCGAAGAGCCGGGTGGGGGCGCCGGCCAGCCAGAGAAGGCCGAAGAGGATCGCTGTGAGGATGATCGCTGTCCCCATGTCCCCGCCGAGCATGATCAGCCCGAGCAGCATGAAGGCGACCGGCACGAGCGGCACGAGCATGTGTTTCCACTGCGTCAGCAGCCGCTTGTCCTGTTTGCGGGCGAGCAGGTCCGCGCCCCACAGGATGAGGGCCAGCTTGCCGAACTCGCTCGGCTGGAGCTGGAAGGGCCCGCCCAGATAGATCCAGTTCTGGTTGCCGTTGACCGACATCCCTATCCCCGGCACCTGTACCAGGACCATCAGGAAGACCGTGCCCATGAGCAGCGGGTAGGCCAGCGCCCGGTGGAGTTTGACCGGCATCCGGGAGGCCAGCAGCATCAGCGCGGCCCCGATGACGGCCGCGATGAACTGCTTGCGGAAGAAGTAGGTGCTGGGCCGGGCGAGTTCCAGCGCCTTGATCATCGAGGCGGAGTAGACCATCACGAGGCCCAGCACGGTGATCAGCAGGCTCGACCCGAGAATCAGGTAGTACGCGGTCAGAGGGCGGTCCCAGGCCCGTCGTGCCCGCTCGTAGGTCCGCCGCACCCCGGCGCCCCGGCGCGGCCGGGGCTGCTGCCCTCCTCCGGCCCTCGGTGTTCCGCCTCCGCGTGGTGCGGAGGGCCGCCTGGGCCCCGCTGCGGGCCGGCTCCGCAGGGCGAGCCCCGGGACGGCTCCCGCACCCGCGGGCAGCGGTCCGGCGAACAGGGGCGGGGTGAGCGCGCCGCTGATGGCCGAGGCCGCCCGTGAGCGGTCGGCTCCACGCGCGGCTGCGCTCTCGTCGGCCGGCATTGTCGCTGTCCCCTCCACTGCTCGTGCCCGGGGTCCGGCGCCGGGCCCCCGGCGGTGCCGCACGCCGTCCGGCCCGGGGGCCGGTCACCGTTCCCGGTCACCGTTCCCGGTCACCGGGACCGTACGCCGCTGAGGCCGGGGCCGTCAGGCGCTCTCGCCGGAGAGTCCGCGGACCGCCTCCGCGAACGCCTCGCCCCGCTTGTTGTAGTTGACGAACATGTCCATCGAGGCACAGGCCGGGGCCAGCAGCACGGTGTCACCGGGCTCTGCCAGACCGGCCGCTTCGCGTACCGCCTCGGACATCGCACCAGTGTCGGTCCGGTCGAGGTCGACCACCGGTACCTCGGGGGCGTGTCGCGCCAGGGCTTCGCGGATCAGCGCCCGGTCGGCGCCGATCAGCACGACGCCCCTCAGCCGCTTCGCGGCCCCGGTGACGAGCTCGTCGAAGGTGGCGCCCTTGGCGAGGCCCCCGGCGATCCACACGATCGGCTCGTAGGCCGCGAGGGATGCCTCGGCCGCGTGCGTGTTGGTGGCCTTGGAGTCGTCGATGTACGTGACTCCGTCGACGTCCGCGACGTGCTCGATGCGGTGCGCGTCCGGACGGAAGGCCCGCAGCCCGTCGCGCACGGCGGCAGGCGGGACGCCGAAGGCGCGGGCGAGCGCCGCGGCGGCCAGGGCGTTGGCGATGTTGTGCGGGGCCGGCGGCTGGACGTCGCCGACCTCCGCGAGCTCCTGGGCGTTCTTCTGCCGGTCGGCCACGAAGGCGCGGTCGACCAGGATGCCGTCGACCACTCCGAGCTGCGAGGGCGCGGGCGCGCCGAGGGTGAAGCCGATCGCCCGGCAGCCCTCCTCCACGTCGGCCTCGCGTACGAGGTCCTCCGTGGCCCCGTCCTGCGCGTTGTAGACACACGCGACGGTGTTGCCCTCGTAGATCCGCCCCTTGTCTGCGGCGTAACCGGCCATGGAACCGTGCCAGTCGAGGTGGTCGGGGGCCAGATTGAGCACGGCCCCGGAGTGGGCGCGCAGGGAGGGGGCCCAGTGCAGCTGGTAGCTGGAGAGCTCGACGGCGAGCACGTCGTACGTCTCGTCGCCGAGCACCGCGTCCAGCAGCGAGACCCCGATGTTGCCGACCGCGGCCGTGCGCAGTCCCGCTGCCTCCAGGATCGAGGCGAGCATCCGCACGGTCGTGGTCTTGCCGTTGGTGCCGGTGACCGCGAGCCAGGGTGCGGCGTCGGGGCCCCGCAGCCGCCAGGCGAGCTCGACGTCACCCCAGACGGGGACGCCCGCCTCGGCGGCTGCCAGGAAAAGGGGCTTGTCCGGCTTCCATCCGGGAGCCGTGACGACGAGCTCGGTGGACTCGGGCAGGGTCGCCCCGTCGCCGAGGCGCACGGTGATCCCGTCCGCCTCCAGCTCCGCGGCCTGGGCCCGGGAGCGCTCGTCGTCGCCGTCGTTGACGACGGTGACGAGGGCACCCCGCTCGTGCAGGGCGCGGGCGGCGGGGATTCCGCTCACCCCGAGCCCGGCGACCGTGACGTGCTTGCCCTGCCAGTCCACGTTGCTCACTTCTTGGCTGCCCATCCCGCGTAGAAGAGGCCGAGTCCGACGATCACGCACATGCCCTGGATGATCCAGAAGCGGACCACGACCAGGACTTCGGACCAGCCCTTGAGTTCGAAGTGGTGCTGCAGCGGTGCCATCCGGAAGACCCGCTTGCCGGTCATCTTGAACGAACCGACCTGGATGACCACGGACATGGTGATCATCACGAAGAGGCCGCCGAGGATGGCCAGCAGGAACTCGGTGCGGGAGCAGATCGCGAGACCGGCGAGCGCCCCGCCGAGAGCGAGCGAACCGGTGTCACCCATGAAGATCTTCGCGGGTGAGGTGTTCCACCACAGGAAGCCGAAGCAGGCACCCATCAGCGCGGAGGCGACGACCGCGAGGTCGAGCGGGTCGCGTACCTCGAAACACGCCTGGGGGTTGGTCAGGGTGGTCGCGTTGGCGCACGACTCCTGGAACTGCCACAGCCCGATGAAGGTGTACGCGCCGAAGACCATCACCGACGCGCCGGTGGCCAGGCCGTCCAGACCGTCCGTCAGGTTCACGCCGTTGGACATGGCGAGGATCATGAACAGCGCCCAGACGACGAACAGCACCGGTCCGATGGACCAGCCGAAGTCCTCGACGAAGGAGAGCCGGGTGGATGCCGGGGTGTTGCCCCTGATGTCGGCGAACTGCAGCGAGAGGACGGCGAACGCGATGCCGACGATCAGCTGGCCGGCCATCTTCGCCTTGGCCCGAAGACCCAGCGAGCGCTGCTTGACGATCTTGATGTAGTCGTCGAGGAAACCGACGAGGCCCATCCCGGCCATCAGGAACAGGACGAGGACGCCGGAGAAGCGCATCTCCTCGCCGGTGATCACCTTCGCCAGGACGTACGCGATGATCGTCGCCAGGATGAAGGCGATACCACCCATGGTGGGGGTGCCCTTTTTACTGCCGTGGGTACGCGGGCCGTCGTCCCGGATGAACTGCCCGTAGCCCTTGCGGGCCAGAAGTTTGATCAGCAGCGGAGTGCCGACCAGGGTCAGGAAGAGCCCTATGGCCCCCGCGAAGAGGATCTGCCTCATCGGACGGCGACCTCGCCCTCGGTCGTCTCCAGCAGTGACAGGGCGACCTTCTCCAGGCCGACCGACCGGGACGCCTTCACCAGCACGACGTCTCCCGGGCGCAGTTCACTGCGCAACAGGTCGACGGCCGCCTGTGCGTCGGACACGTGCACCGACTCCTCACCCCACGAACCCTCGTTATATGCGCCCAGTTGCAGCCAGGAGGCTTCTCTTCCCCCGACAGCGACGAGCTTGCTGACGTTGAGCCGGACGGCGAGCCGTCCGACCGCGTCGTGCTCGGCGAGCGACGAGTCGCCGAGCTCGGCCATCTGACCGAGCACCGCCCACGTGCGCCCCCCGGCTGCCCGTCGGGCCTTGCCCATGGCGGCCAGCGCACGGAGTGCGGCCTTCATGGATTCGGGGTTCGCGTTGTAGGCGTCATTGACGACCGTCACACCGTCCGGACGCTCGGTGACCTCCATGCGCCAGCGGGAGAGGGTGCCCGCCCCGGAGAGCGCATCGGCGATCTCAGTCACGGACATGCCCAACTCATGGGCGACGGCGGCCGCGGCGAGCGCGTTCGACACGTGGTGCTCACCGTACAGGCGCAAGGTCACGTCGCTGCACCCGGTGGGTGTGTGGAGCTCGAAAGCGGGGCGGCCGTCGTCCGTGAGCCGCACGTTCTCTCCCCGTACGTCCGCATCCGGGGCCTCTCCGAAGAGCAGCACCCGGGCTTTTGTGCGGGACGACATCGCCCGCACGAGCGGGTCGTCGGCGTTGAGGATCGCCGCGCCGTCCTCCGGGAGGACCTCGACGAGCTCACCCTTGGCCTGGGCGATCGCCTCCCGGCTGCCGAACTCGCCGATGTGGGCGCTGCCCACGTTGAGAACAAGCCCGATGCTCGGCGGCGTCAGGTTCGCGAGGTAGTGGATGTGGCCGATACCGCGCGCCCCCATCTCCAGCACCAGGTGGCGGGTTTCCGCCGTCGCCCGCAGCGCGGTGAGGGGCAGGCCGATCTCGTTGTTGAGGGAGCCCGGCGTCCAGACGGTGGGCGCCTTGCGCTCCAGCAGCTGGGCGATGAGGTCCTTCGTGGACGTCTTGCCCGCCGATCCGGTGAGCGCGACGACAGCGGTGCCGAGGCGCTCGACGACGGCGCGTGCCAGGGCGCCGAGCGCCGCCACGACGTCGTCCACGACGATCGCCGGGACGCCGACGGGGCGCGCGGCCAGCACCGCGGTCGCGCCCGCCTCGACGGCGCCCTGCGCGTAGTCGTGGCCGTCGACCCGCTCACCCGCGAACGCGGCGAACAGGGAGCCCTGCCGCACCTCCCGGGAGTCGATGACGACGGGGCCGGTGACGGTGACGGACGGGTCCGGTACGTCGTACGGCTGCCCGCCGACGATTCCGGCGATCTCGGCGAGGGAAAGGGCGATCACTTGGTCATCCCTGACTGTTGTTCTCGTGGGTGTGTACGCGGTCCTGAGAGGTGTGCACGGTGCTCGCACGCCCCAGGGAACGCTCGATGGCCTCGCGCAGGACCTTCCGGTCGTCGAAGGCGCGGACCACTCCGTGGACGTCCTGGCCCTGCTCGTGTCCCTTTCCGGCCACCAGCACGGTGTCGCCGGGCTCGGCCCGGGCGACCGCGGCGGCGATGGCCGCGGCCCGGTCCGCGTCGACGAGCACGTCGCCGCGCTCATGGACGGGCACCTCGGCCGCGCCGGACAGCATGGCGGCGAGGATCGCGAGGGGGTCCTCGGAGCGGGGGTTGTCCGAGGTCAGTACGGCGGTGTCGGCGAGCCGGGCCGCGGCGGCACCCATCGGGCCACGCTTGGTCGTGTCACGGTCACCGCCGCAGCCGAGCACGATGTGCACCCGGCCCTCGGTGACCTTCTGCAGGGAGCGCAGGACGGATTCGACGGCGTCGGTCTTGTGCGCGTAGTCGACGACGGCGAGGTACGGCTGTCCCGCGTCGACGCGTTCCAGCCGTCCGGGGACCCCCGGGACAGCCGCGACACCGTCGGCGGCGGTCTGCGGGTCGACACCCGCGACGGCCAGGGTGACGATCGCCGCGAGGGTGTTGGCCACGTTGAAGGGGCCCGGCAGGGGGGCCTTCGCGGTGATCCGCTCGCCCTTGGGGCCGACCACGGTGAAGGTGCTGTCCTGGGGACCGACCTCGACACCCTCGGCCCGCCACTCGGCGTCGGGGTGGCCCTCCGCGGAGAACGTGACGACCGGGACGGACGCCTCCTCGACCAGCCTGCGGCCGTACTCGTCGTCGAAGTTGACGACACCGAGCTTGCTGCGCTCCGGCGTGAACAGCTGCGCCTTGGCCTGGAAGTAGTCCTCCATCCCGGAGTGGAACTCCATGTGCTCCGGGCTGAGGTTGTTGAAGACGGCGACGTCGAAGACGCAGCCGTCGACCCGGCCGAGCACGAGGGCGTGGCTGGAGACCTCCATGGCGACCGCCTCGACCCCGCGTTCGCGCATGACGGCGAACAGGGCCTGGAGATCGGTGGCTTCGGGGGTGGTGCGCTCCGACTTGATGCGCTCGTCGCCGATCCGCATCTCGACGGTGCCGATCAGCCCGGTGCTGCGTCCGGCACCGCGCAGGCCGCCCTCGACGAGGTAGGCCGTGGTGGTCTTGCCGGACGTTCCGGTGATGCCGATCTGGAGGAGGCCGGCGCCGGGCCGTCCGTAGATCTCCGCCGCGAGGTCTCCCATCCGGCCGCGCGGGTTCTCCGTCACGAGGACCGGGAGGCCGGTGGCGGCGGCGCGCTCTGCGCCCGCCGGGTCGGTGAGGATCGCGGCCGCGCCGAGGCCGGCGGCCTGTGCGGCGAAGTCCGCGCCGTGGAAGCGGGCACCGGGCAGGGCCGCGTACACGTCCCCGGGGCGTACGGCTCGCGAGTCGTGGGTGATGCCGGTGACCTCACCGGCGTCCTGCGGTCCTGCGCCGAGCCGGGCTGCCAGCTCTCCGAGGGAGGTCGGCGTGAGCCGGTCCGGTCGGGGCGCTCCCGGGTAGTTCACAGGCGCGTCCTTCTGAGTGGTTTGGCACTGATCAGGGTGGGGCACGGCGGTGAGCGTACCGGGCGGACCCGGCCTCTCGCGAAGTGAGGGGCCGGGGTTGCGGTACTTCTCGTTCCGGTTCCCGGGATCAGGGGTGATGGTCGTCACTGAGGGTTCCCCCGAGTCACTCGCCGGGCTTGAAGGACACCGGCAGCCGGGCGGGAGCGCTGCCGGAGGGAGGGGTCTGGAGGGTCTTGAGGGCGAACTCCATGACCTTCTTGTAGATCGGGCCGCAGATCTGTCCGCCGAAGTAGCTGCCCTTGGTGGGGTTCTGGATGGCGCAGTAGACGGTGATCTGCGGATCGTCCGCGGGCGCGAAACCCGCGAAGGAGGCGGTGTAGCCCTTGTAGACACCGCGTACGGGGTCGACCCGGTTGGCCGTGCCCGTCTTGCCCGCGACCCGGTAGCCCTGGATGTGGGCCTTCGTCCCGGTGCCTTCCCGGTCGTCCACGACGGACTCCAGCATCTTCGCCAGGGTCTTGGCGGTCTTCTCGCTGACCACCCGGGTGCGTTCGGGGGCTTCGGACGCGCTGTAGTTGCCGTCCGCGTCCTTGGTGCCGCGGACCAGGGTCGGCTCGATCCGGACCCCGCCGTTGGCGATCGTCTGGTAGACCGAAGCGGCCTGCATGGCGTTGAGCGAGAGGCCCTGGCCGAACGGGATCGTGTACTGCTGCGAGGTCGACCAGTCCTGCGGCTTGGCGAGGATGCCGGGCGACTCGCCCGGGTAGTCGAGCCCCGTGGTGCTGCCGATGCCGAATTTACGCAGGTAGGAGTGCAGGACCTTGTTGGCCTCCGCCTGGGTCCTGCCGAGCTGGCCGGTGGCCAGGATGGTGCCGATGTTGCTCGATTTGGCGAGTACGCCGTTGAGCGTGAGGTACCAGGTGGGGTGGTCGATGTCGTCCCGGAAGAGCCGGTCGCCGCGGTGCAGCCGGTTGGGCACGGTGACGTGCGTCCCGGGTGTCGCGGCCCCTTCCTCCAGCACGGCGGCCATCGACATGACCTTGCTGGTGGAGCCCGGTTCGTACACGTCCTGGAGCGCCGCGTTGCCCAGGGCCGTCGTGTCGCTCCGCGTGAGGTCGTTGGGGTCGTAGCCGGGGGCGTTGGCCATGGCCAGGACCTCGCCGGTCCTGGTGTTCTGCACGACCACGTAGCCGCGGTCCGCCTCGGACTTCTCGACCTGGTCGGCGATGGCGCGCTGGGCCGCCCACTGGATGTCGCGGTCGATCGTCAGCTCGACGTCGGTGCCCGCGACGGCCGGGATCTCCGTGGAGCCGGCCGTGGGGACGGGACGGCCGCCCGCCTGGGCGTAGCGGATCTTGCCGTCCTCGCCCTGGAGCTGCCCGTTCAGCTGTGCTTCCAGGCCGCCGCCGCCCTTGCCCTCGGCGTTGACGAACCCCAGTATCCCGGCGGCGAGGCCGCCGTTCGGGTAGACCCGCTTGGTGGTGGGCTCCTGGAGGACTCCGGCCAGCACGTTGGCTCCGGGGCCCCCGGCGGCCTTGTCCTCGGCCGCCTTCTCCGCGAAGACGGACTTGAGGTCCTTGATCTGCTTCCAGACCTGCGGGGTCTGGCGGCGCGCCAGCACCGTGTAGCGGCTCCTGGGGGTCGAGAGCTTCTCGGCGAGCTCCGCCTCGTCCTTGCCGAGGATCGGGGCGAGCAGCGCCGCCGCCTGCTGCGGGGCGTCCGGCGCCTTGCTGTCCTCGGGAGTGAACAGCTTCGGGTCGGCCGTGATGTCGTGCGCGTCGACGCTGGTGGCCAGGGCGATACCGCTGCGGTCGGTGATCTCTCCGCGTTCGGCCGCGATCGTGTATTCGAGGTAGCGGTTCTTCTCGGCCTTCGCGGCGTAGGTGGCGGCGTCGACGGCCTGGACCTGGAGGAGCCGTACGACGAACGCCAGCATCACCAGCGTCAGGCAGAGGCTGATCAGCCGGAGCCTGGGCCGTGGGCTGCCCAGGCGGATGGACTGCGGGGATCCGCCGCGCCGCTTCCGGGCCGCGGCAGGCCGCCGCGTGGCCGGACGGCCGGCGGGCCGGGGCCGGCCCGATCCGCTCGCCGCGTTACGGGGGCGCGCGGGGCCGGGTACGCGACGGCGCGGCGGTTCCTTGGACGGCACTGCGTCACCTGCCGGGGCTGGTCGAGGGCGATGTCGAGGGTGAGGGGGTGAGGGTCGCGGAGGGCGCCGGGGTGGACGCGGCGGAGGCCTGCGAGGCGGACCCGGACGGGGAGGCCGAGGCGGAGGGCGTGCTCGCCGCCGGTTCGGGGGCCGCCGTGGGTGACGGTGCGGCGGTGGCGCGCTCCGGTACACCGCTGACGGTGCCGTCCGGGTTCAGGAAGGCGGGGCTGCCGCCGGGCACCATGCCGAGCTCCCTGGCGCGGCGTTCCAGCGCGTCGGGCTCGGAGTAGCTGTCCACGTCGCGCTGGAGGGCCTGCTGATCGTCGGTGAGCTCGGTCGTCTCCCGCTCCAGCTTGCTGAGCCTGAACGATCCTTCGTTGAGTGCCGAGTTCAGCAGGAGGAGCGAGATCAGGCCACCGGCGAGCAGCAGCACGACCAGCAGGACGAAGGGGGTACGGGCAGCGGTGCTCGGCCCCGACGGCATCAGCCGTGCGAGGCGGCCGGCCCGCCCCTTCATCTGCTCGGCCGTCCCGGTCACGGCGTCGCCACCGCCCTCACCGGCGTCCGGCCGGGCGGGCGGGGGGCGCTCATCGCTCCTCCTCGCGGATCCGCTGGGCGCCGCGCAGCCTGGCGGGAGCGGCGCGCCGGTTCTCGGCGACCTCCTCCTCGGTGGGCAGTTCGGCGCCTCGGGTGAGCAGCTTCAGCCGGGGCTGGTAGCGCTCGGGGACCACGGGCAGTCCGGGCGGCGCCGTGTTGGCGGCGCCTGCGGCGAAGACCTGCTTGACGAGCCGGTCCTCCAGCGAGTGGTAGGAGAGGACCGCGATCCGGCCACCGACGGCGAGACTGGCCACCGCGGCCGGAATGGCCCGCTCCAGGACGGTGAGTTCGCCGTTGACCTCGATGCGCAGGGCCTGGAAGGTGCGCTTGGCCGGATTTCCTCCGGTGCGCTTGGCGGCCTGCGGAAGGGAGTCGCGGATGAGCTCGACGAGACGGGCGCTGTTGGTGAAGGGTTCCTTCGCGCGCTCACGCACGATGGCCGACACGATGCGCTTGGCCTGCTTCTCCTCGCCGTAGGCGCGCAGGATCCGCACGAGTTCACCCGGCGGGTAGGTGTTGAGTACCTCGGCCGCGCCGATGCCGGTCGTCTGGTCCATGCGCATGTCGAGCGGCGCGTCCTGGGCGTAGGCGAAGCCGCGGTCGGCCTCGTCCAGTTGCATCGAGGAGACACCCAGGTCGAACAGCACGCCCTGGACCTTGGGGATGCCGAGTCTTTCGAGCACCTCGGGCAGCTCGTCGTAGACGGCGTGCACCAGGGTGGCCCGGTCGCCGTACGGTGCGAGGCGCTCACCGGAGAGGCGCAGCGCCTCCTTGTCACGGTCCAGGGCGACGAGCCGGGCGTCGGGGAAGGCGGCGAGCATGGCCTCGCTGTGCCCGCCGAGCCCCAGGGTGCAGTCCACGACGACGGGGGGCTGCGGGCCTGTCGCCTCCAGAGCCGGGGCCAGCAGGTCCAGGCATCGCTGGAGCATCACCGGGACGTGTCGGGTCTGGCTCAATGCGCCCTCTCAGGCTCTGTCCCGTGATGGCCGCACGTGCGGTCTGGTCCCCGCCCGCTCGGAAGGGGAGGTCCGCCGGCGCCGGGGAAGGGGCGTCGGCCGACCACGAGCGGGAGAGGGCCGGGCCGCATGTACGCCGCACATCACAGGAACTCGAAGTAAAAAATGCGGAATGTGCAGGCGTGTCGGTAACTTCGCGTCACTTTAGTCCACCCTGCCATCCGATCCATTCCCGATCAACGAACGGCGCAGCGCGTCGTACCGCCTGAGCGATGCGGCGAACCTCACCCGGTCGGGCGTCCGGGCGTGAGGCTTGTGGGTTACCTCACAACAAGCCACGTTGACGTTCTTTGTCCCCTTCCACAGCACGCCGGGAGCAATGGCGGAGGATAACGTCATGGTTATGTCGACTTCTGCGCAGTCTTCCGCCGAGACCGATTCCCCCACCACCTCCGGTGCCCCGTCCGGAGAGACAGTCACCGACCGTCTGGTCGACCTGAACACGCGTTACGCGGAGGCGTTCACCGACCCGGGCATGGACGCGCGACCCGTACTGAAGGTCGCCGTCGTCGCGTGCATGGACGCCCGCCTCGACCTCCACCGGGCGCTGGGCCTGGAGCTGGGTGACTGTCACACCATCCGCAACGCGGGCGGCGTGGTCACCGACGACGTCCTGCGGTCGCTGACCATCAGTCAGCGCGCGCTCGGCACCCGCAGCGTCATCCTCATCCACCACACGAACTGCGGCATGGAGTCCCTCACCGAGGACTTCAGGCGGGAGCTGGAGCTCGAGGTCGGGCAGCGCCCGGCCTGGGCCGTGGAGGCCTACTCGGACGCCGACCAGGACGTCCGGCAGTCGATGCAGCGTGTGCGCACGTCACCCTTCCTCCTGCACACGGACGACGTCCGCGGATTCGTCTTCGACGTGACCACGGGCAAGCTGCGCGAGATCCTCCCCGCCTCCTGAAGTCCCCCGACATACGGACCACATCCGGCATATCGCCCCCAGTTGTCCACAGGCGAGTGACACGAAGCGGTAACGGCAACAAGAATGCGGGTGTGACATCTCTCCGGGTCCTCCGGAGAGTGTCCGTATTTCGGAGCGGGCCGGGCGGCTCTGTGCGTCGGCCCGTGCACAAGGGGCCGAGGAGGGCCGGGTGACGACCTATGACGATCGAGCGAGCCTCACAGATCTGACCACGACAGCGGAGCGGGTGCGCAGGTCGGTCGAGGGTGTGATCGAGGGCAAGCCTGAGGTCGTACGGCTCTCGCTGACCGTGCTGCTCGCCGAGGGGCACCTCCTCATCGAGGACGTGCCCGGGGTCGGCAAGACGATGCTGGCCAAGGCGCTGGCGCGGTCCATCGACTGCTCGGTGCGGCGCATCCAGTTCACACCGGATCTGCTGCCCTCCGACATCACCGGGGTGTCGATCTTCGATCAGCAGCGGCGTGACTTCGAGTTCAAGCCCGGCGCGATCTTCGCCCAGATCGTGATCGGCGACGAGATCAACCGTGCCTCGCCCAAGACCCAGTCGGCGCTGCTGGAGTCGATGGAGGAGCGGCAGGTCACGATGGACGGCCAGACCTATGAGCTGCCCGATCCCTTCATGGTCGTCGCCACGCAGAACCCGGTCGAGATGGAGGGCACGTATCCGCTGCCCGAGGCTCAGCGCGACCGGTTCATGGCCCGTGTCTCGATCGGGTACCCGAGCGCGGAGGCCGAGCTGCAGATGCTCGACGTGCACGGCGGCGCCTCACCGCTGGACGACCTGCAGCCGGTGGCCCACGCCCACGACATCGTGAAGCTGATCGAGGCGGTGCGCATGGTCCACGTGGCCGAGTCCGTCCGGCGGTACGCGGTGGAGCTGGTGGGCGCCACCCGCCGGCACCCGGATCTCAGACTCGGGGCGTCCCCGCGCGCGACCCTCCATCTCCTGCGGGCGGCCAAGGCCTCGGCGGCGCTCGCCGGGCGTGACTACACCCTGCCGGACGACGTCCAGGCCCTCGCGGTGCCGGTGCTCGCGCACCGCCTGCTGCCCACGGCGCAGGCGCAGCTCAACCGCCGTACCTCCGAGCAGGTCGTGCTCGACATCCTCCAGCGCACCCCGGTGCCGACCTCGGGTGGCGCTGCCGCCCCGGCACAGCCCCAGCACCGGCCCGGCGGCCCGGTGTACGGCCCGCAGCCCGGCGCCCGGCGGCTGTGATGACGGCCGGTGGGCCCGGCCCTGTGGACGAAGGCGACGACAAGGGCGGCCTGCGGGCGGCTCTGAGCGGGCTGACGACGCGGGGCCGGTCGTTCCTCGCCGCCGGGGTGGCGGCGGCCGCCTGCGCCTACGTCCTCGGCCAGGGTGATCTGCTGCGGGTCGGTCTGCTGCTTGCGGTGCTCCCGCTGGTCTGCGTCATCGTGCTCCACCGGACCCGCGACCGGGTGGCAGGCAGCCGGCGGCTGTCCCCGTCCCGGGTGCCGGCGGGATCGGAGTCGCGGGTCCATCTGCGTATGGAGAACGTCTCGCGGCTGCCCACGGGCCTGCTGATGCTCCAGGACCGCGTCCCCTACGTGCTGGGCCCCCGGCCCCGGTTCGTCCTGGACCGGGTGGAGGCGGGCGGTGTCCGGGAGGTGTCCTACCGAGTCCGGTCCGATCTGCGCGGGCGCTATCCGCTGGGGCCGCTCCAGCTGCGGCTCAGCGATCCCTTCGGCATGTGCGAGCTCACGCGTTCCTTCAGCGCCTACGACACCCTCGTCGTCGTCCCCCGTACCGAGCCGCTTCCGGCGCTGCGGCTGGCCGGTGAAGCCTCCGGGTACGGCGACGGAAGGCAGCGTTCGCTGGCACTGGCGGGCGAGGACGA
This sequence comes from Streptomyces sp. NPDC005494, assembly GCF_042872025.1. Lineage (NCBI taxonomy): Bacteria > Bacillati > Actinomycetota > Actinomycetes > Kitasatosporales > Streptomycetaceae > Streptomyces > Streptomyces sp. NPDC005494. The sequence continues at coordinate 351,732 of NZ_JBIAJR010000001.1, forward strand.
CACCATTCCGCGCGGCTACCGCCACGGCGACGACCTGCGGCGGGTCCACTGGCGGTCCACCGCGCGCTACGGCGAGCTGATGGTGCGCCGGGAGGAACAGCCGCAGCGGGCCAGGTGCACGGTGCTCCTGGACACCCGGCGGATCGCCTATGAGGGCGCTGGGCCCGGGTCGGCCTTCGAATGGGCCGTGGCCGGGGCGGCCTCCGCCCTGCTCCACATGCTGGAGCGCGGCTTCGCGGTGCGGCTCCTCACGGACGACGGGAGCACCGTGCCCGGCGAGACCGCCGAGGGCTATGCGGGATCGACCCAGGATTCCGCGGATTCGGCGGGCCTGATGATGGACACCCTGGCGGTCGTCGACCACTCCGACGGGGGCGGCATCTCCCGCGCCCACGACGTGCTCCGGGGGAGCAACGAAGGGCTGCTGGTGGCGTTCTTCGGTGATCTCGACGAGGAGCAGAGGGCCGTGGCGGCCAGGATGCGGCAGCGCAGCCGCGGGGCCGTCGCGTTCGTGCTCGACAGCGACGACTGGGCGCGCGGCAGGACCGCCGCTCCGGCGGCTCCGGCCGCCGAGCGCCTGCGGGTGCTGAGGGAAGCGGGATGGACAGCGGTGCCGGTGCCGCCCGGGGCGGAGCTCTCCCGGCTCTGGCAGCAGGCGGGCCAGGAGCACTCCGGCACCGGATCGACGACAGGGTTCTCCGGGGGATGGTCATGAGTGGTCGTACCCGACTGGCGCTGTGCGCCTTCGTGGCCACGATGCTGGCGGCGGGGGCGCTGCTGCCTCTGGTCGAGACGTCGAAGTGGGTGCTGCAGGCCGGTTTCCTGCTGGCCGTCCAGACCGGTGTGGGCGCGCTCGCCCGCCGGATGCGCCTCGCGCGGATACTGACGGTCTCCCTCCAGGTGGCCGTCACCCTCGTGACGCTCACGGTGGCGTTCGCCAGGGGCCACGCCCTGTTCGGTGTGCTGCCCGGTCCGCAGGCGGTCCAGCACCTCGCCGACCTGCTGACCGCGGGCGCCGACGACGTCAGCAGGTACGCCATCCCCGCACCTGCGACGGACGGCATCCGCCTGATGCTGATCGGCGGTGTGCTGCTCATAGGCCTCGCCGTGGACGTCCTCGCGGTGACCTTCCGCACGGCCGCACCAGCCGGACTGCCGTTGCTCGCCCTCTACTCGGTGGCGGCCGGGCTCTCCGACGGCGGCGCGGGATGGCTCTGGTTCACGCTCGCCGCGTGCGGGTATCTGCTGCTCCTGCTGGCCGAGGGCCGGGACCGGCTGTCCCAGTGGGGGCGGGTCTTCGGCGGTGTGTCCCGTACGTCGAACGGTCTGGCCGCCGGTTTGGAGGGCTCGGGACGTGCCCTCGCCCCGGTCCGCACGGGACGGCGTATCGGCGCGGTGGCGCTGGGCATCGCACTGGCCGTCCCCGCCGCCCTTCCCGCGCTGGACGGCGGGCTCCTGGGCGGCACGGGCGGCGGGACGGGCCGGGGTGGAGGCGGAGGGACGATCTCGGCGGTGAATCCGCTGGTCTCCCTCCAGAACAACCTCAACCAGCCGGAGAACCGGGAGGTGATGACGTATCGCACCAACTCCGCGAGCCCGCAGGACTTCTATCTGCGCATTCTCGCGCTGGACCAGTTCAGCGGCGGCGAGTGGCGGCCGTCGACCCGCCGGCTGAGGGATGTGCCGGACCGGCTGCCTCAGCCGAGCGGGCTGGGCACGGATGTCGCCGTCACCGAGATCCGGACGAACATCTCGGCCTCGCGTTCGTACCAGCAGACGTATCTGCCGCTCCCCTACCCGGCGAGCGAGGTGGACGTCCAGGGCCGCTGGAGGTACGAGCCCGAGGGGCGCACCCTCGTCGGTGACGACGGCCAGACGACGGGCGGCGCCCGCTACGAGGTCAGCAGCCTGGTGGTGGAGCCCACGGCCTCGCAGCTGGGCGCGGCGAGAGCACCGCGTTCGGAACTGGTCCGTGAGTACACCCGGCTCCCCGCGTCGCTCCCCGACGTGGTCGAGGAAACGGCCGAGCGGGTCACGGAGGGCGCGGCCGACGACTACGAGCGGGCCGTGAAACTCCAGGACTGGTTCGCTTCCGGGGGCGGTTTCCGTTACGACACGACGGTGACCTCGGGGACCGGCACGACGGCGATCGAACGGTTCCTGAAGGAGAAGGAGGGCTTCTGCGTCCACTTCTCCTCCACGATGGCCGCGATGGCCAGGGCGCTGGGAATTCCGTCCCGGGTCGCGGTGGGCTTCACGCCCGGCACGGTCCAGGCCGACGGTTCGGTGTCGGTGGGGCTGCGGGACGCGCACGCCTGGCCCGAGCTGTACTTCGAGGGCGTGGGGTGGACCCGCTTCGAGCCGACTCCGTCCCGCGGAAGCACCCCGGCGTACACCCGGCCGGACGTGCCCTCCCAGGACCCGAGCGATCCCGCGCTGCCCACGGACGGTGCCTCCGTGGCGCCGACGGCTGCTCCCTCCGCGTCGGAGTCGTGCCCGGCGCAGGAGCGCCGGCAGGGCCAGTGCGGTGTGGCCCCGGTTCCCGGTGCGGTGGATTCGGCCGATCCGGGGACGCCGGTCGGTGAGGTGGTCCTGTGGGTCCTGGGCTCCCTGGCGGTGCTGACGCTCCCGTTGCTGCCGATGCTCTGGCGACTACGGGCGCGGAGCCGCCGGCTGGGTTCCCCCGGCCGTACGACCGCGGACGCCACCCCACGGCCGGGCCAGGCCGCGGACGGTTCCGTACGACCGGCTGGCTTCGACGGCGCGGCGGACTCGGGGGCCCGCCCCGGGCGGCTCGGTTCCTCCGGCCGTACCTCCGCGGATGCCGCCGCACGGGTGATGGCCGCCTGGCGGGAGATGACCGACACGGCCTGGGACCACGGCATCGTCCCGGACGAGTCGCAGACCCCTCGCAAGGCCGCGGCCCGTGTCGTACGACTGGGTGGCCTCGACGGAGCTGCGGCCTCGGCGGCCCACCGGCTGGCGGGTTCGGTGGAGCAGGTGCTGTACGCCCCGGAGCCCCGCGCGGTCGCCGGGTCGGCGGAGGACGTGCGGGAGGTACGGGCGGGGCTGTGGGCCTCGGCCGGCCGCTGGGGCAGGGTGCGGGCGACGCTCGCTCCCCGTTCCGCCGTTCGGGTGATCTGGGCGATTTCGGAGGGACGGGCGGAGCTCGGCCGGAGGTGGTCGGACCGGCTGGGACGTGCCGGCTGGGCGGCGCGTCTGCGCAGGCCGTCGCGGCAGCAGGGCTGACGCCGGGATCGGGCCTCGACCTGCACCGACAGGCCCCAGGCCCGGTCCCGCGCTCACCCACTCCGGTGCTCCCGGGACCCTCGGCATCGCCGCCCGGCACTCCCGGCGCCCACGCCTTCCCCGGCTCACCGGCTCCCGCCCAGCCGGCGGTCATGCCAGGCCGGGGCCGCGGCCCTCGATTCGGGCCGGGCCCAATGACGTGAGTCAGGGTTGGTCTGAAAGTCACGGAGCCCGGCCGGTGCCGGTGTGCGGCAGGCGCCGCCCGTGCCCCGCCTCCACCCCCGTACCGGCCGACACCGGTCCCGCACCGGCCGTGAGCCGGCAACGCGTGAGGGGCGGTCGCAGAGTGCGACCGCCCCTCACGTGGGGTCCAGCGTCAAGTTCTCGGTGTGCGCGCACCGCGTCGCAGGCCGGGGGGTGTCCACCGGCCGGGGCGCAAAGCGCTCACTGGCCCTGTTCGTCGCGGCGGCGCTGCCACCGCTCTTCGATCCGGTTCATCATCGACCGGCGCTGCCTGGGGTGTCGGCGTTCGCCTCCACCCCCGCTCGCACTCCCGGCCGGCTGCTGCTCACCGGGCTTGGGCGCCTTGCGCCACCCGGTGACCGCCAGCACGGCGCAGCCCAGCATGACGAGGAAACCCGCCACGCTGACCCAGGTCTGCTGGAAAACCATTCCGGCCATGAGGAGCGCGATACCCACCAGAAAGCCGACCACCGCCTGGTAGACCCGTCGCCGGGTGTACCTGCGCAGCCCGCTTCCCTCAAGCGCTGTAGCGAACTTGGGATCTTCGGCGTACAGCGCTCGCTCCATCTGCTCGAGCATTCGCTGCTCGTGCTCCGAGAGCGGCACGGAGTCCTCCTCGTCGTCGGCCGCGGGGGCGACCGGTATGCGGCCCTTCCAGGATAGGCAGGGATTCGCCCCCGTGAAACCCGCCCTCTAGCCATAGCCAGTCCGGACCGCCATGTCGGCTCGGCTGCTGAGGCGTAGATTCCCCGACCTCCGATCCGTCATGCCGGATGGTGTCACCCGATCATACGGGGCTCGCGGCCCGATCGGGTGTTCTGGGCGGTACTCCGTCTGCAGCTGCGTTGCTGATCAGCCGTGCTCCGGCCACTCCGTGTCCACGCCCGTGCGGGCCCGCCGTCACGGCCTAGGCGCGCTTCTCCCCCAGAACGTGCAGCTGGGTCGCCACGGCCTGGAAGGCCGGCAGTTCCGCCACGGCCGCCTCCAGCCTGAGAAGCTCCTCCATCGCACCGGGCTCGGTGTCCACGAGAACGCCGGGAACGAGGTCGGCGAAGACCCGCACACCGTGCACGGCGCCCACCTCGACACCCGCGTCGGTGACCAACTCCGTCAGCTGGCCGGTGGTGAACCTGCGGGGCACGGGGTCGCCGCCGCCCCACCGTCCCGCCGGGTCCGTCAGCGCCTGCCTGGCCTCCGCGAAGTGTCCGGCGAGCGCCCGCGCCAGGACGGCACCGCCGACGCCGGCGCCGAGCAGGCTGAGCGCGCCGGACGGGCGGAGCGCGTCGACCGCGTTCCGCACGCCCTCGGCGGGGTCGTCCACGTACTCCAGGACGCCGTGGCAGAGGACCGCGTCGTAGCTGTCGCGCTCCACCACGTCGAAGAGGCCGAGGATGTCGCCCTGGACGCCCCGCACCCGCTCGGCGACCCCGGCCTCGTCCGCACGGCGCTCCAGCGCGAAAAGGGCGTTGGGGCTGGGGTCGACCACGGTGACCCGGTGCCCGAGGCGGGCGACGGGCACCGCGAAATTGCCGGTGCCGCCGCCCGTGTCCAGTACGTCCAGGGTTTCCCTGCCGGTCGCCTTGACCCGGCGCTCGAGAGCGTCCTTGAGAACCTCCCAGACCACGGCGGTACGGAGGGAGGCGCGGGGGCGCAGCTGGTCCGACACGGCGATTGACTCCTCGGCGCGGTGCCGCCACGGACGGCGGAGCGTGAACGGTGCAGGTGGTACGGGTCCTCTCCACCCTATTGCCTCGCACCGCCCCGACAGTCACTCCCCGTCCCGCCGCCGGCCCGCCCCGTCCCTCCGGGGGTTCGGCAGCACGGGCTGGAGGGACAGCAGCCGCTCGACCAGCCGCAGAAACACGGCGACGTCGCGCAGCAGATCATCGGCGTCCCGGCTGGTGGCGGCGCCAGGTATACCGGCCTCCGCACGGGCCCTGCGCCCGGCCCCGGAGGCGAACAGGGCGCTCCACTCCGTCAGTTCGGGAGCGATGTCCGGCAGCACCTCCCAGGCGCTGCGGATGCGCTCCCTGCCGCGGCGGCCGGTCTCGGGCCGGCCGCGGGCGGCGAGGACGGCGGCGGCGGTACGCAGCGCGGCGAGGTGCGCGGTGGCGTAGCGCTCGTTGGGCACGGCGAGTGTGGCGGCCTCCTCCAGGCCGGTGTGGGCCTGGGCGAGGAGATCGAGGGCGGCGGGCGGTGCCGTGGTGCGGCGCAGCACGGGGTGGACGTCGGTTGCCGGACCGGTCAGTGAGGGGGCAGGGCTGACTGCGCGGCGCCGCGGGGCGGCGGCTGCGGACGAGCTGGCCATGACGAACCTCCTGTCGTCGTGTGACGGCTTCGTGGCCGTCTGCATCCATCGTGACGCCCCCCACTGACAATCCCTCAGAACCACCCTCTGACCTGCCACTTTGCTTCGCGCACGAGTTCGGGCTAGCTTTTTGCACTGACTGGTCAGTTCAAAAGACGGGGGTGAGGTCGTGGACGGCCCGCACGGGGCGGCAGTGAGCGCCGAGGACTTCGGACTGAAGGGACCTCGCGGCTGGGCCTTCCAGGGCGTCGGGTTCTCCGCCGCTCCCGGAACACTCGTCGCGGTCGAGGGGCCCTCCGGCTCGGGCCGCACCTGCCTGCTGCTCGCGCTCACCGGCCGGATGCGTGCCACGTCGGGCCGTGCCGAGGTGGGCGGCGAGCGCCTGCCGGGGCGGCTCGCGGCCGTACGCCGGTTCAGCGCGCTCGGCCCGGTTCCCGGGGTGAGCGAGCTGGACCCCTCCCTCACCGTCGCGGAGCACCTGCGGGAACGGGCTCTGCTGCAGCGGCGTTTCGGCGCCTCGCCGCGCGCCCTGCTGCGCTCCCGTGCCGTGCGCGCCGCCACGTCGCGGGCCACGGTCGACACCGCGCTGGAGGCCGCCGGGCTGGACCTCGCGGCGCTACCCAAAGCCGAACGGACCTCCGTACGCGACCTGGAGCGTCTGGAGGCGCTGCGCCTGTCCGTCGCCCTCGCGCTGACCGGTCGCCCCCGGCTCCTCGCGGTGGACGACACCGACCTCAAGCTCTCGCCCGCCGAACGCTCGCAGGCCTGGGAGCTGCTGCGCGCCCTCGCCGCCGGCGGGACCACCGTGCTGGCCGTGTGCAGCGAAGCACCGGAGGACGCCCTGACGGTCCACACCCGCCCGGCGACCGGGGCCGCTCGCCCCGCCGGCGGCACGACCACGGAGAAGGAGACGGCCGATGCGATCGCCGAAACTGGCCGCGCTTGAGCTGCGGAGGTTCGGCAGGGGCCGGATGCCGCGTGCCGCACTCGTCGCACTGCTCCTGCTGCCGCTGCTGTACGGAGCCCTGTACCTCTGGTCGTTCTGGGACCCGTACGGCCGGCTCGACCGCATCCCCGTCGCGCTGGTCAACGAAGACAGGGGCACGGACACCGGAGGGGAACACCTCGCGGCCGGGGACGAGATCTCCGGCAGGCTCCTCGACTCCCGGGTCTTCGACTGGCACGAGGTCGGCTCCGCCGAAGCCGAACGGGGCGTCGAGGACGGGACGTACTACCTCTCCCTGACCATGCCGCCGGACTTCAGCGAGCGGATCGCGTCGAGCGCCGGGGACACCCCGGAGACCGGCGCCCTCCAGGTCCGTACGAACGACGCCAACAACTACATCGTCGGCCAGATCTCCAGGACGGTGTTCGCCGAGGTCCGCAGCGCCGCGTCGGCCAAGGCCTCGCGCGGCTTCCTGGATCGGATCTTCATCAACTTCTCCGGCCTGCACGACGCCACCGCGAAGGCGGCCGAGGGCGCCGACGACCTCCGGAGCGGTGTCGAGAAGGCGAAGAAGGGCTCCAAGGAACTCGCGGAGGGCCTCAAGGACGCCAAGGCGGGCAGCGGGAAACTCTCCAAGGGCGTCACCCGGCTCGACAAGGGCGCGGGCGAACTGGCCACGGGATCCCGGCAGGTCGCCGACGGCACCCAGCTCCTCGCCGACAAGGCCGGCAAGGCCGCAGCCGACGTACGCCCCTTCCTGAAGGACAACGGCAAGGCCATCGGCGACGCGGCACGCCTGGTCGCCGACTCGTCGAAGGCCGTACGGGACAACCTCGACCTGCTGGTCGAGGCGGCCCCCGGCGCCGCGACCGCCGCCCACACGGCCTCCGGCGAGCTCTCCGAGGTCTACCGCACGCGCTGCGAGGACCAGCCGGTTCCCGACCCCGGGGTCTGCCCCCAGCTGAAGCGCGCGGTGACGGCGGCGGCGGACGTCGCCGCGGTGGCCGACGACGTGAACGCCCTGGTCACGGACCAGAAGGGCGATCTCAACAAGCTGCGTACGCAGCTGGCCACGCTGGAGAAGCAGGCCGACGCCCTCGCGAAGCGCTCACCGCACCTGGACACGGACCTGGAGTCCGCCGTCGCGAGGATCAACAAGCTCAACACCGGCGCGCACAAGGTCGCCTCGGGTGCCGGCACGCTCCACACCGGACTGGGCACCGCCAGAACGGGCGCCGGGGACCTGGACGCCGGGGTGAAGAAGCTGAAGACGGGCGCCACGAGCCTGAAGAGCGGGCTGTACCGGCTGGGCGACGGTTCGGCGACGCTCGCCCAGGGGCTGAACGACGGGGTCGGGAAGATCCCCGACTACGACAAGGAGGACCGCGACGCCCGTACCGGTGTGATGGCCGACCCGGTGCGGCTGGCCTCGTCATCGCTGCACGCGGCGCCCAACTACGGCACCGGCTTCGCCCCTTACTTCATCCCGCTCTCCCTCTGGGTGGGCGCGATGGTGGCGTACATGCTCATCCAGCCGCTCAACCGGCGGGCACTCTCGGCCGGGGCCCCGGCCTGGCGCATCGCCTTCGCGGGCTGGCTGCCGGTCGCCGCGATCGGCCTGCTCCAGGTGGCCGCCCTGATGGCGGTGCTGCACTGGCGGCTCGGTCTGCAGATGACGCACGCCGCCGGGACGCTCGCCTTCCTGGCCCTGGTCACGTGCTGCTTCGCCGCGATCGTGCAGTGGCTCAACGCCCGCTTCGGCGCGGCGGGGCGGATCCTGGTGCTCGCGGTGCTGATGCTCCAGCTGACCTCGGCCGGCGGCACGTACCCCGTCCAGACCAGTCCCGGGTTCTTCGGGGCGATCCACCCCTTCCTGCCGATGACCTATGTCGTGGAGGGGCTGCGGCGGCTGATCACGGGCGGCGGGCTCGGCCCGGTCTGGCAGGGCTGCGCCGTGCTGCTGGCCTTCACGGCGGGCGCGCTGGCGCTGACCGCCCTCTCCGCCCGCCGCAAGCAGGTGTGGACGCTGGACCGGCTCCACCCGGAGCTGAGTCTGTGACCGCGTCCGCACCTGTGAGAATCGGGGGCATGGACAGCAGTAGCACCACGCGCCGCCAGGCCACCCGGCAGAAACTCTACGAGGCGGCCGTCACCCTCATCGCGGAAAAGGGCTTCTCGGCGACCACGGTGGACGAGATCGCCGAGCGGGCCGGGGTCGCCAAGGGCACGGTCTACTACAACTTCAAGAGCAAGACCGAGCTCTTCGAGGAGCTGCTGCGCCACGGCGTCGGCCTGCTCACCCAGTCGCTGCGCTCCGCCGCCGAAGGGACGGACGCCCGCGGCGGCACCCGGGTGGAGGCGCTGGACGCGATGATCCGGGCCGGCCTGGTCTTCATCGACCGCTACCCGGCTTTCACGCAGCTGTACGTCGCGGAGCTCTGGCGCACCAACCGAGCCTGGCAGTCGACCCTCCTGGTGCTGCGTCAGGAGGCGGTCGCCGTCGTCGAGGGGGTGCTCAGGGAGGGCGTGGCCAACGGGGAGCTCAGCGAGGAGATCGACATCCAGCTGACGGCAGCGGCCCTGGTGGGGATGGTGCTCGTGGCGGCGCTCGACTGGCAGGCGTTCCAGCCGGAGCGGACGATCGACGACGTGCATTCCGCCCTGTCCCTGCTGCTGCACGGCCGCGTCAGCGGGCACTGAGCCGAAGCGGGCACCGAGGCCCGGAAGCGGCACCGGGGCCCGGAGGCCGGAAGGCCACCAGGGCGACGGGCCACGCGAGAACGCCGGTCCGGTGGAATTCGATCCCCCCGAATTCCGCCGGACCGGCGTCCCGTTCCGCCGCGAAGCTCTCCCCCGTGACCCCGTCCCCCATGGTCCCGGAGCTCCGCGCCGTGTGCCCCCGTTGCGTCCGGGGTGCAGCGCCGTTCCGCCGCCCCGTGCCGGCGGTCCGGGCGCCGCGCCCCTTCCGTGGTCACCACTCTTCCGTCTGCGCAGGTGAGAGCCCATCCGCGCCCCTACTCATCTCGACGCCTAGGTAGGGATACTCAGCCCTGGGTGGCAGGGCCCACCCGCGCACCGGTCCGGCTGGCTACGATCGCGTCCGTGTCCGTACTCCCCCTGGTGTTCACAAGTGGCTGGGCCAGCGGGATCAACGCCTACGCGGTGATCCTGCTCCTCGGTCTCTTCGGCGCGACCGGTCTCAGCGACGAGGTGCCCGATGCGCTGCAGCGCACGGATGTGCTCGTGGCCGCCGCGGTGCTCTTCCTGTGCGAGGCGGTCGCCGACAAGATCCCGTACGTGGACTCGGCCTGGGACACCGTGCACACGGTGGTGCGGCCCGTGGCCGGGGCGGTCGTCGCGGCCCTGCTGGCCGGTGGGAGCGGGTCTCTGCCGGAGGTCGCGGCCGGAGCCGTCGGCGGCTCGACGGCGCTGATGAGCCACCTGGTGAAGGCGGGTACCAGGATGGCGGTCAACACCTCGCCCGAACCCTTCAGCAACATCGGGGTCAGCCTCGCCGAGGATCTGGGCGTCGCCGGGATCATCACCTTCGCGATCTTCAACCCCGTGGCCGCGGCCGCCGTCGCCGCGGTCCTGCTCCTGCTCGGCCTGGTGATACTGGTCTTCCTCGCCTCCCGCATCCGCCGGTTCCTGCGGCGCAGGGCGCAGCGCCGCGAGGAGAGGCGTCCGGCGGCGGAGGACTGGCACCGGCCTCCTGGGTGACGTGTCGGTGGCACCCCGTAGGGTCGGTCACATGGCACGAATTGCGGTGATCGGCGCCGGGGTGGGCGCGATGGCGACGGCAGCCCGGCTCTCCGTGGCAGGCCACCGGGTGACGGTGTACGAGCGGTCCGAGACCTACGGCGGCTCGCTCGGCCGGTATGCCCGTGACGGCTTCGTCTTCGACACCGGCCCCGGCCTGCTGCACCTGCCCGCGGTCTACCGCGACCTGTTCGTGAAGACGGGCAAGGAACCGCTGGAGCGGTGCGTCACGCTGACCCAGGTGGATCCCGCGAGCCGTCACGTCTTCGCCGACGGCACCACGGTGTCGCTGCCCAACGCCTCCAGGGCCGGGGTCGTCGGCGCGCTGGACCAGGCGCTCGGGGGCGGGGCCGGAGCCCGCTGGGGGGATTTCCTGGACCGGGCCGGGACGGCGTGGGACCGGTCGCGCAGGCCCCTGCTGGAGGAACCGCTGCGCGAGGACCCGCGGGTGCTGGGCCGCGACCCCTACCCCTCGGTCCGCCGGCGCAGGCTGCTGCGCTCCCCCCTGGTGGCGGGGACGGTGGCGGAGATCGGCGCCTGGGAGCTGACGGACCCCCGGCTGGCAGCACTGCTCGACGGCTACGCCCTGTCGTACGGGCTCGACCCCCGCCGCGCCCCGGCCGCCGCCGCTCTCCTCCCGTACATGGAGGAGACCTTCGGCAGCTGGTACGTCGCGGGTGGCATGCGGGCCCTGGCCGACGCGGTGTACGAGCGGTGCCTGGCCCGCAAGGTGGAGTTCGTCCTCGGCGCCGAAGTCGTCCGGGTCACCGAGAAGGACGGCAGGGCGGCGGGGGTCGAGCTGGCGGACGGCAGGAGCGTGGAGGCCGCCCATGTCGTCCTGGGCGCACAGCCGGGGCCCGGTCTCGTGCCGGGACCGCCGCAGGCGCGCAGCGGGGTCCGGGAGACCCCGGTGCCCGGCCGGTTCCTCGTCCTGCTGTCGCTGCGCGGCGCCCGCGAGCCCGGTGCCGCGCACCGGACCGTGGTGCACGCCGGGGACCCCGCCGCGGAACAGGAGGCGGTGTTCGGCGGCCGGACGGCCGAGCGGCCCACGGTGACGGTCCTGCGGCCCGACGATCCGTCCACCCGCCCCGACGAGGAGCACGAGGCGGTGACCCTGATGGTGACGGTGGCCCCGCACGGTCCCGTCGACTGGACGGACGCGGCGCTGCGCGAACGCTTCGCGGACTCGGTGATCGGCCAGGCCGCCGGAGCGGTCCCCGGTCTGCGCGAGCGGATACTCCACCGCGAGATCCGCACGCCCGCCGAGACCTCGGCCGACACCGGCGCCGAGGGCGGTTCGGTGCCCGCCCCGGCCCTGGCCGGGGCGGGAGGCGCCTTCCTGCACGCCGCGAACCGCACTCCGCTGCCGGGCCTGTACCTGGCCGGCGGCTGGTCCCACCCCGGCGGCGGACTGGCGCACGCCGGGATGTCGGGGGCCCTGGTCGCGGGACTCGTGGTGGAGGGCGACGACTTCCGCGGCTCCCGATGAGCCGCGGCCTGTCGGGTGCCGGCCGGTCGCCGGGTCAGTAGCGGTACTGCTCGTTCTGGCCGGCGTCGTAGCCGTTCCCGTACGGGGCGGGCTGCGCGGGTGCCTCGGGGGGCAGCGGGGGGTACTGCTCACGCTCACGCTGCTGCGGGACCCACACACCGCCCGGCGGGGTGTCGGAGGCGTACTGCCCGGCATAGGGATCGGCCGGCTGCTGCGCGGCGCCGTAGGAGTCGTAGCCGCTGTCGTAGGAGTCGTACGAGAGGTACTGCCCGGCTCCCGGGGCGCCGCCCGTTCCGATGTACGGGTCGGAGTAGGCCGCGTAGCCCGCCTGGTCCGTGCCGTAGTCGTACTGCCCCGCGTAGGTGCCCTGGCCCTGGTGGGTGTCCTGGCTCTCGTAGCCGCCCTGGGTGTACGGGTCCTGGGACGGCTGCTCGTAGCCGTTGTACGGGTCGTAGGCGGCGTACTGCGGCTGCGCGCCGTGCTGGTCCTGCCCGTGCTGGTCGTGCTGGTCCTGCCGGCCACCGCCGGTCCGCGACTCGTCGGTGTAGATGCCGTACTGCCCGGTGTCGTCCGGCATCGGCTGCGGCTCGTAGACCGCCGAGGGGGCTGCCTGCGGCTCCGGGGCGCCCTCGTACTCCAGGCCGGAGACCTCGAGGGTGGGCTTCGCGCCGCCCTGGGCGGCCCCGCCGCGACGGCGGCGGCTCTCGCCCGGGCTGCCGCCTATGGCCCATCCGGTCGAGAAACCGCGCCGGAAGGAGAGCGTCACATAGGTCTGCCCGGTCGCGAAGGCGATGGCCCCGAGGGCGATCACCAGCACGGAGGGGATGAGCACACCCAGGACGACGCCCAGGAAGCCCGCGAAGGCGAGCAGACGCCAGCGCAGCCGCGCCTTGTACTGCAGCAGCACCTCGCCCAGCAGCCACAGCGCCACTATGCCGAATGCGATGTAGAGGACCGTCCAGCCCACGCCCGCCCCCTCCTGCGGCCACCGCCCCGGTTGGTGGCGGGTACGGCCGGTCAGGACTGCTTGTGCAGTCCGAGATTCTCGTAGATCTCGAGTGTCGCCGTCGAGTTGTTGAGCGTGATGAAGTGCAGCCCCGGGACACCCTCGGAGATCAGCTTCGCGCAGAACTCCGTGGCGAACTCGATGCCAATGGAGCGTACAGCCGCCGGGTCGTCCTTCGCGGCGAGGATGCGTTCTTTCAGTGCGGACGGCAGGGACGCGTTGCTGAGCTGGGCGAATCGTTCCAGTTGTTTCACGCTGGTGAGCGGCATCACCTCGGGAATGACCGGGGTCTCGCAACCGGCGGCGACCACACGGTCACGCATCTGGAGATAGCTCTCCGGGTGGAAGAACATCTGGGTGATCGCGTAGTCGGCGCCGGCCCTGCACTTGTCGACGAAATGCCTGACGTCGGAGTCCCAGTCGGACGACCGCGGATGCATTTCGGGAAAAGCGGCGACGCCGACGCAGAAGTCGCCGGCCTCCTTGATGAGCCTGACGAGATCGGCGGCGTACCGCACCCCCTGCGGGTGCTCGATCCACTCGCCCATCGGGTCGCCGGGCGGGTCACCGCGCACCGCGAGGATGTTGCGGATCCCGGCGTCCGCGTACTGCCCCACCATGTTGCGCAGCTCGGCGATCGAGTGGTCGACCGCGGTGAGGTGGGCCACCGGGGTGAGCGTGGAGTCCGCGGCGATCTGCTGGGTCGCCCGCACGGTCCCGGCACGGGTCGACCCGCCGGCCCCGTACGTCACGGAGACGAAGCTCGGTCCCACCGCCTCTACCCGGCGCAGGGCGTTCCAGAGGTTCCGCTCGCCCTTCTCGGTCTTGGGCGCCCAGAACTCGAACGAGTAGGACATCTCGCCGGTCGCGAGGAGCTCACGCACGGTGCGCGCGTGATCCGTCCTGGTGGAAGGTGTACCAAGGGCCATACCGGGAGGTTAACCAGGGCCTGGCGGTACCCCAACCATAGACAGGAATTTGTCCGGAATGAGGCGGATTTTGTCCACCCCTCGGACATCTCCCCTTCACCCGTCACCCGGCCCGCTGGAAGACGGGCCTCCGGTTCAGCTGGAGCGCTCCCTGATGCGCCGTGCGAGGGCTTCGGTCGCCGCCGCCGGATCGGCGGCCTCGGTGATGGCGCGCACGACGACGACGCGGCGTGCTCCGGCGTCCAGGACCTCGTCCAGATTGCCGGCATCGATTCCGCCGATGGCGAACCACGGCCTTGTCGTGCCGAGCGAGGCCGCGTAGCGCACGAGGCCCAGGCCCGGCGCGTGCCGGCCGGGCTTGGTCGGCGTGGGCCAGCAGGGGCCCGTGCAGAAGTAGTCGACGCCCGTCTCGGCGGCGGCGGCGTCGACCTCGGCCTCCGCATGGGTGGAGCGCCCGATCACGGTCCCCTCGCCCAGGACGGCGCGGGCGGCGGGCACCGGCAGGTCACCCTGCCCGAGGTGCAGTACGTCGGAGCCGATGGCGTGGGCGACGTCCGCCCTGTCGTTCACCGCCAGGAGCGCACCGTGGCGCTTGCAGGCATCGGCGAACACAGCCAGGTGGTCCAGCTCCTCGGCCGCCTCCATGCCCTTGTCGCGCAACTGGACGATGTCGACCCCGCTGGACAGCACCGCGTCGAGGAATTCGGGGAGATCACCCTGTCGCTTCCGGGCGTCCGTGCACAGGTAGAGCCGGGCGTCGGAGAGCTGGGAGCGAGGCGTGGACATGATGGATTCCCCCGTCGGTGCGTCGATGGATCACTGGTACGTCGGAGAACGGACGAGCCGGTAACGGCGGAGTGCGGGCCGCGTGTGTCACGGCCCGCACCCCGCTCACGGTCGCCCGGTCAGACGGCGAGCGCCTGGGCCCGGCGCTTCACCTCCGTACCGCGATTCTCGCTCAGGGCCTGCGCCGGGGTTCCGGGCAGGGTCGGGTCGGGGGTGAAGAGCCACTCCAGCATCTCTCCGTCGTTGTAGCCGTCGTCCCTCAGGAGCGTCAGGGTCCCTGCGAGACCCTTGACCACCTTGGTGCCGTCGATGAAGGCGGCAGGCACCTGGAGCGTCCGGTTCTCACCACGGCGTACGGCGATGAGCTGGCCTTCCTTGACCAGCTGCCGCACGCGCGTCACCTCGACATCGAGCATTTCCGCGATGTCGGGAAGGTGGAGCCAGGCGGGGACGAGAGCATCGATCTTTGCGTCAATCTCGGTCACAAGGACAAGCGTGCCATCCCGGACCGACAGCCGGTAGCCGGGCCGGGCGTACGAGGCCGCGCCTACTCCGCGAGAGCCGCCGATTTCAGCGGTACGGAGGAGTCGGCCGCCTTCACGGGATCGATCCGGGCCCCTGCTTCGACGAGCCGGCGCCCCTGGGCCAGATCGCGCGGCCTGCTGACGGCCAGCACGGCGACCAGGACTTCCCCGCGCAGCCAGCAGACCGTCCAGGACGGGTCCGCGGGGTCGCCCCGCCACAGCAGGGTGTCGGCCCCGGCGTGGTGCCCGGCGTACTGCACGAAGCGGCCGAACTGCTCGGACCAGAAGTAGGGCACCGGGTCGTACGTCCTGGCCACACCGTCGGCGAGGGCGGCGGCGACCGCCCGGGGGCCCTGGAGCGCGTTGTCCCAGTGGTGCACGAGCAGCCGGACCCCGTAACGGGCGGAAGGGAACGACGCGCAGTCGCCCACCGCGTGGACGTCGGGCAGCGAGGTGCGCAGCGAGCTGTCCGCGGTGACCGACCCGTCCGGCCCCAGGGCGATGCCGGAGTCCGCCAGCCAGCGCGTGGCGGGCCGCGCGCCGATGCCGACGACGACCGCCCCGGCGGGCACGGTCCGGCCGTCCGTGAGGTGGACGGCGCCCGGCTCCACGCGTGCGACCCGTGCCCCGGTGAGGAGTTCGGCTCCGCTCTCGGCGTACCAGGCGGCCATCGGGGCGGCGACCTCGGCGGGCATGGTGCCGGCGAGGGGGCGGTCGGCGGCCTCGACGACGGTCACCGCACACCCGGCCGCGCGCGCCGCGGTGGCGAACTCGGCACCGATCCAGCCCGCTCCGACGATCACCACGTCGTGCTGCCGTTCCAGGACGGGCCGCAGCCGGGCGGCGTCGTCGAGGGTGCGCAGGAGATGCACGCCGGGCACACCTTCGGAGCCGGGCAGCACCACGGGTTCCGCCCCGGTGGCGAGGACGAGTGCGTCGTAGCCGACAGGGCCCTCGGGGGTGTCCAGCTCGTGGTCGGCCGCGCGCAGGCCGGTCACGTCGAGCCCCAGGCGCAGGGTGATGTCGAGGGCCTCGAAGTCGACGTCGAAGGCGGAGTCCTCGGCCTTGCCGAGCAGCACCGCCTTCGACAGGGGCGGCCGGTCGTAGGGCTGGTGCGGTTCCGCGCCGATGAGGGTGACGGCGCCGGTGAAGCCCTGTTCGCGCAGGGCCACCGCCGTCTGCACACCCGCCATGCCCGCGCCGACGATCACGACGTCGCGGGGCGGGGCTCCCGCCGCCCGGTCCTGTGTCTGCTCGCTCACCCGTCCACCCTAGTCACCTGGCGTGACGTCAGCCCGCGAGCTCCTCGACCACGCTCGTCCCGCTGCCCTCCTGGGACTCCCATTCCCACTTCTCGTCGAGGCGCACGCGCCCGTCGGGGAGTTCCGTGACCGTCGAGACGCAGTGCCCGGAGGACGTCGTGCCGTCCTGCTTCAACTGGACGTAGCGGAAGTCCAGTACGTCGGCTTCCCGGGTGCCGACGAGGTGTCCGCGGACGACGTCACCGCCCTCGTAGTCGGCCCATATACGGCCGTCCCGCTCGTGATAGGTGAAGCGGGTCCGGGTGCCGACCTGCCCGGGGGCCTGGTCGGCGACGGGCGAGAGGACGAGTCCGTCGAGTGAACGGGCCACGGGTACTGCTCCCTTACTGGCTTCGGGCGGTGGGGTTTAGGCTGGCCACCGTAAGGCACTCGCGGGAGTCCGGACGCACCGGGCTGAGAGGGAGGCTGGCCGGCCTCCGACCGTACGAACCTGATCCGGGTCATGCCGGCGAAGGGAGGGGCTGGACGCCCATGCACATCTCCGCACGGAGTTCCGACGTCCTGGTCATCGGCGGCGGTATCATCGGCCTGGTGACCGCCTGGCGGTCGGCCCAGCGCGGTCTGCGCACCGCGCTGGCCGACCCGGAACCCGGCGGCGGCGCCGCGCAGGTCGCCGCCGGGATGCTCGCCGCCGTCACCGAACTCCACTACGGCGAGCAGATGCTGCTCGGCCTGAGCCTCGCCTCGGCGGCGCGCTATCCGGCGTTCGTGGCAGAGCTGGAGGAGGCGAGCGGGCAGGAGACCGGCTTCCGGACCTGCGGCACGCTGGCGGTGGCCCTGGACTCCGACGACCGGGCCCATCTCCGGGAGCTGCACGCCCTGCAGGAGCGTTCAGGGCTTGAATCGGAGTGGCTAAGTGGCCGCGAGTGCCGTCGTCTGGAGCCGATGCTCGCCCCCGGTGTGCGCGGCGGGCTGCGGGTCGACGGCGACCACCAGGTGGACCCCAGGAGGCTCGCCTCGGCACTGGTCACGGCCTGCGAGAGGGCCGGGGTGGTCTTCCACCGGGCCTGGGCGCAGCGCCTCTCCTCCACGGGAGGCCGTGCGACGGGCGCGGTCCTCGCGGACGGTACGGTGCTGGCCGCCGGCCAGGTCGTACTCGCCGGCGGGAGCCTCAGCGGCCGGCTCGCCGGACTGCCCGATCCGGTCGTGCCGCCGGTGCGTCCGGTCAAGGGGCAGGTGCTCCGGCTGACCGTGCCCCCGGCGTACGCCCCCTTCCTCAGCAGGACGGTCCGGGCCGTCGTCCGCGGCAGCCAGGTCTACCTCGTGCCGCGTGCCGACGGTGAACTGGTGGTGGGCGCCACCACCGAGGAGATGGGCTGGGACACCACCGTGACCGCGGGCGGTGTCTACGAGCTGCTGCGCGACGCCCATGAGCTGGTGCCCGGCATCACCGAACTCCCGCTGAAGGAGACGCGGGCCGGGCTGCGGCCCTCCTCGCCCGACAACGCGCCGCTGCTCGGCCCCACCGCGATGCCCGGGCTGCATCTCGCCACCGGGCACCACCGCAACGGGGTGCTGCTGACGCCCGTGACCGGTGACGTGATGGCCCATGTGCTGACCACCGGTGAGCTGCCCGAGGCGGGCCGCCCCTTCGCCCCGCACCGTTTCGGCCGTTCCCCCCTGACCGCATCCCCCGAAGCCCTCGCGCCGCAGGAGCAGCCCGCATGACACAGCCCGCGCCCGGTCCCGGCACCGTCCCCGCCGTCGCACCCGTCACCGCCCCGGTCTCGATCTCCGTCAACGGGGAACCCCGCACCGTCCCCGCGGGCACCGCGCTGGACGCCCTGGTCGCGACGCTGACCACGGCCCACTCCGGTGTCGCCGCCGCGGTCGACGAGGCGGTCGTCCCGCGCGGCGCGTGGGCCGCCACCACGCTCGTGGAGGGCAACCGCGTCGAGGTGCTCACCGCGGTCCAGGGAGGCTGACCATGTCCGACGATCTCCTCGCTCTCGGCTCCTCCACGTTCTCGTCGCGGCTCATCATGGGAACGGGCGGGGCGCCGAGCCTCGACGTGCTGGAGCGCTCCCTGATCGCCTCCGGCACCGAACTGACCACCGTCGCGATGCGCCGGCTCGACCCCACCGTGCAGGGGTCCGTCCTCTCCGTACTGGAGCGCCTCTCCATCCGGGTCCTGCCCAACACGGCGGGCTGCTTCACCGCCGGGGAGGCGGTGCTCACCGCCCGGCTGGCCAGGGAGGCGCTCGGCACCGACTGGATCAAGCTCGAGGTGGTCGCCGACGAGCGGACCCTGCTGCCCGATCCGATCGAGCTGCTGGACGCCGCGGAGGCACTGGTCGACGACGGCTTCACGGTCCTGCCGTACACCAACGACGACCCCGTCCTGGCCCGCAGGCTCCAGGACGTGGGGTGCGCGGCGATCATGCCGCTCGGCTCCCCCATCGGCTCGGGCCTCGGCATCCGCAATCCGCACAACTTCCAGCTGATCGTCGAGCAGGCCGAGGTCCCGGTGATCCTGGACGCCGGGGCGGGCACGGCGTCGGACGCGGCCCTGGCGATGGAGCTGGGCTGCGCCGCCGTGATGCTCGCCTCGGCGGTGACCCGGGCGCAGGAACCGGAGCTGATGGCCGCGGCGATGCGCCACGCGGTCGAGGGCGGGCGCCTGGCGTACCGCGCGGGGCGCATCCCGCGCCGCCACTTCGCCGAGGCCTCCTCCCCCGTCGGCGGCCGGGCGGTGCTGGACCCGGAGCGCCCCGCCTTCTGAAAGACCCGCACGCGAGGCCCCGCCGGTCACGACCCGTGCATGCCCCTGTCACGGCTCGGCTCCAGAACGACTGCCCGGTACCCCTGGCCCATCCGTGGTGTCCGTGGCAGCTCGTAGACTCGCTCCGTGGACACGACCCTCCAGGACCCCCTTGTCGGGCAGCTGCTCGACGGCCGCTATCGCATCGACGCACGCATCGCCGTCGGCGGTATGGCCACGGTCTACCGGGCCGTGGACACCCGCCTGGACCGTGTGCTGGCCCTCAAGGTGATGCATCCGGCGCTGGCGACCGACGCCGCGTTCGTCGAGCGCTTCATCCGTGAGGCGAAGTCCGTCGCGCGGCTCGCTCACCCGAACGTGGTGGGCGTGTTCGACCAGGGCGCCGAGGGCGCGTACGTCTACCTGGCGATGGAGTACGTCGCGGGGTGCACCCTGCGCGACGTGCTGCGCGAGCGGGGCGCCCTGCAGCCCAGGGCCGCGCTGGACATCCTGGAGCCGATCCTCGCCGCGCTCGGGGCCGCGCACCGGGCGGGCTTCGTCCACCGCGACATGAAGCCGGAGAACGTCCTGATAGGGGACGACGGCCGGGTGAAGGTCGCCGACTTCGGCCTCGTACGCGCCGTGGGCACCGCCACGGACACCACCGGCTCGCTCCTGGGGACGGTCTCCTACCTCGCCCCGGAGCAGATCGAGCAGGGCACCGCCGACACCCGCTCCGACGTGTACGCCTGCGGTGTGGTGCTGTACGAGATGCTCACGGGAGGCAAGCCGCACTCCGGTGACACCGCCGCACAGGTCATCTACCAGCACCTCAACGAGGACGTCCCGCCCCCGTCGCTCGCCGTCCCCGGCCTGGCCGCCGGCCTGGACGAGCTGGTGGCGACGGCCACCGCGCGCAACCCCGAGCTGCGTCCGCACGACGCGGTGGCCCTCCTCGCCCTGTCCCGTGAGGCGCGCGGCGCGCTCACCGGGGAACAGCTGGACGCGATGCCCCCGCAGGCCCTCGCGGAGACGCGCGACGCCGGTGAGGACCGCACGAGCGTGATCCCCCGGGTGATACCGGCCGGCCAGGGCACCGCACACCACACCAGCCGGCTGGAGATGCCCCCTGCCCTGCCGCCGGACCAGGGGCGCGTCCGGCGCGGGATGTCCTTCGCCGGGGGTGGTCGTCGCGGGGTGTACGCCGCGCTCGTCGCGCTGCTGCTCGTGCTGGGAGCCGGCGCGGGCGTCTGGTACATCAACTCGGGACAGTTCACCCGGGTCCCCTCTCTCCTGGGCCAGACGCAGAGCGCGGCGGAACAGCGGCTCTCGGACGCCGGACTGGACCTCAAGGGGGTCCAGCGCGCCTACAGCGACACGGTCGAGCGCGGCAAGGTGGTCAGCAGCGATCCCGGCTCGGGCGACCGGATCCGGAACAACGACGCGGTGGAGCTGGTGATCTCGCGTGGCCCGGAGATCGTGAAGGTGCCCGACGTCGAGGGCCTCTCGCTCGGTGACGCCCGGCGCGACCTGAAGAAGGCGGGGCTGGCTCCCGGGATGGTGACCCGGGAGTTCAGCGAGGAGACCGGCCGGGGTGAGGTGATCCGTACGGACCCGGCCATGGGCACGGAACGGCGCCCCGACTCCGCGGTCGCGCTGGTGGTCAGCAAGGGCAGCCCGGTCGACGTCCCCGACGTCACGGGCCTCGGCGTCGAGGAGGCGGAGGCCGCCCTCGACGAGGCGGGTCTGAAGGCGAAGGTCCTGTCCGAGCGGGTCCACGCCCCCGAGGCCGAGGGCGAGATCGCGCGGCAGACGCCCGGCAGCGGCGCGGAGGCCGCGGAGGGCGACACCGTGGAGCTGACGGTCTCCAAGGGGCCGCGCATGCTCGCTGTCCCCGATGTCACGGGCAAGGACGTCGACGAGGCGCGGAGCACACTGGAAGAGGCGGGGTTCGAGGTCAACGTCGACCGCCCGCTCCTCTCGTTCAGCGACACGGTCGGGAGCCAGTCGGTGGAGGGTGGGGAGAAGGCCGCCGAAGGCTCCACGATCACCATCAGGACCAAGACCCTCTGAGAAGCACCGAGGACTGACAGCACATGCGCAATCCCGTAGGCGGTCACGTGCCGGTGGCCGGCGGACTCGCCAAGGTCGGCCTCGGCTACGCACGCGAGCTGGCGGCCGAGACCGTGCAGGTCTTCGTCGCCAACCCGCGAGGCTGGGCCACTCCGTCCGGGAACCCGGCGCAGGACGAGCTGTTCCGTGCCGAGTGCGCCGCCGAGTCCGTTCCCGCGTACGTCCACGCTCCGTACCTGATCAACTTCGGCTCGCACACGGAGGCCACGGTCGAGCAGTCGGTCCTGTCCCTGCGCCACTCGCTGCGGCGGGCCAGGGAGATCGGCGCCCTGGGTGTGGTGGTGCACACCGGGTCCGCGACGGGCGGACGGCCGCGTTCCGACGCCCTCGCCCAGGTGCGTACGCACATGCTTCCGCTGCTGGACGAGCTGACCCATGACGACGACCCGTTCCTGCTCCTGGAGTCGACCGCAGGCCAGGGCTCCTCGCTCTGTTCACGGACGTGGGACTTCGGTCCGTACTTCGAGGCCCTGGACTCCCACCCCAAGCTGGGGATCTGCCTGGACACCTGCCACATCTACGCGGCGGGGCACGACCTGACCGGTCCCACGGGAATGCGCCAGACCCTGGATCTCCTGGTGGAGACGGTGGGTGAGGGCCGGCTGAAGCTGATCCACGCCAACGACTCCAAGGACGTGGTGGGGGCGCACAAGGACCGGCACGAGAACATCGGCGCGGGTCACATAGGCGCCGAGCCGTTCCGTGAGCTGTTCTCACACCCGGCGACCGAAGGCGTCCCGCTGATCATCGAGACGCCCGGCGGCAAGGAAGGTCACGCGGCGGACGTGGCGCGGCTGAAGGAGCTCCGGGACGCCCGCTGACGGGCGGGGGCGCCCGGGTGGCCCCGGCACCGCCTCGGTGCGGGGGCGTCAGAGCTCGGGGCCGTCCCCCGGCTCCTCCTGGTAGGAGTAGCGCTGCTCGCTCCACGGGTCGCCGATGTTGTGGTAGCCGCGCTCTTCCCAGAACCCGCGGCGGTCGGCGGTCATGTACTCGATGCCCCGGACCCACTTGGGGCCCTTCCAGGCGTACAGGTGCGGCACGACGAGACGCAGCGGAAATCCGTGTTCCGCGGTGAGCAGTTCACCGTCCTTGTGGGTGGCGAACAGCGTCAGGTCGGACGTGAAGTCCGCCAGCCGCAGATTCGAGCTGAACCCGTATTCCGCCCAGACCATGACGTGGGTGACCTGAGGCGCGGGCGGAGCGAGTTCCACGATCTCGCGGGCCAGGATTCCGCCCCATTCAGCTCCGAGCATGCTGAATTTGGTCACGCAGTGGAGATCCGCCTCGACGGACGAGAAGGGCAGCGCGGAGAATTGCTGGTGATTCCAGCAGTGCTTGTCCCCGTCGGCCGTTGCCCCGAAGACCCGGAACTCCCAGCGGTCGGGCTTGAATTTGGGCACGGGCCCGTAATGGGTGACCGGCCAGCCGCGCTGCAGCCGCTGACCCGGCGGAAGCCCGGACTGCTCTGCTGTGCCGCGTTCCCGGCTTTCCGGATGACCCATGCCTCCATGGTGACAGACAGGCAGGGGTGGTCATGACCAGGGGAGAGTGGATTCGGGCAACTCATACTAAGCATGCACTTACTGGACGACCACGTGGCGCGATGCGAGGATGCGCGCACACGTACCCCGTTCACGGTGGAAGGAGCCTCTGCGATGCAGGGCGACCCCGAGGTCCTCGAGTTCCTGAACGAACAGCTGACCGCCGAATTGACTGCCATCAATCAGTACTTCCTGCACGCGAAGATGCAGGACAACTTCGGCTGGACGAAGCTCGCCAAGTACACCCGGGCCGAGTCGTTCGACGAGATGAAGCACGCGGAGATCCTCACCGACCGGATCCTGTTCCTGGACGGGCTGCCCAACTACCAGCGGCTCTTCCACGTGCGGGTCGGCCAGACGGTCACCGAGATGTTCCAGGCCGACCGCCAGGTCGAGGTGGAGGCGATCGACCGCCTCAAGCGGGGAATCGAGGTCATGCGCGGCAAGGGGGACATCACCTCGGCGAACATCTTCGAGTCCATCCTGGAGGACGAGGAGCACCACATCGACTACCTCGACACCCAGTTGGAACTCGTGGAGAAGCTCGGCGAGCCGCTCTACATCGCCCAGCTGATCGAGCAGCCCGAGAGCTGATCCGGCCCGGACCGTGCGCGCGGGCCGCGGATGCGGCCGCGAAGCCCCTCAGGCGGCGTCGGAGAGCCTGCCGTCCGGCACGGCGGCGAAGGTGGCGACGGGCGCACCGGCCGGGGCGCCCGCCGGCGCCGTACGTCCCTCGACGAGGTCACGGCGCGGGCAGTCCCCCCGGCCGAGCAGTGCCTGGATCCTGCGGACGCAGCCGCCGCAGTCGGTACCGGCCTTGCAGGCGGAAGCGATCTGGCGGGGTGTGCACGCTCCGCCGTCCGCATGCTGCTTGACCTGGTCCTCCGTGATGCCGAAGCAGGAGCAGACGTACATGCGGTTCACCTCCCGACGGGTCGATCGCTGCGCCGTCCCGAGGT
The DNA here is from genome assembly GCF_042872025.1 of Streptomyces sp. NPDC005494. Lineage (NCBI taxonomy): Bacteria > Bacillati > Actinomycetota > Actinomycetes > Kitasatosporales > Streptomycetaceae > Streptomyces > Streptomyces sp. NPDC005494. Next base: position 375,627 of record NZ_JBIAJR010000001.1, read on the forward strand.
CTCGGTGAGGCTAACCTAACCTTACCCGGGACCCCTCTCCCGCAAAAGCCCCGGTACGCCCGTGGGGCACGGATCACATGGATCCGTGCCCCACGGGCGTCACTCACGGTGATTCCTACTGGTCGCGGTACATCTCGGCGACGAGGAAGGCCAGGTCGAGCGACTGGCTGCGGTTGAGGCGCGGGTCGCAGGCGGTCTCGTAGCGCTGGTGGAGGTCGTCCACGAAGATCTCGTGGCCGCCGCCGACGCACTCGGTGACATCGTCACCGGTGAGCTCCACGTGGATGCCGCCCGGGTGCGTCCCGAGCTCCTTGTGCACCTCGAAGAAGCCCTTGACCTCGTCCAGGACGTCGTCGAAGCGGCGCGTCTTGTGGCCGGATGCGGCCTCGAACGTGTTCCCGTGCATCGGGTCGGTCACCCACACCACCGTGGCACCGGAGGCGGTCACCTTCTCGACGAGCTCGGGGAGCTTGTCGCGGACCTTGTCGGCGCCCATGCGGACGATGAAGGTCAGCCGGCCGGGCTCGCGGTCGGGGTCGAGGCGGTCGATGTAGCCGAGTGCCTCGTCGACGGTGGTCGTCGGGCCGAGCTTGATCCCGATGGGGTTGCGGATCTTCGACGCGAACTCGATGTGCGCGCCGTCCATCTGCCGGGTGCGCTCACCGACCCAGACCATGTGGCCCGAGGTGTCGTAGAGCTGGCCGGTGCGTGAGTCGGTGCGGGTCAGGGACGACTCGTAGTCGAGCAGCAGCGCCTCGTGCGAGGCGTAGAACTCGACCGCCTTGAACTCGGCCGGGTCCGTGCCGCACGCCTTCATGAAGTTCAGCGCGTTGTCGATCTCGCGGGCGAGCGCTTCGTAACGCTGGCCGGAGGGCGAGGACTTCACGAAGTCCTGGTTCCAGGCGTGCACCTGGCGCAGGTCGGCGTAACCGCCGGTGGTGAAGGCGCGGACCAGGTTCAGCGTGGAGGCGGACGCGTGGTACATCTGCTTCAGCCGCTGAGGGTCCGGGACACGGGCGGCCTCGGTGAATTCGAAGCCGTTGACGGAGTCGCCGCGGTAGGTCGGCAGCGTCACGCCGTCACGGGTCTCGGTCGGCTTCGAGCGCGGCTTGGAGTACTGCCCCGCGATCCGGCCGATCTTCACGACCGGCACGGAGGCGGCGTAGGTGAGGACGGCGCTCATCTGGAGCAGCGTCTTCAGCTTGGCCCGGATGTGCTCGGCCGACACGGCGTCGAAGGCTTCGGCGCAGTCGCCACCCTGCAGCAGGAACGCCTCGCCCTTGGCGACGGCTCCCAGGCGGGCGCGCAGCTGGTCGCACTCGCCCGCGAAGACGAGCGGCGGATACGACTCGAGGTCCGCGAGTGCTTCGCGCAGGGCCTCGGCATCGGGGTACTCGGGCTGCTGCGCCGCGGGAAGGTCTCGCCAGGTGTGGCCACCGGCGACGGAGGTATTGGCGTTCACGGTCACGCTCCCAACATTACGGGGTCCCGGGGCGCGTCCATCCGGGCGCTCAGCAAATGAGACGCCCGCTCGTTTGTCCACGGCATCCGCTAGGGTTCGTGCCATGTTCGCGCAGACGACCCAGAACTGGTGGTGGACCGCTCATCCGGCGGCCCGCTGATTCATCGCGCGTACAGACTTCGCGAAGGCCGCCCGAGGGGCGGCCTTCTCTGCGTTTCGGAGCCGGGAGCCGTTCCTCCATCAGGAAGGAACGCCCATGCCCGACCGCCCCGCAGATCTCCTGTCCGCCCTGCTCGGGGAGGACGCCCCGCCCTTCGCCCTGCTGCGCAGACGTACACCCGGACGGGACCACGACACCGTCGAGGTCCTGATCGGCGAGGTGCGGGAGGTGGAGCGGCTCGCGGAGATCCCCGTCGGCCCCCTGCCCTCGCTGGCGCTGGTGCCGTTCCGGCAGATCAGGGAGCGCGGCTTCGACGTACGCGACGACGGCACCCCGCTCTCCGTGCTCGTCGCCACCGAGGTGTACGAGCTGCCACTGGCCGAGGTGCTCGCCCAGCTGCCCCGCCACGCGGTGCGCGTCGAGGGCGGCTCCTTCGACGTCCCCGACGCGGAGTACGAGGACGTCGTCCGCCGGGTCGTCGAGGACGAGATCGGCCGGGGCGAGGGCGCGAACTTCGTGATCCGCCGGACCTTCGGCGGTGAGATCCCCGGTTTCGGCCGCGCCGACGCCCTGGCCCTGTTCCGCAGGATGCTCGCCGACGAGCGGGGCGCGTACTGGACGTTCGTCGTGCACACGGGAGGCGGCGCCGGTGCGGCGTCCCAGCAGGGCGGCCGGACCCTGGTCGGCGCCAGCCCCGAGGCACATGTGCGGATGAGCGGCGGCACGGTCGTGATGAACCCGATCAGCGGGACCTACCGCTACCCGGAGGAGGGGCCGGGGGCCGAGAGCCTGCTGGCGTTCCTCGGTGACCGCAAGGAGACGGAGGAGCTCTCCATGGTGGTCGACGAGGAACTCAAGATGATGTGCACGGTCGGGGACATGGGCGGCGTGGTGATCGGGCCACGGCTGAAGGAGATGGCGTATCTCGCGCACACCGAGTACGAATTGCGCGGGCGCTCCTCGCTCGACGTGCGCGAGGTCCTGAAGGAGACCATGTTCGCGGCGACCGTCACCGGCTCCCCGGTGCAGAACGCCTGCCGGGTGATCGAGCGGTACGAACCGGGAGGCCGCGGTTACTACGCGGGCGCGCTGGCCCTCCTGCGCCAGGAGCCCGGTGGGGCGCAGACCCTGGACTCGCCGATCCTGATCCGCACCGCCGACATCTCGGCCGAAGGCCGGCTGAGCGTGCCGGTGGGGGCGACGCTGGTACGCCGTTCCGATCCTGCGGGCGAGGTCGCCGAGACCCATGCGAAGGCGGCCGGCGTCCTGGCGGCGCTGGGTGTCAGGCCGGGCAGACCCGAGGCGGAGGCGAGCCGGCCGCGACTGGCGTCCGACCCACGGGTGCAGGCGGCCCTGGACGACCGCCGTGGTGGACTCGCGCCCTTCTGGCTGCGGATGCAGGAGCGCACGCGGGACCTGTCCGGCCACGCTCTGGTGGTGGACGGCGAGGACACCTTCACGGCGATGCTGGCGCATCTGCTGCGCTCCTCGGGCCTCGGGGTCTCGGTGCACCGCTACGACGAGCCCGGACTGCGGGAGAGGGCGCGGGCGCACAGAGGGCCCGTGGTCCTGGGTCCCGGCCCCGGCGATCCGGGCGACGTCGCGGACCGGAAGATGCGGCTGCTGCGGGAGATGGCGGCCGAGCTCGTGCGGGAGCACCGGCACGGGCTGCTGGGCGTCTGCCTCGGCCATGAGCTGATCGCGGCGGAGCTAGGCCTGGAGATCGTACGGAAGCCGGTCCCTTACCAGGGGACGCAGACTCGGATCGATCTGTTCGGCAGGCCCGAGACCGTGGGCTTCTACAACAGCTTCACCGCGCACTGCGACGACGCGGCGGCTGCGGAGCTCGGTGCGCACGGCATCGAGGTGAGCCGGGAGCGGACGTCAGGGGAGCTGCACGCACTGCGGGGCACCGGCTTCGCCTCGGTGCAGTTCCACCCGGAGTCGGTGCTGACCCTGCGCGGCTCCACGATCGTGACCGAGCTGCTGGCGGCACTGCCGGTGCCCGGCTGAGGAACCGGCGGGACCGGACCGGTCCGGCCCCGGTCCGGTCCGCCGGGTCCGGTCCGCCGGGTCCGGGCCGCCGGGTCCGGGCCGCCGGGTCCGGGCCGCCGGGTCCGGGCCGCCGGGTCCGGGCCGCCGGGTCCGGGCCGCCGGGTCCGGGCCGGCGGGGCCGGGCCTGCTCGCTTCGGCCGGACCGGCTCGCTTCGGCCGGGCCTGGCCGAACTGGCATATGCCAATTGACAACTTCGGTTGCCATGGGTGAGTGCGGTAACTAAAGTTGTCGGCATGACATCGACCGAGGTCACCCACACGGAACTGACCGCACTGGAGAAGTCCCTCTGCGAGGCCCTGGCCCCGCTCGCGACGGCCCTGCGCGCCCGGAGCACCGGGCTCCCCGAGGACCGCATGTGGGCCGCGGACCCCGTCGAGGTGTCGTTGTCGGTACTCGAGGGCTGGAAGGTGGTGGACGCGGCGGTCGCGCGGCTGACGGCACAGGCGGCGCGGACCGCGGGCTCCTACGGGGCGAGTTACGAACAGTTGGGTGCGGCCTGGGGCATAACGCGCCAGGGTGCCCGCAAGAAGTGGCCCGACGCGGTCAGCAGACCGGCCGCGGTGGCCGAGCCGGGCAGGGTCGAGCTGTTCGGAGGTACGGCCGAGCTCTTCCTGGAGCCGGCCTCGGGCGGCTGGCGGTGGACCGGGCGGGGAGCGGACGGCACCCACGGCACAGCGGACGAGGCGCTGCACTGCGGCACGAAGGAGGAGGCGGCCGCTTATGCCGGGGCGTTCCTGAAGGACCACACCGGCGACCCGGCCGGTTAGGGAGTGGGGGGCGCCGGGACGAGGAAGTTGTCGCTGCGGCGTCCCGCCAGGTAGTCGGTGACGTTCTGCACGGTGGCCTGGATGATCTGCCCCACGGCGTCCCGCGTGTAGTACGCCTGGTGCGAGGTCACGATGACGTTGGGGAAGGTGACGAGCCGCGCCAGGGTGTCGTCGTCGATGCCCTCCAGCGACTTGTCGACGTAGAAGAGCCCCGCCTCCGCCTCGTACACGTCGAGCCCGACACCTGAGAAGCGGCCGGCCCGGAGCTCGGCGACGAGCGCGCGGGTGTCGATGAGGCCGCCGCGGCTGGAGTTGACCAGAATCGCGTCGTCGTTCATCAGGGCCAGGGCTTCCTCGCCGATGATGTGCTGGGTGGCGGGCAGGAGCGGCACGTGGAGGCTGATCAGATCGGCCTCGGCGAAGAGCTGCTCCTTGTCCACATAGGTCATGCCGAGCGCGGTGCAGGCGGGGTTCTCGACCACGTCCCAGCCGAGGAGATTCATGCCGAAGCCATGAGCGATCCGGGTGAACGCCTCGCCGATCTTTCCGGTGCCGACCACACCCGCCGTGCGGCCGTGCATGTCCCGCCCGAGGAGCCCGTCGAGGCGGAAGTCGAAGTCCCGGGTCCTGCTCACCGCGCGGACGATGCGGCGGTTGACGGCCATGGCCAGGGTCCAGGCGAACTCGGCGACCGATTGGGGGGAGTAGTAGGAGACCCGGGCGACGCGCAGGGCGAGCCGTGCGGCGACGTCGAGATCGATGTTGTTGAACCCGGTGGAACGCTGGGCGATCATCTGCGTGCCGCCTGCCGCGAGGGTCTGCAGGACGGGGCCGCCGAGGTCCGCGTTGACGCTGGTGGAGATGATCTCGTAGCCCGCGGCGATCGGAGCGGTGTCGGCGGTCAGGAAGACGTCCAGGCACCGGACGTCGTGCAGGCCTGCGAAGGCCTCCTCGATCAGGGGCTTCTCATCGGCCTGCACGCCGAATGCCAGGATTTCCACGACGTCTCCCAGGTGGAGGGTGGGGCGGGCGGTCCTCGCGAATATACGGCCCGCGCCTCCCACGCGCCGCCCGGCCGCCACGCCCCGTCCGGCCGGAGATGGGACGGCCGGGCGGGGCGCGTCGGGGTCACTCAGCCGAAGAAGACCTCCGCCTCGGCGTACAGGGCCGGATCGACCGTCTTGAGGCGGGCCGTGGCCTCGGCGATCGGAACCCGCACGATGTCCGTGCCCTGCAGGGCGACCATGGTGCCGAAGGCGCCTTCGTGCACCGCGTCGACGGCGTGCAGTCCGAAGCGGGTGGCGAGCCAGCGGTCGAAGGCACTGGGCGTGCCACCCCGCTGGACGTGACCGAGGACCGTGGTCCTGGCCTCCTTGCCCGTCCGCCGCTCGATCTCCTTGGCCAGCCATTCACCTACGCCGGAGAGCCGGACATGACCGAACGGGTCGTGGGAGTCGTCCTTGAGGATCACCTCGCCGTGCGCGGGCGCCGCGCCCTCGGCGACCACCACGATCGGCGCGTAGCTCGCCCGGAAGCGGGAGGTGACCCACTCGCAGACCTGGTCGGTGTCGAAGCGCTGCTCGGGGATGAGGATGACGTTGGCCCCGCCCGCCAGGCCGGAGTGGAGGGCGATCCAGCCTGCGTGGCGGCCCATCACCTCGACGACGAGGACCCGCATGTGGGACTCGGCCGTGGTGTGGAGCCGGTCGATGGCCTCGGTCGCGATGCCCACGGCGGTGTCGAAGCCGAAGGTGTAGTCGGTCGCCGAGAGATCGTTGTCGATGGTCTTGGGTACGCCGACGCATTTGATGCCGTACTCGTCGGACAGCCTCGCCGCGACGCCGAGCGTGTCCTCGCCGCCGATCGTGATCAGGGAGTCCACCTCGTGCTCGGCAAGGCTGTCCCTGATCCGGCGGACCCCCTGTCCGGCGTACTCGGGATCGAAGGGATTGGTCCGGGAGGAGCCGAGGATGGTGCCGCCGCGCGGCAGGATGCCGCGCACCGCGGCCACGGACAGCGGCACGGTCTGCCCTTCGAGGGGCCCGCGCCAGCCGTCCCGGAAGCCGGTGAAGTCGTAGCCGTACTCCTGCACGCCCTTGCGGACGATGGCGCGGATGACCGCGTTGAGCCCGGGGCAGTCGCCGCCCCCGGTCAGTACTCCGACCCGCATAGGAAGCATCCCTTCGCCGAAGTGAGCTCGCTACGGGCCACGCTAATGGTGACCCAGGTCACTTCGGGATGGGTGGGACGTTCAAATCCGTTGCGCTGCACGGCTGTTGTCACCCCGTGCGACATCGCGTGGTGCGGCATCACCCCGCGCGACGTCGCAGCAGATACCTCACACGTCGTCGAGGCCGGCTTCGATCGCATAGCGCACCAGCTCCACCCGGTTGTGCAGCTGGAGCTTGCCCAGGGTGTTCTGGACGTGGTTCTGCACCGTGCGGTGGGAGATGACCAGCCGCTCGGCGATCTGCTTGTACGAGAGCCCCTTGGCGACCAGTCTCAGGACCTCCGTCTCACGGTCCGTGAGCTGCGGGACCTTCGGCTGGTCGGGAGCGGCCGGGGCCGGGTCTGAGGCGAGCCGGCGGTACTCGCCGAGGACCAGTCCGGCCAGGCCCGGTGTGAAGACCGGGTCGCCCGCCGCCGTCGCGCGCACGGCGTCGGTCAGCTCCTGGGTGCTGGCGGACTTGAGCAGGTAGCCGGTGGCACCCGACTTCACCGCCTCCAGCACGTCGGCGTGCTCGCCACTGGCGGAGAGCACCAGCACCCGCAAGCCGGGGTTGGAACCCACGAGCTCCTTGCACACCTGGACGCCGGGCATGCCCGGCAGGTTCAGGTCGAGCACCAGGACGTCCGGGGTCACAGCCCTGGCACGGCGCACGGCGCCCGGGCCGTCCCCCGCCGTGGCGACGACGTCGAACCCGGACTCGGTCAGGTCGCGGGCGACGGCGTCGCGCCACATCGGGTGGTCGTCGACCACCATCACCCTGATGGGCCGTTCCTCGGACGCCTGCGTGTTCGGTGTACTCATCGGGCCGTTCCTGCCTTCCCCCGTGAAACCTTCGGAATCTTCAACTCGACCTCGGTGCCCTGGCCGGGGACCGAGATCAGCTCTGCCGTGCCGCCCAGATCGCGCAGCCTCCCGCGGATGGAGAGGGCGACTCCGAGCCTGCCCTCCTCCTCCGCCTGGTCGAGCCGCCCCTCCGGGATGCCCGGGCCGTCGTCCCGGACCGTGACGATCACCGCGTCCGGCTCGTCCTCGACCAGGATCCACGCCTGGGCGTCCGCCCCGGCGTGGACCCGCACGTTGTCCAGCGCGGCGCTCACCGCCGCGGCGAGTTCACGCGCCGCCGCGGCCGGGAGCAGCACCGGGGCTCCGGGCTCCGCGAAGACGACCCGGGAACCCGCGTGCACGGCGAGCAGGGAGCGCAGGTCGCACGGGGCCTGCTCGTCCTCGTCGGCGCGTTCCAGGTCCCCGGTGTCCACCGCCCGGACGACCGCGCCCTCGGCGCTGTCCTCGGAGACCCTGGTCGCGGGCACCAGACCGCTGGAGACGAGGGTGCGCAGGGCGACCTCCTGCTCCCCCGCCATCCTGCCGAGCTCCGCCGCCTCGCCGCCCAGGGCCGTACCCCGTCGCTGGACCATGGCCAGGACCTGCAGGACGCTGTCATGGATGTCGCGGGCCAGCCGCTCCCGCTCCCGGGTGGCGGCCTCGATCTCGAGGGCGCGCGCCAGGGTGCGTTCACTGGCGCGGGCGACCTCGACGACGTAGCCGATGGCGATGGACGCGACCCAGACCAGCACGACGTTGTGGAAGGTGTCCTCACTGGGCTCACCGCGCTCGACGATGTTGGCGACGGCCACGAGCGTGGAGGCGAAGGCCGCCCAGCGCCAGCCCCCCTTGAGCGCGAAGGCGAGGACGGAACCCGCGGTCCAGATCGAGGGAAGTGTCGGCCCGTCGACGTGCTGCGCGTCGAAGTCCGCCAGGGGCGTCAGCAGGATCCCGACGAGGGCGACGACGAGGTCCAGGCCCAGGAACCGCTTGGTGCAGCTCGCCGCGTTGGCCACCCTGGGCAGCGTGACGAGCGTCCAGAGGGCGAGGAACGCCAGGTAGGCGACGACCACCCAGGGCCGCTCGAACTTCTCGCTGCCGAAGCCCGCGAGCAGCGCCGCGTAGACCAGCGTCAGCACGCGGTACGCGGTCAGCGCCCGCCACAGCGGCTGTTCCACCGACATCCGTACGACCCGTACACGTCCGGCCATGTCCCCTCCCCCGGTTCCCGCCCCTGCCGTGCTGCCCGCCCCGGAGGGTGGGCGACGCGCTCACGCGCCCGGCCGATCCGTTCCCTTTTGCTTCGCCTCTTCGGCGATCCGGCGCTTGGCCGCGGTCGCGTAGACGTCCACGTACTCCTGGCCGGACAGCTTCATGATCTCGTACATGACCTCGTCGGTGACCGAGCGCAGGATGAACCGGTCCCCGTCCATGCCGTGGTAGCGGCTGAAGTCCAGGGGTTGGCCGATCCTGATGCCCGGGCGCATCAGCCTGGGCACCAGCTGGCCCGGAGGCTGGATCTTCTCGGTGTCGATCATCGCCACCGGGATGACGGGCGCACCGGTGGCGAGGGCCACCCTCGCCAGGCCGCCGGGCTTGCCCCGGTAGAGCCGCCCGTCGGGCGAACGGGTGCCCTCGGGATAGATACCGAAGAGCCCGCCGCTCTCGATGACCTGGATGCCCGCCCTGATGGCCGCGTCCCCGGCGCCCCTGGCGCCCGAGCGGTCCACCGGGAGCTGGCCCACACCCTTGAAGAAGGCAGCGGTGAGCTTGCCCTTCACCCCGGGCGAGGTGAAGTACTCCGACTTGGCGATGAAGGTCACCTTGCGGTCGAGCACCGCAGGCAGGAAGAAGGAGTCCGAGAACGACAGGTGGTTGCTCGCGAGGATCGCCGGCCCCTGCGCGGGAATGTTCTCCAGGCCCTCCACCCACGGCCTGAAGGCGAGCTTCAGGGACCCGCCGATGGAGAACTTCATTGCGCCGTAGATCAACTCGGGTGCCTCCTGTGTGCTGTCGACAGACCTTAACCTGTGGGGCAGCGCCCTCTTCCGCCCGGCACGGAGGCCACCTCACGCGTGCCCCCGGGGCAGCCGTCCCACGCGTGATCCCGGCAGGTGGCCCCCGCTGGGGCGGTGACGGCCCTGGTCGGTGTCGGTCCGGTCGCGTACGGTGAAGTCATCCTTTTGCACACCCCCCGCACCCCGCCCGCTTCATGAACAGGAGACCCCGGTGCCGGTCCTCCCTGGAGCCGAGCCGTTCCGCCACGAGGGCGGAGAGGTCGGCGTCCTCCTCTGTCACGGATTCACGGGTTCGCCGCAGTCGCTGCGCCCCTGGGCCGACTATCTGGCGGAGCGGGGGCTGACCGTGTCCCTCCCCCTGCTGCCAGGGCACGGCACGCGCTGGGAGGACATGGCCGTCACGGGCTGGCAGGACTGGTACGCGGAGGTCGACCGGGAGCTGCGCGCGCTGCTGCAGCGGTGCGAGCAGGTCTTCGTCTTCGGCCTGTCCATGGGCGGGGCCCTGGCGCTGCGCCTCGCCGCGAAGCACGGCGACGAGATCGCGGGCCTGGTGCTGGTGAACCCGGCGAACAAGGTCCACGGCCTCTCCGCGTACGCCCTGGCGGTCGCCCGGCATCTGGTGCGGACGACGAAGGGGCTGACCAGCGACATCGCGCTGGAGGGCTCCGAGGAGGTCGGTTACGACCGCGTTCCGCTGCACGCCGCCCACTCCGTACGGGCCTTCTTCCGGCTCGTCGACGCCGATCTGCCCCAGGTGACCCAGCCGCTCGTGCTGCTGCACAGTCCGCAGGACCATGTCGTCCCGCCGGCCGACTCGGCGCGGATCCTCAGCCGGGTCTCGTCCCGGGACGTCGAGGAGATCGTGCTGGAACAGAGCTACCACGTCGCGACGTTGGACCACGATGCGGAGCGGATCTTCGACGAGAGCTTCCGGTTCATCGGCCGCCTCGCACCCGATGCCGGCAAGAAGGGGAGCACGTCCGGTGGCTGAGCACGACGCGGAGCGCGCGGGCAGTGACGAGGAGCGCGAGCCGCGCCCCACGGAGGGGACGGCCGTTCCCGAAGGCACCGATGCGGCACGGCCGCTCGACGAGGCCGCGGCCTGGGAGGCGATCGTGGCGGGTTACGGCGAGGAGCCGCCTGACCCGCCGGGAGCCAAGCCGTTCAAGTCGATCGAGGACCTGGCCCTGCTCGAGGACGATCAGCTGAACGTCCTGGACCCGGCACAGGAGTCCGGCACCGGCGAGGACGCGGACAAGGGCACGAGCGGGAAGGCCCCGGTGAAGCCGCCGGAGCAGAAGCCGCTCGGCGGCTCGGTGGTCTTCGCCCCCGGGGTCGCCGGTCCGCGCGACTACGGCCTGGCAGAGCCCCGGGACTCGGACACCGACGACCCGGACGACAGCGAGGAGGGACATTTCGTCCCGCCGGAGCCGCCGCCGCTACCCGAGGCCGACGTGACAGCGAAGTTCGCCTGGCTCGCGGTGGTGGGCGGACCGGTGCTGATGCTGGTCGCCGTGCTGATGCAGTGGGAGATGACGTGGTGGCTCACCACGCTCTCCATCGGCGGTTTCCTGGGCGGTTTCGCCACCCTGGTGGCCCGTATGCCCCACGACGACGAAGAGGACGACGACCCGGGCCGCGGCGCGGTCGTCTGAGCGGGCTCCGCGCCGGCCCGGCCGCCTGCGCGGTCGTCCGAGCGGGCTCCGCGCCGGACGCCCTCCGGGTCGCCGGATCCGGGCGGCCGGAGCGGAGCCGTCGGCCCTTCGTGCGCCGCCGCCGGTCGTCCGGTCCCCGGTCGTTCAGTCCCCCGCCGGCACTCGCAGGGCGGCCAGGACGGGCAGATGGTCCGTGGCCGTCAGCAGATCGGCGTCCTCGATGCCCGGCAGCGCCTCGGGGACGCCGCAGCCGAGCACCTCGATGCCACCGGTCGCGAACACCGCGTCGATGCGCTTGCTGGGCGCGCCGGGCGGGAAGGTGTTCTCGCCGCCCCACGGCCGCACGGTCCGGCAGTCCTGGAGCCGGCCGGCCAGCCGCCGGAACGCGCCCCCGTCCGGTACGTCGTTGAGATCGCCGGCCACCACCGCGTGCCGGACGCCCATCGCGTCGACCCGGTCCAGCAGCAGCCCCGCCTGAGCCTGCCGCTCCTCGCGCTGCAGACTCAGATGACAGCTCACGACGCCGAGCCTGGCCCCGGCGAACCGTACGACGGCCGTGGCGAGACCGCGGCGGTGGAGGCCCGGGGTGAGGGGCAGCAGCACGTCCTCGGTCCGTTCCACCGTGGCGCGCAGGGAGCAGAGCAGCATCGGCCCGGCCGCGGTCGCCCCGCCGCTGAGCATCACCAGGTCGGTCATGGCGGCGAGCCGGGCAGCGGCCTTGCGCCAGCGGAAGAAGCGCGGGGCCTCCTGGACGCACACGAGATCGGGGGCGCAGGCGCGGATGACACGGGCCAGGGCCTCGGTGTCGTCACGCAGCGAGCGGACGTTGTAGCTGAGCACCCGGATGACGGCCGAACCGTCCGGCTCGGTACGGGAGTCGGGCAAGGACATCGGCGTGGTGACCATGGGACGCACGATACGACGGACGCCCGCCGCTCCCCGGAGGGCGCGACGGGCGTCGGACATGCCGTGGTGGTGGTCAGCCCTGGCGTGCCAGGTCCGCCGCGCCCACCAGACCGGCCTTGCCGCCCAGTTGGGCTGCGAGGACCTGCGCGTGCGGACGCCATTCGCCGCCGATCAGCCAGCGCCGGAAGGACTTGCGGATCGGGTCGAGGACCAGTTCGCCCTCGTCCGAGACGCCGCCCCCCACGATGAAGGCCGACGGGTCGAAGAGCGAGGCGAGGTCGGCCAGGCCTGCTCCGGCCCAGCGGGCCAGCTCACGGAAGGAGTCGACGGCCACCGGGCAGCCCTGGCGGGCGGCCTCGCTGATGTGCTTGCCCTCGATGCCCTCCAGGGATCCGTCGCCGAGTCCCAGCAGGATCGTGGCGTTCTCCGGGGTGGCGTTGGCGCGCTGCTTCGCGTACCGCACGAGGGCACGCCCGGAGGCGTACTGCTCCCAGCAGCCCTGGCTGCCGCAGCCGCACAGCAGGCCGTCCGGGACGACCCGGATGTGACCGAATTCCGCCGCCACACCGAAGCGTCCCCGGCGCAGCTTGTTGCCGATGATGATGCCGCCGCCGAGGCCGGTGCCGAGCGTGATGCAGATGACGTCGTCGTGGCCCTGGCCGGCGCCGAAGCGGTATTCGCCCCAGGCCGCCGCGTTGGCGTCGTTCTCGACGACGACGGGAAGGCCGACGCGCTGCTCGACCTTGTCCTTGAGCGGCTCGTGACGCCAGTTGATGTTCGGGGCGAACAGCACGGTCGCGCGCTTGTCGTCGACGTATCCGGCCGCGCCGATGCCTACGGCCTCGACGTCGTGTCCCTCGCTCGCTCCCGACACGGCGGAGCTGATCGCGTCCACGATGCCTTCGGCGGTCGGCGGGGTCGATACCTTGAACGTCGAGAGGATCCGGCCCTCTTCGTCGACCACTCCAGCCGCGATCTTCGTGCCGCCGATATCGACGCCGATGGTGAGTCCCATGAATCCCTCAGTTTCGGTCGAGCCCCGCTACGGCCAACCGTACCCGAGCCGGGGACGGGTATTTCCTGTCCAGGGTCAGTCCAGGTCGATGTGTTCGCTGCCGCCGGTGCCCTCGTCACGCGGGTCCGAGGGGTCCTGGGCGGCCTTCTTCGCAGGACCGGGGGTGCTTCCGGTGCCGCCGGAGGTGCCCCCGGCGCCCTCGGTGCCCTTGGTCCAGCGGCCTTCCTGGCCCTCGACCGCGGAGCGGTAGGCGGCCAGCAGCTCGTTCCCCGCGGCGGCGAGATGGTCGAAAAGCTCCGGATTGCGCTCGATCACAGGTTCGACCGCCGACTTGGCCTGACGGATCACCTGCTGGACGGTGCCCTGGGCGGCCATGCCGAGCAGCGGCGACTGGAGCGAGGAGACCTTGTCGGCCACCGCGTCGATCAGCTTGCGCAGCTCTTCGGCGGCGGACCCCGGCTGCTGTCCGTACTGGGCCCGTCGTCGGGCCTTCTCCGCTTCGAGGTCCTCGGCGCAGGCCTCCGCCCACGCGTCGTCGTCGACGGGACGATCGGTGGCTTCACTCATGGCGGACTCCTGCGGCGCGGTTGTCTGCGTGACCGTACGGGCCACGTACTACCGACGTTACCCGAACGGTGGTACCCCGTTCATTGTGTCCGGGGCCAGAGCGCGGGGTCAGGCCTGAACCGGACACGCAGGACGCCTTCGGTGAGCGCCGCCCCCGCGACGGTGCAGCGTCGCAGTGCGGACTCCAGGCGCACGATCCGGTGGAACGGACCTGCCGTGAGCAGCAGTTCGTCGCCCCTCCGGACCAGCTTGAGGTCCTCCTTGACCGCGCCGGGCAACGGCAGGCACCAGGCGATGACGCCGTCCCCGTCGTCCTCGGTCCACCAGGGGTTCCCGGCGTGTCCCGGCGGGCGTTCGTCCGGTGCGCAGTGCTCCGCGAGCACGGCCAGGTCCTCGGCGGTGCGCGGGTCCCGGCCGAGGTGGGCGCTCTCGCGTACGGGCGTCGCGGGTGCCCACTCCTGCCGCCAGTGGTCCAGGCACTTGTCCTGCCGGGCGGAGAGGTCGGCGAACCACGGGTCGGCGGAGTGACGGGGCAGGATCCGGGAGGCCACGACGGCGTCGACGCGCAGTCCGTGCAGGGCGAGCCCGGTGCGGGCGGCGCTCAGCGCGTCCTCGGCGGCCTGCCCTGGTTCGGCGACCAGCCGGACGGTGGTCGCGCCGTCCTCGATCAGGGCTTCGACGGCGGCCAGTTCCGCGTCCTTGCGGGCGGCGGCCTCGTACAGCCACCGGGCCGGCATGGGGACGCCGGCGAGCTGGGCGAGCACCGGGCGCAGAGCCCTGGCGGCCTGGCGTTCCCTGGGCAGGAGCCGCCGGAGGTAGCGGCGCAGCTGGGCCGGGAGCGCGAGCAGGGCGAGCGCCTCGGTCAGCGGGGGCAGGTCGACGACGAGGGTCTCGTAGCCTTCCCGCGCCCAGTCGCCCTCGGCCACCCGGCGCAGGGTGTGCAGGAGCGCGAGCTGCGGGGCGCCGGGCAGTTCGGTGAGTTCCTCGCCGTCCAGCCGGTTGGCGCCGAGCAGGTCGAGCACGCCGGAGGCCCGCTCCTGAAGGTCCAGGAGTTCGCCCCGGAAGTGCGCGGCGGAGTCGACGCGGACGTGGAAGAGCCGCTCGGCGGCCTCCACAGGCCCTGGACCCTCCGGGAAGGCGGGTACCGCGTCGGAGGAGACGAGAAGGGTGCGCCGGCCGCCACGCGCCGATGCGAGCGCGGTGGCGGCCGCCACGGTGGTACGGCCCGCGCCGCCGGGGCCGGTGACGAGGACCGTACGCACGAGGTCAGACCCTCGGGACGGACTCGACGCGCTTCTTCAGCCCGGCGAGGGCGCGGTCGATGATGACCTTCTCCGCCTTGCGCTTGATCATGCCGAGCAGCGGGATCTTGACGTCCACGGCCAGGCGGTAGGTGACCTCGGTGCGGTCGCCCTCGCCCAGCGGCGCCAGCGCGTAGCTGCCGTCGAGGGCGCGCAGCATCTGGGACTTGACGAGGGTCCAGCCGACTTCGTAGGGGCTGTTCCACGTGTAGGCGAGGACGTGGTCGTCCTTGATCGCTCCGGCGTCCAGGACGAGCCGGACCTGCTCGGCGCGGCCCTGGTCGTCGGTGGCCAGGATCTCGGCCTCCTTCACCTCGCCGGTCCACTCGGGGTAGCGGGCGAAGTCGGCGATCACTCCCATGACGTCGGCCGGCGCCGCCTCGATCGTGATGCTCGAGCTGGTGTGTTCAGCCATCGCCGTGGCCCTCCAGTGCGGTGTACCGGTCGCGTTCGGCAGAGGCCTGCCGTGTGCAGGCTATCGCGTGTGCACGGCGTCCCCGCCCGCGCCCCGGCCCGTGACCGGCGGCCGTGTCTCACCACTCCAGGGCCCACGGCCGCCCGGTCGAGGCGAAGTGGCCGACGTTGACGCACTCCGTGACGCCGATACGCATCCGGCGCACCAGGGGCTGATGGACATGGCCGAAAAGGGCGTAGCGGGGACGGGTGCGGCGGATGGCCTCCAGGAGCGCACGGCTGCCCCGCTCGAAGCGCCGGGCGACGGTGTCGTACGTCAGCTCCGGCACCTCGGGCGGGATGTGCGAGCACAGGACGTCGACCGGACCGAGCGCCTCGACCTTGGCCGCGTACTCCTCGTCGCTGATCTCGTACGGCGTGTTCATCGGGGTCCTGAGGCCGCCGCCGACGAAGCCGAACACCCTGCCGCCGATCTCGACCCGCTCGCCGTCCAGGACGGTGATACCGGCATGGGCGTACTCCGGCCAGAGGGCGGGCACGTCGACGTTGCCGTAGGTGGCGTACGTAGGGGTGGGCATGGCGGCGAACATCTCCGCGTACTGCTTGCGTACGGCGGACAGGATCGCGGCATTACGGTCCCGGCCGGCCCAGAGCTCACGGCCGAACGCGCGCGCTTCCTCGAAGCGGCGCGCGGTGCGCAGCTCGACGATGCGGTCGGCGTTCTCCTTGCCGAAGAGGTCGGGGAAGATCCCGCGCGAATGGTCCGCGTAGTCGAGGAAGAGGACCAGGTCGCCGAGGCAGACGAGCGCGTCCGCGCCGTCCCCGGCGCGCGCCAGCGCCTCCGTGTTTCCGTGCACGTCACTGACCACGTGCACGCGTGTCCGCCGAGTGGTGATCGTGTGGGGATTGCGCGGTGTGCCGACTCGCATGCGGATCACCCTAGGTCTCCGCGCGGCGCTCTGGGTAGAGGCCGCCGGACCTGCGATTACTTCCGGATCGGGACACGGGTGGACTAATGTGCGCCGAAGAACCACCGATATGTGTGATGCATAAGACATCTGGCCGGAACCCCCTTTCCGGAACCGAGTACCGGTGGGTAACGTCCGGCCAGTCCAGTCGTGCTCACCCCACTGAGCATCTGCCAGTCTTGGACCGATCCGGTACGTCGCACAGAGCCGTGGAACCGGAGCCCGATGAGGAGCAGCAGTCTTGCGCGAGTTCAGCCTTCCGGCCCTGTACGAGGTCCCTACGGACGGCAACCTGACGGATCTCATCCGCCGCAACGCCGCTCAGCATCCCGATGTCGCGGTGATGAGCCGGAAGGTCGCCGGCGTCTGGACCGACGTGACGGCCACCCAGTTCCTCGCTGAGGTCGAAGACACCGCCAGAGGCCTCATCGCGGCGGGCATCCAGCCCGGCGACCGGGTCGCGCTCATGTCCCGCACCCGCTTCGAGTGGGTCCTGCTGGACTTCGCGATCTGGAGCGCGGGCGCGGTCACCGTGCCGGTCTACGAGACCAGCTCCGCCGAGCAGGTGCAGTGGATACTCGGCGACTCGGGCGCCGTCGCGGTCGTCGTGGAGAGCGACGCCCACGCCCGGTCCGTGGCCGCCGTACGCGACCGGCTCCCCGGGCTCCGGCACGTCTGGGAGATCGACCGGGGCGCGGTCGGCGAGCTGGTGGCCTCCGGCGCCGAGGTCTCCGACGAGACCCTGGACCTGCGCATGGTCAGCGCCAAGGCCGACGACCCGGCGACCATCGTCTACACCTCCGGCACGACCGGCCGTCCCAAGGGCTGTGTGCTGACGCACCGCAGCTTCTTCGCGGAGTGCGGCAACATCGTGGAGCGGCTGAAGCCCCTCTTCCGTACCGGTGAGTGCTCCGTCCTCCTCTTCCTGCCCACCGCGCACGTCTTCGGCCGGCTGGTCGAGATCGCCTCGGTGATGGCCCCGATCAAGCTCGGCTGTGTGCCGGACATCAAGAACCTCACCGATGAGCTGGCCTCCTTCCGTCCGACGCTGATACTCGGCGTCCCCCGGGTCTTCGAGAAGGTCTACAACTCGGCACGGGCCAAGGCCCAGGCCGACGGCAAGGGCAAGATCTTCGACCGCGCGGCCGACACGGCGATCGCGTACAGCCGCGCGCTGGGCACGCCCCAGGGCCCCTCGATGGGCCTGAAGGTCAAGCACAAGGTCTTCGACAAGCTGGTGTTCAGCAAGCTGCGGGCCGTGCTCGGCGGTCGCGGCGAGTACGCGATCTCCGGCGGCGCGCCGCTCGGTGAGCGGCTCGGCCACTTCTTCCGCGGCATCGGCTTCACGGTTCTGGAGGGCTACGGCCTGACGGAGAGCTGTGCCGCCACGGCCTTCAACCCGTGGGACCGGCAGAAGATCGGCACGGTCGGCCAGCCGCTGCCCGGCTCGGTCGTACGGATCGCGGACGACGGCGAGGTGCTGCTGCACGGCGAGCACCTGTTCACCGGGTACTGGCAGAACGAGTCGGCGACGGCGGAGGCCCTGGCCGACGGCTGGTTCCACACGGGTGACATCGGCACGCTCGACGAGGACGGCTATCTCGCGATCACGGGCCGTAAGAAGGAGATCATCGTCACGGCGGGCGGCAAGAACGTCGCCCCCGCGGTGATCGAGGACCGGATCCGGGCACACGCCCTGGTCGCCGAGTGCATGGTGGTGGGCGACGGGCGGCCGTTCGTCGGCGCGCTGCTCACCCTGGACGAGGAGTTCCTCTCCCGCTGGGCCGAGGAGAACGGCAAGCCGGCCGGGTCGACCGCGGTGTCGCTCCGCGAGGACCCCGACCTGCTGGCGGAGGTCCAGCGGGCCGTGGACGACGGGAACGCCGCGGTCTCCAAGGCGGAGTCGGTGCGCAAGTTCCGCATCCTGGCCTCGCAGTTCACCGAGGAGGCGGGCCACATCACCCCCTCGCTGAAGCTGAAGCGCAACGTCGTGGCGAAGGACTTCGCGGACGAGGTCGAGTCGATCTACCGCGGCTGAGCCCGCACCCGCCCGACGAGGAGGGGGCCCGTACCCGGCCGGGTACGGGCCCCCTCCTCGTGGTCGTCCCGAGCCGCGTCCCCGGCCCGTACCCCAGGTGTCAGAGCAGCGTCCTGAGCTTCTCGGCGAGCAGGTCCCAGCGCCACTTCTCCTCGACCCACTCCCGGCCCCGCTCCCCCATGCGGCGGCGCAGTCCGGGGTCCTGGAGCAGCGTGACGATGCGATCGGCGGAATCCTCGGCGGAGCCGCCCCGGACCACCCAGCCCGTCTCCCCGTCCAGGACGGCGTCGGGGGCTCCGCCGGAGTCTCCCGCGACGACCGGCAGCCCGGTCGCGGACGCCTCCAGATAGACGATGCCGAGGCCCTCCACGTCGAGCCCGCCGCGCCGGGTGCGGCAGGGCATGGCGAAGACGTCGCCGGCGCCGTAGTGCGCGGGCAGTTCCTCCCAGGGCACGGGCCCGGTGAAGCGGACGGAGTCCTCCACACCGGTCTCGGCGGCCAGCTTCTTCAGCTGGCCGGCGTACGGCCCGCCGCCGACGACGAGCAGGACCGCGTCCGGCACCCGTGCCAGGATCGCCGGCATGGCGAGGATGAGCGTGTCCTGGCCCTTGCGCGGCACGAGCCGTGAGACGCACACGACGACGGGCCGGTCCGCGAGCCCGAGCCGGGCCCTGACGCGGTCACCGCCGGACGCCGGGTGGAAGGTCTTCTCGTCGACCCCGGGCGGCAGCTGGACCATCCGGTCCGCGGCCCTGCCGGTGAGCGCCCCCGCGATCCTGGACCGGGTGTACTCGCCGAGGTAGGTGAGGGTGTCGGTGCCTTCCCCGATGCGGCGCAGCAACTGGCGGGATGCCGGCAGCTGCGCCCATCCCGCCTCGTGGCCGTGCGTGGTGGCCACGATCCGGCGGGCACCGGCCCTGCGCAGCGCGGGAGCCATCAGCCCGAGCGGAGCGGCGGCGCCGAACCACACGGAGGAGCAGCCGTGCTCCCGCAGCAGCCGGACCGCCTGCCGGGTCGCCCCCGGGGTCGGCAGGAGCATCGTCGTACGTTCGCGTACGACGGTGAAGGGCTGCTCGGCGTCGAAGGCCGCGGTGGCCTCGGCACCCTCCGCGCCGCGCTTCCAGGTGGATGCGTACACGACGAGCTGCTCGGGGTCCAGACGCAGCGCCATGTTGTGCAGGAATGCCTGGATGCCGCCGGGGCGGGGCGGGAAGTCGTTCGTCACGATCAGGGTCTTGTCCATCGCCGCCGACAGTACCGGGCTCCTCGACGGCCCTGCCTGACGGCTCCCGCACAGCCTGGGCCTGCATCATGGCGTGCATGACGGTCAGGACGGGTACGAGCGGCCGGGCAGGCCGGGGTCTGTGCCTCGCCGTGTGGGGCCTCACGCGGGCGGTGCTGCTGCTCTGCGTCTTCAAGGTGTTCACGGTGCCGGGCCCCGACGTCACGAGCGACGTCTCGGTGATCTACCGGGGCTGGTACGAGGTGCTCCGCGCCGGTTCGTATCCGCTGGACGACGTCACCTGGCAGTACCCGCCGGCCGCCGCCCTGGCGGTGCTGTCCCCCGGCCTGCTGCCGTTCCTGGAGTACGCCTCCGCGTTCTTCGTCCTCGTCCTCCTGTGTGACGCGCTGGTCCTCGGACTGCTGGTGTACGCGGGCAGCCGTCCGGGCATGCGGAACGCGGGTGCGTGGCTGTGGGTGGCGGGTGTGCCGCTGCTGGGGCCGACGGTCTACGCCCGGTACGACCTGATGGTGACGGCGGTCGCGGTGGCGGCGCTGCTGGCGGGCGTGCGGCACCCCAGGGTGCTGGGGGCGCTGGCCGCCTTCGGGACGCTGCTGAAGGTGTGGCCGGTGCTGCTGCTGGCGGGTACGGCCCGGGGGCGGGCGACGCGGCGGTCCTGGTCCGCGGCGGGGGTGACGGCCGCCGTGCTGGTCCTGGTCTCGGCGGCCGCGCTGCCCGGCGCGTTCGCGTTCCTGACCTTCCAGCGCGACCGCGGACTGGAGATCGAGTCGCTCGGCGCGCTGGTCTTCCATGTGGCGCGGCAGTTCGGCTGGGAGGGCCATGTGGAGCTGCGGTACGGCTCCATGGAGTTCTCCGGTCCGCATGTGGCGCTGGTGAGCACGCTGGCCCTGGCGCTGAGCGTGCTCGCCTTCGGCTGGCTGCTGCTGTGGCGGCTGCGGGCCAGGACGTTCGCGGTGCACACCCCGGCGGACGCCGCGTTCACCGCGGTGCTGCTGTTCACGGTGACCAGCCGCGTCATCAGCCCCCAGTACATGGTGTGGCCGCTCGGGGTGGCCGCGGTGTGCCTGGCGTTCCGGGGCAGCCGGACGGCGCTGCCCGCGTGCCTGGTGCTGCTGGCCACCGGGGTCACCCTGCTGGAGTTCCCGCTCGGCTTCGCCCATGTGGTGGCGAGCGACGGGGAGGGCGTGGCCCTCATGGCCGTACGCAACGGTCTGCTGGTCGCGGCGACGCTGATCGCCGCGCGACGGCTGTGGCGGGACACCGTGCCGGGAGGGCGGCAGGGGCGCGTGGCGGCCGGAGAAGTCAGCCGAGCCGGTCGCGCAGATACTCCCGCCAGCGCGCCGTGAACTCCTGGGGCGTGGTGCCGAGCACCGACTGCATGGCGTGCTCCACCGCCCCGTCCCGACCGGAACGGCTCCCCACGGCCTTGTAGAAGGCGATGAGCTCCTCCTCGCCCCAGTCCCGCGCGATCAGCTCACAGGCCAGCCAGCCGCTCTCGTACGCCCGGGACAGCCGGTCCGCGTCCTCACCGAAGCCGAAGTCCCCGTCCGTGGGCAGGTCCGCGGGCAGGTCGCCGCTCCGCACGGCCTCGGTGAGCTCCGGGGCGAGCTCCTGGGCCGTACGGCTCTCCCCAAGGTAGGCGGCCCGGTCGGCGAAGCCCTCGGAGAGCCAGACCGGGGTGGCGGCCGAGGTGTGGGCGCGCGTCGCGACGTGCGTGGTCTCGTGGGTGAGGACGACCCGCTGCCCGAAGTCGCCGAGCGTGCCGTACGCCTGCGGGTTGACGATCACCCGGTCCGCGGGGGCCCGGCCGCTGCCGCCGACCTTGCCGGTGGTGACGGCGGCCATGCCCCGGTAGCTGGCCACCGGAGAGCCGAGCAGCGCCGCCATGTCGTCCACGGTCTCGGGCACGAGCACCACCACGCGCTCCGCCCAGGGTTCCGGCCAGGCACCGGAGACGGCCGGGACCGCCCGGTCGGCGGTGGCCGCGATGCGGCGCAGCTCCTGGGCCGGGCGGCCGACCCCCAGGACGAGGCTGTGCGTGCCGCGTACGACCTCGACGTCGCCCTGCTGCCAGAGTTGTCCCGGCCCGTCGCCGGCGGCCCGGTCGGCGGAGATGTACCAGCCCCGGGCGTCGCCGCGGCGGACCAGCTCCACCGTGCGGGAGCTGGACATGGGGGCCTTGTCGTAGCCCTCGATCCGGTAGCGCAGCTCGACCTCGGCGGTGACCCGGTCCGCCCCCTCGGCGCTCACGCTCTCGACCCGGTAGGCCCAGGACTCCAGCGGTACGTCGGCGAGGTTGCCCAGCTCGGTGCGCTGGGCCGCGCGGAACGCCGTGGCGCGCGGGTCGAGGGCTGCCAGGTACGCCTCGGTGTCGTGCGCCAGGAGCGCGGCGGCCCGGCGGTCCAGGGCCGCCCCCACCTCCTGGGTGGTGATGCCGCCGGCGGTGTTCTCGGGCGCGGAGCACGCGGGCGCCAGCAGCAGGGCGGCGAGCACGGCACCCGCCGTGCACCGCCGTCCGCGGGTGCGCCCCCGCCCTGCGTCCTGCGCCGTGACAGCCATCCTGCCGATCGTACGGTCAAACGCGCGTGACCGAGGAGACGGGCATCATGCCGACGGGGTCGTAGCGCACCGGGGCGCCGGGGTAGGGGGCGTGGATGACCTGGCCGCCGCCCGCGTACATCCCGACGTGGCTCGCGTCGGCGCGGTAGACGACCAGGTCGCCGGGTTGCGCCTGGGAGAGCGGCACCGTGCGGCCCGCGTACCGCTGGGCCTGCGAGGTCCGGGGCAGGGCGACCCCGGCCTGCGCGTACGCCCACTGCATCAGCCCGGAGCAGTCGAACCCGGCGGGACCGTTGGCGCCCCACACGTACGGCTTGCCGAGTGCCTGCCGGGCCGCCATGAGGGCCGCCAGGCCGCGTGCCGAGCCGGGCCCCGCCACGGGGGGTGTCCCGTCGCGGCCGGAGCGCGAGGCGCGGCCGAGGGACGCGCGGTCGGCGGCGGGCAGCGAGCTCAGCAGCTGCCGGGCGGTGGCCAGCTTGCCCTCCACGGTGCGCTTGTGGCGTGCCACGGCAGCCCGGTCGCGCTCCAGAGCGGCGAGGGCGCCGGCGGCCTCCGCGCGGCTCTGGGCGATCCTGCGCTGTGCCGCGCGGAGCTTGTGCAGTGTCAGTGCCCGGCGCTCACCGGCCCGCTCCAGGGCTGCCGCCCGGTCCAGGTAGGTGTCCGGGTCCGAGGAGAGCAGCAGCGCGACCGAGGGGTCGATGCCGCCGGCGCGGTACTGGGCCACGGCCATCGATCCGAGCGACGCGCGCATCTCGTTGATGTCCTGCTGGGTGCGGGCCGCCGATTCCTGGGCCCTGGCGACCTTGCCGCGCATCCGGTCCATGTTCTCCCGGGCGGCGTTGTAGCGCTCGGTGGCCCGTTCGGCCTCCCCGTACAGCCGGTCGACGGCGGCCCTGGCCGTCTCGCGGGTGTCCTCGGGGGCGGCGCCCGCCGGTGCGGCGCCGAGACCGGCGGCCGCGGTGGCCGCGGCCGCCGACAGGACGGTTGCCCGGACGCCTCGGTTGAGGCCGGGCCGGGTGGGGCGGCGATGCGAGACCACAGGAAGCCGCACTCCCTTCCGCTGTACGCAGATGTGCGCAGCCCCTGCCGCCCGGGAGGGCGGACCGACGACCGGGAGCTGCGCGGCAGCGCAGAGAGTAACCGGACGATCACGCAGTGACCAAAGGCCACGCCGGAACGCGAAGGGGGCACCGTACGGCGGCGCCCCGCCGGTGACCTGGGTCTCCGGCGGGGCGGGGCGTCAGCGAAGGGTGCGGCGATTCGCCCGTTCGGGCGTCAGACGCGCACGCCGAACTGGAAGGAGCCCAGGTACTCCATGGCCTCGTACCGGACGACCTGGCCCGGGTACGGCGCGTGCAGGACCTGGTTGTTGCCCGCGTACAGGCCCACGTGCGAGGTGTTGCTGAAGAAGACCAGGTCGCCCGGCTTGAGGGCGCTGCGGCCGATCCTGACACCGTCGTTGACCTGGGTGTACGTGGTGCGGGTGATCTGGACGCCGGCCTGGGCGTAGGCCCACTGGGTCAGACCCGAGCAGTCGTACGAGTTGGGGCCGGAGCCGCCGGAGACGTACGGCTTGCCGAGCTGGGTGGCGGCGGCCTGGAGGGCGGCGGCACCACGGGCGGACGCGGGGACCTCGTTGCCGAGCTCGACCCGGTCACCGGCGGCACGGCTGGCGCGCTCCTGGTCCTCGGCCATCTTGGCCCGCTCGGCGGCGGTGAGGGTGTTCAGCAGCTTCTGGGCGGCGGCCAGCTTGCCCTGGTACTTCTTCTTGTTCTCGTTCAGCGTCTTGCGGACGTCGGCGAGGTCGGCGAGCTTGCCCTGCGCCTCCTTGCGCTGCTGCGCGAGGGTCCGCTGCTTCGCCTGGATCTTCTGCAGCGACTCGGCCTGCTTGGCCGTCAGCTGGTCCAGCGCGGAGGCCTGGTCGAGGAAGCTGTCCGGGTCCGAGGAGAGCAGCAGCTGGACGGACGGGTCGAGACCACCGGAGCGGTACTGCGCGGTGGCGAGCGAACCGAGCTCGCCGCGCAGGGTGTTGAGCTCGTCCTGGCCGCGGGCGACCTTGTCTTGGAGCGCGTCGGCCTGCTTCTTGAGCTTGTCCTGCTGCTCCTTGGCCCCGTTCGCCTTCTCGGTGGCGACCTCGGCCTCGTGGTAGAGCTTGTCGACCTTCTCCTTGACCTCACTCTTGGTGGGCTTGGGGTCGGCGTGCGCCGCCTGGGAAGTCAGGGCCACGGCTGCGGCGGCGGTCGCGGTGAGCACGGTCACGCGGGTGCGGCTCGGCTGCTTGGGACGACGGTGGGACGCCACGAAGGCGAGCTCCTTCTTCCTCGAGCCGCCTACCGGGTTGTGGGGGGACAGACGTGAATCCCCGGCTCCGTGCACGTCACGGACTCGGCGGTTCCTTCGCCGTCACCCCGGGTGGGCGATCAACCGTGCGAAGGTTCGAGGCCTGACCCTAGTGACCATCTTGTGATCAGTTCAAATCCTCACGAGCAAAATCTCGTCACACCAGGCACTTCTTTACTTTCATCACACTGGGTGTAGCAGCGAGTTGACGGTACGTTCCATAAATTCCGGCAAGTCACTCAAGCCACACAAGACGCCTCAGACACGCGAAAGGCGCTTCAGGAGCAAGACGGACGCGACGGGCCTCGCCCCCGCCTTCGCGACACCGTCGGCGACCTCACGGTCGGTGGAGACCACGACGACGGGTCTGCCCGGCGGTTCGGCGCGCGCCAGCTGCCGGATCAGCTCGTCGGCGGTGACGCCCGCCTTGCTGAAGAGCACGCGCACTCCGCGCGGCGGTGCGAGCAGGACCGGCGCGGCCAGTTCGGCCCCGTCGAAGACGCAGGTCATCTCGGCACCGGTCTGGGCCGCGAGGACCGAGAGTCCGCCCAGGAGGCGCAACCGCTGCTTCTCCAGCGGCATCTGCGGATAGCCTGTCTTGGTGACGTTGTAGCCGTCCACGATCAGATGCGCCTGCGGCAGCGCGAGCAGCTGGTCGAGCAGCGCCGGGTCGGTCTCCGAAAGCGCCCTGGCCGCGATGTCCTTGGGCGACATCCGGCCGGGCTCGACCGCGTCGACGCCGTCAGCGGGCCGGATCGAGGAGGGCGGCAGGGCGAGTTCACGGCGGAGCCCCTGCGCCGCGTCGAGCACGGTGTCCAGGAGCAGCCTGAGGCGCATGTCCTCGACGGAGCGCCCCTCCCTGGCCGCACGGCGCCCGGCCTCGACAGAGGCCTCCGCCTCGGCCAGCCGCGCCTTCAGCCGACGGGTCTCGCTCTCGGCGGCGGACACCTGGGCCGCGGCCTCGGCCCGCACACCGTCGGCCTCCGCACCGGCCTTGCGCAGGGCGGCCTCACCGCGCTTGACCTCGCTGAGGGCGCTGCGCAGCTTGCGGTGCAGCGATTCGGTCTCCTTGCGGGCCGCCTCGAGCTCCGACCGCAGCCGCTCGGTGTCGGCCCTGGTCTGGCCGCGGGCGCGGTCGAGTTCCTCGCGCAGCCGCTCCAGCTCCCGCCGGGTCTCCTCGTCCGCGCGCTCGGCGTGCGCGCGCTGGACCTCCTCGCCGGCCGCCGCCACCAGCTTGACCCAGCCCGACGGCCGCAGCACGTAGGCCGCGGCGGCCACGTCCACGGGATCGGCGGCGGCGGGCGGCGCACCCGACTTCAGCGCGTCGGCCAGCTCCGGCTGGGTCTGGACGACCCGTTCGGCGATGCGCCGGCGGAACGCGGGGTCGCTCTCCAGCGCCGCCGCCATCGCGTTACCCGCGAACTTGGCCCGCCTGCTCGGGGTGAAACGGGCGTACTGCCGGAGCTGGGCGGGGAGTTCGCCGACGGTCAGACCGCCGAAGGCGTCCGAGACCAGCGCCACCACCTTGCGGCGCACGCCCTCCGGCAGGGGACGGTCGAGCGACTCCGCGGTGCCGTCGGCCGCGTCGGCCGGTTCGGCGCCGCCTGTCGGCTGCTCCACCATCCATCACCCCAATATGTCTGTCCGCGCAGCTCCGTCAGGAGTCGGCGCCCGGCCTGGCGACCAGCTCGATCTGGTCCACCGCGTTGCACCAACGGCAGCGCACCGACTCGATGGTCTCACTGACCACCTCGCGCTCCTCGACACTCGACTCCCCGGCCAGGTCGAGATGGACGTACTCCACGACCTTCGACGAGCGGGTCACATCGAAACGGGTGAGGTTGCCGCAGAGCGTGCAGCGCCAGCGGGTCCCGTCCGTCGGCTGGGGAACCGTCGTCATCGTTGCGTCCTCTTTCGTCGTTCGTCGAGTGTGGTGCGTGTCCAGGTCTTCGATCTCGCGGTGCGCCGTCGAACTGCGGATGTCCTGCGGTAACCCTACGGCCTCGCGCATACCTATCGGCACGGCGAGGCGGTCTGTCCCGTTCTCGCCTGGTGCGTCATGCTCTGTACGTGACCGATTGGCGGAAAGTCGACTGGCGGGAGCGGGCCAGGGAGCTCGGAACCGCGGCCAGCGCGGGTGGTGCCCCCGTCACGTACGGGCTCATCGCGCTGTGCTGCGCGGTGTTCCTGGTCAGCCCCCTCTCCGGCTTCAACCCCGTCTACGGCAGTGCCGACAGCCTGCTGGCCGCGCAGGCCGGGTACTTCGAGCGGTGGGGCGTGATCCCCAGCGAGCTCGTGGCCGGCTCCGTGCGCGCGACGCTGACCCCGCTGACCGCGCTCTTCGTGCACGGCAGCTGGCTGCACCTGCTGGGCAACATGCTGTTCCTGTACGTGTTCGGCGCGATGGCCGAGGAGCGGATGGGCCGGATCGAGTTCAGCGTCTTCTACGTCGCGTGCGGCTACTTCGCCCTCGTGGCCTACGCGGTGGTGCACGCGGATTCCGACCAGACCCTGGTGGGAGCGTCCGGGGCGATCTCCGCGGTGCTCGGCGCGTTCCTCTACCTCTTCCCCCGCGCCCGGGTCACCAGCCTCTTCCCCTTCCTGTTCTTCCTGCCGCTGCGCTTCCCCGCCTGGATCGTGCTCGTGTTCTGGTTCGTCCTGCAGTGGCTGGCGGCCCGGAGCGCGGGCAGCGGCCCGGGCGTGGCGTACCTCGCGCACGTCGCGGGCTTCGCGGCCGGGTTCCTCTACGCCTGGGTGCGTTTCCGGGGTGGTACTAGAGTGAAGTCTCCAGCCACGGCCACTGAGGGAGAAAGCCAGCCGTGATCACCGCGATCGTGCTCATCAAAACCAGCGTGGACCGGATTCCCGAGATCGCCGAGGCCATCGCGGCGCTGGACAGCGTCAGTGAGGTCTTCTCGGTCACCGGTACGTACGACCTGATCGCCATGGTCCGGGTGCCCCGGCACGACGATCTGGCCGACGTCATCCCGGGCCGCATCAGCAAGATCCCGGGTGTGGAGGCCACCGACACCCACGTCGCCTTCCGGACGTACTCGCAGCACGACCTCGAGGCGGCCTTCGCCATCGGTCTCGACGCCTAGTACGGCCGACGGCTCCGGCCGGGCGGGGGAGGTGCCTGCCTCCCCCGCCCGGCCGGAGCCGTGTCGTTTCCGTTCAGACCTGGGCCGCGCCGCGGTCGGGGACGCAGCGGCCGTCCTCGGTGCGGTAGGTCCAGCGGGCACCCTTGCCGACGAGCTCCCGGACCGCGCCCAGGAACCGCTCGACGTGCTCGTCCGGCGTACCCGCCCCGAAGCTCACCCGGATGGCGTTGAGCGACCGCTCCCCCGGCGCGGCCTCGGGCGCGCCGCACTCGCCCGGGTCCTGCGGCTCACTGCCGAGCAGGGTGCGCACCAGCGGGTGGGCGCAGAACAGTCCGTCGCGCACCCCGATGCCGTACTCCGCGGAGAGTGCCGCCGCGAAGTGCGAGCTGTTCCAGCCCTCGACCACGAAGGAGATGACGCCGACCCGCGGGGCGTCGTCGCCGAACAGCGAGAGCACCCTGACCTCGGGCACGTCGGCGAGGCCCTCACGGACCCGGGAGACCAGCTGCTGCTCCCGTGCGACGAGCCGGTCGAAGCCCGCCTCCGTCAGGGCCTTGCAGGCGGAGGCGATGGAGTAGACACCGATGACGTTGGGCGAGCCGGCCTCGTGCCGGGCGGCGGTGGTGTGCCACTCGACGTCCACGCCGCCGTCGGCGCGCCGGGCGACCTTGCGGGAGGCGCCACCGCCCGCGAGGTACGGCTCGGCGTCCCGCAGCCAGTCGGTACGGCCCGCGAGCACGCCCGAGCCGAAGGGCGCGTAGAGCTTGTGCCCGGAGAAGGCGACCCAGTCGACGTCCAGCTCCGCGATGTCCACCGGGTGGTGGGGCGCCAGCTGCGCCGCGTCGAGCACGATCCGCGCACCGTGCGCGTGGGCGGCGGCCGCGAGCTCCTTCACCGGCCACAGCTCACCGGTGACGTTGGACGCGCCGGTGACACAGACCAGCGCGGGGCGTGAGCTCGGGGAAGGGGCGCGGCCGGCGAGGGCCTTCTCCAGCGTGGCGACCGCCTGGGCGGGGGTGTGCGGGGCGTCGAGGTAGGTCACCCGGGCGTCACGCCACGGCAGCAGCGAGGCGTGGTGCTCGGTCTCGAACACGAACACCTCGCAGCCGGCGGGGAGCGCGGCGGCGAGCAGGTTGAGGGAGTCGGTCGTCGAGCGGGTGAAGACCACCTGGTCGTCCGCGCGGCAGCCGAGGAACTCCGCGACGGTCACGCGGCTGCTCTCGAAGAGGTCGGTGGAGAGCTGCGAGAGGTAGCCGGCCCCGCGGTGCACGCTGCCGTAGTACGGGGCGTAGGCGGCAACGTCGTCCCAGACCCGCTGGAGAGCCGGAGCACTGGCCGCGTAGTCGAGGGCCGCGTACGTGACATCTCCGCCCGTGACGAGCGGAACGGTGACATCCGCACCCAGAACCGGCAGCGGGGCACAAATGGACTGGTCGACGGCAGCGGTGGAGACAGACATGGCGAACTCCCGTAAGAGGCAGGCGAAATCCTCGCGCCGGCAGTCATGAAGAGACGCGGCAGCGCGTGGAGAGAGAAAAAGGGTGCGCGGAGAAGGGCGTTGAGCCCTATCGCATTCGCTTGCTCACAAGAGGCTCCCTGGGACCAGGACCCCAAGGGGTGGCATCCGACGATGCCGAGGGGCCCGCGCTTGCCGCAGACCTCGCTGCCTGCGGCCTGGTCTTCACCCGGGGCACCCCGCCACGGACGGAGGGTTGCCGGACAGCGGGCCGGGGCCGTAGTCGCTGTCACTCATGACCTGCGCAGCATCTTGCCACAACGGCCGCCACGCGCAGGGGCGCAGTCCGCGATGCGGACTGCGCCCTTCCTCACATCGGGTGCGCCGTCAGGCGTTGCTGGCCGCCACCCAGCGCTCCAGAGCCCGCTTGGCGGCGCCCGAGTCGATCGACTCCGCGGCCCGCACCATCTTGGCCGCCAGCTGCTCGTTCAGCGTGCCCTCGCCCTGGTCCGACGCGACCAGCGCGGCGGCGGAGTTGAGCAGCACCGCGTCACGGACCGGGCCGGTCTCCCCGTCGAGCAGCCGCCGGGCGACGTCCGCGTTGTACGAGGCGTCGGCGCCGCGCAGCGCCTCGACGGGCACCAGCTCCAGGCCGACGTCACGCGGGTCGAAGGTCTCCTCGCGCACGGCTCCGTCGCGGACGACCCAGACCCGGGAGGTCGCCGTGGTCGTCAGCTCGTCCAGGCCGTCGTCGCCGCGGAAGACCAGGGCCGAGTTGCCCCGGCCGGCCAGCACCCCCGCGACGATGGGCGCCATCTTCACGTCGGCCACCCCGATGGCCTGGGAACGCACCCGGGCCGGGTTGGTGAGCGGGCCGAGGATGTTGAAGGTGGTCTGGGTGCCGAGCTCCTTGCGGGCCTTGGCCGCGTACCGGAGAGCCGGGTGGAACTTCACGGCGAAGCAGAAGGTGATGCCCGCCTCCTCGGCGACGGCGACCACGCGCTGCGGAGTCAGCTCCAGGTTCACGCCCAGCTTCTCCAGCACGTCGGAGGCGCCGCTCGCCGAGGAGGAGGCGCGGTTGCCGTGCTTGACGACCTTGGCTCCGGCCCCGGCGACGACGATCGCCGACATGGTGGAGATGTTGACCGTCTTGGCCATGTCGCCGCCGGTCCCCACGATGTCGACCGTGTGGCCGGGCACGTCGATGGTGTGGGCGTGTTCGTACATGGCGCGGACCAGGCCCGTGACCTCGTCCACGGTCTCACCCTTGGCCCGCAGCGCCACGGCGAAGCCGGCGATCTGCACGTCGGTCGCCTCGCCGCTCATGATGCGGTCCATGGCCCACGCGGTGTCGTCCGCGCCCAGGTTCTCGCCGCGCAGCAGGGGGGTCAGCACGCCGGGCCAGGTACGGGCCGCCACGCTGTCGCCGCCGTCCGGGGTCACAACGTTCATGGTCCGCTCCTGGGTCCACAGCCGATACAAGGGTTGTCTCCCACCTTATCCAGGCCCCGGGACAGCGAAGAGCCCCGTCCATCGGATGGACGGGGCTCCTGCTGTGGCGTTCAGCTGAGGTGATCAGTGGTGGCCGTGGCCGCTGGTGATCTCCTTGTACTCCTCGGCGGTGGGCTTGGCGATCTGGTTGTCCTCGCCGTAGTAGCTCTTGCTGAGCCTGACCCGCAGCTTCTGGAGTGCCGACGGCTTGCGCTCGACACCGTTCGCGTCGACCGTCGGGCCGATCTCGAGCGGCTTGTACTGCTCGTGCGCGGTGAGCGTGTGCAGCTGCTCCGGACCGAGCGGCTCGTGGATCTCCACGAACTCACCGTGCGGCAGGCGCTTGATGGTGCCGGACTCGCGTCCGTGCAGCACCTTCTCCTTGTCGCGGCGCTGGAGGCCGAGGCAGATGCGCCGGGTGACGACGAACGCGAGGACCGGGCCGACGAAGAAGGCGATCCGTACGAACCAGCTGATGGCGTTGAGCGACAGGTGGAAGTGGGTCGCCCAGATGTCGTTGCCACCGCCGACCAGCATCACGAAGTAGATCGTGATCCAGGCGACACCCAGACCCGTACGGGTCGGAGCGTTGCGCGGACGGTCCAGGATGTGGTGCTCGCGCTTGTCCCCGGTGATCCAGGACTCGATGAACGGGTAGAGCGCCAGCGCCGCGAGGATCACACCGAAGAGGACCAGCGGGATCAGTACGCCCAGGACCAGCGTGTGGCCCCAGAGGTTGATCTCCCAGCCCGGCATCACACGGACGAAGCCTTCGGCGAAGCCCATGTACCAGTCCGGCTGGGCGCCCGTGGACACCTGGTCGGGACGGTAGGGGCCGAGTGCCCAGATCGGGTTGATCGTGGCGATCGCCGCGATGATCGCGATGAAACCGAAGACCAGGAAGAAGAAGCCTCCGGCCTTGGCCATGTACACCGGGAGCAGCGGCATGCCGACGACGTTCTTGTTCGTGCGGCCGGGACCCGCGAACTGCGTGTGCTTGTGGAAGAAGACCAGGATGAGGTGGCCGACCACGAGCCCGAGCATGATGCCCGGCAGCAGCAGGATGTGGATCGAGTAGAACCTCGCGATGATGTCCGTGCCGGGGAACTCCCCGCCGAACAGGAACATCGAGATGTACGTACCGACGATCGGCATCGACAGGATGGCGCCCTGCGTGAAGCGCACACCCGTACCGGAGAGCAGGTCGTCCGGGAGCGAGTAGCCGGTGAACCCGGTGAACATGCCGAGGACGAACAGCAGGAAGCCGAACAGCCAGTTGATCTCACGCGGCTTGCGGTACGCACCGGTGAAGAACACCCGGAACATGTGCACGAACATGCCGGCGAGGAAGATCACCGCTGCCCAGTGGTGGATCTGCCGGACGAGCAGACCACCGCGGACGTCGAAGCTGATGTCCAGCGTCGAGGCGTAGGCCTCGGACATCCGGATGCCCTGCATCGGCTCGTACGAGCCGTGGTAGATGACCTCGTTCATGCTCGGGTGGAAGAACAGCGTCAGGTACACACCCGTGAGGATGATGATGATGAAGCTGTAGAGGCAGATCTCACCGAGCATGAAGGACCAGTGGTCCGGGAAGATCTTGCGCATGTTGGCCTTGGCCAGGCCGTAGATGCCGAGCCGGCCGTCCGCCCAGTCGGCGACCCGCTCACCGGCGGGCGCCTTGCGCTGTGTTTCCGTCGCAGTACTCATCCGCGCTCCCAGAAGGCAGGACCGACGGGCTCTTCGAAGTCACCGAGCGCCTCGAGGTTGCCCTCGCTGTTCACACCGATCCGCAGCTGCGGAAGGGCGTGACCGGCCGGACCGAAGATGACGCGGGCGCCGTCGGAGAGGTCGAAGGTGGACTGGTGGCACGGGCAGAGCACGTGATGCGTCTGCTGCTCGTACAGGCTGATCGGGCAGCCGACGTGGGTGCAGATCTTGGAGAAGGCCACGATTCCCTCGTGGGCCCACTCGCGCTCGCGCTTGTCCTTGATGTTGTCCGGCTCGATGCGGACGATCATCAGGGCGGCCTTGGCGATCTGCGACTGGAAGTCGTGCGCGTCCTCCTCCAGGCCCTCGGGCATGGCGAAGGTCAGCGAACCGACGACGACGTCCTCGGGACGCAGCGGCTCCATGGTGTTCATGTTGACGAGCAGCTTGCCCTTGGCCCACAGCGTCGAGCGGAGCTTCTTCTCCGGCAGCGGACCCAGGTCGCGCAGCAGCACCACGCCGGAGAGCGGCACCAGGGCCAGCGCGCCGAACATGGTGTTCCGGATCAGCTTCCGCCGGCCGATCGCGGACTCACGGGCGCCGTCCGCGAAGTCGGCCATGACCTTGGCCTTGACCTCGGGCGTCGCCTCGATCGCGTGCCGGTCGTCGGCGACCTCCACGTCGGACATCAGGGTGCGCGCCCAGTGGACGGCACCCGCGCCGATGCAGAAGAGCGCGAGACCCAGGGTCAGACCCAGGGAGAAGTTGAGCGCGCTCACATGCCCGAACGGCCAGATGTAGACGATCTTGTCGACCGGGAAGATGACGTAGGAGGCGATGAAGCCGACCGTCGCCAGCATGGACAGCGTGAACATGAACGCGACGGCCCGCTCGGAGCGCCTCGCTGCCCGCTCGTCGATGTCCTGGATGCGCGGCTTGTGGGCCGGCAGACCGGGGTTGGCGAACGGGTCGTCCGCCACCTTCACCGCGCCGTGCGCGGTGCCCTGCTCGACCGGCAGGTTCTCTTCTGGAATCTGTTGGCTACTCATGACTTCTTGGCCTTAGCGGTGTGGGCCGCGACCCAGACGGCGATGGCGACCAGGCCGCCCAGGCCGAAGATCCAGCCGAAGAGACCCTCACTGACGGGGCCGAGGCCACCGAGCGAGAGGCCACCGGGGGTCTCGGACTCATCACCGTTGACGGTCTTGATGTACGCGATGATGTCTTTCTTCTCCTGCTCCGGCATCGTGGTGTCGGGGAAGGAGGGCATGCTCTGCGGGCCGGTCTGCATGGCCTCGTAGATGTGCTTCGGGCTCACGCCTTCCAGGCTCGGGGCGTACTTGCCGTTCGTCAGCGCGCCGCCCTCGCCGGTGAAGTTGTGGCACTGCGCGCAGTTGGTACGGAACAGGTCGCCGCCCTTGGCCACGTCCGCGCCGGCAGGGTCGACCTGACTCTCGGTCGGCGTGATCGGACCGGCGCCCAGCGACGCGACGTACGCCGCGAGCTGGTCGATCTCGGCCTGGCTGTAGATGACCTTCTTCTTCGGTACCTGGGCGCCCGGCTGCTGGGCCGGCATACGTCCGGTGCCGACCTGGAAGTCGACGGCCGCGGAGCCGACGCCCACGAGGGACGGCCCGTCGGTGGTGCCCTGACCGCCGGATCCGTGGCAGCTGGCACAGCCCACGGAGTAGAGCTTCTTGCCCTCGTCGATGGCGAGGGACTGGGCGGTGTCGTCGGCCTGCGCCTTACCCGCAGGCGCGAACGCGGCGTACAGCCCCCCGGTAGCCGCCAGCGCGAGGAGTAGTACGACGACTGCCGCCAGCGGATGGCGTCGTCGTGCGGAGAGCTTTTTCACGGATTACCCCGGTGTCAGGATCTTCTGCGTCGATGATGGGTGGGTGCGAGCCCGGTTACTTGATCATGTAGATCGTGGCGAACAGGCCGATCCAGACGACATCGACGAAGTGCCAGTAGTAGGACACGACGATGGCTGCGGTGGCCTGCTCATGGGTGAATCTCGAGGCCGCGTATGTCCTGCCCAGTACGAGCAGGAAGGCGATGAGACCGCCTGTCACATGCAGACCGTGGAAGCCGGTCGTCAGGTAGAACACCGAGCCGTACGGGTCGGAGGACAGGGAGAGACCCGCCTCCTTGACCAGCTCGGTGTACTCGAGGACCTGGCCTCCGATGAAGATCGCACCCATCACGAACGTGATGATGAACCAGGTGCGGAGCTTCTTCACATCGCCCCGCTCCGCGGCGAAAACGCCGAGCTGGCAGGTGAGAGAGGAAAGCACCAGGATCGTGGTGTTCGTCGCCGAGAACGGGAAGTTCAGATGGTGAGCCATCTCCTTCCAGTGATCGGGTCCCATCACCGATCGCAGGGTGAAGTACATCGCGAAGAGGGCCGCGAAGAACATCAGCTCGGAACTCAACCAGATGATGGTTCCGACGCTGGTGAGGTTCGGTCGATTGACCGACGGGTGCGCGTGCCCGGTTTCTACTGTCGTTGCTGTCGCCACGACCGACATTATGTCGGTCGCTTATCCCGCCCTCACTCCGGGGGGTGCCGTTCGGTGTGTCAGCGGTGTGTGTCCTCACCGAACGGCCCATCGAATCGCTGTCTTTACCGGTGCTGACAGGCTGTCCGCCGGAGTACGATCCGCCCATCGGTTCATGCCCCGAGAGCCCCGAAGACACAGACGTCACGGAGGAACAATGCAGCCGACCGCCACGGTCCTGGTCTACAGCGACAACGCTCACACCCGCGAGCAGGTGAGGCTGGCAGCCGGGCGCAGGCCTGCGGCGGACGTGCCACCGGTGCAGTTCCTGGAGTGCGCCACCCTGCCCGCCGTGCTGAGCGCGCTGGACCGGGGTGGCATCGACGTCTGCGTGCTGGACGGCGAGACGGCTCCGGCGGGCGGCATGGGTGTCTGCCGGCAGATCAAGGACGAGATCTTCGACTGCCCGCCCGTGCTGCTGCTGATCGGGCGCCCTCAGGACGCCTGGCTGGCCACGTGGAGCCGTGCGGACGCCGCTGTGACGCATCCCGTCGACCCGGTCGACTTCTCGGACGCGCTGGCCTCCCTGCTGCGCCACAGGCTGTCCGTAGGCGCCTGAGGCGAAGGGGCCCCGATCCCCTTCGCGGTGTCCGTGCGGGGCGCTGCGCACTCCGGGCCGGATCAGACCTGGGGGCGCAGCCGCGCCGTCTGGACGTCGGTGCCGGTGTCCGTGCTGTCGGTGTCCGGCGTGCCGCCGCCGTGCAGGGCGCTTCCCTTGAGCCAGGCGTCCCAGGTCAGGTTCCAGTCACCGAAGCCGTTGTCGAACGGCGTCATCATCTCGCCGTCGCTGCCCACGACCTTGACGATGTCACCTTCGCGCACGGTCTCGAAGAACCATTCGGCATCGGCGGTGCTCATGCCCGTGCAGCCGTGGCTGACGTTGGCGTTGCCCTGTGAACCGGTGGACCAGGGCGCGGCGTGGACGTACTCGCCGCTCCAGGTGACGCGGGTGGCCCAGTAGACGGGCAGGTCGTAGGACTCCGAGGAGCCCGCGGCGATGCCGATGCTCTCGCCGCGCATGCGTACGAACTGTTCCTTGGCCAGCACGACCTTGACGCCGTTGCGCGTGTCGAAGCCGGGCTTGCCCGTGGTGACCGGGATGGTGTTGATCACTTCACCGTTGCGCAGGACTGTCATGGAGTGGTCCGAGGCATCGGTGATGGCTTCTATGCGATCGCCGGTCGTGAGTTTGAGGGGCTTGGTCTCGGCGCCGTGGAGGGCGCCGGTGACCTTGATGCCCTTGAGGTTGCTGCGGAGGTCGATGCTGGCGCCGGCCGGCCAGTACTCCTTCGGCCGGTAGTGCAGCGTCTTGGCGTCGACCCAGTGCCAGGAGCCCGTGACGGCGGGGGCGGACCGGACCTGGAGCCCGCGCTCCACGGTGGCCCTGGCCGCCCGGTCGGTGACCGGAGCGCTGAGTTCCGCTGTGAGGGGCTGTCCGACGCCGTAGGTGCCCGCCTGCGGGCCGAAGGAGACCTTCAGGAGCTTCTTGGCCGCCGCCGTTCCGAAGGCGTACGTACGGCTGCCAGGGGCGCCGTCGCCGTTCTCGGTGGAGACCTTGACGGTGTATCGGGTGCCGGCGGCGAGGGAGGTGGTGGCGTGCCAGCGCTTCCCGTCGGCGTCCAGTTCACCGGCGAGGTGACGGCCTTCGGCGTCCACGGCCGTCACGTCCGTGATCTTGGCGTCGTCCTCCTTGACGGTGACCTCGAGGGGGGTGTCGGGGTCGGCCGTGCTGTCCTTGGCCGGCCCGTTGAAGGAGATGAGGTCGGCCGCGTCGTGGGGCTTCAGCGACAGCGGATGACCGTCGGGCTCGCCACAGGCGGTCGCACCAGCGACCAGGGTCACGACCAGCAGGGTGCAGCTCACTACGGTGCGGATGCGCGGCGTGTGGTTCATGAACCCACGCTAAGAAGATTCATCCGATCCAGCGCGTTCAGTGACTGCAAACGGGGGCCCGGCCCGCTCATCACTGAGCGGTCCGGGCCCCCGTACGGGTGCTGCGCGTCCTCGGACGGCGTGTCCTACTGGGTGCGGTTCTCGCCCCTGTAGTACTCGAAGACCCAGCCGAAGAGGCCGATCAGGAGCAGCGGGGCCGAGAAGTAGGCCAGCCACCAGCCGAACACGACGGACATGAAGAGGAACGCGCCGCCGATGGCCAGCGAGAGCGGCTGCCAGCTGTGCGGCGAGAAGAAGCCCACCTCACCGGCTTCGTCCGCGACATCGGCCTCCTTGTTGTCCTGGGCCATCGCGTCGACCCTGTTGGCCGTGAAGGCCAGGTAGAAGCCGATCATGATGGTCAGTCCGAAGGACAGGACCAGTGCGGTGGTGCCGACCGGCTCCTTCGACCAGACGCCGTAGGTGACCGCCATGGCCAGCATGAAGATGCTCAGCCAGATGAAGAGCTTGCCCTGGATCTTCACTTGCCGTCCTCCTTGCCACCGACGAGGACCTTGTCACCCTCGGACAGGTGATCCAGCTGCTCGAGCGCCGCGATCTCCGGGTGGTGCAGGTCGAACGCCGGGGATTCGGAGCGGATGCGCGGCAGGCTGAGGAAGTTGTGCCGCGGGGGCGGGCACGACGTCGCCCATTCGAGCGAACGGCCGTAGCCCCACGGGTCGTCGACCTCGATCTTCTTGCCGTACTTGGCGGTCTTCCAGACGTTGTAGAAGAACGGCAGGATCGACAGTCCGAGCACGAACGAGGAGATCGTCGAGATCGTGTTGAGGGCGGTGAAGCCGTCGGCGGCGAGGTAGTCCGCGTAACGACGCGGCATGCCCTCGGCACCGAGCCAGTGCTGCACCAGGAAGGTGCCGTGGAAGCCGATGAACAGCGTCCAGAAGGTGATCTTCCCGAGCCGCTCGTCCAGCATCTTGCCGGTGAACTTCGGCCACCAGAAGTGGAATCCGGCGAACATCGCGAAGACCACGGTGCCGAAGACGACGTAGTGGAAGTGCGCGACGACGAAGTACGAGTCGGAGATGTGGAAGTCCAGCGGCGGCGAGGCCAGGATCACGCCGGTCAGACCACCGAAGGCGAAGGTGATCAGGAAGCCGACCGACCAGAGCATCGGTGTCTCGAAGGACAACGATCCCTTCCACATCGTGCCGATCCAGTTGAAGAACTTCACACCGGTCGGTACCGCGATGAGGAATGTCATGAAGGAGAAGAACGGCAGCAGCACACCGCCGGTGACGTACATGTGGTGGGCCCACACCGTCACCGAAAGGCCGGCGATGGCGATCGTCGCGCTGATCAGACCGATATAACCGAACATCGGCTTGCGGCTGAACACCGGAATGATCTCGGAAATGATTCCGAAGAATGGTAGCGCGATGATGTACACCTCTGGATGGCCGAAGAACCAGAAGAGGTGTTGCCAGAGCAATGCGCCGCCGTTGGACGCGTCGAAGATGTGTGCGCCGAATTTACGGTCCGCCTCCAGCGCGAAGAGCGCGGCGGCGAGGACCGGGAAGGCCAGCAGGACCAGGACACCGGTCAGCAGGACGTTCCAGGTGAAGATCGGCATGCGGAACATCGTCATGCCGGGCGCGCGCATGCAGATGATCGTGGTGATGAAGTTGACCGACCCGAGGATCGTGCCGAAGCCGGAGAAGGCCAGACCCATGATCCACATGTCGGCGCCGACGCCCGGCGAGCGGACCGCGTCCGACAGCGGGGAGTAGGCGAACCATCCGAAGTCGGCGGCACCCTGCGGGGTGAGGAAGCCGGCGACCGCGATCAGCGAACCGAAGAGGTACAGCCAGTACGCGAACATGTTCAGCCGCGGGAACGCCACGTCGGGCGCGCCGATCTGCAGCGGCATGATCCAGTTCGCGAAACCGGCGAACAGCGGCGTCGCGAACATCAGCAGCATGATCGTGCCGTGCATCGTGAACGCCTGGTTGAACTGCTCGTTCGACATGATCTGCGTACCCGGACGGGCCAGCTCGGCGCGCATGAAGAGCGCCAGCAGACCGCCGATGCAGAAGAAGGCGAACGATGTGACCAGGTACATCGTGCCGATCGTCTTGTGGTCGGTGGTGGTCAGCCACTTGACGACGACACTTCCCGGCTGCTTGCGCCGTACCGGCAGCTCGTCCTCGAACGAGTCGTCTGCTGCCGCGGCACCCTGGGATTCGTTGAGGATGCTCACAGTTTGTTCGTCTCCGCATTCCTGGCCGGGTCCGTCTGCTCGATGCCTGCCGGCACGTAGCCCGTCTGACCCTTCTCCGCCAGCTCCTTGAGGTGCTGCTGGTAACGCTCGGGAGAAACGATCTTGACGTTGAAGAGCATCCGGGAGTGGTCGACGCCGCAGAGCTCGGCGCACTTACCCATGTAGGTGCCCTCCTTCGTCGGCGTGACCTCGAAGGAGTTGGTGTGGCCCGGAATGACGTCCTGCTTCATGAGGAACGGCACCACCCAGAAGGAGTGGATGACGTCACGCGAAGTCAGGATGAAACGGACCTTCTCGCCCTTCGGCAGCCACAGGGTCGGACCCGGGTTGCCGTTCTGCGGGTTACGCGTACCGGGGACGCCCACGTCGTAGACGCCGCCGGCGCCCGCGGGGAAGTCGTCGCGGTACTTGTCGGGGATGGCGTCGAGTTCCTTCGGGATCTCGCTGCCGGCGGAGGGCTGGCCCTCCACCTTCTCGATGTAGTTGAAGCCCCAGCTCCACTGGTAGCCGACCACGTTGATGGTGTGGGCGGGCTTGGGAGTGAGCTCCAGGAGCTTCGATTCATCGCGCGCGGTGAAGTAGAACAGCACCGAGACGATGATGAGGGGAACCACTGTGTACAACGCCTCGATGGGCATGTTGTACCTGGTCTGCTGAGGTACCTCCACCTTGGTCCTGCTACGCCGGTGGAAGATGACGCTCCAGATGATCAGCCCCCAGACAAGGACACCCGTGGCGAGCGCTGCCGCCCACGAGCCCTGCCAGAGGGAGAGGATCCGAGGGGCCTCTTCCGTTACCGGGGTGGGCATACCGAGGCGGGGAAAATCCTCCCAGTTGTATGAACAACCGGAGGCCGTCGCCAGGACCAGGCCCGCAGTCAGCACCTGCGGCAGCTTCCGCCGCATCGGGCGCCGCGACGAGCGGTCGGAGCCGTTGGGACTCACGTAGCGCCTTCCCGAGAGTCTCGCCCGCACGGTCGGCGCGGCCGTCTCGCTTGGTCGGTCGCCGGCCCTGACGCGGGCAGGGGTTTGGATGTTTATGCGGACCAAACCCTACTGGACGCTATTTGGGGTCGCGCGGGGAGGGTGCCCAACGCGCCGCCCGACACCCCGAAGGGGTGGAATCCGAGCCTCCGGCCGTCATCTGACGCCCCCTCTTCCCACCCCCACGGCACTCCCACCCCTGGTCGCGTCCCCCTGCGGGCTAGCGTGGCGGCGTGCCCTACTTCGACGCGGCTTCCTCCGCCCCCCTGCACCCCGTCGCCCGCCAGGCCCTGCTTGCCTCACTGGACGAGGGCTGGGCCGATCCCGCCCGGCTCCACCGCGAGGGCCGGCGGGCCGCCATGCTCCTGGACGCGGCCAGGGAGACCGCGGCGGAGGCGGTCGGCTGCCGTCCGGACGAGCTGGTCTTCACCTCGTCCGGCACCCGGGCGGTGCACTCGGCGGTGTCCGGATCGCTTGTCGGCCGTCGGCGTGTCGGACGCCATCTGGTGCTGTCGGCCGTCGAACACTCCTCCGTCCTCCATTCGGCCGCCGCACTGGAGGCGGCGGGCGGGTCGTTCACGGAGGTGCCGGTGGACCGGGCCGGGGCGGTGGACGCCTCGGTGTACGGCCGCGCACTGCGCCCGGACACCGCGCTGGCCTGTCTGCAGTCCGCCAACCACGAGGTCGGGACCGTGCAGCCGGTGGCGGAGGTGGCCGAGGTCTGCGCCGAGGCGGGGGTCCCCTTGCTGGTGGACGCCGCCCAGTCGCTCGGCTGGGGCCCCGTGCGGGGCCGCTGGTCACTCCTGGCCGCCTCCGCCCACAAGTGGGGCGGGCCGGCCGGGGTCGGGCTTCTCGCCGTACGCAAGGGCGTCCGGTTCGCCCCCCAAGGGCCGGTCGACGAGCGGGAGTCGGGCCGGGCAGCGGGGTTCGAGAACATCCCGGCGATCGTGGCCGCCGCCGCCTCGCTGCGGGCCGTACGCGCGGAGGCCGCGGCCGAGGACGCGCGGCTGCGCGCACTGGTGGACCGCATCCGTGCCGCGGTGGCGGACCTGGTGCCGGACGTGGAGGTGACCGGCGATCCGGTGCGGCGGCTGCCTCACCTGGTCACCTTCTCCTGTCTCTATGTCGACGGAGAGACTTTGCTACACGAGCTGGACCGGGCCGGATTCTCCGTTTCGTCCGGTTCGTCCTGCACGAGCAGCACGCTGACACCCAGCCATGTCCTGAAGGCGATGGGGGTGCTCACGGAAGGGAACATCCGCGTGTCGCTGCCGGCCGGGACTTCGGAGGACGAGGTCGACGGCTTCCTCGGCGTGCTGCCGGGCGTGGTGGCCGAGGTCCGGGAGCGGCTCGGCGCCCCCGCCTCGCCCGCCGCCTCCCCCACGCCCCGGGCGTCGCTGGTGGTCGACGCGCTGGGCCGGCGCTGCCCGGTCCCGGTGATCGAGCTCGCAAAGGTGATCGGAGAGGTACCCGTGGGCGGCACGGTGACGGTGCTCGCCGACGACGAGGCCGCCCGGCTGGACATTCCGGCCTGGTGCACGATGCGCGAACAGGAGTACGTGGGTGAGGAGCCGGCGGACCGCGGCTCGGCCTATGTGGTGCGCCGGCTCCTGTGACCCGTACGCCAGGTCAGGAGAGGTGCTTGCGGACCTCGGTGGCGGCCTCGTCGCCGTACGCCTTGGTGAAGCGGTCCATGAAGTGGGTGCGGCGCAGGGTGTACTCCTGGGTGCCCACGGTCTCGATGACCAGGGTGGCGAGCATGCAGCCGACCTGCGCGGCGCGTTCCAGGTTCACGCCCCAGGCGAGGCCCGAGAGGAAGCCGGCGCGGAAGGCGTCGCCGACGCCGGTCGGGTCCGCCTTGCGCTCCTCCTCGGCACAGGCGACCTCGATGGGGTCGTGGCCGGCCCGGTCGATACGGACGCCACGGGCGCCGAGGGTGGTGACGCGGTGGCCGACGCGGGACAGGATCTCCTCGTCGCTCCAGCCGGTCTTGGACTCGATGAGCCCCTTCTCGTACTCGTTGGAGAAGAGGTACGTCGCGCCGTCGAGAAGGATCCGGATCTCCTCGCCGTCCATCCGGGCGATCTGCTGCGAGAAGTCCGCGGCGAACGGGATGCCCCGCAGACGGCACTCCTCCGTGTGGCGGAGCATCGCTTCGGGGTCGTCGGCGCCGATGGAGACGAGGTCGAGCCCGCCGACCCGGTCGGCGACGCTCTTGAGCTCGATCAGCCGGGCCTCACTCATCGCGCCCGTGTAGAAGGAGCCGATCTGGTTGTGGTCCGAGTCCGTCGTGCAGACGAAGCGGGCCGTGTGCAGGACCTCGGAGATCCTGACCGAGCCGGTGTCGACACCGTGCCGGTCGAGCCAGGCCCGGTAGTCGTCGAAGTCCGCCCCGGCGGCACCGACCAGGATCGGCTCCGTTCCGAGCAGACCCATGCCGAAGGCGATGTTGGCGGCCACGCCCCCGCGGCGCACGTCGAGGTTGTCGACGAGGAAGGAGAGGGAGACCGTGTGCAGCTGGTCCGCGACCAACTGGTCGGCGAAACGGCCGGGGAAGGTCATCAGGTGGTCGGTGGCGATGGAGCCGGTGACTGCAATGCGCACGGCGAGGATGCTCCTGCGGATGGCGGACGGGACGCGGTGAGCGTGCCCGCCCGGAACGGCATGACAGTTCACGCTACCCGCTTCGGCGATCTCGCTCGAAGGGGCAAAACTACCCGATAGTAGGTCTTTCTACCTGAGCTCCACTCTGCGTACGGTGCGGATATGTCGAACACCATTCTTCCGCGTGAGTCCGAGATGAGCCTGGCCGAGCTGCGCGGCGACTGCGCGCGGATGGCTCCGCACTGGGTCGTACCCGCCAGGACCGCCACGGAGCCGGTGGAGCCCTCCCGTATCCACGGGGTCACCGTGCCGCCGTCCTCCGCCCGGCTGATCGACGCCATGTCCGACTACGGGGACTGATCGGGGCGGCTCCCCCGCGCAGGCGGGTGGAACCGCACGCTCCTCCGCCCCGTCCCACCGGTGTCCCCACGCCGGGGACGGACGATGCGCCAGTGACGGCCAGGCAGCCGAAGGAGCGATCCGGTGAGCACCGAGCGACCCGAGAATGACGTGACCGGCCCACGGCGGCGGCGTTCGCCGCTCGCCGTGGCCACGGTGGCCGCAGCCGTGCTGCTGACCGGGGGCGGGGCGGCCTACTGGGCCTCCACGGCCGCGGGCGACGCCGGTACGGACGCCGGGCGGCCTGCCGCGGACGGCACACCTCCGCCCCTGGCACTGGACCTCGCGGACGGCCCCTCGGCGCCGTCACAGGGCATCGCGCCGGGAGAACCCGACCCGCACGGCGGCGCGGTCGTGTACCGCTCCGAGGGGGTGCTGCCCGAAGGCCCCGGCACGGCCGCCGTCCACCGGGCGGAGGGCACGGTGAGCGCGGCCGAGGTGACACGGCTGGCAAAGGCTCTCGGGCTGCCGGGCACGCCCCGCGCGGAAGGCGCGGCCTGGAAGGTGGGCAGCGAGGGGGACGGGTCGGGGCCCTTCCTGCGGGTCGACAAGCAGGCGCCGGGAACCTGGACGTTCGCGCGGTACGCCGTGGGCGGCACGGATGGCTGCGAGTCCGCCGGGACCTGCTCGAAGCGCGGCACGGCTCCGTCCGGCTCCCCCGTGGGCGAGAAGGCCGCGAAGGCGGCGGCGGTTCCGGTGCTGAAGGCCGTGGGGCAGGACGGCGCCGCTCTCGACGCGCGTCAGCTGATGGGTTCCGTACGGGTGGTGAACGCCGACCCCGTGGTCGGAGGACTGCCGACCTACGGCTGGCCGACCGGGATCCAGGTGGGCGCGGACGGTGAGATCGTCGGCGGCAGCGGGCATCTGAAGGGGCTGGAGAAGGACGACAGCTATCCGGTGCTCGCCGCGCAGGACGCAC
Organism: Streptomyces sp. NPDC005494; assembly: GCF_042872025.1. Classification (NCBI taxonomy): domain Bacteria; kingdom Bacillati; phylum Actinomycetota; class Actinomycetes; order Kitasatosporales; family Streptomycetaceae; genus Streptomyces; species Streptomyces sp. NPDC005494. The sequence goes on from NZ_JBIAJR010000001.1 coordinate 419,543, forward strand.
TCAAGCAGCTGAACGCGGAGAGCTCGCGGGCGGCGAAGGGCGGCATCGGCGGCTGCGCGACCCCGGTGCCCCTGGAAGACGACTCGGTCGAGGGCGGTCAGCCGGAGGGCGGTCCGGCCTCGCCGGAGGCGGGCTGCGAGGCGCGGCAGGACACACCGCCGCCCACCACGATGACGGTCGAGAAGGCCACGTTCGGGCTCGCCGCCCGGACCTCGGCCGGGGAGCCGGTCCTGGTGCCCTCGTGGCTGTTCTCCGTACGGCCCGACGGGGGCGGCCCGGAGCGCACCGTCGTACAGGTCGCGGTGGATCCGGAGCACCTGGCTCCGGACGCGAGCAGTCCCGCTCCGGAGCCCACGCGGGACCCGGCGGACCGGGGTACGGAGATCCTCTCGTACAGCTCGGACGGCCGGACGCTGGAGGTCACCTTCTGGGGCGGCGTGTGCAGCACCTACGAGGCCGGCGCCACGGAGGACGGCAAGCGGGTCCGGGTCACGGTCGTCGAGTCGCAGCCGGAGCCGGGGAAGGCGTGCATCATGATCGCCAAGGAGCTGACCCGGACGGTGACACTGGACGCGCCGCTGGACGGCCGGACCGTGGTCGACGCGGACACCGGCCGGACGGTGCCGCGCGCCTGAGCCCCCGCGCGGCACGGCGGTCACGCGAAAGGCCGCCGTGCGAGGCGGAGGGCCGCACGGCAACGCGAAGCGGCGGCGCTCCCGGGAAGGGGAGCGCCGCCGCTTTCGTACGACCCGGGCTCAGCTGAAGGAGTCACCACAGGCGCAGGAACCCGTGGCGTTCGGGTTGTCGATCGTGAAGCCCTGCTTCTCGATGGTGTCCACGAAGTCGACAGAGGCACCGCCCAGGTACGGGGCGCTCATCCGGTCGGTGACGACCTTGACGCCTCCGAAGTCCTTCACGACGTCCCCGTCGAGCGAGCGCTCGTCGAAGAAGAGCTGGTAGCGCAGGCCCGAGCAGCCTCCGGGCTGCACGGCGACGCGCAGCGCGAGGTCGTCCCGGCCTTCCTGCTCCAGCAGGGCCTTGACCTTGGCTGCGGCGGCGTCGGACAGGAGGATGCCGTCGCTCACGGTGGTGGTCTCGTCCGATACGGACATCTGCTTCTCTCCCGGGTTGTACGGACTGCTTGCCGACGGTTGCAACCGTCGGGGCCGCGGATTCATTCCGGGCCAGGCGCGTGTCTGTTCACCTTCATGCTCGCACACCACCCCGGCCGGGGGATGCGTCACATCGACGCTATCGGCATCGTCAAGCTGACACGAAGCGGTTATGATAGATAGCGTCAATTAGACGAAAAGGCGTTTCGCAGAAAAGAAAGGGTGCGTGTCGTGACCACCGCCCAGCCCCTGGATGTCCAGCCCACGCCCCTCGCCCTTCTGCTGCTCGGCCGCGAGGCCGACCCGCGGAGCGAGCGCGGGGTCGAATGCCCCGGCGACCTGCCCTCCCCGTCCGACCCGGACCTGGTGGCACGGGCGCGCGCGGCCAAGGAGAAGCTCGGGGACAAGGTCTTCGTGCTCGGCCACCACTACCAGCGCGACGAGGTCATCCAGTTCGCCGACGTCACCGGTGACTCCTTCAAGCTCGCCCGGGACGCGGCGGCACGGCCCGAGGCGGAGTACATCGTCTTCTGTGGCGTGCACTTCATGGCGGAGTCCGCGGACATCCTGACCGGCGACGACCAGAAGGTCGTCCTGCCCGACCTGGCCGCGGGCTGCTCGATGGCCGACATGGCCACCGCGGAGCAGGTCGCCGAGTGCTGGGACGTGCTGACGGAGGCCGGGGTCGCCGAACAGGTCGTGCCGGTCTCGTACATGAACTCCTCCGCGGACATCAAGGCCTTCACAGGCCGGCACGGGGGCACGATCTGCACCTCGTCCAACGCGAAGCGGGCGCTGGAGTGGGCCTTCGAGCAGGGCGACAAGGTCCTCTTCCTGCCCGACCAGCACCTGGGCCGGAACACAGCCGTGCGGGACATGGGGATGTCCCTGGAGGACTGCGTCCTCTACAACCCGCACAAGCCGAACGGCGGGCTGACCGCGCAGGAGCTGCGCGACGCGAAGATGATCCTGTGGCGCGGGCACTGCTCGGTGCACGGGCGCTTCTCGGTGGAGTCCGTCGAGGACGTCCGGGCGCGGATTCCGGGCGTCAACGTGCTGGTGCACCCGGAGTGCAAGCACGAGGTGGTGGCCGCCGCGGACTACGTGGGTTCGACGGAATACATCATCAAGGCGCTGGAGGCGGCTCCGGCCGGTTCCAAGTGGGCGATCGGTACGGAGCTGAACCTCGTCCGGCGGCTGGCCAATCGTTTCGCCGCGGAGGACAAGGAGATCGTCTTCCTCGACAAGACGGTCTGCTTCTGCTCGACGATGAACCGGATCGACCTGCCGCACCTGGTGTGGACCCTTGAGTCGCTGGCCGAGGGCAACCTGGTCAACCGGATCCAGGTCGACGCCGAGACGGAGAAGTTCGCGAAGCTGGCGCTCGAGCGGATGCTGGCGCTGCCGTAGGGCTGCTCGGGGGCTCTGCCCCGGACCCCCCGCCGAAAGGGGAAGGCCCCGATGCCGTCGCACGGCATCGGGGCCTTCCCGTTTGCTGCGGGCCTCCGGTCAGGCCTTCGCGGGCTCCGGCTCCTCGGAGGCGGGCTCCTGGGCCGCATCCGGGGTGTTGCCGCCGGACTTCGCCTCGCGCTTGGCCGCTTTCTTCTCCGCGCGGCGCTCCTTGCGGAGCTCGACCATCGCGTAGAGCGTGGGCACCAGGAGCAGGGTGAGCAGCGTGGAGGTGATCAGACCGCCGATCACCACGACCGCCAGCGGCTGGGAGATGAAGCCGCCTTCGCCGGTGACGCCGAGCGCCATCGGCAGGAGGGCGAAGATCGTCGCCAGTGCCGTCATGAGGATCGGGCGCAGACGGTGACGTCCGCCCTCGACGACCGCCTCGACGACGCCCATGCCCTGCGACCTGTACTGGTTGATCAGGTCGATGAGCACGATCGCGTTGGTCACCACGATGCCGATCAGCATCAGCATGCCGATCATCGCCGGGACGCCCATCGGGGTTCCGGTGGCGACGAGGAGACCGATGGCGCCGGTCGCCGCGAAGGGGATGGAGACCAGCAGGATCAGCGGCTGGATGAGCGACCTGAAGGTGGCCACCAGCAGCATGAAGACGATCGCGATGGCCGCCAGCATGGCCAGGCCCAGCTTCATGAAGGCGTCGTCCTGGTCCTGCGACACGCCGCCGATGGTCGCGGTCGCGCCCTCCGGGAGGTCCAGGTCGTCGATCTTCGTCTGGAGCGAGGTGCTGACCGCGCCCGTGTTGTCGCCGGTCGGCTTGGCGGTGATCGTCGCCGCGCGCTGGCCGTCGATCCGGGTCATGGAGACCGGGCCGGGGACCAGCTCGACGTCGGCGATCCGGCCGAGTGTGACGGGACCGAGCGGCAGGGCCTTCAGTTCCGCCATCGTGGTGGCCGGGTGCGCCGACTTCACCAGGACGTCGCGCTCGGCGTCGTCCATGATCACCTTGCCGGACGGGGTGCCGCGCACCGCGCCGGCGACCGCGGCGCCGAGCGTGGCCTGGTTGAATCCCGCGTCGGCCGCCTTGTCGGTGGCCTTGACCGAGATGCGCGGGACGCTCTGTGCGAGGTCGCTCTGGACGTCGGTGACGTCGTCGAGCTTCGCCACCTCGGCCCGCACCGCCTCGGACGCCTTCTTCAGGACGTCCGCGTCGGCGGCCTTGACCACGACGCTCAGGTCCTGGCTGGCGAAACCGTCACCCGCGGCGATCGTGGTGTCGCCGATGCCGTCGAGCTTGCCGAGGGCCTCGTCGATCCGCTCCTGGGTGGCGTCGAAGTCCGCCGAGTCCTTCAGGGTGATCTGGTAGGACGCCTGGTTGGCACCCGTGCCGCCGCCGAAGGCGGCCATGAAGCCGGAGGACCCGACCGTGACCTGGTAGTCCTCGACACCGGAATCCGACGCGAGGACCTTCTCGACCTTCTTCGCCGCCTCGTCGGCCGCCTCCAGGCTCGTGCCGGGAGTCAGCTCCTGCTTGACGGAGAGGACCTCCTGCTCACCCTGGTCGAAGAAGTTCGTCTTGAGCAGGGGGGCCATGCCGAGGGTGCCGAACAGGACCACGAAGGCGATGACGATGCTGGTGACACGCCGCCGGGTCGCGAAACGCAGCACCGGGACGTAGATGCGCTGGAGCCGGCTCGCGGCTTCCTTCTCCTCGGCCTTGCGGCGTGCCGCGTCCGGGTCGCCGTCGGTGCCCTTGGGGGCCCGCAGGAACCAGTACGACAGGACCGGTACGACGGTCAGCGAGACCAGCAGCGAAGCCAGCAGCGCCGCCGTGACGGTGAGGGAGAACGAACCGAAGAGCTGGCCGACCATGCCGCCGACCAGGCCGATGGGCAGGAAGACCGCGACGGTGGTGAGCGTGGACGAGGTGACCGCGCCGGCGACCTCCTTGACGGCGGTGGTGATCGCCGAGTGGCGCTCCTCGCCGTAACCGAGGTGCCGCTTGATGTTCTCCAGGACCACGATGGAGTCGTCGACGACGCGGCCGATCGCGATGGTCAGCGCGCCGAGCGTGAGCATGTTCAACGACAGGTCACGGGTCCAGAGCACGATCAGCGCCAGGACCACGGAGAGCGGGATGGAGACCGCGGTGACCAGGGTGGAGCGGATCGAGGCGAGGAACACCAGGATCACGACGACCGCGAAGAGCAGGCCGAGCGCGCCTTCGGTGGTCAGGCCGGAGATCGCCTTGGAGACGGCGGGCCCCTGGTCCGAGACGACCGTGAGCTCGGCACCGGCGCCGAGGTCCTTGCGCAGGTCGGGAAGCTTGTCCTGGACGGCGTCCGAGATGGCGACGGCGCTGCCGTCCTGGTCCATCGTCGCCATGACGGCGAGGCTCGGCTTGCCGTTCGTGCGGGTGATGGAGGCGGCGGTGGCGGGCTCCTGCTTCACCGTGGCGACGTCACCGACACGGACCGGCTTCCCGCTCTCACCCGTCGCCGGGTTCTGCGCGGAGACCTTGAGGTCCTCGATCTCCTCGAGCGAGGTGAACGAGCCGCCGACCTGGATGGTGCGGCTCTTGCCCGACTCGGCGAAGGAGCCGGCCGGGACGGTGGCGCCTCCCGCCTGGAGGGCCTGGGCCAGCGAGGCGGCGTTCAGACCCGCCGCGGCGAGCTTCTTGTCGTCCGGGACGACGGCGACCTGGAGGTCCTGGACGCCGTCCACCGTGACCTGGCCGACGCCGTCGATGTCCTCGATGGCAGGGACGACCGTGCGGTCCAGCTGGTCGGCGAGCGCCTGCTGGTCCTTGTCGGAGGTGACGGCGAGGACGACGGTCGGGATGTCGTCCGTGGAACCGGCGATGACCTGCGGGTCCACGTCGTCGGGCAGCTGGATGCGGGCACGGTTCACGGCCTGCTGGATGTCGGCGACGAGCTGCTTGGTGCCTTCGTCACCGAAGTCGAAGGTCGCCATGATGACGGCGTTGCCCTCGCTGGCGGTCGAGGTGATGCCCTCGACGCCGTCGACCGCCTTGATGCTGTTCTCGAGGGGTTCGACGACCTGCTTCTCGACCACGTCGGGAGACGCGCCCTGGTAGGGCGCCAGCACCGACACCATCGGGAGCTCGATGGTGGGCAGCAACTGCTGCTTGAGCTGCGGGATCGCGATCGCGCCGAACACGAGCGCGACGATCGAGATCAGCCCGATCAGGGCCCGTTGCGCGAGGCTGAATCTGGACAGCCAGGACATGGGTGGGTCTCTCTTCTGTGGCGTACGCGGCAGGTGGGCGGCTGTTCGGCGACGCACATGGTCACGACGGCGACACATGTGGACGCGGGGACACAGCCCGCCCACCTATACGTTCGCCGATCCCTCGAGCGAATTCGTCGGCCCGCGGGTTGCTTTCTCGTTCCGCGCATACCGCAGCTGGAGTAGCCGGAACTCCACCCGTCACTCCACCCTGGGACGAACCAGGCCCGATTCGTACGCGATGACCACCAATTGCGCCCGGTCCCGTGCTCCGAGCTTCGCCATGGCCCTGTTCACATGGGTCTTCACGGTGAGGGGACTGACGGCGAGCCGGTCGGCGATCTGGTCGTTGGAATGACCGCCCGCGACCAGCACCAGCACCTCGCGCTCGCGCCCCGTGAGCGCCGCCAGGCGCGCGGAGTACTCGGCGGAGTCCCGGCCCTCGCCCGCACCCCCGCCCTGCGCGAGGAAGTTGGTGATCAGGCCCTTGGTGGCCGCCGGGGAGAGCAGCGCCTCTCCGGCGGCGGCGATGCGGATGGCGTTGAGCAGTTCCTCCGGCTCGGCCCCCTTGCCGAGGAAGCCGGAGGCGCCGGCGCGCAGCGCCTGCACCACGTACTCGTCGACCTCGAAGGTGGTCAGCATGACGATCCGTACGCCCGCGAGGTCCGGGTCCGCGCTGATCGTCCGGGTCGCGGCGAGTCCGTCGGTGCCCGGCATCCGGATGTCCATCAGGACGACGTCGGCCCGCGTCGAACGGGCCAGCGCCACGGCCTGTGCCCCGTCCGCGGCCTCGCCGACGACCCGCATGTCGGGCTCGGAGTCGACCAGGACGCGGAACGCGCTGCGCAGCAGTGCCTGGTCGTCCGCGAGCAGCACCTTGATGGGCGTCATGCGCATCCCCCCGTCCTCCCCGCCGTGCCCGGCCCTTCCGGCGCGCCTGCGCGGGCGGTGACCGGCAGGATCGCATGGACCCGGAAGCCGCCCCCGTAACGGGGTCCCGCCGTGAGCGTGCCGCCGAGCGCGGTGACGCGCTCGCGCATGCCGATCAGGCCGTGGCCGCCGCCGTCGTCCGCTCCTGGGGCGGGGACCGCGCCCCCGCCGCTGTCCAGGACGGTGATCTCGGCGGTCCCCCCGACGCGTACGACGCTCACCTCGGCCTTGGCGCCGGGGCCCGCGTGCTTGCGTACGTTGGTCAGGGCCTCCTGGATGATCCGGTAGGCCGCGAGGTCGGCCGCGGCCGGGAGCGGGCTGTCCCGGTCGGTGCAGGCCACCTCGACGGGCAGACCGGCGTTGCGGAACGTCTCCACCAGCGCGTCCAGGAGGGCGAGCCCGGGCGCGGGTTCGGTCGGCGCCTCCGGGTCGCCGGACTGGCGCAGCAGGCCGACCGTGGCCCGCAGTTCGTTCAGCGCCGAGCGGCTGGCCTCCCGTACGTGGGCGAGTGCCTCCTTGGCCTGGTCGGGGCGCTTGTCCATGACGTGCGCGGCGACTCCGGCCTGGACGTTCACCAGGGCGATGTGGTGGGCCACGACGTCGTGCAGGTCCCGGGCGATCCGCAGCCGTTCCTCGGCGACCCTGCGGCGCGCCTCCTCGTCGCGGGTGCGCTCCGCGCGCTCGGCCCGTTCCCTGATCGCGTCGATGAACGCCCTCCTGCTGCGCACCGCGTCCCCCGCCGCTCCGGCCAGGCCCGTCCAGGCGAGGACCCCGAGGTTCTCCTGGCTGTACCAGGGGCTGGCTCCGGCCACCATGGCGGTCACGGTCAGCACCCCCATCGTCAGCAGACCGGCGCGCCAGGTGGTGGGGCGGTCGGTGCCGGCCGCGATGGTGTAGAGCGCGATGACCGTGCTCATCACGACGGGGGCGGGCGGGTCCATCAGGAGGAATTCGGCGGTCGACAGCAGGCCGGTCACGGCGAGCACCGTCACGGGCCTGCGCCGGCGCATGACGAGCGCCCCTGCGGCGAGCACCATCAGGAGCACGCTCGACGGTTCGGGGGTCCGGGTGCCGAAGACGGGTCCGCGGCCCGGGTTCTGCTCGGCGAAGGACGCGCAGATCATGCAGGCGAGCACGGCGGCGGCGAGCCACGCGTCGAAGGCGAGGGGGTGGCCGCGCAGCCAGCGGCGGGCACGCACGAACCCGGTTCCGAGGGTGGTCACGTCGGACAACGGTACGGCGTGCCCTCGACGGCCGGGTCCTGGCGATGTGCGGGGCCGTCACGGAGGGGGTGCACAGCGTGGTGCCCCGCGCCGGCCGGAGCCGGGGCGGGGCACCACGAGGAGTGCGGAACGGGCAGGCCCGTCAGCCGGGGATCAGCCCGCCGTCGCGGAGCATGGAGCGCACGTCTTCGAGGGTGGCGTCGGGTGCCGGAAGGATCAGCTCGGAGGGCTCCAGGGAGTCGTCCGGGAGCGGGGAGCCGAGCTCGCGCACCTTGTCCAGGAGCGCGTGGAGCGTGGTGCGGAAGCCGGGCCCGTCACCGCTCTCCATCTCCGCGAGGAGTATGTCGTCCAGCTCGTCGAGCTCGGCCACATGGCTCTCGGCCAGGCTGACCTGGCCCTCCCCCATGATCCGTACGATCATGACGCCGTCCTCACTGCTTGTCGAACTTGTGCGGGGACTGCTGCGACTGCGGTGCAGCGTCCTGCGCACCGCCCTCGATGGCCTGCTGCTGCCCGGCGGAACCTCCTGCCAGCTCCGCCTTCATCCGCTGCAGTTCCAGTTCCACATCCGTACCACCGGAGATCCGGTCCAGCTCGGCGGCGATGTCGTCCTTGGCCGTGCCGGACGGGTCGTCCAGGGCTCCGGAGGCCAGCAGTTCGTCGATGGCTCCCGCGCGTGCCTGGAGCTGCTGGGTCTTGTCCTCGGCCCGCTGGATCGCGAGGCCGACGTCGCCCATCTCCTCGGAGATGCCGGAGAAAGCCTCACCGATCCGGGTCTGGGCCTGGGCCGCGGTGTAGGTGGCCTTGATGGTCTCCTTCTTCGTGCGGAAGGCGTCGACCTTGGCCTGCAGGCGCTGGGCCGCGAGGGTGAGCTTCTCCTCCTCGCCCTGCAGCGTCCGGTGCTGCGTCTCCAGGTCGCTGACCTGCTGCTGCAGGGCGGCGCGCCTGGACAGCGCCTCGCGGGCCAGGTCCTCGCGGCCGAGCGCGAGTGCCTTGCGGCCCTGGTCCTCCAGCTTGGACGACTGGCCCTGCAGCTGGTTCAGCTGCAGCTCGAGCCGCTTGCGCGAGGTCGCCACGTCGGCGACACCGCGCCGTACCTTCTGGAGCAGTTCGAGCTGCTTCTGGTACGAGTAATCGAGGGTCTCGCGCGGATCCTCGGCCCGGTCAAGGGCCTTGTTTGCCTTCGCGCGGAAGATCATTCCCATACGCTTCATGACACCGCTCATGGGCTTCGCGCGCCCCCTTCTGACGGACTGAGCTCCAGCACTCCAACAGAACCCACAGTACGGGCCCTGTCTCCATTACCGCACTGTTCGAGCACGGATGTGCTCCTACCCAAGGACGACTGCCGCCCGCGACCACTCCCGCGCAAGGAGTAGACGAACCTCGGGGAAAGCCGGGGCGACGTCCGTTCTGCCCCTGTCGGGACACTTTTCAGGACGCGGGCCGTTGCCGGATCGTTCCCGGCCGGTCCTCGGTTGCCGCGACCGACCCCGTACCCTTGGGTTTTGTGTTCCGTAGCCGCTCCAAGGAAGAGAAGGCCCCCACCGGCAAGGTGACGGCGGACCTCTCCAAGACGCCCCGCGACCCTCAGGCTCCCAAGGGTCGCCCCACCCCCAAGCGCAGCGACGCCCAGACGCAGCGCCGGCGTGCCTCCAGTGGCGCGCCGACCGACCGCAAGGAGGCCGCGCGGCGCCAGCGCGAAGCCCGCCGGGCGGACATGGCCCGTCAGCGGGAGGCGCTCGCCTCCGGCGACGAGCGCTATCTGCCCGCGCGGGACAAGGGCCCCGTGCGGCGCTACGTCCGCGACTTCGTGGACTCGCGCTTCTGCATCGCGGAGTACTTCCTGCCGCTCGCGGTGATCATCCTGATCCTCAGCGTGATCCAGGTGCAGAACATCCAGAACATCTCGCTGCTGCTCTGGCTCGGCGTGATCGTGCTCATCGTCGTCGACTCCATCGGCCTCGGTCTCCGGCTCAGGAAGCAGCTGGCCCAGCGCTTCCCCGACACCCCCAAGCGCGGCGCGGTGGCCTACGGCCTGATGCGCACGCTCCAGATGCGCCGTCTGCGTCTTCCCAAGCCGCAGGTCAAGCGGGGAGAGCGGCCCTGAGCACGGAGACCTCCGGCTTCACGGGGGTTTCCGCCCAGTGGCTGGGTGGGCTCGGCGGACTGCGTAACACCGTCCGCCAGGAGCTCGTCGCCCGGCAGCTCGACGAGCAGATAGCCGCGCGCTTCCCCGTGGGGCAGCGGCTGCGGGTGCTCGACGTCGGCATGGGCCAGGGCACGCAGGCCCTGCGCCTGGCGCGGGCCGGGCACTCCGTGACGGGCCTGGAGTCCGACGCCGAGATGCTCCGGACCGCGCGGGAGTCCCTCGCGGGCGAGCCCGAGGGCATCCGGGAGCGGGTGCGGCTCATCGAGGGCGACGGCCGTGACACCGGGGTGCACTTCCTGCCCGGCAGCTTCGACGTGGTGCTCTGCCACGGCGTGCTGATGTATGTGCCCGAGCCGGATCCGATGCTGGCCGGCCTGGCCAGGATGCTGGCGCCCGGCGGCCTGCTCTCGCTGCTCGTGCGGAACGCGGACGCGCTGGCCATGCGGCCCGGGACGGCCGGCGACTTCGGCGCGGCCCTCGCCGCGTTCGAGACGGACACGTACACGAACAGGCTCGGCCTCTCCGTCCGTGCGGACCGGCTCGACGCGCTGCGGTCCACGCTCGCCGGGATCGCAGCCCCGCTGCACGCCTGGTACGGCGTGCGGGTCTTCACGGACAACGTGAGCAACGACGCGGAGCTGCCCGGCCCCGAGGAGCTGGCGAAGATCTTCGCCGCGGAGGACCGGGCGGGCCGGACGGACCCGTACCGCGGGATCGCCGCGCTGCTGCACCTGTGCGGGGTACGCGGCTGACACGGCCAGGACCGTACGCCTGATCGGCCCACCAGGGCAGGCCGTCGGGGCGGGTCCTGGCGATACTCCGGGCATGGACGCATCCCCTTCCCGCAGCCGGGTTCGCCGCTCGCTCACGCCGCCGGCCGCCGGTGTCTGCCTGATCGCCCTGGCGGTCGGCTGCGCGGGACCGCCCTCCGCCCCCACGGCCGCCCCGGCCCGCCAGGAAGTGGTGTCCCGGGCGGCGGGCGATCTGGAGGAGCAGTACCAGAACGTCATCCGGGACGTGCTGCCCTCCGTGGTCCAGGTCGGCGCGGGGGACGGGCTCGGGTCGGGCATCGTCTACGACGGCAGGGGCCATGTCGTCACCAACGCGCATGTGGTGGGCGACGAGAAGAGTTTCGACGTCAGTGTCGCCACCGGTGAGCAGGTGCTCAAGGCGTCCCTGGTCTCCAGCTATCCGGAGCAGGACCTCGCCGTCATCAGACTCGACGACGTCCCCGAGGGGCTGCGGGCCGCGAAGTTCGGCGACACCGACGAGGTCGAGGTCGGTCAGATCGTCCTGGCGATGGGCTCACCGCTAGGCCTGTCCAGCAGCGTCACCCAGGGCATCGTGTCGGCCGTGGGCCGGACCGTCAGCGAGAGCGGCTCGGGCGGTGGCACCGGGGCGACGCTCGTCGACATGGTGCAGACCTCGGCGGCCATCAACCCGGGAAACAGCGGCGGCGCCCTGGTGAACCTCGACAGCGAGGTGATCGGCATCCCGACCCTCGCGGCGACCGACCCGCAGCTGGGCGGCAGCGCGGCCCCCGGCATCGGGTTCGCCATCCCGGTCTCGATGGTGCGGACGGTCGCCGACCAGATCATCAGGTCCGGGAAGGTCACGGACTCGGGCCGGGCGGCCCTGAACATCACGGGCCGCACCGTGGTGGACGACGACTACCAGCCGGCCGGCGTCGCGATCGTCAGCGTCCAGGACGGCGGGGCCGCGCAGAAGGCGGGTCTGCGCGTCGGGGACGTCGTCACGAAGGTCGACGACGACCGGATCACGACGATCACGTCGCTCTCGGAGGCCCTGGCGGGCGCCGAGCCGGGCGAGAAGGTCACGGTGACGTACACACGAGGGGGCTCGGCGAGGACGGCCGACGTCACCCTGGGCGAGATCTGAGCGCCGGTCAGGGGCGGGACGGCCGACGGGCCGTGGCCCGCCCGGACGCGGGGGCGCGGGCGGGCCGGGAGGCCTCAGTCGGCCTGGAGGCTCATCGGCCCGTAGATCTTCGTCGTGTCCTCGAAGAGGGTCACCTGGTCGGCGCCGCCTTCCAGGAGCTCCTTCCAGAACTCACCGATCCAGGACTCCGCGTCGCCCTGGGTCGTGAACTCCTCCGGCTGCAGCGCCGGCTCCGTCTCCGTACCGTCGGACTTCTCGAACCGCCACGTCCACGCCATGTCCGCCTCCTGGGTCACGTTGCTCCCCGAAGACTAGTGGGTGTCCCGGCCGCGCAGGTGGTTCATGGACACGGGAGGATCAGAGCGTGGAACTGACTCTGCTCGGCACAGGCGCCCCCGACGGGCTGCCGCGGCCCGACTGCCCTTGCGCCGTCTGCGCGTCCTCCCGTGGTGCGCGGGCGCGCGCGGCGACCGCGCTGCTCGTCGACGACGCGCTGCTGCTCGACCTCACCCCGGGCGCCGTGTTCGCCGCCGCCCGGGCGGGCCGCTCGCTCGCCGCCGTACGCCAGGTGCTGCTGACCCACCCTCACGACGGCCCCGCGATGGAGCTGCCCGCCTCGCTGCCGCCGGCGGGACGGATCCCGGACGGCCAGGAGCTGACTCTGATCACCGGTCACCGGGTGCGGGCCCTGGCGATGGACGCCCCGGGCACGGGCTACGAGGTGACGTCAGCGGACGGTGAGCGCCTGCTCTACCTGCCGCCCGGGGCCTCCCCCGCCGGTCTGGCCGCCCCCGTCGCGGAGCCGTACGACATGGTCGTGTGCGACGTGATCGCGCGGCCGGACGCGGTGGCCCGGCTGCGGGCGGTGGACGCCGTCGGGGCGGCCACCGAGATCGTCGCCGTGCACCTGGACCATGACGCGCCGCCCGGCGCCGAACTGGACCGCCGCCTCGCCGCGGGCGGGGCGCGGGCGGTGCCGGACGGGACGACGCTGCCGGTGGGCGCCTACCACGCCGTGCCCGAGGTGCCCCGGCGCACGCTGGTAACGGGCGGCGCCCGCTCGGGGAAGTCGGTGGAGGCCGAACAGCGCCTGGAGACCTTTCCCGAGGTGGTGTACGTGGCGACGGGCGGCCGCCGCCACGGGGACGCGGAGTGGGAGGCCCGGATCGGGCTGCACCGGGACCGCAGGCCCGCCGCCTGGCGCACCGAGGAGACGTGCGAGCTGACGGGTCTGCTGGAGGAGGACGGCCCGCCGCTCCTGATCGACTGTCTGTCGCTGTGGCTGACCGACGCGATGGACCGGGCCGGCGCGTGGGACGACGAGCGCTGGGCCGGCGGCGGGGAGGAGAAGCTCCGCGAACGGGTCGCCGAGCTGGTCCGCGCGGTGCGCGGCACACGCCGTACGGTCGTCGCCGTGACCAACGAGACCGGCTCGGGCGTGGTCCCCGCGACGGCTTCAGGGCGGCGCTTCCGGGACGAACTGGGCCGTCTGAACGCGGCGTTCGCCGCCGAGTGCGAGCACGTGCTGCTCGTGGTGGCGGGACAGGCGCTGGTGCTGCGCGGCTGAGCGCCGGGCGGGTACGGGCGGGGGACGCGGGGCTGATCGCCGGGCGGGGGCGAGCCGGGATGCGGGGCTGGTCGCCGGGCGGGTGCGAGCCGGGATGCGGAAAGAAGTGCCGGGTACTGTTCCGCACAGGAGCCCCCGGGCGGGTTCCGGCCCACCTGTGACGACCCGCGAGGCAGATCCCCGTGAATCTGGACGACTTCTCCGACCTGATCGAGCGCCCCGACGGGGGTGTACGGCGTGACGCCGAGGAACGCCGGGAGCGGCTGGCCGTTCCCGGCGGGGCTCTCGGCCGCCTCGACGAGCTGGGTGAGTGGCTGTCGGCCGCTCAGCAAGCGGTACCCGTCAAGCCGGTCGACCGGCCGCGCGTGGTGCTGTTCGCAGGCGACCACGGGGTGGCGGAGCTGGGGGTGTCCGGCCGGGCCGCCGGCTCCGCGCACGAGCTCGTACGGGGGGTGCTGGACGGGGCGAGTCCCGTCGCCGTGCTGGCCCGGCGCTTCTCCGTCCCGGTGCGGGTCGTCGACGCCGGTCTGGACTGCGATCCGGCGCTGCTGCCCGAGGCGGTCGTACGCCACCGGGTGCGGCGCGGCAGCGGGCGGATCGACGTCGAGGACGCTCTGACGGCTGAGGAGGCCGAGCAGGCCGTGCTTCTCGGGATCCGCGTCGCCGACGAGGAGGCCGACTCCGGCACCGATCTCGTGGTGCTGGGCGATCTGAGCGTCGGCGGTACGACGGCGGCCTCGACCCTGATCGCGGCCCTGTGCGGCACGGACGCCTCGGTGGTGACCGGGCGCGGCGGCGCCGGCATCGACGATCTGGCGTGGATGCGCAAGTGCGCGGCGATCCGGGACTCGCTGCGCCGCGCCCGGCCGGTCCTCGGTGACCAGCTGGAGCTGCTGGCGACGGTCGGCGGCGCCGATCTGGCCGCCATGACGGGGTTCCTGCTGCAGAGCGCGGTGCGCCGGATGCCCGTGGTGCTGGACGGAGTGGTCTCGGCGGCCTGCGCGCTGGTGGCCCAGCGGGCGGCGTTCCGGGCGCCGGACTGGTGGCTCGCGGGGCAGCTGAGCGGGGAGCCCGCGCAGCTCAAGGCCCTGGACAGGATGGCGCTCACCCCCCTGCTCGACCACGGTGTGACCGTGGGCGAGGGCAGCGGGGCCCTGCTGGCGCTGCCCCTCGTCCAGGCCGCCGCGGCGCTGGCGGCGGAGCTGCCCGAGCGTCCGCGGGAGCCCGCCGTCGAGGACGACACGGAAGACGACGCGGAGGGCGAGGCGGAGGGCGAGCACACCGAGGCGCCCTCGCGGGAGCCTGCCGGGGACGGCCGCCCCGCGGACCCCACCGCCTGACGCTCAGGGGCCGCTGCCGGGGCGGGGGCCCGGCAGCGGGGTGCGGTCCGGTGCCCCGCCGATGAGGTCCTGGAAGCGGCGTCGCGGGCCCGCCCAGCGCACGTCGTGGTGATAGGCCCTCAGCACCGCCCTGGCGCGGGCGCGGTGGCGGCGGCGGTAGAAGCGCTTCGCCCACAGCGAGGCGGGCCGGGCCAGCCGGAGCGCCCCCACCAGCGCGACGAACGGGACGAGGGTGCCGATCACAGCCATCCGGGCCTTGCCCTTGAACAGGGCGATCAGCACGAAGGCGAAGTTGAGGACGTAGGTCAGGATGACCGTCAGCCGGTTCTGCTGCTGCTCGCCGCTCAGCTCGTCCACGCCGAACGGCGAGAAGCCGCCGAGCACCAGCAGGACGAGCGAGGCCGTGAGGACCACGACCTCCACGCTCTGACGGCCCTCCTCCGTCCAGTACACGTCGTCGAGGTGCAGGATCAGGGCGAACTCGTCGAGTACGAGGCCGGCCCCGACGCCGAAGACCACGGCGAAGGTCGAGGCGGCGACCCCACGCTGACCGCTGGCGACCGCCCCGAAGCCGCCGACGACCGTGAGCACCACGCCCGGCACCACGTGGTGCACGTGCACTCCGCCGGGCGTGATGTTGCGGAACGGCCCCTTCCCGGCCCTGATCAGCCGGGTGATCATCCGGGTGATGGCGAAGGTCAGCACGAAGGCGCTCAGGGCGATCAGCAGCGGGAGCTTGCCCGGCTCGACGATGTTGTTCTGGAACCAGTGACCCATGCCACCTCCGCCCGACTGTCATCACATGAGGCTTTTGGGCCACTTTGCACAATCTAGCGTGTGCGCGCACCGGTTAGCCTGCGCGCCGTGACCTCCCTGAACCTCCACGGCATACGTTTCGCCTTCGGCACCCTGACGGCGCTGCCCGTCCGCGTCTCCCGCTGGGACCGCGGCGCGGCGCGCGCGGGCATGCTGTGCGCCCCGCTCGCCGGGCTGGCCGTGGGTCTGCTCGCCGCCGTGCCGGGGGTGCTGCTCCTGCTCGGCGGGTCGGGTCCGCTGACGGCGGCGGTCGCCTCCGCCGCGCTTCCCGCCGCGCTGACACGAGGGCTGCACCTGGACGGGCTCGCCGACACCGCCGACGGGCTCGGCAGCGCGAAGCCGGCCGAGGACGCGCTGCGGATCATGAAGCAGTCGGACATCGGGCCGTTCGGTGTGATCACCCTGGTCCTCGTCCTGCTCGCCCAGGTCGCGGCGCTGTTCGAGCTCTACGGCCGGGGCTGGGCCGACGGGGCGCTGGGCACGGTCGCCGCCGCCGTCACGGCCCGGCTCGCGCTCACGCTGGCCTCGCGGCGGGATGTCCCGCCCGCCCGGCCGGAAGGCCTCGGCGCGGCCGTCGCCGGTACCGTGCCGCCCCTGCGCGCGCTGGCCGTCTGCTGCGCGGTCGTCCTGTGCTGCGCGGGTGCGGGCGCACTGCTCGGCGGATACGGTGCCGCTCTTCACCACGCCCTCGCCGTTTCGGCCGGCCTCGTGGCGGCGCAGCTGATGCTGGGTCACTGCGTGCGCCGCTTCGGCGGGGTGACGGGTGACGTTTTCGGGGCACTGGAGGAGACAGCGGCGACGGCGGCCCTGGTGGCCCTGTCACTGGGCTGAGGACCCGTCCCGTTCACGCGCCCGGCACCTGGACGGCCCGCCCCCGTCAACCGGACGCATGGGCGCGCGTAGGCTCATTCCCGGCACATTGCGGCGGCGTCTACGATGCGCCGGGCCCGGTCGGCCACCCCCTCGACCAACACAGGCCGGCACACAACTCAACGGAAGCGAGATTTCACCACCGTGACAGCTCTCACTCTCAGCACCTCAGGTGCGGCGACGCTGCGCGCCGACGCACTGGTCGTCGGCGTCGCCAAGGCCGCTGGGTCCAAGTCTGGGGGCCTGGTCGTGGCACCGGGCGCCGAAGCAGTGGACAAGGCGTTCGACGGAAAGCTCGCCACCGTCCTGGAGACCCTGGGCGCCTCCGGTGCCGAGGGCGAAGTGACCAAGCTCCCCGCGCCCTCGGGCCTCAAGGCACCGGTCGTCCTCGCGGTCGGTCTCGGTCCGGTCCCGGCGAAGGACGACGCGTACGACGCCGAGACACTGCGCCGGGCCGCGGGCAGCGCCGCCCGTGCGCTGAAGGGTTCGAAGAAGGCCGGCTTCGCGCTGCCGACGGAGTCCGCCGAGGACGCCGGGGCCATCGCGGAGGGCGCGCTCCTGGGCGCGTACGCCTTCACCGCCTACCAGGGCGGCGAGAACCGGCTCGCGCCGAAGAAGTCCGCGGGCAGCGACGCGAAGCTGCCGCTCGCCGAGGTCACCCTGCTCGGTGGCAAGCCGCGCGACAAGGCGTTCAAGGCCGCTGCCGAGCGCGCCGTCGCGGTCACCGAGGAGATCAACCGGGCCCGCGACCTGATCAACACCCCGCCGAACGACCTGTACCCCGAGTCCTTCGCCGCCGTGGCCACCGCCGCGGGCAAGGAGCACGGCATCAAGGTGCAGGTCCTCGACGAGAAGGCGCTCGTCAAGGGCGGCTACGGCGGCCTGCTCGGCGTCGGCCAGGGTTCCACCCACGGCCCGCGCCTGGTCAAGCTGGCCTACACCCACCCGAAGGCGGAGAAGACGCTCGCCCTGGTGGGCAAGGGCATCACCTACGACTCGGGCGGCATCTCGCTCAAGCCGGCCGGGCACAACGAGACGATGAAGTGCGACATGAGCGGCGCCGCCGCCGTGTTCGCCGCCGTCGTCGCGGCCGCCCGCCTCGGTCTCCGGGTCAACGTCACCGGCTGGCTGGCTCTCGCCGAGAACATGCCGTCCGGCAACGCCACCCGCCCGGGCGACGTGCTGCACATGTACAGCGGCAAGACCGTCGAGGTCCTCAACACCGACGCCGAGGGCCGGCTGGTCCTGGCCGACGCGCTGACCCGCGCCTCCGAGGAGAAGCCGGACGCGATCGTGGACGTGGCGACCCTGACGGGCGCGATGGTCCTGGCGCTGGGCAACCGCACCTTCGGTGTGATGGCCAACGACGACGCGTTCCGTACGTCGATCCACGAGATCGCGGAGGAGGTCGGCGAGGCCTCCTGGCCGATGCCGCTCCCCGCCGACCTGCGCAAGGGCATGGACTCCCCGACCGCCGACATCGCCAACATGGGCGAGCGGATGGGCGGCGGCCTGGTGGCCGGTCTGTTCCTCCAGGAGTTCGTGGGCGAGGGCATCGCCTGGGCGCACCTGGACATCGCGGGCCCGGCCTTCCACGAGGGCGCGCCGTACGGCTACACACCCAAGGGCGGCACCGGCTCCTCGGTCCGCACCCTGGTGCGACTGGCCGAGCGCACCGCGGCCGGCGACCTCGGCTGACGTCCGGCACCGGCGTCCTCCCGCGGATTCCGCGCGCGGATCGCGCGTGTCACACACGGCCCCGGGCATACGTCCGGGGCCGTGGGCGTTCACCTCAGTGGCTCTGACCGGTTTCTCCGGAAATCCGTACGCCTCGGTAACCGTCCGGGCCCGGTCTTCGTCCGGCTCGGAGCAGGGGCCCGCGTCCCGTCCGCCCGCAACAAGTGCGAAGATGGGTTCTCGGCAGGACAGGGCCCCCACCACAGGGCCGAATAACGCAAGCGGCCGAACACCAGCCGACCGGCCGGTCACACCCCAGCGACGGGGCCCGGCGTACGGCGCACATGCATGGAGGACGTGACGTGGCGAACGACGCCAGCACCGTTTTCGACCTAGTGATCCTCGGCGGTGGTAGCGGCGGTTACGCCGCGGCCCTGCGCGGAGCTCAGCTGGGCCTGGACGTCGCACTGATCGAAAAGGGCAAGGTCGGCGGCACCTGCCTGCACAACGGCTGCATCCCCACGAAGGCGCTGCTGCACGCCGGCGAGATCGCCGACCAGGCTCGCGAGGCCGAGCAGTTCGGTGTGAAGGCCACCTTCGAGGGCATCGACATGGCGGCCGTCCACAAGTACAAGGACGACGTGATCTCGGGCCTGTACAAGGGTCTGCAGGGTCTTGTCGCCTCGCGCAAGGTGCACTACATCGAGGGTGAGGGCCGGCTCTCGTCGCCCACCTCGGTGGACGTCAACGGCCAGCGTGTCCAGGGCCGCCACGTGCTGCTGGCGACCGGCTCCGTGCCGAAGTCGCTGCCCGGCCTGGAGATCGACGGCAACCGCATCATCTCCTCGGACCACGCGCTGAAGCTCGACCGTGTGCCGAAGTCCGCGATCGTCCTGGGCGGCGGTGTCATCGGCGTCGAGTTCGCATCGGCGTGGAAGTCCTTCGGCACCGACGTCACCATCGTCGAGGGCCTGAAGCACCTGGTCCCCGTCGAGGACGAGAACAGCTCCAAGCTTCTTGAGCGCGCCTTCCGCAAGCGCGGCATCAAGTTCAACCTCGGCACCTTCTTCGACAAGGCCGAGTACACGCAGGACGGCGTGCGCGTGACCCTCGCCGACGGCAAGACCTTCGAGGCGGAGCTGCTGCTGGTCGCGATCGGCCGCGGTCCGGTCTCGCAGGGTCTGGGCTACGAGGAGGCGGGTGTCGCGATGGACCGCGGCTACGTCCTCGTCGACGAGTACATGCAGACCAACGTCCCGACGATCTCTGCCGTCGGTGACCTCGTCCCGACCCTCCAGCTCGCCCACGTCGGCTTCGCCGAGGGCATCCTGGTGGCCGAGCGCCTGGCCGGTCTCAAGACCGTCCCGGTCGACTACGACGGCGTGCCGAAGGTGACGTACTGCCACCCCGAGGTCGCCTCCGTCGGCATCACCGAGGCCAAGGCCAAGGAGATCTACGGTGCGGACAAGGTCGTCGCGCTCAAGTACAACCTCGCGGGCAACGGCAAGAGCAAGATCCTGAAGACCGCGGGCGAGATCAAGCTCGTCCAGGTCAAGGACGGTGCCGTGGTCGGCGTCCACATGGTCGGTGACCGTATGGGCGAGCAGGTCGGCGAAGCGCAGCTGATCTACAACTGGGAGGCGCTGCCGGCCGAGGTCGCGCAGCTCATCCACGCCCACCCGACGCAGAACGAGGCGATGGGCGAAGCCCACCTGGCCCTGGCGGGCAAGCCTCTCCACTCCCACGACTGATCCAGTCCCGGGGACGACCGACCACTTCCGCACTTTCGTAAGGAGCAACTGAAACCATGTCGGTTTCCGTAACCCTTCCGGCGCTCGGCGAGAGCGTCACCGAGGGCACTGTCACCCGTTGGCTGAAGGCCGAGGGCGAGCGCGTCGAGGCCGACGAGCCGCTGCTCGAGGTCTCGACCGACAAGGTCGACACCGAGATTCCGGCGCCCGCCTCCGGCGTCCTGTCGTCCATCAAGGTCGCCGAGGACGAGACCGTCGAGGTCGGCGCCGAGCTGGCCGTCATCGACGACGGTTCGGGCGCGCCCGCCGCCGAGGCTCCGGCCGCCGAGGCTCCGGCCGCCGAGCCGGAGGCCGCTCCGGCTCCGGCCGAGGAGGCCCCGGCCCCCGCCGCCGAGGCTCCCGCCCAGGAGGCACCCGCCGCCGCTCCGGCCGGTGGTGCGTCCGGTACCGACGTCACCCTGCCGGCGCTCGGCGAGAGCGTCACCGAGGGCACCGTCACCCGCTGGCTGAAGGAGGTCGGCGAGGAGGTCACGGAGGACGAGCCCCTGCTCGAGGTCTCCACGGACAAGGTCGACACCGAGATCCCCGCCCCGGCCTCCGGCGTGCTGCTGGAGATCGTCGTCGGTGAGGACGAGACCGCCGAGGTGGGCGCCAAGCTCGCCGTCATCGGCGCTCCCGGTGCCGCTCCGGCCGCCGCTCCGGCAGAGGCCGCCCCGGCCCCCGCCGCCGCTCCGGCTCCGGCTCCCGCCCAGGAGGCTCCGGCCGCCCCGGCACCGGCCGCTCCCGCCCCGGCTGCTCCGGCTGCTCCGGCTCCCGCCGCCCCGGCCCCGGCTGCTCCGGCTCCGGCCGCCGCCGCCCCGGCTCAGGCCGCTCCGGCCGCGCCCGCCGGTGACGACGGCGCCTACGTCACGCCGCTGGTCCGCAAGCTCGCCGCCGAGAACGGCGTCGACCTGGGCTCGGTCAAGGGCACCGGCGTCGGCGGCCGTATCCGCAAGCAGGACGTAGTGGCCGCCGCGGAGGCCGCCAAGGCCGCCGCAGCCGCTCCGGCTCCGGCCGCCGCCGCTCCCGCGGCCAAGGCCGCGCCGAAGGTCGAGGCGTCGCCGCTGCGCGGTCAGACGGTCAAGATGACCCGCATGCGCAAGGTCATCGGCGACAACATGATGAAGGCCCTGCACTCGCAGGCCCAGCTGACCTCGGTCCTCGAGGTCGACATCACCAAGCTGATGAAGCTGCGCAACCAGGCGAAGGAGTCCTTCGCCGCCCGTGAGGGCGTCAAGCTGTCCCCGATGCCGTTCTTCGTGAAGGCGGCGGCCCAGGCGCTGAAGGCCCACCCGGTCGTCAACGCCCGGATCAACGAGGACGAGGGCACCATCACGTACTTCGACTCGGAGAACATCGGCATCGCCGTGGACGCCGAGAAGGGTCTGATGACCCCGGTCATCAAGGGTGCGGGCGACCTGAACATCGCCGGTATCGCGAAGAAGACCGCGGAGCTGGCCGGCAAGGCCCGCGGTGGCGGCCTCACCCCGGACGACATGTCCGGTGCCACCTTCACGGTCAGCAACACCGGCTCGCGCGGTGCGCTGTTCGACACGGTCATCGTGCCGCCGAACCAGGCGGCCATCCTGGGCATCGGTGCCACGGTCAAGCGTCCGGCGGTCATCGAGACCGCCGAGGGCACCGTCATCGGCGTCCGTGACATGACCTACCTCTCGCTCTCCTACGACCACCGTCTGGTGGACGGCGCGGACGCCGCCCGTTACCTGACCACGGTCAAGGCGATCCTCGAGGCGGGCGAGTTCGAGGTCGAGCTCGGTCTCTGAGCAGTACAGCTGTAACCAGCCTCACCAGCGGCGCCCCCGTCCGGAACACCTCCGGGCGGGGGCGCCGCCGTATTGTCTAGACACCACCGGTCACCTCCGGCCGCCGCGTCGGCCCCGGCAGCACCGGTTCGCCCCCGAAGGAGCACCTCATGACCCCGCCCGTCGTCCACTCGCTGCGCGAACAGATCCGCGAGCACATCGTGGAAGGGATAGTCAGCGGGCGCTGGAAGCCGGGCGAGCGGATCGTGGAGCGCCGTATCGCCACCGAGCTGGAGGTCAGCCAGACGCCGGTGCGTGAGGCGCTGCGCGAGCTGGAGACCCTGCGGCTGATCGAGTCGGCCCCCAACAAGGGCGTACGGGTGCGCAACCTCACCGCGGCCGACCTGGAGGAGAGCTACCCCGTGCGGGCCGGCCTGGAGCAGATCGCGGCGGAGCTGGCGGCCCCGTCACTCGCGGAGGACTGCTCGGCGCTCACCCCGCACGTGGCCGCCCTGTACGAGGCGGACCGGCTGGCCGACGGCGAGGCCCAGGTGCGGCACACGGTGGCCTTCCACCGGGAGATGGTGCGGGCCGCCGGGAACGCCGTGCTGCTGCACACCTGGGAGGGGCTGGGCATCGAGGTGTTCACCGCTCTGTCCATCCGCTGGCTGGGGACGGTGCAGAAGTCCTACGCGGAGGAGCACGAGGCGCTCATCGAGGCGTTCCAGCGGCGCGACCCGCAGATCTCCGTGCTGGTGAAGCAGCACGTCCTGGGGTGCGCGCCGCGCGCCTGAGCGCCGGTTCGGGCGTACTGCCCATCTGCGTCGCGTGGTGCTCCTTCGTGCAGGTCAGCGCCCGTTTCGCCCCGTTGATCCCGTCACTCCGTGCCCCCTTTCGCGGCACCGCATGCCACTTTTCTTCATATCGAGAAGTTTTCCCCTTCACCCTTTGATCGATCATCGATCGGCGACTTACAGTTCATCAGCGGGCCCACCGGCCCGATCGCCCTGTCCTGCCAGTCAGGGCCTTCTCCACCCCCTCCCACTCCGGAAGGCGGCGATCATGACCGACCCCGTAGCAAAGCTTCCGAGCGAGCTCGACCAGCTCCCGGACCGCGACCCCGAGGAGACCGCCGAGTGGGCGGCCTCCCTGGACGCCGTCACCAAGGCCGCGGGCCCGCACCGTGCCGCGTACCTCATGCGGCGTTCGCTCCAGCACGCGGAGGGCGCCGGCATCGCGCTGCCCAAGCTGCTGGAGACCGATTACGTCAACACCATCCCCACCTCCGCCGAGCCCGCGTTCGACGGCGACCTGGAGATGGAATCGAAGATCACCGCGTGGAACCGCTGGAACGCGGCCGCGATGGTGACCCGCGGCGCCCGGTACGGCGTCGGCGGTCACATCGCCACGTTCGCCTCGGCGGCGTGGCTGTACGAGACCGGCTTCAACCACTTCTTCCGCGGCAAGGAAGGTGACGGCTCCGGCGACCAGCTCTACATCCAGGGCCACGCCTCGCCCGGCATCTACGCCCGCGCCTTCCTCGACGGCCGCCTCTCCGAGCAGCAGCTCGACAACTTCCGCCAGGAGTCGGGTGGCGACGGCCTGCCCTCCTACCCGCACCCGCGGCGGCTGCCCTGGCTGTGGGAGTTCCCCACCGTGTCGATGGGCCTCGGCCCCCTCTCGGCGATCTACCAGGCGCGCTTCAACCGCTACCTGACCAACCGCAAGATCAAGGACACGTCGAACTCGCACGTCTGGGCCTTCCTGGGCGACGGCGAGATGGACGAGCCCGAGTCGACCGCCGCCCTCGCCCTCGCGGCCCGTGAGCAGCTCGACAACCTGACCTTCGTCATCAACTGCAACCTGCAGCGCCTCGACGGCCCGGTCCGCGCCAACTTCCGCGTGGTCCAGGAGCTGGAGGGTGCCTTCCGCGGTGCCGGCTGGAACGTCGTCAAGACGCTCTGGGGCAGTGCGTGGGACGAGCTGTTCCAGCTGGACACCACGGGTGCGCTGATCCGCCGCCTGCGCCAGGTCCCGGACGCGCAGTTCCAGACGTACGCGACGCGCGACGTGGCCTACATCCGCGAGCACTTCTTCGGCGCCGAGCCCGCGCTCGCCGAGCTGGCGAAACTCCTGAGCGACGCGAAGATCGCCGAGTGTTTCTACAGCTCCCGCGGCGGCCACGAGGCCCGCAAGGTGTACGCGGCCTACCGTGCCGCGCTGGAGCACAAGGGCGCGCCGACCGTGATCCTGGCCCAGACGGTCAAGGGCTACACGCTGGGCAAGGGCTTCGAGTCCAAGAACGCCAACCACCAGATGAAGAAGCTGTCGATCGACGAGTTCAAGAGCATGCGCGAGCTGCTCGGCCTCCCGATCCCGGACAGCGCCTTCGAGGACGGTCTGGTCCCCTACGGCCACCCGGGCGCCGACTCCCCCGAGGTCCGCTACCTCCAGGAGCGCCGTGCCGCCCTCGGCGGCCCGGCCCCCGCCCGCCGGGTGCACGCGGTGGCGCTGCCCGAGCCCGAGGAGCGCGCCTTCAAGGCCCTGTACAAGGGGTCCGGCAAGCAGGAGATGGCGACCACCATGGCGTTCGTCCGCCTGGTGAAGGACCTGATGCGGGACAAGGAGACCGGCAGGCGCTGGGTTCCGATCGTCCCGGACGAGGCCCGTACCTTCGGTATGGAGTCACTGTTCCCCTCGGCCGGCATCTACTCGCCGCTCGGCCAGACGTACGAGCCGGTCGACCGCGACCAGCTGATGTACTACAAGGAGGCCAAGGACGGCCAGATCCTCAACGAGGGGATCACCGAGGCCGGCGCCATGGCCGACTTCATCGCCGCCGCTTCGTCGTACGCGACGCACGGCGAGACGATGATCCCGTTCTACATCTTCTACTCGATGTTCGGCTGGCAGCGGACCGGCGACCAGATGTGGCAGCTCGCCGACCAGCTCGGCAAGGGCTTCATCGTCGGTGCCACCGCCGGCCGTACGACCCTGACGGGTGAGGGTCTGCAGCACGCGGACGGCCACTCGCACCTGATCGCGTCCACGAACCCGGCGTCGCTCAACTACGACCCGGCGTTCGCGTACGAGATCGCGGTGATCGTCAAGGACGGTCTGCGGAGGATGTACGGCCCCCAGGCCGAGGACGTCTTCTACTACCTGACGGTCTACAACGAGCCCAAGCAGCAGCCCGCGATGCCGGAAGGCGTCGAGGAGGGCATCGTCAAGGGCCTGTACCGCTTCAAGGAGGGCACGCCCGCCACGGCGGACGCGCCGCGTCTCCAGCTCATCGGTTCGGGTACGGCGATCCACTGGGCCCTGGAGGCCCAGGAGCTGCTCGCCGCCGACTGGGGTGTCACGGCCGACGTCTGGTCCGCCACCTCGTGGGGCGAGCTGCGCCGCGACGCGCTGGAGTCCGACGAGGCGCTGCTCCGCGGTGAGGAGCGCGTGCCGTACGTGACGCAGGCGCTCTCCGGCGCCCCGGGCCCGGTCCTCGCGGTCAGCGACTGGATGCGCGCGGTCCCGGACCAGATCAGCCAGTGGGTGGAGCAGGACTGGTCCTCGCTCGGCACGGACGGCTTCGGCCTCTCCGACACCCGCGCGGGCGCCCGTCGGCACTTCGGTGTCGACCCGCAGTCCGTCACGGTCGCCGCGCTGGCGCAGCTGGCGCGGCGCGGCGAGATCCCGGCCTCGAAGGTCAAGGAGGCCCGGGAGAAGTACGGGATGTGACGCACGCGGGGGCGGGTACCGGGTCGCCCGGTGCCCGCCCCCGCCGTTGTCACCGGGCGCCCCCACAATGGGTTCCATGCGTGCTGCCCGGCTCATCAAGATGGTGCTGCTCCTGCAGTCCCGGCCCGTCATGACCGCCGCCGAGCTGGCGCGGGAGCTGGAGGTGTCGGAGCGCACCGTGACCCGGGACGCCCAGGCGCTCTCCGAGGCGGGCGTGCCCGTGTACGCCGACCGGGGCAGGACCGGCGGCTACCGGCTCGTGGGCGGCTACCGGACCCGGCTGACCGGGCTGGCCCGTCACGAGGCCGAGGCCCTCTTCCTGTCCGGACTGCCCTCCGCGCTGCGCGAGATGGGGCTCGACGACGCGGCCTCGGCCGCCCGGCTGAAGGTCTCGGCCGCCCTGCTGCCCTCGCTGCGCGACGCCTCCCGCAGCGCCGCCCAGCGCTTCCACCTGGACGCCCCGGGCTGGTACCAGGAACCGGTCACCCCCGAGCTGCTGCCCGCCGTCGCGGAGGCCGTCTGGGACGACCGGACGGTCCGGGCCCGTTACCGCCGGCCGTCGGGCGAGGTGGAGCGTGAGCTGTCCCCGTACGGTCTCGTGCTCAAGGCGGGCGTCTGGTATCTGTGCGCCAGGGCCGGGGACGACTTCCGGGTGTACCGGATCGACCGGTTCACCGCCGTCGCCGTGTCCGAGGAACGCTTCGTCCGGGACGAGGACTTCGACCTCCCCCGCTTCTGGACCGAGCGCGCCGCGCAGTTCGCCCGGTCGATCCTGCGCGGCGAGGTGACCGTACGGCTCTCCGAGGCGGGCTGGCGGCAGCTGCCGCGCGCCGTGGACCGGGCCGCCGCCGACGACGTGCTGGCCGGCGCGCCGGCCCCGGACCGGGACGGCCGGCGCACGGTCGTGCTGCCGGTCGAGTCCGAGGAGGTGGCGTACGCCCAGCTGCTCGCGCTCGGACCGGAGGTGGAGGTCCTCGCACCCGCGTCCCTGCGCGAACGTTTTGCCGGTACCGCCGAACGACTGCGCGACCTCTATCGCTGAAGTGGCCGGGAAATGACGCCGAAGGCCTCATTTCGGTGTCTGAGCGTGCGTCGTCCCGCGTCGGGGCAGATGCTGGACCCGTGATGGACGAGACGGAGTTCTGGGAGATCATCGACAGCACCCGCGAGGCCGCCGAGGGCGACCCCGAGGATCACGCCGATCTGCTCGTCGACCGGCTGGTGCGGCTCGACCCCGACTCCGTGCTGGATTTCGGGCGGCACTTCGAGGCCCGCTACAACCGTGCCTACCGCTGGGACCTGTGGGGCGCGGCGGCCGTGCTGCTGGGCGGGGCGGGCGACGACGCGTTCGACTTCTTCCGCTGCTGGCTGATCGCGCAGGGGCGCGAGGTCTTCGAGGGCGCGGTGCACGATCCGGACTCCCTCGCCGAGCTCCTCGACGACTTCGACGACGAACTGGACGGCGACGGCGAGGAGCTCGGCTACGCCGCCGACGAGGCCTACGAGCAGCTCACCGGGGTGGTCGCCCCCGATCTGGGGCTGCCTCCGCAAGCCGCCGATCCGGCGGGTACGCCCGTCTCCTTCGACCACGCCGCGCTGGCGGAGCGGTTCCCGGCGCTCTGGGAGCGCTTCGGGCCGGTCTGAGGCTCAGTCCGCGAGGGAACGGCCCATCAGGACGTCGTCGACGTAGCGCCCGCCGAGGAGGAACTCCCCCGGCAGCACGCCCTCGACGGTGAAGCCCTCCGCCGCGTAGAGCGCCCGGGCGGGTGCGTTGTGTCCGAGCACGCGCAGGGTGAGCCGCCCGGCGCCCTGACGGCGGGCCTCGGCGTACGCGGCGCGCAGCAGCGCCCGCGCGACCCCGTGGCGCCGGGCCCAGTCGGCGACGGCGAGGCCCTGTATCTGGCGTACATGGGCGTTGCAGGCGAGCGGGGTCGGCCGGGCCAGCCTGATGTAGCCGGCGATGTGCGTCCCGTCGGAGCCGGTGACGGCCTCGGCCAGCAGGAACTCCTCGGGCCGGTGCCGTGCGTCGAAGAAGGGCTCGTAGGGCGGCATCGGACGGGGCTGCACGGCGTGGAGGGTCGACCATGTGGCACGGTCGAGCTCGCCGAGGGCGGCCTCGTCGCGTGGCACTGCGAGGCGGACGGGGAGAAGGGACCGGATCTGCGGCGCGGACATGCGCGCCACTGTGCCACGCGTGTCCCGTGTGACTGAAGGCACATGGGGCAGGATGGACGCCATGCTGCGTTCCCGTATCGCCGTCACCGGGTCGACCGGACTCATCGGAGCCGCACTCGTGCGCTCGCTGCGCGCCGACGGGCACGAGGTGGTCCGCCTCGTGCGGCGCCCGGCCGCCACCGGCGACGAGGTGGAGTGGGACCCGAAGCGCCAGTACGTCGACGCGGCGGGCCTGGTCGGCTGCGACGCGGTCGTCCACCTCGCGGGCGCGGGAGTCGGGGACCACCGCTGGACCCAGGAGTACAAGCGCGAGATCCGCGACAGCCGGGTGCTGGGCACCGCCGCGGTCGCCGAGGCCCTGGCCTCCCTCGACACCCCTCCGAAGGTGCTGCTCTCCGGGTCCGCCATCGGCTACTACGGGGACACCGGGGACCGCGCGGTCGACGAGGGCGCGCCGCCCGGCGAGGGCTTCCTGCCGTCGGTGTGCGTGGACTGGGAGGAGGCCACGGCCCCGGCGGAGGAGGCGGGCGTCCGGACGGTCCACGCACGGACCGGGCTGGTCGTCTCGCGGGAGGGCGGGGCCTGGGGCCGGCTCTTCCCGCTCTTCAAGGCCGGGCTCGGCGGGCGCATCGGCAACGGCCGGCAGTACTGGAGCCACATCGCGCTGCACGACCACATCGCGGCGCTGCGGCACATCCTGGACACCGAGACGCTTTCCGGTCCGGTGAACCTCACCGCCCCCTCCCCCGTCACCAACGCGGAGGTGACGGCCGCGATGGGCCGGGCGCTGCGGCGGCCGACCCTGTTCACCGCCCCGGCGCCCGCGCTGCGGCTCGCGCTCGGGGAGTTCGCCGGGGACGTACTGGGCAGTCAGCGGGTCCTCCCCGGCCAACTTCTGGACTCGGGCTTCACGTTCGCCTTCCCCGGCATCGACGACGCCATCCGGGCCGCGCTGCGCTGACGGCGTGCCCCGAGGGGCGCCGGGCGGGCCGCCGTGCGACCCCGTGCACCGGTGCCCTGGGTGCGTGCGACTGCGCCGGACTCGGCCAAGGTCCTAGCCTCGACCCGAACTGGGGCTTTCCGGGGGCCCGTCGGGGGCAGTAGCTCCCCACCAGTCGCACCGACTCGGGGAGGGGCACGTGATCGGGGCACACACAGCGGACCACGCGGATGTGGTCGTCATCGGGGCCGGGATCGCCGGCCTGTCGGCCGCGCACCAGCTCGTCAGCGCGGGAGTGAACGTCACCGTCCTGGAGGCCGCCCCACAGGTGGGCGGCCGGATGGCGACTTACGACGTGGACGGGTTCCGGCTCGACCATCTGGGCCCGGTGCTCTGTTCCGCGTACGCGGAACTGGACACCACTGCGGCATTCGGCGGGCTGGTCCTACGGGACTTCGCCCCCGGGGTGCTCGTCCACAGTGGGGGGCGGCAGTACCGCGCCGGAGACGTACGGAGCGCGCGGGGCGCACTTCGGGCCGTGCGCTCCCGATCGAGCGCCCCTCACGCGCCCCTGGGCGGGGCGATCGAACAGGCCAGGCTCGGCGCGTGGCTGACCCGTCTCGCGACGGCTCCGGAGTCCCGCGTCGCGGCCCGCCCCGAGCGAGCGGCGCTCGCGGCCCTGGCCGGGCGCGGGCTCTCCCCCAGGACCGTGAGCGGCTTCCTGCGCCCGCTGCTCTCGGCGCTGCTCGGCGACCCCGGGCTCACCACGTCGAGCCGGTGCGCCGAACTCGCCCTGCGCGACTACGCGCGCGGCCGGCTCTGCGTGCCCTCGGGCGGTTCCGCGACGCTGCCCGGGCTGCTGGCGGACGCCCTGCCGCCCGGGACGGTGCGCACCGGGGTCCATGTGACGGCAGCGGACATCACCTCCGTACGCACCAAGGAGCACGGCGAGTTGAGCTGCCGTTCGCTGTTGCTGGCCACCGGGGCGGGAGCAGCCGCCGAACTCCTGCCGGGGCTGCGGATGCCCGGGTTCCACCCGGTGACGGTCCTGCACCACACGGCTCCGCAGGCCCCGCCGACGGGGGCGCGGCTGCTGCTGGACGCGGACCGCTCGGGGCCCGTCTCGCACACGGCGGTGATGAGCGCGGTCGATCCCTCGCGCGCACCGGCCGGCCGCACCCTGATCACCTCCACGGTGCTCGGGCCGCCCCCGGCGGACCTGGACAGGACGGTCCGCGCCCACCTCGCCACGCTGTACGGCACGCCCACGCACGACTGGGAGCTGCTGGCCGCCCGTCACGACCCGGAGGCCGTCCCCGCGATGCCGCCCCCGCACGATCCACGCCGGCCGGTCCGCCTGCTGGCCGGGCTGTACGTGTGCGGCGACCACCGTGACACCAGCACCGTGCAGGGCGCCCTGCGCTCGGGCAGGCGCGCGGCCTCGGCGATCCTCGACGACCTGGGGGTGGGCCCGCGCCACGGCGACGGGCCCGCGCTGCCCGCGGCGGCGTAGGGGTCACCCCAGGGCGGCCACCCGGTCGCGGTATCCCCGCACGGCGACGGCGTCCCGGTAGGGCTCCAGCCGCCGCTCGAAGTCGCGTACGTACTCCGTGGCGCGCACCGACCGCATCTCGGCCGCCTGCTGGGCCGCCTCGGCACCCAGCAGGCAGGCCTGGTCGAGCTCGCCGAGCCCGAGCCGCGCGGAGGCGAGCACCACCCGGCAGAACAGCCGGCTGCGGGCGTACGCCGGCGCGCGCAGCTGGAGCGAGCGCTCTGCGTGCTGGGCGGCGACGCGGTACTGCTGCAGATCGCGGTGGCAGTGGCCGAACTCGTCGGCGAGCTGGGCCTCGTCGAAGTAGCGGCCCCAGTACGGCACGTCGTCCCCGGGCCGGGCGGCCTGGAGCGCGCGTTCCGCCCGTACGAGGGCGGCGACACAAGCGCGGGTCTCACCGAGGACACCGTGCCCGCGCGCCTCGACGGCGTGCAGCAACGCCATGACGACGGGCGGCGCGGACGAGCCGATGCCCTGCTGGGCTACCCGGGCGAGCTGGACGGCTTCCCTGCCGTGTCCGAGATAGACCGCCTGACGGCTCATCGTGATCAGGACGAAGGCACCGTACGCCCGGTCCCCGGCGGCCTGGGCCAGCCGTAGCGCCTGGACGAAGTAGCGCTGGGCGAGTCCGTGCGCGGCGATGTCGTACGAGGTCCAGCCCGCCAGCCGGGTCAGATCGGCGGCAGCGGAGAACAGACGGCGGCCGACCGCCTCGCCGTAGGTCCCCCGGAGCATGGGTTCGGCCTCGTGTTCCAGATAGCGGACGAGTGCCTGCCGGGCATGACCGCCGCCGTAGGTGTTGTCCAGCGTCCGGAAGAGCTCGCCGACGGAGCGGAGCGCCGCGACGTCACCGCTGCCGACGCGCTGGCCCGCGCCGCGATCGGTCTGCCGCTGACGCGGTACGCCCAGGGGCGGCGCCGCCGCGGGCGCCGGCGGACGCACGGGTCCGGGCCCGCGTGTCCCGCCGGCCCGGACGGCCCCCTGCACGCCGGTGCCGTGCGCCGCGCCGGGGCCGGCGGGCGCGGCCGGGGAGCCGGGCACCTGTCCCGGTGCCTGTCCTTGTGCCTGACCTGGCGCCTGTCCTGGCGCCTGGAGGGTGCCGGTCCCGTTGCTTCCGGTGCCGTGGCCTCCGCCGGCCCGCTGGAAGCCGTGCGGTGCCCTGGGACCGTGGGCATCGGCGGGGGTGCGGGGCGCGGGAAGACCTCCCGCGCCGTTGACCCGGTCCTGCGGCTCCGCCCGGCCGCCCCATTCGTCGGCCCGCCCGATGAGCCAGTCCCTGCTGGGCACGACCAGCCCGGCCGGGGTGAACGCGATCTTGCGCAGCTCCGCGTGGCTGCCGGAGTCCTTGCGCCAGAGCCCGCTGACGATGTCGACGGCCTCCGCGGGCGTGGCCGCGAACTCCAGGCCGGCGTAGACGGGCGCGCACGCGTCCAGGCCCAGGTCCTGGGCGGAGAGCCGGCGTCCGAGCCGTCGCGTGAAGACCTCGGCGATCAGCGCGGGGGTGGTGCCCCGTGGCTGCTGGCCGCGCAGCCAGCGGGTCACCGAGGTCTTGTCGTATCGCAGGTCGAGTCCGTGTTCGAGACCGAGCTGGTCCACCCGGCGGGCCAGCCCCGCGTGGGAGAAACCGGCTTCCGCGATGAGCGCAGCGAGCCGCCGGTTCGGGGTTCGCTGCGGAGGTCGTTCCGACATCAGCTGTAAGGTCTCCTGCCTTCGGCGCCGGGCGGGCAGCCCTTACGGGCTCCCCCACGAGTGGGAGCGGGCGAGCCCGTCATGGAACGGCGCGAACTTAACCGCCCCGGCGGCGACGCCAGCCGCCTTCGCTCCACGTTCATCCGATCGTGTGAGGATTTCCGGATCGCTGACGGAGTCCGGTGCGTGGACCGGCGGGGGCCCGGTGCGCGAGCGGCCGGACGTCACCTGCCGGACCTGGTCCCCCGGAGCGGTCGTACAGTGGCTCAGGGCGCACATCAGTGCAAGGTGGTGGCTCCGGGGACACCCCCCGGCCTTCCGTCACCGCGAGTAGGGAGGCACCCGAGTGAGTGAGCTGCGGTTCGTCCGTCTGGGCTTCGGTGAGGACCGGGTCGACTACCAGGAGGCCTGGCAGAAGCAGCGCGAGGTGCATGCCGCCCGGTTCGAGGACACCGTCCCCGACACGTGCCTTCTCCTCGAGCACCCCTCCGTCTACACGGCCGGACGGCGTACGACCGAGAGCGAGCGTCCGCTGGACGGGACCCCCGTCATCGACGTGGACCGCGGCGGGAAGATCACCTGGCACGGGCCCGGGCAGCTCATCGGCTACCCGATCCTGAAGCTGCCCCGCCCGGTGGACGTGGTCGCCCACGTCCGCCGCCTGGAGGACGCCCTGATCCGCACGGCCGCCGAGTTCGGCGTGGAGACCAGCCGGGTCGAGGGCCGCAGCGGCGTCTGGGTGCTCGGTGACCCCGTCGAGGACCGGCCCTCGCTCGGCGGACTCTCCCTGGACTTCGACCCCCGGCTGCACGACGAGGAGTTCGACCCCCGGCTGAACGGTCCCGAGTACGCGCCGTCCAACGCGGGCCAGCGCCGCGAGGACCGCAAACTGGCCGCGATCGGCATCCGGGTCGCCAAGGGCGTGACCATGCACGGCTTCTCGCTGAACGTGAACCCCGACAACACCTCGTTCGACCGGATCGTCCCGTGCGGGATCAGGGACGCGGGCGTGACCTCGCTCTCGTACGAACTCGGCCGCGAGGTCACGATCGACGACGTGCTCCCGGTCGCCGAGAAGCACCTCCGGGACGTCCTGGAGAACGCGGAACTCGCGCCCCGCCCGGTCGGGACCGCCGCGACCGCCGCAGCCCCGGCCTGAGACGCCTGTAGGGGCCACGGGAATAGGCCCCGTCGGCCACAGGTTGGGCAGACGTAAGAGCGTTCTAACGACGGGCGTACCCTGGTGTTCGCCGAAGATTCCAATGCAGCGAAAGCAAAGGGGAGTGCCGGAGTGTCCGCTGTCGCACCCGACGGGCGCAAGATGTTGCGCCTCGAGGTCCGGAACAGCCAGACCCCCATCGAGCGCAAGCCCGAGTGGATCAAAACCCGGGCGAAGATGGGCCCCGAGTACAACCAGCTGCAGAAGCTCGTGAAGAGCGAGGGTCTGCACACGGTGTGCCAGGAGGCCGGCTGCCCCAACATTTTCGAATGCTGGGAGGACCGCGAGGCCACCTTCCTCATCGGCGGGGACCAGTGCACACGGCGCTGCGACTTCTGCCAGATCGACACGGGCAAGCCCGAGGCCCTGGACCGTGACGAGCCGCGCCGCGTGGGCGAGTCCGTCGTCACGATGGACCTGAACTACGCCACCATCACCGGCGTCGCCCGCGACGACCTGGAGGACGGCGGTGCTTGGCTGTACGCGGAGACCGTGCGCCAGATCCACACGCTGACGGCGGAGCGGGAGGCCGGCGCGACCAAGGTCGAACTGCTGATCCCCGACTTCAACGCGGAGCCCGAGCAGCTTGCCGAGGTCTTCTCCTCGCGCCCCGAGGTGCTCGCGCACAACGTCGAGACGGTGCCGCGGATCTTCAAGCGGATCCGGCCCGGCTTCCGTTACGAGCGCTCCCTGGAGGTCATCACCCGGGCCCGTGAGGCCGGTCTGGTGACGAAGTCCAACCTGATCCTCGGCATGGGCGAGACCCGCGAGGAAGTCAGCGAGGCGCTCCAGGACCTGTACGACGCGGGTTGCGAGCTCATCACGATCACGCAGTACCTCCGCCCCTCCGTGCGGCACCACCCGGTCGAGCGCTGGGTGAAGCCGCACGAGTTCGTGGAGCTGAAGGACGAGGCCGACGCGATCGGTTACTCGGGCGTCATGTCGGGCCCCCTGGTGCGTTCCTCCTACCGCGCCGGCCGCCTCTTCCAGCAGGCGATCGAGCGGCGCGGAGCGGCGGCCACGGCGGCACCGGCCGTGTGAATCCGCGCACAAGACACTACTGAGCGGTAACAGCTGCGACGACGCGGCCCCTACAGCTCCCGCAGGTCGGGGGCCCGTATGGGCCGCGTCGGCGTGCGCGACGCCGAAATCAGGGTTTCATTGGTGTTTGACCGACCGGTCATGCACTGGTAACACCGAGCAGTGACCCTAGGTACATACGCGGTGGCTCCCGTGGTCGCCGTCGTCATTGCTTCCCGCTACTCAGTGCGCGCCGGACGCGCGCATCCGCTCCGAGGGGGAACACCCACGATGCACGCAGCACCGGTTCGCGCCAACACCATCCCGACCGTCGCCACGGCGCTCCGCGCCGTCGAGTCGCTGCTGCTGAGCAGCGGCCAGCGCACCGCCCGCCAGAACGCCTGGACGGCGGTCCTGGAGGACCGCCGCAGGGCCAAGGACCGGGTCGAGGCGGAGCATGTGCTCCGGGCTGTGGCCGACCTCCGTTCCTAGGTCACTCCGTCGCCACGTAAACTTCGGTACATGGCGAGGAAGGCAAACACTGAAGGCGCGGACAGCGCCGAGAACGCGGGGCGGCTCAAGCAGATCGCCCTGACCTACAAGATGACCAGGCGGACCGACCCCAAGGTGGGTCTTGTGGTCGCCGGCGTGGGAATCATCACCTTCGGTGTCCTCCTCGGGATCGGTTTCCTGATCGGCCACCCTGTCTACGCGGGCATTCTGGGCTTCGTCCTGGCTCTCCTCGCGATGGCGATCATCTTCGGGCGGCGTGCCGAGCGCGCGGCCTTCGGGCAGATGGAGGGACAGCCGGGCGCCGCCGCGGCCGTGCTGGACCGGGTGGGCCGTGGCTGGACCACGACCCCGGCGGTCGCGATGAACCGCAGCCAGGACGTCGTCCACCGGGCGGTCGGCAAGGCCGGCATCGTGCTGGTGGCGGAGGGCAACCCGAACCGGGTCAAGAGCCTGCTGGCGGCCGAGAAGAAGCGGATGGCCCGCATCGTCGTCGACGTACCGGTGCACGACATCATCGTGGGTGACGGCGAGGGGCAGGTGCCGCTCAAGAAGGTACGCACCACCATGCTGAAGCTTCCGCGGGTCCTGACCGGCCCGCAGGTGACCGCGGCCAACGACCGGCTGCGGGCGATGGGCGACCTGATGAGCAACATGCCGCTGCCGAAGGGCCCGATGCCGAAGGGCATGCGGATGCCGCGCGGCGGAAAGATGCGCTGACCGCGCATACAGAAGAGAGCGGCCCCGGACGAGTTCGCCGTCCGGGGCCGCTCTCTTCTGTATGCGCGCGTCCTGTCGCGCCGTCCGGCAGCCCGGCGGCGGACCGCTCAGACGCGGACCTGCACGGCGCGGGCCAGCCGGTCGTGGAGGCCTCGGCCGTCGCGGTCCCACACGATCGCCGGGATCACCAGGAGCAGCAGCACACTGCGGAGGGCGACCCGCACGACGCCGAGCCGGGCGCCGTCCTCGGCGATGACGCGCAGACCGAGGATCCGCTTGCCCGGTGTGGAACCGATGGTTCCGACCGTCAGCAGGCTCATGACGAGGAAGACGCCCAGCGCCCAGTTCCCGGCCGCCTGCTGGTCACCGGCAGCGAGCAGCCCGTATGCGATCAGCATGCACACCGCCCAGTCGATGAAGAGGGCCCCGAAGCGCCGGCCGAGAGGGGCGATCGAGCCCGGGCCGTCCTGGGGCAGACCGAGGCGCTCGCCCCGGTAACCGAAGTCGGCGCCCATTTCCTCGGCGGCCGCGCGCGGCCCCGAGAGCCACGATCCGATTGCTTGCCTGTTGTCCACCCGTCCACGGTACTGCGCCCGCGTTTGCCCCTGGCCGGGCGGGGCACGGAACAGGGCGTTGAGGTGCCACCCACAGCCGCCCCGGTTAACTTGGGCGAAACAAATGGGTCATGCTTGAGAAATCCGGCCTGCCTATGGTCGGGTCCAGCGTGTGCCACCGCACTGGCCGCACAATGAGCTGCAACCCCGCCCTTTCCCGGGTCGGGAGTAGGAGGAGTTGGATGTTCCAGAACGCCGACGAAGTCCAGAAGTACATCGCCGACAACGACGTCAAGTTCATCGACGTCCGGTTCTGCGACCTGCCGGGTGTGATGCAGCACTTCACGATCCCGGCGGCGACCTTCGACCCGGCCGAGGAACTGGCTTTCGACGGCTCGTCGATCCGCGGCTTCCAGGCCATCCACGAGTCCGACATGGCGCTCCGTGCCGACCTGTCGACGGCCCGTGTCGACCCGTTCCGCCGCGACAAGACGGTGAACGTCAACTTCTTCATCCACGACCCGATCACCGGCGAGCAGTACAGCCGTGACCCGCGGAACGTGGCCAAGAAGGCCGAGGCCTACCTCGCCTCGACCGGCATCGCCGACACCGCGTACTTCGGCCCCGAGGCCGAGTTCTACGTCTTCGACAACGTCCGCTTCCAGACGTCGGCGAACGAGAGCTTCTACCACATCGACTCCGAGGCCGGCGCCTGGAACACCGGTGCGGTCGAGAACAACCGGGGTTACAAGGTCCGCTACAAGGGCGGCTACTTCCCGACCCCGCCGGTCGACCACTTCGCCGACCTGCGCGCCGAGATCTCCATGGAGCTGGACAAGAACGGCCTCCAGGTCGAGCGCCAGCACCACGAGGTCGGCACCGCCGGCCAGGCCGAGATCAACTACAAGTTCAACACGCTGCTCGCCGCGGCCGACGACCTGATGCTGTTCAAGTACATCGTGAAGAACGTCGCCTGGCGCAACGGCAAGACCGCGACCTTCATGCCGAAGCCGATCTTCGGTGACAACGGCTCGGGCATGCACGTCCACCAGTCCCTGTGGTCCGGCGGCTCCCCGCTGTTCTACGACGAGCAGGGTTACGCGGGCCTCTCGGACATGGCGCGCTACTACATCGGCGGCATCCTGAAGCACGCCCCGTCGCTGCTGGCGTTCACCAACCCCACGGTGAACTCCTACCACCGCCTGGTCCCCGGCTTCGAGGCCCCGGTCAACATGGTGTACTCGCAGCGCAACCGCTCCGCCGCGATGCGTATCCCGATCACGGGCTCCAACCCGAAGGCCAAGCGCGTCGAGTTCCGCGCCCCGGACCCGTCGTCCAACCCGTACCTGGCGTTCTCGGCACTGCTGATGGCCGGCCTCGACGGCGTCAAGAACAAGATCGAGCCGCCGGAGCCGATCGACAAGGACCTCTACGAGCTGGCTCCCGAGGAGCACGCCGGCGTCCAGCAGGTCCCGACCTCGCTCCCGGCGGTCCTCGACGCCCTCGAGCAGGACCACGAGTACCTCCAGGCCGGTGGCGTCTTCACGCCGGACCTGATCGAGACGTGGATCGACTACAAGCGCACCAACGAGATCGCCCCGATCCAGCTGCGCCCGCACCCGCACGAGTTCGAGCTGTACTTCGACCTCTAGGGGTCACGAGCTCACCGGTATGCCCAAGGGCCGCCGTCCCCACGTGGGGGCGGCGGCCCTTCGGCGTACCGGCTCCTGCCCGCTCAGTCCGTCAGCAGCTCCCGCAGCTCCGCCACCGCCTCGCGGAGCCGGTCGGCGAAGCCGTGCATCTGGTCGGCCACGGTCAGCGGGGTGCTCAGGTAGAGGTTGAAGCGCTCCGGCAGCAGGACGTAGGCGATCCCGATGCAGCGGCTGCTCGTGGAGCCGAAGCCGAAGTACTGGATGTTCTCGGAGGGCGCCGAACTGGTGCTGAGGTAGTCGTCCCGCATGACGAGCCAGCCCGGGGAGCGGTACAGGGCGGGCTGCTCCCGCACGCCGAGCTCCTCCCCGCGGCGGCGCTGGATCAGCTCCAGTTCCCAGAGGTGCTGCTCGGGGGCCTGGCCCGCCTGGCACTCCTTGGCCCGCGCCACATGGGCCGCGGCCGCCGCCCGGAAGGCGGCGCGGCGCGTGTCGCGGTCGGCGGCGGGGTCGTCCATCGCCGCGACGAAGGCGGGCATCTCGGGCGT
Organism: Streptomyces sp. NPDC005494; assembly: GCF_042872025.1. Classification (NCBI taxonomy): domain Bacteria; kingdom Bacillati; phylum Actinomycetota; class Actinomycetes; order Kitasatosporales; family Streptomycetaceae; genus Streptomyces; species Streptomyces sp. NPDC005494. The sequence continues at coordinate 457,655 of NZ_JBIAJR010000001.1, forward strand.
GACGACGCGCATCGCCTCGGTGCGGCCGTGGCGGTACTGCCGGGTGGCGATCGACTCGTAGGTGGCGCCCAGGTGGCCCTTCGCGCGCTGGTGGGCCAGTTGGTAGGCGGCCTGGACGAAGGCGTCCGGGGAGACTCCGAGGGCCTTGGCCGCGGTGCTGCCGAAGTCGTCGAACGACACGGTACGGGTGGCCGTGTCGTGGCCGTACGCGGCGAACGACTCGGCCGCCGAGCGGACCTGGGCCCGGAGCCCCTCGTCCAGTTCGAAGGTCAGGGGGTGCGGCACCGGCTCGCCCTGGGAGCGCGCTCCGGACCGGCGGGAGTGTTCGTCCGGGGTGGTGCCGAGGAGGGCGTCGGTGAAGCTCAGGACGGTCGTGCCGTCCAGCTCGCAGTGCTCGACGTTGATGCCGGCCCGGCCGTCCGCGAAGACGACGAAGGAGACGGCCTTGTCGAACCAGCGGTTGCCCCGGTCCCCGTGGAGCAGTTCGTCGCAGGCCGCCTGGATGTCCGCGGGTGCGAAGTCCTCCAGGCAGACGCAGAAGAGGGCGGTCTCGATGTCCTCCAGCGTCCGGGCGTTGGAAGGGTGGCCCGCGAGGAGCGACTGCCGGGCCTCCGCCCATTCGGCGCGCGCCATCGTGGTCAGGTGGCCTGCCCGGTCCTCCTCGGCCGTGTGCACGTCGGCCTTGGTCACGGCGCGCAGTGCGGCTTCGATCTCGTCGAGGCTGTGGGGCACGCCGTCGGGGCCGAGCACGTCCAGCCGGAACATGGTGCCGCGGTGGAGAACCACGATGTGCCGGGCCGTGGAAGGGCCGGGCTCCCGCTCGCTGTAAGGGGCGCGCACGCTGTCCAGCGGTACGCCGGGGATGCGGGTCGTGGAGAAGAGGTAGGCGTTCTGCACCATCGACTGCGGTACGCCGCGCTGCTCCACCGGCGCGATGAGCCCCTGGTCGAGCCGGTGCTTGTAGTGCAGGGCCCCGGCGACGAGTCCTGCGGCCCGTTCGAGCTGCCCGAGGCCGGTGTCCCGGAACAGGAAGAAGAAGTTGGCGTTCAGCGCGATCCGGTCGCGGCGGCCGAGATAGCGGTACGGCCAGAAGGTGTCGAGCCAGCTGTGCACGCCGTCCGTCGCGTCGTACTCCTCCAGCGCCGCGTGCAGAATCCTGCCGGGGCCGTCCGGCCGGAGGAACGCGGTGACCTCGGCCTGTGTCGCCTCGCGCTCCTCGGCGGTCAGAAGGGGGGCGCACCAGGCGAGGAACCTCTCGCAGCTCGCCTCGAGTGTGGGCAGCGGCACGCGCGGCAGGCTTCCCTCACGGGCGAAGGTGGCACCGGCTGACGCTTCCTGACTGACGTTCAATGCGGCTCTCTCTTCTCGGTCGGTGCGGCTGGGGGCTTCTGCTACGGGCGCGAGGGCCTGGAGAGGTAGAGCTGAGCGTAGAGCCAGCCGTCCTCCTCCAGGCCGCTCGCGTCCACACCCGCCTCGGCCATGCTGTCGAGGACACGTGTCCGTTCCCGCGGATCGGCGAACCTCCGCTGCTTGAAGACCTCGTTCACCCGGGTCGTCCGGTAACCCAGATCCGCCAGGGCGTCCTCCACGGCGCCGAAGGGGAACATCCGCAGGACGAAGTGGGCCATCCAGGGGAGGCGGCCGTCCTGCGCCCGGACGACCCGGGTGAGGGTGCGCTCGGTGACGTAGCCGACGCAGCCCGTCGAGATCACCAGGTCCGTCCCGGCGAGCCGCTCCCGCTGGGCGGGGGTGGGGTCCTCCGCCTCCAGGTCGGCGTGGACGGTGTCGTCGAGGAACCCGGCTTCGCGCGCGTAGGCGAGGGCGGGGGTGGAGGCGTCCAGGCCGGTGAAGCGCAGGGCGTGCGCGGGGCTGCGGGAGCGGGAGAAGTCCTGGTCGCGGGCGAGGAGTCCGGCCCTGGACGTCGGGCCGGTGCCGTCGTAGCGGGCGTAGAGCTCGTCCATGGTGGCGTCGTACTTGAGCAGGGCGGCGTTGATCCCGTACGAGCAGCCGATGTCCAGCACTCGGGGGACGGCCACCCGCTCCGTCTCCCGGTACTCCTTGATCATCTTGGCGAAGTAGGGCTTGGCCAGCTGGGGGACGCAGTAGCCGAGCGGGCGGAGCACCTGGAAGTAGGTGCGCGGGTCGGGCGCGGTGTAGATGTGGTCCAGCGAGACTTTTCCGGACGCGTCGAAACGCAAGGGGCTTCTCCTCGGTGGATCGCGTGGCGGGGGCGGGGGCGGTGCCGGAGAGCGCTCGTCAGTCCAGGAGCTGGTCGCCCCGCACGGCCCGGCCTTCCGCGGCCCGGTGTTCGGGCAGGACACGGCCGAAGAGCTGGCGGGTCCGTGCCACGCTGCCGATGACACCCGGGCGCTCGCTGTAGGCGAAGATCGCGCTGTGGCGCGCGAGACCGCCCCGGACGGGGCTGACCCGGTGCAGCGAGTAGCGGCCCTTGAAGAGCTGCAGGTCACCGGGGCGCAGGGGCAGGCGCCGGGTCAGGCGTTCACCGCGGCCGTCCAGGACGTCCCGCACGTCGTCGAAGCGTTCGTCCTCGGCGGACCTGATGTTCGGGCAGTACTCGAAGGACCCGCCCTCCTCCGCCTCCTGGGTGAGCATGCTGACCGTGTACTCGTTGGTGTCGAAGTGCCAAGGGTGTTCCGCGCCCGGCCGTACGACGTTGAGGACGAGCCCGGAGAGCGGGTCGGCCAGCTCGTACAGGCGGGGCAGCCCGAAGCAGTCGGCGACGAAGCGGCGGAACGACTCGTGGGCGTAGAGCCTGCTGATGAGCGATCCGGCCGGGACGCGGTCACGTGCGACGAAGGCGTTGCCGCGCTCGAAGGTGCGCCGGCCGGGGTGGCCTTCGGGCAGGGCGGCGTCCACGTCGATGTTGTAGACGTTGACGGTCTCCACGTCGAAGTACGCCTGCGGGGCGATGGCCGCGCACTCCTCGCGCAGGACCTCGTGCAGCGAGGGACGGATGAAGTCCGGCAGCACGGTGCACCCGACGTCGGAGAGTTCGTGTCCTGCCCGTGCGACCACTTCCCGGGCTTCGCGGCTTCCGGGGTCCGACAGGGGGTAGCGGTCCGTGTCGACCACCTGGTCGAGCGTGATGGCTTGCAGAGTGCTCATACGACCTCTCCACGCGCACGTCGGTAACTCAACTGATGAGTAACAGAGTTGAAGTTCCCACAGCGCCGCCCCGTTGTCTGTGACACGTCACACTTCTGGTCCGCGTGTGCCGTGGTCAGAGGCGGGGCGAGCCCTCGGATCCGCGCGGTCAGCCGAGGTCGATCACAGGGCGGGCGTTGAAGTCCGCGAACATGTCCTCACCCTCCGGCCCGCCGAGGAACTCGGCCGTCGCGGGATTGCGGTTGGCGGTGGCCAGCGGCAGCCATTCGAGCAGGGTGCCGTAGCCGCCGCAGACCGCCTCTCCCCCGTCGCCGCCGTATACGAAACCGGAGTCCGAGGTCATCTCCGCGCTGTCGTACACGTCGTAGGCGATACGCAGCCCGAAGGCGTTCGGCAGACGGTGCGGACCCTCGCCGGCTCCGTACGGGGAGACATCCGCCGGGCATGCGGCGCCCCAGCGGAACAGCGTGGTGGCCCCCGCACCACAGGCGTGCTCCCACTCGTCCGGGCACGGCAGCCGCAGGCCTCGTCCGGCGAACAACGCGGGTACCTGGGCGGGGACTTCCGGGAGCCGCACGGCCTCGACCGCCATCAGCACGGCGGGGAGGGTGACCGTGCGGCGGGGGGTCAGCACGCGCGCCAGGCAGTCGCGCGGGTCGGCGTCGAAGCCGAATCCGCCCGCCAGGCTCTCCTCCTGGTAGGAGAGGAGCTGCTCGGGGAGCGGCTGCCAGGCTTCCACGTCGAAGCCGACGGTGACCTCTCCGCCCGGTATCAACGCGTACTGCTCACCCTCCCGTTCGATCACGGCTCGGTGCGGGAGGCCCGTCCCCTGCGGGACGGCCTCCAGCCGGACGAGCCGGCCGTCCACCTGGCGGGCGGCCTCCTCGGCGTACCGCGTGCACGCGGCCGGATCCATGGCGTGCCAGCGGGCGAGGGTGAGGTCGGCGAGTGACATGGCGTGCAGTCTCGCATCCGCCCCGACGGGGTGGACGGGCACCCGCGCCCCCGGGACTCGGGGGCGCGGGCGGGGCGGTCAGCGGCCGTTACGGATCAGGGCGCGGACCATGCGGCAGGTGGTGTCGGACGGGCGGTGCATGGCGAGGCGCTCGGCCGCCGCGCGTATCCGGGCGTTGCGGGCGCTCGACGGCTGGTACACGCCGGTGTCGAGCAGGGCGATGGCCAGACGCATGGCCTTGAGGCGGCGGTTGTGCGAGACATACCACTCGCGGGGCCTGCCCGCGGGGAGCGACTTCTTCCGAAGGGGCGTGTGGAGCGGCTCGGTCGTGACTGTGGCGACGGCCATCGGCAACCTCCTGGCGCGGTGGTGGAACCCTCACGAACTCCCCCTATTCTACTGCCCCCCACTGACAATCAGCCCTGGCCAGAGGCTGTTTCGCGGATCCCTCCCGTACCCTGGGCCCCATGGAGATCTGGATCAATCCCGCCTGTTCGAAGTGCCGCAGCGCGGTGAGTCTGCTCGACGCCGAGGGCGCCGAATACACCGTCCGCCGTTACCTGGAGGACGTGCCGTCGCCGGAGGAGATCCGGGCCGTGCTCGACCGTCTCGGGCTGGAGCCGTGGGACATCACCCGCACCCAGGAGGCGGAGGCGAAGGAGCTCGGGATCAAGGACTGGCCGAAGGACGCGGGTTCGCGTGACCGGTGGATCACGGCGCTGGCGGAGCACCCGAAGCTGATCCAGCGCCCGATCATCACCGCGCAGGACGGCTCGGCGGTCGTGGCGCGGACGGACGAGGCGGTCAGGGACGCGCTCGGGCGCTGAGGGACTCCTCCCCGCCCGCCTTCCCTCCCGGCTCCGACCGCGGCGCCCGGCCGGTCGTTCGGGCCCGGCCCGGCCCAGGGGTGGACGGGCCCAGCGGTGGACGGCCAGGACGGGCGACGGCCCCCGCGGCGCTTCGGCCTACCTCTGCGCTTCCGCCGACGTCTGCGCTTCGGCCGCCTGCCCCTCGGCCGGCGTCTGCCCCTCGGCCTAGGCCTGCGCCTGCGCCTGCGCCTCCGCTTCCGCTTCCGCTTCCGCGAGGATCTCGGTGAGCCGGAGCCCGAACCGTGCGTCACAGGGGTGTGCGACCCCCGTACGCGCCGCGTCGGCCAGCGCGTCCACGGCCGCACCGAAGGCGCCGAGGGCGTCGCCGCCTCCCGTGGGCAGGGAGGCCACTCCCCGCACGCCGCGGAATTCGACCTCGGTGCCCACCGCACCCGGCGGCCCGTCCAGCGCGAGTGTCACCGTGCTCGACGCTCCGGAGGTGTGGCGCAGCAACAGGTGCGTGGTGTCCGCCGGGCCCCGGGCGGACACCACCTCCGTGACGTCGCCGAGGACCGGCATCAGGACCGAGAGGGCGTGCGGGCCGACGTCCCACAGGCCGCCCTTCTCCCGGCGCCACGGCGAGGCCGCGAACTCGTTGGCCTCGCCCTCGGCGAACAGCGCGCCCATCCACAGGGCCCTGGCCGTGAACCAGCCGCCCGTCGCGGCCTGTTCGTCGATCCACCCCGCGGTGCCCGGGGCGAACCGGAGCGTGCAGAAGACCACGGAGGCGACCCCGGCCCGCTCGGCGGCCTCGGCGACCGTACGGGCTCCCTCCACCGTGGTGGCGACCGGCTTGTCCAGCAGCAGATGGCAGCCGGCGGCAGCGGCGCGCGCCGCCAGCGGGGCCTGGACGTCCGGCGGCACGGCGAAGGCCACCGCGTCGCTCGCGGCCAGGAGGGCCTCGAAACCCTCGTCCCCCGAGTACGCCTCGGCGCCGTGGGCGGTGGCGAGAGCCCGGGCCGCTTCGGGCCGACGGCCCCAGACGCCGCTCAGCCGGACACCCGGGTGGGAGGCCAGCGCGGGGGCGTGGGTCAGGCGTGCCCAGGGGCCCGCCCCCACGAGGCCCGTACGCATCGGTGCGCCGGAAGCGGCGTGTGTGGTCATGCCGCCAGTGTGCCGGGCGGGGCGGGACCGTATCCATTCCGACGCAGGGTGAGACGGCCCCGGACGGCGCGGGCCTGGCGTCCGACACTCTCGGGAAACCTCGGTAACACGGGGTTCACATTCGGGCAACGGTCGGGAAATCGCGTCTTGCGAAGCTGCGCACCATAGACCGCAGCACCCGCAAAGGATGGCGTCCGTGACCTTCAAGGCTGAGTACATCTGGATCGACGGCACCGAGCCGACCGCCAAGCTTCGCTCCAAGACGAAGATCATGTCGGGGAGCCCCTCGCAGGATGTGGCGGATCTGCCCATCTGGGGCTTCGACGGTTCGAGCACCAACCAGGCCGAGGGTCACGCGTCCGACCGGGTCCTGAAGCCGGTCTTCACGTGTCCGGACCCGATCCGCGGCGGCGACGACGTACTCGTCCTGTGCGAGGTCTTCAACATCGACATGACCCCGCACGAGTCCAACACGCGCGCCTCGCTGCGTCCGGTCGCCGAGCAGTTCGCGGGCCAGGAGCCGATCTTCGGCATCGAGCAGGAGTACACCTTCTTCGACGGCCACCGCCCGCTGGGCTTCCCCGAGGGCGGCTTCCCGGCCGCGCAGGGCGGCTACTACTGCGGTGTCGGCGCGGACGAGATCTTCGGCCGCGACATCGTCGAGAAGCACCTCGACAACTGCCTGAAGGCGGGTCTCGGCATCTCCGGCATCAACGCCGAGGTCATGCCCGGCCAGTGGGAGTTCCAGGTGGGCCCGCTGTCCCCGCTGGAGGTCTCCGACCAGCTGTGGATCGCCCGCTGGCTGCTCTACCGCACCGCCGAGGACTTCAACGTCTCCGCGACCCTGGACCCGAAGCCGGTCAAGGGCGACTGGAACGGCGCCGGCGCGCACACCAACTTCTCGACCAAGGCGATGCGTGAGGGCTACGAGGCCATCATCACCGCGTGCGAGTCGCTCGGTGAGGGCTCGAAGCCGATGGACCACGTCAAGAACTACGGCGCGGGCATCGACGACCGTCTGACCGGTCTGCACGAGACCGCCCCGTGGAACGAGTACAGCTACGGCGTCTCCAACCGCGGCGCCTCGGTCCGCATCCCGTGGCAGGTCGAGCAGGACCAGAAGGGCTACATCGAGGACCGTCGCCCGAACGCCAACGTCGACCCGTACGTCGTCACGCGGCTGATCGTCGACACCTGCTGCACCGCGCTGGAGAAGGCCGACCAGGTCTGATCCGTACCGGATCCGGTGCGGAGGGGCGCCCGCCGACGGGCGCCCCTTCGGCGTTCCCGGCCGCTTCCGAGCCCCGCCGGCGACCGGAACCGGGCGGTGCGCAGGGGGGAGGCGGGACGGCTGACACCAGGGTCCGTATCGACGGGTGAGAGACCACTCCTGCCCGGCCCCGATCTCTGCTTCAATGGGGGCATGGCAGGCTTCCAGTACACCGCATCGGGTCGCAGCGACCTCGAGCCGTTCTGGCCTTCCCGTCAGCATCATGACTTCGACCGGGTGTGTTGCCGCGCGTGGAACGCGCAGGCCCTCTAAAGCCGCCTCACCCCGGCCTTCGGCCCGCGCGCACGACGTACGTCCTCGACGACTCCTCGCGCGAAAGAGCTGACCCTCATGGCGAACACCCGTACCTTCTCCGCCGCCACCGCGGCGTCCGCTGCGACCCCCACCGCCCGCACCGCTCTGTCATCCAGCCGCCACCGGCTGCGCGCCGTCGACCGTGACGAGGTCGTCGAGCTCACGGACGTGGCGGACTTCCTGCCGCCGGGCGCCACCTGGCTGCCCGCTCCCGCGCACACCCTGCCGGCGCTTCCCGGCCGGCCGCCCATGGTCGGTTACCTGGTGCTGGTCCCCGCCGACCAGCAGCCGGCCCTGGCCGGGGCCGTGGCCTCCGCCCAGCACCGGCAGCTGGTGCCGGAGCCCGTGGCGGAGCCGCAGGCACCGGCCTCCGGCGTTCCGGCGACCGGTCCCGTGCGGATCGACTCCACCCGGCGCACGGCCTCCGTGGACGGCGTCGCCCTCGACCTCACGTACCTCGAATTCGAGCTGCTGGCGCACCTCGTGGCGCACCCGCACCGGGTGCACACCCGCGACCAGCTGGTGACGACGGTCTGGGGTTACGGACACGTGGGCGACGGGCGGACCGTCGACGTCCACGTCGCCCGGCTGCGCCGCAAGCTGGGCGCCGAGCACCGCCGGTCGATCCAGACCGTGCGGCGCGTGGGCTACAAGTACACGCCCTGATCACACCGCACGGACGGACGGCGGCCCCGGGAACCGTCCCGGGGCCGCCTCCTGCGTGAACGGGCGGAAGGTGGTGCCAGGTACACCCTTGTCGGGTGGCGGAACGGCTGACGACGACCCCCGCGCGCAGGACAGACTGGAGGCCGGACGGGATCCGACGGGGGCCCGGTGAGAGGAGACGTCATGATGAGACCGGCAAGGAACCGGGTGCGGGCCGCAGTGCGGACCGGGGGGCGGGCTTTCGCCCTCTCCTTCGCGAGCATCGTGGGCTCGACCGTCCTGTTCGTCCTGTCGCTCCTCTCCCTCGTCTTCATCCTGCTGGGCGTGGGTCTGGTCACGACGCCGTGGCTCATGGGTCTGGTGCGCCGACACGCAGACCGGCGGCGCGCGCTCGCGTCGGCCTGGTCGGACGTCAGCATCCCGGTCCCCTACCGGCCGTTCCCGAAGGATGTGCGCTCCGGCTTCACCGGGCAGGTCGAGCGCACCACCCTGCTGCTGAAGGACCCGGCGACCTGGCGGGACCTGCGGTGGCTGCTGATCGACATGACCGCCGGTTACGTGGTGCTGGTCCTCGCCTTCGGGCTGCTGCTCTTCCCGCTGGAGGGGCTCGTCCTGGCGGCCGGACTGTGGCGGGTGTTCGCGGACGACCCGTACTGGTACGGATTCGTGCCGGTCGACAGTCAGATGACGGCGCTGGCCGCCGCCCTGCTCGGCATCGTGATCTTCCACGTCGGGGTGTGGGCGAGCGGCCCGCTGCTGCGGCTGCACTTCGTGCTGGCCCGTTCGGCACTGGCGCCCACCCCGGACGAGCTCAAGCGCCGCATCGACCGGCTGACCGAGACACGGCACGAGGCCGTGGACACGGCGGCGTCCGAACTGCGGCGTATCGAGAGGGATCTGCACGACGGGGCGCAGGCCCGGCTGGTGGCCATGGGCATGAATCTCAGCACCATCGAGGCGCTGATCGAGAAGGATCCGGCGCAGGCGAAGAAGATGCTGGCGATGGCGCGTACGTCGTCCGCCGAGGCCCTCACCGAGCTGCGGGACCTCGTACGGGGCATCCACCCGCCGGTGCTCGCCGAGCGCGGACTCGGGGATGCCGTGAGGGCGCTGGCCCTGCGGCTGCCGGTCACCTCGGAGGTGACGGTGGAGCTGCCCGGCCGCGCCGAGGCCCCGGTCGAGTCGGCCGCGTACTTCGCCGTCAGCGAGACCCTGGCCAACGCGGTGAAGCACGCGGACGCGGACCGCCTGTGGGTGGACATGCACCACGCGGAGGGCATGCTGCGGATCTCCGTCACGGACAACGGCAAGGGCGGCGCGGTGGTCGGAAGCGGATCGGGACTGAGCGGGATCGAACGCCGACTGGGTACATTCGACGGCGTACTGGCCGTCAGCAGCCCTGCGGGCGGTCCCACCATGGTGACCATGGAGATCCCTTGCGCGTTGTCCTAGCCGAAGATCTCTTCCTGCTCCGCGACGGGCTCGTGCGCATGCTCGAAGCCTTCGACTTCGAGGTCGTGGCAGCCGTCGAGACAGGTCCTGAACTGACGAAGGCACTGGCCGAGTTGAAGCCGGACGTCGCCGTGGTCGACGTCCGGCTCCCGCCGTCGCACACGGACGAGGGCCTGCAGTGCGCCCTGACGGCCCGCCGGAACAGGCCGGGGCTGCCGGTGCTCGTCCTCTCCCAGCACGTGGAGCAGCTGTACGCCCGGGAGCTGCTGGCCGACGGCAACGGCGGCATCGGCTATCTGCTGAAGGACCGGGTGTTCGACGCGGACCAGTTCATCGACGCGGTGCGCAGGGTCGCCGCCGGCGGTACGGCGATGGATCCGCAGGTCATCTCCCAGCTGCTCTCGCGGCGTGCGGCGGACAAGCCGATGGGCGGCCTGACACGCCGCGAGCGGGAGGTCATGGAGCTCATGGCGCAGGGTCGTTCGAACGTGGCGATCGCCTCGCAGATGGTGATCACGGAGCGGGCGGTGGCCAAGCACACCTCGAACATCTTCACCAAGCTCGGCCTGCCCCCGTCGGACGACGACAACCGCCGCGTGCTCGCCGTCCTCGCCTATCTCGACCACGGCTGACCGTCCTCCCCGGTCAGCCGTCGTACGGCGTTCCGGCTCCCGGCCGGAACGCTCCGGCGGGCACCGCCCGGCGCGGGTCCGCGGCAGAGCGGCCGGGCGGCACGGCCCCTGCCGGCGCCCCGCCAATTCCCCCGCGCCCTGAACGGGGCGGCCCCGCCGTCCGTATGGGACGTCACGCTTCCGATTCGAAGCACTCGAAGCGGACTCGAAGCGGAGGAGTTCCATGGGACGCACATCGCGCAGGAAACGTTCGACTCCGGCCAACCGGGTGATCGTCGCCACGGCCGCTCTGATTCTGGGGGGAGGTGGGCTGATCGCCGTCAACGTCTACGCGAGCGCCGGCGAGGGTTCGTCCGGCTCGTCGCGCGGGGAGTTCCGTGACGCGGGCCGCCGGATGTCCACCATCGACTGTCCCGACGCGGGCATCGCGCTGCCCGGGATACCGGAAGGCGCGCGGCCGGAGGTCGACCGTGAACTGGCCGCCATGGATACGCAGATCACCGAGGCGTACCGGCAGTTCGCGGACCGCAGGGAGCAGATCGCCCGGGATCCGGCTCTCGCCGGGAACGCCGTGCTCGGACCGCTGAAGGACAAGAGGACCGCCAGCCTCGACCGGATCGGGATCGCGGTCGAGCGGGCCTCGGGCGAGCGGCCCCAGGGCCTGGAGGGGCTCGCGGGGTGCAGCATGCGTGCCGACGACGAGCAGGGCGCGGGGCAGGAGGCGGGCTCGGGCGGACAGGGCGAAGGCCAGGAGCCCGGCGAGGACCCGGAGCAGGGGCAGGACGGGGGCCAGGACCCGGGTCAGGGCGAAGGTGAGGGCGAGGTGCAGGGCAACGGTCCCGAGGTCTCCGACTTCGTGGACATCGAATCGGTCCGGCCCGCCGCCGACCGCCCCCGCAACCGCAGGGGCGCCTCCCGGGGTTCGTTCAGCACCGACTGCGGGCGTAACGACAACGGGAAGTTCAACCCGGACAACGTCATCGCCGCCCCCGGCGTGAGCAACGGCGCGCACCACATGCACGACTACGTCGGGAACCAGGCCACCGACGCCTTCGCCGGCGACGACGACCTGGCCGCCGGGGCGACCACGTGCCGGAACCAGGGCGACAGGTCCACGTACTACTGGCCCGTGCTGCGCCTGCAGAACGGCCAGGACGAGGACGACGTGGCCGCGGACGGCGGCGGCAAGGACCAGAACACCGGGGAGATCCAGACCCCTTCCCAGGTCACGCTGAAGTTCGTCGGCTCACCGGCCGGAAAGGTCACGGCCATGCCGCGCTTCCTCCGGATCATCACAGGGGACGCCAAGGCCTTCACCAACGGTGACGCCAACGCCAACGCCTCGTGGAGCTGCACCGGGTTCGAGGACAGGCAGCTCAGGGACAAGTACCCGATCTGCCCGGAAGGCAGCCAGGTGGTGCGCTCCTTCGCCTTCCAGAACTGCTGGGACGGGCAGAACACCGACAGCGCGAATCACCGCACGCACGTCGCTTTCGCCCAGGAGGACGGCCGGTGCCCGGACGGCTTCAGGGCCATCCCGCAACTGGTGCAGCGCATCGTGTACGACGTCCCTCCGGGGCCGGGCTTCGCCGTGGACTCCTTCCCGGAGCAGCTGCACAAACCGGTCACCGATCACGGTGACTTCATCAACGTCTTCGACGACCGGCTGATGAAGAAGGTGGTGAGCTGCATCAACGGCGGACGCAGGTGCCGCTGACGCGGCTCCCCCGGCGGCGGTGTCCGCCCCCTCGACCTGCGCGGTCAGCTCCCGTGGTGACCGGAGTGCCCGTCCTCGCTCCCCCCACCGCCACTGTTCCCCGAGTGGTGCGGCGAGGCGGTCTCCACCGTCCCCCCGAGCCGGCCGCGCAGCGCCGCGACCACCTCCGGGTCACCGACGGCGACCCACCTGCGGCCGACGAGATACGAGCCGCCGTAGTCGTTGGCCTCGTTGATCCACTCCCGCTGGCCGCGGTCGGTCGCGAACGTGGCGAGGACGTAACGCCCGTCCTTCGTCGTACAGTTGGCCTGCCGGATCTCCTCGGCGTCGGTCTGCACGTTCGGTTCGCAGTCCGCCTTCGACGCGAGCTGCTCCAGCGTGCCGCTCGCGGTCCGCGGCGCGGCGTCCGCCTCGCCGCGGACCGCTCCGCCGGTGCACGCGGCGAGCAGGGCACATCCGGCCAGCACGGCCGCGGCGGCCCCGCGGGCCCGTCCTCGTCGCCACTCCAGCTGCTCCACCATCCGGCCATCGTGCCCCGCCCGCTCGCGGCGCGCGGGGAAACGCGGGAAACGCCACGACCCGCCCCGGGGCGCGCACGCCGGAGTGACCATCGCACCATTCGCTCGTTCTGCTGAACATGCCCCCACTGCGAGCAGTACCGCCGTCCGCAGGCCGCCCGTTCGCGGAGCAGGCCGCCGGGGAGCGAGCCGACGCCGAGGCCGCCGAGCACTACGCCCGGCTGGTCCGGATCGCGTACCTGGTGCTGGCCCCCTCGCTCGGCCGCACCCGCCGGGTGCTGTCGGCCCACTGGCTGGCCCAGCGGGCACTCGGCGGGGGCCGGGGGCCCGAACCCGGGCGCGCGTACGCCTCCGTGCGGCTCCGGGTGGTGCGCGCCGCGCTGGAGGCGGGGCTGCCGCTGTTCCGGCTCGCCAGGCCCCGGCGGGCGCAGTTCCCGCCCCTGGTGCCGCAGGTGTGGGGGCTGCGGCTGTTCCCGCACTCCTGCGGTGCGGACGAACTGGCACTGGAGCAGGCGCTGGCCGGGGTGTCGGGGCCCTGCCGCGCCGCGCACGTGCTGCGGGGCCTCGAAGGGCTCGACGACGCCGAGGTGTGCCGGGAGCTCGAAGCGGCGGGCGTCGCGGACCCCCGGGCGGCGCTCCTGGAGGCCGACGTGCTCACGGCGCCCCATGCCCTGCTGGCCTCGCCGGAGTTCGACCCCTGCTCCCTGCAGGTCCGGCCGGCCGATCCGGCACGCCGGCGGCGGCGTGGGCGCACGCTCCTGGCCTCGCTGGGCGCGCTGCTGGTCTGCGGCTCCCTGCTGCTGTTGCCGGGCGACGGCCTGGGCGGCCCGCAGCCCACCTCGGGGCCGCTCTACTCCCGGCACCACAGCGCCGAGGAGGCGCTGGACCCGGCCGCGATACGCCGGGTGCCCGCCGGGCTCTGGCGGGGCTCCGCCCGCATGGACTTCACCGTCTGGCCCACGCGCGGCGACCGCACCGGGGACAACGGGCTGCTGGGCCGCGCCCTCGCGACGTGGGCCAGGCCAGGGGCCCCGGTGGTCTCCTCGGCCACGCCGGGGACGCCCGACGGCCCTCCGATGGGCCCGCCCCAGCTGCTGTACGCGGGCGAGGTCGGCGCCGCCGCCGTGGTGCTGTTCCACGACGGATTGCGCGTCGTGCGCTACGCCGAGTCCCGCAACGCCGATCCGGCCCGGGGGGCCGCGCTGGACTTCGCCCGGGTGGACGGCGCGGACGCGGTGTCGGCGAGCGCGCTCGTGGTGCAGCGCCGCGACGGCCGGGTGCGCTATCTGACCGCGCCCTGGGTGCGCGAGGCCGCCGTACGGGATCTGCTCGAACCGGGCGGACCCGCGCGGACGTTGCACCGGGACGGCGCCGGGGTGACGGACCCGGTGTCCGCGCCGGCGCCGTCCCGGGACGGCGGTGCGGACTGCCGTTCCTGGCAGGCGCTGGAGGTACGGGACGGCACCGCGGTCCGGCTGATGACCGACCTCGGGGAACTCACCCCGGTCCGTCTCACCTCCGGTGCACCCTCCTCCCCCCACGACGTGACGGGCCGCGCGGAGCGCGAGAGCTGGGCGCGCACCGCGTGCCTCCTTCCGGCCGTACGCTCCAACGGCGTCCGCTCGGTCAACTCCTGGCCGTACGCGAAGCAGCGGCTTCCCGAGGGCGCGGGGGTCGCCCGGTGGCTCTGCACCCGGGCGGACACCTGGCGGGGCACGGGCAGCAGGGTGCTGGCGCAGTTCCAGGCGCCGCCCGAGGTGTCCGGCGGCGCGGGTGCGCCGGGGGCGGTCGCGGCCCGCGCCGAGGACTCCCCGGACTGCGGTACGCGCCGGCCGAGGGTACTGGCGGGCGTGCTGTGGCGGTCGGACGGCGGCCGGTGGTACGTACTGGCGGCGGGCTCACGGCAGTTCACGTCGCTGACCGCCACGGGAGGCGTGCGGGGCCGGGCCCCGGGGCGGTTGCTCGCGCTGCCCGCCGGGGAGGGCGACCGGGCCCGGCTGGACGGCCTGCTGGCGGACGGCAGCCGGGTCGGCGCCCTGCACTGACCCCGTGGCGGCGGCGGCCGGGGCACGCCCCGGCCGATCGCTGCCGACGGGCCGGTGAACTGCCTGGTGGGAGCGGGCCGCAGGCCATCGGGCAGGGCCCGTTAGGCTGTTCGGCATGACGACCGGGGTGCGGCGCAGGATGGGTGTCGAGGAGCGCAGAGCACAGTTGATCGGCGTCGCGCTGGAGTTGTTCAGCCACCGCTCGCCCGACGACGTGTCCATCGACGAGATCGCGGCCGCGGCCGGCATCTCGCGGCCACTCGTCTACCACTACTTCCCGGGCAAGCGCAGTCTGTACGAGGCGGCGCTGAAGCGTGCGGCCGACGAGCTGGCCGGCCGCTTCCTGGAGGCGCACGAAGGTCCCCTGGGGGCCCGGCTGAGCCGCGTGATGCACCGGTTCTTCGATTTCGTCGAGGAGCACGGGCCGGGCTTCGCCGCGCTGCTGCGCGGCGGCCCGGCCGGCGGGTCGTCCACGGCCGACGCCCTGATCGACGGGGTGAGGCAGGCGGCGTACGAGCAGATCATCGCGCATCTCGGTGTCCCGCACCCGCCTGCCCGGCTGGAGCTCGTCGTGCGGTCCTGGGTGTCGCTCGCCGAGTCGACGGCCCTGCAGTGGCTGGACGGGAAGCGCGTCCCGCGCGCGGAGCTGGAGTTGCAGCTGGTGCACGACTTCGCGGCGCTGGCGTCGGTGAGCGCCGCGTACGACCAGGAGATGGCCGGGATCGTGCTGCGGGTCCTCGCGCAGGAGCCGGCGGACGGGCCGTTCGGTGAACTGCTCGCCCGGCTCGCGGTCCTGGCGCCCGCCGCTCCTGCCGTGCCGCCGCAGCGGAAGCCTCAGCTCTTCCGGTAGGAGGCGTCCAGGTCCCGGACCTCGGCCGAGACGTGGACGGTGAGGCCGTCGACGGGCTTCAGGTGCCCGGCCAGCAGTTCCAGCACGGCCTCCGTCAGCTCTGCCTTGATCTCGGGGGTGCGGCCGGGCAGCATCGCGATCGAGACGTTCACGATGGAGTCACCCGCCGGTGCGTCGCCGACGACGGTGTCCTCGGCCCGGCGGAACCGGGTCTTGCAGGAGGGGACCTTGGTGGACACGGTCTCGGCGACGAGCGGGTGCAGCGCCAGGGCGAAGCCGCGGCGGTCGAAGCTGTCGTCCAGCTCGGCGGAGTAGTCGACGGTGATCTGCGGCATCAAGCGCTCCTGGATGCGGGTGTCGTACGGATACGTGTACGACGTGCATGGACATGTACGCCTTCAGCTTCGCGTGATCGCGCCGTCGGCACAAGGGAGCACGAGGGAGCACGAGGCGCGAAGGACCACGAGGCACGAAGGACCACGGCCGTGCGGGAGGGAAAACGGAGCGGCCGGCCCGGGCTCCCCGCGCGAGGGCGGGGAGCCGGGGCCGGCCGGTGAGGTGGGTGCGTCAGCGCGCGGAGAACACGGCGACCGTGCGTCCCGGGACGGTGAAGCTGCCCGACTTCCCTTCGTACGAGGCCTTCTTGACCGTGGCGTCCGAGCCCGCCGCCTGGACGGGGTGCAGGGCGTACGCCTTCCCGGCCAGGCCGGAGACCTCCTGGCTCTGCGTCTGCGGGGTGGCGTTCAGGACGACGACCAGGTCACCCAGGCGCATCGTGATCACGCCGGGGGTCTCGTCCTTCCCGGAGAGCGGGAAGGAGAGGGCTTCCTGCACCTGCGCGGTGGTGGAAAGACCGAAGTCCTTCTCCGTGGTGCGGATCGTGAGCAGGTCCTGGTACGCGGTGGACGCACCGGTGATCTCCGCGCACCCGGGGGTGAGCGCCGCGGAGGACAGCAGCGGCTTGCCGTAGGACCACTTGGGCTGGTTGTCGGCGGCGGGCGGCAGCCCCCGGCCGAAGCCGTTCCCCTTGCGGCAGTCCCAGTTCAGCACGTTGAACCAGTCACCGCTGTCGTAGGAGTTGCGGTCGAGCGACTTGGAGCGCAGCAGGTCGGTGCCCGCCTGGGAGAGCGCGGGCCCCTGCGAGAGCACCGCGGTCGCCATCGCCAGGACCTGCATGCGGGACCGTTCGGCGGGCGTGGTGTCCGCCGGGAGCTTGAAGGCGAGGGCGTCGTAGAGGGTCTCGTTGTCGTGTGCGTCGGCGTAGGCGAGGGCGTCACCGGGGACCGCCGCGTATCCGGCGGGGGCTCCGTTGTAGTCGACGGCCGAGCCCTTGACCGTACGGCCCTGGGTGTCGGTGAAGGTGTAGTCGGCCAGGTTGCCGGTGAGACCGACCTTGATCAGGTCCTGGTAGTGGAGCAGCCGGGCCTTCTGTTCGGCCTCGGTGCCGTTGGCGGACGACGTGTTGGGGTCGGTGTAGAGACCGGAGGCGAAGCCCTGGACGCCGGGGTCCTCGTCGAAGGGGCCGCCGCCGCGGACGGCGTCGCGGGCCCGGTCGGAGAAGGTGGCGATCCCGGTGCCGGCCATGTTCTTCTGGGTGGCCTGGACGAAGCGGGCGTCGTCGGCGATCTCGCCGAAGTTCCAGCCCTCGCCGTACAGGATGATCTTCTTGCCGTCGACGCCGTCCTCGGCGACGGTCAGCTCGTCGAGGGCCTTGCGGACCGCGAGGATGTTGGCCTTGGGGTGGTGGCCCATCAGGTCGAAGCGGAAGCCGTCGACCTTGTACTCCTTCGCCCAGGTGACGACCGAGTCGACGACGAGCTTGCCCATCATGGTGTTCTCGGGCGCGGTGTTGGCGCAGCAGGTCGAGGTGGCGACGGTGCCGTCCTCCAGGAGCCGCTGGTAGTAGCCGGGCACGATCTTGTCGAGGACGGACTTGTCGTCCTGGCCGGAGGCGACGGTGTGGTTGTAGACGACGTCCATGACGGTGCGCAGTCCGGCCTTGTTGAGCCCCTGGACCATCTGGCGGAACTCGGTGGTGCGCTTGGTGCCGTCGGGGTCGGAGGCGTAGGAGCCCTCGGGGACGGTGTAGTGCAGCGGGTCGTAGCCCCAGTTGAAGGCGTCCTTGGCGGCGGCCTTGGTGACGCAGGCCTGCTGCTCCTCGGAGTCGGGGG
Source organism: Streptomyces sp. NPDC005494 (assembly GCF_042872025.1). Lineage (NCBI taxonomy): Bacteria > Bacillati > Actinomycetota > Actinomycetes > Kitasatosporales > Streptomycetaceae > Streptomyces > Streptomyces sp. NPDC005494. The sequence continues at coordinate 475,345 of NZ_JBIAJR010000001.1, forward strand.
CGTAGACGGAGAGGTCGCAGGCGGGCTTCTGCTGGTCGGACTTCTTCTCGGGGATGGTCCCGATGTCGAAGACGGGCAGCAGGTGCACGTAGCTGGTGCCGGAGTCCGCGAGCTCCTCGAGGTGCTTCATGCCGTCGGAGCGGGTGTCGGTGAAGGCGAGGTACTCACCGGGGTGCTTCGACGTGGTGTCCGTGACCGAGAAGTCGCGGACGTGCAGTTCCTGGATCTGTGCGTCCCGCAGCGGCACCGCGGCGGGCTTCTTCAGGCCGGACCAGCCGCTCGGGGCGAGCTTCGGGTCGTCGAGGTCGACGACGAGGCTGCGGGCGGAGCCGGCGGTGAGTGCGGTGGAGTAGGGGTCGGTGACCTTGTTGGTGACCAGCTTCTGGACGGTGGGCGCCCAGACCTGGACCGCGTAGCGGTAGGGCTTGCCGTTCCAGCTCCTGGGGCCGGTGACCGACCAGACGCCGGTGCGGTCGTCGCGCCGCATCGGGACGCTCTTCCCGTCGAGTTCGAGGGAGACGGTCCGCGCGGTGGGTGCCCAGACGGAGAGCGTCGGGCTGCCCTTGCGGAAGACGGGGCCGAGCGCGGAGCCGCTCGCGGCCTTCCCGTACAGCTCGTCCAGCACACCGGCGGTCTGTACGCCGGTGGCGGCGAGCAGGGCGCCGTTCGCGGCACGCTGGGTGGCGATCAGCTGGCCGCGGAGGGACGTGACGACGCGGTCCCGGTCCCGGGTGTCAACGGTGAACGCCGGATAGTCCTTCAGGTGCGGGTACTTCGCCTTCTGCGCGTCGGTGAGTTCGGTGGCACCGAGCCGCAGCCACTGCCCCTCGTCGGACAGGGCGCCGTCGACGACGGAGATCCCGCCGTTCTTCGCGTACACGAGCTGCTGGCTGGTGGCGTCGGTCGCCTTGACCTTCCAGACCACGGTGTTCGCGTCGATCCACTGCGCCTCGGCCTTGGTGAGGTCGAGCGTGGGCGCGCCGCCGGTCTGCGGCAGCAGGTAGCCGGGCTTCCCGCCGAGCATCCAGACCTCGTGGCCGTAGGAGGCGATGTCCAGGGACTGGTCGCTCGGGAGGTCCTTCTCGTCGCCCTTGTGGAGGATGTAGCTGAGCGAGGTGGCGCCGTCGGTGAGCGGGACCTCGAAGGTCACGCCGTAGGCGTCGGTCTTCACCGGTTCCAGCGGCTTGGCCCAGTCCGTGGGCGAGGCCGCCCCGGTCCAGGTGTGCAGGCCCCAGCCGGCGTAGTCGCCGTCGGCGCGGTGGTAGTGCAGGACGGCCTTGCCCGTGTCCTGCGGGGCGGTCTCGGGTGCCTCGGTGGCCTGCCCGTCCTTGCCCTGCTCGACCCAGACCTGGCCGGTCTTCGCGAGGTCGACGGTGCGCTCGGGGCCGTCGGCGGTGCCGTCCTTGACGACGGTGTACGGCACGGAGGACGCGCCCTCGGCGAGGTCGATCCAGGCGAAGGCTCCGTAGGCGTCCCGGCCGATGAAGTCGGCGGTGGTGTCGCCGGACTTCAGCTGCCAGCCCTCGTAGTCGCCGTCGGCCCGCTTGTAGTGCACGACGGCCTGGTCACGGTCGACGGCCACGGGCTTCGGGGCGGCCGGGGCCTGGCCCGCGGTCGTGGAGGCGAGGGCGCCTGCGGTGCGTCCGGCGCGGTCGACGACGACGGCCTTGTAGCGCAGCGCGGTGCCGGCCTTCACCGACCGGTCCAGGTGCTGGGTGACCTTGTACGGGGCGTGGTCGGCTGAGCCGAGCGTGACCCACTTGCCGTTGCCGGTCTGCGCGGCGAAGACGACGCGGTTCAGGTCGCCGCCGTCCACGTCGGCGGTGAGCTCGACGGTGCCGGTGGCCCCGGCGGCCGGTGCCTTCAGGGTGACCGAGGGCTTGGTGGCGGGGGTGCCGAGCTGCTTGTCGGCGCGGAGCACGATGCTGGACAGCGCGGGCACGGTGACCTCGACGGTCCTGTCGGCGGCGCTGCGGACCGTGCCGGAACCGCCGTACAGGGTCCGGAAGGTCATGCCGGCCGACTCGGTGGCGAGCTCGACGGTCTTCGCCTCGGTGCTGTTGTTCGTGGCCACGAGGTATTCGTACGGGCGCTTGCTGTCCGTCCGCGAGAAGGCGTGGACGGAGCCCTCGGCGTAGCGCTCGGTCTGGGTGCCGTCGCGCAGGGCCGGGTGCTCACGGGTGAGCTTCGACAGGGCCGCTATGGACCGGTAGAGCGGGTGCGTGGCGTCGTACGCGTCGGAGGCGTGCGTGCGGTCGGTGCCGATCTGGTCGTCGTCGAGGTAGTCGGCGGTCTTCGAGGCGAACATCGTCTGACGGGCGTCCTTGTCGCCGCCCGCACCGGTGTAGCCCTGCTCGTCGCCGTAGTAGATCACCGGGTTGCCGCGGCCGAGGAACATCAGCTCGTTGGCGAGGCGGGCGCGGTTCAGGAGCTCGGCGTCGGAGGCCTTCGGGTTGTCCTGCTTCAGGAAGGTGCCGATGCGGCCCATGTCGTGGTTGCCGAGGAAGGTCACCTGCTCGTAGGCGTTGGCCTTGTCGGTGGTGTAGCGGTAGTCGTCCGCGTAGACCGAGGCGAGCTTCGAGGCCGGGGCGCCCTGGGAGGCGTACTGGCGGGCGGCTTCCTGGAAGGGGAAGTCGAGCGTGGCGTCGAGCCTGCCCCGGGTGACGTAGGGCGAGGTGATCGCGGTGTCGGCGGAGTAGACCTCGCCGAACATGAAGAAGTCGTCCCGGCCGTGCTTCGCCGCGTAGCCGTCGAGCGCGGTGGCCCACTGGGTCCAGAAGTCGAGGTCGACATGCTTGACGGTGTCGATGCGGAAGCCGTCGATGTCGAAGTCGCGGACCCACTTCTCGTAGATCTTCTCCATGCCGGAGACGACCTCGGGGCGCTCGGTCCACAGGTCGTCGAGCCCGGAGAAGTCCCCGTACTCGGTGGACTCGCCCGCGTAGGTCGAGTCACCCCTGTTGTGGTACATCGTGGTGTCGTTGAGCCAGGACGGGACCTTCTTCCCCGTGTTCACCGGGTTGTACGGGAAGGAGTCGGCGTCCACCTCCTCGACGCCCTGGGTGTCGTCGAAGGGCCGGCCGTCCTCGTCGAGGTACGGGAAGGCGCCCTTCGGCTTGTAGCCGTACTTCTTCTCGGCGTAGTCGACGGTGTCGGCGGTGTGGTTGGTGATGACGTCGAAGAAGACCTTCATGCCCTTGGCGTGGGCCTTGTCGATCAGTTTCGTGAGGTCCGCGTTGGTGCCGAAGTGCGGGTCGACCTGGGTGAAGTCGGTGATCCAGTAGCCGTGGTAGCCCGCGGACGCGTTGTCGCCGGTGCCCTGCACGGGGCGGTTCTTGAAGATCGGCGCGAGCCAGATCGCGGTGGTGCCGAGCCCCTTGACGTAGTCGAGCTTCTGGGTGAGGCCCTTGAGGTCGCCGCCCTGGTAGAACCCCTTGTCCGTGGGGTCGTAACCGGTCTCCAGCCGGGAGCCGGTCAGGCCGCCCCGGTTGTTGGAGGTGTCGCCGTCGGCGAAGCGGTCGGGCAGCACGAAGTAGAACTGCTCGCGGGTCAGGTCGTGCCTGGCCGGTTCCTTCGCGAGCTTCGCGTCCGAGGGCGGGGACGGAGGTCTGGGCGCGGCGGACGCGGTGGCCGCCGGCACGACGGGCAGCAGCGCCGCGCACAGTGCGGCTACGGCTCCCCGCCGGAGGGTGGTTCGGGACACGGGCGGGTACTCCTCGGCTTTCGGGGATCGTGCGGTGCGAAGCGGCGGGCCGGGGACGCGGGACGCGCCTCCGGCCCGCCGGTGGTGTGGGGTCAGCTGCGCCAGACGTCGCCGGTCAGCGTGACCTTGCCGGAGGACGGCACGGTGCCGGTGCGGTTGGCGCCGCTCTCCCAGGTGACGTTGCCGCTCGCGTCCTTGCGCAGGTACTTGTACTCGAAGGACGTACCGGCGGGCAGGGCGACGTCGAGCTTCCAGACGGGGTACGTCGCCGGGTCGAGCTTGAGCGCGCTGCCGGGGGCCCAGTTGCCCAGCGCGGCCTGGTTGCCGGTGACGTAGATGTTCTGGCCGAGCTGGGTGGTGGCGTTGACGCCGAAGGTGACACCGGAGTCCCCCGTACCGGGGCCGGGGGTCGTTCCGCCACCGGTGCAGGTGCGGGCGCCGGTGTGCAGGGCCAGGGCGGTGTTGGCGGCGAGGGTGGCGGTGAACTGGCCGGAGCCGTTCACCGTGACGCCGTTCCCCGTCTGTACGTCGCAGTAGTCGCCGGCGGGCAGCGACGTCTGGAACGTCCGGCTCAGCGAGGAGCCCTCGTGGTTGATGGCGACGTACGCCTTGGAGCCCCGGCCGAAGGCGATCTGGTCGCCGCCGTTGTCCCACCAGTTGGAGACGGCCTCACCGCGGGCGGTGTTGCGGAAGCCGACCATCGACGAGATCTCGCGCCAGGCGTGCTGGCACTTCCAGCCACCGCTGTAACAGGCGCTGACCTGCCCGCCGTTGGGCGGGCCGGCGTCCTTGTCGGACCACTCGTAGCCGGAGTGGACGTCCGGGGAACCGTACGGATAGGCGAGCATGAAGACGCTGGCCAGGGTGTAGTTGGCGCCGTCCTTGTAGTTCAGGGTGTCGCCGCCGCGCTCGGTGTCGTGGTTGTCGACGAAGACGGCGGACTTGCCGGACTCCATGAAGCCCCAGCCCTCGCCGAAGTTCTTCAGGTTGGCGAGGTTCTCGTTGTTGAAGACCTGCTTGAGGCTGCGGCCGTAGCGGAACTCCTGGACGTCACCGCTGCCGAGGTACTCGGACGGCGAGACGGCCTCGCCCGCGCCGTGGATGGCCTCGTGCTTCCAGTAGACGCCGGTGTTGCTCAGCCGCGACTTGATGTTCGCGAGGTCGGCGGCCGGCATGTGCTTGGCGGCGTCGATGCGGAAGCCGTCGACGCCCAGGGAGAGCAGGTCGTTGAGGTACCCGGCGATCTTGCCGCGTACGTAGTCCTCGCCCGTGTCCAGGTCGGCGAGGCCGACCAGTTCGCAGTTCTGGACGTTGCCCCGGTCGCCGTAGTTGCTGATCTGCGACTGGCAGTCGTTCATGTCGCTGACCGAGTAGACGCCCGGGTAGTCGTACTTGGTGTACGAGGAGCCGCCCGTTCCGGTGCCGGAGCCGGCCGACATGTGGTTGATGACCGAGTCGGCGATGACCTTCACACCGGCCGAATGGCAGGTGTTCACCATGTTCGCGAAGGCCGTACGGTCACCGAGGCGTCCGGCGATCTTGTAGCTGACCGGCTGGTACGAGGTCCACCACTGGCTGCCCTGGATGTGCTCCTGGGGCGGGGAGACCTGGACGAAGCCGTACCCCGCGGGGCCGAGGCTGTCCGTACAGGCCTGGGCCACGGAGGCGAACTTCCACTCGAACATCACCGCGGTGACGTCCTTCGCGCCCGGCGGCGCGGCCTGGGCGGTTCCGGCGGCTCCGAGCCCGGTGGGGAGGGCGAGGACTGCGGCACCCATGGTGAGGGCGAGCGCGCCAGACAAGGGTCTGCGTGCCATGACTTTCCTCCTGCGGTGGGGGAAGTGCGGGGATGGCGGAGCAGCCTCACGTGGCAACGCGCCGTGCCCTCAAGGCTCATGCAGGTTCTTGCAGCAAGGATGCAAAAAGCCTGTGCGCAGCAGACCGTACGAGCACTGCCTGCCCTGGTCAACCCCCTGGACATGACGTGATTACATCCCGATCACATCCTGGAAATGCTGGAGATTTCTCCCTGCAAGGTCTTACGCAAAATATTGCGTGCCTGTTAAGTTCGTCCCGACTCCGGCCCGGCCGGCCGGGGGTCCGGTCCGCCGGGCCCCACGCGCCCGGCCGGCCGGGCCGGTCACGCCACGGAGAGGCCCCGACGTCGCTTCCCCGCCGGCCCATCCTGGGCCGACGCCGGGGCCTCTCCGCGACGGAAGCCGTCATTGTGAGGCTACGGACCGCCCGGCCCCCCGAATCGGGCCGTTCCGCGTCCGCCACCTCCCACCGACGCATGGATCACGCTGCGCGGACGGACGTCGGCGGTCCGGCTCAGTAGGTGTGGCCGGGCCAGTGCGGGTCCTCCCAGCGCGCGGAGCCGGACAGGCCGAGCAGGCGTACGCAGTGGAGCAGTTCGGCCGAAGCGCCCTGGGAGCGGAGCCTCGCGGGGGCGTGTACGGCCAGCCAGGCGCTCAGCTCACCTGTCCGCTTCTCGTCGTCCTCCCGGGCGAACCAGGGGAGTTCGTCTCCCAGCAGGTCGTACTCCCACCGGTTCACGGCCTCCACCAGCCGCGCGTCGGCCGTGGGGTGGTCCGTTCCCTCCCACACGGAGAGCCACGGGGCCACCGTGCCCGAGGCTTCGGCACACAGGGCGAAGACCTCGTACGCCGGTACGGCCGGGTCGGGCGTCACCAGGCTGTCGGCCCACCACGCGTGCAGGAACTCCCGCACGGGGCCGGCCTGGCCGGCGGGCCACCGCTGCCACGTGCCCCGCCCGAAGGACTGGCCGACGTCCCCCATGTCGAAGAGCGGAACCACCTCGCCCGCGACGAGGGCTGTCGCGAACTGGGGCAGGACGCGGCGCAGTACGGCTCCGTGATCGCGCCAGTCGGTCGCCTGCCAGGCGCGCCGCAGCAGGTCGGGGTCGAGTTCCACGTCCGGGGTCTTGAGCGCGGCGAGGTCTTCGGCGCTGCCCCAGTGGCACTCGCAGTTGTTCTCGTCCGGGATGGCCGTCATGCCTCGGAAGACGACCGAGAGGTCGTGCAGTGCGGCTTCGAGGCGGAGGCGGGACGGGGTGCGGCCGGAACGGTTCATGGGCTGTCGCCTTAGGGACTCCGGCCGGTCGCGCCGGCCGAAGATCACCACGTTACAGGGCCCGGCGCGGACGGCCCACGGAGATTCCCGGCGTCCGACGGGCGCCCTGTCTGCGTCCAGGGCGCGGATCGACCAGCCGAACCCCCGCTGAGCGCTGCGGAGACCGGCGCTGCCGGAGACCGCTCTGCCGGGCCGGGCGGAGGCGGAGGCACCGGGACGCGTGTGCGGGGCCGCGTCCCCCCTCCGGACCCGGCCCCGCACATCCCCCTGCCGCGCCCGTTCAGGCGCCCCGCACATCCCTGCCGCGCCCGTTCAGGCGCCCCGCACCGCCGCGGTGGAGCCGCGGACCACCAGCTCCGGCTGGAAGACGTACTCCGTGCGCTGCACGGGACTGCCGCCGATCTCCTCCAGCAGGGCGCCCACCGCCGCCGCCGCCATCGCCTGCACCGGCTGGCGCACGGTGGTCAGGGGCGGGTCGGTGAAGGCGATGAGCTGCGAGTCGTCGAAGCCGACGACGGAGACGTCCCGCGGGACGTCGAGGCCTCTCCCCCGGGCCGCTCTGACGACGCCGAGCGCCATCAGGTCGCTGCCGCAGACGATTCCGGTGCAGCCGCGGTCGAGCAGGGCCCCGGCCGCGACCTGGCCGCCCTCGACGCCGAACAGGGTCGAGCACACCAGGAGTTCGGCCTCGCTCCGGTCCATGCCCAGCACGGACACTGCCGCGTCCACGAAGCCGTCGCGCTTGCGCCGGGAGGGCACGTAGCGCTGCGGCCCGATGGCCAGGCCGATCCGCCGGTGTCCCAGCTCCGCGAGGTGGCTGACGGCCATCCGGACGGCCGCCTGGTCGTCGGGCGAGACGAACGGGGCGCTGATGCGCTCGTTGTAGCCGTTGATCAGGACGAACGGCACGCCCCGGTCGGTGAGCGCGGCGTAGCGCGCCGGGTCCGCCGAGGTGTCGGCGTGCAGCCCGGACAGGAAGACGATGCCGCCGACGCCACGCTCGACGAGCTGTTCGACCAGTTCGTCCTCGGTGGCGCCGCCGGGCAGCTGGGTGCAGAGCACGGGCGTGTAGCCGTGCCCCGCGAGCACCTGCTCCACGGACTGGGCGAACGCCGGGAAGATCGGGTTGGTGAGCTCGGGTGTCACCAGCCCGATCAGCCCGGCACTGCGCTGCCGCAGCCGCACGGGGCGTTCGTAACCAAGGATGTCGAGCGCCGCGAGCACCCGCTGACGCGTGGTGTCCGCGACGCCCGGCTTCCCGTTCAGCACCCGGCTGACGGTGGCCTCGCTGACCGCGGCCTGACCGGCGATGTCGGAGAGCCGCAGCGCCGGTCCGGTCCTGGGTGCGGGGACGGTCACACCGTCCACCACACCGTGGTGTCGGCGGGCAGCTCGAAGGTGTCGCCGTCGACGGTCACCGGGGCGCTGGCGAGCAGCAGGGTGCCGGGGACCGTGACGCGTACCGGTGCACCGGTGGTGTTGACGGTGCAGACGAAGCCGGGGCGTCCGACGGCCAGCACGCCCTCGGGGGCGTCCAGCCACCGCACTTCGGTGCCGGCGCCGAGCCCCGGGTGCTCGCGCCGTGCGGCGATCGCGGCGCGGTACAGCTCCAGCGTGGAGCCCTCCACACCGGTCTGCGCCTCCACGGAGAGCGCGCCCCAGCTGTCCGGCTGCGGCAGCCAGCTGCTGCCGCCGCCGAAGCCGTACGAGCTGCCCTCACGGGTCCAGGGGATCGGCACCCGGCAGCCGTCGCGGAAGCCGTCCTGGCCTTCGGCGCGGAAGAACGACGGGTCCTGACGGGCCTCGTCGGGCAGGTCGGTGACGTCCGGGAGGCCGAGCTCCTCGCCCTGGTAGACGTAGGCGGAGCCGGGCAGCGCCAGCATGAGCATGGTCGCCGCGCGTGCCCGCCGCAGACCCAGCTCGGGGTCACCGGGGGTGCGGATCTGGGTGCCCAGGCCCGGCGGGTTGGCGAAGCGGGTGGTGTGGCGGGTGACGTCGTGGTTGGAGAGCACCCAGGTGGTGGGGGCGCCCACCGGACGCATCGCGTCGAGCGAGGAGTCGATGACGGCGCGCAGCTCGGCGGCGTCCCAGGCGGTCGACAGGTACTGGAAGTTGAAGGCCTGGTGCATCTCGTCGGGACGCACGTAGTTGGCGGTGCGCTCGACGGTGGGGGTCCACGCCTCGGCGACGAGGATGCGGTCGCCGGGGTACTCGTCGAGGATGGTGCGCCAGCTGCGGTAGATCTCGTGCACGCCGTCCTGGTCGAAGAACGGCATGACATCGTTGCCCAGCAGCTTCAGCTGGTCGTGGGACCCGAGGTCCGGCAGGCCCTCGGCCTTCACCAGGCCATGGGCGACGTCGACGCGGAAGCCGTCGACGCCCATGTCGAGCCAGAAGCGCAGGATGGAGCGGAACTCGTCGGCGACGGCCGGGTGTTCCCAGTTGAAGTCGGGCTGCTCGGGCGCGAAGAGGTGGAGGTACCACTCGCCGGGGGTGCCGTCCGGGTCGGTGGTCCGGGTCCAGGCCGGTCCGCCGAAGATGGACTCCCAGTCGTTGGGCGGAAGTTCGCCGTCGGTGCCCTTGCCGGGACGGAAGTGGTAGCGCTCGCGCAGCGCGGAGCCGGGGCCCTCGGCGAGGGCGCGCTTGAACCACTCGTGCTGGTCGGAGGAGTGGTTCGGCACCAGGTCGACGATGATGCGCAGGCCCAGACCGTGGGCCTCACGGATCAGCGCGTCGGCGTCCAGGAGCGTGCCGAACATCGGGTCGATGGCCCGGTAGTCGGCGACGTCGTACCCCGCGTCGGCCTGCGGCGACGCGTAGAACGGGCTGAGCCAGACGGCGTCGACACCGAGGTCCCTGAGGTAGGGCAGCCGCGCGGTGACGCCCGGGAGGTCGCCCATGCCGTCGCCGTTGCCGTCGGCGAAGCTCCGTGGATAGACCTGGTAGATCACCGCGTCCTGCCACCAGCCGGTGCGGTGGCCCGGGGCGTCGTCGGACGTGCCGGTGGAGGGGGCAGCGAGGTGCTGGGTCATGTCGTCCCTGGGGTGTCTGGGTGGGGAGCGGCGCCGGGACCGGGTCGGGGATCCGGCGCCGCCGTGACGTTGCGTGCGGTCGTACGGGACTGGGTGCGTCAGCCCTTGACGGCTCCGGCGGACATGCCGGTGACCAGGTGCTTCTGCGCGAAGAGGAAGACCAGTGCGGCCGGGATGGCGATGAGCACGGACGCCGCGGTCATCGGGCCCCACTGGGCTCCGTACTGGTTGACGAACTTCTGCAGTCCGCCGGCGAGCGTGAGGTTCTCGTCGCCGACCATGAAGGCGGAGGCGTACGCCACCTCGCCCCAGGCGGTGATGAAGGAGTAGAAGGCGGTGACGGCGAGGCCGGGCTTGGCCAGCGGCAGGATGAGCCGCCAGAAGGTCCCGAACGGGGTGAGTCCGTCGACCTGTCCCGACTCGTCGATCTCGTGCGGGATCGTGTCGAAGAAGCCCTTCATCATCCAGGCGCAGAACGGCACCGAGATGGTGAGGTAGGTGATGACGAGGCCGGCCGGCTGGTTGAGCAGGCCGATGCTCGACATGATGTTGTAGATCGGCACGATGAGGACGGCGACCGGGAACATCTGGGTGATCAGCAGCGTCCACATCAGCCCGCGCTTGCCGGGGAACCGGAAGCGGCTGACGGCGTAGCCGGTGGTGGCGGAGACGAAGACACCGATGACGGTGGAGAGCGCCGCGATGATCACGGAGTTGCCGAACCAGGTCAGGAACTCGGTGTCCTTGATCAGGTTCGTGTAGTTCTCGAACGTCGTCTCTTTGAAGAAGTCCGTCGTCGTCGCGAACTTGGCGGGCTTCAGCGAGGTCAGCAGGACCCACAGCACCGGGAAGACCGCGATCACCGAAGCGATGATCAGGGTGAGGTGCAGGGCCACGGACGCGAGCGGCGAGCGGTCGCCGCGCAGCTTGGGCTTGCGGGCGGAGTGCCGTGCGGTGTGTGCCGTGACAGTGGTCACCAGTTGTCTCCCTGCGTGCGGAGCACTCGCCGGTAGACCACGGCGAAGAGCATCAGGAGTACGAGGATCAGCACGCCCCAGGTGGAGGACTGCGCGAAGTCGCGCGGGCTGATCTCGAAGGAGAATTTGTACGCCTGGGTGACCAGGATCTGGGTGGCCTCGCCGGGTCCGCCGCGGGTCAGCAGGAAGATCACCGGGAACATGTTGAAGGTCCAGATGGTGGAGAGCAGGATCACCGTGGTGGACACCGGGCGCAGGCCGGGAAGCGTGATGTGACGGAAGCGCTGCCATGCGGTGGCGCCGTCCATCTCCGCGGCCTCGTACTGCTCCGAGGGGATCGACTGCAGTCCGCCGAGCAGGGCGACCATCATGAACGGCACGCCGAGCCAGACGTTGACGGCGATCACCGAGAACTTGGCCCAGGTGGGGTCGTTGAGCCACGGTATGCCGTCGATGCCGCCGCCGCCCAGGATCTTGTTGAGCAGCCCGCGGTCCTCGTTGTAGAGGAAGCGCCAGGCGAAGACCGAGACGAAGCCGGGGATGGCCCAGGGCAGGATCAGGGCCATGCGGTAGGCGGAACGTCCCACGATACGGCGGTTGAGGATGTTGGCGAGAGCCATGCCCAGGCAGAAGGTGATGCCCACGCAGGAGACCGTCCACACCAGCGTCCAGCCGAGCGTGCCGAGGAACTGGGTACCCGTCAGCGCGTCGACGTAGTTGTCCACGCCCACGAACTCGTAGGTGGCGGGCAGTTCGTTGACGCCGATGGACCGTGCGACGTTGCGCTCGTTGGCGTCGGTCAGCGACAGCCAGATACCGCGGACCAGCGGGTAACCGATGATCACGCCGATCACGATCACGACCGGGGCGACCATGGTCCAGGCGTACCAGTGGACCGACATGGCCCGCCGGAACTTGCTCGGTGGAGCGGGGTTACCAGTACCGCGGCTCCGGCCGCGGGCGACGTCGTCGCCCGCGGCCTTCGCCACCGACTGGCTGGTGTGGACAGCCATCAGCCGGCCTGCCTTCCTGAGTTACTTCCAGCCCTTGAGGAGCTTGCGGTAGGAGTCGCCGGTCGCCGAGGCGGCCTTCTCCGGCGTGGTCTGGCCGGTGAGGACCTTGGTGTACTCGGTGACGAGCGGCGCGAAGAGGCTGCCGGTCTCCGGGATCCAGGGACGCTCGACGGCGGTCTCGACGACCGGCTTGAAGAACTGCACGATCTCGCTGTCCGCGGCCTCCTGCTTGGAGTAGGCCGAGGTGCGGGTCGGGAGGAGGTTCAGCTCACCGGCGGTCTGCGCCTGGGACTCGACCGAGGTCATGTACTCGACGAAGGCGTAGGAGGCGTCGAGGTTCTTGGAGCCCGCGTAGACGGCGAGGTTGTGGCCACCCTGCGGGGCGCCCTGCGCGGCCGAACCGGCCGGCACCGGGGTGATGCCCAGGTTGGCCTTGTCCGTGAACTCCTTGCCGGTCAGCGTGTCCGCGACGGCCCACGGGCCGTTGATCATCATCGCGACCTTGCCGTCCTTGAACGACGACTGCATGTTCTCCCAGCCGTCGGTGGCGTCGGTCTTCGCGGCGCCGGAGTCGACCAGGTCCTTGACGGTCTCGAAGGCCTTGACGCCCTCGGGCTTGTCGACCGTGACGGTCTTCGAGTCGGCGTCGACCAGGTCGCCGCCCTCGCCGTAGAGGAAGGAGAGGAACCAGTACGCGTCGTCGCCGCGCAGGTAGAGACCGGTCTTGCCGGTCTTGTCCTTGATCTTCTTCGAGACGGTCTTCAGGTCGGCGATCGTCTTGGGGATCTCGACGCCGGCCTCGGCGAAGATCTTCTTGTTGTAGAAGATGCCCATGGAGTCGATGACCTGCGGGACGGCGTACGTCTTGTCCTTGTACTTCGTCGACGCGGCGGCCTGCTCCAGGAAGTCGTCCTGGTCCTTCAGCGCGGCGGTGCCGTCGAGCGGGGCGAGGTAGCCGAGGTCCGCGAACTCAGGGGTCCAGGCGACCTCGGAACGGATGACGTCCGGGGCGCCGGCGCCGGCCTGAGCGGCGTTCTTGAACTTGTTCTGCGCCTCACCGAAGGGGACGTTGACGTACTTGACGTCGACCTTCGGGTGCTTCTTCTCGAAACCCTCGGCGATCTTCTTGAAGACCTTGTCCTCACTGCCGACGGTCGAGGTGTCCCACCACGTAACCGTGCCGGAGAGCTCGCCCGAGCTCTTGCTGCCGCCGGTCTCGTCATCGCTGCCGCAAGCGGTAGCCGCGAGCGCCAGGGCCGCGACCAGGGCGGTGGCCGTTATGCCACGTCGCATCTGAACTCCTTCAACTGCCGTACCGCTCCGTCGCGGCGCCGGGTCGACGTGAACGTAACAAGGATGAAAGACGACCGAAAGACTTTGCGGAAGATTTCTGCAAGCACCGCTGATCGTTACATTGGCGTGTCCGCAAGGTTGCCGTCAAGACTCTTGACCAAACGGTCTTCTCCCTGCACATGGCAGGCCAGGGCGGCCACGGAGCCCGTCGGAACCCCTGCACAGGGTGTGCGGAGAAGGCCCGCAAGGGCTTGCAAGATGTTGCCGCGCACGGTGCGGGCGGCGGCGAGGGCTGGTACGGAGTGCCCGGATACCGCGCATGGTGGGCAATCCGACACGCGCCCGGTACAGTCCATTGCCATGACCGCACGGCTTGCCGATATCGCAACTCAGGCGGGGGTCAGCGAAGCGACGGTCAGCCGAGTCCTGAACGGCAAGCCCGGTGTCGCAGCGGCCACCCGTGAATCCGTCCTCGCGGCGCTCGACGTCCTCGGCTACGAACGCCCCGTGCGGCTGCGCCGGCGCAGCGCCGGTCTCGTCGGCCTGATCACGCCCGAGCTGGAGAACCCGATCTTTCCCGCGCTGGCCCAGGTCATCGGCCAGGCGCTCACCAGGCAGGGCTACACGCCGGTGCTGGCGACCCAGACGCCGGGCGGCTCCACCGAGGACGAGCTCACCGAGATGCTCGTCGACCGCGGGGTCTCGGGCATCATCTTCGTCTCAGGTCTGCACGCCGACACGTCGGCCGACATGCAGCGCTACGAGCAACTGAGGGCCCAGGGCGTTCCCTTCGTACTGGTCAACGGCTTCTCCCCCAAGGTGCAGGCTCCGTTCATCTCCCCCGACGACCGCGCCGCGATGCGGCTGGCGGTGACGCATCTGGTGGCGCTGGGGCATCAGCGCATCGGCCTGGCGGTCGGACCCAAGCGCTTCGTCCCCGTGCTCCGGAAGATCGAGGGTTTCCACGCCACGATGCGGGAGCAGCTGGATCTCACCCCGGACGAGGTCGAGGAGCTGATCCAGCACTCCCTGTACACGCTGGAGGGGGGCCAGGCGGCCGCCTCGGCGCTGATGGAGCGCGGCTGCACCGCGGTGGTGTGCGCGAGCGACATGATGGCGCTCGGCGCGATCAGGGCGGCGCGGCGGCTGTCGATGGAGGTACCGCGCGACCTCTCGGTGGTCGGCTACGACGACTCGCCCCTCATAGCGTTCACCGATCCGCCGCTGACCACGATCCGCCAGCCGGTGACGGCGATGGGCCAGGCCGCCGTCCGCACGCTGCTGGAGGAGATCGGCGGCACGCCCGCTCCGCACAGCGAGTTCGTCTTCATGCCCGAACTGGTCGTACGCGGTTCAACTGCTTCGGGTCCGGGCCCCTCCTCCGGTCCCCGCGCGCGTCGGTGAAGTAGCCGATGTGCGACCGGAACCCGACCGGAGGATCATCGGGCAGAGAGGGACGTATCTGGCAGACTCTGCGCCTATGGGTGAATCGCACGTGACCACACAGGAAGACCGCACGGCGGCCACCCCGTCACCTGTCGCGGATCGGGCGACGGTGTGCGGTTCGACGAAAGCGATCTCCCCGCGTGGAGGCTTCCTCCCGCGGCTGCGTTCGCTGCGTTCCCCCCGCCGGCCGCGCCTCTGGTTCGAGATCCTGCTGATCGCGGTCAGTTACTGGCTCTACTCGCTGGTGCGCAACGCGGTTCCCGAGCAGAAGGCCGCGGCACTGCGCAACGCCGACTGGATCTGGTCCCTCGAGCACACGGTGGGTCTCGCTTTCGAGGAGACGGTCAACCAGGCCGTCAATTCGGTGACATGGCTGATCGTGTCGATGAACTACTACTACGCGACGCTGCACTTCGTCGTCACCATCGGTGTGCTCGTCTGGCTGTTCCGCCGCCATCCCGGCAGATACGCGGCCACCCGTCTGATCCTCTTCGCCACCACGGCGGTGGCGCTCCTCGGCTACTACCTCTTCCCGCTGGCCCCGCCCCGGCTGATGAGCGGCGGCGGTTTCATCGACACGGTGATGCTGCACCAGACCTGGGGATCGATGGCCTCGGGCAACTTCAAGCACATGTCCAACCAGTACGCGGCCATGCCGTCCATGCACATCGGCTGGTCCCTGTGGTGCGGTCTGACCATCTGCGCTCTGGCCACCGCACCGTGGGCGCGGATCCTGGGCCTGCTCTACCCCGTCGCCACGCTGGTCGTGATCGTGGCGACGGCCAACCACTTCTGGCTGGACGCCGTGGGCGGGATGGTGTGCCTGTCCTTCGGCATCGTGCTCTCGTACGCCTGGTACGGGGCGTTGCCGCACCGCCTGGCGAGACGGGTGCCGTCACGTGGGGGGACCCGGCTGCGCCTGCGGCCGCGCCGGACGCCCGCGTCGCGGCCCGGGGCCGGGGCGGAGGTCCAGGCCCCTCCCGCCGCGCACGCCCGCCCGATGGCCGAGGAGCACTGAGGCGCGGTCCCTGGTCCTGCGGGCGGTCCCGGGTCCTGCGGGGCGGCGTGGGGCCTTCAGCCTGCCGCGCCGTAGAAGCGCTCCTCCACCACCGCACGGGCCCGCCTGGTGATCCGGCGGTAGTCGTCCAGCATGGTGCCCACGTTCCCCGGCTCGTATCCGAGGTACCGTCCCACCGCCGCCAGCTCGCGCGGGTTCGAGGGGAACGTGTCGCCGGGCCGCCCCCGCACCAGCATCACGGCGTTCCGCACCCGTGAGGCGAGCACCCACGCCTCGTCGAGCGTCTGCGCCTCCTCGGCCGGGATCAGCCCCGCCGCGCAGGCCGCGGCCAGCGCCTCTCTCGTACGCGTGGTCCGCAGCCCGGGTTCCGCCCAGCCGTGCTGCATCTGCATCAGCTGCACGGTCCACTCGACGTCGCTCAGCCCGCCGCGCCCCAGCTTGGTGTGGAGCGTCGGATCGGCCCCGCGCGGCATGCGCTCGGACTCCATCCGTGCCTTGAGCCGCCGGATCTCGCGGACGGCGTCGTCGCCGAGCCCCTCCATCGGGTAGCGCAGCGGGTCGATGAGCTCGACGAAGGTGCGCCCCAGCTCCGCGTCGCCGGCCACTGGCTGGGCGCGCAGCAGCGCCTGGCTCTCCCAGACCAGGGACCAGCGGCGGTAGTACGCCTCGTACGACTTCAGGGTGCGCACCAGGGGCCCGGTCTTGCCCTCGGGCCGCAGGTCGACGTCGATGAGCAGCGGCGGGTCGGCGGTCGGCAGCTCCAGGAGCCTGCGCATCTCGGTGATGACGGTGTTCGCGGCCCGGGCGGCCTCCTCGTCGCCGACGCCCTCCCGGGGTTCGTGCACGAACAGGACGTCGGCGTCCGAGCCGTAGCCCAGCTCGTGCCCGCCGAAGCGGCCCATGCCGATGACGGCGAAGCGGGTGGGCAGGGTGTCGCCCCACCGCTCCCGCACTGCGGCACGCACGGCGCCGGAGAGCGTGGCGGCGTTCAGGTCGCTGACGGCGGAGCCGACCCGGTCGACGAGTGCGCCCGGGTCCGTCTCGGCGGGGCTGTCCTCGGTGCCGTAGGAGCCGATGATGTCGGCCGCCGTCGTCCGGAACAGCTCGCGCCGCCGCACCCCGCGTGCCACCGCGACCGCCGTCTCGGCGCCCGGGGCCCGGCCGACGGCGGCGAGCACCTCCTGTTCCAGGTGGTCCCGGCCGCGCGGTTTCAGCCCTTCGGGGTCGCCGAGGATGGCGACGGCCTCGGGGGCGCGCATCAGCAGGTCGGGGGCGAGCCGGCCGGCGGACAGGACCCGGGCGAGGTTCTCCGCCGCGGCGCCCTCGTCGCGCAGGAGCCGCAGATACCACGGGGTCTTGCCCAGCGCGTCGGACACCTGCCGGAAGCCCAGCAGCCCGGCGTCCGGGTCGGCGGAGTCCGCGAACCAGCCGAGCAGCACCGGCAGGAGCGTGCGCTGGATCGCGGCCTTGCGGGTCACCCCGGACGACAGGGCTTCCAGGTGACGCAGCGCGGCGGCGGGATCGGCGTATCCGAGGGCTTCGAGGCGGACGACGGCGGCTTTCGGGCTGAGCCTGCTCTCGCCGGGAGCGAGCTGGGCCACGGCGTCCAGGAGAGGCCGGTAGAAGAGCTTCTCGTGCAGTCGCCGCACCACGGAGGCGTGCCGCCGCCAGGCGCGGTTCAGCTCGGCGACCGGGTCCGTGCGCAGTCCGAGGGACCGTCCGAGCCGCCGCAGGTCGGCCTCGTCCTCGGGCACGAGATGTGTGCGGCGCAGGCGGTAGAGCTGGATGCGGTGCTCCATGGCCCGCAGGAAGCGGTAGGCCTCGTCCAGCTGGGCGGCGTCGGCCCGCCCGACGTAGCCGCCGTCGGCGAGCGCCCGCAGGGCCTCCAGCGTGGATCCCGAGTGCAGGGTGCTGTCACTGCGGCCGTGGACGAGCTGGAGCAGCTGTACGGCGAATTCGACGTCCCGGAGGCCGCCGGGGCCGAGCTTGAGCTCCCGGTCGATCCGGTCGACGGGGATGTTGTCGACGACGCGGCGGCGCATCTTCTGCACGTCGCCGACGAAGTTCTCCCGGTCGGCGGCCTGCCAGACCAGCGGAGACACGGCGTCGACGTACTCCGCGCCCAGCTCGGCGTCGCCGGCGACGGGCCGGGCCTTGAGCAGCGCCTGGAACTCCCAGGTCTTGGCCCAGCGCTGGTAGTAGGCGAGGTGGGAGGAGAGGGTGCGCACCAGCGGCCCGTTGCGGCCCTCGGGGCGGAGGTTGGCGTCGACGGGCCAGATGGTGCCCTCGACGGTGGTGTCGGAGCAGATCCGCATCATGTGGGCGGCGAGGCGGGTGGCGGCCTGCATCGCGCCGCTCTCGTCCGCCCCCGCGACGGGCTCGCCCACGAAGATCACGTCGACGTCGGACACGTAGTTCAGCTCGTGTCCGCCGCACTTGCCCATCGCGATGACGGCGAGGCGGCACTGCGCGGCGTCGTCGGGCGCGGCGGCGCGCGCGACGGCGAGCGCGGCCCGCAGGGTGGCGGTGGCGAGGTCGGCGAGCTCGGCGGCGACCTGGGCGACGTCCGTCGTCCCGCACACGTCGCGGGCCGCTATGGACAACAGGGACCTGCGGTAGGCGATCCGCAGCGAGTCCGGGTCGACGGCGTCGCCGAGCATGGTCTCGAACTCGGGAACCCCGGGGTGCAGGTCGGTGGCCTCGTACGTGACCAGCACCTGCCAGTCCCGGGGGTGCCGCGCCAGGTGGTCCCCGAGCGCCTCGGAGGCCCCGAGGGCCCCGAGCAGGCGGTCCCGCAGGGGTTTCGCGGTGACGAGGGTGTCCAGCAGCATCTGCCGTTCCCCGGGCTCCTCGGCCTCCACGAGCCGTACGAGGCTGTGCAGGGCGAGATCCGGGTCGGCGGTGGCCCCGAGGGCGTCGAACAGGACGGGGTCGGCGCGTACGGAGGAGAGTTCCGGCAGATCCAGCAGCCGTTCGGCGGCCGACGGATCGGTGAAACCGTGTCGCAGCAGTCGGGTGAACGTACTGCTCCTGCGTCCCGGCACCGTCGTCATCCCGTGTCTCCTGCCCGCCGATCACACATGTCCGCCCTTCGAGCCTAGCCCTGTGCGGGTGAATCCGGAGAGGGAGCGCCGAGCGCGCTTCCCGGGCAGCGGGGTCCGGCCTCCCCGGGCACGATCGGCACAGGACCACGCACACCGCCGCACCGCCCCCAGGAGGCCCCGCCATGCCGGAGCAGGACACCGCCGCCCCCGACACCGCCCTGGACTCCCGCTACAGCGGTGAGGACGCCACCGCCCGCCCGTGGGCGGAGGCGGTCGCGCTGCTGGAGGGCGCCGAGCTGTACTGGCTGTCCACGGTGCGCCCCGACGGCCGCCCGCACGTGACCCCGTTGATCGGCCTCTGGTCGAACGGCGCGCTGCACTTCTGCACGGGCCCCTCGGAGCGCAAGGCGCGCAATCTGGCCGGAAATCCGGAGGTCGTGCTGACCACCGGCACCAACACGCTGGACGAGGGCTTCGACGTCGTGGTGGAGGGCCGGGCCGCCCGGGTGACGGAGGAGCCGCGGCTGATCGCGCTGGCGGAGGCGTGGGAGGCGAAGTACGGCGCCGAGTGGCACTTCGGCGTCACGGACGGCATGTTCTCCAACGGGGCGGGCGGCCGTGCGGTGGTCTTCGCGGTGACCCCCCGCACGGCCTTCGGCTTCGCCAAGGGCGATCCGTACGGCCAGACGCGCTGGAGCTTCACCTGAAGCGTGCGCCGGTGCCGTGTCCGGTCACCGCGCCAGGGTCCCGATCACGACGGTGGCGTACAGCTCCTCGGAGCAGACGACGCGCGGGATCAGTCCGCTGCCGCCCACCGTCTCCTCGGCGCGTGCCGCCTGCCGTTCGCTCGTCTCGACCAGCAGACTGCCGCCCGGTGCCAGCCAGCCGGGGGCCTCGGCGACCACACGCCGCATGACGTCCAGCCCGTCGCCCCCTCCGTCGAGCGCGACGAGCGGCTCGTGGTCCCGGGCCTCGGCGGGCAGCAGCCCGACGTCCTCGGTCGGTACGTACGGCACGTTGGCGAGCAGGATGTCCACGCGTCCGCGCAGCGAGACGGGCAGCGGTGCGAAGAGGTCGCCCTCGTAGACGGTTCCCAGACCGCCCACGTTGCGCCGGGCGCAGCGCACCGCGGCCGGTTCGACGTCGGCGGCGTGCAGTTCGACGTCGCGCAGGGACGAGGCGAGCGCCGTGCCCAGGGCTCCGGAGCCGCAGCAGAGGTCGATCACGACCGCCGCGTCGGGGGCGAGCGCCGCGGCCTGCCGGACGAGGAACTCGGTGCGCCGGCGGGGCACGAAGACCCCGGGGTCCACGGCGATGCGCAGTCCGCAGAACTCGGCCCAGCCGAGCACGTGTTCCAGGGGGTGGCCGGCGGCGCGGCGCTCGGCCATGGCGGCGAGCTCGGCGGGGCCGCTCGCCGTCGAGAGGAGGAGTTCCGCCTCGTCCTCGGCGAACACACAACCGGCGGCGCGGAGCGCGGTGACGAGCGAGGTGAAGGTGTGCGGTGGGGCGAATTCCTGCATGGTGCGGAGCCTTTCGGGGTGAACCGAGGGCGCTCCGCGATCGCTCAGGCCGGATCGGCCACGCGACGGCGAGGGGTGAGCGCCCAGCCTGCTGAAGCGGTAATGGGTCTCACCTCCTGGGGTCGGTCCCGGTCTCGGGAGAGGTCACACTACCCGACCGGTGCCGGACACGGCCGCGCCCCGCACCAGTTGCTCTCGGCAGCCGGTACGGGGCACGTGCGGTGCGTCTACAGGTCCACGCTGTCCCGCAGCTTCGTCGGGGTCAGGAAGAGCGACGCGATCACACCGACGACCGCGATACCCGCCGAGACCAGGAAGATGTGGCCGGTCGCGTCGCCGTGGGCCAGAGGAAGAGCCCGGCGGGAACGCAGAAGAAGCGGGCAAGGCCGGGAAGAGCCTTCATCGTACATGCACACTGAGCAATTTTGCTCAGTGTGCATTTTTCTCGCGGTGTAGATAATGGCCCCATGGAGAGCCCTGTGGGACTGCGGGAACGCAAGAAGGCCGCCACCCGGCAGGCGGTGCACGAAGCGACGATGCGACTGACGGTGGAGCACGGCTTCGACCATGTGACGGTCGAGGCGGTCGCCGACGCGGCCGGAATCTCCCGCAGGACGTTCTCCAACTACTTCACCAACAAGGAGGACGCCCTCCTCTACGGCGACGAGCAGATGATCGGGGAGCTGGTCCGGAACGTCCGGAACCGCCCCGCCGCCGAACCGGCCTGGACGGCGCTGAGGGCCGCGGTGGCGGAGTTCTCCGGGCACGCCGCACCTCCGGAGCGGGAGTGGGCCGTGCGCACGAGACTGGCCCTGCGCCATCCGTCGCTCCTGGCCCGCCAGCTCGGCAACCACGCAGCACTGGAACGGGATCTGGCGGACGCCATAGCCGTACGCCAGGGCCCCGGGGACGGCCCGGTGCGCCCGGTGGTCCTGGCGGCCGCCTTCCTCTCCTCGCTGCGGGTGGCGATGCGCATCTGGATCGAGGAGGACCTGGCGCGGGGGCCGGGCGAGGTGATCGACGAGATCCTCGACGAGACGGGCCGAAGCTTCACCTGAAACCGGCTCGGCCTGCCTGCCCTGCCTGCACGCACGCCTGCCCGCCCGAAGCCGGCCCCGGGCGGGTCCGCACCGGCGGAGCCCGTTCCGGAAGCCCCGGGCCCGGCCCGCACCGCTGGATCCCGCTCCGGCCGCGCACACACGGGCGGCGGCGGAGCCGGGGACCGGATCAGGGCACGACGCGGAAGTGCGTGGTCAGCCGCCCGTCGTCGTCCAGGACATGGAAGGCGAGGCCGGGAGGCTGGTCGCGGTCGGCGGGGCTGGCGCCCTCCCACGGCATGCGCAGCGTCCAGGTGACCGCCGGGCCCACGAGGAGCGGACGCCCGGCGAAGGTGGACGCCGCCGCGGTGTGGCCGTGCCCCGTGAGGACGGCGACGACCTGGGGGTGCGCGTCGAGAAGGGCCGCCAGATCCCCGGGGCGCTCGAGCATGCCGGAGTCCGGCAGCGGGTGGTGCAGTTCGACCGGCGGCTGGTGGAAGGCGATCAGCGCCCGCTTCCCCTCGGGCAGCGCGGTGAGGGTGTCGTCGATCCAGGCGAGCGTCCGCTCGTCGAGGCGCCCTTCGTCCCGCCCGGGGACGGTGGAGTCACACATCAGGACGGCGACGTCCGCGAGGTGATGGAGCCGGTTGACGGCCCCTTCGCCGGGACCCTCCCCCAGCAGGGCCTTCCGGTACGCGGGCCGCACGTCATGGTTGCCGGGGCACATGAGGACGGGGAAGGGCGCGGCCAGAATCCTCGCCGCCTCCTCGTACTCCGCCTCCGCCCCGTGGTCCGCGATGTCCCCGGTCACCAGCAGGGCGTCGACGGGGCGGGGCAGCGCCCGAAGGTGATCCATGACGCGTACGGCGCGCCTGGTCGCCCTCTCGCCGCCGTCCAGGTGCAGATCGCTGATCTGCGCGAGCAATGCGCCCACGACTCCCCCTCCAACGCTTGCGTGTCCGTTACTCCGTGAAGCGTCACGGCCGCCAGGAATGGTGCAAGCCCTCCTGCGGGAACCGCGCCCGCGCGGCCCGCCGCTACGACCGCCGTCGCCGGGTGCCGGAGGGCGCCGGGGACTCACGGTAGGGCGGGCGCCGCGGGGCGCCCGCACCGGGGCGGCGACATCGACGGGACAGCGGCGCCCGTACTCCCCACGCGCCGCCGCCCGAGGACTTCCTCGCACGCCCCGGGCCTCCTCCGTACGGCCTCAGCCCCGTCGCGCGGCGCCGTCCGGCCAGACCACGTCGACCGGCACACCGGTCCGCCTGGCCTCCTCGACCAGGTCCGCCGTCCCGCCGCCGTTCCCGGACGGCGGCGTTCCGTCCCACACGGCGACGAGCCGGTCCGCCCGCTTGAGCAGTTCGGCGTTGGCCGCCTCGTACGCGGTGCGGTCGGCGATCTCGAACGGCAGGGTCACCACCTCCACGGCGGTCTCGTTGAGGTGGTCGTGGACCGCGGCGTCCTCGGGCCGCACCACAGCACTGCGGTAGTCGAGGGACGGGACGACCACGACCAGCCGGCCCCCGATCGCGGAGACCTCCTCCGCGAACAGCGAATCGGCCCCGGCGGCGATGCACGAGACCCCCGTGAGGTCCTCGCTGTACGGCGCCAGCACCTCCCGCAGCGCGGCCCGTACGAGCGGCACGGTCTCCTCGGTCAGGTCGATGTGCCCGGTCACGGCCAGCGTCGTCATGCGCCGTCCCTCCTCAGCTCGGCAGCGGGGCGTGGACCGCCCACGGCGTACGAGTACGGCTGCCCGGGTTCGCACCCCCGCACGCCCTGAACCGCATCCCGGAGGACCGGACGGCGGTACGGGGACCCGCCGTGCACCGCTTCCCCTGTTCGAGCCGGGAGTGTACGTTCGTACACACAAAACCCGGGTGACCCACACCCTTCCGCGTACCTCGTGAAAGACACGTACCTGATGGACCTGGCCACCCGCCGCCGCCGAACGGCGCTGTTCCTCTTCTTCCTCGTGCCCGGCTTGTCGATCTCCTCCTGGGTGACACGGACCCCCGACATCAGGGACCAACTGGGCGCCTCCACCGCGCAGATGGGCCTCGTCCTCTTCGGCCTGTCCGTCGGCTCGATGCTCGGCATCCTGAGCTCCGGGGCGCTGGTGGCGCGGTTCGGCACGAGGCCGGTCATGGGTGTGGGCACGGTCGTGGTCATCGTCGGACTGGCCGTCATCGGCTGCGGCGCCCTGCTCTCCTCCGCCCCCATGGTCACCGCCGGACTGTTCCTGTCCGGCGCCGGTATGGGAGGCGGCGAGGTCGCGGTCAACATCGACGGCGCGGAGGTCGAGCAGCTCACCGGACGGACGGTGCTGCCCACCCTGCACGGCTTCTTCAGCCTGGGCACCGTGGTGGGAGCCGTCGTCGGCATCCTGTGCACCGCCGTCGAGTTCCCGGTGATGTGGCACCTGACCGCGGTGGCCGTCGTCGCCGCCGGAATGTTCGCGTACGCCTTTCGTGCCATCCCCTCCGGCGTCGGCCTGACCAAGGGCGCCCGGGCGGCCGGGGGCGGCACGGTACAGGCCCGCCCGGCGGTCTGGAAGGACCGTCGCCTGCTGCTGATCGGCGGCATCATCCTCGCCATGGCACTGGCCGAGGGCGCCGCGAACGACTGGCTGCCGCTGCTCATGGTCGACGGCCACGGAGTGGACCCCGCCCTGGGTTCGGCGGTCTACGCGGGCTTCGCCGCCGCCATGTCGATCGGCCGCTTCGGCGGCGGCTTCTTCATCGAGCGCTTCGGCCGCACCCCCGTCGTCCGGGCCAGCGCGGTGTCGGCGGCCGTCGGACTCACGCTCGTCATCTTCGCCGACTCCCCCGTACTCGCCGGTGCGGCGGTGCTCTTCTGGGGCCTGGGAGCCTCACTCGGCTTCCCTGTGGCCCTCTCGGCGGCCGGCGACTCCGGCCCCGACTCGGCGGCCCGCGTCAGCCTCGTGGCGATGATCGGCTACATCGCCTTCCTCGTCGGACCCCCCGGCCTGGGCTTCCTGGGTGACCACTACGGCTTGCGCTCCGCCATGATCGTCGTCCTGGGCTTCGTCGCGGTGGCGGTCTTCCTCGCCCCGGCCATCGGCGCCCGCCGCACCACCGAACCGGAGGTGCGCACTGCGCAGTTGCCCAGCCCCGACACGGCCCGGGACGCCCAGCAGCCGGCCCGGGGCGAGTGACGCGGGCGGCCCCGGGCAACTCTGCCGGAGGACCGGCGCGAAACCTGGCGGCCCGGTGCGGCCGACTCGTAGTCTCCCCGTCATGGAGTGGACAGCGTTGGTCGCCACAGCGGTGGGAGCGGTCATCGGGGTGGGCAGCACACTCGTCACGGAGCGAGTGACCTGGCGGCGGAACGCCGGGGAGCAGGACAGGGAGACCCTGCGCACGACGGCTGCCCAGTTCCTGGAGGCTCTGACCGAGGCCCGCGACACCATAAGCGACGCCAGCCGGTCGGAGCACCTGCCCGTGGACGAGCGAGCCCAGCTCGCTCGCGCCGCCTTCCTGACCTACGGCGTGCACGCGAAGCAGTACCAGCTGGAGCTGCTCGCCACACCGGAGGTCGCCGAATGCGCCAAGGACGCCGCCCACCAACTGGTGCTGTACCGGGACGCAGTGGCTGCCGGTCACCTACGTGACGCCCCTGAGTGCGCACAGGCTCGGCGCATGTTCCGGGAGGCCCGCCAGAAGCTCATGGCCGCCATGCGGGCCTCGCTGACTCGCCCCTGAAGCGCACCCCCGGCCGCACGGGTCGGACGGCCTGGCGCCCGGGGCATCGGGTCCGAAGCCTTGCTGCGAGAGCGGGCAGCCCTCGCGGACGAAAGCGGCCCCGGGCCCGCGGTGGTCGTTCCGCCGGACCCGAGCCGCTCGCGTACAGCAGGTGCGCTTACAGCACCGGCAGCAGGTTCTTCAGCTCGAAGGCCGTGACCTCACTGCGGTACTCCTCCCACTCCTGCTTCTTGTTGCGCAGGAAGAAGTCGAAGACGTGCTCGCCCAGCGTCTCGGCGACCAGCTCGCTCTTCTCCATCAGCGAGATCGCCTCGCCCAGGTTCTGCGGGAGCGGCTCGATGCCCATCGCGCGGCGCTCCGAGTCCGAGAGGGCCCAGACGTCGTCGTCGGCGCCGGCCGGGAGCTCGTAGCCCTCCTCGATGCCCTTGAGGCCCGCGGCGAGCAGCACCGCGTACGTCAGGTAGGGGTTGGCTCCGGAGTCGATGGAGCGGACCTCGACGCGCGCCGAGCCCGTCTTGCCGGGCTTGTACATCGGGACGCGGATCAGCGCGGAGCGGTTGTTGTGGCCCCAGCAGATGTACGAGGGGGCCTCGCCGCCGGCGCCCGCGGAGCGGCTGGAACCGCCCCAGATGCGCTTGTAGGAGTTGACCCACTGGTTCGTCACCGCGGAGATCTCCGCCGCGTGCTTGAGCAGGCCCGCGATGAAGGACCGGCCCACCTTCGACAGCTGGTACTCGGCGCCCGACTCGTAGAAGGCATTGCGGTCACCCTCGAAGAGCGAGAGGTGGGTGTGCATGCCCGAGCCCGGGTACTCCGAGAACGGCTTCGGCATGAAGGTGGCCTGCACGCCCTGCTCCAGGGCGACCTGCTTCATGACCAGGCGGAACGTCATGATGTTGTCGGCGGTGGAGAGCGCGTCCGCGTAGCGGAGGTCGATCTCCTGCTGGCCGGGGGCGCCCTCGTGGTGGCTGAACTCGACCGAGATGCCCATCGATTCGAGCATCGTGATCGCCTGGCGGCGGAAGTCCATGCCGACGTTCTGCGGGGTGTGGTCGAAGTAGCCGGAGCTGTCGGCCGGGGTGGGGCGGCTCCCGTCGACCGGCTTGTTCTTCAGCAGGAAGAACTCGATCTCCGGGTGGGTGTAGAAGGTGAAGCCCAGGTCGGAGGTCTTCGCGAGGATGCGCTTGAGGACGAACCGCGGGTCCGCGAAGGAGGGCGAACCGTCCGGCATCAGGATGTCGCAGAACATCCGCGCCGTGCCCGGGGCCTCCGCGCGCCAGGGAAGGATCTGGAAGGTGCCGGGGTCCGGCTTCGCGATCATGTCCGATTCGTATACACGGGCGAAGCCCTCGATCGCGGAGCCGTCGAAGCCGATGCCCTCGTCAAAGGCCTGTTCGAGCTCGGCCGGGGCCACGGCGACGGACTTGAGGTAACCGAGAACATCGGTGAACCACAGCCGTACGAAGCGGATGTCGCGCTCCTCAAGCGTCCTGAGGACGAATTCCTGCTGCTTGTCCATAGCCACATCCTTGCAGTTCAGACGGTCCGTGCACCACCGCCCGGGGTAGGGGGGACACCTCAGTATCACGACCCGGGATTTCACCCAGATTACGCACACGGTGTGAGAGAGAGCACGCGGCCACCCACTACGATCGGCGCCCGTGGTGTGCAAGGGCCGCTGCCGCTCTCCTGTGGCCCTGTGCGCCCAGGTTCTCCACGCTCCGCACCCGTCCCTCCCGACCCCTTGGCAGAAGGACCCGACCTCATGAGCTTCGACCGCAGGACCCGCATAGAGCAGATGCGCAACGCCGACCGCGCACGCGACCGCCGGAACAAGGTCGTCGCCATAGGCGTGAGCGCCGTCGTGGTGGCCGGGCTGCTGGGATTCGGCTCGTACATGCTCCTGGAGAAGTCCGAGGCCAAGGAGAAGCAGGAGGAGAGCCAGGCCCAGGACTCCAAGCAGACCGAGCAGGAGAAGAAGAAGCTCGCGGCCGAGCCCATCGAGGGCGAGAAGACGTGGGACGCGAAGAAGCTGACCCGCAACCACGTCACGACCGACGTGACGTACCCCATGGAGCCGCCCGTCGGCGGTGACCACAACCCGGCCTGGCTGAACTGCGACGGCGTCGTATACGAAAAGGCCGTCCCGAACGTCAATGCCGTGCACGCGCTGGAGCACGGTGCGGTCTGGGTGACGCACAACGGGAAGGCCTCCCCGGACGACCTCGCCGCCCTCACGTCGCGCGTGAAGAGCACCCCGTTCTCGATCATGTCCCCGTACGAGGGGCAGGAGGGGGCGATCATGCTCAGCGCCTGGGGCAAGCAGGTCACGGTCGACAGCGCGGACGACCCCCGCGTGGCGAGGTTCTTCGCGAAGTACGTCCAGGGCGCGCAGACGCCCGAGCCGGGCGCGCCCTGCACCGGCGGGGTGGACGGGTGAGCGCGGCGCTCAGCCGGCGCGCGCGGTGGGTCGCGGGCTCCGCCGTGGCGCTCGCCCTGCTGTTCGCGGGTGCGGCGACCGTCGCCTCCGCGCGGGGTGACGGGGCCCCGGCCGGTCCGCGCGCCCCGTCCGCCGATTCGGCGGACGCGGGTTTCGCCCGGGACATGGCCGTCCACCACCAGCAGGCGGTGGAGATGTCCTTCGTCGTGCGGGACGGGACGAAGGACGAGGACGTCCGGAGGCTCGCGTACGACATCGCCAACACGCAGGCCAACCAGCGGGGCATGCTGCTCGGCTGGCTGGACCTGTGGGAGCTTCCCAAGACGGCGCCCGACGGGCGGGGCCCGATGGCGTGGATGCCGGAGGGCCACGGCGGGCACGACATGCACGGGATGGAGGGCATGGACCACGACGGGGCGCTCATGCCCGGCATGGCGACCAGGACCGAGCTCGACCGGCTGCGCGGGGCCCGAGGCGAGCAGGCCGAGATCCTCTTCCTGCAACTGATGACCGACCACCACGAGGGCGGTGTCGCCATGGCCCGCGGCTGCGCCACGCGATGCACCGTGCCCGCGGAGAAGCGGCTCGCCCAGGGCATGGTCGAGGCACAGCAGTCCGAGCTGGACCTGATGGCGGACATGCTGGCCGCCCGCGGTGCCGCCCCGCGCCCCTGAGGACCGGCCGCCGCCCGGCGTACGCCCGTACGGGTGACAGCACTCGCGTGCGCCGGGCAGGAGCGGGACCATGGAGGCACTCGGGGTCGTACACCAGTGCCCACGGGCACGCAGGAGGCAACCTCATGACCACGGCCAAGGACATCATGCACAGCGGGGCCCACTGGATCCCCGCCCACGAGACGCTCGACCGCGCCGCCCAGATGATGCGGGACCACAAGGTGGGGGCGCTCCCCGTCTCCGCCAACGGCGAGCAGGACCGGATGGTCGGGATCATCACCGACCGCGACATCGTGATCAAGTGCGTGGCGTCGGGGCACGATCCGTCGAACGTGACGGCGGGCGAACTCTGCGACGGCACGCCGCGCTGGATCGAGTCGACGGCCGACGTGAACGCGGTGCTGGACGAGATGCAGAGCCACCGCATCCGCCGCCTCCCGGTCGTCGAGAACAAGAAGCTCATCGGCATGATCAGCGAGGCAGACCTGGCGCTGCATCTGTCGGACGAGCAGGTCGCAGGCTGGGCGGAGAGGGTCTACTCCCAGGCCTGACTCCCGCGCCGCACGCCCGCTCCCCCGGCACCCGCCCGCCGCGGGCGCCGGTACCGCTCCGCCCCCGCATCGGCCCGGCGATCTCACCCGGACGAGAACGCCGGGCCGCCCCGCGTCACGGACCAAGGGCCACGGACCAAGAGCCACGGACCAAGAGCCACGGACCAAGGGCCACGGGCCACGGGCCGCTCCGCCTCCGTTCCCGACGGCGGCCGCCCCGGCCACCCCCGCCCCATCGACCGCCCGGCCGTCGCGAGCGCCCGGTCGCCCGACGCGGTGCCGAGGCCGCCCCGCACCCCTGCCCGCCCGACCGGGTGTCACGACCGACCCCCTATACCCGACCGGGGTACGGTGCGCAATATGTCTGAAATGCCCACGCGTCGCACCGTGCTCGGTGCCGGTATCGCCCTGGCGGGAACAGCAGCCGTCGCCCCGCAAGCCCACGCAGCCCTCCGCCGCACCCCCTCCACCGCGCGCGCCGCCGACCCCTACGTCGCGCCCGACGGGCCGGAGGTGGTGGACACGGAGGCCCGGCGGGGCGCCGGCCCGTTGCGCAAGGTCTCCCTCACCGCCACCGCGTCCCGCATCGACCTGGGCGACGGCCTCACCGTCCCCACCTGGTCCTACGGTGACCGCCTGCCCGGTGAGGCGATCCGGGTCACGGCGGGTGACACCCTGGAACTCGCCCTCGCCAACCATCTGCCCCGGTCCACCTCGATGCACTGGCACGGCCTCTCCCTCCGCAACGACATGGACGGGGTGCCGGGGCTGACCCAGCGGGCGATCGAACCGGGCGCGGCATTCACCTACCGCTTCGCGGTGACCCGCCCCGGGACGTACTGGATCCACCCGCACTCGGGGGTCCAGCTCGACCGGGGACTGTACGCGCCGCTGATCGTGGACGACCCGAGGGAACCGCTCGCGTACGACAAGGAGTGGGTGGTCGTCCTCGACGACTGGCTCGACGGGGTGGACGGCTCCACCCCCGAGGCAGTGCTGGCCGAACTCACCAAGGGCCGGGCCACCGGTCACGACGCGGCGGGTCACGAAGCCGCCGGTCACGGTACGGCGGCCACCTCCGCCGACGGTCCTTCGCGGCTGCTGAAGGGCGCGCGCAGCGACCTGCTGGGCGGCCACGCGGGCGATGTCGCCTATCCCCACTACCTGGTCAACGGCCGCAGGGCGCAGTCCCCTTCGGTGTTCGAGGCCCGCCCGGGGGACCGCATCCGGCTGCGTGTCATCAACGCCGGAGGGGACACCGCGTTCCGGCTGGCGCTGGGGGGCCACCGGATGACGGTGACGCACACGGACGGATTCCCCGTGCGGCACACCGACACCGACGCGCTGCTGCTGGGCATGGGCGAGCGCTACGACGTGCTGGTGACGGCGGGGGACGGGGTGTTCCCGCTGACCGCGCTCGCCGAGGGCAAGGGGGCATCGGCGCAGGCCGTGCTGCGGACGGCTTCGGGCGACCTGCCGCCGGCCGGCGTACGGCCCGGGGAGCTGGACGGCGAGATGCTCGACGCCGCCCGTCTCGTCCCTGACGAGTCGGTGGCCCTGGCGGCCCGCGAGCCCGACCGGACCGTACGGCTCAAGCTCACGGGCTCCATGGAGGCGTACAACTGGGCCTTCGACGGCAAGCGGTACGACCCGGCGGTGCGGCAGCCCGTCAGGGCCGGGGAGCGGGTGCGGCTGGTCTTCGCCAACCGCACCCCGATGTGGCACCCGATCCACCTGCACGGCCACACGTTCGCGCTGGGCGGCACGGGCCGGGGGGCGGGGCTGGGTGCCCGGAAGGACACCGCCCCGGTCCTGCCGGGGCGTTCACTGACGGTCGATCTGGACGCGGACAACCCGGGCCTGTGGATGCTGCACTGCCACAACGTCTACCACTCGGAAGCGGGCATGATGACGGTCCTCGGCTACCTGCGCTGAGGCCGCAGCGCGGAGTACCGGCCGGGGCGCGCCGCCCGGCAGGGAGACCTCCGCGCACAGTTCCGGCCGGGGATGAGCCGCTCGGCCGGACATCGCGTCAATCAGACGATTACACTGGGCGGCGTGCCTCAACTACGTCTCGCACTGAATCAGATTGACGCGACCGTCGGCGACCTGGCCGGCAACTCCGAGTCGGTCGTCCACTGGACCCGGCACGCCGCCGAGCAGGGCGCCCATCTGGTGGCGTTCCCCGAGATGGTGCTGACCGGCTATCCCGTCGAGGACCTGGCCCTGCGCTCCTCGTTCGTCGAGGCCTCACGGCAGGCGCTGCGCGCGCTCGCCGGACGCCTCGCCGACGAGGGTTTCGGGGAACTGCCCGTCGTCGTCGGCTACCTCGACCGCTCCGAGCACGCCGCGGCGCGTTACGGTCAGCCCGCGGGGTCCCCGCGCAACGCCGCCGCGGTGCTCCACCGCGGCAAGGTCGCGCTGAACTTCGCCAAGCACCACCTGCCCAACTACGGCGTGTTCGACGAGTTCCGGTACTTCGTGCCCGGTGACTCGATGCCCGTGGTGCGGGTGCACGGCATCGACGTGGCGCTCGCGATCTGCGAGGACCTCTGGCAGGACGGCGGCCGTGTCCCAGCCGCGCGCGCGGCGGGCGCCGGACTGCTGCTGTCGATCAACGCCTCCCCGTACGAGCGGGACAAGGACGACACCCGGCTGGAGCTGGTCCGCAAGCGCGCCCAGGAGGCCGGCTGCACGACCGCGTACCTCGCCATGACCGGCGGCCAGGACGAGCTGGTCTTCGACGGGGACTCGATCGTCGTCGACAAGGACGGCGAAGTCGTCGCCCGCGCCCCGCAGTTCTCCGAGGGCAGCGTGATCATCGACCTGGATCTCCCGGCCGCTCCGCCCGAGCCTCCCTCGGGGGTCGTCAACGACGGGCTGCGGATCGACCACGTGGTCCTGAGCGAGGAGCCGCTCCCCGCCTACGCGCCGGAGTTGACCGGCGGTTACGCCGAGCGGCTCGACGACGACGAGGAGCTGTACTCGGCGCTGGTCGTGGGGCTGCGCGCGTACGCCGCGAAGAACGGTTTCAGCAGTGTCCTGATCGGGCTCTCCGGGGGCATCGACTCCGCACTCGTGGCGGCGATCGCCTGCGACGCGCTGGGGGCCCACAACGTGTACGGCGTCTCGATGCCGTCGAAGTACTCCTCGGACCACTCCAAAGGTGACGCGGCCGAGCTGGCCCGGCGCACGGGACTGAACTTCCGTACCGTACCGATCGAGCCGATGTTCGACGCGTACATGGGGTCGCTGGAGCTCACCGGGCTGGCCGAGGAGAACCTCCAGTCACGGTTGCGCGGCACGATGCTGATGGCCCTCTCCAACCAGGAGGGCCAGATCGTGCTCGCGCCGGGCAACAAGTCCGAGCTGGCGGTGGGCTACTCGACGCTCTACGGGGACTCCGTCGGCGCGTACGGGCCGATCAAGGACGTGTACAAGACGTCGGTCTTCCGCCTCGCGAAGTGGCGCAACCGGGCCGCGGAGGAACGGGGGCAGACCCCGCCGATCCCGGAAGCGTCCATCACCAAGCCGCCGAGCGCCGAACTCCGCCCGGGCCAGGTGGACACGGACTCGCTGCCGGACTACGACGTGCTGGACCGGATCCTGGAGATGTACGTCGACCGTGACCAGGGCCGGGACGCGATCGTGGCGGCGGGCTTCGACGACACGCTGGTGACGAAGACGCTGCGGATGGTCGACACGGCGGAGTACAAGCGGCGGCAGTACCCGCCGGGCACGAAGATCTCGCCGAAGGGCTTCGGCAAGGACCGCCGGCTCCCGATCACGAACCGGTGGCGCGAGTCGAGCTGAGCCGGCGCGGGCGCCGGTCCCCACACAGTGCGGGCCGGCGGCCTTCGTCCGACTCGCGTGGCGCCACACCTAGGGCATCTTCCCGATGCCCCCGCCCCGCCTCAGTCAGCAGCATGGCCTGACGAGGCGCCCCGTCCGGGAGCGCGGTCGAGGCGGGTGCGGGGAGGCCGGGATGGCTGCGGGTGCGGTGGTACGGGATCGCACGGCCCTGCTGTGCCTGACGGGGTTGCTCGTGTCCGGTTTCGGCACGTCCGCGATGTGGCTGACCGCCGGGATCTGGGTCAAGTCGGCGACGGGGTCGGACACTCTGGCCGCCCTGACGGTGTGCGCGATGTGGGCGCCGGTGCTCGCGGGCCCGGCGCTCGGCGCGGTGGCCGATCTGGTCCCTCGCAGACTGCTGCTCATCACGGTGAACCTGGGGATGGCGGGCCTGATGGCCTCGCTGCTCCTCGTCGGCCCGGGCCACCGGATCGGTGCGCTCTTCGCCGTCCTGTGCGTCTACGGGGCGAGCGGTGTGCTCCTGGACGCGGCCGAGGCCGCACTGGTCGCCCGGGCCGTCGACGCGCGGTTGCTGGGTGACTTCAACGGGCTGCGTACGACGGCGAACGAGGGCATGAAACTGCTCGCGCCTCTCGTGGGCGCGGGACTGTTCGCCCGCTACGGGGCGGTCCCGGTGGTGGTGCTGGACGCGGTGACCTTCGCCCTGGCCGCCCTGGTCTTCGCGCGGCTGCGGATCGAGGAGTCCGCCGGAGCGCGCGAGAAGGCCCGGGAGGCCGGGTGGGGCGGTACGGCGGCGGGGATACGGCTGCTGCGCGCCTCGCCGGTGCTGCGGCCCCTGGTGTACGCCGGGGCGCTGACGATGCTGCTCGCCGGGCTCAACGGGGCGTCGGTGTACGCCGTGGTGGACGACACGCTGGGCCGTCCCCCGGCGTACACCGGAGTGCTGTACGCCTTCCAGGGCGCGGGTTCCGTCGCCGTCGGGCTGCTGGCAGGCCCCCTGCTGCGGCGGTTTCCGGAGCGGTCCTTCGCGGCGGCGGGCATCGCGGTGTTCGCGGTGGCCGTGGGAGCACGGGCGCTGGGCGGTGACGTGGTGGCCCTGGCGGCGAGCGTGGCGATCGGCGCGGGGCTGCCCTGCGTGCTGATCGCGGCGATGACGGCGGTGCAGAGGGAGACGCCGGACGCCGTACTGGGAAGGACAGCCGCGGCGGCCGGCTCCCTGATGACCGTGCCGAACGCGGTGGCCCTGGCGGGTGGAGCAGGGCTGGTCGCGGTGGTCGACGTACGGCTGCTGCTGCCGGTGGCGGCCGTGGCGGGACTGCTGACGGCGGCCCGGCTGAGTCCGGTCCGGTGGGAGCGCTCGTCGCGCGCCCCCACCGGACCGCCGTCGTGAGGCGAGGGCCGCATCACGCTCCCGGTCGCAGGGCGCATCGCGCGTCCCCGCCGCCGTCGTGTTCCAGCTCCCGGTCGCAGGGCGCACCGCGCGTCCCCGCCGCCGTCGTGTTCCAGCTCCCGGTCGCAGGGCGCATCGCGCGTCCCCGCCGCCGTCGTGTTCCAGGGCCCGTCGCCCCGCGTGGGGAAGCGACAGGGCCGTCCGGCTCAGGCCTCGGAGGAGCGTGCCTCCGCGTACTCACGGGTCTCGGTCCGGGCGCCGGACGCCACGACCCGCGAGGTGCCCGGGGTCCGGTCCAGGAAACCCGCCGTGACCGCAACGGCGAGGCCGGCCACGGCCAGCACCGCGCCGACCAGGGCCGGGGACGTCCAGCCCCAGCCCGCCGCGATGGCGACCCCTCCGAGCCAGGCCCCGCCCGCGTTGGCGAGGTTGAAGGCGGAGTGGTTGGAGGCGGAGGCCAGCGTGGGCGCGTCCTTGGCCTTGTTCATCACGAGCATCTGGAGCGGCGTGGTCGTCATGAACCCGATGCCGCCGAGCAGCACGACCATGACCAGGGCCGCCCACTGCACGTGCACGGTGAACGGGAAGACGACGAGGACGACGGCCAGGGCCCCGAGCGACCCGTAGAGGGTGGGACGCAGCGCCCGGTCGGTCAGCGGTCCAGCCGCCAGCGCGCCCAGCGTCATGCCGATGCCGAACAGCGCCAGGACGAGCGTCACGGAGGATTCGCCGAAGCCCATGGCCTCGGTCGTCATCGAGGAGAGGTAGGAGTAGACGGCGAAGACACCCGCGAAGCCGAGGACGGCGGTGAGCAGGCCGAGCATGACCTGCCGGTTGCCGAGCGCGCTCAGTTCACGGCGTACGTTCTGGTGCGCCTCGACGGGGATCTGCGGTACGAGCCGGGCGAGCGCGGCCATCGCGCCCAGCCCGATCACCGCGACGACCATGAACGTGGCGCGCCAGCCGAGGTGCTGTCCCAGCAGGGTGGCCGCCGGTACGCCCACGATGTTGGCCACGGTCAGGCCGAGAAACATCGTGGCGACCGCGCGTGCCTGCCGGCCGTCCGGCACGAGGCGGGCGGCGACGACGGCGCCGACCCCGAAGAACGCGCCGTGCGGGAGCCCGGCCAGGAAGCGGCCTGCGAGCAGCCAGCCGAAGTCGGGGGCGAAGGCGGAGGCGACGTTGCCGACCGTGAAGACGGCCATCAGCAGCAGGAGCATCCGCTTGCGCGGGATCCTGGAGCCGAGACCGGTGAGCAGCGGGGCACCGACGACGACGCCGATCGCGTACGCCGAGACGAGGTAACCGGCGGTGGGCACGGACGTTCCCAGATCGTCCGCGACGTTGGGCAGCAGGCCCATCATCACGAACTCGGTGGTGCCGATGCCGAAGGCGCTCACAGCGAGGGCGAGCAGGGCCAGGGGCATGGGGAGAACCTTTCGGGCAGGGGCCGCCCGGACCGTTCGGATCCGGGTGGCGGTGGTGTGAGTGCGGGAGCGTCGGCTTCATTGCCGGAACGGGTTATGTATCCCGTCGGAACAAAGTCTCTCAGACGTTTTATGCCCGGACGTGAACATGCCGTTGCGCCGGGGTGTGATCTGGGCGTCACTCGGTGGGTGCGCCTGCCTCGGCGCGGGCCGGCAGGACCCGCCCCGAGGACACCGACAGCGCCCCCGCGGCCGCGAGGGCCGCGCACATCAGCAGGGCGCTCACCCAGACCGGTGCGCGGAAGCCGAGGCCGGCGCCGAGGGCCAGGCCGCCCAGCCAAGGACCGGCCGCGGCACCGACGTTGAAGGCGGCCGTCGCGAAGGAGCCCGCCAGGGTGGGGGCGTCGGGGGCCAGATGGAAGACCCGGGTGATGAGTGTCGTCCCCGTACCGAAGGCCAGCGCGCCCTGGAGCAGCACCAGGGCGAGGGCCGCGGCCGGGTGCGCGGCGGTCAGGGCGAGGGCGGCCCAGCCCAGCGCCAGCGCGGCCATGCCGATCCCCGCGACCGCGTGCGGGCGGGCGTCGGCCAGCCGTCCGGCCAGGGTGACACCCGCGAACGAGCCGACGCCGAACAGCGCGAGCACCAGGGGCACCCACCCCGCGCCGAAGCCCGTGACCCGGGTGACCAGCGGTTCCAGGTAGGAGAAGGTGCAGAAGGTCGCGCCCTGTACGAGCGCCATCACCAGCAGGGTCAGCAGCAGCCGGGGCCGGGCCAGGGCGCGCAGTTCACTGCGCGCGCTCACCTGCGGCACTCCGTCGGTCCGGCCCTTCGGCACGGCGAGAAGCAGCGCGACCGCCGCGGGTACGGACACCAGGGCGACGGCCCAGAACGCCGAGCGCCAGCCCCAGAGTTCACCGAGTGCCGCCCCCGCCGGGACGCCCACCACGCACGCGACGGTGACCCCGCCGACGACCACGGCGGTGGCGCGCGCCCGCTGGTGCGGACCGGCCATGGCCAGTGCGGTCACCAGCGCCACCGCCCAGAAGCCGGCGTTGGCGAGCGCCCCGGCCACCCGGGTGGCGAGCAGCACCCCGTAGCTGGAGGTCAGGGCGCCGGCGACGTGGACGGCGACGAAGACGCCGAGGAAGAACAGCAGCGCCCGCCGGCGGGGCCAGGCGCGGCCGGCCAGGGCGGTGAGCGGCGCGCCCACCACCATCCCGACCGCGAAGGCCGAGGTCAGCAGCCCGGCGGCACCCAGCGAGACGTCCAGGTCACCGGCGATGCCCGAGAGCAGGCCGGACAGCATGAACTCCGATGTGCCCTGGGCGAAGACGGCCAGCCCGAGCACGTACACAGCGAATGGCATGAGAAGGAACCCCTTGTGCGGAACCGTCGGAGGAACGAGCGGTGTGCAGGGGATGCGGGCCGCGCCCGTCGTCACGCGCGGGAGCGCGAGGACGGCGACACGGTGGAATGTCCGGTGTTCCCACGGGACATGAGGATCGGCCCACACCGCCGAGGAGGATCCGGCGGTGCCGACGGCGCGACGGGGGAAGCCGGGTGACCGCTGGGGTCAGAGGCTTGCGGCGTCACGGGCCGGCCACCGGCGAACCGGCGGCCGGAGTCTGTCGGACTCGGGGCTGGACATGGGGGCGAGCCTACTCGGTCCCGAGCCGCACACGGGCCGCGATCGGGAGGTGGTCGCTGTCGGTGGCCGGGAGGGTCCAGGAGGCCATGGGCTCGACGCCCCTGACCATGATCTGGTCGATCCGCGCCATCGGGAAGGCCGCGGGCCAGCTGAAGCCGAAGCCGTCGCCCGCGGCGCCCTGGGTGGAGCGCATCTGGGCGGTGACGGCGTTCAGCGAGCGGTCGTTCATGGTCCCGTTCAGGTCGCCGAGCAGGACCACCCGGTCCAGCGGCTCGTCGGCGATCGCCTCGCCGAGCGCGTCCGCGCTGTCGTCCCGCTGGTTGGCGGTGAAGCCCGCGTGCAGCTTGACCCGCACGGAGGGGAGGTGGGCGACGTACACCTTGATCCGGCCCTCGGGGGTGGTGACCGTGGCCCGCATCGCGCGGGTCCAGCCCAGCTTGATGTCGACGGGGCGGGAGTCCGACACCGGGTACTTGCTCCACAGGCCGACCGTGCCCTGTACCGAGTGGTACGGGTAGCGGTCGGCGAGCGCGTCCTCGTAGGCGGCGACCTTGCCGCCGGGCAGTTCCTGGAGGGCGACGACGTCCGCGCCGGAACCCGCGACCTGCTGGGCGGTGCCCGCGGGGTCGGGGTTGCCCGCGTTGACGTTGTGGGTGGCGACGGTGAGATCGCCGCCGGTGCCCGACTTGTCGGCGAACAGGAGGCCGCCGAAGAGGTTGAGCCAGACCGCGACCGGCAGGACCAGGGCGATCAGCGCGGTGGCGGAGCGCCGGACCAGTCCCAGGACCAGCAGCAGCGGCACGAGGACGCCGAACCAGGGCAGGAAGGTCTCGATGAGGCTGCCGAGGTTGCCGATGGCGTTCGGGATCTCGGCGTGGAAGACCATCACGAGGGTAAGCAGCACCGAGCAGAGCGCGAGGAGGATCCCGCGCCGCCAGATGCCCAGGTCGGAGGTCAGTCTGCGGCGCAGGGCCTGGAAGCGGGTGTCCGGCCGCGGACCCACGCCGGCGTTCTCGGTGTCCGCCCTGTACGCCTGCACCATTGCGCTCGTCCTCACTGCCTTGCCTTACACATCACCGCGCCTCACGACCCTAGGCGATGGGTGACCTCATTCCCGCCGTCGACGACGGCCGTACTGCCATCAGGACGACCGAAGCGGCGTGGTGGGTTCCGGCGGGACGGGTGGACGTACGGCTTGTGACAGAACGATCACACAGGCGTGGCCTTCGGCTCACCGGCCGTGATCTGCTGTTCCGCCGCCCGGGGCGCGAGGCCCTGGAGCAGGGTGCCGATGATGCGGTCGGCGAGGTCCTCGGGCAGGGGCGCCTCGGGACGGTGGACGGTGCGTACGAGCATGGGCCCCAGGAACAGGTCGTCCATGAGCTCGACGTCGAGGTCGTCGCGGAGCTCACCCGCGTCCACCGCCCGCCGGACGGCGGCCAGCATCGCGACGCGCCGGGGTGCGATGACGGTGGCCTGGTACTCGGTCCACAGCCGCGGGTGTTTCTTCATCTGGACGAAGACGTTGTGCAGCAGGGCGGAGGACCGCTGGGCGAGTCCGCGCGTACGCATGGACTCCAGCAGCACGCGCAGGTCGTCCAGGCCCGCGTCGCCGGAGACGGTGGGATCGGCGGGCTCGATGTCGCGCAGGACGTCGACGAAGAGCTCCTCCTTGCCGCTCCAGCGGCGGTAGATGGTGGCCTTGCCCACCCCCGCCGTCCGGGCGATGCGTTCGATGGAGAGACCGTCGAGGGTCTCCCCGGCCTCCAGCAGCTGGACGACGGCGTCCAGGATCGCCCGCTCCACGGCCGCGCTGCGGGGGCGGCCCCGGCGGGGCTCCGCCTCCTGGCAGGGCGGGGCGGGCGGGGCGGCCCGGTCATCGGCGGGGCCCTGTGCCCGGCCCCCGGCCTCGTCCCGTGCCGGGTTCTGTGCCGCCTGACCCACGTGGGCCGCCTCTCGCTGCGCCTGTCCGCCGTTCACTGTTCCGCCGTCCGTCCCGATTCTCGCCGACCGGCGGGTGCCGGGGCGAACGGCGGGGCCGGGTCAGCGCTGGTGCACCGGCTCCTCGGCCGGGGCTCCGCCGCGCGTCCGACCGGCGTCCTGGGCCGGCTGCCTGCCCGGGAGGAACGCGGCCACCACGACGGCGCCGATGAGCGCGACCGCGGCCGAGCCGAGCGCGGTGACGTGCATCGCGCCGATGAAGGCGTCGTTCGCCGCCGCGACCAGCGGCTTGCCCGCGGGGCCCAGCTTCTCCGCGACGCCGAGGGTGGCTTCGATGGACTCACCGGCGACGTCCCTCGCACCGGCCGGTACGGCGCCGAGGTGGCCCTCGATGTCGCCCCGGTAGACCGTGGAGAGCACCGAGCCGAGTACGGCGATGCCGAGCGCCCCGCCGACCTGGCGGAAGGTGTTGTTGATCGCGGAGCCCGACCCGGCCCGCTCGCGGGGCAGGGCCTGCATCACGGCCACCGTGACCGGCGGCATGATGTGGGCCATACCGGTGCCCTGGACGAAGAAGACCACGCACAGCACCCACAGGGGCGTGTCCGCGCCGAACAGCGCGAAGGCCGCGAGACCGGCGGCGACGAGCAGCATGCCGGCCGTGCAGACCGCGCGGGCGCCGAACCGGTCCACGACCAGGCGGGCGCGCGGAGCGAAGATCATCTGGGCGGCGGCGAGCGGCAGGATCAGCAGCCCGGACTGCAGCGCGGTGTAACCACGCACGCTCTGGAGGTAGAAGGCGGAGAAGAACGTGACGCCCATCAGCGCGAAGAAGACCAGCGCGATGGCGGCGACGGCGGCGGAGAAGGCCGGCTTCCTGAAGTAGGAGATGTCGATCGACGGGTGGTCACTGCGCTTCTCGTGCCAGACGAAGGCCGTCAGGACCAGCAGGCCGCCGATCAGCGGTGCGAGGACGGTGACGTCGGTGAAGGAGGCGAGTTCGCCGCCGCGGATGATGCCGTAGACCAGCAGGACCAGGCCGACGATGGACAGGACGACGCCGAGCGGGTCGACGCGGCCGGGGGCGGGGTCCTTGGAGTCGGGCACGAGGAGGGCCATGGCGACGAGCGCGACGACCACCACGGGCACGTTGACCAGGAAGATCGAGCCCCACCAGAAGTGCTCCAGGAGCACGCCGCCGGTGATCGGTCCGATCGCGATGCCGAGGCCGACGCTGCCGGCCCAGATGCCGATGGCCTTGGGCTGCTCGTCGCGCTCGAAGACGTTCATGAGGACGGCGAGGGTGGCGGGCATCACGAACGCCGCGCCGAAGCCCATCAGCGCGCGCCAGGTGATGAGTTCACCGGGTGTGGTGGAGAGCGCGGCGAGGCCGGAGCCGATGCCGAAGACGAGGATGCCGGCCAGCAGGACCTTCTTGCGGCCGATGCGGTCGCCCAGCAGTCCGGCGGTGAACAGCAGCCCGGCGAAGACGAGCGTGTAGGAGTTGATCGCCCACTCGAGCTCGCTCTGGGTGGCGCCGATGCCGGTCGGCGCGGGGCTGGCGATCGTCTTGACCGCGACGTTCAGGATCGAGTTGTCCAGGACGACGATGAGCAGGCTGAACATGAGGACGCCGAGGATGGCCCAGCGGCGGCGGTGGACCGCCTCCGGGACGCGGGGCGCGGCGGCGGGAGCGCCGGACGGTATGGACATGGCCACGACTTTATCCGCATTCCGATACGAGACCGTCTCGTATTGGAAAGTCTTTACCCGGTCGCCCCGCACCGTTCACCGGTGCCGCCGTTCGGGCGCCGCCGGTGGGCCCACTTCACGGGAACGGCCGCGGGATGCCACCATGGAAGGGATCCGGGGACGCCGTCAGGGCGCCTCGAGATGACGAAGGAGCCGTTGGCCATGTCGCTTCAGGCTGCGCAGAACCAGCCCGCCACTCCCCCCGCGGGCCCCACTCCCGGTGCGGGCAAGGCCCTGTACGGGGGCAAGAGCACCCGCCGCATCAGTGTCCACGACATCGCCGCCGCCACCGAGCGCGGCGAGAAGTGGCCCATGCTCACCGCCTACGACGCGATGACCGCGTCCGTCTTCGACGAGGCCGGCATCCCGGTGATGCTCGTCGGCGACTCCATGGGCAACTGCCACCTCGGTTACGAGACCACCGTCCCGGTCACGATGGACGAGATGGCCATCCTCTCGGCCGCCGTCGTACGGGGCACCAAGCGCGCCCTCATCGTCGCCGACCTCCCCTTCGGGGCGTACCAGGAAGGCCCGGTCCAGGCCCTGCGCAACGCCACCCGGCTGATCAAGGACTCCGGTGTCGGGGCGGTCAAGCTGGAGGGCGGCGAGCGCTCGCACGAACAGATCCGGCTGCTCGTGGAGGCGGGAATCCCGGTCATGGGCCACATCGGCCTGACCCCGCAGTCCGTCAACGCGATGGGCTACCGCGTCCAGGGCCGCGGCGAGGAGGCCGCCCAGCAGCTGCTGCGCGACGCGAAGGCGGTGCAGGACGCGGGCGCGTTCGCCGTCGTCCTGGAGCTCGTGCCGGCCGAGCTGGCCGCCGAGGTGACCCGCATCCTGCACATCCCGACCGTCGGCATCGGCGCCGGGCCCGAGACGGACGCCCAGGTGCTCGTCTACACCGACATGGTCGGGCTGACCGGCGGCAAGGTGCCGCGCTTCACCAAGCAGTACGCCGACCTGCGTCAGGTGATGACCGACGCCGCCAGGGAGTACGCCGAAGAGGTCGTCGGCGGCACCTTCCCCGCGCCGGAGCACACCTTCCACTGACGCACCGCTGACCACTGCCGCACCACCGACAGCCCGCCGACTTCCCCCATCGGCGGGCTGTCGCCTGCTGTCACCGACATGTCGGTGACTTGTCGGTGAGCGCTGGTGTGATGGTCTGCATGACGCGAAACGACAAGAACCTCATCAGGGGCGGCACCAACGCCGTCGAGGTACGGGGGCTGGTCAAGCACTACGGCACGACCAAGGCACTGGACGGCGTGGACCTCGACGTACGCGAGGGAACCGTCCTCGGCGTGCTCGGTCCCAACGGTGCCGGCAAGACCACCCTCGTACGCTGCCTGTCCACCCTGATCCAGCCCGACGCCGGGCACGCGGTCGTGGCGGGCTACGACGTGGTGAAGCAGCCGCGCCAGCTGCGCCGCACCATCGGCCTGACCGGGCAGTACGCCTCGGTCGACGAGAAGCTCTCCGGCTGGGAGAACCTCTACATGATCGGGCGCCTGCTCGACCTGCCGCGCAAGAAGGCCAGGGCCCGCGCCGACGAGCTGCTGGAGCGCTTCTCGCTCACCGACGCGGCGAAGAAGGCCGCGATGGACTACTCCGGCGGCATGCGGCGCCGGCTGGACCTGGCGGCGTCCATGATCGGCAGCCCGGCCGTCCTGTACCTCGACGAGCCGACGACGGGGCTCGACCCCCGCACCCGCAACGAGGTCTGGGACGAGGTGCAGCGGATGGTCGCGGAGGGGGCGACCGTGCTGCTCACCACCCAGTACATGGAGGAGGCCGAGCAGCTGGCCAGCGAGCTCACCGTCATCGACCAGGGCAGGATCATCGCCCGCGGCGGGGTGGACGAGCTCAAGGCCAAGGTCGGCGGGCGCACCCTGCAGATCCGCCCCTCCGACCCGGCCGAACTGGCCGCG
The DNA here is from genome assembly GCF_042872025.1 of Streptomyces sp. NPDC005494. Classification (NCBI taxonomy): domain Bacteria; kingdom Bacillati; phylum Actinomycetota; class Actinomycetes; order Kitasatosporales; family Streptomycetaceae; genus Streptomyces; species Streptomyces sp. NPDC005494. The sequence goes on from NZ_JBIAJR010000001.1 coordinate 517,813, forward strand.
ATGGCGCAGGCCGTGCGGGAGGCCGGTCTCGACGGCGTCGCGGGGGCCCAGGCGGTCCCGGACGAGGGGCTGCTCCACGTGCCGATCCTCAGCGACGAGCAGCTGACCGCGGTCATCGGGCTCCTCGGCACCCGGGGCTTCTCACTCGCCCACGTCGCCACCGCACTGCCCAGCCTGGACGAGGTGTTCCTGGCCATCACGGGCGACAAGGCCACCGTCACCGACACGAACCCCCAGGAGGTCGCGGCATGAGCACGACGACTCTGACGCCCACCCCCACCGGCGCGGGCACGTCCGCGCCCTCCGCGAAGCTCCACGACGAGGGCCGGATCGGTCTGCGGAACAACCTGCGGCACATCGGGGCACTCGTACGGCGCAACCTGCTCCAGATCAAGAAGGATCCGGAGTCGATGTTCGACGCACTCCTGATGCCGGTCATCTTCACGCTGCTGTTCGTGTACGTCTTCGGCGGCTCGGTCGGCGGCAGCATGGGAGGCGGCCGGCAGGAGTACCTCAACTACCTGATCCCGGGTCTGATGGCGATGATGGGCATGAACATCGCCATGGCGGTCGGCTCCGGTGTCAACGACGACTTCCGCAAGGGGGTCATGGACCGGTTCCGGACGATGCCGATCGCCCGCTCCTCGGTGCTCATCGCGAAGATCGTGGTCGAGCTCGGCCGGATGATGGTCGCCACGCTGATCCTGCTGGCCATGGGCTTCGCGCTCGGCATGGAGCTCCAGGAGTCGGTGCTCGGGCTGATCGGCGCGATCGCCCTGTCGGCCGCGTTCGGCGCCGCCATCATGTGGATCTTCATCCTGCTCGGACTGACCATGAAGACGGCTCAGGCCGTCCAGGGAATGGGGATGCTCGTGCTGATGCCGCTCCAGTTCGGTTCGTCCATCTTCGCGCCGACGCAGACCATGCCCGGGTGGCTCCAGACGTTCACCGACTACAACCCGCTGTCCAACCTGGCCGACGCGGCCCGCGCCCTGATGATGGGCGGCCCGCTCGCCCACTCGGTCTGGGTGACGCTCGGCTGGACCGTGGTGATCACCGCGGTGATGGCACCGCTCGCGGTGGCCAAGTTCCGCAAGAAGTCCTGACGTCACTGCTCGTCCAGGTACGCCTGCAGCAGGGCGGTGGCCTCCTCCAGGGTGAGGCCGCCGCCTTCGGCGTACGCGGCCCGGTAGGCGACGTCGTCCGTCAGGCCGGCCCGGACGACGGCCTCCGCCCTGGAATGGTTCAGCCGCTCCGACTGCGTGGGGACGTATCCCTCGGGGAGCAGCCTCGCGTGGAGGCCCAGCAGCCGGGCGGCGTCGGCGGCACGCTTCTCCCCGCCGATGCCGGCGAGCGCCCAGGCGACGGTGACGAGGTGGATGGCGGTCATGTGCGGGGCGACCATCTCCGACATGGTGTCCCTGGACCGCTCCAGTGCCTGTACGGACCTGGGCAGGGCGATGCCGTAGAGCCCTTCCAGGTTGTCCAGCCACGCCTGGATGCCCAGCACGAACCCCTCGAAGAGCGCCACCGCTTCGGCCGCGAACAGCTCGCGCAGCACGTCCAGGTGCTCGCGCGCCTCGGTGACGCGGCCGGTCCTGCCCAGCCACATCGCGAGGTGCATCCGGGCCACGGGCCTGGCCTCGGCGCCGGACCAGCGTTCGTCGGCGAGCAGTTCGCGCAGGATGCGCTCCCCCTCCTCCCCACGGCCGGTGTCGCAGAGGGCGCCCGCGTACCTGGACCGCAACACCGCGACCTGGGCGTCCGCCCCGATCTGTTCGGCGTAGGCGATGCCCGCGCGGAAGTCCTCGGCGGCGGCGGCGCTGTCACCGCCACGTTCCCTGGCCTCGCCCCTGGAGGCGAGGGCCTCGGCGGCACCCCAGGCGTCCCCGAGACGCAGGAAGATCTCCAGGCTCTCGTCGGCGTCCCGCCCGGCCTCACCGGCCCAGTCGGGCCGGTTGGCGAGCGCGTTGGCGCGCAGATGGAGGGCGGTGGCGAGCTCCCATTCGTCACCGAGGTCCCGGCAGGTACGCACCCTGCCGTCCAGGAGCTCACGGAACTGGCCCACCTCTCCGGTGAACATGACGGCGAACAGCCACAGTGAGCCCGGGGTCCGGCAGGCCTGCGGCTGCCCCGGACGGTAGGTGCGGGCGATGGTCCGGAGCCGGTCCAGCCCCGCTTCCGTGACCCACTCGTCGGCGTTGTGGTCCATGTTCGCCAGCTGGACCAGCCGCACCCCGCGCCGGGCCTCCTGCAGCTGCTCCTCCGGCATCGGCGGCGGGCGGTCGGTGCAGCGTTCGTACAGCGAGGGGACGGGCGCGGCGGGTTCGGTGAACGGGTCGGGGCCGAGAGCGGCGACCGCCTCCGACCACAGGCGCGCCTCGGTCCGCAGGTCACGCATCTGCCAGTACCAGAAGAGGCAGTGCACGAGGCAGAGTGCCTCGTGCTCGTCCCGCGCGGCCACGGCACGCCGCAGGGCGGTGCGTACGTTCTCGTACTCGCGCAGGAACAGGGCGAGCGCGGCCCTCTGTTCCGATCCGCGGAGCCGGGGATCGGTGGTGCGGGCGAGCTCCCGGTAGTGGACGAGGTGACGCCGTTCCGCGGCGGCGCGCTCCCCGGACGCGTCGAGGTGTTCCGCGGCGTACTCGCCGACGGTCTCCAGAAGGCGGTAGCGCATGTCGCCGTCGTCCCCGGGCACGGCCACGACCAGGGACTTGTCGACCAGGGAGCCGAGCAGCGGCGCCACGTCGCGGGCGTCTCCCGTCTCCGCCCCCGGCAGGGAGCAGACCTGCTCCGCCGCGGTGAGGTCGCAGCCGCCCGCGAACACCGACAGCCGGCGCAGGACGGCGCGTTCGCCGTCGTCGAGCAGGTCCCACGACCAGTCGACGACCGCGCGCAGGGTCTGCTGGCGTGGGAGGACGGTGCGGCTCCCGCTGGACAGCAGGCGGAAGCGGTCGTCGAGACGGTCGGCGATCTGGCGCGGGCCGAGCATCCGCAGCCGGGCGGCGGCCAGTTCGATGGCGAGCGGAAGGCCGTCGAGCCGGTGGCAGATCTCCGCGCAGGCCGCGGCCGTGCCGGCGTCGGCGTCGACCCGGAAACCCGGCCGGGCCGCGGCGCCTCGGTCGGCGAACAGGCGCAGGGCCATGGGGTCGGGCAACGGGCCCAGGGGGCGCACCAGTTCGCCGGGGACGCCGAGCGCCTCACGGCTGGTCGCGAGGACGGTGAGACCGGGACAGTGGGCGAGGAGGTGGTCGGCGAGCCGGGCCGCGGCCGTGACGACGTGCTCGCAGTTGTCGAGCAGCAGGAGCATGCGCCGCGGGGCACAGTGGTCGGTGAGATGGGCCAGCGCGGTCCCGGCCCCGGAGCCGCGTTCGACGGCGCGGATCCCTTCGGCGCCGGCACCGCGCAGCACGGTCTTGCGGGCGCCCAGCGCGCTGATCACGGCCTCGGGCACGGCCTCCGGGTCCTCGACCGGGGCGAGTTCGGCCAGCCATACGCCGTCCGGCCACAGGGAGGAGACCGTCTCGGCGGCCTCCTGGGACAGCCGGGTCTTGCCCGCCCCACCGGGACCGAGCAGGGTGATCAGCCGCGCCCGGGTCAGGTCCTCGCCCAGGGCCGCGAGGTCGGCCTCGCGCCCGACGAAGCTGGTCAGCCTGGCCCGCAGGTTGCCCTGGGGCTGGGTACGGGGGCCGGGAGCGGGGGCCCGTCCGGGCTCGTCCTGGCGGAGCAGCTCACCGTGCAGGGCGCGCAGGGCGGTACCGGGGTCGGCGCCCAGGCGGTCGGCCAGTACGGTGCGGACCTCGTCGTAGGCGGCGAGCGCCTGGGCGGTGCGCCCGGCGTCCCGCAGCGCCCTGATCCGCAGGGCCTGGAGGGGCTCGTCCAGCGGGTGGTCGGCGCAGAGACCGGCGAGTTCGGGCAGCGCCTCCTCGGGACGGCCCTGTACGAGGACTGCCTCGATCCTGGCCCTGCGCGCGTCCAGGCGCAGGGCCTCCCACCGCGCCGCCGCCACGGCGCGGTCCGGCAGGTCGGCGAGGGCCGGTCCGCGCCACAGGGCGAGCGCCTCGTCCAGGAGGGGGGCGGCCTTCACCGCGTCGCCCTCGGCCATCGCCCGTACGCCCTCGCCCGCCAGCCGCTCGAAGCGGTGCAGGTCGACGGTGTCCGGCTCGGCGGCGAGGCGGTAGCCGTTCTCCGCGGAGACCACCGCCTCCCGCCCCAGTGCGCGCCGGAGCCGGCCGACCAGTGCCTGCAGGGCGCCCTGGGCGTCGGCGGGCGGGTCGTCGGCCCACACCTCGTCGACGAGCACGCCGGCCGGGACCGTGCGGCCCGGCCGGAGCGCGAGCACGGTGAGCAGGGCGCGCAGCCGCGCCCCGCCGAGGGCGACGGCCGTGCCGTCGGGGCGGAGGACGCGGGTGGTACCGAGGATGCCGTAGTGCACGCGCCCATTCTCCGTGACGGCTCGCGGGCTCGTGGAACTACCACCCGCCCACGAGACGTTCACCGCGTGCCACCGCGTACCCTCGGGGGCTCGTCGCGATCCGCCGGCCACCGCCCAGTCCTCAGGAGTTCCGCCGATGACCACCGCGTTCCGCCGCCCCAGCGACCGGCGGGTCAGTCCGGTCTTCCTGGGGATCGTCGCCGTCATGGCCGTCTCGGGCTGGGCGGTGTGGACGGGCTTCGCCGAGCAGACCGGCTTCGCCGTCTTCCTCTTCGTCACGGCGGCCTGGATCGTCTCGCTCTGCCTCCACGAGTACGCCCACGCGCGCACCGCGCTGCACAGCGGTGACATCTCGATCGGGGCGAAGGGCTATCTGACCCTCAACCCGCTCACGTACACCCATGCCCTGCTGAGCATCGTGCTGCCCGTGCTCTTCGTGATCATGGGCGGCATCGGCCTTCCGGGCGGTGCCGTCTACATCGAGCGGGGCCGTATCAGCGGGCGCTGGAAGCACAGCCTGATCTCGGCGGCCGGGCCCCTGACGAACGTGCTGTTCGCCGTCGTCTGCACGGCGCCGTTCTGGCTGGGCGGGCTGGACGGTGTCCCGCTGCCGTTCCGGCTCGCGCTCGCCTTCCTGGCACTGCTCCAGGTGACGGCGGCGATCCTGAACTTCCTGCCGGTCCCGGGGCTCGACGGCTACGGCGTGATCGAGCCCTGGCTCTCGTACAGGATCCGGCGCCAGGTGGAGCCGTTCGCGCCGTTCGGGCTGATCGCGGTCTTCGGGCTGCTGTGGATCCCGGAGGTCAACGGCGTGTTCTTCGACGCGGTGGACGCGCTGCTGCGTGGCCTGGGCGTCAGCGAGGTCGAGACGTACTGCGGCCTCGACACCTACCGCTTCTGGCAGGAGTGGTTCGGCGACCAGGACCCGGGCTGCGCCCTGGTCCGCTAGCGGGCCGCGGCCTCGGCGCGGGACTCCGCCTTGTGCTTGCGCAGGTAGAACCACGCCATGTTCGAGGAGAGGCCGGCCAGCAGCACCCACACGATGCCGAGGAAGCTGCCCTCGACGAAGGAGACCACGGCAGCGGCGACGGCGAGGACGCAGACGACGAGGGAGTACAGAGCGAGGCGGGGCATGAGGGCTGGGTGCTCCTGTCCGGGGATGGTGCGCGGTCCTCCCCAGTGTCCCTCATGCCCGTTTCGGCTCCGAGCACGGGCTCCTCAGACGTCGGTGGTGCGCAGCCCCGCGTGTGCCTTGTAGCGGCGGTTGACGGAGATCAGGTTCGCCACCAGCGACTCGACCTGGTGCGCGTTGCGCAGCCGGCCGGCGAAGACGCCGCGCATGCCGGGGATGCGGCTCGCGAGCGCCTGCACCGTGTCCGTGTCGGCCCGCGCTTCGCCGAGCACCATCACGTCGGTGTCGATCTCCTCGATGGACTCGTCCTGGAGCAGTACCGCCGACAGGTGGTGGAAGGCTGCGGTCACCCGCGAGTCCGGCAGCAGGGCCGCGGCCTGCTCCGCGGCGCTGCCCTCCTCGGGCTTCAGGGCGTAGGCGCCCTTCTTGTCGAAGCCGAGCGGGTTGACGCAGTCGACGACGAGCTTCCCCGCCAGCTCCTCCCGCAGGGACTCCAGCGTCTGGGCGTGGCCGTCCCACGGCACGGCGACGATCACGATGTCGCTGCGGCGCGCGCACTCGGCGTTGTCCGCGCCCTCGACGCCGTGGCCCAGCTCGGCCGCGGCGGCCTCGGCGCGGTCGGCGGCGCGGGAGCCGATGACGACCTTCTGCCCGGCACGGGCGAAACGGTAGGCCAGGCCACGGCCCTGGGGGCCGGTTCCGCCGAGTACGCCGACGGTCAGTCCGGACACGTCGGGGAGGTCCCACGGGTCCTTGGCGGGGGGCTTGGGCGCGCTGCCACTGTCATTCGTAGTCATGCCGCCGACCCTACTGCCAGGTAAAGAACGCGTACCCGAAGCGGAACACGGTGCGACGAGGGTCACGGCGGACGGCCCCCGTATCCACGAATTCCGGAGGCCCGCTCCCCGTTCGGGTGGATTTCGGCGATCGGGCCGTCACGAGGGCACGGCCGGGGGCAGGATGCCGGGCCATGGATGCCGTGCGTGTCGCCCTGTTGCGTGAGGTCCTGTCCGGGACGGAGTGGCCCGCCGCGGCCAGGGGGTTCGCCCGTACCCTGCGGTCGTCCGTCGTCCCGCGGGGCGGGGGGCTGCTGCTGGTGGGGACCGAGGTCTATGAGCCGTGGCACATGGCCGCGCACCTGGTCGACGAGTCCACCTGGTCGGGGCTCCCGCAGCTGCGTCCCACGCTCGTACGCCACCGCGTGGAGCCGGACGACCCGGTGCACCTGGCCGTCGGCCTGGGCCGGATCGAGGCGGCCGGGCGTGGCGAGACACTGCTCGTGGTCGCGCCGGAGCGGCCGGACGGCGGGCTGCTGGAGCGGGTGCACGACGCGCGCCGGGCGGGGGCGACCGTGCTGTCGCTGGACGGCGGCGATCCGGAGGTGCGGGGCCTGGCCCACGAGGCGCTGACGGTGACTGCCGACGACGACGTGGATCTGGACACCGTGCAGCACCTGGTCAGCGCGGCGGCGGGCGAGAACGGCACCCCGTCCCCCCGGGGCCGCCGCACCTTCCGCGACCGGCTCTCCCGCCTCGCCGACCAGCTGACGGCCCCGCCACCGGCCCGCTGGTGAGGGCCCCTGGCCCACCCCGCCGCAAATCGGTTGCACGGAGGACCACGGCGGCAGAGCATGACCCCCCGTGACCTCCCGACTGCTGCCCGATCTCTCCCCCTGGCGTTCCTCCGCCGACTTCCGGCTGCTCTGGATCCAGGGGCTGATCACCTATTTCGGCAGCTTCATGGCGCTGATCGCGCTGCCGCTCCAGATCAAGGACCTCACGGGGTCCCCGCTCGCCGTCGGAGCCATGGGCGCCGTGGAGCTCGTGCCCCTGGTGGTCTTCGGGCTGTACGGAGGGGCGCTCGCCGACTCCGCCGACCGGCGCAAGGTCATCCTCGGCACGGAGGCCGGGCTCGGCCTGCTCGCTGTCGTCCTGCTGGCGAACGCGCTCGCACCCGAGCCCGCGCTCTGGCCGCTGTACGTGGTGGCCGGCGGGGTCTCCGCGCTGGCCGGGCTCCAGAGGCCCGCACTGGACTCGTTGATGGCCAGGATCGTCCCGCACGGCCAGCAGACGGCTGCCGCCGCGCTGAACTCCCTGCGCTGGCAGGTCGGTGCGATCGCCGGCCCTTCGCTGGCCGGTGTGGTGGTGGCCTACGCGGGGCACGCCACCGCGTACGGGGTCACCGTCGTCACCTTCGCCCTCTCGGTCCTGTTGTGCCTGAAGCTGTCGTCGGCGCCGCCCGCCCATGACGCCGAGAAACCGTCGCTGCGCGGGATCGCCGAGGGTGCGCGGTACGCGTGGAGCCGCCCGGTGCTGCTGGGGACGTACGCGATCGACCTGGCCGCGATGTTCTTCGCCTTTCCGAACGCGGTCTTCCCGTTCCTGGCGGACGAGCTGGACGCGGAGTGGTCGCTGGGCCTGATGTACGCGGCGGGGTCGGTGGGGTCGTTGCTGCTCGGGCTGACCAGCGGCTGGACCTCACGGGTGCGCCGGCACGGCCTGTTCGTCGTGGGCGGCGCGGCCGTGTGGGGTCTGGCGATCGCGGCGGCGGGATGGTTCGGGAACATCTGGCTGGTGCTGTGCTGCCTGGGGGTCGCGGGCGCGGGCGACATGCTGAGCGGGCTCGGTCGCTCCACGATCTGGAACCAGACGATCCCGGACGAGCTGCGGGGCAGACTCGCCGGGATCGAGGTCCTCTCCTACAGCGTCGGCCCTCAGCTCGGCCAGGTCAGGGCCGGTGCGATGGCAGGCTGGACGGGGACGCGGGCCGCGGTCTGGTCGGGCGGCGTGGCGTGTGTCGCCTCCGTCGCGCTGCTGGCCGTGTCGCTGCCGAAGCTCCTCACGTACGACTCCGAGACGGACGAGGACGCCGCACGGCGGCGTGCCGTGGGCGCCCGCCCCGAGGAGACCCCGGCGGTCTAGCTAGTCCGGCATCTCGTCCGACGGCCGGTCCGCGCGGTCGTGCCACTTCGGGTCGTTCTCCCACTCCAGGTTCCGCTCGCGCGCCGTGTCCATCGCGCGCTGCGCCTCCCCCTGGGTGGCGTACGGCCCGAAGCGGTCCTTCGCCGGGCACTCGGGCCCTTCCTCGACCTTCTTGTGTTCCAGGCAGTAGTACCATTCGCCCGGTTTGCCCACCGTGCGCTTCTTGAACAGGGCCATTGCGGAATCCTTTCCTCGTTGCCATGGTGCCCCGAGTGCGCTGGTTAGACTCGCCGACATGTCTGGCCAGTCACTGCTCGTACCAGGGGAGATCACTCCCGTCCGTTCCGTGCCCGGAAACATCCGGCGCCCCGAGTACGTCGGGAAGCCCGCGCCCACGCCGTACACCGGGCCGGAGATCCAGGACTCCGACACCGTGGAGCGCATGCGGATCGCGGGCCGCATCGCGGCACAGGCGATGGAGGAGGCCGCCAAGCACATCGCGCCGGGCGTCACCACCGACGAACTCGACCGGGTGGCGCACGAGTTCATGGTGGACCACGGGGCGTATCCGTCGACCCTCGGCTACCGGGGCTTCCCGAAGTCGCTCTGCACCTCGCTCAACGAGGTCATCTGTCACGGCATCCCCGACTCCACGGTGCTGCGCGACGGTGACATCGTGAACCTCGACGTCACGGCGTACATCAACGGTGTGCACGGCGACAACAACGCCACCTACCTGTGCGGCGACGTCGACGAGGAGTCGCGGCTCCTCGTGGAGCGCACCCGCGAGTCGCTGAACCGCGCCATCAAGGCGGTTCGGCCCGGCCGGCAGATCAACGTGATCGGCCGTGTCATCGAGTCGTACGCCAAGCGTTTCGGCTACGGGGTGGTGCGCGACTTCACCGGGCACGGGATCAACTCGTCGTTCCACTCCGGGCTGATCATCCCGCACTACGACAGCCCGCACGCGACGACCGTGATGCAGCCCGGGATGACGTTCACCATCGAGCCGATGCTCACGCTCGGCACCCACGACTACGACATGTGGGACGACGGCTGGACCGTGGTGACGAAGGACCGCAGGCGGACCGCCCAGTTCGAGCACACACTGGTGGTGACGGAGACGGGCGCGGACATCCTGACCCTCCCGTAGGGCGGCTTCCGCGAGGACGGTCTTACCGACAGACAGTCGGGAACCTGTTGACTTAGGTAAGCCTAAGCAGGAAGATCGGCGTACTGGTGCACGAAGGCACGCACCCCTTGCACCGGTATGCACGCTTCTGTCCCGACTCCCCGTCCCCCCAGGCCCCCGGAGGCCCGCCTTGGACGCAACCGCCACCACCCCCTTCTCCACGCTCATCCGCACCGCCTCGCACGAGCAGCACACGGAGGCCGAGTCCTCGACCTTCATGAGCGACATGCTCGGGGGGCGGCTCGGTGTGGACGCGTACACGCGCTACACCGAGCAGCTGTGGTTCGTCTACAGGGCGCTGGAGGCGGGAGCGGAGAGCCTGCGCGCGGACCCGGTGGCCGGGCCCTTCATACGGCCGGAGCTGATGCGCCGGGCCGAGCTGGAGCGCGATCTCGGCCACCTGCGGGGCGAGGGCTGGCGTGCGGGGCTGGAGCCGCTGCCCGCCACCGCCGCGTACGCGGAGCGGGTCGCCGAGTGCGCCCGGGAGTGGCCCGCCGGATACATAGCGCACCACTACACCCGCTACCTCGGGGATCTCTCGGGCGGCCAGATCATCCGGGGCACCGCTGAGAAGACCTGGGGCTTCGAGCGCAAGGGTGACGGGGTGCGCTTCTACGTGTTCGAGCAGATCGCCAACCCGGCCGCCTTCAAGCGGGATTACCGCGAGCTGCTGGACGCGGTGAACGCCGACGACCTGGAGAAGCAGCGCATCGTCGACGAGTGCAAGCGCGCCTTCGCGCTGAACACCGCCGTCTTCCGGGAGCTCGGTGAGGTCTTCCCGCTCAGCGCGTGACCGTGCGCGCGTGTGACCACGTCCCCGTCTGACCGTGCGCGCGTGTGACCACGTGCCCGCGTGACCGCAGGGTCACGAGGCGAGCACCAGAAGGACGCGGCCCCCGACCTCCATCGTGCCGTCCGGCGCGGGCGCGGTGAGGATCTGGGAGCCGCGTCCTTGTGTGATGTTCAGGGCGCGGCCGAGCTCGGCGCTCAGCAGCATGGCCGCCGCGCCGGTCGCCTCGTCCTCGACGATGCCGTCGTCGCGCCTCGGGAAGGCGCGGGCCCGCACCCGGCCCGCGGCCTCGTCCTCCCAGGCCCAGACGTAGACCCAGCCCTCACCGGGCGGCGGGCCCGTCAGCGCCTCGACCTCGGCGGCCGAGTCGTACCGCTCCAGCGCCCTCGGCGGCGCCCACTCGGGGCGGGCGGTGATCCAGGTGAACTCCCCGTCCTGGCGGGCCGCCACGTCCCCGACGGGCAGCTCCAGCAGGTCCAGGTCGAGCAGCCAGGCCGCGCCGACGAGCGGGTGCCCGGCGAAGGGCAGCCGCAGGCCGGGGGTACGGATGTCGACGGTGCCGCGCTCCGGGTCGTCCACGAAGACCGTCTCGCTGAAGCCCAGCTTCCTGGCGAGCGCCTGCCGGGACTCGTCGTCGGGATACTCGCGTCCGTCGCGCACGACCCCGAGTGCGTTGCCGTGACTGCCGTCGGGGCCGCAGAACACGCGCAGTACGTCGATGCCGGCGGGTACGTCGAAGTCGTTCACGTCCGCATTCAAGCACCCGGGCGGGGCCCCTCCGCGCCACGGGGCCGCACCGGCGTGACACCGCCGGTGCGGCCCCGTGTGCGCGTACCGGCTCCGGGGGCCCGGCTCCGGGGAGGGACGGGATCAGGCGGTACGGCGTCTGCGCGCCGCGGTCACCGGCTCCGCCCCCTCGTGGGTCGGCGAGGCGTACGGCGCGGTGCACCGGCAGCCGGTCGGGGTCTTCCCGCACCCGCGCACCGGGGTTCCGGCCCGTCGTACCGAAAAGGCTTGCTTGACCCGTCTTTGACCTTCCCGTGGGTTCCCCATGAACGCCCCGTGACCAGGCCGTTTCCTGCGCGGGCGAGTGAGAGCTGAATCACTTCACCAACGGGTGGCGGCCGGGTGGGGCCCAGTTAAGTTAGGCCAGCCTCACCTGCTCTTCGTCCGCACCGTCCCCCCGCTCTTTCACCCTTGTGGAGCCCTCATGCGAGCCCTTCGTCCCTCCGTCGTCACCGCTGTCGCCGCGGTGGCCGCACTGACCGTCGTCACGGGCTGCGCCGAGAAGAGCGACGGCAAGGGCGACGGTGCCGTCCAGGTGGTCGCCGGGGACAGCTCCTGCGAGGTGTCCTCGAAGAGGATCCCGGCCGGGCACGTCGAACTCGCCGTGGAGAACAAGGGATCGAAGGTCACCGAGGTCTACGTCCTCTTCCCGGACGGCCGGATCGTCACCGAGCGCGAGAACATCGGCCCGGGCACCAAGGCGAGGGTCACCGCCGAGATCAAGGCCGGTACGTACGAGATCGCGTGCAAGCCGGGCATGAAGGGCAAGGGCATCCGGCAGACGGTCGAGGTCACCGGAGGCAAGGCCGCCGCGCGCAGCCCCGAGATGGACAAGGCCGTCGCGGACTACCGCACCTATGTGCAGGCGCAGGCCGACGAGACGCTGCCCAAGGTGAAGGTGTTCACGGACGCCGTCACCGCGGGCGACATCGAGGCGGCCAAGAAGGCGTACGCCGTCTCCCGCATCGGCTGGGAGCGGACCGAGCCGGTGGCCGAGTCGTTCGGCGACATCGACCCGAAGGTGGACTTCCGCGAGGACGGCCTGGAGGACGGCCAGGAGTGGACCGGCTGGCACCGTCTGGAGAAGGCGCTGTGGCAGGACGGGAAGCTGGGCGCGGAGGAGAAGGCCCTCGCGCCCCGCCTCTACAAGGACCTGGAGGACTGGCAGAAGCGGGTCGGCCGGGCGGAGATCACCCCGACCTCGATGGCCAACGGCGCCAAGGAGCTCCTCGACGAGGTGGCCACCGGCAAGGTGACCGGCGAGGAGGAGCGCTACAGCCACACCGACCTCGTCGACTTCAAGGCGAACGTCGAGGGCGCCGAGCGCTCCTACGAGCTCCTGAAGCCGATCGCGTCGAAGAACGACGCCGCGCTGACCGCCTCCCTGGACAAGCAGTTCGCGGCGCTGGACACCCTGCTGGACAAGTACCGCGCGGACAAGACCTCCTACGACTTCACCCCGTACGACAAGGTCGGCGCGGCGGACCGCAAGGAGCTCTCCGACGCGGTCAACGCGCTCGCGGAGCCGCTGTCCAAGCTGGCCGCCGCGGTCACGAAGTAGGGGGCGTCCGATCATGACGGAGACAGGGATCGAGGGTGAGGGCACCGGCGGTGCCCCCTCACGTCGTGCGCTGCTCGGCTGGGGCGGTGCCGGGCTGGCGCTCGGCGCCGCTGCGGCGGGCGGCGTCGCCGCCGTGCGCTCCGGCGAGGACGCGGAACCCGCGGCGGACAGCGGTGCGGCCGTCCCCTTCCACGGGGCACACCAGGCAGGAATCGCGACCGCGGTGCAGGACAGGCTGCACTTCGCCTCGTTCGACGTGACCACGAAGGACCGGGCGGAGCTCATCGCTCTCCTGAAGGAGTGGACCAGGGCCGCCGAGCGGATGACGGCGGGCCGGACCGTCGGCGAGGGGGCGTACGGAGGAGTGGCCGAGGCCCCGCCGGACGACACGGGTGAGGCACTGGGCCTGAGGCCGTCCCGGCTGACGCTCACCATCGGCTTCGGCCCGTCCCTGTTCGCCGAGGACCGCTTCGGCCTGGCGGACCGGCGGCCCGAAGCGCTGGTGGACCTGCCGAAGTTCCCCGGTGACAACCTGGACGCCACCCGCAGCGGCGGGGATCTGTGCGTACAGGCCTGTGCGGACGACCCGCAGGTCGCCGTGCACGCCATCCGGAACCTCGCCAGGATCGGCATGGGCCGCATCGCCGTCCGCTGGTCCCAGCTGGGGTTCGGCAAGACGTCCTCGACGACCCCGCACAGCCAGACCCCACGCAACATGATGGGCTTCAAGGACGGCACCCGGAACATCTCCGGCACGGACGAGTCCGCCCTGCGCAAGCACGTGTGGGCCGGCGCGACGGACGGCACCGGATGGATGACCGGTGGGTCGTACCTGGTGGCGCGGCGCATCCGCATGCACATCGAGACCTGGGACCGCGCCCCGCTCCAGGAGCAGGAGGACATCTTCGGCCGCGACAAGGGCGAGGGCGCTCCGGTCGGCAAGGCAAAGGAGCGCGACGAGCCGTTCCTGAAGGCGATGCTGCCGACCGCGCACGTGCGCCTGGCGCACCCGGACAGCAACAACGGGGCCAGGATGCTGCGCCGGGGCTACTCCTTCACCGACGGTACGGACGGCCTGGGCAGGCTCGACGCGGGGCTGTTCTTCCTGGCCTACCAGCGGGACGTGCGGACGGGCTTCATCCCCGTGCAGCGCGGCCTCGCGGCGTCGGACGCGCTCAACGAATACATCCAGCACGTGGGTTCGGCCGTCTTCGCCGTCCCGCCGGGCGTCCGCGACACGGACGACTGGTGGGGCAGGGCGCTGTTCTCCTGACGTGGCTCCCATGACCCGCACCGTGGAAGGACCGGCATGTTCGGCAACTATCTGATCGGCCTGCGCGAGGGGCTCGAAGCCGGCCTGGTCGTCTGCATCCTCGTCGCCTACCTGGTCAAGACCGGCCGCCGCGACGCGCTGCGCCCGGTGTGGACCGGCATCGCCATCGCCTGCGCCATCTCGCTGGCATTCGGCGCCGCGCTCGAATTCGGCTCCCAGGAGCTGACGTTCGAGGCGCAGGAGATGCTCGGCGGGTCGCTGTCGATCATCGCCGTCGGGCTCGTGACCTGGATGGTGTTCTGGATGCGGCGTACCGCGCGGCATCTGAAGCAGGAGCTGCACGGCAGGCTGGACACGGCGCTCGCCATGGGTACGGGCGCCCTGGTGGCCACCGCCTTCCTGGCGGTGGGCCGCGAGGGTCTGGAGACCGCGCTGTTCGTGTGGGCGTCGGTGCGGGCCAGCGGCGAGGGTTCCTCGTCGCCGCTGATCGGGGTGCTGCTGGGCATCGCGACCGCGGTACTGCTGAGCTGGCTGTTCTACCGGGGTGCGCTGAGGATCAACCTGTCGAGGTTCTTCACCTGGACGGGCGGCATGCTCGTGGTGGTGGCGGCGGGTGTGCTGGCCTACGGCGTGCACGACCTGCAGGAGGCCCGGTTCCTCGGCGGCCTGGAGGACAAGGCGTTCGACGTCACGAGCGCGGTTCCGCCGGACAGCTGGTACGGCACCCTGCTCAAGGGGGTCTTCAACTTCCAGGCCGATCCGACCGTTCTCCAGGTCACGGTGTGGGCGCTGTATCTCATCCCCACGCTCGCGCTGTTCCTCGCCCCGGTAGGGTTCAGGCGGTCAGTGCGGACGACGGATCAGAAGGCGCAGAAGGCAACGGATGAGAAGGCTGGGTCGACTGGCGGCGGGGCTCACGACGGCGACGGTACTGGTCGTGACGGCGAGCGGCTGCGTGACGGTACACGGTGAACTGGAAGTAGTGCCGGGAGCGACGAAGTCCGAGGCCGCGAAGGCCCTGGAGGACTTCACCGTCGCGTACAACAAGGCGGACAAGGCGTACGATCCGGCGCTGGACGCGGACCGGGTGACCGGTTCGCTCGGCGCGATCAACCAGGCGGGTCTGGCCGCGCGGCAGAAGACCAGCCCGGAGGGCAACGCGGCGCACAAGCCGCTGGAGTTGACCGACGCCTCCTACACCATTCCCAAGAAGGCCGGCTGGCCGCGCTGGTTCCTCGCGGACACCGACTCCAATCGTGACGAGGACACCGGCAAGCAGGACACGCGCTGGCTGCTGGCGTTCGTCCGCACCGGGCCGGACGCGCCCTGGAAGGTCGCCTATCTCGCGGTCGTCTCCCCGTCCGTGATACCGGAGTTCGGCAAGGACGCCGACGGGTGGGCGCAGCCCGTGCCCTCGGCGGACGGGGACTCCGCCCTGGCCACCGCTCCCGCGGACCTGAGCACCACGTACACCGGCTACCTGAAGGACGGCGCGCCGGACGTCTTCGCCCCGGGGGCCACGACCTCGGGCTGGCGTGACGCGCGGAAGAACACCCGCAGGGCGGGCTTCTCGTACCAGTTCGTCGACCAGGCGCTGGATTCCGGGACGTTCGCGCCGCTGGGCCTGCGCACGGAGGACGGCGGGGCGCTGGTGTTCTTCAGCAGCAGGCACTTCGAGCGGCAGACGGCGGCGCAGGGACTGCGGCCGACGGTCACGGCGGACGTGCAGGCGCTGCTGACCGGCGAGGTGAAGAGCACCCTCACCAAGGAGCGGGTCTCCAGCCAGCTGGTCTACGTCCCGAAGAAGGACGCGGGCGGTACGGACGCCAAGGCGCGCGTGCTGAACCGGCTGCCCGGCCTGGTGGCGGCGCAGGGGTCCTGAGCGGGTGGGGGCGTCTCAGCGGCTGAGCGGCCAGGCCACCGAACCGCGGTCGAGGTCGCTCTCGTCGGCCGAGTCCGCGTACCGCGCGCAGGCGTCGGTGAGCGTCTCCAGCAGGGTCAGCGGGTCGGGCAGCGGGTGCTCGGGCCCGCGGATCCAGTGGACGTCCAGGTCACCGGGGAGGCGTGCGGGCGGCAGGAGGACATAGCTGCCACGGCAGTGCCAGCGCAGTCCCGGGTGCTCGTCCATGGTCTCGGGGTGGCAGTCCAGCTCGCACGGCCACCACTCGTCCTCGTCGTCCGGGGTGCCGCGGGTGGCGGTGAAGAAGAGCATCCGGTCGCTGCCGGACCGGGCCACGGGGCCGACGTCGACGCCTGCCTCGGTGAGCCGCTCCAGCGCGGCCTGCCCCGCGGCCAGGGGGACGTCGAGGACGTCGTGGATCATGCCCGTCGCGGTGATGAAGTTGGCCAGCGGCTGGCCGGCGGCCCAGCGCTCGATCTGGTCGCGGTCCGTCGTGGACTGCGTCTGCCAGGCGAAGGAGATCGGGTGCCGGGCGGGGGTGGGACAGCCGATGCGCTCGCACGAACACCGGTAGCCGGACGGGTGCGCGGCCGGCGAGATCGGCATTCCTGCCTCGGCGACGGCGAGGAGCAGCCCCAGCCGGGTCGCGTCGTCGGCTTCCGGCTGCGGTTTGGGCCGCCTGCGCAGCCACTGGGAAATCCTGCCCTCTGTGCCGCGATAGCGGCCGGAATCGGCGCCCATCTATCCCCTCACCTCAGCGGTTACCTCTCCATGGTCCCACCATCCTGCGCCTCGGGTGGCCAGAGTTCTCAAGCGGGGTGCCCGGGCGGCCGGGCAGAGGGCGCCGCGCTCGTGCGGAATGTCACGGAATGGGCGGTCACTCTCCACCCGGCGGCAGGAGCCCGTGGAGCGCGTGGTCGACGACCGCGTCCGCGTAGGCATGGGTGAGCGGAAGGGTTCTCAGCAGCCAGCGATGCGTGAGCGGGGCGATCAGGAGTTCCAGCGCGATGCGGGTATCGATGTCCGCACGCGCCTGGCCGGCGCTCCGGGCCGCCTGCAGCCGTGTGACATACAACCGCATCTGCGGTTCGAGCAGGTTCTCGACGAACTGGGCACCGAGGGCCGCGTCGACGATGCCCTCGGCCGCCAGGGCCCGCATGGGCGCCTCGGTCGCCGGATCGTTCAGCTCGTCGACGGTGGCCCGCAGGACCAGCTTCAGGTCGGCCGCCAGGTCCCCGGTGTCGGGGATGGCGTACGCGGCGCCTTCCTCCGCCCCGGCCGACTCCTCCGCCTGGCGTGCGGCCGTGTCGAGGAAGGCGTCCATCAGCACGGCCGCCTTCGACGGCCACCAGCGGTAGATCGTCTGCTTGCCGACCCCGGCGCGGGCGGCGATGCCCTCGATCGTCGTACGCGCGTATCCGACCTCGCCCACGAGCTCCAGCGCGGCGTCGTGGATCGCGCGGCGTGAGCGGTCGCTGCGGCGGGTGGAGTCGGGAGCCTTGTGAGGTGACATCCGGCCAGCCTAGAGGGATCGCAGCCCGATACGTATCGTCTTGCGATGTCTCCGGGCCCCCGTCCGGTGGCCCGGCCGCCCCGGCGTGAACCACCCGAACGGATCACAGCGCGCAGGCCCCGGTGCGGAGCACCATGAACACACGCACACACCCCGTGCGCATCCCACCGTGCCGCGGCTACGGCCGCCGTTCGTGAGGAGCCTGCATTGACCCGTGACGCCACCCCTCGTCGCTACCTGATGTGCCCGCCGGCCCATTTCCAGGTCACGTACTCCATCAACCCGTGGATGGACCCGTCCAAGCCCGTGGACCTGCCGCTGGCCACCACCCAGTGGGAGGACCTGCGTGACCGCTACCGGTCGCTGGGCCACACCGTGGAGCTCCTCACCCCCCGCCCGGACCTGCCCGACATGGTGTTCGCCGCCAACGGGGCCACCGTCGTCGACGGACGGGTGCTCGGCGCCCTGTTCGCCTACCGCGAGCGGTACGCCGAGGCCGAGGCGCACCGGGAGTGGTTCCGGGCCCACGGTTTCACCGAGATCCACGAGCCGGCCCACGTGAACGAGGGCGAGGGGGACTTCGCGGTGACGGCGACGTACCTCCTGGCCGGGCGGGGCTTCCGGTCCAGTCCGCTCTCCCACGACGAGGCGCAGGAGTTCTTCGGGCGCCCGGTGATCGGGCTCGACCTGGTGGACCCGCGCTACTACCACCTGGACACCGCGCTCTGCGTGCTCGACGAGGCGGCCGACGAGATCATGTACTACCCGGGGGCCTTCTCCCCGGGCAGCCGGTCCGTGCTGGCCCGGCTCTTCCCCGACGCGCTGCTCGCCGGGGAGGCGGACGCCGCCGCTCTGGGCCTCAACGCGGTCAGCGACGGACGCCACGTGCTGCTCCCGCAGGCGGCGACGGGGCTCTTCGACCCCCTGCGGGACCGGGGCTTCGAGCCGGTCCCGATGGATCTGGGCGAGCTGCTCAAGGGCGGCGGCAGCGTGAAGTGCTGCACCCAGGAGCTGCGGGCGGCGTGAAGGGCCGCACGCCGGAGAGCGGCCGAGCCGCCTGGGGTCTTCCGTTCTGGCCTGATCCGAACGAGAGGCCCTATCGCTCCTGGTCGCTCTCCGGCGGCGGCCAGGGGTCGCCCCACGCGGTGTCGCGGGCGGCACGGTAGAGCTCGCCGTGCCGCTTGGTGACCGTGGCGCGCCGCAGGCCCTCGTCGCGGGTGCAGAGCTCCAGCAGCACCTGGCCCTTGCGGATCTGCGGCCTGCGGGTGACCCTCGCGCCGGCCGGGAGGGCCGGGAACCGGGTCGCGACCACATAGCTGAACTTCTCGTCCTCGTGGCTGAGGGAACCCCCCTTGACCTGGCGGTGCAGGGAGGAACGGCTGACCCGGGCCGAGAAGTGGCACCAGTCCGTGCCGCGCTCGATGGGGCACGCGCCGTCGTGCGGGCAGGGCGCAGCGACGCTCATCCCGGCGGCGATCAGCCGGTCGCGGGCCTCGATGACGCGTTCGTAGCCGTCGGGGGTGCCGGGTTCCACGACGAGCACGGCCTGCGCCGCGCTCGCGGCGGCGTCCACCAGCGCGACCCGGTCCGCGGGGGTGAGCTCCTTGAGTACGTACGACACGGTCACCAGGTCCGTGGCCCCGAGCTCCAGCGCCGTACCGATCCTCGCCCGCTCCCAGGTGGCGGCCCGCAGCCCGGGCAGACCGGAGGACATGGCCAGCTCACGGCCGAGGGCGAGAGCGGGTTCCGCCCAGTCCAGCACCGTGGTCCGCGGCCCCTCCCCCCAGGCCCCGGCGACCGCCCAGCTCGCCGCGCCCGTACCGCCGCCGACGTCGGTGTGCGTGGCCGGCACCCAGTCCGGCGCGGCCTCGCGGAGTGCGTCGAGGCAGGAGCGTACGGCCTCGAAGGTCGCGGGCATCCGGTACGCGGCGTACGCGGCCACGTCCGAACGGTCCCGCAGAATCGGGGCATCGGTGGGCGTGGTCCCGCGGTAGCTGGCGATGAGCCGGTCGACGGCCTGCGCCGCCTGCTTCGGGGGCAGCCCGCCGAGCAGGCCGGCCAGTGCGGCACGCAGGGCTTCCGCGGTGGGGAGGGTGGCGTTCACCGCCGAATTGTAGGCGCTGCGGGACCCCGCTCGGCTGCCCGGTGGTCCGGCACAGGATCGGGACGTAACGGGTACGGAACCGAACTGCTCTTCGCCTCGGGCCCGTTGCTACGCTGATCGCCGCCGTGCCGGGGACGGCTCGGAGATCGGCTCATCGGGGGGACCAATGAGACAGAGGATCGTGCGCCTGACCCTGGTCGGCGGGGTGCTCGTCCTTGCGCTGCTGATCCTGCTGGCGACCTGTGGGGGCGGGGGCGGCGGCTCGAAGGACGACGAGCCGAAGAAGCCCGCGAAGAAGAGCACCGGCCCCGCGACACGGCTGACCGTCCCCACGGAGTACGCGACGGGGAGCGGCTGGGAGGTCGTCGGTGCGGGGCCCGACTACGCCGTCTCACGGACGACGGGTCTGCTGGCCTACCTGGTGCGTGAGCCCCACGGCCGTTACCGGCTGCGGACGCTCGACACGGAGACCGGCGAGGCCTACTGGAGCGGTGAGGCCGGGCGGCCTGCGGACCCGTCGCGCTTCCCGAAGCTGCTCACCGTCGCCAAGGACGACCAGGAGTTCTTCGTGACCTGGTCGGTCGGCAGGCCCGCGGACGCGCTCTCCCCCACGGAGACGTTCGTCTCGCTCGACGTGTACGACGTGGTGGAGGGCGAGCGGCGGCACGTCGAGGTGCCGTGGACCGGTACGCCGGCCGTCACGGCGACCGGGCCGGGCGTCCTGATCAGCGACGGCCGGGCGAACAGCGCGGTCGTGGACCCCATCGACGGCGAGGTGTCGGAGATCGCCGCGTCGGCCGTCACCTACCCGAAGGGCTGCACGGCCTGCAAGCAGCTCACCGAGGTGCGGGGGCAGACGGCGAAGGGCCTGCTGCTGAGCGGGGTACGCGAATTCTGGGTGCGGGGCGGCTGGTTCAGCAGGCAGAACGCACCGAAGGGAGCCGACCCGCTCTCCGGAACCCCCACCTCCGTGGCTCCGGGGCTGGTGCTGGCGAAGTGGCAGCTGGCGAAGGGCACTGAGCGGGCGGCCACGCATCAGCTGTGGACGGTCCACGACTCGGCGAGCGGGAAGCCGGTCGCCTCGGTGGAGTGCCACACGCCGGCCATAGAGCCGGGGCGTTATCCGCAGGCCGTCGTCTCGTCCTCGGGTGGCTATCTGGTGGCGGGGAACCTCGCGTTCGACCTCGACGCGAAGAAGGGCTTCTGCTTCGAGGACGAGGACGGTTCTCCGCAGCTGACGCTCGCCTCGGTGACCGACGGGGGCACCGCGTACGGCGCGACGACCGCGCGCGACGCGGCCGAGGCGCTGGACGGCGGGGGCGGCCCGGTCACGATGAGCTTCACGACCTGGAGCGTGGAGCCGCTGCCGGCGAACACACGGCTGCCGGAGACGGAGACGTCCGGCATCGGGGTGTTCCGCTGGACGGACCGCAAGGACCGTCTGCACCTGCTGGGTTACCCGCGCGAGGGCTGACCGCGCCGGGGCCGCGGGCGCCGCTCCCTGACACCTGCCGGGCCGGGGGGGGGGAGGGTGCTCTGCTCGGCCCGAGCACCTTCCGGGCCGGGGGACGCGGGCCCCGCTCTCCCTGACACCTGCCGGGGGCAGGGTGCTCTGCTCGGCCCGGGCACCATCCCGGCCAGGGGCGACGTGCTCTGCTCGGCCCGGGCACCATCCCGGCCAGGGGCGACGTGCTCTGCTCGGCCCCGGGCCCCTGCGGGGCCGGGGCCAGCGAACGCTGCTCAGCCGGCGAGCATGGCCCTCAGCCAGCGGTCCTCGCGCTGCTCGACGTATTCGGCGTCGCTCCGCCAGGCGTCCCCGTGGCCTTCGGCCCAGTGCCTCGCCCAGGGCTGGTTGCCCTCGGCGGCCTGGGCGCGGAGGAAGTCGTGCATGGCGCGCGTACGGCGGCCGAGCAGCGGCACCAGCGCGCGCCTCCCGGTCTCGTCGAGGCCGTAGGTGTCGACGAAGAGGCGGAGCCGCTCCGGGGCGTCGGTTCGCTGCCAGTCGGGGTGCGCGGACAGCGGGACGAAGCCCCGTACGGCGTAGGCGAGGTCCCAGAGGCGTGTGCCGGGGCCGGCGTTGTCCCAGTCGATGAAGGCCCACCTCTCGTCGCCGTCGGCGACGAGGTTCCACGGCGCCAGGTCGTGGTGGGCGATGATGTCGGCGCCGTCCGCCGGGACGAGCGCGTTCCACCGGGCGTCCGGCGGAGGCGTGAAGCCGGCCACGGCGTCGTGGAAGTCACGGACCATCCGCGCGACCCGCTTCAGCCCGGCCGAGGGGTCCACCAGGGCGAACCGGTCCGGCCAGATCATGTCGCCCGGCACGAAGGTCAGGACCTCCCTGCCCCGGTCGTCGATGCCGAGGGGGCGGGGAGCGGCCCGGAAGCCGGCCTCGTGGAGGTGGGCCAGCAGTGCGTGCACCGCCGGGGTCCACGGCCCGGCGGGGCGGCGGACGGTGTCACCGACGCGGACGATGCCCTCGCTGACGTTCCCGCCGGTCAACGGAAGTTCCTCTTCGGCGTGCACCGCCGCAGTCTGACCGGGGGGCCCGCCCGGGCGCAACAGGGAGGAGGGGGACGGGCCGTGCGCGCCCGTCCCCCCCTCCCCGCCGGTGCGGCGCTCAGCCCGTGGCCGGCTGCCGCTTCCCGCCGCCCGTGCTCCGCCACGGCCTGCACAACAGCAGGAAGCTCGCCATCGAGGCGAGGGCGCAGGCCACCTGGACCACGGCCATCGGCACCGCCGTCCGTTCGCCCGCGATCCCCACCAGCGGCGAGGCGACGGCGCCGATCAGGAACTGGGACGTGCCGAGCAGGGCGGACGCGGAGCCCGCCGCGTGCCTGGTGCGCATCAGCGCCTGGGTGTTGGTGTTGGGCATCGCCAGGCCCATCGCGGACATGAGCACGAACAGCCCGGCGGCCACCGGCAGCAGACCGACCTCGCCGAAGACCCCGGAGGTCATCAGCAGCAGGGCGATCGCGGCGACGGAGATGACGGTGAGACCGAAGGCCAGCGCCTTGTCCAGGCTGACCCTCCCGACGAGCAGCTTGCCGTTGATCTGGCCCACGGCGATGAGCCCGACGGAGTTGATCCCGAAGAGCAGGCTGAACGTCTGGGGCGAAGCGCCGTAGATCTCCTGGACCACGAACGGTGAGGCGCTCACGTAGGCGAAGAGCGCGGCGAAGGCGAGGCTGCCCGCGATCATGTAGCCGGTGAACACCCGGTCGGCCAGCAGCCCTCGCATGGTGCGCAGCGCGTCACCGATGCCGCCGGTGTGGCGGCTGTCCGCGGGCAGGGTCTCGTGGAGCCACTTCCAGACGACGAGTGTGAGCAGTGCGCCGATGACGGTGAGGACGACGAAGATGCCGCGCCAGTCGGTGAACTGGAGCACCTGACCGCCGATCACGGGCGCGATCACGGGGGCCACGCCCGAGATGAGCATCAGGGTGGAGAAGAACCGGGCCATCTCGTCGCCGTCGTAGAGGTCGCGTACGACGGCCCGGGAGATCACGATGCCGGCCGCGCCTGCCAGGCCCTGGAGGAGGCGGAAGCCGATGAGGAGTTCCGCGGAGGGGGCGACGGCGCAGATCGCGGTGGCGATCACGTAGACGATCATGCCGAGGAGCAGCGGCTTGCGCCGGCCCCAGCGGTCGCTCATGGGTCCGACGACGAGCTGTCCGAGCGCCATGCCGGTGAGGCAGGCGGTCAGGGTGAGCTGGACGGTGGACGCCGGTGCGTGCAGGGAGTCGGTGACCTCCGGGAGTGCCGGGAGGTACATGTCCATCGAGAGGGGCGGCAGTGCGGTGAGTCCGCCCAGCACCAGGGTGACCAGGAGTCCGGCCCGCCGGGCGGTGGTCGCGGCGGTGGCCGGGAGGCTCGATGCGAGGGTCGGGGTAACGGCCGGTGCACCCGCAGCGGTGGGGGTGGCGGTGGCCGGGGCTCCGTGTGCGGCGCCCTTGGTCTTCGTCGGTATGTGCTCGTGTTCTTGCTGGGCCCGGCTCGCGCCGTTGTCCGGCATCCTCTTCTCCGCTTCGTTGAATCCGCATCTATGCTCTCAGGTCAGTCGTAGTGGTCGATACCTTTTTGCGTGAGAGCGGGCGGGCATGAGCGGGACTGTGCGTTGGGGTGTACTGGCGACGGGCGGCATAGCCGCGACGTTCACGGCGGACCTCCTGGCGATGGAGGGCTCCGGGGGCGAGGTCGTGGCGGTGGCCTCACGGACGGAGGCGTCCGCGAAGGCGTTCGCCGACCGGTTCGGGATCGAGCGGGCGTACGGCAGCTGGGCGGAGCTCGTCGCCGACGAGACGGTCGACGTCGTGTACGTCGCCACTCCGCACTCCGCGCACCGGGAGGCGGCCGGGCTGGCGCTGGAGGCCGGGAAGCACGTGCTGTGCGAGAAGGCGTTCACGCTCAACGCGCGCGAGGCGCGGGAGCTGGTGGACCTCGCCCGGGAGCGCGGTCTGTTCCTGATGGAGGCCATGTGGACGTACTGCAATCCGCTCATCCGCCGGATGACCGAGCTGGTGCGGGACGGCGCGATCGGCGAGATCCGCACGGTGCAGGCCGATTTCGGCTTCGCGGGCAGCTTCGGGGCCGAGCACCGGCTGCGTGATCCCGCGCTCGGCGGCGGCGCGCTGCTGGACCTCGGGGTCTATCCGGTGTCCTTCGCTCAGCTGCTGCTCGGTGAGCCGGACCGCGTGCAGGCGGACGCGCTGCTGTCCCCGGAGGGCGTGGACCTGAACACCGGGATGCTGCTGGGCTGGGACTCCGGGGCCACGGCCCTGCTGAGCTGTTCGATCGTCGGGGACCTGCCGACCACCGCGTCGGTCACCGGCACGGCGGGGCGGATCGACTTCCCCCAGGGCTTCTTCCACCCGGAGCACTTCGTCCTCCACCGGCCGGGCCGGGAGCCCGAGAAGGTCGTCACCGGTCCCGGCCCTCAGGGGCTCACGGGCATGCAGTACGAGGCTGCCGAGGTGACCCGCGCGCTGCTGGCGGGCGAGAAGGAGTCCCCGCTGGTGCCGCTGGAGGGTTCGCTCGCCGTGATGCGGACGCTCGACGCGGTACGTGCCCGCGTCGGCGTCCGCTATCCGGCGGACGACCGCGGCTGACCCGGGGCCGGGTCAGGCGGGGGTCAGCCCCGGGTTCCCGGCCTCGGTCACGAAGGAGCCGGCCGTGCTGACGGGGGCGCCGGGCGTGGTGACCGCCGACACCGTGCGGAAGTCCGCGCGTGCCTGCTCCGTGCCGAGGGTGACGAGGGCGTACCCGCGGCGGCCGTTGTAGAACTTCATGTGCGGGTTGGCCTGGGTCTGGTTGTTCCAGCTGGCCGGCTTGTCGGATCCGTCCTTGCCGCTGGCGACGGAGGTGGCGACGATCTCCGTGCCCACCGTCCGCGAGGACGGGTCGTCGAAGTCCTTCTTCAGGTCGAAGGCGTACCCGACGTGCACGTCGCCGGTGAGGACCATGAGGTTCTCGATGCCGGCGGCCTCGGCCCCGTCCATGATCCGCTGCCGGGAGGCCGGGTAGCCGTCCCACGAGTCCATGGAGAGCTTGTAGGCGTCGGTCGGGACGTCGCGCCGCTGGGCGAAGGTGACCTGCTGCGGCACGACGTTCCACCGGGCGCGGGAGTGCTTCCAGCCGTCGAGCAGCCAGCGCTCCTGGGCGGCGCCCGTCATGGTGCGTGACGGGTCCTCGGACTCCGGGCCGGGGACCTTCCAGCCGTCGCCGTAGGCCTGGTTGCTGCGGTACTGGCGGGTGTCGAGGATGTCGAACTGCGCGAGCCGGCCGAACCGCAGCCGCCGGTAGAGACGCATGTCGGGGCCGGTGGGGCGCTGCGGGGCGCGCAGCGGCTGGTTCTCCCAGTACGCGCGGTAGGCGGCGGCCCTGCGCAGCAGGAACTCCTCCGGCGGGACGGTGTTCTCCGGGGTGTCGCCCGCGTAGTTGTTCTCCGTCTCGTGGTCGTCCCAGGTGACGACGAAGGGGTGCGCGGCGTGCGCGGCGCGCAGGTCCGGGTCGGACTTGTAGAGGCCGTACCGCATGCGGTAGTCCTCCAGCGTCAGGGTCTCCCGGTTGAAGTGGTCCGGCAGGACGCGGTCGGTGTACTTGCGGGCACCGCCGACGGCGGTCACCGCGTACTCGTAGAGGTAGTCGCCGAGGTGGAAGACCACGTCGACGTCCTCGGCCGCGAGGTGCTGGTAGGCGGTGAAGTAGCCGTCGTGGTAGGCCTGGCAGGAGACGGCGGCCAGGGTCAGGGAGCTGTTGCGCGCGCCGGGGGCGGGGGCGGTGCGGGTGCGGCCGGTGGGGCTGATCCAGCTGCCCGCGCGGAAGCGGTAGTAGAAGGTGCGGTCGGAGTCGAGGCCGTCCACGTCGACGTGCACGCTGTGGCCGAACTCCGGGTGCGCGGTCGTGGAGCCGCGCCGGACGATCCGGCTGAAGCGTTCGTCGCGGGCGATCTCCCAGCGGACCTGGACCCGCTCGGCGGGCAGCCCGCCGTCGGCGTCGTACGGGCGGGGCGCGAGTCTGGTCCACAGCAGCACGGAGTCGGGCAGCGGGTCGCCGGAGGCGACACCGAGGGTGAAGGGGTCCTCGGTGAGCTTCCGGGCGTCGAGCTCGGCGGCGGCAGCGGTGCCCGCTGCCGGCAGGTTGACCGCGAAGGCCAGCGCCGCGGCGGCGCCGGTGACGGTGAGGAAGCGGCGGCGGCCCACCCCGGATCCGAGCCGCTGGGCGGCGATGCGGAGCTCCTCGGAATGGCCGCTCTGGCCGGGCGTGCTGCGGATCTGTGCGGGTGTCATATGCCCCTCCCCTGCCGGATGTTGTCAGAGGCATTGGAATGCGGGGCGAAGACCTGCCGTTGGCGGGTACACAACATCCTTATGGCGGTGCGATGAGCACCGGGTGCCGGCCGCCGGTAAACCTCCCGTACGCTGCCGGGCCATGAACGCTGAGCAGAGAATCGCCGTCGTCACAGGTGCCGGATCGGGCATCGGCCGGGCCGTGGCCCTCACTCTTACGGGTGCGGGCTGGACGGTGGCCCTCGCCGGGCGGCGGGCCGCGGCCCTGGAGGAGACGGCAGCCGCCGCCGGACCGGGCACCACGGTGTGCCTGCCCACCGACGTGAGCACCCCGGACGGGGTGGCCGCGCTCTTCGCAGCCGTACGGGACCGCTTCGGCCGGCTCGACCTGCTCTTCAACAACGCGGGGACCTTCGGGCCGGGCTCGGTGCCGGTCGAGGACCTCGCGTACGAGGACTGGCGGACGGTGGTGGACGTCAATCTGACCGGGGCGTTCCTGTGCGCGCAGGCGGCCTACCGCCTGATGAAGGAACAGGACCCGCAGGGCGGCCGGATCATCAACAACGGATCGGTCTCGGCGCACGCGCCGCGCCCGCACTCGATCGCGTACACGGCGACGAAGCACGCGATGACCGGCCTGACGAAGTCGCTGTCCCTGGACGGGCGGCCCTACCGGATCGCCTGCGGCCAGATCGACATCGGCAACGCGGCGACCGACATGACGGAGCGGATGAGTACGGGAATCCTCCAGGCGAACGGCGAGGTGGCCGTCGAGCCGGTGATGGCCGCGGCCGACGTGGCGCGCACGGTCCTGCACATGGCGGAGCTGCCGCTGGAGGCCAATGTGCAGTTCGCGACGGTACTGGCGACGGCCATGCCGTACGTGGGCCGCGGCTGACCCCCGCCCTGCCCGAGCTTGCCCGGAACCTGCCCTCGGATGACCGAAGTTGCGAATTTCCGCCTAGGGGGCCGGGCAAGCGCATGCTGGCCGTATGCTGCTGACCTTCACCAGATGCACACAGAAGGACCACACCGCATGCGCATACGCACCGCCGCGCCCCTCGCCCTGGCCGCCGCCACCGCTCTGGCCGGCTCGCTCCTCGCCACGGCCCCGGCCACGGCGGCCACCCACCAGGGCGGTCTGCACCTCGGCAAGATCCAGTACGACAGCCCCGGCACCGACACCCGCAGCAACACGTCTCTCAACGCCGAGTACGTGGACCTGCACAACAACGGCACGTCCAAGCTGCAGCTCAAGGGCTACAAGCTGAAGGACAACACCGGCTACACGTACACCTTCCCCTCCGTCACCGTGGCCGCGGGCGAGACCGTACGGGTCCACACCGGCAAGGGCACGAACGCCGGGGCCCACGTGTACTGGAACCGCGGCTCGTACGTCTGGAACAACACCGGCGACAAGGCCCGGCTGTTCAAGCCGAGCGGCGCGCTCCTGGACTCCTGCTCGTGGAGCAAGGGGACGGGCGTCAAGGTCTGCCACTGACCGCAGTGAACAGGCCGCCGCGGCCCGGGGGGTCCGCGGGGAACGGCCGAACGGCGTGGTCCGGGGGGTCAGGACCCCGGGCCACGCCCGCGGAGGCGGCCCGTGCGATCGCTACCGGGAATGCGCGCGCGCCCCGTCCGGTTGATGTGCGGCATGAGCTCACTCCCCGGCCACGAGGTCCTGCGCTACACCGCCTTCTCCGCCGATCCGGCAGGCGGCAATCCGGCAGGTGTCGTCCTGGACGCCTCCACGCTCGACGACGCGGCGATGCTCGCCGTCGCCGCCGAGCTGGGATACAGCGAGTCGGCGTTCCTCACCGCACCGGACGGCCGCGGCGGACACACCGTCCGCTACTTCAGCCCGAAGGCCGAGGTCCCCTTCTGCGGCCATGCGACGGTCGCCGCGGCCATCGCGCTCGCCGAACGGGACGGCCCGGGCGACCTGGTGTTCTCCACCGCCGCGGGTACGGTCCCGGTCACGGTCACCCGCGAGGGCGACGAGCTGCGCGCGACCCTGACGAGCGTCGAGCCCCACACCACGGATGTCCCGGCCGACGACCTGGCGGAGGCCCTGGCGGCACTGGACTGGCCGGCCGCCGACCTGGACCCCGCCCTGCCGCCCAGGATCGCGTACGCCGGCGCCCGCCATCTGGTGCTGGCCGCCGCGAGCCGGGAACGCCTGGCGGACCTCTCGTACGACTTCGCCCGCCTGGAAGCCCTCATGCACCGGCTGGACCTGACGACTCTCCAGCTCGTGTGGCGCGAGTCCGCCACGGTCTTCCACGTCCGCGACCCGTTCCCGGTCGGGGGTGTGGTCGAGGACCCGGCGACGGGGGCGGCGGCAGCCGCGTTCGGAGCGTACGCGCGCGAACTCGGCCTGGTCCCGGCCGAAACCGTCCTCACCCTGCACCAGGGCGCCGACATGGGGCGCCCCGGCACACTCACCGTCGCGCTGCACGCGGGCGACGCGCGGGTCAGGGTGAGCGGGACGGGCACCCGCATCGGCTGATCCCGCGAGGTCGCACGGCGCCGTCCGGTCCCCCGTGACCGGACGGCGCCGGCCGATCCCCGTGACCACTGCGCACCGGCCGACTCCCGATCGGACGGGAAGGCCCGCGATCTCCCGTGACCACTGTGCACCGGCCGACTCCGCGCGATCAGACGAGAAGGCCCGCGATCTCCTGGATCTGCGCGGGCCGCAGCGGGCCGTACGCCAGGGCCCCGGCGTTCTCCTCGACCTGGGCCACGGTCCGGAAGCCGGGAATCGGCACCGCCCGTCCGCTCCGGCCCCAGAGCCAGCCGATGGCGCCCTGGGCGAGGGTCCTGCCGTCCGCCGTCAGCACCTCCCGGATCGCCTCGACCCGCCGCGCCCAGTGCGCCGAGGGCACCCCGCCGGCCTCGAACCAGTGCAGCCACTCGGGCGGGGTGGACCGGATGTCCCCCGCCGCCGCCCGCCGGCCGGGGTCTCGCGCCCCCGCGAGGAGACCCATCGCCAACGGGCTCCGGACGATGCTGAGCAGTGCCCGCTCCTCGCTGAGGCCGAGCATCCCGGGGGCGTCCTCCAGCACGTTGCAGGCGTGCTGGACAGCCGCGCAGTGCTCACCCTCGGCGAACAGCGCCGCGCGCTCCGGGTCGTCGGTGCTCCACGCGTACGCCCGGATCAGCCCTTCGGCCACGAACCCCTCGCAGGCGTCCCTCAGTTCGGCCGCCTCCTCGGGCGGGGTGTCGCCGATATGCAACTGGAAGAGGTCGATCCGGTCGGTTCCCAGCCTGCGCAGGGACGCCTGGAGCGCGGCGCGGGCGTAGCCGGGCGAGGTGTCGCACCCGTCCATGGTCCGGGTCCGCTCGTCGAAGAGGTTGCCCCACTTGGTGGCGACGACGGCCTCGTCCCGCCTGCCCGCGAGCGCCTTCCCCAGAACGCGTTCGCTGTGCCCCGCGCCGTACACGTCGGCGGTGTCGAAGAACCGCACCCCCAGGTCGAGTGCCCGGCGGATCGCCGCCACCGACTCGTCGTCGTCGACCTTGCCCCAGCCGAGCGGGCTGCCGTCGGGCGTCGCCCACTCACCGCCGATCGCCCAGCACCCGAGGCCGAGCGCGCCGACCTCGATCCCGCTGCGGCCCAATACTCTCGTCTGCCATTCCGTCGCTGTCCTCATGAGTGGAGAAGCTACGAATTGGAGTGCACAAGAGGTCAAGCACTCCGGTCGGGTTCCCCTCCCCTTCCCGTCAGTTCACGTACACGCCCGCCCTGGCCGCCACCGCCGCCGTCGCGGCCGCGCGGTCGGCGACGGCCTCGTCGAGGGGGTCGCCACTGGCCAGCAGGCGGTAGTAGAGCGGTGCGGAGACGGCCCGGATCACCTCGCGGGCGTCGGTGCCTGCCGGAAGCTCCCCCCGCTCGACCGCCGCGTCGACACAGCCCGCCCACTCGGCGATGCGCACCGCGTAGAAGTGGTGGAGGGCCTCGGCCGTACGGGCGTCGCAGGTGGCCGCGGCGATCACCGCGGCGAAGAGCGGTCCCTGCCGAGGGTCGGTCAGCGTCCGTACGACCAGCCGCGCGTTGGCCTTGAGGTCCTCGTCCAGGGAGCCGGTGTCCGTACGCGGCACGGACTGCTCGGCCATGTCGGTGAGCAGGTCGGCGACGAGCCCCGCGGTCGTGGACCAGCGCCGGTAGACCGTCGTCTTGCCCACCTCCGCGCGGCGCGCGACATCAGCCAGGTCGAGCCGGTCGAAGCCCTGCTCGACCAGGGCGTCACCGGCCGCACGCAGGACGGACTCCCGCACCCGCGCCGTCCGCCCGCCGGGCCGTACCGTGCCCGGCTCCACGTCCCCAGCATTCATAACGGTTCTCCAGTTCCATTAGTCGGCCGTCCCCTGCTACGGTGACACACATCTTAACGGAACCCAAGAACCGTTAAGCCTTCCGATGCTCCCGGAAAGGGCACCTCATGTCCGCATCCAGCACAGCCCCCGCCGCCTCACCTCCCCATGCTCCCGCCGCACGCATGACCGGCCGCCAGAAGCTCGTACTCGTCCTCCTGCTCGGCGCCCAGTTCATGATCGCTGTCGACTTCTCGATCCTGAACGTGGCCCTGCCCGCCGTCGGTGAAGGGCTCGGGTTCTCCCTCTCCCACTTCCAGTGGATCGCCACGTCCTTCGCCCTCGCCGCAGCCGGATTCACCCTGCTGTTCGGGCGGGTCGCCGATCTCGTCGGCCGTAAGCGCCTGTTCATGGGCGGCATGGTCGTCCTCGGCCTCTCCTCCGTGCTCGGCGGGCTCGCGACCTCCCCCGAAGTCCTGCTCGTCGCACGTGTGCTGCAGGGCCTGGCCACCGCTGCCGTCACCCCGGCCGGACTCGCCCTGCTCACCACGGCGTTCAAGGAGGGCCCGCTGCGCGAGCGGGCGCTCGGGCTCAACGGCGCCCTGATGTCCGCCGGTTTCACCGCGGGAGCGATCCTGGGCGGGCTGCTGACCGATCTGCTGTCCTGGCGCTGGGCCTTCTTCATCAACGTGCCCGTCGCCGCGCTCGTCGTCGTCCTCGCCCCGTCCGTGATCACCGACTCGCGGCCCGCCGAGCGCCCGAAGCTCGACGTCCCGGGTGCCGCGACCGTCACCGGCGGTCTGCTGCTGCTCGTGTACGGACTCACCCAGGCCGGCGAGTCGGGCTGGACCACCCCCACCACCCTGGCCGCGCTCCTCGTCGGCGCCGCCCTGCTGGCCGGCTTCTGGTTCGTCGAGAAGCGGGCGGCGGCGCCCCTGGTGCCCGTACACATCCTCAGGCGGCGCAGCGTCATCTGGGGG
Source organism: Streptomyces sp. NPDC005494 (assembly GCF_042872025.1). Taxonomy (NCBI): domain Bacteria; kingdom Bacillati; phylum Actinomycetota; class Actinomycetes; order Kitasatosporales; family Streptomycetaceae; genus Streptomyces; species Streptomyces sp. NPDC005494. The sequence continues at coordinate 549,502 of NZ_JBIAJR010000001.1, forward strand.
AACGTCACGGGGCTGATCGCCTTCGTCACCGAGACCTCGCTGGTCTTCCTGCTGACGCTCTACCTCCAGGAGGTACTGGGCTACTCCCCGCTCGCGACCGGTCTCGCCTTCGGCGTCCTCGGCATCGGCACCGTGGCCGGCGGCATGCTCGGCGGCCGGGCGGTCGGCCGCTTCGGCAACCGGCGCACCATCGTCCTCGGTGGCGTCGTACAGGCAGCCGCCACCCTCTCCCTCGTCGCTCTCGGCACCTCGGGCGGCTGGATCACGCTCCTGCTGGCCGCCACCTTCATCGGCGGGGTCGGCAACATGCTGATGATCGTGGGCTTCATGGTCACCGCCACCTCGGGGCTGCCCGACGAGGACCAGGGGCTCGCCACCGGCCTGGCCACGATGACGCAGCAGGTCGGCATCACCATGGGCATCCCGGTGATGAGCGCCGTCGTCACCGCCCGGATGGGCACGGCCACGGGGCCCGACGCGGTGCTCTCCGGAGTGTCGACCGCCGTGCTGGTCAATTCGGCGCTGGTACTGGCGGGCGCACTCCTCGCCGGGGCCTTCCTCCGCCGGCCGGGCACGCGGGCGTCCGCCGGGTGATCCACGAAGGTGAGTCGGGCAGGGCAGGGGGGACGGATCGGCGGCAGGATGACGCGCATGGCACAACCGCTGACCGTCCCCAGCCTGACCGCAGGAGCCGATTTCGTCCTGCGCCCCTGGGAGATGAGCGATCTGCCTCTCGTACGCGAGGCGGCGGAGGACGACTACATCCCACTGATCACCACCATCCCCTCGCCGTACTCCCACGAGGCGGCGCAGGCGTTCGTCCGGCGCCAGTGGAAGCGGGCGGCCACCGGGACCGGGTATCCCTTCACCATCGCCCGCACCCGGGACAGGCGGCCGGTCGGCTCCATCGGACTCTGGCTCTCGGACAGCGCCGAAGGCCGCGCGACCCTCGGCTACTGGATGACGTCAGCGGCCCGCGGCCAGGGGGTCGCGGGCGCCGCGCTGCGCACGGTCACCACCTGGGCCCTGCACGAGCTGCGCATCCCCAGGGTCCAGATCCTCGTCGAGCCGTGGAACACCGCCTCGGTCCGGACCGCCGAGAGCGCCGGATACCTGCGCGAAGGGCTGCTGCGCGGCTGGCAGGAGATCGGCGGCCGGCGTCGGGACATGCTGATGTACGCCCGGCTGAGCGACGACCGGTCCCCCGGCGGCGGGCGAGGGTGAGCGGACGACGTCCGCGACCGCCCTCCTGCCGGGCACGCCCACGGAGGGGTCAGCCACCGCTGCGGATCACCGACATCAGGATTTCGTGGGTCGCGGCATCGGCGGCGGCCACCAGTCCGCGGGCTCCCCGGCCGACGGGCGTGCCGTCGATCCCGGTCACCACGCAGCCCGCGGCCCGGCACAGGGCGACACCCGCGGCGAAGTGCACGTTCTCGGAAAGGTCCCCGCCGTCGGTGACATAGGCGGCGCGTCTGCCGGCGGCCACCCAGGCCAGCGCGAGCGTCGTGGACACGACGCGCGGCCGGAAGCGTGCGACGAACGTGGGGTGTGCCAGCAGGTCCGTGGCGCGGAAAGCCGGCGCGGACGGGAACGGTGGATCCAGGTTGACGTCCACGAGCCGGGTGGCCGAGGTGGGCACCAGCGGGGTGTCGGCGCCGTCCTGCCTCAGCCAGGCCGTCCGGCCGTCGGTGAAGAAGACCTCACGGCTGAAGGGGTCGGCCACCGCGGCCGGTCCGCCGCGCAGCGCCACGTTGACGGCCACCAGCATGTGGCCGGCCGCGTAGTTGAGCGTGCCGCACAGGGGATCGACCAGCCACCGGCGCTCCGTGCCGGCGGCGCCCCGCTGTCCGCCTTCCTCGCCGAGCAGCGCGTCTGCGGGCCGTGCCGCCCGGATGACACCGAGGATCGCCTCCTCGGCCTCCACATCGGCGTCGGTGGCGAAGTCCCCGCCGCCCTTGTCGACGCGGGTGAGGTGCCCGCCGTACCTGGCGCGCACCACGTCGGCGCCGGCCTGCGCGGCCGCTGTCGCCACCTCGGCGTCGCCGGTGGCGGTGTGGTCGTCGGTCACGCCGCGCAGGGTACAGGAGGCGACACGCGCGGCCGCCGGCGGCCGGCGGCCGGCGGTGCATAATGCCAGCCAGAACGACGCCTGCCCGCGCACGAAGGAGTCCTTCCGTGGCCTTGTCCCGAGCAGAACGCGAACAGTTCCTGGCGGAACCGCACGTCGCCGCCATCGCCGTGGACGCCGGGGAGGAGGGCCGGGCCCCGCTCACCGTGCCGATCTGGTACCAGTACGAGCCCGGCGGCGACCTCTGGATCATGACCGGCCGCGACTCCCGCAAGGGAAGGGCGATCGCCGGGGCCGGCCGCTTCACCCTCATGGTCGACCGCCTCTCGCCCACCATCCGTTACGTCTCCGTCGAGGGCCCGGTCGTGGCGACCCTGCCCGCGACCCGGGAGCAGCTGGTGGAGATCTCGTCGCGCTACCTCCCGGCCGAGAAGGTCGACGGCTACGTCGACTTCGCGTGGAAGTCACACGGCGAACAGGTGGTCATCCACATGCGCCCGCAGCACTGGCTCAGCTCCGACCTGGGCGAGATCTGACTCTGCTCGGCGACGGCGGGCCGAACCGGGCCCCCGAGAGCGCCGGAAGGGCCTCCGACGCAGGTCGGAGGCCCTTCCGGGCGATGTACCGAAGTGGGGGCAGACGAGTCGGGCTGTACGCCGGGTTCTGTCGCCCGGTCGCCTCACGGCGGCCGGGGAGACGGCCATCCATCTAGGACCGGCATTGCTGCCGGTCTCGTGCGGTCTACCCGCGAACTCGGGCGGGCAGCCCTCGGACGTTCGCGCAGGAGCACCGGGGTGCTCCCTCTTGACCTTGCTCCGGGTGGGGTTTACCTAGCCGTCCGGGTCGCCCCGGACGCTGGTGGTCTCTTACACCACCGTTTCACCCTTACCCGGGACCGAGGTCCCGGGCGGTCTGTTTTCTGTGGCACTGTCCCGCGGGTCACCCCGGGTGGCCGTTAGCCATCACCCTGCCCTGTGGAGCCCGGACGTTCCTCGGGAGGATCCGGAGATCCCCACGCGGCCGTCCGCCCGGCTCGTCTGCCGTGCCGACCATGCTACCCGGCGGGCCGGGCGGTGAAGGCCGCGATGCCCGCCTCCCAGGCACCCGAGAGGTCGGCGCCCGGCGGGAAGCGGCCGTCGAGCTCCAGGACCACCATTCCGTGGGCGAAGGCCCAGGCCGCCCGTGCCCGGTCGATGTCGCCGCCGGCCGCACGGAACAGCGGGGCCGCCGCCGCGTCCGCCGCTCCGGCGGAGGGGAGGGCGCGCCCCATGGTGACGAGGTAGAGGTGCGGGTGGGCCAGGGCGTAGGCCCGGTAGGCGGTGGCGAGCGCGGAGAAGGAGCCGGGTGCGGCCGCCTCGGCGGCTGCCAGCACCCCGGCCGTCTCCCGGAGCGTCTCGGTGGCCAGCGCCGCGACCACGGACGACTTGTCGGGGAAGTGCTTGTAGAGGGAGGAGGCCTTCACACCCACCCGGTCGGCCAGCCGGCGCATGGTCAGCGCCTCGGGGCCCTCCGACTCCAGGAGGGCGCGCGCGGCAGCGATGATCTGCCGGGGTCTGCCGGCCACGGTGGCGAGGTCACTCACGCGTAAGACCTTCCCTGGTACGGAGTCGGTACGCAGTCCGTAGCCGAAGACGTGATCGTACGAGATACGGACAACCCGGTCGCCAGGGGCTCGGTACGCCGGTCCGCCGTCCCGGCCGTCAGGCAGGTACGAACAGCACCTCGGCCGAACCCGGGGCCACTCGGGCGAGCCTGACCCGTAGCCGTTCGCCCAGGGGGAGAGCGGTGCCGGACTCGATCCGGGCGACGATCGCCGGGTCCTCGATGTGGACGGTGCCGACGGCCGGGTCGCCGTCCTCGACGTCGATCACACAGCCGTCGAAGACCTCGCCGGCGCGGTCCGCGACCAGTGCCCCCTCGACCAGGCCGACACACTCGCGCTCCACCGTGCCGGCCCGGCGGGTGCCGGTGGCCATCACGCCGGGCAGGCCGGGCAGCGCCTGGAGCACCCACTCCGGGGGCTCGTGACCGGCGGTCGCCGCGAGGCACAGCTCGGCGGCGTAGCGGTCGACGAGGCGTCGCAGCGGCGCGGTGCAGTGGGTGTAGAGCTCGGCCACGGCGGCGTGCACGGCGGGGGTGGGGAGGTTCCCGTGCTCGAACACGCTGTAGCCGGCGCCGCGCAGGAGCGTGGTGCAGTCCTGGAGGAACGCCGCGTGGCTGCCTTTCGTGGGGTCGAGGGAGCGCACCACCTCGGCGTACGGGACGTGGTGCGGCCATGCGACGTGCAGGGCCTCGGCCGAGCGGCGGAGCCGGGCGACGGCACCGTCGGGGGCGACCGGCAGCGTGCGCAGGATGCCGGTGCCCGAGTCCCGCATGATCCCGGCGGCCGCCATGCCGGTGAGCAGGGAGATCTGTGCGTTCCAGCCGTCCGCGGGCAGGAGCACGCGGTACGCGAGGTCGTAGCCGCCGTCGCGTTCGGCGATCTCCTGCTCGGGCACGTGGAGGGAGATGCCGCCCCGGGCGATCTCCTGCTGTTCGAGCAGCAGGCCGATGTCCCGGAGCAGTGCGAGGGGTTCCTCCGCCGTGCCGGCGTCGATCTGCCGCTGGACAGCCGCGTGGTCGAGTCTCGCCCTGCTGCGCACGAGGGCCCGGCGGACGTCGGCGGAGACGGTTCGGCCCTCCGCGTCGAGGTCGATCCGCCAGAGCGCGGCGGGGCGGGTCTCACCGGGGAGGAGGCTCGCCGCGCCTTCGGAGAGGAGCGCGGGGTGCAGCGGGATCCTGCCGTCGGGCAGGTACAGGGTCGTCACCCGCCGGTGCGCCTCGGCGTCCAGCGCGCCTCCGGGTTGTACGAAGGCGGCGACGTCGGCGATGGCGTAGTGGACCCGGAAGCCGTGCGGGCGCCGCTCCAGGTGCATCGCCTGGTCGAGGTCCCTGGAGGCCGGCGGGTCGATGGTGAGGAACGGCAGGTCCGTGGCGTCCTCGTGGCCCGACAGGTCCGGGGACCTCGCCGACTCCGCGGCCTCGGCGAGGACGGCGGCCGGGAAGTCGGCGGGCAGTCGCAGATCGGCGCGCAGAGCGCGCAGGGCCGCCCGCAGCGGAGTGCCGTCCGTACCGGTCACGTGAATCTGGCGACGGGGCATGCACCGAGCGTAGGGCGGGGTGGTGGCGTCGGCATCCCGGTCCCCGAGCGGACGAGGGCCTCGGCAGCTGCCTCCCGAGGCCTCCCGCGCAGACGGTGGTGGCGCCGTCCCGGTCGCCCCGGCGGCCCGCGGGGCTCCGGCCCGTACCCTTGCCGGGGGCTCCCGTGCGCGACGGGGCCCTGTGCCGCGTATGTAAGGAGAACTCCCGTGCTCGTGCTGTTGCCGCCCTCCGAAGGTAAGGCCGCCTCGGGGCGCGGGGCACCGCTGAAGCCGGAGTCCCTGTCCCTGCCGGGCCTCGCCGGGGCGAGGGCCGCGATCCTCGACGAGCTGGTCGAGTTGTGTCTGGCGGACGAGGACAAGGCCCGTGAGGTGCTCGGGCTGAGCGAGGGCCTGCGTGGCGAGGTCGCCAAGAACGCCGAACTGCGCACGGCCGGCACGCGTCCCGCCGGGGAGATCTACACCGGAGTGCTCTACGACGCCCTCGGCCTGGCCACCCTGGACGCGGCGGCCAAGCGGCGGGCGGGGAAGTCGCTGCTGGTCTTCTCCGGGCTGTGGGGTGCGGTGCGGGTAGGCGACCGGATTCCGTCGTACCGCTGCTCGATGAACGTGAAGCTGCCGGGCCTGGGCGCGCTGAACGCGTACTGGCGCGCTCCCATGGCCTCGGTCATGCCGGAGGCGGCCGGGGACGGTCTGGTGCTGGACCTGCGCTCGTCGGCGTACGCCGGGGCGTGGAAGCCGGCGGGCGCGGTGGCCGAGCGCACGGCGAGTGTGCGGGTTCTCCAGTCGCAGGTGGTGAACGGGGTGGAGAAGCGCTCCGTGGTCAGTCACTTCAACAAGGCCACCAAGGGCCGGATGGTCCGCGATCTGCTGCTGGCCGGGGCCCGGCCCGCGGGCCCGGCGGAGCTGGTGGAGGTGCTGCGCGACCTCGGGTACGTGGTGGAGGCGCAGGCCCCGCAGCGGGCGGGGCGCCCCTGGGCCCTGGACGTGGTGGTCACCGAGATCCACTGACTCGACCGGGCAGCCATTGCAGCATGCGCAACGCGCGTTGCGCAGTGTGCGGTTCTCGCGGCAGGATGAGTCCATGACCTCCTCCGCGCCCGCCGCCGTGTCCGCTTCCGTACTGGATCTCGCCCCCGTGGTCCCCGTCGTCGTCCTGGAGGACGCGGCCGACGCCGTGCCGCTGGCCCGCGCTCTCGTCGCCGGCGGGCTGCCGGCGATCGAGGTCACGCTGCGGACGGCCGCGGCCCTGGACACGATCCGGGCGATCGCCGCCGAGGTGCCGGAGGCAGTGGTGGGCGCGGGCACGGTGATCTCACCGGCGCACGTGACCGAGACCGTCGCCGCCGGGGCACGCTTCCTGGTCAGCCCGGGCTGGACCGACGCCCTGCTGGACGCGATGAAGGCCTCGGGTGTGCCGTTCCTGCCGGGCGTCTCGACGACGTCCGAGGTGGTCGCGCTGCTGGAGCGCGGGATCACCGAGATGAAGTTCTTCCCGGCCGAGGCCGCCGGCGGCACCGCCTATCTCAAGGCCCTGTCCTCTCCCCTTCCGCAGGCACGCTTCTGCCCGACGGGCGGCGTCTCGCTCGCCTCGGCGCCGTCGTATCTGGCCCTGCCCAACGTCGGCTGCGTGGGCGGCAGCTGGATGCTTCCCGGTGACGCGGTGGCGGCGAAGGACTGGGCACGCGTGGAGCGGCTGGCCGCGGAGGCCGCGGCGCTGGGGCGCGCGGCCTGACACCCGCGCAGGGCCCTGGCGTGCGCCGGGGCCCTGGCGGCACGCGCCCTCACACCGCTGCGGACCGGCCCGGCGCTCGGCCCGACACCCTGCCTGCCGGAGCCGGCCCTGGTACAGCCCACCGCCTGGACCGCGTAGGTCAGCCCACCGCCTGGACCACGTACGTCAGCCCACCGCCTGGACCGCGTACGTCAGCCCACCGCCTGGAACGCGTACAGCAGGCCGAGGCCCAGCGCGAGGACGCCCAGCAGGAGGCGCAGCCCCTTCTCGGGAAGGCGCGGCTGGAGCCGGGCGCCGAGGTAGCCGCCGCAGAGTCCACCGAGACCGCAGACCAGACCGAGGGGCCAGTCCGGCGCGATGTCGCCCGTCGCGGTGAGGGACAGCAGCGCGTAGGTGCCCGCCCCCGCCAGGGACGTGACGAAGGTGCAGGCGAGCGCGGCGGGCGCCACCCTGGCCACGGGGACCCCGCGCCCGACGAGGATCGGGCCGAGCAGGGAGCCACCGCCGATGCCGTAGACGCCACCGGCGGCACCGACGGCCAGGGCGAGCCCGACGGTCGCACGCGGCGAGGGCGGCCGGGCGCCACGACCGCTCCGGGCCGGCCGCAGCGTACGGGCGCACAGCCAGGCCCCCAGCGGGAGCAGCAGGACCGCGATGAACGCACGGAAGACAGTGGGCCCCGGCACGGCGAAGACGCGGATCACGGCGCCGGCCACCACTCCCGGTACGGCGCCTGCCACGAGCAGCCGGGTCAGCGGCCCGCGCAACTGTCCGCTGCTGCGGTAGCGCAGGAGCGCTCCCGGGCACGACACCACGTTGTACAGCAGGTTGGTGGGTGTCACGGCCGGGCTGGGCACGCCCAGGACGCTGACCTGGACCGGCAGCAGGAACACCGCGCCGGACACCCCGACCGGGGCGGTGGCCACCGAGATCAGCAGCCCCGCGAGGAAGCCCAGAAGGCCTGTCGGCCAGCTCACCGCGGGACCGTCACCGCAGATGCGAGGTGTCGTTGAGGAGCCTCAGCGAGGGGTTCCCGTCCGCGTAGTACGCCACCGTCGAGACGGAGGCGGGCGAGAGCTCCATGCGGAACAGCGACTCCGGCGGGGCGCCGAGCGCGAGCCGGACCAGGGTCTTGATGGGCGTGACATGGGTGACGAGGAGCGCCGTGCGGCCCTTGTAGCGGGAGATCAGCAGGTCACGGGTGACGGAGACCCGCTCGGCGACCTCGGCGAAGCTCTCGCCGCCGCCCGTCGGCGCGGCGTCCGGGGAAGCCAGCCAGGCGGTCAGGTCGGCGCCGTGGCGCTCGCGCACCTCGGCGAAGGTGAGTCCCTCCCAGGCCCCGAAGTCGGTCTCGCGCAGGCCTTCCTCGATGCGCACCTCCAGGCCGAGCCGGTCGGCGACGGCCTGCGCCGTCTCCCGGCAGCGGCGCAGCGGGGAGCTGACGATCTCCTGCACGGTGCCCCGAGCGGCGAACGCCTCGGCGGCGCAGGCGGCCTGGTGACGCCCGGTGTCCGAGAGCTCGGGGTCTCTGCCGCCGCTCCCCGAGAACCGCTTCTCCGGCGTGAGAGCCGTCTCGCCGTGCCGCAGCAGGACGAAGGTGGCGGGCGCGCCCAGATCGGGTGCGCTCCCCCAGCCGACCTGCGGCGCGGCCCCGGCGGTCGGTGTGACCGCGTCGGGCCGCGTGGCCCCGGCGGTCGGTGTGACCGCGTCGGGCCGCGTGGCCGCGGCGGTCTGCGTCGTGGCCTGCGCCGGGCGGGCGGCGGCCATGGCGGCGCGGACCTTCGCCGCGCCCGCCACCGCGTCGCCGGGCGGCCCGGACGGGGGCAGCGGCGGCTCCGGGGGAACGGGCGTGCGCGTCGTTTCGACGTCGGCCGTCGAGGACGCCGGGTCCCACTGCTCGCCCCGTCTGCCCGCGTCCATCGCCTCGTTGGCGAGACGGTCGGCGTGCTTGTTCCGCTCGCGCGGGATCCACTCGTACGTGACCGAGGAGGCGGGCAGGATGCTCGCGGCCTCCGCGGCGAGCGGCTTCATGTCGGGGTGCTTGATCTTCCAACGGCCTGACATCTGCTCGACCACCAGCTTGGAGTCCATCCGGACACGGACCTGGACGTCCGTGTCCGGGAAGAGCTCCCTGACCGCCTTCAGGCCGGCGATCAGGCCCTTGTACTCGGCGACGTTGTTCGTCGCGACGCCGATGTACTCAGCTGCCTCGGCGAGGGTCGCGTCGTCGAGCGCGTCGAGGACGACCGCGCCGTAGCCGGCGGGCCCGGGGTTGCCCCGGGAGCCCCCGTCCGCCTCGACGACCAGCCGGCGGGGACCGGCCATTACAGTCCCGAGTCCGCGGTGCGGACCAGGATGCGGTGGCAGTTCTCGCAGCGCAGCACGGTGTCGGGGGACGCGGCCTTCACGTCGTTGACCTCCGTGATGTTCAGCTCCAGGCGGCAGCCCTCGCAGCGGCGCTGGTGGAGCCGGGCCGCACCGACGCCGCCCTGCTGGGCGCGCAGCTTGTCGTAGAGCTTGAGCAGGTCGGCGGGGACGGCACCCGCGACGACCTCGCGGTCCTTGGCCACGGTGGCGGCCTCGGCGTCGAGCTCCTGGATCGCGGCGTCCCGGCGTGCGGTCGCGTCGTCGGTCTTGGCCTGTACGGCGCTGACGCGCTCGGTCAGCTCGGCGACGCGCTCCTGGGCGGACTCGCGGCGCTCCATGATCTCGAGGACGACGTCCTCCAGGTCACCCTGGCGCTTGGCGAGCGAGGTGATCTCGCGCTGGAGGCTCTCCAGGTCCTTCGGCGAGGAGACCGCGCCGGAGTCGAGCCGCTGCTGGTCGCGGACCGCGCGCTGGCGCACCTGGTCGACGTCCTGCTCCGCCTTGGTCTGCTCGCGGGTGGTGTCGCTCTCCTCGGTCTGCGAGGCGACGAGCAGGTCGCGCAGCTGGGCGAGGTCGCTGTTGAGCGAGTCGATCTCGGCGTGCTCGGGCAGCGACGTGCGCTTGTGGGACAGCTGCGACAGGCGTACGTCGAGGGCCTGGACTTCGAGGAGTCGGATCTGGTCGGCGGGCGCGGCGTTCAGTTGGGGGCTCCAGAAGAGTGGTGGGTGGTCCAGGGGTCGGTGACCAGCTTCGAGACGTGGACCCGCAGGTCCCATCCGTGGCGGTCGGAAATTGCGTCGAGCTGCGCGGCGGCCTGCTCGCACCAGGGCCATTCGGTGGCCCAGTGCGCGGCGTCGACCAGGCCGAGCGGCGAGTGCTGGACGGCCTCGGAGGCCGGGTGGTGGCGCAGGTCCGCGGTGAGGAAGGCGTCCACGCCCGACGCGCGTACGGCGTCGAAGAGGCTGTCGCCGGACCCGCCGCTCACCGCGACGCGACGGACGAGGGCGTCCGGGTCGCCGGCCAGCCGGATGCCCTGCGCGGTGGCGGGCAGCCGGGCGGCGGCGCGGGCCGCGAAGTCCCGGAGGGACTCGGGGTGGTCGAGTTCGCAGATCCGGCCCAGGCCCCGGCGGCCGGTCTCGTCGGTGGGGTCGGGCACGAGCGGGCCGGTGACCCGGAGGTCCAGGGCGGCGGCGAGCGCGTCGGACACGCCGGGGTCGGCGGTGTCGGCGTTGGTGTGTGCCACGTGCAGGGCGATGTCGTGCTTGATGAGCCCGTGCACGACCCGGCCCTTGAAGGTGGAGGCGGCGACCGTCGTCGTACCCCGCAGATAGAGCGGGTGGTGGGTGACGATCAGCTGGGCGCCGAGGCCGCGGGCCTCGTCGGCGATCTGCTCCACGGGATCCACCGCGAACAGGACACGGCTGACCTCCGCCCCGGGATCACCGCAGACCGTGCCGACGGCGTCCCATCCTTCGGCCCGCTCGGGGGGCCACAGGGCGTCGAGCTCGGCGATGACTTCAGACAGACGGGGCACGGGGGAAAGGCTACCTGTCCGGCGTGCCCCACCGCCCCTGACCACCGGAGCCCATGAGGGAGGACCGGCAGCCGGTGCGAATCGTTACGCGAAGGGGCGGCTCGTTCACGTGACGGGGCCGCTCCTCACGTGACCGGGCACGCCGTCTTGCGCCGTGCGGGCAGCGCCCGGCAGCACAGTCACCCCCTCCTCCGCAGGCGAATCCGGACATCGGCACCCTTATGTGTGAAGTGGTGTGGCTCGTGTTGTCCGGTGGGGAGTCCGAAACCTAGCTTCGGTGGCCGGAGGTGACCGCACCATGACTGCCTGTGTCATCGAGAACAAGACCGCCGGGGTCGCCGGAAGCGCCACGACCACGGAATCCGTACCCGCTCCCGCGGAGGCGGACGAGCCTGCCGAGCCCGAGAAACCGCCGGCCGTGGATGCCATGGACGGGCCCGCCGCGGGTGCGGACCGGATGAGGGCGATGCCGCCGCGGAGCGGCGTGGGTGCCGATCAGGCCATGCCGACGGTGGCGTACGGGACCGGAGCGCTGCCGCCGAACGCGACAGGCGCCGGTGTCGGGACCGGCATCGGGACCGGCTTCGGTGAGATCGCTGAGCGGAAGCCGGTGCCGGCCTCGGGTGTGGTCACGGACCCGGGCACGGCGCCCGTGTCCGGGGACGGCACCGAGCCGACGGCTGCGTCCCCGAGCGCGACGGTGGCAGCGCCGAGCGCATCAGGGGCAGCGCGGGGTGGTGTCGTGTTCCAGGGGATCGTCCCGTCCCGGGGCGGTACGGTCACATCCCTGCCGCTCATCCCACCCATGCCGTCCGTACCGCCCCTGGTAGTGGGCACGCCCACCATCCTGATGCCGGGCGTCGCCACGACCCCGGCGCCGAGCACACCCACGGGCCCCGGCGCTCCCGCCGCCCCTGTGCCGAACACACCCACCGGCCCGGCGCCCGGCACACCCCCCATGCCTGCGCCGAGCGCACCCACGGCCCCCGCGCCGGCCGCCGCCCCCACCGGCCAGGCACCGGGAGCGCCCGCCCGCGTGGCGCCGAGCACGGCCACCACGCCGAGGCAGGCCGCACCCGCGGGCCTGGCGCCCGGCGCGCCCGTCCGCCCCGCCGCCCGTCCGCGCCGCGTGCCGCCCTCGCTCACCATCGCCGCCGACCGGTCGTACGCCGCCCGCCTCACCGCGACCGACCGCGAGGCGGCCGACCCGGCCTGGTTCCCCGAGCGCTGGACCCTGGACGGTCCCGAGCCGTACGCCGTGCCGCTCCCCCTCGGGCAACCGGAGACCGCCGACTCCGATGTCATGCCGCTCTCCGACGGCCGCGTCCTGATCCGGCGCCGCGTGGCCGACCGGCACGCGTTCTCGCTGCTCTACCCGACGGGCCCCGGCACAGGTGAACTCTCCCTGGGCTCCCTCGCCTGCGCGGACCTCACCCTGCTGCCCCCGCCGCCGGACGGCATGAGCGCCTTCGCCCTGGTCCCGGCTGAAAACACCACCGGCGTCTGGCTCGTGGCGGGCGGCGCCTTCGGACCCGAGCACGTCGCGGATGTGCCCGGCCGCTGTTGGGGCGGGGCGTGGCTCGACCGCGAGGGACGGCTCCTCGCCCTGGACCGGCAACTGCCCGGCGGCGGACCGGTGAAGGCCGTCGCCGTCGATCTCGGGCGGGGCGGCGAGGTCACGCCGCTCCTTCAGATCGCACCCGGCAGCGACGACCGGCTGCTGCTCGCCGACGCCGACAGCGGCCTGCTGCTGATCCGCTCCGACGCGCCGGGCCACGAGCGCCTCGGCTGGGGCGTCCTCGGCAGCTGCCTTCCCGTGCGCTTCCCCGAGTGCCTGCGCCCGGCGGACACGGTTGTGACCCCCATCGCCGTACAGCCCGGCCAGATGCTCATGCCGGAGAGTTGCGCGGTCGCCCTGCGGCTCGACGGCGCCGCCGGCAGCTGGGTGGGGCTGTGGCGTCCGTCCGGCCGGAGGCTGCACCAGTACGCGGCGCCGGACGGCTGGCTGACCGGAGCGGCGTTCTGGAGCCGCGAAGGCACGCTGCACCTGCCGTACGCGCAGCCCGGCGCTCCCTGTGGCCTGGCCGCCATCGAGGCGCCGGCGGATTCGGACGGCGAGGTCGAGGCCGAGGAGCCGCACCACTCCGGCACGAATGGAACGCAACCGTCCGCGGCCTCCGGCACTCCTGGTGTGTGCAGGCCTGTGCCACTGGGCCAGGCGCCTCTCACGGGGAGCGCGGCGGTCGGCTGACGGCTGTGCCGGGTCATACACTCTGCCCCCGGGCCGAGCCGGCGGTTCGCACGGAAACCGAAGGTGGCCGGGCGAGGGCCAGAGGGCTTGCGACGCACATGTAAGCGATTTATACGGGGTGACTTTCCCAGATGTCTGAAGCCCGAAGCGACACGATCCAGACGCCTCCGCCGGGGGCGGACGGGGGCCGGGCCGGGGCCGGCGGCGCCGGAAAACACCGAGGGGGCGCGTCGGCGGAGAACTCCGCCGTGCAGCCGCACGGCCGCCACCGCCGCCCCTCCGAGGGGGGTGGCAGCGCCGCAGCCTGAAAACCGCGGCGTACGAGACACAGGGCCCGTCGCCGGCTCCACGCCGGCGACGGGCCCTCTGCACGTCCGGAGCCGTGCACGCAGGAACAGCGGGCACGGTGAAGCGGGTCGCGGGCCGGCGGACACCGTGACGCCCGTCGCGGACCGGCGAACACGGGTGCCGCCCGTCGCAGGCCAGCAGGCACGATGACACCCGTCGCGGACCGGCGAACACGGGTGCCGCCCGTCGCAGACCGGCGAACACGGGTGCCGCCCGTCGCAGACCGGCGGACACGGGGACGCCCGTCGCAGGTCGGCGGGCGCGTCCGACCGGGTTTCCCAGCGCGCCGGTCGGCCGTCCGCGGCCTAGTCTGGCCCCGTGAACGAGATGCCCCGGGAGACCCGGCCGGCCAGATCCGTACGCATCCTGCTCGCCGAGGACCGGGGCACGGCGCGGAGCGCGCTCGCCCTGCTGCTCGGCATGGAGCCGGGCTTCGACGTGGTGGCCCAGGTCGCCGACGGGGGCCGGGTGGTGGACGCGGCCCTCACCGCCCGCCCGGACGTGGCCCTGCTGGAGGTGGGCCTCCCGGGCATCGGCGGCCTGGACGCGGCGGCCCTGCTGCGCGACGAGGTACCGGACTGCCGGGTGATCATCCTCGCGTCGTCCGCCGGACCGGGGTATCTGCACCGGGCGATGGAGGCCGGAGCGGTGGGTTTCCTGGTGAAGGACGGCCCGGTCGGGGACCTCGTGAAGGCGGTGCGGCGGGTTCTGACCGGGGAGACCGTGATCGACCCCGCGCTGGCCGCCACCCCCGAGCCGCTCTGAGCACCCTCCCCGGGACTTCTCAGGTAGAGGCAGGGCGCTTGCGCTCGCCCCTCCCGGGCAGCCAGAGCAGCATGATCAGCGCTGCCGCCATCAGCACCACGGCCGACGTGCGGAAGGCCAGGGCGTACCCGGCCGTGATCTCCACCGCTCCGGCGGAGCCCCCGGTGCGGGCCGCCGCGACGGTGGAGAGCACGGCGAGGCCCAGCGCACCGCCCATCGTGCGGGAGGTGTTGACCAGGCCGGAGACCAGTCCGGCGTCGCCGGGTGCCGCACCGGAGGTGGCGAGCGCGGCCAGCGGAGTGGAGGCAAGTCCGGCACCGGCCATCATCAGGACGCCGGGAAGGCAGACCGCCGTGAGGTAGTCGCCGTCCACCCCCATCGTGGACTGCCAGCCGAAGCCCGCCGCCGCGACGAGGGCCCCCGCCACGGCCAGGGGCTTGGCGCCCGTCCTGGCCATGATCCTGGGCGCCGCCTTTGCACCGACGAAGATGGCGGCGGAGCTCGGCACGAGGGCGAATCCGGCCTCCAGAGGCGTGTAGCCGAGGACGTTCTGGGCGTAGACCGTCATGAAGTACCACATGCCGAAGGACGCCGAACCGAGCAGCAGCATCGAGACGTTCGCCGCCGAGACGGCCCGGACCCCCAGGATCCGCAGCGGCATCAGGGGCGCCGCCGCCCTCGTCTCCACCAGGACGAACACCCCGAGCAGCGCGAGACCACCGGACAGCGGCACCAGGGTCGCGGCGGCGGTCCAGCCCTCGGCCTCGGTCTGCACGATGCCGTACGCCGTCGTCGCCAGTCCCACCGTGACGAGCACCGCGCCGAGCAGGTCGATGCGGCGCCGGTCCCCCGCCCGGCTCTCGGCCAGCCACACCGCCGCGCCCGCCAGGACGAGGGCGCCGATCGGCACGTTGATCAGCAGGACCCACCGCCAGGAGAGGAAGTCGGTGAGCACTCCGCCGACCAGCCCGCCGGCCGCCCCGCCGCCCGCGCCGACCGCCATCCAGGTGCCGATGGCCCTGGTACGGGCAGGCCCCTCGGGGACGGCGGAGGTGAGGATGGTCAGCGTGGCCGGGGAGAGCACGGCCGCGCCGAGTCCCTGCCCGGCGCGGGCGGCGAGCAGTTGCCAGCCCTCCTGGGCGAGGCCGCCGGCCAGCGAGGCCGCCGCGAAGAGGCCGAGACCGGTCAGGAACATCCTCTTGCGGCCGTATATGTCGGCGGCCCGGCCGCCGAGGAGCATGAAGCCGGCGAAGGCGATGGAGTAGGCGTTGACGACCCACTGCAGCCCGGGTCCGCTCAGACCGAGGTCGGCGCGCATGGACGGCAGCGCGACATTCACGACGGACACGTCGAGGACGACCAGGAACTGCCCGGTGCAGGCGGCGGCGACCACGGCCCACGTACGGGTTCTCGGACGAGCGGGCAGCCGCGTGGGCGTGGTGACGTCAGCCATGTCCGTCATACTCCCAGGGCGCCCGTGCCCCGTACATCGGTTTGCGGACCCACCCGGGCCCGGGTCCTGGGGCGTAGGACCATTTACGGACTGCCCCGTTTTCACGTCGCGTTCACCGGAATACCGCGGGCACACGGAAACGTTCAGCATGCACACACTTGGTGACCGGCGCCCTCGGCGCACGGTCACATGCTCTGCCCGCTCACCCGTCCTCACCTTTCCCTGCCCGGAGGCCACACGTATGCAACGGACGACGAACGAACGGCAAGCCGGGGAGACCCTTCCCGACCCGCGCCGGCGCGGGAACGGCGGGGTCGTCCCCGTACTCGCGTTCGCGGGGATCACCGTCGCGGTGATGCAGACCCTGCTCGTCCCCGTCATCAAGGACCTGCCGTCCCTGCTCGGCACCGCACCGGCCGACGCGACCTGGGTGATGACGGCCACCCTGCTCGCCGGCGCCGTCGCGACCCCGATCATGGGCCGTCTCGGCGATCTGTACGGCAAACGGCGGATGCTGCTCGCCAGCCTCGCCGTGATGGTGGTCGGCTCGCTGATCTGCGCCTCCACCGACGATCTCGTGGTCATGATCGTGGGCCGGTCGCTCCAGGGCTTCGCCATGGGCGCCATCCCGCTGGGCATCGGCATCATGCGCGACGTGCTGCCGCGCGAGAAGCTCGGCTCGGCCATGGCCCTGATGAGCTCGTCCATAGGCGTCGGCGGCGGACTCGCGCTGCCCGCCGCCGCGCTCATCGCCCAGCACGCCGACTGGCACGCGCTCTTCCTCGGCTCGGCCGCGCTGGGCGTGCTCGCCATGACGCTGACCTTCCTCGTCGTGCCGGAACCGCCGCTGCGCGCACCCGGCCGCTTCGACCTCCCGGGGGCGCTGGGGCTCTCCCTCGGTCTGGTCTGCCTGCTGCTCCCCGTCACCAAGGGCGGCGACTGGGGCTGGACCTCCGGTGCGACCCTCGGCCTGATCGCCGCGTCCCTGGTGATCCTGGTGCTGTGGGGCCTCTTCGAGCTGCGCAGTCCGGCGCCGCTGGTCGATCTGCGGACCAGCGCACGGCGTGAGGTGCTGCTCACCAACCTCGTCTCGATCATGGTCGGGGTCGCCTTCTACGCCGTGTCGCTGGTGCTGCCACAGCTCCTCCAGCTGCCCACGTCGACGGGTTACGGACTCGGGCAGTCGATGGTGGTCGCGGGTCTGTGCGTGGCGCCGCTGGGCCTGACGATGATGTTCGTGGCCCCGCTGTACGCCCGGCTCTCCGCGCGGCGCGGCCCCAGGACGACCCTGGTGCTGGGCATGCTGGTCATCGCCGTCGGTTACGGCGCCGGGCTCGGCCTGATGAGCGCCGCCTGGCAGACCGTGGTGATCGCGGTGGTGCTCGGGGCCGGTATCGGGCTCGCGTACTCCTCGCTCCCCGCCCTGATCATCGGGGCGGTCGACGCGTCCGAGACCGGCGCGGCCAACGGGCTGAACACGCTGATGCGTTCGATCGGCACCTCGCTGTCGAGCGCGGTCATCGGCATGGTGCTGGCGAACACCTCGGTACGGGCGGGCGGGGTGGACGTCCCCACCATGGAGGGGTTCCGGGCCTCCTTCATGATCGCGACCGGGGCGGTCCTGATCGGCCTGGCGCTGGCCGCGTTCCTGCCCAGGCAGCAGCCCGCGTCCCCGGTGCTGCTGGCCAGCAGCGCGGGCGACGAGCTCGCGGCGGCGGAGGCCGCCGAGGGCCGGGCTGCGGCTCCCGTACGGCGCTGACCGGCGGGCACGCTCCTACGCCCCGGCCGCGTGCCCGGCGGGGGCGTACGGCACGATGGGGCGCCGACCGACCCCGCACCACCTGAGGAGAGCCGTGACCGCCGAGCCGACCGCCGTACCCGAGCCCGAGGTCCTCGCCGCGTTCGAGGGCGCCAAGGGCTTCATGCCGGTGCGCGAGGGGCTCGCCCTGTACGCCGCAGCCGTGGAGGCCGCCGGCCTCGGGCTCCCGCTGCTGGAGGTCGGCACGTACTGCGGGCGCTCCACGATCCTGCTGGCGGACGCCGCCCGCGCGGCCGGGGTGACGGCGCTGACCGTCGACCACCACCGGGGCAGCGAGGAGCAGCAGCCGGGCTGGGAGTACCACGACCCCTCGGTGGTGGATCCGGAGATCGGCCTGATGGACACGCTGCCCTCCTTCCGCCGCACCCTGCACCGGGCGGGCCTGGAGAAGCACGTGGTGGCGCTCGTCGGCCGGTCCCCGCAGGTGGCGGCCGTGTGGGGCGGGCAGCTCGGCTTCGTGTTCATCGACGGCGGGCACACCGACGAGCACGCCGGCGGCGACTACGAGGGCTGGGCCCCGAAGGTCGCCGACGGCGGGCTGCTCGTGATCCACGACGTCTTCCCCGACCCGGCCGACGGTGGCCAGGCGCCCTACCGCGTCTACCGACGCGCCCTGGAATCAGGGGCGTTCACCGAGATCTCGGTGACGGACTCACTGCGTGTGCTGCGGCGTACGGGGCCGGGGATCTGAGGGGCACGGATAGCATCGCGGCGTGCGCTACGACGATTTCGTTCCCCCCACCTCGCGCCCGGGTCCGCGCCGCCGGCCCGTGTTCGCCGCAGTGGCGCTGGCCGGCGTCTGCCTGACCTCGACGGGATGCGGCGGAGGCGACGGCGGGACGCTCCCGGATGACGCCGAGGCGGGCGCGGCCCGGCCGTCGGCGCCCGCCTCCCCCGGGACGCCCTCGCCCAAGCCCTCGGCGCCGGAGGCCACGAGCCCCTCGGCCGCGTCCACTTCCGCGAAGCCGAAGCCGAAGCCGAAGCCGCCTGCCCGTGGGCCGCTGACGGGCCGCACGGTGGTGATCGACCCGGGGCACAACCCGGGCAACCGTGACCACACGCGGGAGATCAACGCCCAGGTCGCCATCGGCACCGGGCGCAAGGAGTGCGACACCACGGGCACGGCCACCGACGCCGGTTACGCGGAGGCCCTGTTCACCCTCGACGTCTCCCGCCGCCTGCGCACGCTGCTGGAGGAGGAGGGGGCGAAGGTCGTCCTCACCCAGGACGGCGACCGCCCCTTCGGCCCGTGCGTCGACGAGCGGGCCCGTATCGGCAACGCGGCAGGGGCCGACGCGGTCGTCTCGGTCCACGCGGACGGTTCCGCAACCGGGAACCGGGGTTTCCACGTCATCCTTCCCGCAGCGGTGAGCGCGGGCGGCGCCGACACCACGAAGATCGTCGCGCCTTCGCGTGAACTGGGGGAACGGATCGCGGGGAAATTCGTACGGGCTACCGGAAGCGCCCCTTCCAATTACATCGGCGGGGATACCGGGCTCGACACCCGTGACGATCTCGGCGGGCTGAATCTGTCGACTGTGCCCAAAGTGTTCATCGAATGCGGCAATATGCGTGATCCGCAGGATGCCGCTCTGCTCACCAGTGCGAGCTGGCGCCAGAAAGCCGCTCTCGGTATCGCCGAGGGCATCAACAGCTATCTGATGCGGTAGTTCTGCGGTGACAGTGGCGACATTGGGGGGACAGTGAGTCCGAGGTCCGGGCAGCACCACAACCCGCCCGGGCAGACGATAGATTCATCCGTACGATGGGGAGCCGCCCCCAGCTTCGCACCGTACCCGCCGTTCAGGCGGCAGCGACGACCGCCCCGACGAGACGACCGACTAAGGACCTTCACGTGAATATCCGCTCCCTCACTCGAGGCGACGGCGTGGTGATCGGAGCAGCGGTCGTGCTGTTCATCGCCTCTTTCCTCGACCTCTCCGGCTTCGACTGCCCCTCGGGCGTGGACTGCTCCAACTACAGCGCGAACGCCTGGGACTCGCTGTCCGTCCTGATGAGCATCTATCTGTCCGGCATCATCGGCGCCGCGCTGCTGATCGTGAGCCGCGCCATGCCGGGCCGCAAGGTGGCCGGCTTCGAACTCGGCCAGTTCGGCGCCGCGTTCACCGTGTTCTCCCTGTGGACCATGTTCTGGACGATCATCGACGCCGGTGACGCGGGCGCCGGTCTCATCCTCGGACTGCTGGCCACCATCGCGCTGGCGGGCGGCGCGGTGGCCACTCCGCTGGTTCCCGCGCTCAAGGCGCCGCTCGTGGGCGCACCGCGTCCCGCGCAGGGTGTGCAGCCCGCCTACGGCCAGCCCGGCCAGGGTTACGGCTACCCCGGTGCCCAGCAGACCTTCGGCGCCCAGCCGGGCCAGCCCCAGCCGTACGGCGCGCAGCCGGGCACGCCGGAGCCGCAGCAGGCCGCGCAGCAGGCCCCCCAGGGCGGTGGCGCACCGGCCGGTGACTTCACGCCGTTCTGGTTCGCGGTGCCGGTGGCCCGTCCGCTCTACGGCGAGGACGGCTCCCCCAACCCGATCGCCGAGCTGGCGCCGGGCACCTGGTACCTCGCGGTCGAGCAGCGCGGTCCCGGGCTCGTCGCCCAGACGCAGGACGGCCGTCGTGGTGTGCTCCAGGACACCACGGGCATCCAGCGCGGCTGACCCTTCGCACGTGAACGGCCCCTGCCCGCAAGGGCGGGGGCCGTCGCCGTGTCCGGAGTCGAGGTCCGCCCCGGCCTCAGCCGAAGGACGACCTGTCCAGCCAGAAGTCGAGAAGCCCCCGGTCACCCAGCACTTCCAGGCCCCCTTCGTCCGGCTTCTGCCTGCGGTTGAACGCCAGCATCAGTTCGGTCAGCGGGCCCTTGAGGGCCACGGTGGCTTTCGCGTGGCCGTGGCTCCAGGTGAAGCCGTCCTCGCCGAACTCGATCAGCCACTCCGCGCCCGGCACGTCCGTGGCGTGCAGGTGCAACGACCTTCCGCCGCCGCGCAGTTCGGCCGCCTCCGGGTCGCCTTCGGCCTGCGCGAAGGCGACGATCCGGAGCCACTCCGTGACGGTGTCCGCGGCCAGGTCGGGTGCCACCGTGTAGGCCGTGCCCGTGGCGAGTGCGGCGTCCGCCCGGTGGACGACGGTCTCGTGGGCCATGCGCCGGGCCCAGAAGGCCGTTCGGTGGTCCCATCCCCAGGTCCAGACCGGGGTGTCGGGTCCCGCTTCCCGCAGGGCGTCCACCGTCTCGGTGGCGCCTTCCACCAGCCAGGCCCGCAACGCCTCCGCGCCGTCGCCCTCCGGCCCCGCGGCGCCCCTCACCCGGTCCTCGGGGACGTCCTCGGTCGCCCTGCCCCGGACGATCTCCCCGGCCCAGCGGTGGGCGCCCCCGACGTGGACGACGAGCTCGCGCAGATTCCAGGCGGGGCAGGTGGGCACCCGGCGGTTCAGGTCCGCGTCCTTCACGAGGCCGGCCAACTCGGCCGTCTGGGCCAGTATTTCGTCGCAGTAGCGGGTGTGTTCGAGAAGGGTCATCCAGGCACCCTACGCGGCCCGCCCGCCGCTCCCCGTCCGGTTCACCCGCCCAGTTCGGAGGTGGAGGGGACCTTGTCCGTCACCTCGGCGCCCGCGCTCCTCCGCGCCTCCTCGACGCTGTTGACGACGCTCTCGGGGACAGGCCGCCACCGGGCGCACACCGTACGGGTTTCACCCTCGGTAAAGCGGCAATCCGGAGAGCATGTCTCCCAGAACAGGCACAGGAAGCAGTACCGCCGCACGCGTCATAGCCGTCGTAGCGGACATCATGGCGTTCATCATCATTCTGTGGATCCTGATGTACCTGCTCGACGCCAACCGGGGCAACGACCTGGTGCAGTGGGTCCAGGACTCGGCCCGATGGCTGGCCGGCTGGTCGTACGACCTGTTCACCTTCGACGAGGCGTGGGCACGCGTCGTCACCGGTTACGGTCTGGCCGCCGTCGTCTATCTGTTCGTCGGTCACGCGGTGGCCGGGCGGGTCCGCCGCTTCTAGGGTCCTGCGTCCGGATCAGCCTGGGCCGCACACGCGAGCCCGGCGTGATCCGGACGTGAGGCCTAACGGCAGCAGTCCGGTTCCAGCCCCTTCGGCAGCCGTTCGCCGCCGAAGACCGCGGTGGTCGCCTCGTCCCCTCCGAGCGCGGCCACCGCGAGCAGCAGGGATCCCGCCGTCCAGGTGGTGAGTTCCTCGGGCCAGAAGGCCCGCTCACCCTCGAAGACGTAGCCCGTCCAGTACAGGCCGCCCTCGGCCCGCAGGTGCTGGACGGACTGCAGGATCTCCAGGGCCCGGTCCGACTCCCCCGTCACCCAGAGCGCCAGGGCCAGTTCGCAGCTCTCGCCCCCGGTGACCCAGGGGTTGGGGATCACGCAGCGCACACCGAGGCCGGGCACCACGAAGCGGTCCCAGCCCTGCTCGATCCGCCGCGTCGCTTCGGCTCCGCTGAGCGCGCCGCCGAGGACCGGGTAGTACCAGTCCATCGAGTAGCGGTCCTTGTCGAGGAAACGCTCCGGATGGCTGCGGATGGCGTGGCCGAGTGCTCCGGCGGCGAGCTCCCAGTCGGGCTGGGGCTCCTCCCGCTCCTCCGCGAGCGCCAGCGCGCACCGCAGGGCCTGGTAGACGGACGAGCAGCCGGTCAGCAGGGCGTCGGTGACGGGGGTGCCGTCGGCTTCGCGCTTCCAGCCGATCTGGCCGCCGGGCTGCTGGAGGCGCAGCACGAACTCCATCGCGGCGTAGACCGTGGGCCACATCCGGTCGGCGAACGCGTCGTCACCGGTGGCGAGGTAGTGGTGCCAGACGCCGACGGCCACGTAGGCGCAGAAGTTGGTCTCCCGGCTTAGGTCGGTCGGGCGGTCCGCCTCGCCGTCGTGGTAGGCGGCGTACCAGGAGCCGTCCTCGTTCTGGTGGCGGGCCAGCCAGGCGTAGGCGCGCGCGGCGGCCTCGTGTTCACCGGCCGCGTCCAGGGCCATCGCGGCCTCGGTGTGGTCCCACGGGTCGAGGTGGTGGCCTCGGAACCAGGGCAGCGCCCCGTCCTCTCGCTGCACGGCCAGCAGCGCGGCCACGGTCTCGGCGGCCTCCTCGGCGGTGAGGACGCCCGGCAGGACGAGGTGTTCGGTCTGCTCCGGCGTGCTCACGCCTCGGCCTTCGGCAGGTGCGGCTTGGTCGCGTACGCCACAAAGCTCTTGCCGACGACCGGGTTGAGCAACTGCTCGGCGACCCGGGTGGCCAGGGGCTTCTTCATGATGTCCCAGACCAGCAGCTTGTGGTACGCCCGCACCGGCAGCGCCTTCTCGTTGTCCACTCCGAACGCGCACTTCAGCCACCAGTACGGGCTGTGCAGCGCGTGCGCGTGGTGGGTGCCGTAGGGCTTGAGTCCGGCCTCACGGATCTTGCCGAGCAGCTCGTCGGCCTTGTAGATGCGGATGTGGCCGCCCTCGACCTCGTGGTACGCGTCGGAGAGGGTCCAGCAGACCTTCTCGGGGCCGTAGCGGGGGACGGTGATCGCGATCCGGCCGCCGGGCTTCAGTACGCGGACCATCTCGGCGAGCACGCCCTTGTCGTCGGGGATGTGCTCCATCACCTCGGAGATGATCACGACGTCGAAGGACGCGTCGGGGAAGGGCAGGTTGAGCGCGTCGCCCTCCATCGCGGTGGCGGTCGCGCCGGCCGGCGCCTCCCCGGCCTCCTTCATCGCGGCGAACCACTTCGCGACCTCGCGGATCTCCTCGCCGTTCCGGTCGAGGGCCACCACCTGGGCACCGCGCCGGTAGCACTCGAAGGCGTGCCGGCCCGCGCCGCAGCCCAGATCGAGCACTCGGTCGCCTGCGGCGAGCGGGAAGCGGGTGAAGTCGACGGTCAGCACGGGGGCCTGCCTTCGAGGTCGGAGGTACGGATTCCGGGAGCCACGGGGTCGCTCACCTGCGGGCCCGCCGGGCGGCGATCGACTGACGGTACAGCTCGACGGTGCCGAGGGCGGCCCTGGCCCAGGTGAAGTTGGCCAGGACCCGGGCCCGGCCGGCCTCACCCAGGCGGGCGCGCAGCGCGCCGTCGCCGAGCAGCCGGTGCAGGGCGGCGGCCAGGGCGCCCGCGTCGCCGGGCGGTACGGCCAGGCAGGTCTCCCCGTCGGGGCCGGCGACCTCCGGGATGGCGCCGCCGGTGGTGGCCACCAGCGGGGTCCCGGTGGCCATGGCCTCGGCCGCGGGCAGCGAGAAGCCCTCGTACAGCGAGGGGACGCAGGAGACCTGGGCGCTGCGGACCAGGTCGACGAGCTCGGCGTCACTGATGCCCTTGACGAACTCCACGGCGTCCTGGAGTCCGTAGCGCTCGATCGCCTGGGCGACGGGTCCGTCCTCGGCCCGCTTGCCGACGACCACGAGGTGCGCCGCGGGGTTCTCGGTGCGGAGCTTGGCAAGCGCTTCCACGAGGTGGACGAGGCCTTTGAGCGGGACGTCCGCGCTGGAGGTGGTGACGATCCGTCCGGGGATCTCCGCGACCGAGGGGTCCGGCGACCAGAGGTCGGTGTCGGCGCCGATGTGGACGACGCGGATGCGCTCCCGGCGCACACCGAGGTGCTCGGTGATCTCCTGCTGCGACGAGCCGGAGACAGTGAGGACGGAGGGCAGCCGGCGGGCGACGCGCTTCTGCATGCGGGTGAAGCCGTACCAGCGGCGGACCGAGAGCCGACGCCGCACCGACTCCGCGGCGTCCAGGTCCAGTTGGCGGTCGACGGTGATCGGGTGGTGGATCGTGGTGACGAGGGGGGCACCGAGGTCCCCGAGCAGGCCGTAGCCGAGCGTCTGGTTGTCGTGCACGACGTCGAAGTCGCCGCGTCTGGCCAGGAGATGCCGCCGGGCCCGCAGGCTGAAGGTGAGGGGCTCGGGGAATCCGCCGGTCCACATGGTGGCGACCTCGGCCAGGTCGATCCAGTCGCGGTACTCGCCGCGCCCCGGGGTGCGGAACGGGTCGGGCTGGCGGTAGAGGTCCAGGCTCGGCAGCTCGGTGAGCGGGACGCCCTCGTCGAGCACGGGGTAGGGCTGCGAGCCGATCACCTCGACGCTGTGGCCCAGCCGGGCCAGCTCGCGGCCGAGGTGGCGTACGTAGACACCCTGGCCACCGCAGAAGGGGTTGCCCTTGTAGGTCAGGAGCGCGATGCGCAACGGCCGGTCACCCTCGGTGCCCGACGCGGCGCCGCCCTCGAAGGGGCCCGTCTCTATGGCCTCAGCGGTCACACTCGGCCCCCTTCATCACTGCGTGTTCGCCGGAGCGTAACCGGTCGCGCTAATCTAGAACAAGTTTCAGACTCGTTCGTTCAACCCGCACCGAATCTACCGGCAGGTAGCGTCGGCGTGACGGCCGGATCAGGTGATTCGCGCCACGGAGGAGGCCCCGGCGGGCTGTGCGCGCCCGGAAAGGGCCGCCCGTCCGGACAGGGAACCGGTTCTCCCTTCTTGAATGGGGACAGATGACAGCGGAAGCCAGGCCGGCCGTGCCGCCCCTGACGGAACGCCAGGAGGCCCGTCGCCGCAGCATTCTGCAGGCCGGGGTCCAGCTCGCCGGGCGGGGCGGCTTCGAGGCGGTGCAGATGCGTGAGGTGGCGGACGCGGCGGGCGTCGCCCTGGGCACGCTGTACCGCTACTTCCCCTCGAAGATCCACCTCCTGGTGGCGGTCATGCAGGACCAGCTCCAGCACCTGCACGTCACCCTCCGCAGGCAGCCGCCCGCCGGGGACGACGCCGCCCAGCGGGTCGCCGAGACCCTGATGCGGGCCTTCCGGGCGCTCCAGCGCGATCCCCACCTGGCGGACGCCATGGTGCGGGCGCTGACCTTCGCGGACCGCGGGGTGTGTGCCGAGGTGGACGCCGTGTCCCGGCTGACGACGGCGATCGTCCTGGACGCGATGGGGGTGCAGGAGCCCTCGCAGGACCAGTTGTCCGTGGTCCGCGTCATCGAGCACACCTGGCACTCCGCCCTGATCACCTGGCTGTCGGGGCGGGAGTCCATCGCTCAGGTGACACGGGACATCGAGACGGTGTGCGGGCTGATCGGCTCTCCGGCGGACACCCGCTGAGGCGCGCCCATGTGCGGTGCCCACACCGGCACCCGCCGAGGTGAGGTGCCCTGCACCATGTCGACGGCGCCACGGTGTTCGTACGGTTCGGCCCACATCACCCGAACCACGCCGAGGAGCCGGTCACCATGCGTCGCAGAGCCGTTGGCACCGTCCACAGAAGAACCCTGACCACGGCCGCGCTCGGCGCCGCGGGTCTCCTCCTGGCCGGCTGCACCGCCGCCGGGCAGGCGGGCAGCGGCTCCGGGTCCGGCAAGGGGGAGGACGAGGCCGTGAAGGTGGGCCTCGTCTACTCCCGCACGGGCCTGCTCGCCGCGTACGGGAAGCAGTACCGCGACGGGTTCATGGCGGGTCTGGACTACGCGACGAGGGGCACCGGCAAGGCGGGCGGCCATCGCATCGAGGTCACCGAGCAGGACGACGCCGGCGACCCGGGCAAGGCGGTCTCGGCCGCGAAGAACCTGATCGGCAAGGGCTACAAGGTGCTGGCCGGCACGACCGACTCCGGGGTCGCCCTCCAGATGGCCCCGCTGGCCGCGCAGAACAAGGTGCTGTACGTCAACGGCCCGGCCGCCACGGACGCGGTCACCGGGGTCAACACGTACACCTTCCGCTCGGGACGGCAGTCCTACCAGGACATCCTCACCGCGGGCACCATGCTCGGGGACGCCGAGGGCAAGAGGGTCACGGTCCTGGCGCAGGACTCCACCTTCGGCCAGGCCAACGTCGCCGCCGTCAAGGCGGTCCTGGGCGCCAAGGGGGCGAAGGTCGGCTCCGTGCTGGCGCCGCCCAGCGCCACGGACCTGACGCCCTTCGCCCGGCAGGTCAAGGCGGGCGGTCCCGACCTGGTCTTCGTCGCCTGGGCCGGTGCGACCGCCCCCGCCCTGTGGACCGCGCTGGACCAGCAGGGGGTGCTGACGGCGGCCAAGGTCGTGACGGGTCTGGCGGGGACGGCCTCGTACCCCGTCTTCGGGGCCGCCGGCGCGAAGGTCTCCTTCCTCGCGCACTACTTCCCCGGGGCGGGCGGCGGCAACGCCGTGGAGAAGGCCATGCTCGACGGGGTCGAGAAGGCCGGTGGCACCCCCGACCTGTTCACCCCCGACGGGTTCACCGCGGCGCAGATGATCGTGCGGGCCGTCGAGGAGGGAAGCGCCACGGACACCGCCGCCATGGTGAAGGCGCTGGAGGGCTGGAGCTTCGACGGGGTGAAGGGCCGGGAGCAGATCCGCGCCGGTGACCACGCGCTGGTGCAGCCCATGTTCGTGGCCAGGCTCAACGGTGTGGGCGCCGCCGCGAAGCCCGAGCTGGTGAGCACGCAGCCGAGCGGGACGGTGGCTCCGCCCGCGAAGCCCTCGGCGGGCTGACCGGTGACCGCATCCGGGACCGCCACCGCGCGGGACGAGGGAGCACGGGTGGCCGCGCCCGTGCTCCGGCTGGACGGGCTGGGCTGGCGCGTCGGCGGAGCGGCGATCGTCGAGGACGTCACGGTCGATGTCCGGGAGGGCGAGTTCCTCGCCTTCATCGGGCCCAACGGGGCGGGCAAGACCTCCCTCTTCAACCTGATCAGCGGGATCGTGCGGCCCACCGCGGGCTCGCTGGCGCTGGACGGCGCGGACCTCACGGACCTGCCCGTGCACACGCGTGCGCGGCGCGGGATCGGCAGGACGTTCCAGACCTCCAGCCTCTGGCCGCAGATGACCGTGGCCGAGCACGTGCGGCTGGCCGCCCAGGCCCGCCAGGGCGGCTCGCACCGGCTCTGGCGGCGGGCCTCCGCGTACGCCGCCGAGGTGACCGGCGTCCTGGAGCGCACCGGTCTCGGCCACCGCGCCGGGGCGAGTGCGGCCGAGCTCTCGCACGGCGAGAAGCGCAAGCTGGAGCTCGCGGTGCTGCTGGTCGGCGAGCCGCGGATCATGCTGCTGGACGAGCCGATGGCCGGGGTGAGCGCCGAGGAGGTCCCGGCCCTCACCGAGCTGATCCGCACCCTGCACGTCGACGAGGGCCGCACCGTCCTCATGGTCGAGCACCACATGGACGTCCTGCTGGGCCTCGCGGACCGGCTGGCCGTGATGCACCACGGCCGCCTCCTCGCCCTGGACACCCCGGGCGCGGTGACCGCCGACCCCGTCGTCCAGCAGGCCTACCTCGGGGAGGGACTGTGACCGCCCCCGCACTGCTCGCCGTACGGGACCTGCGCGTCCTGATCGGCGGCCGGCACATCCTGCACGGCGTGGACCTGGACGTGGCACGCCACGGTGTGACCGCGCTGCTCGGCCGCAACGGCGCCGGGAAGACGACGACCGTACGCGGTGTGCTCGGCCTGGTGCCGCGCGCCGGGAGCGTGCGCCTGGACGGCGAGGAGACCGTGGGCCTGCCCACGCACGCCCTGGTCCGCCGGGGCATCGGTTACGCCCCCGAGGACCGGGGCGTCTTCGCCGGTCTCACCGTCGCCGAGAACCTGCGCCTGGCCGAGCGCCGGGGCGCGGACGGGCCGGCGTACGGCCTCGTCCATGAACTCTTCCCCGAGCTGAAGCGCCGCGAGCGGCAGTTGGCGGGAACGCTGTCCGGCGGACAGCAGCAGATGGTGGCCATCGGGCGCACCCTGCTCAACGGCAACAGGCTGATCATCGCGGACGAGCCCACCAAGGGCCTGGCCCCCAAGGTGGTCACCGAGGTGGCCCGGGTGCTGGAGCGTGCCGCCGAGGCGGTGCCCGTGCTGCTCGTCGAGCAGAACCTCGCCGTCGTGCGCCGGCTCGCCGAGCACTGCGTGGTGCTCGCCGACGGACGGACGGCCCATCAGGGCGAGGCCGCCGCGTTGCTGGGCGACGCGGAGGCCACCCGCAGGCTGCTCGGCGTGGGCCGGGGCCCGCTCGCCCCTCACACCGCGGAGGCGGATTCCTGATGTCCACCATCGTGCTGCTCACCATGACCGGACTCGGTCTGGGGGCGCTCTACTTCCTCGTCGCGTCGGGGCTCTCGCTGATCTTCGGCCTGATGGACGTGCTCAACTTCGCCCACGGGGCGCTGCTCTCGATCGGCGCGTACGGCACCTGGTGGGCGGCCTCCGGCCATCTGCCCGGCGCGGGCCCGGGCGGCTGGGGCTTCGCGCTGGCGGTCCTCTTCGGTACGGCGGTGGGCACCCTGGCCGCCGTGGTGCTGGAACTGGCCGTCGTACGGCCCCTGTACACCCGGCCCCGCGAACAGGTGCTGGCGACGGTGGGGGTGGGGCTCGCCGTGCCCGCCCTGCTGTCGGGCATCTGGGGCTCGGACGCCCGGACCTTCCCGGGGCCTGAGGCGCTGTCCGGCACCTTCGGGCTGCTGGGCGCCGAGGTCCCGGTCAACCGGCTGGTGCTGGTCGCTGCGGCGGTCGTCGTCCTGGTCGCGCTGCGGCTCTTCCTCGGCCGGACCCGGCACGGCCTGGTCGTGCGGGCCGGTGTCGAGGACCGGGCCATGGTGACGGCGCTGGGCATCGACGTCCGCAAGGCGTTCACGCTGGTCTTCGCGATCGGCGGCTGCGCCGCCGCGCTCGGCGGGGCGCTGGGCGGGCTGTACTTCGGCTCGGTCGACCCCCGGCAGGGCACCTCGCTGCTGATCTTCGCGTTCGTGGTCGTGGTCACGGGCGGCATGGGCTCGGTGACCGGCGCCGCGGTGGCGGCCGTCGTCATCGGCCTGGTCCAGCAGTTCGCCAACTACTACACCGCAGCGGGCCTCGGCGACCTGGCCGTCGTCGTCCTGCTCGCCGCGCTGCTGCTCGTCCGGCCGCGCGGACTGACCGGGAGGCTCGCGTGAGCACCGCCACGACATCCGCACCCGCCGCCGCGAACACGGCTCCGGTCCGTGACAGACGCCGGCCGCTGCGCTGGTGGCCGGCCGCCGCCCTCGTGCTCCTGATCGTCGCGCCGTACAGCGCGCTGCCCCTGCCCGGCCTGCTGGACGGTCCGGTCGGCAGCCCGGGAAGCCTGCAACTGCTGGCCACCTGCCTGCTGTTCGGCGCCCTGGCCACCGGCTACGACCTGCTGCTGGGCCGGACCGGGCTGCTCTCCTTCGGTCACGCCCTGTACTTCGCGGCGGGCAGCTACGCCACGAACATGTTCCTGCTGGAGGCGGGGCTGCCGTTCGCCGTCGCCGCAGTCCTCGGACTGTGTTTCGGCACGGCCCTCGCCCTGGTGCTCGGTTCGGTGAGCCTGCGGGTCACCGGCATCGGGTTCTCCATGGTGACGCTGGCCTTCGCGCAGGCCGGGTCGATCCTGGTCTCCCGCAACCCGGGTGGTCTCACCGGCGGCGAGGAGGGCCGCGCGGCTCCGGCGGAACTCCTGCCGTCCTGGCTCGTCGGCATCGACCACACCGCGAACCTGTACTGGATCACGCTCGCCTATCTCGTCCTCACGCTGGGCGTCGTCCACTGGGCGGTGCGCTCCCCCAACGGCCGGGTCTGGGAGGGCATCAAGGAGAACGAGCGCCGGGTGGAGGTGCTGGGCCTGAAGCCGTACGGGTTCAAGCTGACGGCCTTCGTCCTCGCGGGGGCCCTGGCGGCGGCCGGCGGGCTCGTCCATCTGCTGCTGACCGGCGGCTCGACCCCTCAGACGACGACCTCCGACTTCACCCTGTCGCTGCTGGTGATGGTGGTGCTGGGCGGATCCGGCACCCGCTGGGGCCCGATGGTCGGCGGCATCCTCTACACCTGGGCCGACCACCGGCTCGGCGACCTCGCGGGCTCGGGGGCGGTCGCCGGTCTGCCCGCGGTCCTGCGGGTGCCGCTCTCCCAGCCGCTGTTCCTGCTGGGGGTGCTGTTCGTGGCCGTGGTACACCTGCTGCCCGGCGGCCTGGCCCGGCTGCCGTCCCGACTGCGCCGGACCCGTGAGGAGAAGCGATGACCCCGTACGAGGAGATACGCGTGCCGGTCGCCGGGGGTGAACTGGCCGCGCTGCGCTGGCCGGCCCGCGATCCCGGCGCCCCGGTGGCCGTCGCGCTGCACGGCATCACGGCGAACGCGCTCTCCTGGGGCGCGGTGGCCCGTCTGCTGGACGGCCGGGCCACCCTGGTCGCCCCGGACCTGCGGGGCCGGGGGGCCAGCGCCACGCTGCCCGGCCCGTACGGCATCGCCGCGCACGCGGACGACGCCGCGGCGCTCGCCGAGGCGCTCGGCGGGGAGCGGGTGGCGCTCGCGGGCCATTCGATGGGGGCCTTCGTGGCGGCGCTGGCGGCCGTACGGCATCCCGGGCGGTTCGGGCCGCCGGTGCTCGTCGACGGGGGGTTCGGCTTTCCCGCGCCCACCCATCTGTCGGCGGACGAACTGATCACGGCGGTGATCGGCCCGGCCATGGACCGGCTGTCGATGACCTTCCCCGACCGGGACGCCTACCGGTCGTTCTGGCGGGCCCATCCGGCGTTCGGGGGTGAGGCCTGGACACCCGAGGTCGACGCCTACATCCAGCGCGATCTGACGGGTGAGGAGCCGGCGCTGCGCTCCGGCTGCCTCCTGGAAGCGGTCCGTACGGACGGAGTGGGCCTGTTCCAGGAGGAGGTGCTCGCGGCGGTGCACGAACTCCCCGGACCCGCGACGCTGTTGTGGGCGCAGCGGGGCCTCATGAATGAGGAGCAGGGGCTGTACGACGAGGCCCGGCTGACGGCGGCGGGGCAGCCCGCCACCCGGGTGAGGGCGGTGCGCGTCGACGACGTCAACCACTACACGGTCCTGACGGGCGAGAAGGGTGCCGGCCAGGTCGCCGAGGCGCTGCTGGCGGCGGTCCCGGTCTGAGGGTGCGGGCGGGAGGGCTCAGCCCGCCCGCCCGCCGGACAGCAGGTGCAGGCGCAGGGCGAGTTGCAGTTCCAGGGCGCGGTCCGGCTCGTTCCAGTCGCGGCCGAGCAGCACCTGGATCCGGTCGAGGCGCTGCACGACCGTGTTCACGTGGACGTGCAGCTCGTCCTTGGCCCGGATCAGGCTGCCGCCCGCGCCGAAGTACGCCCGCAGGGTCCGCACCAGCTGGGTGCCGCGCCGCTCGTCGTAGCGCAGCAGCGGTCCCAGCACGTTCGTCACGAAGCCGTCCACGTCCTTGGCGTTGCCCAGGACGACGCCGAGGAAGCCGAGTTCGCCGACGCAGGCGCCCTCGCCCTCGCGTCCCAGCACCCGCATGGCGCGCAGGCAGCGCGCGGCCTCCGCGTAGGCGGCGGCGAGTTCGCGGGTTCCGGCCGCCGGGCCCGTGCCGGCGACCGTGACGGGCGCCTGGACGAGGTGCCCGAGCTGGGCTGCCGCCGCGCGTGCGGCAGCCCCCGCGGGCGTACCCTCGCCGTCGCAGTCGATCAGCAGCACGATCGTGCCCGCGTGTTCGGCGCTCACCCCGTGGATGTCCCCGCCGAACAGGTACCGCATGGCGGCGCCGCCGAGCTTCTCGCGGGCCGCGGCCTCCGCCACCAGCAGCAGGTGCGGCCGGTCCAGGTCGATGCCGAGTCTGCGGCCACGCTCGGCGAGCCCGGCCGGGTCGCGGTCCGGGTCGCCCAGCAGATCACTGATGAGCTCGCCGCGTATCCGGTTCTCCGTCTCGGCGACCGTGCGGCGCAGCAGCAGGAGCAGGCCGGTGACGACGGCAGCGCGTTCGAAGAGCCGGCGGTCGGAGTCGTCGAGCCGGTCCGGCCGGTGCAGGACCAGGCTGGCGAGGAGCTCCTGTCCGGCGAGCACGGCGCAGATCCACCGGCCGTCGCGGTGCACGGCGCGTGCGCCGAGCCGGGACTCGTCGGCGGTACCGGCGAGCCATCCGGCGTCCATGCTGTCGGCGGCGAAGGCGGAGCCGTCGGGCCGTACGGCCGCCAGCGGGCGTCCGCCCGGGTCGTGGATCGTCAGAGGGCTGTCGAGCAGCCCGGCGACGGACACGGCGACGTCCTTCACGTCGCCGCCACGCAGCACCAGGTCGGTGAGCCGGTCGTGCGCCTCCTCGGCACGCTGCATGGCGGCGGAGTGGGCGCGTACGGCGGCGTTCGCCTCGGCCAATTCCTCGTTCGCCCCGGCGAGTTCGGCGAGGGCGGTGCGGGTGTCGTCGAGCGCGCGGGCGGTGTCGATGGCGATCGCGGCGTGCGCGGCGAGCGAGCAGAGCAGGGCGACCTCGTCGGGGCTGAAGACCCGGGCGGCGCGGTCGGCGGCGAAGAGGACCCCGATGACCTTCCCCGTGCCGCCCCGGCTGGAGCCGAGCAGCAGGGGGACGCCCAGGATGGCGACGAGCCCTTCGTCCAGCACACCGGCGTTGATGTTGCGGGTGTGGTGGAAGCGTTCGTCGGTGCGGTAGTCGGGGGTGGCGTACGGGCTGGCGGTCTGCGCCACCAGTCCGCCGAGCCCTTCTCCCAGTTCGAGCCGGAGCCGCTGGAACAGCACGGACACCGATCCGTCGGTCACCCGCATGTAGGTGTCCCCGGCCTCCTCGTCGGGGAGCGTGAGATACGCGGTGTCGGTGCCCAGCAGCATCCTGGCCCGCCGCACGATCGCCTTCAGGACGTCGTCCAGGTCCCGGGAGGCCGCCAGGTCCCCCGCCGTGTCGAAGAGGGCGGTGAGCTGGAGTTCCCGGCGCCGGTGCTGGCGCAGGGCGCCCCGGATGCGCAGCGCGGTGGCGGCCGCCCGCTCCACCTCGGCCAGTTCGGCCGCGGGCACGCCCGCGGCCCTGGCCTGCGAGGTGACGGCGCCCAGGGCCTCGGCGGGGGCGTCGTCGGCCAGCAGGTCGAGGAGGCGTGCCAGGAGGGGCGCGGCAGAGGGGGAGGGAGCAGACATGGGCGGCCGGGTTCTCTTCGAGGGGGCGGACGGTCGGGCGGGTCAGTGGGCGGTCCAGCCGCCGTCCATCGCGACGGAACTGCCCGTGATGTGCGCGGCGCCGGGGCCGCACAGCCACAGGACGGCCCCGGCCACGTCGCCGGGCTCGATCAGCGACTTGATCGCGCTGCGCTCCAGGAAGACCTGGCCGACCACGTCCTGCTCCGAGATGCCGTGGCTGCGGGCCTGGTCGGCGATCTGGTTCTCCACCAGGGGCGTGCGGACGTAGCCGGGGCTGACGCAGTTGCTCGTCACCCCGTGCGGCGCGGCTTCGAGTGCGACCACTTTGCTGAGCCCTTCCAGTGCGTGCTTGGCGGAGACATAGGCCGACTTGTAGGGGCTGGCGCGCAGTCCGTGG
The DNA here is from genome assembly GCF_042872025.1 of Streptomyces sp. NPDC005494. Classification (NCBI taxonomy): domain Bacteria; kingdom Bacillati; phylum Actinomycetota; class Actinomycetes; order Kitasatosporales; family Streptomycetaceae; genus Streptomyces; species Streptomyces sp. NPDC005494. Next base: position 583,215 of record NZ_JBIAJR010000001.1, read on the forward strand.
ACGGACGAGATGTTGACCACGCGGCCCCAGCCGCGTTCGTACATGCCGGGCAGGGTACGGCGCAAGATGCGGAACGGTGCTTCCACCATGACGCGGTGGATCAGCGCGAAGCGGTCCGGCGGGAACTCGTGCACCGGCGCCACGTGCTGGAGCCCCGCGTTGTTGACCACGATGTCCGCGTCGGCCGGCAGTCCGTCCACCGCCTCGGCCACGGAGAGGTCGGCCACCCAGGCCGTGCCGCCGATCCGTTCGGCCAGGCTCTTGGCCGCGTCACCCGCCTTGTCCACCACGTGCACGTGGGCGCCCGCGGCGGCGAGCGCCTCGGCGCAGGCCAGCCCGATGCCGCTGGCCGCGCCGGTGACCAGGGCGGTGAGTCCGGCGAGTGCGGAGGGGGCGAGAGGGTCGTGCTGGGGGGTCCTGGAAGTCTGCATGGGCGTCACCGTAAGGACGTCACCGCCCGCATCACACGGGGTCGGTGCACACACCCTGGGCCGGCCGCATGGTGGCGGCGTACATGGTGGGGACCGGCGGGCCGCGTGGACCGCCGGGGGCCCGGGCGGGGGCGCAAGAGGAGCGCCGCACACAGCGGTGCGCGGCGGGTGGCCTTCTGCCACATGGGCGGTCCGGGCCCCGGCTCATAGGTTCCGGCAGCACCCGCACATCCCTCGAAGGAGGCCCCCCTCGTGTGCCCACCGATCCTGCGCCGCCTGTTCCGGCGCCTCGCCCCCCTCGCCGCCGGGCTGCTCGCCCTGCTCGTCGCGCAGCCCGCCCCCGCCGTCGCCGCCCCGGCCGCCGCCGGTCTGGTGCAGGTCACCGGATTCGGCTCCAACCCCGGCAATCTGCAGATGTTCGCCTACACCCCGGACAATGTGGCGGCCGGTGCGCCGCTCGTCGTCGCCCTGCACGGCTGCACCCAGTCGGCGAACGCGTACTACAGCAGCTCGGGCTGGCCCAAGTACGCCGATCTGTGGGGCTTCGACGTCGTCTTCCCGCAGACCACGTCGGCCAACAACGCGCTCTCCTGCTTCGGCTGGTTCGACCAGGCCGAGAGCACCAGGGGCAGGGGCGAGGCGGCGTCCGTCGTGCAGATGGTCGAGTACGCCAAGCAGACGTACGGCTCCGACGGCCGCCGGGTCTACGTGACCGGGCTCTCCGCGGGCGGCGGGATGACGGCCGATCTGCTGGCCGCCTATCCGGACGTCTTCGCGGGCGGTTCCGTGGCCTCCGGGCTGCCCGCCCAGTGCGCCACCAGCCAGGCCGCCGCCTCGGGCTGCCAGACGGGCCCGCAGAAGCTGTCGCCCGCCCAGTGGGGCGACAAGGTGCGCGCGTCCTACCCGGGCTGGACCGGTCCCTGGCCCCGGGTCGCGATCTGGCAGGGCACCTCGGACTACACGGTGTACCCGGCCAACGCCACGGCGCTGCGCGACCAGTGGACCGACGTCTGGGGCATCGGCCAGACCCCGTCGAGCACCCAGAGCCTGCCCGGCAGCACCACCCGGAGCGTCTACACCGACGCGGCAGGGCGTCCCGCAGTGGAGACGTTCTCGGTGGCGGGCATGGGGCACGGCCTGCCGGTGAGCCCGGGTTCGGGCACCGAGCAGTGCGGGGCGGCGGCCGCGTACTTCCTGAACACCATCTGCTCGGCGTACCACACGGGCCTGTTCTGGGGGCTGGACCAGGACGGCCCGGGAGGTGAGCAGGGACTGCCCGCCCCCGCGGGACTGAAGGTCACCGAGGTCACCGGCAGCGGCGCCTCCCTGGCCTGGAACGCGGTCGGGGGCGCAACCTCCTACGCGGTGTACCGCGACGGCGCGAAGGTGGCCACGACGGCCTCGACGTCCTTCGCGGACACCGGGCTGGCACCCGGGGCCACCTACCGCTGGACGGTGGCGGCGGTCAGCTCCTCGGGCACCGTGGGGGCCACCTCGTCCCCGGTCACGGCGACCACCCCGGGCGGCACGGCTCCGGCGCGGTGCTTCACGGCGTCGAACTACGCCCATGTCACGGCCGGCCGGGCGCACACCTCGGGCGGGCACGCCTACGCGAACGGTTCCGGGCAGGACATGGGGCTGTACAACGTCTTCGTGACCCACACGCTCCGGGAGTCGCCGGCCGGACACTTCGTGATCGCCGACTCGGGCTGCCAGGCCTGAGCCGGGCCCTGTGGCCGCCCCTGACGCCGGGCCTGCCCTGATGAGCCCGCGCCCGGCGTCGGGGCGGGGCAGGGGCCCGCGCCCGGTGTCAGGGGCAGGGTCCCTCGGGCCGCGCCCCGCCCTCGCCCTCGCCGTCGCCCTCGCCCTCGCCCTCGCCGTCGCACCCGCCGTCGCCGTCGCCGTCGCCGTCGCCGTCGCCGTCAGGCAGGGTCCTCGTAGCCGCCCCTGATGTCCTCGGGCAGCTCGCACCCGTCCTCGACGGCGGTCAGCGACACGAGTTGCCCGGGGCCCGAGTCCTTCAGCGTGTAGTGCCGGGCGTACAGCTTCCAGTTCCGCTTGGCCAGGGTGCGGTAGGTGACGTCCTGCTCGGCGTGGCTGGAGACGATCTCCCAGTCCTGCTGGCGCAGCTTGCGCACCGCCGTCTCGAAGGCGCCCTCGGCGTCCGCCGCCGGTGCGTCACCCCACCAGGGCACGACGCACGTGTGCCAGGTGCCCTTCGGCAGTCCGGCCATGGAGGTGTCCCCCGCCGGCAGCCCGCCGTTGCGGGCCACTGCCTCTATTTCCGCCGCCACCGTCTCCTTGGTGAACGGCACGGTGGGCTCCGGGGAGGGCGTCGGAGCGCTCCCGCTCTCGTCCATGAGGCCGCAGCCCGCCGTCACCGTCATGAACCCGGCCACCACGGCGGTCGCCGCCGCCGTACCTCTTCTGCTCCCGCGCACTGGATGCTTCCCACCCGGTCGTTCTCCCCCACGGGCACGCGCCCGTGTGACCCCCGCCGGAGTCTCGCATGGGCTCTGACCTGCTGGGAAGGCCCTTTCGCCACGGGATGGCAGCACTCCGCCCGGAGGGGTTCGCGGGGCCCCCGGTAGAGTGGGCGGGTCGTCATCATGCCCGTACAGGGGGAAGCCGGTGCGAATCCGGCGCCGACCCTTCCCCGCGCGCTCGGCTCCGCTCGAGCCGGGGAAACCCCATTCGAGAGGCCCAGCCCGTCATGTCCGTACGCCGCCGCGCGGCAGCGCTCGCGATCACCGCCGTGCTCTGTGGAACGGCCGCCCCGGCGGCGTTCGCCGCGCCGAGTCCGTCCCCGTCCCCCTCGGCGAAGGCTCTGCCGGCCGGGCTGTACGGCACCGGGGACCCGACGTACGACGGGGTGTGGCGGCAGTCGCTGGCCTTCCTCGCGCAGAAGATCGAGCTGGTCACCCCCGCCACGAAGGCGGTGGACTGGCTGGTGGGCCAGCAGTGCGCGAGCGGGGCCTTCGCCTCCTACCGGGACGCGTCCCGGCCCTGCGACGCGAAGACGGTGGCCGACACCAACGCCACGGCCGCCGCGGTCCAGGCCATGGTCGAGCTGGCCGTGCACCGCGAGGTCGTGGACAACGGGGTCAGCTGGCTGAAGTCGGTGCAGAACGCGGACGGCGGCTGGGGCTACAACCCGGGCAGCCCGAGCGACGCCAACTCCACCGCCGTCGTGACCGGCGCGCTGGGCCGGGCCGGGGTGCCCCTGGCCGACGTCACCACGAAGGACGGGAAGACCCCGTACACCGCGCTGCAGAGCTTCGCGCTCCCCTGCGGGGACGGCGCGGACGCCGGGGCGTTCGCCTACCAGCCGGACAAGGACGGCAAGCTCACCGCCAACGCGGACGCCACCGCGGCCGCCGTGATCGGTGCGATGGGCAAGGGCATGGCCGCGGGCAACTCCAACGCGGTGAAGGCACCGGTGTGCCACACGGGCACCGGCCTCACCGCCGAGCAGTCCGCGCAGAACGGCGCCTACTACCTGGCGAAGACCCTCGCCGCCTCGGGGCACCTGGACCTGCCGCCGATGCCGGGTGCCGAGGAGTCGGACCCGCAGCCGGACTTCGGCAACACGGCGGACGCGGTCGTGGCCCTCGCGGCGTCCGGTCACAAGGACAAGGCGGCCGGTGCGGTCGCCTACCTGGAGAAGCACGCGCAGGGCTGGGCGAAGAAGGGTGGCCCCGCCGCGACCGCGCAGCTGGTGCTCGCCGCCCACGCGACCGGCGCCGACGCCCGCGACTTCGGCGGCACCGACCTGGTCAGGCAGCTGAACGCGACGGGTCCCGCGCCCGCCGCCACCGCCGTGCCCTCGCCGACCTCCTCCGTCCCGGGGAAGCCGGCGGACACGAGCAGCGACGACGGCGGGCTCGGCCTCTGGTGGGTCATCGGCATCGGTCTCGCCTTCGGCGCGGGCATCGGTTTCCTGCTGAGCGGACGCCGGAAGAACCAGCAGCTGTGAGGCGCGCGTCGGGCACGGCGGCGCTGCTGCTCCTCGTCGGCGCCGTCCTGGCCGTGCTCGGGGCGGGGAGCGCGCAGGCGGCCGGTTACCGCTACTGGTCGTTCTGGGAGGGCGACGGCGGGAAGAGCTGGACGTACGCCACCCAAGGGCCCTCCGTGGTCAGGCCGGACGACGGCGCCGTGCAGGGTTTCCGGTTCTCGGTGAGCGAGGACTCGCAGGACTCGGCCCAGCCGCGCCGCGCAGCGGACTTCGGGGCCGTCTGCGCGGACACTCCGGCGAAGGACGGCCGCAAGAGGATCGCGCTGGTCGTCGACCCGGGCACGGCCGCGGACGCCCCGGACGGCGAGAAGCCTCCGGCGCTGCGCACCGCCTGCGCCCAGGTGGCTCCGGACGCGAGCACGGCCGAGGCACTCGCCTCGGTGGCGAAACCGCTGCGGTACGACGACTCCGCGATGCTCTGCGCGATCTCGGGCTATCCGCGGTCGGGATGCGGCGAGCAGACGGACGGCTCGTCCGCCGCGGCCCCGGAGCAGTCGCAGGACCAGGCCGGGAGCGAGGACCAGGACCGGGCCGCCGACGACGGACAGGGCGGTGGCCCCTCGGCCGGTGTGCTCACCGGCGTCGGCGCGGTGCTCGTCCTGGGTGTCGCCGCGGTGCTGAGGGCCCGCCGCCGCCGATGACCCGCTCCGCCGGCCCGTCCCGGCTCCGCCATGCCCTGAGCGCCCCGGCGGCCACCCGCGCCAACGCGCTGCCGGCCGGGGCCTGGTGGGTGTGGGCGCTGGGTCTGGCCACCGCGGCCTCCCGTACGTCCAACCCCCTGCTGCTCGGGCTGCTGGTGGGAGTGGCGGGCTACGTGGTGGCGGCCCGCCGTACGGACGCGCCGTGGGCCCGTTCGTACGGGGCGTTCGTCCGGCTGGGGCTGTTCGTCGTGGCGGTGCGGCTGGTGTTCTCCGTCCTCCTCGGCTCGTCCGTCCCCGGTACGCACACCCTGTTCGCGCTGCCCGAACTGCCGTTGCCCGACTGGGCGCAGGGGATCCGGTTCGGCGGCCGGGTCACCGCCGAGCAGCTCGTGTTCGCGCTCTATCAGGGCGCGAAGCTGGCCGCCCTGCTGATCTGCATCGGCGCGGCGAACTCGCTGGCCAACCCGGCCCGGCTGCTGAAGTCGCTGCCCGGCGCCCTGTACGAGGTGGGGGTGGCCGTGGTCGTGGCGATGACGTTCGCGCCGAACATGGTCGCCGACGTGGCACGGCTGAGGACGGCCCGCCGGCTGCGCGGCCGTCCCACCGGCGGGATCGGTGCGGTGCTCCAGATCGGGCTGCCGGTGCTCGAAGGCGCCCTGGAGCGTTCGGTGGCGGTGGCGGCGTCCATGGACGCACGGGGGTACGGGCGCACGGCGCAGGTTCCGCCTGCCGTGCGCCGCACCACCCATCTCCTCACCCTCGGCGGGTTGCTGGGCGTGTGCGCGGGGACCTACGGGCTGCTGGCCGCGCAGGGCGCCGTGTTCGGACTGCCGCTGCTGCTGGCCGGGCTGCTCGCGGCGGTGGCGGGGCTCAGGCTCGGCGGGCGCCGCTCGGTCCGTACCCGCTACCGGCCGGACCGCTGGGGGGTCCGGGCCTGGCTCGTCGCGGCGTCGGGCGTGGCCGTCGCGGCGGCGATGATCTGGGCGGGAACCGCCGATCCGGAGGCCCTGAGCCCGGGAGTCGTACCGCTCACGGCTCCGGTACTGCCGCTGTGGCCGGCGGTGGCCGTGCTGGTCGGACTGCTGCCCGCCGCCGTGGCACCGCTGCCCCCGTCCCCCTCGCAACCCAAGGAGCGCGCATGATCCGGTTCGAACAGGTCTCGGTGCGCTACGAGGGCCTCGCGCGCCCCACGCTGTCCGGGGTCGACCTCACGGTGCCCGAGGGCGAGTTGGTACTCGTCGTGGGCCCGTCCGGCGTCGGGAAGTCGACCCTGCTGGGTGCCGTGTCCGGTCTCGTACCGCACTTCACCGGCGGGGTCCTCACCGGCCGGGTCACGGTCGGCGGCCGGGACACCCGCACCCACAAGCCTCGTGAATTCGCCGATCTGGTCGGCACGGTGGGCCAGGACCCGCTGGCCCACTTCGTGACGGACACCGTCGAGGACGAGCTCGCCTACGGCATGGAGTCGCTCGGCCTCGCACCCGACGTCATGCGGCGCCGGGTGGAGGAGACCCTCGACCTGCTCGGTCTCGCGGAGCTGCGCGACCGTCCGATCGCCACGCTCTCCGGAGGCCAGCGGCAGCGGGTCGCGATCGGCTCGGTCCTCACCCCGCACCCGAGGGTCCTGGTACTCGACGAACCGACCTCCGCGCTCGATCCCGCGGCGGCCGAGGACGTCCTCGCGGTGCTCCAGCGGCTGGTGCACGACCTGGGGACGACGGTCCTGATGGCCGAACACCGGCTGGAACGCGTGGTGCAGTACGCGGACCAGGTCCTCCTGCTGCCCGCGCCCGGAGCCCCGCCGGTGCTGGGCGCGCCCGCCGACGTCATGGCCCTCTCGCCGGTCCGGCCGCCCGTGGTGGCCCTGGGCCGGCTGATGGGCTGGGACCCGCTGCCGCTGTCGGTGCGCGATGCCCGCCGCAGGGCGGCGGGCCTGCGGGAACGGCTGGCGGATGTGGAGCCGCCGGCGCCCGGGCAGCCGCCGCACGGCACCCCGGCGGGCGGCCCGGGAGCCCCGCTGCCCGGGCCGGGCGGCCGGGAAGCCCCGCTGCCCGCGCCGCCCGCCGCCCGGCCCGGCTTCCTGGACCGCCTGCTCGGCCGGGGCCGTCCGGAGCGCACGGCCCCGGCCGGTCCGCCCACGCCCCTCGACCCGGACGCCCCGGTCGCCTCTGTCCAGGGGCTGGGGGTGCGGCACGGACGCATCGAGGCGCTGCGCGGGGTGACGCTGTCCGTCGCGCCGGGCGAGACCGTGGCGCTGATGGGCCGCAACGGCGCGGGCAAGTCGACCCTGCTGACCACCCTCGTCGGGATGACCGAACCGTCCACGGGCTCCGTCCTCGTCGGCGGGCTCCGCCCCTCCCGTACCCCTCCCCGCGACATGGTGCGCCGCGTCGGACTCGTACCCCAGGAGCCGCGCGATCTGCTGTACGCGGACACGGTCGCCGCCGAGTGCGCGGCCGCGGACTCCGACGCGGGCGCGCCCGGGGGCAGTTGCCGGGCGCTGGTGTCGGAGCTGCTGCCCGGGGTGCCGGACGACGCCCACCCGCGTGACCTGTCCGAGGGGCAGCGGCTCGCGCTGGCGCTGGCCCTGGTGCTCACCGCCCGGCCTCCGCTCCTGCTGCTGGACGAGCCGACGCGTGGCCTGGACTACGCGGCGAAGGCCCGGCTCGTCGGCGTACTGCGGCGGCTGGCCGGTGAGGGGCGTGCCATCGTCCTGGCCACGCACGACGTCGAGCTGGCCGCGGAACTGGCGCACCGGGTGGTGATCCTCGCGGACGGGGAGGTCGTCGCCGACGGCCCGACCCGGCAGGTCGTGGTCTCCTCCCCCGCCTTCGCCCCGCAGACCGCGAAGATCCTGGCGCCGGGGCAGTGGCTGACCGTCGCCCAGGTGCGTACCGCCCTGGAGACCCCCGCATGACGGACAGTGCCGCCCGTCCGGTCCGGCTCGGCCCCCGTGCCGTGGCCGCGCTCGTCCTGATCAGTGTGGTCGGGCTGGTCGGCTTCGGCTGGCCGCTGCTGGCGGGGCCGGACTCCGGCCTCGCCCACGCCGAGGACGCGCCGTGGCTGTTCGCCGTCCTGCTCGTGCTGCTCGTCGGCGTCGTCCTCGCGACGATCGCGGACTCCGGTCTGGACGCCAAGGCCGTGGCGATGCTGGGGGTCCTCGCGGCGGTCGGCGCGGCGTTGCGCCCGCTGGGTGCGGGGACCGCGGGCCTGGAGCCCATGTTCTTCCTGATGGTGCTGAGCGGCCGGGTGCTGGGCCCCGGCTTCGGATTCGTGCTCGGCTCGGTCACGATGTTCGCCTCGGCGCTGCTGACGGGCGGGGTCGGGCCGTGGATGCCGTTCCAGATGCTGTCGATGGGCTGGTTCACCATGGGCGCGGGCCTGCTGCCCGGCCCGGACCGCCTGCGCGGCAGGGGTGAGCTGCTGATGCTGGCCGTGTACGGCTTCGTGGCGGCGTTCGCCTACGGCACGGTGATGAATCTGTACGGCTGGACGATCCTGCGGGATCTCGCTCCCGGCATCTCCTTCGTGGCGGGCGACGCGCTGCACGAGAACCTGGTCCGCTTCCTCGCCTACTGCGCCGCCACCTCGCTCGGCTGGGATCTGGGCCGGGCCGCCCTGACCGTGGCCCTGACCCTGTCCATCGGCCCCACCCTGCTGCGGGCGCTGCGCCGCGCCACCCGCCGCGCGGCCTTCGACGCCAGGGCGGCCTTCGAGGCCCCGAAGGTGTGAGGGCCTGACCGCCGGACCGCCCGGGGCACGCGCGGGCCCGGCCCGTGCGGATCGGTCCGCCGGGCCGCCCGGGACTCCCGGCGGTCCGGCGGCCGGCGCCGGCCGGCGCGTGCGGGGCGGCGGGCCTGACCGCCGCGTCGGCCGATCGGTCATTCGGCCAGCGCGTGCTGGGCGGCGAGCCTGACCGCGGCGTTCCGGGCCCCGTATCCGTCGTACCCGCCGACGCGCTCGACGAGTTCGAAGAAGAGCCGGCCGGTCGTCACCGTGTAGCAGTGCCTGAACTCCCCCTTCTCGTCCCGGTCGTAGAGGATGCCGAGCTCCCGGTAGGTCTCCAGCTCGCCGGGGGCGAACGTGTGGTGTGCGGCGAGGTCGTCGTAGTAGTTGGCGGGTACGGGCAGCAGCCGGGCTCCCGCCGCGCGGGCCCGGCGGACGGTGTCCACGAGGTCCTCGGTGAGGAGCGCGACGTGCTGGGGCCGCCCCCCACGGGCGGGGTCGTCGGTGGGGGAGGCCCCCACGCCGAGCGCGATGCGCACGGTGCCGTCCTCGTTGCTGGCGGCCCGGCTGCGCAGCAGACCGTACGGGTCGGCCAGGTCGACGCTCGCGTGCGGACGCAGACCGAGCACGCCGCGGTGGAAGAGGGTCGCCTCGTCGAAGTGGTGCCAGGGCTGGGTCAGCGCGACATGGTCGACACGGGTGATCCCGACGGTCTCCGGGGCGTGCGCCGCGGGCGCGAAGTCGCCGATCCAGCCGGTCCGCCCCGAGCGGTCGGTGGCGCAGAAGAAGAATTCGGTGCCGTCCGGCGCGGCCACCGCGTCCAGCGGGGCGTCCTGGGGCGCCCGGCGCCTGGGCAGGACCGGGGCGAGCAGCGTCTCGGCGCGCGCGGAGGCCCTCGCGGGGTCCGGGCTCTCCAGGCCCACCGCCGTCAGCGAGGGCTCCGGCCGGTGGCTGCCGGTGTCGGTGTTGACCAGGATGCGGGCCTCGCCCTGCTCCCAGAGGTCCACCGGCTTCCCGGCGTGCCTGGCCGTACGCGAGAAACCGAGCGCGGTCAGCACGGGAGTGATCCTGGCCGTGTCGGCCGTGGCGATCTCGACGAAGGCGAAGCCCGTGGGGACGACCGGCTCCGGGGGCGCGGCCAGCCCGGCCGACTCCTGGAGCAGCGTCAGCGACCGGCAGGCGTCCACCGCGGTCCGGCCGGCGTCCGCCTGGCGGAAGACGTCGTTGAACACCTCCAGGGAGAGGGGGCCTTCGTATCCGGCGCGGACGGCGGCCCGGACCAGCCCGGCGACGTCGAGGTCCCCCTGACCAGGGAAGCAGCGGTGGTGGCGGCTCCACTGGAGGACGTCCAGGGCCATCTGCGGGGCGTCGGCGAGCTGGAGGAAGAAGATCTTCTCACCGGGGATGGCCTCGATCCCCGTCACGTCGGACCCCCGGGCCAGGATGTGGAAGCTGTCCAGGCAGACCCCGAGAGCGGGATGGTCCGCGGCCTCGACGATGCGCCAGGCGTGTTCGTACGTGCTGACATGGCGGCCCCACGCGAGCGCCTCGTAGGCGACCCGGATCCCGTACTCCCCGGCGAGGTCGGCGAGCTGCCGCAACTGCCCGGCGGCGAGGTCGTCGTCGTCGACCGCGTACGGCGACACGCTGGAGCAGACCAGGACGGTGTCGGCGCCGAGCCGTCGCATGAGCCGGAACTTGTGTGCGGCCCGCCGCAGATTGCGGGCGAACTCGTCGGCGGGGACTGCCTCGATGTCGCGCATCGGCTGGTACAGGTCGATCGTCAGGCCGAGGTCGGCCGCCTGGTCCCTGATCTCCTCCGGGGTGAGCGGGCTCCCGATCAGGTCGTTCTCGAAGATCTCGACGCCGTCGAAACCCGCGCGCGCTGCCGCGGTGAGCTTCTCGGTGAGCGTTCCGCTGAGCGAGACGGTGGCGATGGACGTACGCATGTCGGTCCTCCTGCGGGGCTGGGCTTCAGCGCGCGGACGTGAGATCGGCGATGTCCGCGAGCATGCGCGCGGTGTCGGGTTCGCGGCCGGTGAAGAGCCGGAAGGCGTCGGCCGCCTGGTAGGCGGCCATGCCCGCGCCGTCGAGGGTGGGGCAGCCGAGGGCCCGGGCGGTGCGCACGAGCGCGGTCTCCAGCGGCCGGTAGACGATCTCGGCGACCCACAGCGCGGGGTGCAGCAGGTCGGCGGGGAGCGGCAGTCCCGGGTGGGCGGCCATGCCGATGGGCGTGGCGTTGACCAGACCGTCGGCGTCGGCGAGCCGGTCCGCGATGTCCAGGAGGTCGGCGGCGGCGGCACGGCCGGGGCCGAAGTGGTGGTCGAGGGAGGCCACGAGCGCCTCCGCCCGCTCGGGCCGGGCGTCGAGCACGGTGAGCCGGCCGGCGCCCAGCGCGAGGAGGGCGTGGGCCACGGCGGCCCCGGCCCCGCCCGCGCCGAGTTGCACGACCCGGTCCAGTGGCGCGTCGGGCAGCCCTCGGGCGAAGGACGCGGCGAAGCCGGTGGTGTCGGTGTTGTGACCGATCGCCCGGTCCCCCTCGAAGACGACGGTGTTGACCGCGCCGAGGGCTTCGGCCTGCGGCGAGAGTGCGTCGAGGTGGGCGAGGACCTGCTGCTTGCAGGGGTGGGTGACGTTGAGCCCGTCGTAGCCCATGTTCCGTGCGGAGCGTACGAGTTCGCCGGTGTGCTCGGGCGCGATGCCGAGCGCGCCGATGTCGATGAGGCGGTAGAGGTAGCGCAGCCCCTGCCGGTCCGCCTCGCGTTCGTGGAGGGCGGGGGTGAGGGAGGGGCCGATGCCTGTGCCGATGAGGCCGACGAGATACGAGTCCGGGCTCAACGGTTCTCCTCCAGCAGACGGGCGAGATGGGTGAGCGCCATGGCGTAACCGTGGGCACCCGCGCCACAGATGACGGCCTCGGCGACGGACGAGACATAGCTGTGGTGCCGGAAGGCCTCGCGCCGGTGGATGTTCGACAGGTGCACCTCCACGACGGGCAGGTCCACGGCGGCGAGCGCGTCTCGCAGGGCGACCGAGGTGTGGCTGTACCCGGCGGGGTTGATCACGATGCCCCGGTGCGCGGTGCGGGCCTCGTGGACGGCGTCGATGAGCACACCCTCGTGGTTGCTCTGCCGGCAGTCGGCGCGCAGTCCGTGGGCCTGCGCGGTGGTCCGGCAGAGCTCGTCGAGGTCGGCGAGGGTGTCCTTGCCGTAGACCGCGGGCTCGCGCAGGCCGAGCAGATCGAGGTTGGGTCCGTTCAGGACGAGGACGGGGACGCCTGGGGGCGGGACTGGGGGGTTCGGCATCGGTCACTTCCCATGGATGCGCGGGCCGAGGGTCCGGCCGGCACATTCGACTCTAATGTACGGACTGGTTAGTTAGTCATACCGAAAGACAGGCGCACTGGGAAGACCCTGGACGGAATCGGCCGCCGAAGGCGCCGCTCTACAATCGCGTGCACGCACCGACTCCCGCGAAGGATCCGGATGACCAGCACCGAAGGACCCGCCCAGCCCGCTGTGCGCACCCGCGACGCGGCGCGCACCAAGGCCGAGATCCTGACCGTCGCGACGCGGGAGTTCGCCCGCCTCGGTTACGCGGGCGCCCGGGTCGACGAGATCGCCGCCAGCACCGCCACCACGAAGCGGATGATCTATTACTACTTCGGCGGCAAGGAACAGCTGTTCACCGCGGTGCTGGAGCGGGCGTACACCCGGATCAGGGAGGCCGAACAGCTCCTGGACGTCGAGCACCTGGACCCCGTTGCCGCGGTCCGCCGGCTGGCCGAGCTGACCTTCGACCACCACGAGGAACACCCGGACTTCATCCGCCTGGTGAGCATCGAGAACATCCACGAGGCGGAACACATCGCCGCCTCGGCCGAGTTGAGCCGGATCAGCTCACCGGCGATCGAGGTGCTGCGGCGCATCCTCGACACGGGGCGCGCGTCGGGGCTGTTCACGGCGGACGTCGACGCCGTGGACCTGCACGCGATGATCAGCTCGTTCTGCTTCTTCCGCATCGCCAACAGGCACACCTTCGGCGCCCTCTTCGGCCGCGACCTGGTGGAGACCGGCCGGCGCGAGCACTACCGGACCATGCTGGGCGACATGATCATCGCGTACCTCACGGCCGAGCGACACTAGGGCCTTCCGTTCGGGCCGGGCCGGATCGGGGGAACGGGGCCGGGGCACGCGCCCGGCACGGGCCGGACGAGAGGCTTCGGGCCTTTCGGGGAGAAAGGCCCGGATTCCGCACGGCCCGCCGATCGGTTTCCGTGCGGACTCTTGACAGGGGCGACAACTGCTCGCAACATCCGTAGCCATCCGCAACTAACTAACTGGTGCGTTAATTATCCGGGTCCGCTCGCCCCTCCCCCGCACGGACGTCCCCCGAAGGAGCCCGACGTGACCGCTCACGACCCCGCCGCCGGCCCCCCGTCCCCACCGCAGGCCCAGCCCCGCAAGGCCGCGCTGGCCGCCTGGATCGGCAGCGCGCTGGAGTACTACGACTTCTTCATCTACGGCAGCGCGGCGGCGCTGATCTTCCCGAAGGTCTTCTTCGACGAGTCCGACCCCGCGAATGCGACCCTGCTGTCGCTCGCCACCTTCGGCGTCGCGTACGCCGCCCGCCCGGTCGGCGCGCTCTTCCTCGGTCACGTCGGGGACCGGCTCGGCCGCAAGAAGATCATGGTCTTCACGCTGATGCTGATGGGCCTGTCGACGTTCCTCATCGGCTGCCTGCCCACCCGGGACCAGATCGGCGGGGCCGCGCCCGTCCTGCTCGTCGTGCTGCGCATCCTCCAGGGGATATCCGCGGCCGGTGAGCAGGCCAGCGCCAACTCCATGAGTCTGGAGCACTCGCCGCAGCACCGGCGCGGCTACTTCACCAGCTTCACCATCAACGGCACACAGGCGGGCCAGCTGATCGCGACCCTCGCCTTCATCCCCGTCGCCGCTCTCCCCGAGGAGCAGCTCCTGTCCTGGGGCTGGCGCATCCCGTTCTGGCTGAGCGTCGCCGTCGCGGTCACCGGCTGGGTCATCCGGCGCACGCTGGAGGAGACCCCGGTCTTCACCAGGCAGGCGGAGACCGAGGGCGTGGCGAAGATGCCGCTGGCCGTGCTGCTGCGCGACCACTGGGCCGATGTGCTGCGGGTCGTGGCCGCAGCCGTGATCGCCACGGTCAGCACGATCTTCACCGTCTGGGCGCTGTCGTACGCGACGAGCGACGCCGTGGGCCTGAGCCGGACCGGCATGCTGTGGGTCGGCGCGCTGGCGAATCTCGTCGCCCTGTTCACCATCCCGCTCTGGGCCCGGCTCTCCGACCGCATCGGGCGCCGCCCGGTCTTCCTCGTGGGTGCCGTCGGCAGCGCCGTGGTGATGCCGCTGTACCTGTGGGCGATCTCCACCGGCAGCTTCCCGCTGGTACTGATCCTCGGTGTGCTGGTCTTCGGCGTCGTCTACAGCGCGGCGAACGGCATCTGGCCCGCCTTCTACGCCGAGATGTTCCCCACCCGCGTCAGGCTCTCGGGCATGGCGATCGGCACGCAGACCGGTTTCGCCATCGCCGGCTTCGCGGTGGCCTTCGCCTCACAGATCGCCGGTCCCGACGGGGACAACTGGGCCGGTGTCGCGCTCTTCGCCGCCGCGCTCTGTGTGCCGCCCGCCGTCGCCGCTCTCACCGCCCGGGAGACGGCGCACGTGGCCACGGAGCTGCTCGGGGAGCGGCCCGGCACGGCCGAGCAGGCCGGAGTATCGGTCAGGGCCTGATCGCACGGTACGCCGCCGGGCTCGGCGCTGGGCTCGGCGCTGGGCCGTTCGGGTGGCGGAACACCCGCCGCGGGCGGATGCTGGAGGACGCGGCGATCCATGCCGAAGGGGTGCGGGGACGGCTCGGGAGAGCCGCCCCCGCACCCCTTCGGTCCGTACGCGGCGCCAGGTCCTACGCCTTGGTGCCCGCCGGTTCCGCGGACACGACGGGCTGCCCGGCGGCGCCCCTGATGTCGAGGCCCGTCTCCTCGGCCGTGTCGGTACCCGCCCCCGTCGCGGTACCCGCCCCCGTGCCGGCCTCGAGCCGCCGGGGCCCGGCGAGGACGTACGTCAGCCCGAAGCCCGCGGCCACCACGGCCGCACCGCCGACCGCGTCCAGCACCCAGTGGTTGCCGGTGGCGACGATGGCGGAGACCGTGAAGACCGGGTGCAGCAGGCCGAGTGCCTTCATCCAGGCCTTCGGTGCGAGCAGCAGGATCACCACACCGCACCACAGCGACCACCCGAAGTGGAGCGACGGCATCGCCGCGTACTGGTTGGTCACCGCCGTCAGCGCCCCGAAGTCGGGGCTGTCCAGGTCCTGCACACCGTGGACCGTGTCGATGAAGCCGAGCCCCGGCATGAGGCGCGGGGGCGCCAGCGGGTAGAGCCAGAAACCGAACAGGGCGAGAACGGTGGCGAACCCGATGGTGGTGCGGGCCCAGCGGTAGTCCGAGGGTCTGCGTACGTACAGCACGCCGAGGATCGCGAGCGGCACGATGAAGTGGAACGTCGAGTAGTAGTAGTCGAAGAAGTCGCGCAGCCAGGGGATGCCGACGACCGTGTGGTTCGCCCAGTGCTCGATGTCGATGTGCAGCCACTGTTCCGCCGAGTGGATCTGCCTGCCGTGCTCCTCGGCGGCGGAACGGCCCGCGGTCGCCGCCAGCCTGACCTTCGCGTAGGCGGAGTAGACGACCCGGATGAGCAGGAGTTCCAGCAGCAGGTTGGGGCGGCTGAGCACCCGCCGCCAGAAGGGCACCAGCGGCACCCATGTGAAGCGGGACGGCACCGGCCGGGCGTGGCCGGTGGGGATCGGCCGCTGCCAGTGCGGTGAGGTGCGGGACAGGAAGGGCGCCACGCAGGCCGCGCCGAGCGCCGTGACGAGCAGGATGTTGTCGCGTACGGGGATGATCAGCCCGACGTTCGGCAGCAGCATCTTCCCCGGCAGCGTGAGGACCAGCACCACGACCGCCGGCCAGACCAGCCGGTCGGAGGCGCGGGTGCCGACCCGGCCGACGACGGCGAGCAGCACCCAGAGCAACTGGTGCTGCCAGGCGGTGGGCGAGACGGCGACGGCCGCACAGCCGGTGACGGCGACGGCCAGGAGCGGCTGCCCGTCGCGCGCGTAGCGGACCGCGCGGCGCAGGGCGACGAGGACCACCGCGGCGGCCAGGACGAGGAACAGCGCGATCTCCAGCGGTCCCTGGAGCCCGAACCGCAGCAGCGCGCCGTGCAGCGACTGGTTGGCCAGGCTGTCCGGCCGGTCGCCGAGCCCCGATCCGGCCAGGTGGTGCACCCAGTACGCCCATGAGTCGCGCGGCATGGCCGCCCAGGCCAGCGCCGTGCAGGCGGCGAAGGCCGCGCCCCCGGTCACGGCTGCGCGGCGCCTGCCGGTGAGCCAGAACAGGACGGCGAAGAGCAGTACGACCGGCTGGAGGGCGGCGGCGATCCCGGTCAGCACTCCCGGGAGCCGCTCGCCGCGTGCCACGAACCAGGCGAGGAGCACCAGCAGGACCGGCAGGACGCTGGTCTGTCCGAGGAAGAGGGTGTTGCGCACGGGCAGCGACACCATCAGCAGGGTGATCGCGAACGGGGCCGCCAGGAACGCCGTACGCCGGCTCACCGGTGTGGGCAGTGCGCGTACGGCGACGTGGCCGAGCGCCACGACCAGCAACAGGGTGCCGAAGGTCCACACGACACCGAGGGCCTGTTCGGCCGAGGCCGTCAGCGGTTTCAGCACCAGCCCCGCGAACGGTGTGCCGGTGAACCGGCCGGGTTCGTACAGGGAGCCCGCCATGTGCAGCACCCCGGTCGCACCGGTCCAGGTCTCCAGGTCCGTGAGGCGCTCACCGGCCGGCCTGCCCAGCACCACCGCCATCTGCCGCACCGCCAGGACGGCGACGAGCAGCCAGAGGACAACCCTGGCCACCGCTGCCCTCGCCCCCGGGTCCGACGCCACGTTCCCCCGCACACTGCGCTCCGCATCTGCCACGCTGCGCCGACCCTCCCGTTTCACGCACTTGTCCCCTCGGCCCGGGTTTGTGCGGATGTAGCCTCGCATTGCCCTGTGAGGTAGACACAATCAACCCCTACTTCGCCTGAGTGTCACCACTCATTTGCAGAAAGAATGACCGAATCCCGACCTGCTCCTGGGCGGGCCGGCCTTCGTGCACCGTGACGGCCCGCGGCGTCGACGCCCGGGGAGGGCCGGCCTTCGTGCACGACCGTGACGGCCCGTGGCGTCCACGCAGCGCGGGCCGTCCCCCCTGGGCGCCGGAAAGGGTTCGTCACACGATCACACCCCGGACAGAATGACCCGATGACCTGGACCGTGACCCCCGAACACTTCGCGACCCCCGACGCCGCCCTGCTGCGCCGGGACTACTACGACGAGGTGGCGAGCCGCTACTGGGGCCGCCCGGCGACCACGGCCGAGATCGACGAAGGCCTGAGCGACGACGGCGCGGACCGTCTCGCCCCGCCCACCGGGCAGTTCCTGGTGGGACGGTACAACGGCGAGCCGGCGAGCTGCGCGGGCCTGGTGCTGGTCGGCGGGGCGACCGCGGAGCTGACCCGGGTGTTCGTGCGCCCCGGCTTCCGCGGCACGGGCGGCGGCGGTCTGCTGCTCGCGGGCATCGAGGAGTCGGCACGGTCGTACGGGGTGAGCCGGATCCGGCTCGACACCCGCGACGACCTGGTCGAGGCGCGCGGGCTGTACGCCAAGCACGGGTACGGGGCGGTCCCCGCGTTCAACCGGGGGCCGTACGCGGAGCACTGGCTGGCCAAGGAGCTGTGAGCCCCGGCCCCGCGTCAGCCCACCGAGTGGTCGCGGCGCGGGTCCGGCATGTGCGGCCGTTCCTTGCTCGACCCGCTCACCTCGGCCGACAGCTCCGTCACGAGGCGGACGAGGTCGGTGGGCCGGTCGGGGGTCCACCAGTCGCCCAGCAGCTCGGCCAGGGACTCCTCGCGGGCCTGCGACAGCCGCACCACGGCCTCCGCACCCCGCTCGGTGAGGACCAGCTGCATGCCCTCGCGCCGGGCCAGGCCGCGCTCCTCCACCTGACGGGCGGCCGAGGTGATCACCCGCAGCGGCACGGGGGCGACATCGGCGAGCCTGCCCGGCTCGACGGTGCCGTGCCGCTTGATGCGCAGCAGCAGCCAGCTGGCGGCGGGCAGCAGGTCGTAGCCCGCCCTGGCGGTGATCTTCTCGTAGATCTCGCGGCGCCCCTCGCGGGTGGCGAGCACCGAGAGCGCGCGGGCGCACTCGTCGTACGAGGACCGCTGGACCGGGTTGGAGGCCAGGGTCTCGCTGGGGTCGGGGGCCGTGACCGAGCCGCGCAGGGGCTCCTCCTTGAGGAACCAGGCGAGGACGAACGCGATCAGGACGACGGGGGCCGCGTAGAGGAAGACGTCGGTGATCGCCGTCGAGTAGGCGCTGAGGACCGAGGGGCGCAGGTCGGCCGGCAGCCGGCCGATGGCCCGGGGGTCGGCCGCCAGGGCCCCGGCGTCGACGCCGGCCGGCAGTGACCGGCCGCTGAGCGCGTCCTCGAGTTTGCCGGTCAGCCGGTTGGTGAAGATCGTGCCGAAGACGGCCACACCGAACGAGGCGCCGATGGACCGGAAGAAGGTCGCTCCGGAGGTGGCGACGCCGAGGTCCTCGTATCCGACGGAGTTCTGCACGATCAGCACGAGGACCTGCATCACGAGGCCGAGTCCGGCGCCGAAGACGAAGAAGCAGAGGCTCATCGTCCAGGTGGAGCTGTCCTCCGAGAGCAGGTGGAGGAGCAGCAGACCGACGACGGTGAGGGCGGTGCCGGCGATCGGGAAGACCTTCCAGCGGCCCGTACGGCTGACGATCTGGCCGGAGCCGGTCGAGGTGATGAGCAGGCCGAAGACCATCGGCAGCATGTGCACGCCGGACATGGTGGGGGTGATGCCGTGCACGACCTGGAGGAAGGTGGGCAGGTAGGTCATCGCGCCGAACATCGCGAAACCGATGACGAAGCTGATCACGGCGACGAGGCTGAAGGTCCGCATCCGGAACAGCTTCAGCGGCAGCACGGGTTCGGCCGCCCGCTGTTCGGCCGCGACGAAGGCGACGAGCAGCACCACGGCGAGGACCGCGAGCACGACGATCTGCGCGGAGCCCCAGGCCCAGGTGGTGCCCCCGAGGGAGGCGACGAGCACCAGGCAGGTGGCGACGGAGGCGATGAGGAAGGTGCCCAGGTAGTCGATGGTGTGCTTGGTGCGGCGCACGGGGATGTGCAGGGCCGCGGCGATGACGAGCAGCGCGACGACACCGACGGGCAGGTTGATGTAGAAGACCCAGCGCCAGCTGAGGTGCTCGGTGAAGAAGCCGCCGAGCAGGGGGCCCAGGACGCTGGTCACACCGAAGACCGCACCGAACAGGCCCTGGTACTTGCCTCGTTCGCGTGGACTGACGATGTCGCCGACGATCGCCATCGACAGCACCATCAGCCCGCCGCCGCCGAGCCCCTGGAGGGCGCGGAAGCCGATCAGCTGCGGCATGTCCTGGGCCATGCCGCAGAGCGCGGAGCCGATGAGGAAGATGACGATGGCCGTCTGGAAGAGCCTCTTGCGCCCGTACTGGTCACCGAGCTTGCCCCAGAGCGGGGTGGCCGCGGTCGCAGCCAGCATGTAGGCGGTGACCACCCATGACAGATGGTCCAGGCCGCCGAGTTCGCTGACGATCGTGGGCAGCGCGGTGGAGACGATGGTCTGATCGAGTGCGGCGAGCAGCATGCCGAGGAGCAGTGCGCCGATGGACACGAGGACGTTCCGCCTGGACCGCCCCTCCCCCGCTTCAAGGGGTGGCGGGCTCAACTGCTGGGCCATGTGCATCTCCTCGGTCCGCTTCACCCCCATCCTGGCCGGTATGGGCCGTTACGGCCTGCCGAGCAGTTCTGCGGGCGTTGGGCTTCCCCGTGGCGGCCTGCATAATCGCAGCAGTTCAAAGGGGAGGGGAACCCACGATGACCGGACATATGTGCCCGGAGTGCGGTGGCGAGCAGAGCGCGAGACCCGGGGCGGGGTGCGCCTGCGGGGCCGCCGCACCAGGAACACGGGACGGGCAGGGCCGCCCGTCCGGCCCCGGCCGTGAGCCCGGGCGGGCTGCGCGGGACGTGCGCGCGGCCGAGATCGCGGCGGCCGAGGACTTCGACCCGCTGCGCATCCGGCCGTACGTGACGCTGAACAGCGACGACGCCGCCGACACCTACGACGGCGACGGCACGCAGGACCGGGGCGCTCCCGCCGCCGCGACGACCATGCCGCTGTTCCTGGGCGGTGCGCCCGGACCCGTACCGGGCGACCTGCCGGGCCCGCTGCCCGAGGCCGTCGTCGCGGGGGGCCCGGCGCACCGGCGCACCCCCGCCGCCTACGCGGGTGACGGGCCCGACCCCGTGCAGCCACGCCGCCGGCGGCCCTTCGCCGTGGCGGCCGTGGGCGCGGCCGTGGTCGCGGTGGTGGGAACCGCCGCCTTCGCCGGGGGCCTGTTCGACAGCGAGGACAAGCGGGACACGGCGCTTCCCGAGGTCACGAGGACGAGCGTGCCGGATGCCACGGGAGGCCCCGCCGAGTCGGTGTCGGCCTCTCCGTCGCAGTCCGCGTCCGCGACGCCGTCCCGGTCCGCGTCCGCGTCGCCGTCGGCCTCCCCCTCGGCGTCGAGGAGCCCGTCGGCGTCCCGTTCCGCCACCCCCTCGGCGACCCCTTCGCCGACGGCGTCCGCGACGACCGCCCCCGCCACGACGGCGGCGGCGCCCCCGGCCGAGGTGTCCGGGCCCACCCTGCGCCGCGGGGACGAGGGCTCGGAGGTCGTCGAGCTCCAGCGCAGGCTCCAGGAGATCTGGGTCTACCGGGGGCCGGACGACGGCGACTACTCGTCACGCGTGGAGCAGGCGGTCGCAGAGTTCCAGCGGTGGGTGTCGGTCCAGGGCGACCCCTCGGGCGTGTACGGGCCGGAGACCCGCCGGGCCCTTGAGGAGCGGACGAGCGGCTCGGGGCGGCGCTCCTGACCGCTTCCGCGAGGGCTTCCCGACACACGCCGGCTTCCGGGACGTGTTCCGCGTTCCCGGCGCGCGCCCGAGGGCTCCGCGAGGGCCTCCCGGGGCTCACCGAAGGCCGACCGGAGCACACGAGGGCCTGCCGAGGTCTCGTCCGCCATCGGATTGGCGTTTCGGCGCAGCTTTTTGTACCGTGAGGGAACAAAGTAGCCTCCGCCCGTTCTCCCTGACCGGCGGGCGGGGCTGCTTGTCTTCTTCACCGCAGCTGTGAGCTGTCCCCCCGCGCTCTGGAGCATGCCGATGCAGGCCACCGTCCTCGAAGCCCGCGCCCTCCTGCTGGACATGGACGGCACCCTCGTCAACTCCGACGCGGTGGTCGAGCGCTGCTGGCGCCGCTGGGCGATCGCGCAGGGCCTGGACCCCGTGGCGGCGCTCAAGGTGGTCCACGGCCGCCAGGGATACGCCACGATGGCCGCCCTGCTGCCGGACCGGCCCATGGAGCAGAACTACGCCGAGAACCGGATCATGCTCGCCGAGGAGACCGCCGACACCGAGGGCGTCGTCCCCATCGGCGGCGCCCCCGCCTTCATGGCGTCGATCGCCGGCCTCCCGCACGCGCTCGTGACCTCGGCCGACGAGGCACTCGCGCAGGCCCGGATGACGGCGGCGGCCCTGCCGATGCCGGAGACCCGGGTGACCGCGGAGATGGTCGGCGCGAGCAAGCCGGACCCCGAGGGCTTCCTCAAGGGCGCGGCCGAGCTGGGCTTCGACCCCGCGGACTGCGTCGTGTTCGAGGACTCCGAGGCGGGCATCGCGGCCGGCCGGGCGGCAGGCATGCGCGTCGTCGGCGTCGGACCGCGCGCGGCGGCGCTCTCCCCCGACGCCCACGTCGAGGACCTGACGCGGCTCCGGGTCGAGGCGACCGCGGACGGCTCGATCCGCCTGCACATCGACGCCCGCTGACCGCCTGACCTCCGGCCGGCCCCCCACCCGTACGGCGACGCCCGGCACCGGGCCGGTCGACACCCGCGCGGCCGGTACCGGGCCGATCGGCGCCCGCACGGTGACCGCCCGACACCAGGACGGTCCGCACCCGCACGGCCGGCACCGGGCCGGTCCGCACCCGCACCCGCACGACACGGGCCGGCACCGGGCCGGTCCACACCCGCACGGCCGGTACCGCGCCGATCGGCGCCCGCACGGTGACCGCCTGACACCAAGCCGATCCGCACCCGCATCTGCACGGCGTCCGCCCGCCACCCGGGCCGGACCCCGGTCCCGGCCGGCCCACTGGCGCCGCCCCGCACCCGCGCCCGCTCATTCCCGGTGCAGCAGCCCCCGCGCGATCAGTTCGAGCACCAGCGCGACGGCCACGGCCTGCACGGCCAGCAGCGCCACCAGGACGAACAGCTGCACCGCTCCCGCCTCCACCGGTGAGGCGCCCCCCAGCAGCATGCCCACGAAGGCCCCCGGCAGGGTGACGAGCCCCACGGTCCTGGTCTGGTCCAGCCCCGGCAGCAGCGCGTCCGACGCCGCGGGGCGGGCGATCTCCAGCCGGGCGTCCCGGTCGAGCAGGCCGAGCGCCATTCCCGCCTCCACCTCACCCCGCCGGGTGGTGAGTTCGTCCAGCGCGCGCCGCCCGCCCAGCACGGTCGCGGTGAGCGCACCCCCGATGAGGATGCCCGTCACCGGGATCAGCGCGATGCCTCGCGCCGGGAGGAGCCCGGTGAGGAGCAGCGCGACGACCACCGGGACGACCCCGGCGGCGATCGGCAGCGCCGCCCACCACCAGGTCCGGTTACCCGTGATCCGTCGCCCCGCCGTGCGCACCGCGACCGCGAACATGAGCGCGAGGAAGCCGAGCAGGGGCCCCAGGGAGCGCACCACCCAGCCGATGAGCAGCGAGACGGCCGCCAGCTGGACCGCGGCCCGCAGCCCTGCCACGGCGATCTCGCGGGACCGGCCGAGCGAGGCCCATGCCGCTACGGCGGCGGCGAACACCAGCAGTACGGCGAGCACGACGCCGAGCGTCGGAGTGACCGGAAGCAGCACGCGGCCACCCTACGGGCGCACGCACAGAGGCCCCGCCGATCCGTGCGCCCGTCAGTTCGCCCTGTCGAACACCCTTCGGACGGGACGTCAGATCTACTGTCCTGCCTCTTGATGTGACGTGCGCATGTCGTCAGGCTGTTACCTGGTGACCACCCCACCGAAACCCGGCGCCGCAACGATGGCCTGGCTTCACAGGTCGCCAG
The DNA here is from genome assembly GCF_042872025.1 of Streptomyces sp. NPDC005494. Taxonomy (NCBI): domain Bacteria; kingdom Bacillati; phylum Actinomycetota; class Actinomycetes; order Kitasatosporales; family Streptomycetaceae; genus Streptomyces; species Streptomyces sp. NPDC005494. Next base: position 606,332 of record NZ_JBIAJR010000001.1, read on the forward strand.
CCCGACGTCCCCCCACCTCAAGGGAGTTCGAATGTCCGGTATCTACGCGCGTCGCATAGCCGTCGTCGCTGCCTCGGCCGCGCTCGCCGCCACCACCGGGCTGCTCACGGCCCCGACCGCCCAGGCCGCGATGCCCACCCCGGTCTCCGCGTCGACCGCCCGCACCTACCTGGGCCAGCTCGCCGTCTCCACCGAAGGTTCGTCGACCGGCTACAGCCGCGACAAGTTCCCGCACTGGATCACACAGTCGGGCGCCTGCAACACCCGCGAGGTGGTGCTGAAGCGCGACGGCACCGGCGTCGTCCAGGACTCCGCCTGCGCCGCGACCAGCGGGAGTTGGTACTCCCAGTACGACGGCGCGACCTGGACCGCGGCGTCCGACCTGGACATCGACCACATGGTCCCGCTCGCCGAGGCCTGGCGTTCGGGGGCCAGCGGCTGGACCACCGCCCAGCGCCAGTCCTTCGCCAACGACCTGACCCGCCCTCAGCTCATCGCGGTCACGGACAACGTCAACCAGTCCAAGAGCGACCAGGATCCGGGCGAGTGGCTGCCCTCGCGCACGGCCTACCGCTGCACCTACGCGCGCGCCTGGGTGCACGTGAAGCACTACTACGGCCTCAGCGTCGACTCCACCGAGAAGAGTGCCCTGCAGTCCGTCCTGAACGGCTGCTGATCCACCTCCGCCCCCGCCCCTGAGCCCGCGGGCCCGGGACGGAACCGACCCGCCCTCCTCCGTCGTTCCGTACCCTACGGAGCCATCGTGCACGGCGACGCGAGGAGGGCACACATGGCCGGGCTACGCCTGGGACCACTGCTGAGGTACGTCGACTGGGAGACCGGCTCCCGGGCGACGGTCTGGGTGGAGGCGAGCAGACCCTGCACCGCGGAGGTCCGCTGCGAGGACGGGGCGGCGGGCAGCTCACCCACGTTCGCGGTCCAGGGGCACCACTACGCCCTCGTGGTGGTGACCGGCCTGACCCCCGGCTCTACCACGCCCTACGAGGTCCTGCTCGACGGCCGCCGGGTCTGGCCGCCCGAGGACTCACGCTTCCCGCCGAGCACGATCACGACGCCCGCCCTGCCGCAGCCGGAGGAGGCGGGACCGGTCCGGATCGCCTTCGGCTCCTGCCGCTGGGCGGCCCCGCCGGCCCACGGTCACGACGCGATCGGTCCCGACGCGCTCGACGCGCTGGCCACCCGTCTCGCCGCCGACCCCGGTGCCGCACGCCCGGACGTCCTCCTGCTCCTGGGGGACCAGGTGTACGCGGACGAGACCTCCCAGGCCACCCAGCGACACCTGGCGGCCCGCCGGGACCTGAAGGAGGCGCCCGGCGCAGAGGTCGCGGACTACGAGGAGTACACCCACCTCTACGACGAGTCCTGGCGCGACCCGGACGTGCGCTGGCTGCTCTCCACGGTCCCCAGTTGCATGATCTTCGACGACCACGACGTGGTGGACGACTGGAACACCAGCGAGTCATGGGTCCGGGACATGCGCCGCACCCCCTGGTGGCACGAGCGGATCGTCAGCGGACTCATGTCGTACTGGGTCTACCAGCACATCGGGAACCTCTCCCCCGACGCCCTGGAGGCGGACCCGCTCTACGCGGCCGTCCGGGCCGTCCCGGACGGCACCGAGGCCCTGCGCACCCACGCCGCGGCGGCCGACGCCGATCCCACGCTCACCCGGTGGAGCTACCGGCGTGTTTTCGGCCGAGTACGGGTGATGATGGTCGACACCCGCGCGGCCCGTGTACTCGGCGAGCAGGAGCGCTCGATGCTCCGCGACAGCGAGGCGCGGTGGCTGCGCGAGGAGGTGCTCGACGACCCCGGCGCGTACGACCACCTGTTGATCGGCACCTCCCTGCCATGGCTCCTGCCGCCCCTCATACACGACGGGGAGTCGTGGAACGCCTCACTGTGCCGGGGGGAGCGGGGCGAGCGCTGGGCCCGTCTCGGGGAGAAGATCCGACGGGCCGGTGACCTGGAGCATTGGGCCGCGTTCCCGGATTCCTTCCGTCGGCTGACGGAGCTGCTGAGGGAGGCGGGAAGCGGTCCGGACGCACCGGCGACGATATGCGTACTCTCGGGCGATGTGCACCATGCGTACGTCGCCGAGCCCCAGTGGCCCGACGGTGCCACACAGGACGCTCCATCCTCACGCGTCCTGCAGCTGACCTGCTCCCCCGTCCACAACTCCGTCCCCGGATACATGCGTGCGGGCTTCCGGTTCGGCTGGAGCCGGGCAGGCCGGTGGGTAGGGCGCGCGCTGGCGCTCCACGGGCGGACGGAGGCGCCGCCGATGCGCTGGCACAGGACGGGCGGGCCCTGGTTCGGCAACCAGCTGATGACGCTCACACTGCGAGGCCGAAAAGCTTCGCTGACATTGGTTCAGGCCAGAGACAGGCCGGCAGGGGCGCAGTTGGAGACCGTCATGGAGCGCTCACTCACATCGAACGAATGATCGAGTTTCAGCCAATTGGAAGATGTTGAACTTGCAAGCATAAATGAGGTTTCCCTAACCTGAAGGGCCCCGATCGGTTTCACGTCCCCAGACCGAAGGAGCCCCACCCCCCATGTCCATACATCTGAACCGGGCCCAGCCCTACGCACTCGGCCTCTTCAGAGTCGTCATCGGCTTCCTGTTCGCCTGCCACGGCGCCGCCTCGCTCTTCGGAGTCCTCGGCGGCGCCATGGGCGGCGGCACCGTCCCCACCGGCACCTGGCCCGGCTGGTACGCGGCGGTGATCCAGCTCGTCGGCGGCACGCTCGTCGCCCTCGGACTCGGAACCCGCGCCGCCGCGTTCGTCTCCTCCGGCTCCATGGCCTACGCCTACTTCAAGGTGCACCAGCCTGAGTCGCTGTTCCCCCTGCAGAACGGCGGCGAGGCCTCGGCGGTCTTCTGCTGGGCCTTCCTGCTCCTGGTCTTCACCGGCCCCGGCGCCGTGGCCGTGGACCGGCTGTTCTCCTCGCGCTCAGGCTCCGTGGACAAGAAGGACGAGCCCGCCCGCGAACAGTCCCCGGCCGTCTCGGTCTGACCACCCGGTCCTCGTACGCCCCGGTCCCCCTCCCTACAAGGGGGGCCGGGGCGTACGTGACCTCCGCGACATCCCTGCCACGGCGGCGAACACCTGGTGAACCGCAGGCGTACGCTGTACAGCTGGCCCTGCCGCTCCTGCCGCTCCCCTGCGACGTCGCGGCGTTGACACGGAACACGGGAACGGGGAGTAGAAGTGCTGGAGAGTGTGGGTGCGCTGACCGGCAGCCCATGGATCTACGCGGTGGTCGCCCTCTCCGTGCTCCTGGACGTCTTCCTGCCCGTCCTCCCCAGCGGGGTGCTGGTGATCACCGCCGCCACCGCCGCGGCGGCGAGCACGACGACCGTCACCGCGGCGGCCGGAGAGGCCACCCGGCACGTGCCCTCGCTCCTCGTCCTGACGCTCTGCGCCGCCACCGCCTCGGTCCTCGGCGACCTGGTGGCCTACCGCCTCGCGTGGCGCGGCGGCGACCGTCTCGACCGGGCCATCGCCCGTTCCCGCCGCCTCACCTCGGCCCAGGAACGCCTCGGTGCGGCACTGAGCCGTGGCGGAGGCGCTCTCGTCGTCATCGCGCGCTTCGCACCGGCCGGCCGTTCCGTCGTCTCGCTGGGCGCGGGAGCCGCCCACCGCAAGGTGAAGGAGTTCCTTCCCTGGTCGGCCGTGGCAGGCGTGGCCTGGGCGGCGTACAGCGTGGGTCTCGGCTACTTCGGCGGACAGTGGCTGGGCGCGAGCTGGCTGGGCACGGCCGTCTCGGTCCTCGCCCTCTTCCTGGCGGGCGCCCTCGCCGCCTTCGTCGTCCGCCGCCCCGCCCGCCCGGCGGTGGCGGCCCCCGCCGGACACTGAGCGGCCGGCGGTCCGCTCACACCCGGGCCGCGGCGCCCCTCACCTCCAGGCCGTCGAGCAGCCGCTGCGTCGCCTCGGCGATCTCGGCCACGGCTCGGTCGAAGACCTCCTGGTTGTGCGCGGCGGGCGCACGGAAGCCGGACACCTTGCGCACGTACTGCAGGGCGGCGGCTCGCATCTCCTCCTCGGTGGCCTCTTCGGGGATGGCTGGCGGGCGAAGGGTCTTGATACTGCGGCACATGTCTCCAGTGTGCGCCGGGCCACTGACAACGCGCCCGGAGAACGACGCCCCCGTCCGCCGACGGCGCGCCCGCGGAGCGACGGCGGTAGGCCACCGGCAACGCACCGCGGAGCGACGGCGGTAGGCCACCGGCAACGCACCGCGGAGCGACAGCGGTAGGCCACCCGCAACGCACCCGCGGAGCGACGGCCGTCGGCCACCCGCAACGCACCTGCGGAGCGACGCCCGTAGGCCACCCGCAACGCACCCGCGGAGCGAGCCGCAGGCCACTGCCGAAGGCTCCGCGCTCTACGTCTCCAGCCGCTCGACCGGCGGGATGACGAAGCTCCCGTCGAGAACGGCCTGGCCAGGAAGGTGGAGCCGCATCACGGGCCGGTAGCGCCCGGCCGGCACCGGCACCCAGTTCGCTGCGGCGGCGGGGTCCCGGGGCCGCTCCTGGGACAGATGCAGCGTCAGCGAGCCGTCCGCGCCGTACACGAGCCCCGGCGTACGGTCCCCGACGGCGCAACGCTCCCCCGCGTGCGCGACGAGGTGCCCCCCGGGGAGGTCGTACACGGTCACGGACCAGAAGGCCGCGACCGGGGGCGGATGCGGGAGGTGCAGGACGTAGCGGTGGGCTCCGTCGAGCGGCCGTCCCCGGGAGTCGCGCGCCGTGTGGGCGTACACCGCCTCGTACCCGTGCGGGATCCAGCGCCCCCGCCGGGCCGCCACCGCCCTGAGCAGGTAGGACGCCTCCCTGTCCGGGACCCGCCATTCCGGCGAGTCGATCGTGCCGACTCCGGCGTGGTCCAGGTTGTAGTCGCGCAGGTGCGGATCGGTCTGCCAGGCGCCCGGCACCCCGCCGTCGGCCTGGCGGCGGGCCGCCTCCTCCACGCGCAGCCGGCCCAGCGCGAGCCCTCGTGTCAGCGCGCGCACGAGCCCCGGGGCGGCCTGCACGTACGGCGAGATCCCTTCCTCCAGCAGCCCCAGGGGCTGGAAGCGGTCCTGGTAGGCACGATCCGCCGCGGCGGGCGGGAAGTCGGCCATCCACACCCGCAGCTCCTCGAAGAACCGCAGCTCGCCGGGGACCCCGGGTTCGGTCGCGGGCAGCCCGGTCCGGTGGGCCCGGTCGCCCAGATGCGTCAGCGTCAGCTCCTGCTGGAGCGCCCTGACCCTCGGCATGTCCCCGGGCCCGTCGCAGGCGAGGCGGCCGAGGACGGAGATGACGGACGTGGGGGCGTCGATCACTCCCGACACCACGTCGGGCACGGTTCCGGCCCATCCGGGCGGCACGACCATCCAGTCGCCGGCGCATGTTCCGGCGCCCCGGACACCGAGGTCTCCGCCGCTTGTTCCCGCGCCCCGCATACCGAGGTCGCCGCCGCCGGTTCCCGCGCCCCGCATACCGAGATAGGCGAAGGGGTTGCTCCACGCGTCCACGAACTGGAGCACGTAGTAGGCCCCGCCGGTGTCCGGCACGTGCAGCCTGACCGGCCCTCCGGACAGGTCGAGCTGTGCCAGCGCGTCGACGAGGTCTGCCGGGGCGTACGGGACGTGCGTGCCGGGTGTGGCAGGCCCGTCCGCGTGGGCGAAGTCGTTGAAGGGCGCGGGGGCCAGGGTTCCGCAGCCCTCCTGGAGGCAGGCCTGCACGCCTGACAGCCGGCGGACGAGCGGTGACCCGTAGACGTACGCGTCGGCGGCCAGCGCCGTCAGCGCGTCGCGTTCCAGGCCGCCTCGCCCCACCGGCATGTCAGATGACCGGCTTCGCCCGGTGGGCGCAGAGGGCCCAGATCACGAAGGCGTCGAGCGCGATGGAGATGATCGCCCACACCGGCTGGTACGGCAGCCAGACGAAGTTGGCGATCAGGTTCAGCGCGGCGATCCCGACGCCCACACCCCAGGCCCATGCGGAGCCCTTGAGGATGCTCCACCCGACGATCACCAGGATCACTCCGAGGATCAGGTGGATCCATCCCCAGGAGGTGATGTCGAATTTGAACGTGTAGTTGTTGATGCGCGTGTACACGTCGTCGGAAGCGATGCCCGCGATGCCCTTGACGATGGCGAGGATGCCGTCGACGAGGAGCACGACCCCCGCGAACGTCACCCCGCCCGCCGCCCAGGGGTCGCCGCCGGGGGCGGAGGACCGGGGAGAGCCGGGTGCGGGTGCTGACTGAGCCATGGAATTCCTCCGCTCGTCGGACCGCCCGCACTTCTGCGGGCAGATCCGACCTTGTGCGACGACCTCACCGGCCACGACCCGGACGCAGCCGTTCGGGTGCCTGCCGTGTCCTCCTCAGCGCGCCCCCACGGTGACGACCTGCCCCTGGGCGTCGACGGTCAGCACGACCCGTTCGACCTTGTTGGTGAGGGCCAGGACCGCCCACACGGCCCCCCACACACAGCACGAGAAGACCGTGAGGAAGGCGTGCAGCACATGGTCGACCGGCCGGCCGCGCACCAGGACGGCCTGACTCCCCGACCGGGACTCCACGCGCCATCCGGCCGCCACGCGCTGGCTCACCACCCAGTCGAGGATCAGGCCCCGCTGCGTGGCGTCGGGCACCGCCCCGCTCGCCCCGTAGTAGCCGGGGGGAGGTTCGAGCGACGCCTCACGACGGTGTACTGGACGACGCCTCACGGGGGCTCACCTCCAGGTGTCGAGGTCTCCGCCCCGCCATTCGATCAACTCCGGCTGGTCGAGATCGATCTCCTCGGCCCCATCGGCGAGCCCTGCCCGCCGCAGGAAGGAGGCCACTTCCCCGCGCCCGTGCGCGAGCCCGACGATCTGCCCACGGACGGTCACCCGCCGCCCACCGTTCGGTGAGGGCGGATACACGATCACAGGCGGATGTCCGGACATGCCTCCACGGTGCCCCGTGCTCCGCCGCCTCGCATCCCGGAGCCCGCCCCGGCCGCGGCACGGAGCGGGATGGGCGGACGCGACGCCACGGTGATCGCCGCGACCCGTGCCCGACGTCCCTGCCGGCGCCACGGCCACGGCGCCCGCTGCCCGCTGCCCGCCGGGGCTCAGCGGCTCACAGCGGCAGCCCGCCGGTCCCAGCGCCTCACAGCGGCAGCCCGCGGTCCCAGCGCCTCACCGGGTCCGACGTCGCACTCGCTCGTGACCGGCACCCGCTGCCCGCTGCCCGTCGCTCGCCCCCCTGTCCACACGCGCATGACGCCGGTCGTCCCCTCTCCGTGACACCTCTCCCCCGTGGCGCACGTCACACCCTCGCGGCCGTTACACGGGCCGGTGGTCCGGCATCTCGTGTTCGTCAGACGCCACGCGAACGATCCGCGGGGCACACCGCACACGTGAGGACGAAGACATGGAACCCCGTTTCGATCTGATGGCCAACCGGATCGGCGCCCAGGTCGCCAAGCGTTTCTACAGCGCCGGGCTGCCGATCAGGGAGTCGTCGCTGCCCCGGACACTGCAGGAACTGGTGCAGCTCCGCGCCAGCCAGATCAACGGCTGCGGCTGGTGCCTCGACGTGCACACCAAGGAGGCCTCGGCCGCCGGCGAGACCCCGATCCGGATGAACCTGGTCGCCGCCTGGCGCGAGTCCACGGTCTTCACCGAGGCCGAGCGGGCCGCCCTGGCCCTGGCCGAGGAGGGCACCCGGCTCGCCGACGCCCACCAGGGGGTGTCCGACGAGACCTGGAGCCAGGTGCGCAAGCACTTCGACGACGACCGGATCGCCGCACTGGTCACCCTGGTCGCCATGATCAACGCCTCCAACCGGATGGCCATGATCACGCACACGCAGGGGGGTGCCTACGACCCCAGCATGCTCACGGCCCTGTCGAACTGACCGGCGCCGGCACCACGGCCCGGCCCGGGGGAACATCTCCGGGCCGGGCCCGGCGCGTGTGCCCGTGGCCGCAGAATGGGCGACGCGAGGGACATCGACGGCGGCGAGGGGTGGAGAACCATGGGTGCGGGCAGCCGCGGAGTACTGGGAGTCGTGGGTACGGCGGCCGACGGCGTCGAGAAGCTGCGCACCGGCCTGGTCGAACCGGCCGTCGCCCTGGGCTGGCAGGTGGCCGTGACACTCACACCGACCGCCGGCCGGTGGCTCAGGGCCGTGGGCGAGTTCGACCGCCTGGAGTCGCTGACCGGCCTCCCCGTACGCGACACCTCCCGGCTGCCTTCCGAGCCCCGCCCGCACCCTGTCGCCGACTGCTACGTGGTGGCCCCGGCCAGCGCGGACTTCGTCGCCAAGCTCGCGACGGGCATCGCCGACAACCAGGCGCTGACGCAGGTGAGCGAGGCGCTGGGGACGGTCGGCGTGCCGGTGGTGCTGTTCCCCGGGATCAACGCGGCACACGCGCGCCACCCGGCGTGGGAGGGGCACATCGGCGCCCTGCGCGGGGCGGGCGTGCGACTGGTCCACGGCCCCGGCGTGTGGCCCCTGCTCGAACCGCGTGAGGGACCGCCGGACCGTGAACTCCCCTGGCCTGCGGTCCTGGCCGAACTGGCCGCCGCGATGCCCGCCTAGGATGACCCGGCACACGCGGAACCGACGGGCGGGGTGGGGCATGACGGGCCGGATCACAGCGGTGAGCAGCAACGGGACGTACTCGTTCAGCAAACCCAATCGCGCATCCGTCACACTGCTCGCCGGCCTGGGCGTCGAGGGCGACGTCCATGCGGGCGAGACGATCCGCCACCAGTTCCACATGACGTACGAACCCGACCTGCCCAACCTGCGCCAGGTGCACCTGATGCACGAGGAGCTGTTCGACGAACTCGCCCTCAAGGGTTACTCCGTCACCGCGGGCCGGCTCGGCGAGAACATCACCACCCGGGGGGTCGACCTGCTCGGCCTGCCCACGGGCACCCTGCTCCACCTCGGCGAGCAGGCGGTGGTGGAGGTGACGGGCCTGCGCAATCCGTGCGCGAAGATCAACGACTTCCAGCAGGGCCTGCTCGGAGAGGTCTTCGCCCTCGACCCCGACTCGGGTGACTTCACGTTCAAGTCCGGCATCATGGCCGTGGTCCGCCACGGCGGGACGGTCCGCCCGCAGGATCCGGTCGAGATCGAGCTCCCGGCCCCGCCGCACCGCCCGCTGGAGCGCGTATGACGGCGACGGTGGAGGCGGAAGGACGTGACGCGCCTGCCGGCACTCCGGCTCACGGAACAGGAGTGACACCATGAGGCTCGACGACCGCCGCGTGGTCATCACGGCCGCGGGCCGCGACTTCGGGCGCACCCTGGCCATCCGGCTCGCGGACCTCGGCGCCGAGGTGTACCTCTCCGCTCGCCGGCTCGACGCGGCGGAGCGCGTACGCGACGAGATCCGCGGGCGCGGTCATGAGCGGGTGCACGCCTTCGCCTGCGACCTCACGGACGCAGCATCCATCCACGCGTTCGCGTCCGCGGTCGCGCGGCACACCGACCGCGTCGACCTCCTCGTCAACAACGGCTCGCGCTATCTGGACGGCCCGGACCTGCTGTCCGCGACGGACGAGGACATCGCGGACACGATCGCGTCCGGAGCCACCGGCACGGTCCTGACGGTGAAGAACTTCCTGCCGCTGCTGCTCACATCGGCGCAGCCGGACATCGTCACCATGGTCTCCGCCTGCGGAACGGCGGGCCATCAACGGTCGGACGCCCACGACTCGTTCTACGCCGCCAAGAGCGCCCAGGCGGGATTCGCCGAGATCCTCTCCAAGCGCCTGCGCCCACAGGGCGTCCGCGTAATCTCGCTCTACCCGCCCGACTTCGACAACCCAGACCCGCTCTCCGGCGAATGGGAGAGCACCCCGCGCGGCCCCGGGAGCACACTCACAGCGCATTCGCTCGTGGAGTGCGTCCTCTTCGCGGTCTCCCAGCCTCGCGACTGCTTCATCAAGTCGTTCCACTTCGAGCAGGCCTGAGCGAAGCGGGGACGTCATGTCGGCGGGAACCAGGCCTTGCCGACGAGGAGTCGTGCGCGGCCGCCCCCGACCCGGCCGGCCCACCGGTACGGGCCGGCGTGACGCAACCGTCGCGCATGACAAATCCCCCACCCCTGCGGTGCCTTCATCGATCCGCTAAGTTGAACACGTTCAAATTGAACACGTTCAAGATGGGGGCGTCTCATGAAGGAGACGGAAGCTGAATTGCGGGTGCCCCGGCGGCAGAAGGTGCTCGCCGTGGCAGCGGCGGTGGCCATGGTTCCGGGCCTCGGCGTCGGGCTCTCGACCCTCTTGGCCGCACACTTCATCATGACCGCCCTGCCGGCGTTGTACCCCCTCTGCTTGCTGCGCCGGCAGGACAGCTTCGTCCGCGCCTGCCTGGTGATCGGGAGCGGCATGCTGGCCTGGTCCCTGGCCGGTTTCCTCTTGGGCATGTTCCTGTTCATCCCGACCGCCGTACTGCTGCTGGTTGCTGCCTTCGCGGACCGGAGCGCCAGGCTGGGCTTGAGGGACAAGGCCGTGCCCGGCGCCCTCCTGGTGGCAGGTGCCATGTTCGTTCCCTTGCTGACGTACGACGCGGGCGAGCCCGAACCCGACAGTTACCAGGCGGAGCTCGACTCCGGCAGCCGCGTTCACCACCAGGACTTCGCCGCCTGGAGGAACCAGCTCCTGAAGTCCGGGGCGACGCATGTCATCGAGTACGAGAGCTGCGAGCACTTCTACCTCGACGTCGGTTTCGCCGAGGATCTTCCGGATGACCGACGCGCTGAGCTGGTGAATCGGATCATGGAAGTGCCGGGCGTGGTGGAAGTGGAACTGGGCCAGGACGAGGGGTGTTGACCGCGCCGGCCCCTCGGGCAGGTCGTCGTCCGATCGCCACGGAGCGCGGGCTCGGCACTCAGACGATCTGCCAGGGGCGGAGTTTCTCGGGGTTGCGCACCGCCCAGATCCGCTCGATCCGCTCCCCCACGACACTGAACGCGAACACGGTCGCGACGTCGCCGTCCTGCCGGGCCACCAACCCGGGCCGGCCGTTGACCGTGCACTCCGCGTACGTCGTACGGTGGCCCGCCAGGCGCGCGATCCTGACGTAGGCATGTGCGATCCGCTCGCCGCCCACGATCGGGTGCAGGTGGGTGACGGCCAGCCCGCCCCCGTCGGCGGTGGCGGTGGCGGCCGGGTCGAGCAGGCCGATCAGGGCGTCGACGTCCTGGGCCTCCCAGGCCGTCCTGAAGCGTCTGACGACCTCGGCCTGCCCGGCCCCCGGGCCCGCCGGCGTCCGCGCCGTACGGACGCGCCGGCGGGCGGACGAGGCCAGCTGGCGGCACGCCGCCGGAGTGCGGCCGACGATCTCGGCGACCTCGCCGAAGGGGTAGCGGAAGACGTCGTGCAGGACGAACGCGACGCGCTCGGCCGGGGTCATCGTGTCGAGGACGACGAGGAAGGCCATCGTCACCGACTCGTCGAGGGTGACCCGGTCGGCCGGGTCGATCCCGTCGGCGCCGGGGCGCCCGGTGATCCACTCCGTGGGCTCGGGCAGCGGTTCGGGGATCCACTCGCCCACGTACGTCTCCCTCCTGACCCTCGCCGAGCCGAGCAGGTTCAGACAGATGCGGCCGGCGACCGTCATGAGCCAGGCCCCCGGCACCTCGATGGCCCGCTGCTCCTGCGGGGACATGGCGTACCAGCGGGCGTAGGTCTCCTGCACGACGTCCTCGGCGTCCGAGAGGGACCCGAGAAGCCGATAACCGAGATTGATCAGCCGCCGCCGCTCGCCCATGATCGCGCTGAGGCCCGGATCGTTCTGTCCGTCGACGGGCTCGGCTCCGGTGGTCATGGTGTGGCCCTCTTTCCGTCTCGCTTCTGCGCCTCCGCCCCTTACGACAGGACAGCCCCCCGGAATGTGAGGCCGACGCGCCGCCTCACATTCCACAGGGCCGCATTGTCGTAACGGGTGAGAACGACGAGACGAAGGAGAGGGAACTCCGATGAACGACTTCCAGGCCGTCGCGGACCGCGTCGAGATCGAGGCGCTGCGCGGCGAGTTCACCGACTCGGCGATGATGCGCGACCGGCCCCGCCTGGCATCCCTGTTCACACCGGACGGTGTCCTGCGCATGCCCAACATCCCGGTCGAACTGGCCGGCCGCGAGGAGATACGCGCCGGGGGCGAACGGCTGCAGGCGCAGTGGGACTTCTTCGTGCAGACCACGCACCCCGGCACGATCCTGCTCGACGGCGACACCGCGACCGGCCGCGCCTACATCCAGGAACTCGCGCGCACCCTGGACGGGCGGCAGGGCCTGAACTACGCGGTGTACCACGACCGTTACCGGCGCACGGAGGAGGGCTGGAAGTTCGCCGAGCGGGTGTACGAGGTCAGATACCTCGACACCACCCCGCTCACGGGCTCCGCGCCCTCCCCGGACCACAGCGCCGAGACCGCGCCCCGGACTCCGGCCGCACCCTTCACCGCCCCTGCCACGCCCTTGGCAGGCCCTGCCACGCCGTTCACCGCCCCTGCCCCGGCCGAACGGCTGGAGCGGACGGCCGCCGCCCTGCGTGCCAACGGCTTCACGGTCGAGGTCCTCGACGACGCCGCAGCCGCCCGCGCCCGCGTCGAGGACCTGCTCCCCGCGGGCGCCCGCGTCTTCACCGGGGCCAGCGAGACCCTCCGGCTGTCGGGCATCGAGGAGGACATCAACGCGGGCGAACGGTACGACGCCGTCAGGCCGCGCGTCCTGGCCATCGACCGTGCCACGGGCGCCGACGAGATCCGGCGACTGACCGCGAACCCCGACTGGGTCGTCAACAGTGTCGCCGCGGTGACCGAGACCGGCTCGCTCGTTCTCGCCTCGGGCAGCGGCAGCCAGCTCCCGGCCAACGCGGGCGGCGCGGCCCACGCGGTCTGGGTCGTCGGCGCGCAGAAGGTGGTACCCGACCTGAGCACGGCACTGCGCCGCATCGAGGAGCACGCCCTCCCTCTGGAGAACATCCGCGCCCGGGCAGCGTACGGACGGCCCAGCGCCGTCAACCGCGTACTCATCCTCAACGCCGAACCCCACCCCGGGCGCGGCACGGTGCTGCTGCTCCGGGAGGCCATCGGATACTGACCGCTCCGGGGGCAGGGCCCTGCCTGGGGGCGGTACGAGGGACGGGGCCTGCCTCGGGGCGGTACGAGGGACGGGGCCTGCCTCGGGGCGGTACGAGGGACGGGGCCCTGACTCGGGGCGGTACGAGGGACGGGGCCCTGACTCGGGGCGGTACGAGGGACGGGGCCTGCCTCGGGGCGGTACGGGGGGCAAGCCGGCCCCAAGAGGCCGGACTCGGATGGCCGCACCCGTTCCGGCCCCCGCGCGGCGGGCTCGCGCCCGCCACCCCCTCCCCGGCCGAGCCGGCCCCTCGATTTGGTGTTCAATGGCCACACGTCGGACTTCACGCCCACTGGCTGCGTCTCCCCGCCGCGGGTTCGCTGCCACCGGGGCAGCGCGGAGGCACTCGGGCGCAGAAGTGCGGCTACGACACCGCCCGTCACTCGTGGACGAGGCCGACCGGAAGGCACGACGAACATGACCGGGCAACGCGACCGCTGGGCAGAACTGACCGGCGGACAGGCCGGCGAGGACTACGCCCAGCGCTTCGCGCGGCTCGCCGAATCCGGCCACGACGTCCACGGCGAGGCCGCCTTCTGCACCGCGCTGCTGGCGCCGTCCTCCAGGGTCCTCGACGCGGGCTGCGGCACCGGCCGGATCGCGATCCGGCTGACCGAGCTGGGCCACCGCTGCACCGGTGTGGACGTCGACCCCTCGATGCTCGCCGTCGCCCGACGCAGTGCCCCCACCCAGGAGTGGCTGCTCGGTGACCTGGTGCAGCTGGACGCCCTCGGCTTGGACCCCCGCTTCGACCTGGTGCTCGCGGCCGGAAACGTCATCCCCCTGCTGGCCTCCGGCACGGAACCGACGGTCGTACGCCAACTGGCCACCCCCCTGCGCCCCGGTGGCCTGCTGGTCACGGGCATGGGCCTGGACGCGGCACACCTCCCGCTGCCGGAACCGACGGTGACCCTGCCCGAGTTCGACGAGTGGTGCGCCGAGGCCGGACTGACCCTGCGGGAGCGCTACGCCACCTGGAGCGGCGAGCCCTACTACGACGGCTGCGGCTACGCCGTCAGCGTGCACAGCCTGCCCACCACCTGAGCCCGCCGGCCGCAGGACAACGCGGTGGCCCCGTGGACGCGGGCCGCCGTCTCCCGTACAGGTCCCCTGACGCGGCGATCGCAGGGCTGATGCGCGGCCGGGCCCGCCCGCCTCAGCCGTCCTCCCGGCTGAATTCGTGCGTGCACCCGCCGGAGGTCACGTCCCGGGTGAAGCAGGCGACGAAGGAACTCGGGGAGCCGTAGAAGGCCAGTTGCATGTCCTCGCAGTCCACACCGTCGAAGGTGACCTCGCCGTACGTACCGGAGGGTGTCCAGGTTCCGTGCTGCCGGCCGGCGAACCCGGAACAGCCCCAGCCGACGATGTCCTTCGTGTCGAACCCTTCGGCCACGAACGTGCCGTCGTCCTCGAACTCGACCGTCGCCCCGCTGAAGTCCGACCACACGCCCGTCATCTGCTCGGCGGAGTCGACCGCGACCGGGTAGTAGCCGGAACAGGAGGTCAGCAGGAGTGCCACCGCAGGTCCCGACGCGGCACCCACGAACGCACGTCGTATCCGCTGACGCCGGTCGGCACCCATACGGCTCGCCTCTCGTTTCGCGCACATCCCGGTAGCGACGCACAGGGAAGCGACAACATCATCTCGAACGGGTTCAAGTGCAGGCGCCAACGGTACCGGGCGCCCTGCGCGCACCTCTCGCGGAGCACTGCGAGCTACACGGAGAACTTGGATGCGCCTGCATCAGGCATCTGCGAGCATGCGTCGCTGTGGAGACCAACAACCTTGCTGTCCGCCGCGCGGTCGACTCCGATGCCGCTGCGGTCGCCGAAGTGTGGCTTCGCTCCTTCACAGCGGCGCTTCCGAGCGTGCGGCGGGCTCATACGGACGCTCAGGTCCGGGCCTGGATCCGGGAGATGGTCGTGCCCGCCCAGGAAACATGGGTGGCGACGGTCGAAGGCTCGGTCGTCGCGATGATGGTGCTGGACAGCGAGGACCTGGACCAGCTCTATCTCGACCCGGCCTGGCAGGGCCGGGGCATCGGCGGCCGCCTCGTGGACCTGGCGAAGCAGCGCAGCCCGTCCGGGCTGACGCTGTGGACGTTCCAGGTCAACAGGGCGGCACGTCGCTTCTACGAACGCCACGGCTTCGTCGCCGGCGAGTCCACCGACGGCCACCGCAACGAGGAACGCGAGCCGGACATCCAGTACGTGTGGCGCCCTTTCGGTGCGCGAGGGCTCTGAGAAAGTCCACGCCGCCCGAGCGAGCGGCTGCCCTCGGAGCGGGGCTGCTGTCCGAGGACACGCTCCGACCATCTCGCCCGGGACGTCTCCTGAAGGGGCTCATCCTTCTCCGACAGATGCCAAAGGCCCCCAACCATGATCGGCTGGGGGCCTGTGCACCGGTGGGCGCGGACGGTTTCGAACCGCCGACATCTGCTTTGTAAGAGCAGCGCTCTACCCCTGAGCTACGCACCCGTGGATGAAGCAACAGGTTACATGGCCCACGGCCCCTCGCCGCAATCCGGTTGCCCGCTCACCGCGTCCCCGGCCAGGGCGCGTGCCGGAGTAGGGGTACGGGGGATATCCCCACCCCGGAGACGGTAGCCGTCCGGATCGTTCCGGGGGTGGGGCCGTACATACGGTGGAGGCACACCGGCGGCGCTCTCAGGGGGACTCGACATCATGACCATCCGTACTCGACGCACCGACGGGCTCCTCGCCGTCGGCGGGACCGTGCTTCTCGTCGCGGCACTCAGTGGCTGTGGCGGTGCGAACGCGGAGGGTGCGCCCGTCGAGCACAAGTCGTTCGCCTTCGACGGGAAGGCGCTCACCATCGACGCCGACAACTCGTCCCTCGAACTCGTGCCCGCCGATGTCGACCGGATCGAGGTCACCCGCCGGGTCGACGGGTGGGTCGTGATGGGCAGTGGACCGGACCCCGTGTGGAAGCTCGAAGGGGACAAGCTGACGCTCCACGTGAAGTGCCAGGCCATGATCAGCAACTGCGAGGCGCACCACGAGGTCAAGGTGCCCAAAGGGCTGCCCCTGACCGTCCGGGGGGACAACGGGAAGGTGACCGCGGCCGGCTTCGCCGTTCCGCTCAAGATCTCCGCCGACAACGGCGGGGTCGAGGTCCGCGACGTGTCCGGGCCACTGGACCTGCAGAGCGACAACGGGGCGATCGAGGCCCAGCGCGTCTCGGGGACCTCCGTGATCGCGCGTGCGGACAACGGGTCGATCGCGCTCGGATTCACCACCGTGCCGGATCTCGTGGACACGGTCAGTGACAACGGGCGCATCTCTGTCACGCTGCCGGCCGGGAAGAACACGTACGCGGTGTCGGCCCAGGCCGACAACGGTGACGTGCGTGTCGATGTGCCCCGCAGCGCCGGGAGCGGGCACGTGGTGAAGGCGCGCAGCGACAACGGGGAAGTCACCGTCCGAAGTGCGAACTAACCGGCCCGTGTGTTCGTCCTAACTGGTGGGAGAATGAACCGGGCAGGGCGGATCGGCACGGGAGAGGGATGTGACGGCGACACACACGCGGCCGCAGGCGAAAGCGAGTGTTGGTTGTGCCGTCAGGGACGTCCTGGTGCTGATGCTGCTGCCGGTGCCGCTGGTCGCCGCCGTGCTTCCGGCCGCCTTCGCCGGCGGTGGTACGCGCCGTTGGTTCGGGGGCCGTGGGGAGGGTCAGCGGGCCGACGCGCAGGCGGCGAAGGACGCCGCCGCCGAGGCGTTCTACGAGCTGGACACGGCCCAGCGTGATCTTCAGATCTCGATCGAGACGATCACCGCTGTGGACAGTTCGCCCCGTGCCCGCAAGGCGGCGGAGGACTTCGCGGCGCTGGGACGGCGTATCGACGAGGTCAGCCACGCCTACATCACCGCTGTCGACGCGCACGACCTCGACCGGGACGATCTGGAGCCGTCGGCCGCGGCCGGAGCCCGGACCCAGCTGACCCGGGCCAAGGACGATCTCGTACGGGTGAAGGGCGAGCTCGACCGGTTCGCCCAGGGGCTCGGGACGCTGCTCAACAGCGCGGAGACCCAGCTCGCGCGGCTCGCGCCCGCCGTGGAGCGGGCCCGTCAGGCGTTGCTGGCGGCGAGCAATGCCCTGGATGCCGTACGCGCGTCCGGGCTGCGGGCGGACGACCTCGCGGCACGGCTGGCGGCGCTCGCCCCGGAGCTGACCAAGCTCAACCAGGGCGCGGGGCGGCACGGCGTCGCCGAGACGCTGCAGCGCGCCGATCGGGTGCTGCGGGACGCCGAGGCCGTGCGGACGGAAGCGGACCGGCTGCCCGAGCGGGCTTCCGAGATCGACCGCAGGCTGGTCTCGCTGCGCACCCGGGCCCAGGCGCTGACGACACGCGCGGGGCAGGTCGAGCCGGTCCTGAGTGAGCTGCGGAGGCGTTTCTCGGCCGCCTGCTGGCAGGATCTCCAGCCGGTGCCCGAACAGGCGGCCGTCAACATCCGGCAAGCCGAGGCGAAGCTGGCCGAGGCCGCCGAGGCGCGGACCGAGCAGCGCTGGGCCGACGCGACGTCCCGGCTGAGTACGGTCCGGGCGCTGCTCAACGCCACGGACGAGGCGGTGTCCGCCGCCGGAGACCGGCTGCGGCAGCTGGACGCGGTGGCCAGGAATCCACAGGCGGAGATCGACCGCACCCGCTTCGCGATCCGCGATGCCCAGCGCCTCGCCATGGCCGGGCGGAACACACCCGATCCGCGCCACGCCCGCCCCTTGGACGAATCGGTGGCGCGGCTGGACCGGGCGATCGCCGGACTCGAAGGGCGCCATCCCGACTACTGGCACTTCCTCACCGAGACCGAGGCGGTGCGACAGACCGCGACGCGGGTGGTCTCCGCCATCCGGGAAGAGCTCGGCGCCGGCGCCTGACCGCCGCGCCGGAGGCCACCCCCGCCACGCCCCACCGCCACGCCGGAGGCCACCCCCGCCACGCCTGAGGACACATCCCCGCTACGCCTCACCGCCGTGCCTGAGGACACCCCCGCCACGCCCCACCGCCACACCAGGGGACACCCTCGCCACGCCCCACCGCCAGGCTTGAGGACGCCTCCGGCCCCGCGCCTGACCGCCGCGTCGAGGCACCTCCGGGAAGCCTGACCGCCGTCGTACGGTCCCGCTCGGCCCGGTTCATGGCCCCGCCCCATGCGGGCTGATTTGTCCCCGGCCTCCCCCGGGCCGATCCTGGAAGTACGCAGTGGCTTCCCGCCGAGGCGACCCCGGGCCGCACGAGCAGTCCGACCCCCGGGCCGCGCAAGCAGTCCAACCCCGAGCCGCGCGAGCGGTCCGACCCCCGGGCCGCACGAGCAGTCCAGGCCCTGGCCGCGCGAGCAGTCCCACCCCCGGGCCGCACGAGCAGTCCCACCCCCGGGCCGCGCAAGCAGTCCGCCCCCGGGCCGTATCAGCGTCCCGCCCCGGGCCGCACCAGCGGTCCGTCCTGGCCGTACGCGGCCGAAGGAGGCCGTCATGGCCCTACATGTCCTGCATCCCACCGGCCGCCGCCGCAAGACGGGCGAGGCCAAGGTTCCCCGGCTCGACGAGCACCTGCCCGTCGACCACCGGCTCAGCAAGGTCTACCGGGTGGGGGCCGGCCTGATGGGCCTGCTGCTCCTCGCCTTCGGCTTCCTCGGGCTCGTCGACCGTATCGGCTTCTTCGACACCGGCGGCGACACCGTCGCGGGCCTCAACACCAACGGCGCCCTGAGCATCCTGTCCATCTGTGTCGGGTTGCTGCTCTTCGTCGGCATGGTCATCGGCGGGAACTTCGCCTCCACCCTGAACATGGTCCTGGGGGTCGCTTTCATCGTCAGTGGGTTCGTGAATCTGGCCCTGCTGGACAGCGACATGAACTTCCTGGCCTTCCAGATGCAGAACGTGCTGTTCAGCTTCGTGGTCGGGCTGCTGCTGATGATCTTCGGCATGTACGGGAGGGTCAGCGGCGGACTGCCGCACGACAATCCGTACTGGCGTGCCCGCCACCCGGAGCAGGTGGCGAGGGAGGAGCGCCGCCCGCACGCCCCCATGCCCGAGGTGGGGAGAGGTAAGACGCCCTATCCCGCCGAGAAGAGGCTCTAATCTGGGGCCATGCCTCGTTATGAGTACCGCTGCCGCTCCTGCGGCGAGACGTTCGAAGTCAGCCGCCCCATGGCCGAGTCCTCCGCTCCCGCATCCTGCCCCGCAGGGCACGAGGACACCGTGAAGCTGCTTTCCGCCGTGGCTGTGGGCGGTTCGGCCGCCTCCGGCGCTCCCGCCCCGTCGTCCGGCGGCGGAGGCGGCGGGTGCTGCGGAGGCGGCTGCTGCGGCTGACGGCCGCAGCACGGACTTCCGCAGCGCCGACGGGTCAGGTCGTCCGGCGGGAGAGCGTCAGTCCGTCCGCCACGGTCAGCAGGACGCTCTCCATCCGGGGGTCGGCGGCCACGTGTTCGTTGAACGCCTTGACGGCCGCCGGCGCCCCGGTGGCCGACGGGTCGACGACGCTCCCGTGGAAGAGGACGTTGTCGGTGACGACGAGCCCGCCGGGGCGCATGCGGGGAACCAGTTCTTCCCAGTACGGGATGTAGTTCTCCTTGTCCGCGTCCAGGTAGGCCATGTCGATGTGCGGTTCGGCCGGCATCGCGCGCAGGGTGTCCAGCGCGGGTGCGATCCGCAGGTCGATCCGGTCGGCGACCCCCGCCTTCTCCCATGCCTCACGGCCGTACGCCGTCCACTCCTCGGAGATGTCGCAGGCGATCAGCACCCCGTCCGCGGGCAGCGCCTGGGCCATGGAGAGTGCGGAGAAGCCGGTGAAGGTGCCGACCTCCACGATGTGCCGGGCCCCCGTCAGCCGGGCGAGGAAGGCCAGCAGCGGCCCCTGTTCCTCCGCGGACTGCATGCCCGCGCGGTCGGGGAGCCGCGCGTACGTGGTCTCGACGAGCTCGCGCTGCACGGGGTCCAGCGGCGGGTTGTGGGCGAGTACGTACGCGTACAGCTCTTCGGTGATCTTGGTGGTGTTGCCCTTGGTCACTGCGTCTCCTCCGGTCGCGGCGGCCCGCCCAGCCTCTCGAAGTTCGCCCGCCGGCGCTCAGTGACCCGCCGGACGCGCGTCGGCGGCGCGCAGGAAGCGGCGCAGGATCTCCTCGCCGGCGGCGACGCCCCGCTCCCTCAGGACCTCGGTGTTGGGCGCTCCCCAGCCGCTGTCGGCGAGCTCTCCGTGCCCCGGGCGCCAGGCGCGGTCGGCGGCCACCAGCAGGTCGGCGTCCAGGAGCGAGTCTCCGGCGGCGAGCGTCCTGGTGGCGCCCGTGCGGCGGGCCACCTCGGCCGTCGCCGCGCTCTTGGTGAGCGGCTTGGGCACGGCGTAGATCTTCCGGCCCTGGAGTGACACGGTCCAGCCCCTGGGGTCGGCCCAGGCCGCCAGTTCCTTCACCCAGCCCTCGGGCAGGGCGGCACGGTCGACGACGAGATAGGTGAAGAGGTCCTCGGCGACCCGTTCCTTCAGCAGCCAGGCGGGGTCGCCCGTGGCCAGGATGTGGGAACGGACCTGGTCGAGGGAGACGCACTCGTCGGCGATCCGGCGGACCACCCGCGCCTGCCAGTCCGGGTCGGAGACACCGTCGACGAGGATGTGCCCGCCGTTGGCGCAGATGGCGTACCGCGAGGGCGGGCCCGGCAGATGGATGCGGTTGTACTGCTCCCGTGTCCGGGTGGTGGTCGGTACGAACACCGTCGTGCGGGCCAGCTCGCCGAGCAGGGCGGCGGCCGTCTCCGTCATGTAGCAGAGGGGCGCCCGGCCGTAGACCTCGACGCAGAGCAGCCGTGGGGCCTGCTCGTCCGGCATGGTCAGCTGCATGGACGCGGCCGAGTAGATGAGGGTGCGGTCGAGGTCGCTGGCGACCAGGGTCAGGGGGGCGTCCACGGGTGTCGTGCTCGCTGCGTCGCTCACTTCGCCGTCACCGCCGTGCCGTCGGCGCCCGTGGCGCCGCGGGTGTACTTGGGGTGGATCAACCCGACGCAGGTGTACGGGAGTCCCTCGACCTCCTCGACCGGTACACCGCGCTGCTCGGCGAGCAGCCGTACGTGGTCGAGGTCCGCGCCCGCTCCCCGCTTCGCCAGGATCTTCCAGGGGACGCGGCGCAGCAGCACCCGGGTCGTCTCGCCGACGCCGGGCTTGACCAGGTTGACGTCGTGGATGCCGTACTCCTCGCTGATCCGCTCGACGGCGGCCCAGCCCTCCCAGGTGGGGGCGCGGTCCGCGGCGAGGAGTTCCTTGGCCTCGGCGTCCACGGCGTCGGCGACCTCGTCGAAGTGCGCGCCGACGGAGTCGATGAAGAGGCCCGAGACGTCCGATCCGGCCAGTTCGCGGTAGAACTTGGCCCCGTGGAAGTCCTGCGGGCCGACCAGGTCGGAGCGCAGGACCGTACGGGAGATCAGCCCCGACACCGTGGAGTTGAGGCAGGCGGACGGGATGAGGAAGTCCTCGCGCGTCCCGTAGGTCCGTACGCAGCCGCCCGGGTCGGCCAGCACGGCGATCTCCGGGCTGAAGCCTTCGAACTCCTCCAGCGCGGCGGCGAGTTCGCGGGTGATGGCGCCCTTTCCGGTCCAGCCGTCGACGAAGACGACGTCCGCCGGGTCGTGGTGGGCGGCCAGCCAGCGCAGGGCGTTGGCGTCGATGCCGCGGCCGCGGACGATGGAGACGGCGTAGTGCGGCAGGTCGAGTCCGTGCCGGTGCAGCGCCCAGCGGCGCATCAGGACACCCACGGGGGTGCCGGCCCGGGCCAGGGAGACCAGGACGGGCCGGGGTCCCCGCTCCGCGATGATCGTCTCGGTGACCGTGCCGACGGCGCGGGCGATCCGGGCGGCCGAGGTCTCCAGGGCCGCCTTGAAGAGCTCCTGGTACTGCGGGGTGGGCTGGTACTCGACGGGCAGCGACTCGGCGTAGTGCGCGCCGCCGCTCTGGATCGCTTCCTCGCGCTCCTCGGTGGGCGCCTCCAGGGCTGTGTCCGAGAGGTCCTGGAGCAGCCAGCCGACGTCGTCCGCGGTGTAGGAGGAGAAGGCGGGGCCCCGGAGGGGTTCGGGCAGCATGGCGGCTTCCTGCCTGTCGGAGATCGGCGACGGGGCCGTGCGGGTGGCTGATGACGGGGCCGTACGGATGGCCGATGACGGTGCCGTGCGGGTGGCTGATGACGGGGCCGTACGGGTCGCCGGCGGCGGGGCCGCGCCCTCGGCGGCCGGGGGCACGTACGAGGGGACGACCGCGAGCAGGACCCGGTCCGTGTGCCCGGCGAGCCGGGCCAGCAGGCCGTCGGGGGCGTGCAGGGCGGGGGTGTCCGCCGCAGAGTCGACCACGGCGACCACCGCGTCGAAGCCGCCGCCGGCGACGTTGTAGGCGTACCGGTCGCCCGGGCCGTCGGCGGGGTCGTCGTGGGCGGGGAAGACGAGGCGGCTGCGTATCGCGTAGCCGGGGTCGTCGACGGCGAGCACGGGAGAGCGCGTGGTGGTGGAGTAACGCACGTCGGCGGTGGTGGCGTCCTCCAGCGCGGTACCGAGCCGCAGCGGTGCGTACATCAGCTCCTCGAAGCCGAGGACGAGGACCCTGCGGGCGTCGCCCAGGGCCTCGGCGACGCGGGCGGCCATGCCGGGCAGTGCGGCTTCGAGGGCCGCGCGGTGGACGGGCGTGAAGCCGTGGCGTCCGCCGTCGGGCACGCCGGCCGGCCAGTCGAGGGCCACACGGACGGGGGCGCACCTCGGTGCCGGGGGCTCGGGCTCGGTGGCAGACGCCTCGTGGGCGGCCACCAGGCTCCGGCCCTTCTCCAGGACCCCGTCCGGCAGGAGCACGGTGCCCCGGGCACGGGCCACCAGGTCGACGCGGGCGCCGATCTCCTCGGCGAACGCGGCGAGCCGCCCCCGGTCGTCCTCGGACCGCATGTCCACGAGGGCCACGATGACGTACCGGTCCCTGGGATAGCGCGCGTGGAGGGCCCGGACGGTGTTGAGCACGGTGTTGCCGGTGGAGAACTCGTCGTCGACCAGGACCAGCGGCCCGCTCTCCTCGGTGGTCCTCAGCAGGTCCGGGTCCTCGGGCAGCAGCAGATGGGAGGTGGCGTGCGAGTGCGACTCCTCGAAACCTCCCGCCTGGGCCACGCCCTCGACGGGCCGGCGGGTCGAGTGGAGGTACGGGGCCACTCCGAGCCCGTCCGCCACCGCGTGGCCGAGCCCCGTGGCCGTCTCCGCGTATCCGAGGACCACCGCGCGGGCGGCGTCCGCCTCGCCCAGCAGGTGCCGTACCCGCTCGCCGAGCTCGCGGCCCGCCGCGTGGACGACGGAGGGCCGCTGGGGCACGTGCTTGCCCAGGACGTTCGACACGAGCAGATGAGCCCGCTTCGGGTTGCGGCGCAGGGCGAGGCCCAGCAGCTCCCGGATCTCCCCGTCACCGGCGAGCTCGACCCCGAGCCGCTCCGCGACCCAGTTACCCGACCACTCCACGTCCACTGCTTCTTCTTCCCGCTCGGCTTCCGGTATGTGCCCGGCCGGCTGCCCGGCCGTGTTCGCGCTCAGTCGGTCCCGCCCGCGGCCAGCAGCTCCACGAAGCCGACGTCCTCCCGTGCCACGCCGAAGACCTCGGCACGCTGGAGGGTCCGCTCGGCCCAGGCGCGGTGCGGCTTCACCTCGTTCATCTTGTTCGTGTACGCGGAGCGGAGCACCCCGCCGCCGCCCCGTTCCGGCCGCAGGATGTCCTGGGCGTCGCTGTACTCCTCGTGGCTGACGACCGACAGGGCGTGCACGGGAAGGACGTGGGACGGGTGGATGCACGTCTTGCCGAGGAGTCCGTTGGCCCGGTCGAGCTCGATCTCGCGCAGCAGTCCGTCGAGATCGTGCTCGATGAGGGTGGTGCGCAGTTCCTCGGCCTGGCCCATGAAGGGGCTGCGGCGCAGCTGGGGCTTGAACATCCGCTCCTGGAGGCGGAAGTACTCCCAGACGGGTCCGGTGATGGTGAAGCCGGTGCCGTCCGCCCGGCCCAGCACGTTGACGACGTCCCCGATGACCGCGCCGACGATCTGCACGTCGTACGCCGTCATGTCGGGTGCCCGGCGCAGACCGTAGGCGGAGCAGAAGTCGGTGACACCGAGGCGGAGCGCGAGGACCCGCTCGCGGTACTTGTCGACGGTCCGGCCGATCCCCCTGAGCGTCTCGCCCCGGGTCTCCAGGTGCAGCAGCTCGGGGGATTCCAGGACGGGCATCGCGAACAGCCGGTGCCCGCTGTCCGCTTCGGCCGCGGTGAGGGCCTCCAGGAACAGCTCCCCACGCTCTTCGGTGAATTTGGGAAGTACGAATCCGGACAACAATCGGACGGAGCTTCCGAGACGCCGGACGAGGTCGGAAATCTGCTCCGGTTCACGCACCCTGATGAAAAGCAGTGGCACGTCGGCGACCCGCGCCTCCAGTTCGGCGAACTGCCGGACCAGGTTGGCCTCGGCGCCGACCACTTCGGCGTCGTCGATCGAATCCTCCAGGCAGAGCACCATGGAGACGACTCCCCGCCCGGCCTGCTTGATCACGTCGTCCGCCAGCCTGGGCCGCGTCGCGGGGCTGTAGAGGGTGGCGCCGAGCGCCGCCGAAAGAGTCTGGGAGGAGGAGCCCGCGCTGAATTCGCACGGCTCCCTGAAGAACAAGCCGTCCCGGACAGCGGGCGAGATGTGCCCGAAATGACGCATGTGATTCCCCCGTACTGCCTGATGGACCGGACAACGTATGGCCGGTAATAGTACGTTCGGACAGGTGTCGTGAGTTCCCCAGCCACATGAACTTCGGGTAACCCCGGCGTATCTCACCTACCGCGCGGCGCGCCTGCGCACCCCGCGAGAACACGTCCTGGCCTACTGGTTCGTACCCCCGCGTTGTCCGGGTGCCCCACCAGCAGGCAGGATGACCGCCATGACGCACGCGATGCTGAAGGGCTCGAACGTCCCCCTCGACGCCATGGCCGTACGGGCCGTGCTGCGCTGGACCCCGGGCGCCGGGGTCCCGGATGTGGACGCCTCCGCCCTGCTGATCGGCACCTCCGGACGGGTGCGTTCGGACGAGGACTTCGTCTTCTACAACCAGCCCCGCCATCCCTCGGGTCTCGTGCGCCGACTGCCCAAGCGCAGCGCACCGGAGGGCCTCACGGACACGATCGAGGCGGATCTCGCCGCGCTCGACCCGTCCGTGGACCAGGTGGTCATCGCCGCGTCCTGCGACGAAGAGGCGTTCGAGCGGGTGCGGGACCTGCGGATATCGCTGTACGACGCCGCGTCGGCGGACGGTGAGCCGCTCGCGGTCTTCGACGTGCGGGCGGAGACCGGCGAGGAGACGGCGATCATCTGCGGCGAGCTGTACCGGCGCGGCGACGGCTGGAAGTTCCGCGCGGTCGGCCAGGGCTACCCGACGGGCCTCGTCGGCCTGGCCACCGCCTTCGGCATCTCGGTGGACGAGGCGGAGGCGGCCTCCGAGCCCGGCCCGCCGGCCGTGCCCGCGCCGGACCCCCAGCCGTCCTTCCCGCCCGCGCCCGACAGCCAGGCCACGGTCCAGCACCAGCAGCCCGCGTACGGCTACCCGCAGCCGTCTGCGGCTCCCGCACCCGCCTACGGCTACCCACAGCCCACCGGGGCCGCGCAGCCCGCCTACGGCTACCCACAGCCCGCCGCGGACCGGCCCGCCTACGGCTACCCGCAGCCCGCCGCCGCCGCGGCGCCGGCCGCAGACCCGAATTTCGTGCTCCCCCCGCAGGGCCCGCAGTTCCTCCGGCCCTGAACCGGAGGCACGGCGGGCCTTCACGGCACGCACTCAGGCCCGCGTCTTGTAGCCGCGTCCCCACTGCATGCCGAAGCCGTACATCCGGTCCAGCTCCGACTGGAAGCCGTACACGAACTTCACCTCGCGCCGTACGACCAGCTCGCCCTTGGTGTTGTCCACCGTGAACACCGCGCAGGAGCGGGCCTGCGGGGCTCGCTCGTCCAGCTCGATCTCGATGCGCGGGCCGTTGCCCGGATAGAGCGTCACCTTGGCGTGCGTACGGTCGAAGGCCGGGGTCTGGTCGTAGATGTAGACGAAGAAGAGCAGGCGCTTGATCTCGTCCCGGTGGTCGAGGTTCACGTAGACCGTCTCGCCGGACGGCGCCCCGAACCGGTCGTCGCCGCTCAGCCGGATGTACGGCGGCCCCTGGAGGTCGCCGATCAGGTTGCCCAGCGGCTGCACGACACCCTTGGTGCCGTCCTTCAGCTCGTACATGCAGCCCAGGTCGAGGTCGACGTTGACCATGCCCTGGGTGTGCGCCTGCACGACGTCGGGCTGGAAGAGCTTCAGCGGACGCAACAGCCTGCCGCTCTGCCGCGACCTGCCCCCGATGTCCGACGTGCGCATCCGCCACGACAGGTTGACGCGCAGGTTGCCCGACAGCGCGCCCTGTTTGTTCAGCGAGACCGTCGCGTTGCGGCGGGAGAGCACGATGGAGTTCGTCGCGGAGTTACCCGACTCGAACTGTGCCGCCCGCCCCGCGAACAGGCCGTCCCAGAAGGCCATCCCAACCCCCACATGTATCCGTTAGTACCGCCCGGCCCCACCTGCGGCTCACATGCCACGCACGTCACTGCGGGGCGGCCACCGGGCCGGGTCCGGGTGTTCCCGGAGAACCGCCGCCGTGGGCCGCCCCGCAGAGAGAGCGTTCCTCAATCCCTACCGGGTCACACCCCGGAGGAGACTTCCGCCTTGGAATCGGAGCCGCCGGCCGCCGCGATCGCCTTGTTGCGGCGGACCGAGGACCAGAAGGACCAGCCGATGAGGATGACCCCGACGGAACCGGTGATGAGCTCGTTGATCTCGTACTGGATGGTGACGAGCAGGATGACCGCGAGGGCGCCGATCGCGTAGTGGGCGCCGTGCTCCAGGTAGACGTAGTCGTCCAGGGTTCCCTGGCGGACCAGGTACACGGTGAGCGAACGGACGTACATGGCACCGATACCGAGACCGAGGGCCATCAGGACGATCTCGTTGGTGATGGCGAAGGCACCGATGACACCGTCGAACGAGAAGGACGCGTCGAGGACCTCGAGGTAGAGGAACATGAAGAACGCGGCCTTGCCCGCGAGGAGCACCCCGGAGACCGGCTTGCCGGCCTTCTTGGCCTCTTCCTCGGCCTCCTGCTCCCGCTCCTCCTCCTCCTCGAGCTTGTTCTCGAAGAAGCCGGAGAGACCGCCGACCACCAGGTAGGTGATCAGACCCGCGATGCCGGAGAGCATGACGGTCGACGCCTTGTCGGCGTGCCCGCCGCCGTGCTGGTGGGCGTGGGTCGCGAAGGTCATGGCCGAGATCAGCAGGACGATCAGGGCGACGCAGACCGACAGCATGTCGACCTTGCCGAGCTTGGCGAGCGGGCGCTCGATCCAGTGCAGCCACTGGATGTCCCGGTCCTCGAAGATGAAGTCGAGGAAGATCATGAGCAGGAACATGCCACCGAAGGCGGCGATCGACGGATGGGCGTCCGTCACGAGTTCCTTGTACCTGTCAGGGTCGTTGAACGAGAGGTCGATGGCCTCGATCGGCCCCAGTTGAGCACTCACGGCCACGATGACGACGGGGAACACCAGTCGCATACCGAAGACCGCGATGAGCACACCGACGGTGAGGAAGATCTTCTGCCAGAAGGCATTCATCTTCTTCAGGATTCCGGCGTTGATCACCGCGTTGTCGAAGGACAGCGAGATCTCGAGGACCGACAGGATCGCGACGATGCCGAATGCCTGCCACCCCCCGTAGAACACCGCTGCGACCAGGCCGATCGCGGTGACCGCGAACGACCAGCCGAAGGTTTTCAGAACCACTGGCTACCCCATCATGTAAGTAACGGGTCTCCCCCGTCGAGTACGGGGCTCCCCCGCGCCGTGCGCGGCTTTACGAAACGTTGACCCCGAAGTCTAGAGCGATGCCCCGGAGCCCTGACGCGTACCCCTGCCCCACTGCACGGAATTTCCACTCCCCGCCGTAGCGGTACAGCTCACCGAAGATCATCGCCGTCTCCGTCGACGCGTCCTCGCTGAGGTCGTAGCGCGCCAGCTCCTGGCCGTCCGCCTGGTTGACCACGCGGATGAAGGCATTGCTGACCTGACCGAATGTCTGCCCACGATTGTCGGCTTCATGGATCGAGACGGGGAAAAGAATCTTGTCGCAGTGCGCGGGCACCTGCGTGAGGTTCACGATGACGGACTCGTCGTCGCCGTCCCCCTCACCCGTGAGGTTGTCGCCGGTGTGCTCGACGGAACCGTCGGGGCTGGTGAGGTTGTTGTAGAACACGAACCACTCGTCGCCGAGGACCCGGCCCGACTGGCACAGCAGCGCGCTGGCGTCGAGGTCGAAATCGGCTCCCGTCGTGGATCGTGCGTCCCAGCCGAGCCCGACCAGCACCTGCGTGAGATTGGGTGCGGCCTTGGAGAGGGAGACATTGCCTCCCTTGGCGAGCGTGACGCCCATGGTGTGTCCTCCCCGAGTCTGTGGACGGTCTTTCCTGCCGGCACGGCGCCTTCCGGACGCGGTGGTACTGCGGTTGTCCGGAGGTTCCCCCCGAACCGGCTCAGACGTTGACGCCGAAGTCCTGCGCGATGCCGCGCAGACCCGAGGCGTACCCCTGGCCGATGGCACGGAACTTCCACTCCGCGCCGTTGCGGTACAGCTCGCCGAAGACCATGGCGGTCTCCGTCGAGGCGTCCTCGCTCAGGTCGTAGCGCGCGAGCTCGCTGTTGTCCGCCTGGTTGACCACGCGGATGTACGCGTTGCGCACCTGGCCGAAGCTCTGCTGACGGCTCTCGGCCTCGTAGATCGAGACCGGGAAGACGATCTTGTCGACGTCGGCCGGGACACCGGCGAGGTTCACCTTGATGACCTCGTCGTCGCCCTCGCCCTCACCGGTGAGGTTGTCACCGGTGTGCTCGACCGAGCCGTCGGGGCTCTTGAGGTTGTTGAAGAAGACGAAATTCCCGTCGCTTCCGACCTTGCCCTCGGCGTTCGTCAGCAGCGCGCTGGCGTCGAGGTCGAAGTCACCGCCGGTGGTCGTACGGGCATCCCAGCCCAGACCGACGATGACCGCCGTCAGGTTCGGCGCGGCCTTGGTCAGCGAGACGTTGCCGCCCTTGCTGAGGCTGACTCCCACGAGTCCTCCAAAAGTTTTGAGAGGGCCGGCAGACACCAGCGCCCCCGTCGTGCGATGGCATCGGATCAACGATTGGATCCTAGTGACCGGTTCCCTGCCAAAACAGGCTTTTGGCAGGCAACCGCCGGGGGGATCCCCGGATCCGGTGGCCCACAAACCCCGGAATCGCCGGTTCACCGGCCTGCGGGGCCCTGGACCGGTCCACGGTCCGCCGAGCCCGGGGCCCGGACCGGTCCGGGCCCCGTGGGCGGGCGGTGTCCGGATCAGATCGAGCTGAGCGCCTTGACGTAGTCGTTCAGGTCACGCGCGTCCGGCAGACCGTTGACGACGGTCCAGCGGACGACGCCCTCCTTGTCGATGATGAAGGTGCCGCGCACCGCGCAGCCCTTGTCCTCGTCGAAGACGCCGTACGCCCGCGAGGTCGCGCCGTGCGGCCAGAAGTCCGAGAGGAGCGGGTACTCGAGGCCCTCCTGCTCGGCGAAGACGCGCAGGCTGTGGATCGAGTCGTTGGACACCGCGAGCAGCTGCGTGTCGTCGTTCTCGAACTGCGGCAGCTCGTCGCGGAGCGCGCAGAGCTCCCCCGTGCAGACGCCGGTGAAGGCGAAGGGGTAGAAGAGCAGCACGACGTTCTTCTCGCCGCGGAAGTCGGACAGCTTCACGGTCCGCCCGTGGTTGTCCTTCAGCTCGAAATCCGGAGCCTTCGTGCCGGCCTCGATCGCCATGTGGAACGCGTCCCTTCGCAGACTTCATCACTTCCCGGCCTGGGCCGTCCGGGTGACACCCACCCTACGCAGCGCCCTGCGGAAAGCCCGGGCAGGCCCGTCCCGGCGCGCACGAAGGCCCCCGGACGGCGCGATGCCGTCCGGGGGCCCCGGTGGTGTCGGAAGTGCTCAGCGCTTGGACTTGGCTCCCTTGGGAGTGACCAGACGACTGCCCGTCCAGTCCTTGCCCGCGCTGATGCTCTTGGTCTGGGCAAGACCCGCTGTCTGGGCGGCCTCGTTGATGTCGCTCGGCTCGACGTATCCGTCCCGGCCGGTCTTGGGCGTCAGCAGCCAGACGGCGCCACCGTCCTCGATCAGACCAATGGCATCCACCAGCGCGTCCGTAAGGTCGCCGTCCTCGTCCCGGAACCAGAGCAGGACGACGTCAGCGACGTCGTCGTAGTCCTCGTCGACGAGATCCTGGCCGATTGTGGCCTCAATGCCCTCACGGAGCTCCTGCTCGACGTCGTCGTCGTAGCCGATCTCCTGGACCACCTGTCCGGGTTCGAACCCAAGCCTCGCGGCCGTGTTGGTCCGTTCCTCCGCGTGGTCCGCGGTCGCGCTCACGGGTTGCCTCCTGATCATGTTTCGGAAAATGCTTCAGCCACGCGCGTGCGCGGGGCATTGGCCGTAGTCCACACGGGCTCGGCGAATCGCGCAAGTACCCGGCGTGCGAGACCGCCTAAACGGTGACGTTCCCTGCCACGTCGCCGCAACTTCCGGCATGTCTCTTGCGGGGCCGGGAATGGTGTCCGGACCCTTTACGTCCTTCCTCAGCTTATGCCGTTTCGCTCCGCCATTCGGATTCGAACGGCCTTTGGGAATGCTTGGCCGGGTTGGGCGTATGGTTGCGGTTTGGGCAGGACCGCCCTCGCACCGTCGATACTCGTGCCCGGACACGTCGTCCGGGAACCTTGTGTTACCCCACAGTAGAGATGACGTTTAGGTCCTCGCGGTACACGATGGTGGCGGCGTACATGCGGCCACCCGGGGGTACGTTCCCCGCAACCAGGCCCCGAAGAGCACCACCGAACAGCGAAGGAACAGCGTGGCTTCCGGATCCGATCGCAACCCGATCATCATTGGCGGCCTTCCGAGCCAGGTCCCGGACTTCGATCCTGAAGAGACCCAGGAATGGCTCGACTCCCTCGACGCCGCCGTCGACGAGCGTGGCCGTGAGCGGGCCCGCTACCTGATGCTCCGGCTCATCGAGCGTGCGCGCGAGAAGCGCGTGGCCGTGCCCGAGATGCGCAGCACCGACTACGTGAACACGATCGCCACGAAGGACGAGCCGTTCTTCCCCGGCGACGAGGAGATCGAGCGCAAGGTCCTCAACGCGACCCGGTGGAACGCCGCGGTGATGGTCTCCCGCGCCCAGCGCCCCGGGATCGGGGTCGGCGGCCACATCGCCACCTTCGCCTCCTCCGCCTCGCTGTACGACGTGGGCTTCAACCACTTCTTCCGGGGCAAGGACGACGGCCGGGGCGGCGACCAGATCTTCTTCCAGGGACACGCCTCCCCGGGCATCTACGCCCGCGCCTTCCTGCTCGACCGGCTGAGCGAGGCCCAGCTGGACGGCTTCCGCCAGGAGAAGTCGAAGGCGGGGCACGCGCTGTCCAGCTACCCGCACCCGCGGTCGATGCCGGACTTCTGGGAGTTCCCGACGGTCTCGATGGGCCTCGGCCCGCTCGGCGCGATCTACCAGGCGCGGATGAACCGCTACATGGAGGCGCGCGGCATCGCGGACACCTCCGACTCGCACGTCTGGGCCTATCTCGGCGACGGCGAGATGGACGAGCCCGAGTCGCTCGGCCAGCTCTCCATCGCCGCCCGTGAGGGGCTGGACAACCTCACCTTCGTGGTCAACTGCAACCTCCAGCGCCTGGACGGGCCGGTCCGCGGCAACGGCAAGATCATCCAGGAGCTGGAGTCGCAGTTCCGGGGCGCCGGCTGGAACGTCATCAAGCTGGTCTGGGACCGCACCTGGGACCCGCTGCTCGCGCAGGACCGCACGGGCATCCTGGTGAACAAGCTGAACACCACCCCGGACGGCCAGTTCCAGACGTACGCCACCGAGACCGGTGCGTACATCCGCGAGCACTTCTTCGGTGACGACCCGCGGCTGCGCGACATGGTCAAGGACATGTCCGACGACCAGATCCTGCACCTGGGGCGCGGCGGCCACGACCACCGCAAGGTCTACGCGGCGTACGCGGCGGCCAAGGCCCACAAGGGCCAGCCGACGGTGATCCTGGCGCAGACGGTCAAGGGCTGGACGCTGGGGCCGAACTTCGAGGGCCGCAACGCGACCCACCAGATGAAGAAGCTCACGGCCGACGACCTGAAGCGCTTCCGGGACCGGCTGCACATCCCGATCGCGGACAAGGAGCTGGAGGACGGCAACCCGCCGTACTACCACCCGGGCCGCGACTCGGAGGAGATCCAGTACATGCACGACCGCCGCAAGGGTCTGGGCGGTTACGTCCCGACGCGTGTGGTGCGGGCGAAGGCGCTGCCCCTTCCTGACGACAAGGCCTACGCGACCGCGAAGAAGGGTTCGGGACAGCAGTCGATCGCCACGACCATGGCGTTCGTCCGCATCCTCAAGGACCTCATGCGGGACAAGGAGATCGGCAAGCGTTTCGTGCTGATCGCCCCCGACGAGTACCGCACCTTCGGCATGGATGCCTTCTTCCCGAGTGCGAAGATCTACAACCCGCTCGGCCAGCAGTACGAGTCGGTGGACCGCGAGCTCCTGCTCGCCTACAAGGAGTCGCCGACCGGTCAGATGCTGCACGACGGCATCTCCGAGGCCGGGTGCACGGCTTCACTGATCGCGGCGGGCTCGGCGTACGCCACGCACGGCGAGCCGCTGATCCCGGTCTACGTCTTCTACTCGATGTTCGGGTTCCAGCGCACCGGTGACCAGTTCTGGCAGATGGCCGACCAGCTCTCGCGCGGTTTCGTGCTGGGTGCGACCGCCGGTCGCACGACTCTGACCGGTGAGGGTCTCCAGCACGCGGACGGGCACTCGCAGCTGCTCGCGTCGACGAACCCGGCCTGCGTCTCCTACGACCCGGCGTTCGGGTACGAGATCGCGCACATCGTCAAGGACGGTCTGCGCCGGATGTACGGCGGCGGCCCCGAGGAGAACGAGGACGTCTTCTACTACCTCACCGTCTACAACGAGCCGATCCAGCATCCGGCCGAGCCGGCCGACGTGGACGTCGAGGGCATCCTCAAGGGCGTGCACCGCTACCGCGCGGGCGAGAAGGGCCAGATCCCGGCCCAGATCCTGGCCTCCGGCGTGGCGGTCCCGTGGGCGGTCGAGGCCCAGCAGATCCTCGCCGACGAGTGGAACGTGAAGGCGGACGTCTGGTCGGCGACCTCCTGGAACGAGCTGCGCCGTGAGGCCGTGGAGGTGGAGCGCCACAACCTGCTCCACCCGGAGGAGGAGCAGCGCGTCCCGTACGTGACGCAGAAGCTCTCCCATTCCGAGGGCCCGTTCGTGGCGGTCTCGGACTGGATGCGTTCCGTTCCGGACCAGATCGCGCGCTGGGTACCCGGTGCCTACCAGTCGCTGGGTGCGGACGGCTTCGGTTTCGCCGACACCCGGGGCGCGGCGCGCCGCTACTTCCACATCGACGCGCAGTCGATCGTGCTGGCGGTGCTGACCGAGCTGGCCAAGGAGGGCAGGATCGACCGGTCCGCGCTGAAGACGGCGCTCGACCGCTACGAGCTGCTGGACGTGACCGCGGCGGGCCCCGGCCCGGCCGGCGGTGACGCGTAAGGGACGCACGGTCCCGGAAGAAGGGCGGCGGGGCACCTGCCCCGCCGCCCTTCGGCGTGCAGCGCCCCGGCGGGACGGAAGCACGCCGGCGGGTGCCCCGGCTCAGCTCTCCCAGATCTTGAAGGCCCGCACCGTGTACGGCGAGCGGGGCACCCAGGTGCCGCCTCCCGGGTAGGTCTCGAACTCTCCGGTCTCCGCGCACTCGGCCGACTGGAAGGTGGTGACGGGCCGGCCGGTGCGGTTCACGAGCGCCTGGGCGTGCCGTCCCGCGGGCAGCGGAACGCAGCTCTCGATGTCGACGGTGGACAGCTCGTGGACCTGGGGTGCCCCGGCGAAGTCGGGCTTCGCCCAGAGGCAGAGCTGCCCCGCCCCGCACGGGGCCAGCCCCGCGGGTGCGGCTTGCGGGGCGCTGCGGGAGCGCTCGGTGACGGACACCTGGTGGGTGGCGGGTTCGGCACCTGAGGCCAGGGCCGCGGCCGGGACGAGTGCGGTGGCCGCCAGGGCGGCGGCGAGGACGGTCGTACGCATGGTGGATCAACCCCCGTGGTCGAGCGAGCCGGACGACTCGCATGTCGGCACTCTGACCTGCGCCGGAGCGCCTCGGGAAGGGGCCGGGGTGTGGACCACCCTGATAGGCGACAGCCCCGCCGGTAGCTTCCGGCAGGGCTGTCGGGTGTGCTGGGTTGACGCCCCGTACCCGGCGGGACGCCGGGACACCACGGGGGTCACCGAGGGGTCAGATGTGGCCTGCGCCCATGCCCGCCTCGGCGTTCGCCCCCCGCTTGGTGAGCGTGGCGACCAGGGCGGCGACCACGGCGACGATGCCCGCGACCATGAAGGCCGCGCTCATCCCCGACACGAACGTGTCATGGGCGACGTCCGTGATCTTGACCGCGAGTTCCGGCGGGGTGCCGGGGGCGACCGGCGGCATGCCGACCTTGACGGCGGCCGACGCCTGCTCGAACTGCGCCGGGTCGGGAGTCGGGATCTCCGCGGCCTTCCAGTTGTCGTCGAGCTTCGCGTCGACCCGCGCGGCCATGACGGCGCCCAGAACGGCCGTACCGAGGCTTCCACCGACCTGCATGGCGGCCTGCTGGAGCCCGCCCGCGACACCGGAGAGCTCCATCGGGGCGTTGCCGACGATGACCTCGGTGGCGCCGACCATGACCGGCGCGAGGCCGAACCCGAGCAGGGCGAACCAGAGCGACATGGTCAGCGTGCCGGTGCCGATGCTCAGCTGCGACATGCCGAACATGGCGATCGCGACGGACACCATGCCGCCGACCAGCGGCACACGCGGGCCGAACCTGGTGATCGCGGCACCGGCGAGCGGCGAGCCGACGATCATCATGCCGGTCAGCGGCAGCAGGTGCAGGCCGCTGTCGACGGGGCTCATGCCGTGGACGTTCTGCAGGTAGAAGGTGACGAAGAACAGACCGCCCATGAAGGCGAACGCCATCAGCACCATGAGGACCACGCCGGCCGACAGCGGCACGGAGCGGAACATGGCGAGCGGGATCAGCGGCTCGCGGACGTTCTTCTGGGAGAGCGCGAACACGAAGAACAGGGCGAGGGCGGCGCCCAGGAAGCCGAGCGTCTTCCAGTCTCCCCAGCCCCACTCCGAGCCCTTGATCAGCGCCCAGATCAGACAGAACATCGCCTGCGACAGCAGCACGATGCCGCCGATGTCGAAGGACTTCGGCGCGTTCTCGGCACGGTGGTCCCGGAGGATCACCAGGCCGAACAGGAGCGCGAGCACGCCGACGGGCACGTTGATGAAGAAGACCGACTGCCAGCTGACGTGCTCCACGAGCACACCGCCGAGGATGGGCCCGCCCGCGGTGGAGGCGCCGATCACCATGCCCCAGATACCGATCGCCATGTTCAGCTTCTCGGCGGGGAAGGTGGCGCGCAGCAGCCCGAGCGCCGCCGGCATCAGCAGGGCGCCGAAGAGGCCCTGCAGCACACGGAAGACGATCACCAGGGTCACGCTGTCGGAGAGGCCGATGGCCGCCGAGGAGGCGGCGAAGCCCGCGATGCCTATCAGGAAGGTCTGGCGGTGGCCGAAGCGGTCACCGAGCTTGCCGGCCGTGATCAGGGAGACCGCGAGGGCGAGCATGTAGCCGTTGGTGATCCACTGGACGTCGGCGAGCGAGGCGCCGAGGTCCTGCTGGATGGCGGGGTTGGCGATCGCGACGATCGTGCCGTCGAGCGCCACCATCATCACGCCGATGGCCACGGCGAAGAGCGTCAGCCAGGGGTGGCCGCGCAGTCCCTTCGCCGGTGCGGGAACGAGGGTGTCTTCAGGCTCCCGCGGCGCCTTTTCGACAGTGGTCTGACTAGTCATGCGCAGGACATTATGTCAGCGGCTGACAGTTGACAAACCATTTCACGAGACAGTAACTGACACGTAGCCCGCAGGTAGGCTGAGCAGGCAAAAACGGCGGAAAGAGGTCCGGCACGTGACACGCAGGCAGACATCGGGTGCTCTTGTCGCCGGAGCTCCGGCCGGATTGCGTGAGCGCAAGAAGCAGCGCACCCGCGAGGCCCTGCTGCACGCCGCCCTCGAACTCTTCACCACGCAGGGCTACGACCGGACCACGGTCGACGAGATCGTCGAGGCGGTCGACGTCTCCCAGCGCACGTTCTTCCGCTACTTCGCGAACAAGGAGGCCACCGCTTTCGCCGTCCAGGACGCGGTGGACGCGCGCTTCCTCACGGAGCTGCGCCGACGTCCCGCCGCGGAGGCCCCTTTCGAGGCAATGCGCAGGGCCGTCGGCAACGCCTGGGACAGCGTCGCGCAGGACACGGAGAACGACGCCATGCTCGAACTCCAGATCCGCACCTACCGGATGATCGAGTCCACCCCCGCACTGCTCGCCGCACACATCCGCCGCAACATCGGACTGGAGCAGCAGGCCGCCGCGCTGATCGCGGAGCGTGAGGGGATCGACGTCGAGTCGGACCCCCGCCCCCGGGTGGCCGTGGCCGCCTTCTCCGGGGTGATGCGGCTGAGCGGGCAACTGTGGGGCCGCCGCCAGGACGCGGGCGTGGAAGCCCTGCGGGAGATGACCGAACGCCACCTGGACCACCTCGGACCTGCGCTCTCCGCCAACTGGCGCGCCGCGTAGGCACGCCCTTACGCGAACCGCACAGGTGTGCCGCACTCCTCACGCCTCCCCCATGGGCGAAGTCACAAGGCCCGCGCCCATACGGGCATTTCGGGC
Organism: Streptomyces sp. NPDC005494; assembly: GCF_042872025.1. Lineage (NCBI taxonomy): Bacteria > Bacillati > Actinomycetota > Actinomycetes > Kitasatosporales > Streptomycetaceae > Streptomyces > Streptomyces sp. NPDC005494. Next base: position 643,455 of record NZ_JBIAJR010000001.1, read on the forward strand.
CCGCGCCGGACCTTCCGCGCGCCGGAGCGTGAATCCGGCGCGCACGGAGCGTGAGGGAATCGCGGTCAATTCCCTGCGGTCGAGTGATCCGTGTCACCCCTACGACGACGGCAAGTGCGCGTCTCCTAGGGTGGGGCGCAGTGACTTCCTTCGACTCCTCCCCCACGCTCACCGCATGGCGCGCGCTGCTCGCCGTGGCGGTCGTGTTCGTGATGCTGGCGACCACCGGGTGGACCGCCGTGCGCAACCAGCACTCCGTCGCGCCGCGCGAGATCGCGCTGGCCTCCTGGGCGAAGGACCGGATAGCCGGTCACTCACTCCCGGACGTGAGCTCGCCGGCCTTCCGGCTGGCCCACTTCTTCGCGACGCTCACGGCGGGCCAGCAGGTCGCGCTCGCCGACAAGTACCCGCTGGTGGTGGGGAATCTGAACGGGGCGCCGGTCGGCCTGCGGTACCGGGCGAACCGGCACGCGCTCGCGCAGGCCGAGGCGTCCGAGGAGCAGCGGACCCTGGACACCCGTCTGTCACCGGACGGGCGCCATCAGGCGGCTCTCCGTCTCGCACGCTTCCGCTCCCTGCTCGCCGGTGACCGGCAGATCCTCACGTTCGATCCGTCGGGCCGCGGCCGGGCGGCCGAGGTCTTCGGCGATCTCGACCGGGCGGACCGGATCTCGGTGGTCGTGCCGGGGGTCGACACGAATCTGCTGACCCTGGAGCGCACCGGCGTCAAGGAGAACGCGGCGCCGGTCGGGATGGCCCGGTCGCTGTACGCCGCGGAGCGCTCGGCGCGCCCCGGTTCGCACACGGCGGTCATCGCGTGGGCCGACTACACCGCGCCCGTGGGCATCGGAATGGACGCCGCGCTGGGCGGTCTGGCCTCGGAGGGCGCGGTACGGCTGAACGCGCTGGTCAAGGCGCTGCCCGGCACCTCGGACGTCTCCCTGTTCTGCCACAGCTACGGCTCCGTGCTGTGCGGTGTGGCCGCGCACACCCTGCCGTCCCGGGTGTCCGACATCGCGGTGGCGGGCAGTCCCGGCATGCGTGTGGACAACGCGGGTGCCCTGCACACCGGGGCCCGGGTGTGGGCCATGCGGGACGGCGACGACTGGATCGCGGAGGTGCCGAACATGGCGGTAGGAGGGCTCGGCCACGGCGCCGATCCGGTCGATCCGTCGTTCGGGGCCCGGATCGTGTCGGCGAGCGGCGCGATCGGGCACAGCGGTTATTTCGAGCCGGGCACCGAAAGCCTCGACAACTTCGCCGCGATCGGTGTGGGCGCCTACGACTCGGTCACGTGCGCGAGCAGCGACCACGCGTGCCGACGTGAGATCTCCGGCGAGCCGGAGACCTGACGCGCGTAGAAGGACGCCCGACGCGCGTAGAGAGTGGCGAACGGCCTGCCTGCCTGGCAGCGATTCTGCCTGTACCGGAGGGGGACGTGTGGGCCCGTGCCGCATACGATGAGGCACATGGGTGATGTGCTGGCCGGAATTCATGCCACCTGGGAGTTCGACACCGACTCCGTGCTCATCCGCTTCGAACGGGGGATCCGCGCGCCGAGGCTCTTCCAGAGCCTGCGTGAACGCCGCATTCCGTATGCGGCGTTGTCGTCGGTGACGTTGACCCCGGGCAAGCGGGGCACGGTGGTCCTGCACGCGGTGCCGAGACCGGGGGCCGATCCGCTGCTGGAGGCCGCGGCCGGGCAGCTGAAGGAGAGCGGCGACCCCTACCGCCTGGTGCTGCCCGCCGAGAGCGAGAAGCTCGCCGAGTACTACGCCGACGAGATGCGCGCCGTCCTCGGGGACGAGGCCTCGCTGCCCGCCGACCGCTTCATGGTCACGGCCCCCGAGCCTCCGATGCACTTCAAGGCGTACGACGGCCGGGCCGCCTTCGACGGGAAGCTGGTCTCCTTCCGGTGGTTCTGGACGGGTGCTTCCAGCGCCAAGTGGAAGGCGGGCGACCAGTCCTTCCCCGTCGCGGAACTGGCCGGAATCGAGTGGCGTTCGCCGGAGGCCTTCGAGGGATATCTCAGACTGCTGCCCCGCGGCGCAGGGGCTGAGTCCGGCGAGGACGGCCCGGAACCCGACCCGCAGGTCGTCGCCGCCCGGGTCCAGCCGGACCAGGACCCGGCAGCGGTGACGTTCGGCCTGGGGTACGGGCCGGTGCACGAGTCGCTGCCGTTCGCCGCGGCCGTCCTGGAGTCCGTCCGCCGGACCCAGTCCGTGCCCGTCGCGACCGTTCCCGGCCCGGTGGGCGGCGCGCGGCGCGATCCCGCGGACATCGCGGAGCGCATACGGCACCTCGGGGACCTGCATCAGGCCGGGCTGGTCACCGACGCGGAGTACAGCGCGAAGAAGGCGGAACTCCTGGCCGAGCTGTAGGGGTCGGGGGCTCGGGAGCTCCGCCCTCGATGGCGCTCGGCCGGGGCTCGGGAGCTCCGCCCTCGATGGCGCTCGGCGGGGGCTCGTGCCCGACGCCGTGGTGCTGCCCGCCGGTGAGCCGGGCCGGCGAGGCCGTCCCCTACCCAGGTACGGGGCCGGCGCTCCGTGTTCCACCCCCCGGTATGACGCCGTCCGGCGTGCTCGCTGCCTACCCTGACCCGATCATGACCACATCCTCCTCCGGGCCTCCGCCGCCCGCCGACGGCCTGCTGAGCGCCGCCCGCCGCAATCTGCGCGAGCTCGCCCAGGGGCTGTCCCACCCGTCCCATCCGCCGACCCCGCTGCTCGCCGGGTCCCCGAGGCTGTGGCTGCGGTTGCTGCCGTACGCGGTCGTGCTGGCCCTCGTCGCCGTCTTCGTCCCCGTGACGATCCAGGTGCTCACCGGCGACTACGGCGTGCCCGGCGGGATCGCCGGGGCCCTGGCCGTCGGGCAGGCCGCGCCGCTGCTGATGCTGGCGCACCGGCCGCTGCAGGCCTGGTGGATCGTCTTCACCGCCGACCTCGTGGGCGCCCTGGTGCTGCTGGGGCAGGGGGTGCCCCAGGGTGCCCTCTGGCCGTGGCCCGCGCCGGTCGTCATCGGCGGTCTCTTCGTGCTGCTGGCTCTCGGGCTGCGGGAGAGCCGGCGGACCGTGACCGGCGTCTGGCTGGCGACGGGCGCGGCCGGGCTCGCGTTCCACCTGGTCGCGCCCTCGCGGAGCACCGACAGCGCGCTGCTGCTGTTCGTCCTCGGCGGGGTGGTGCTGGTGATCGGGGCCGCCGTACGGGAACGGAGCGAGGCCCAGCGCCGGCTCGTCGAGCAGGAGACGATCAGCGAGGCCGAGCGGGCGCAGCGGACGCTGTTGGAGGAACGCACCCGGATCGCGCGTGAACTCCACGACGTGGTCGCGCACCACATGTCGGTGATCACGGTGCAGGCCGACTCGGCCCCGTACCGGATCGGCGGGCTGTCCGACGAGGCGCGGGCGGAGTTCGCGTCGATCGCGGCGGGGGCCCGGGAGTCGCTGACCGAGATGCGGCGGCTGCTGTCGGTGCTGCGCAGTGACGGCAGCCGGGGTGAGCTCGCCCCGCAGCCCGGACTCGACCGGGTGCAGCAGTTGGTGGAGGCGACGGTCCGGGCGGGGCTCCCGGCCGAGCTCTCGCTGGCGTCGGAGGTGCGGGAGGCGGTGGAGCGGGGTGACGTACCGCAGGCGGTGGACCTGTCGGCGTACCGCATCGTGCAGGAGGCGCTGGCCAACGTGGTGCGGCACGCACCGGGCGCGCGGACCCAGGTGTCGGTCACGGCGCGCGACGGTCATCTGACGGTACTGGTCGTCAACGCCCCGCCCCGGGAGCCCGGTTCGCCCCTGGAGGTGTCGGGAACGGGACACGGGCTGGTGGGCATGCGCGAGCGCGTACGGTTGACCGGCGGCACGCTCGACACCGGCCCGCTGCCGGACGGGGGCTTCCGGGTGGCGGCCCGGCTGCCGTTGCCGCCGTCCGAGCCGCCCCCGGCACCCCTGACCCCGGAGGAACCGTGACCATCCGCGTGATCATCGTCGACGACCAGGCCATGGTGCGTGCCGGGTTCGCCGCGCTGCTGGCCGCGCAGAGCGACATCGACGTGGTGGGAGAGGCACCGGACGGACGCCGGGGTGTCGAGGTCAGCAGGACCGTCCATCCGGACGTGGTCCTGATGGACGTCCGGATGCCGGAGATGGACGGACTGGCCGCCGCCCGCGAGCTGTTGAGCCCGCCGGTGGGGGTGGTGCACCGGCCGAAGGTCCTGATGCTCACGACCTTCGACGTCGACGACTACGTCTACGAGGCCCTGCGCGCGGGGGCGTCCGGATTCCTGCTCAAGGACGCCCCTCCGGCGGATCTGATCTCCGCGGTGCGGATCGTGGCGGCGGGCGACGCGCTGCTGGCGCCGTCCGTGACCCGGCGCCTCATCGCGGACTTCGCCCGTCAGCGGCCGACGGCGCCCACCGGCGGCCCGGCGCTGCGCCTGAACGCGCTGACGCCCCGTGAGACGGAGGTGCTGGAGCTCATCGCCCGCGGCCTGTCGAACCAGGAGATCGCGGCACGGCTGGTCCTGGCGGAGCAGACCGTGAAGACGCACATCGGCCGGGTACTGGCCAAGCTCGGCCTGCGGGACCGGGCCCAGGCGGTGATCTTCGCGTACGAGTCGGGCCTGGTGGCACCCGGCGAGGCGTAGCCCCGTACAGGGGTGGCGGGACCACACGCTTCGGGCGTAGGCCCGTACGGGGGGACGCGGGATCGCACCTCACGTGCACCCCGCCTCGGGCGCGAGCCCGTACGAGATCGCGGGACCACACCTCACGTGCACCCCGCCTCGGGCGTAGGCCCGTACGGGAGGCGCGAAACCACATCTCGCCTCGGGCGCGGGCTCGTGAACGTCCCGCAGGCCCTCGGCGCGGCGTAGGGCTGTCCCCCCGTACACCCCCTACCCCGGTACCACCCGGCAGTTGGCTCCGCGGGGTGACGCCCGGTCACCGGCCGTCCTCCTACCTTCCTCCCCGGCACACCGACCGGTGTGCGCACGCCGTACGGGGAGGACACGATGCGCCGATACGCGAGGACGCTGGCCGCGGTCGCACTGGCGACCGCAGTGGTGACGGGAACCGCCGGCTGGGCGTCGGGAAACACACAGCGGGCCGTGACGGGGCCCCCGCCCGGCAGCGCCGCCTGGCGCGCCGACGGCGTCCTGGGGCGGGAGCTGCCCGACCCGGCCCGTGCGACCCCGCAGCAAGTGGCGTCCTTCTTCGCGAGGTTGAGCGCGGAAGAGCAGCAGGAGCTGCTGGAGCGCCACCCGTCGGTCGTCGGCAATCTGGACGGGGCGCCGCTGGAACTCCGCTACCGGGCCAACTCCCGTGCGCTGCGCTCATCGTCCGCCCCCCGGTACGTCCGGCTGGCCGCACCCGGCCGGCAGATCCTCGCGTTCGACCCCCGGGGGCGCGGACAGGTCGCCGAGGTGTTCGGGGATCTGCGCTCCGCCCGTCACGTGTCCGTCGTCGTGCCCGGGTCGGACATCGACGCCGGGACCTTCGACCGGCGTGGCGATGTGTACGGCACCCCCTCGGGCATGGCGAAGTCGCTGTACGCCGAGACGGGCGGGGGCAGCGCGGTCATCGCGTGGGCCGGTTACACCACACCCGTCGGACTGGGCCTGGACGCGGCGACGGGAACGCTGGCCGAGGCGGGCGCGGAGCGGCTGACCCGCTTCACGGCGGGGCTCGCGGCCGACGGCCTGCCCGCGCCCGTCGTGTTCTGCCACAGCTACGGCTCGGTGGTGTGCGGGCTCGCGGCGTCCCGGCTCGGTGCCACGGATCTGGTGGTGCTCGGCTCCCCCGGGATGCGCGCCGACGACGTGGCCGGCCTGCGCACCGGTGCCCGGGTCTGGGCGGCCAAGGACGACACCGACTGGATCGACGACGTGCCGCATGTGGAGGTGGCCGGGCTGGGGCACGGCCCCGACCCGGCCGGCGCGGAGTTCGGGGCGAGGCGGGTGCCCGCCGAGGACGCGGAGGGCCACACCGGCTACTTCGCTCCCGGCACGGATTCGCTGCGCGCCTTCGCCGCGATCGCCGAAGGGGCCTCCCGATGAGCGTGCGGCAGCTGGTCTCCCGGATCGACGAACGGACTCCGGACCGTCGCGACCGCGCGGTCGACGGGCTGCGCGCCCTCGCCCTGCTGGCCGTGCCCACCGGTCACTGGCTGCTGGGCGGCTTCACCCTGGACGGCGAGGGCGCGCTGCACAACGCCAGCCCGCTCTCCACCTTCGCGGTGTTCGCCCCGGTGAGCTGGGTGCTCCAGATGCTGGGCGTCTTCTTCCTGGTCGGCGGCTACGCCTCGGTGCTCTCCTACGGGCGCAGGCCGTCCACCACCCGCGCCTGGCTGCGCGGCCGGATGGTCAGGCTGGGCCGGCCGGTGCTCGGGGTGACCGCCGTCTGGGCGCTGATGATCCCGGTGCTGTACGCGGCCGGAGTGCCCGAGGCCACGCTGCGTACGGGCGCGAAACTGGTCATCCAGCCGCTCTGGTTCGTCGGGGTCTACGCCGTCGTCACGGCGCTCACGCCGTACTGCGTGCGCCTGGCCGGAAGGCTCGGCGGCTGGGCGGCGGCTCCGCTGATCGGCTCGGTCGCGGCGGTCGACCTCCTGCGCTACGGGCCGTACGCGGACGCCGTGCCGTCCTGGCTGAGCGTGCTGAACATCCTGCCGGGGTGGCTCTTCGCCTATCAGCTCGGCGTCTCGTGGGGGCTGGGCCGCCTCACCCGGCGCGGGGCCCGGGTGCTGCTCCTGGGCGGCGCGGTGCTGTTCGCCGTGCTGCTCGTCGTCTTCCACTACCCGGCCTCGATGGTCGGCGTACCGGGCGAGGCGCGGACCAATTCGCATCCGCCGTCGCTGCTGGTCCTCGCGCTGGCCTCGGCCCAGAGCGGGGCGGCCCTCCTGCTGCACGGCCGCATCGGCAGGGCGCTGCGCCGTCCCGTGCTGTGGGCTCCGGTCGTGGTGATCAACCTGTCCGCGATGACGATCCTGTGCTGGCACCAGACCGCGATGCTGGCCGCGGCCGTCCCCGCGTCGTTCGCCGGCGCGGTGCCGGGGCTGACGACGAGCCCGGACTCGGCCGGCTGGCTCCTCGCCCGCCCGGCCTGGATGCCGCTGTTCGCCGCCCTCCTCGTCCTGATCGCCCGCTACGCCCGCCGGTTCGAGGAGCCCTGGGAGGCGGGTACGCACGGCGGGAGAGCCCGAGGGGCCGCGGCGGGGCTGCTCGCGGCGGGCTTCGCGGTCTTCGCGCTCCGGCTGGCCTGACGAAGCCGAACCGCCCCGGCCGGACTGACGGATCGGGGCCGCCCCGGCCGGACTGGCGGCCCGGCCGCTCCCGCCGGCCTCACGGTCGCCGCCGCGCGTGAGGCGGGACGCGTGGACTCGGCTTGCCCCCACGCGGCGGGATGCGTGGACTCGGCTTGCCTCCCACGCGGCGGGACGCGTGGACGACACGGCTTGACCCTCACGCGGCGTGAGGCCGGAGGGTGGAGCGCATGAGCGACTACTACAACGCCTTCGAGATCAGCCCCGTGCCCACTCCCGGCCCCGACGCGGTTCCGCCCGAGCCGTTCCACGGCATCTACGGCATGCCCGCGTTCGTGACGATCCCCACGAGCGATCTGGCGGCGTCGGTGGACTTCTGGGTGCGCGGACTCGGGTTCTTCGAGCTGTTCAGCAGCCCGGGCGCGATCGTGCATCTGCGCCGGTGGGCCTTCCAGGACGTCCTGCTCGTCCCGGCGCCGGTCGTCCCGGAGCAGGCACCCGCGATCAGCTTCAGTTTCGCGTGCGTGCTGAGCGAGGTCGACTCGCTGGTCGACGCGTGCCGTGCACTGCGTCCGGACTCGGTCGACGGCCCGCGGGATACTTTCTGGAACACCCGCGACGTCACGGTCATCACCCCTGAGAACGCACGGATCGTCTTCACCGCGGCGAAACCGTACGACCCCGCGAGCCAGGAGGCCCGGAACCTTGAATCCATCGGGATCACCGCACCGGACGTCGGCGGGGACACCCAGGGCGAGCAGCTCCGGCCCCTCTGACGCCGACGGCCTGACCGTCGGTCAGGTCGCGGCGCGTCTGGGCGTGACGGTCCGCGCGCTGCACCACTGGGACGAGATCGGTCTGGCGCGGCCGTCGCTGCGCACGGTGTCCGGTTACCGGCTCTACACCGCCGATGACCTGGAACGGCTGCACCGCATCGTCGTCTACCGCGAGACCGGTCTCGGCCTGGACAGGATCCGGGCCGTCCTGGACGACTCGGCCGTGGACGTGCCCGGCGCGCTGCGCGCGCAGCGCGTCCAGGTCGCCGAACGGATCGAACGCCTCCAGCGGCTCAGTGCCGGACTGGACCGGATGATCGAGGCGCACGAGCGCGGTCTGCTGCTGACGGCAGAGCAGCAGACCGCGGTCTTCGGCCCCGAGTGGGACCCGGACTGGTCCGCGCGTGCCAGGGAGGCTTACGGGGACACGACGCAGTGGCAGCAGTACGCCGAACGCTCGGCCTCCCGCGATGTGGAGGACTGGCAGACCGTCGCCGACGCCGTCACCGAGCTCGACCGCGCCCTCGCCAACGCGATGGACGCCGGCGTCGCGCCCGGTGACCCGGAAGCGGACCGGCTCGTCGAGCGGCACCGCGAGGTCTTCTCCTCGTTCTTTCCGCTCACCCGGCAGATGCAGGTCTGCCTCGCCCGGAAGTACGAGGCCGATCCGGCGTTCGCCGCCCACTACGACGGCATCCGGACCGGCCTCGCCACGTGGTTCCGCCGCGTCGTCGACGCCGCCGCACGCGCCCACGGCATCGACCCCGAGACCGCGACCTGGGAGTAGCGCGCGGGCAGCCGGATCGCTCGACCGCTACTCGCGCACGGTGGCCGTGCTGCTCATGTCCGGGTAGCGGTCGCCCGCGACCTGGCCCGCGATGGGCTCCAGCAGCTCCAGCTCCTGCTCGGACAGGACCAGCCGGGTCGCCCCGAGGTTCTCCAGGAGCCGGCTGCGCTTGCGGGTGCCCGGGATCGGCACCACAGGCAGACCGTGCACCTGCGCCCGCTGGTGCACCCAGGCCAGCGCGACCTGCGCGGCCGTCGCCCCATGGGCCGCCGCGATCTTGTGCACGGGTTCGAGCAGGGCGGCGTTCGTCTTCGCGTTCTCGCCGGTGAAGCGCGGCTGGTGCTTGCGGAAGTCGTCGGACGCCAGGTCCTTGGCGGCGTCCGCGAACGCCCCGGTCAGGAATCCCCGGCCGAGCGGCGAGTACGGCACTACGGTCACCCCGAGCTCGACGGCCGCGGGCACGGCGCTGAGCTCCACGTCCCGGCTGAAGAGCGACCACTCGGACTGGAGAGCGGCGATCGGGTGCACGGCGTGCGCCTCGCGGAGCTCCGCCCCGGTCACCTCGCTCAGCCCCAGCTGCCTGACCTTGCCCTCGCGCACCAGCTCGGCCATGGCGCCCACCGACTCGGCGAACGGCACGAGCGGGTCGCGGCGGTGCATGTAGTACAGGTCGATGACGTCGGTGTTCAGCCGGCGCAGGCTGCCTTCGACGGCCTCGCGGATGTACGCGGGGTCGTTGCGCACGCCCCGGTAGTGCGGGTCGTCGGTCCGCTCGATGGCGAACTTCGTGGCCAGCGTGATCTCGTCACGGTGCGCCCCGACGAACGGCGCGAGGAACGTCTCGTTCGCCCCGCGCCCGTAGATGTCCGCCGTGTCGAAGAGGGTGACGCCCGCTTCGAGCGCCGCCTCCAGGGTGTCCCGGGCCGCCGCCTCGTCGGTGTCGCCGTAGAACTCGCTGATGCCCATGCAGCCGAGGCCCTGCACACCGACCTGCGGGCCTCCGCCGCCGAGCTGTGCGGTCGCGATCTTGGCTGTGTCGCTCATGTGGTCAGACCCTTTCCGATTCCGGCGCCGTGCGGGCGCCGCCATAGAAATCGATCTTGAAGTCGAGTACGGCGAGGGTCCCCTGGAGTTCCGCGATCCGGGTCTTCACGTCGCGCCGCGTCGACTCCAGCAGCCCCTGCCGTTCGGCGAAGGTGTGGTCGCCCTCGCGGACCAGCTCCGCGTAGCGGACCATGTCGGCGACCGGCATCCCGGTCAGCCTGAGCTTGCCGATGAAGGCCAGCCAGTCCAGGTCCCGGTTGCTGAAACGGCGCTGCCCGGTGTGCGAGCGGTCGATGTGGGGCATGAGCCCGATCCGTTCGTACCACCGCAGCGTGTGGGCGGTGAGCCCGCTGAAGGCGACGACCTCGCTGATGGTGTAGCGGTCCTGGCCCTCGGGGCGCGGGTGCGCCTCCGGGGCCGAAGCGCAGGTGTCCGTGCGTGCGGAAATGCTCTCCATCACCGTCATGTCCTCCACGCTAGAACGTTGGAGTGCACTCCAAGCAAGCAATATGAGGGGCGATCTCGCTTTCGGGTTCCCGTTAGGCTCGTACGCATGCAGAGCCTGGCGATGATAGAGAACTGGCCCGTCCCCACCGCGGCAGCCGCCGTCGTCACCTCGGACGGCACGCTCCTGGCTACCCATGGTCCCACCGCGCACCGCTTCCCGCTGGCCTCCGTCACCAAGCCGCTCGCGGCCTACGCGGCGCTGGTGGCCTACGAGGAGGGCGCCGTCGAGCTGGACGAACCGGCAGGCCCCGAGGGCTCGACCGTCCGCCACCTCCTCGCCCACACCAGCGGACTGGCCTTCGACGAGCACCGGGTGACCGCACCCCCCGGCACCCGCAGGCTGTACTCGAACGCGGGCTTCGAGGTGCTCGGGCACCACATCGCGAAGGCCACGGAGATCCCCTTCCCCGAGTACGTGCGCCAGGCGGTCCTGGAGCCCCTGGGCATGACCTCGACGACGCTGGAGGGCTCCCCGGCCAAGGACGGCGTCTCGACCGTGGACGACCTGGTCCGCTTCGCCGCCGAGGTGCAGGCCCCCCGCCTCCTGGACCCGCGTACGGTGCTGGAGGCGCAGACCGTCGTGCACCCCGGCCTCAAGGGCGTGCTCCCCGGCTACGGCCATCAGAACCCCAACGACTGGGGACTCGGTTTCGAGATCCGCGACTCCAAGTCACCGCACTGGACGGGGCTCTCCTCCTCCCCGGCCACCTTCGGCCACTTCGGCCAGTCCGGCACGTTCCTGTGGATCGACCCCGTGGCGGGCGCGGCCTGCGTCGCGCTGACGGACCGGGCGTTCGGCCCGTGGGCCGCCGAGGTCTGGACGCCCTTCACCGACGCCGTCCTCTCGGAGCTCGGCGCCTCCCGCTGAGCCGCCCTGGGTCCGAAGCATTCGAACCACACGGTTTTCCCGCACCCGTCGCGCCGCTCCTCGACGCCCCAGGCGTCGGTGACGGCGTCGACCAGCAGCAGCCCCCGCCCGCCCTCGTCCAGCGGGGCCCCGGCGACGGCGCGGGGCAGCAGGGGCGACGCGTCCGCGACCTCCACCCGCACGCCTCCTTCTTCCTGAAGGTGATGGATCAGGGTCTGGCAGCGACGCCCCGGGACGTGCCGCACGACGTTGGCGATGAGCTCGGTGAGCGCGAGCTCCGCCGCGTCCGCCACCTCGGCCAGGCGCCAGACGGTGAGGTACAGCCGCAGGATGCGGCGGAGATGACGAGCGGAGTGCTCGCCCATCGCGAGGTCGGCACGGTAGACCGCGGACTCCGGGTCACCGGTCCGGGTATCGGATACGTGATTCATGTCACCAGCGTGCAGCGGGTTGATTACTCTCGGCTACGACCTGAAACGAACGCCGTCAGGCGTTGAAGCGAGAGGCATCCCGCCGTGGCCAACGTGCAGTCGCTCGACCCGAGCGCGTCCCCTCTGGACTACTACGGCTGGGAGCTGCGCCGTCAGCGCGAAGCCCACGGGCTGCGACAGGGCCAGCTCGGCGAGATCATCTTCTGTACGGGCTCGCTGATCGGCCAGATCGAGACGACGAGGAAGGTCCCGACCCGCGACTTCTCCGAACGCCTTGACGCCGCGCTCGGCACGGACGGGGTGTTCTCGCGCCTGGTCGGCCTGGTCCTGCGAAGCCAACTGCCGACCTGGTTCCAGCCGTACGCGGAGATGGAGGCGCGGGCGACGTACATCTCCACGTATCAGGCGCAGTTGGTGTACGGGCTGTTGCAGACGGAGGAGTACGCGCGGGCGGTGCTGGCCACGGGCATGCCGGACGACTTGAGCGGGCAGGTAGCCGCCCGGATGGAGCGTCAGCGCATCCTGGAGCGTGAACAGCCACCTCTGGCCTGGACGGTTCTGGACGAGGCCGTGCTGCACCGGCCGATCGGTGGCCGCGAGGTCATGCGGAACCAACTGGCCCGCTTGTTGGAGTTCACCGGGCACCGGTGGATGAGGATTCAGGTGCTGCCCTTCGCGGCGGGGGAACACTCAAGTCTGGCAGGTTCGTTCACAGCGATGCGCTTCGACGACGACCCGGACATTATCTACACGGAGGACCTCATCTCCGGCCACATGACCGCCAGCCCCGAGGCCGTGAGAGAGGCCGCGCGCCGTTACGCTCACTTGCAGGCCGCAGCCCTCTCCATCGAGGACTCAGCGGCACTGATCAAGCGTGTGATGGAGGAGCGTTATGGCAACCGGCCCGAACCCGAAGAGCGCGCCGTGGCGTAAGTCCAGCTACAGCGGAAACACGGGCGGCGAATGCGTCGAGTGCACCGTCACCGGCGGCGCCGCCTGGCGGAAGTCCTCGTACAGCGGCACCAACGGCGGCGACTGCGTCGAGGTGGCCGACGGTTGCGCCGCCTCCGTCCCCGTCCGGGACAGCAAGAACCCGGCCGGCCCCGTCCTCGTCATGGGCGCCGAAGCCTGGCAGGCCTTCGTGGACGGGCTCCGCTGAACCGACGGTCCATTGAGGACAGGAACAGACCTGTATCGGCGGCACTCTCTTCTCGACGGCACCGATCGACACGAGGAGAACCGATGCTGCGAGGTCTCACCACCGCCAGGTTTCACGCCACGGACTTTGCGGCGGCCAAGCGGTGGTACAGCGAACTGCTGCGCGTAGAGCCGTACTTCGAGCGGCCCGGCTATGCGGAGTTCCGCATCGGGGACTACCAGCACGAGCTGGGGCTGGTGGACAGCGCCTACGTCCACGGGCTCGGGAAGCACGGCGACTCGGCCGCCGGTCCCGCCGGCGCCGTCGTCTACTGGCACGTCGACGACGTGCACGCCGCACTCGCCCGGGTGCTGGAGCTGGGGGGCGAAGTACACGAACCGGTGAGGCAGTTCGGTGACGGCTTCGTCGGGGGCTCGGTCGTCGACCCCTTCGGCAACGTCCTCGGCCTCATGCAGAACCAGCACTACCTGGAAATCCTCGAAGGCCACGGGATGGCCGCCTGACCCCACAGCGCTTCGCCCGGCGGGCAGGACTGAGCACCGCTACCGTGCAGGCGTGACCCGCACCAGGCTGCCTCTCCTCTTCCTCGACGTCGACGGCCCGCTCATCCCGTTCGGAGCGACCCGGGCTCAGCTCCCGGACGGCTATCCAATCTTCGACGCGGGGCGCGGCCTCGGGGAAGCCGCCGCGAATCCGCTGGTCAACAGGGTCGATCCGGGCCAGGGCTCCCGGCTGCTGGCCCTGCCCTGCGAGCTGGTGTGGGCCACGACATGGATGTCGGACGCGAACACCTACCTCACGCCGTGGCTCGGGCTGCCGGAACTGCCCGTGGTGAACTGGCCGGACCCACCCCTCGACGAAGGGCTGGACGGGCTGCACTGGAAGACTCCGGGGCTCGTGGGGTGGGCATGCGGGCGCCCCTTCGTCTGGGTGGACGACGAGATCACGGACGTCGACCGGTCCTGGGTGAAGGCGCACCACCCGGGCCAGGCACTCCTGCACCGGGTCGAGGCATGGCGGGGCCTGACCGACGCGGACTTCGCGACCCTGGACGAATGGCTGCGGAACCGCGCGAGCTGATGGCTTTCCCGCCATGGACGACTGGCTGCGGAGCCGCGCGAGCCGATCGCTTTCCCGTCATGCCCGCGAGCCGCTCGTGGACGGGCTCCGCTAGATTCGGCCGCTATGCGATCACGTGAGTTCGACCTCGACTTCCGCGACCGGGCCGGAAGGATACGCACGTGGGGACTGGTCCTGCTGTCCCTGGCCGCGGTCCTGTGGGTCTGGGTGGGCGTCCTGCTGCTGACGCCGTACACGGCGGACCGGAAGCCCGACGACAAGTATCCCGATGAGTGCGAGTCCCGGCTCTTCACCGAGTGGGGCACTGCCAACGAGGGCAAGGGGCACGGGGACTACTGCCAGCAGGAGCGCGACTGGCCGGAGGTCCTGGGCGTGCTCGGGCTGTCCGTACCGGTCTCGGTGGCCGGCGGGTCCCTGTTCACCATCGGCACCGTGAGCCGCCGGATGAGCGCGCACGCCCAGGCGATGCGCGAGCTGGACAAGCTCGCGGACACCGCGCGGGGCTGAGACAGGAGAGCTGGACGCCCGTGCGCTCCAGTTCGCCACGCTCCGCGCATCCCCGGGTTGAGCGGGGGAAGGAGGTGCGAACTCCGGCTCCCTCAGAGCTTGCCTCCCATGAGAACCATGCGATGCCCCCCGAGCGCGCGGGAGAGACCTTCGAGGAACCCGGGGCTGAAGTCGGGCCAGTCCCAGAACTCGAAACCGAGATACCCGAAGGCGAAGTAGCCATCCGACCAGGTCCACGCAGTCAGGTCACCGGAGCGTCGGCAATGCGGGCAGGCGACTGCCGCGCTGCCTGTGTCGCTCCAGGCTTCGATGGCCTCACCGAAGGGTTCCCACGCACCCTCGATCTCCTCCAGCCGGTCGGTGCAGAAATCCGCCCGCCCGGCACAATGGGGGCACACCGCGAACCTGGGTTCGCCCTGACCGCAGTTGAACACGGTGCGGCCGGTCTCGATCCTGAGTCCGTCGCTGGGCTCCCAGTCCTCCTGACCGACCGCCTTGGCCCAGGAGGGACCGGGCGGATGCCCCGACGGCGCCCCGAGAACACAGTCGGTGAGCTCGGCCCGGACTATCCCCTCCCTGACCAGCCAGTCGAGTCCGCTGTCTGCCAGGGTGCGGGCGTCCGCATGTGTGGCGTCGAGGTCGACGACGGTCTGAAAGTAGTTCCCCATGAGGCAACAGTAGAAGCAGCCACCGACAACACGTCGCTGAACCCGAACCGCCTTCGGGAAGCTGCTGGTCAGCGCCGGGTGATGGGCGTCTGACACATCCTGACCATGCCGTTCTTGACGGCGGTCGAGGGTGAGGGCGTCCTTGAGGGCGCCGATGACGCCATGGGCGCCGGCGCCCTTGATGTCGTGGACCACGCCCGGCAAGGCCGGCAAAACCGACCGTGATCAATGACGGGCACCGCTCAGTGCGCCGCGAGCCGCTCCACCAGCCCGATGGCCCGCGCCAGCAACTCCCGTTCCTCTTCGGTCAGTTCCGCGTCGATCGCCCGCGCGAGCCAGTCCGCCCTGCGCCCCCGCTCCTCCTCCAGGAGCGCGTGCCCCGCGGAGGAGAGCTCGACCAGGCTCTTGCGGCCGTCGGTCGGATGCGCACGGCGCGTGATCAGGCCCTGATCCATGAGCAGCCCGACGGCTCGGGCCATCGACTGGGGGCGCACCCGCTGGTCGGCCGCCAGATCGCTGGTCGTCATCGCACCACTGCGGTCCAGCGCACCGAGGACGGCCACCTGCCCCAGCGGCATCTGGTCCTCGAGCTTCACGCGCCGCGTGAGCTTTCCCATCGCGGTACGCAGCTCGGCCGCGACGGCGGTGGATTCCGGAAGGGGCATACCGAACTTTAACGCAGCGCAGTTACCCAGCAGAACTGCGCAGCATGACTGAACAGCACAACTGAACAGCCAAACTGAACAGCATTGCTGTAGAGTTTTGGGTGCCGGGTTCAGCGCCACCGTCGTCGCAGCCGGACCCCGGCACGCATGCGAACGGGAAGGTCTCCCATGACCGCCATCACTTCCGTCACCGGCCGCCGCATCCTCGACAGCAGGGGCAACCCCACCGTCGAAGTGGACGTGGAGCTCGCGGACGGATCCATCGGCCGGGCCGCAGTCCCCTCCGGCGCTTCGACCGGCGCCCGCGAGGCCGTCGAACTCCGCGACGGCGACCCGGCCCGCTGGCACGGCAAGGGCGTCGACCAGGCGGTACGCCACGTCGGCACGGAGCTCGCGGCAGCCGTCGTCGGCCGCGAGGCCGAGGACCAGGCCGGCCTCGACGCCGCCCTCGTCACGACGGACGGCACCCCCACCAAGTCCAGGCTCGGCGCCAACGCGATCCTCGGGGTCTCCCTGGCCTCCGCCAAGGCCGCGGCGGCCGCCCACCGCCTGCCGCTCTACCGCTACCTCGGCGGCTCCGGCGCGCGGCTGCTGCCCGTGCCGATGATGAACATCGTCAACGGGGGTGCGCACGCCGACAATCCCCTGGACTTCCAGGAGTTCATGATCGCTCCGATCGGCGCGGAGACCTTCGCCGAGGCCGTGCGCATGGGCTCCGAGATCTTCCACACCCTGCGCCGCGACCTCCTGGCCGCCGGGCACTCCACGGGCGTGGGTGACGAGGGCGGCTTCGCGCCCGCCCTCCGCACCGCCGAGGAGGCCCTCGACTTCGTCATGGCCGCCGTCGAACGTACGGGGTACCGGCCGGGCACGGACATCGGCCTGGTCATGGACCCGGCCACGTCCGAGTTCTTCCGCGACGGCGTCTACGACTACACCGGAGAGGGCGTCCGGCGTACGTCCGCCGAACAGGCCGACTACCTGGTCAAGTTGATCGACGCCTACCCGATCGTGTCGATCGAGGACCCGATGGCCGAGGACGATCTCGACGGGTGGCGGGACCTGACCGCGCGGGTCGGTCCGCGCTGCCAGCTCACCGGCGACGACGTGTTCTGCACGAACGAGACCATCCTGCGCGAGGGCATCCGCTCGGACGTCGCCAACTCGGTCCTGGTGAAGGTCAATCAGATCGGCACCCTGACGGAGGCGCTGGCCACCGTGGACGCTGCCCACCGTGCGGGCTGGACCGTGGTCATGTCGCACCGCTCGGGAGAGACCGAGGACACGACGATCGCGGACCTGGCCGTGGCCACGGGCTGCGGCCAGATCAAGACCGGATCGCTGTCGCGCTCCGACCGCACCGCGAAGTACAACCAGCTCATCCGCATCGAGGAGGAACTGGGCGACAGCGCCCGGTACGCGGGTTCGGAGGCGCTGCGCCGCCGGCCCTGACACCACGCTCCTGCCCCCCGTCACCTCCGCCGCTCCCCGCCCCGGATGACGGCACGTCACCGGAATCCGACCCGTGCTCGTACGTCAGCCGCCGGGTCCTGGGCGGCGGCCCGCAGTCCCCTCATGTGCGGTGTCCGGCCGGGAAGGCCGTCGCCGGGCGGCCTTCCCGGCAGGGGCAGCCCGGCCCCCGTTGTCCACCGGTCGGTGGACAAGAGGTTCAACCGGCCGGGCGTGCCGCCCAAGTGCCCTCTCCGGCCAGGCTTTCGGGCATGAGACAACTCCACGTACGGATGGCCCGATGGAGCGCCCGGCACGCCGGGCGCGCGATAGCCGGATGGTTCGCGTTCGTCGTCCTGTGCCTCGCGGCCGGCATCACGGTCGGCACCCGGGAAGCCACCACCGGGGACTTCTGGGTCGGTGAGGCGGGACGCGCCGAGGCGATGGCGACCGAAGGAGGCCTGCAACGGGAACCCACCGAAAGGATCCTGATACGCGCCCGATCGGGTCAGCTGGACGTGGCCGAGGCCGAGAAGGCGGCCCAGGACGTGACCGGACGGATGCGCGCCCTGCCCGAGGTGAAGAGCGTCGCGGCTCCCGTCCGCTCCAAGGACGGCAAGGTCCTCCTGGTGTCGGTGGTGATGAACGGCCCGGAGCTGAAGGGCAAGCAGAACGTCGTACCGCTCCTGGAACAGACCGCCGAGGTGGGCAGGAGTCACCCGGGCGTGATCGTGGAGGAGACCGGCTCCCCGGCGATCAGCAAGGGTGTCAACGACCAGCGGGGGGAGGACCTGGCACTCTCCGAACGCATCAGTCTGCCCGTCACCGTGATCACACTGCTGGTCGTCTTCGGTTCGGTGATCATGGCGGGTGTTCCGCTGCTCCTGGCGCTCTCCTCGATCGCCGCGGCGATGGGGCTGTCCATGGTCGCCTCGCACGTGATGCCCGACTCCGGGGTCGGGATGAACCTCATCCTGCTGATCGGTCTGGCGGTGGGCGTCGACTACACGCTCTTCTACCTGAAGCGTGAACGCGAGGAGCGGGCCCGGGCGGGAGGCCGGCTCAGCCCGGAGGCCCTCGTCGAGCTGGCGGCGGCGACCGCGGGCCGGGCCATCGTCGTCTCCGGTCTCGCCGTCATCGTGTCCACGGCCACGCTGTACCTGGCCACCGACGTCATCTTCTCCTCGCTGGCGACCGGCACCATACTCGTCGTGGCCGTCGCCGTGGCCAGCTCGCTCACCGTGCTCCCCGCACTGCTGGTGAAGATCGGACGCCGGAGCGAGCGGCTGGCACCCCGCAGGGCCGCACGCCGGGCCGCGCGCGGCAAGCCGGTACGGGCCCCGAAGCCGGAGACCGGACGCGTGTTCACCGCCCTCCTGAAGCCCGCGCGGACCCGGCCCGTCCTCACCCTGTGCCTGTCGGTCCTCGTCATGCTCGGACTGGCCGCGCCCGCCCTCGGCCTGAAGCTCATCGACCCGGGCAAGGACACCTTCTCCCGCGACATCCCCGCCATGCGGGTCTACGACCGGCTGACCGGCAGCTTCCCCGAACTGCTCGTCAAGCACGAGGTCGTGACCCGCTCCGGCCCGGAGCACGCCGCCCGGGTGAGGCAGGCTCTGGAGGACCTCGGACATCGTGCCCAGGCCGATCCGCTGTTCGCCGAGGGGCCGGAACCTGCGGTGCGCACGTCGGCCGACGGCCGGATCAGTGTGCTGGAGCTCGCGGTCCCGCACCCCGCACCCTCCGCCGAGGCGATCGAGTCGCTGGCCCACCTCCGCCAGGACCACATCCCCGCGACGGTCGGCCGTCTGGGCGGCGTGGAGACGGGGGTGAGCGGAGACGTGGCGCGGGGCCGCGACTACGTGGCCCACGAGAGCGACAAACTGCCGCTGGTCATCGGGTTCCTGCTGCTGATGACCTTCCTGATGACCGTGTGGGCGTTCCGCTCGGTGGTCCTGGGTGTCATCGGCGTCGTACTCAACCTGCTGTCCGCCGGCGCCTCGCTCGGCCTGCTCGTCCTGGTCTTCCAGGGGACGTGGGCACAGGACCTGCTGGCCTTCGACAGCCTGGGCGCGATCGCGTCCCGGGTGCCTCTGTTCCTCGTGGTGATCCTGTTCGGGCTGTCCATGGACTACCAGGTGTTCGTCGTCAGCCGCATCCAGGAGGCCAGGCAGAACGGGATGTCCTCCAGGGAGGCGGTGCTGGAGGGTCTCAACCGGTCGGCCAAGGTGGTGACCAGCGCGGCGATCGTGATGGTGACGGTGTTCGGCGGGTTCGTGGCACTGCACCTCACCGAGATGAAGCAGATGGGCTTCTGCCTGGCGGCGGCCGTCCTGCTCGACGCCGTGATCATCCGGCTCATGGTCCTGCCGTCGGTCCTGCTGCTCCTCGGCGAGCGGGCGTGGTGGCCGCTCCGCCCCGCGCGGGGCAATCCGGGGCGGAGCGAGAGGCCTGCCACGGGGACCCTGACGGAAGTAGGCTGACGCGGTGTATCAACGGCCGCAGCCCGACATCGAGTTGACCGTACCCTCGCTGCACCGGTGGAACGCCGTCTTCTGGGTGCTGCTGGGCGTCGTACCGCCGGCCATCGCGGTCGCGGACGCACCGGGCGCGACCCGGTATCCGGTGCTGGCGCTGCTGGCCGTGCTCGCCCTGTCCTACGGCGCGGTGGGGCTGTTCCCCGGCAATCCCGTCCTGCGGCCCCGCCCGTACCTGTACGTCCTGGTCGCGGGCCTCGGCGCGATGTCGTACCTGCTCGACGGCAGCGCGGCCCTGTTCGTGGTGACGTTGCCCCACTTCTGGATCTACACCCCGAGCGCGCGTGCCGCGATCGCCCTCAGCGGCCTCGCCGCCGGTGCGGTGGTGGCCGGGAACCTCGTACGGCAGGGCTGGAGCGGTGAGTTCCTCACCGGCAACGTCGTCTTCACCCTGGTCGGTTACGCGGTGGGGCTGCTGGCCGGTCTGCTGATGCGCCGCATCGCGGGGGACGGCGAGGAGCGCGCCCGCCGGCTGCGGGCCGAACTGGAGGACGCCCGCGTCCGGTTGGCCGAGGCGCACCACCGTCAGGGGGTGGCGGACGAGCGGGAACGGCTCGCCCGGGAGATCCACGACACGCTCGCCCAGGGCTTCGCCTCCATCGTGGCGCTGGCGGAGGCGGCTCGGTCCGGCCTGGCCACCGAGCCCGCCAGGAGCGCGAAGCACCTGCTGGCGATCGAGAACACCGCCCGCGAGAACCTCGCGGAGGCACGTGTCCTCGTCGGTGCCGCCTCGGCCGGCGGCGTCACCCCCGGCTCGGTGGCGGCGGCCCTGCGCCGGACCCTGGACCGCTTCACCGAGGACACCGGGATCGACGTCACGGCCGAACTGCCGGACGTCACCTGCGACCAGCAGACCCGGATCGCCCTCCTGCGCTGCACCCAGGAGTCGCTCGCCAACGTACGCAAACACGCGGCGGCCTCCACCGTGGAGGTGGTCCTCACCGAGCGTCCGTACGCGGTGGAACTGGAGATCACCGATGACGGCCGCGGTTTCGTGACCGAGGACTCGCACGGCTTCGGGCTGAACGGCATGCGCAAGCGCCTCGCCGAGCTCGGCGGCGAGCTCGACGTCACCAGTTCGGTCGGCGACGGCACCCGCGTCCTGGCCATGATTCCCACCGGCGGACAGGTCTGACATGACGAACGGCAGCACGGCACGGAACAGACTGCGCGTCGTCGTGGCGGACGACCACACGGTGATGCGCGCCGGGGTCGTCGCCCTGCTGGCCGACGAACCCACCATCGAGATCGTCGGCGAGGCGGAGGACGGCCGGGCGGCGGTCGGGCTCGTCGAACGGCTGGAGCCCGACGTGGCACTGATGGACCTGCGGATGCCCGTCCTCGACGGGACGAGTGCCACCGCGGAGATCGTCGGCGGGCCCGCACGGACCCGGGTGCTGATCCTGACCACGTACGAGACCGACGCGGAGATCGAGCGTGCCGTCGAGGCCGGGGCCATCGGCTACCTGCTCAAGGACGCCACCCGCGAGCAGCTGGTGGACGCCGTCCACTCCGCGTCCCGCGGCGAGACCGTCCTGGCCCCGCGTGTCGCGGCCCGGCTGGTGGCCCGGATGCGCAGGCCCGCCCCGGTGGCCCTGACGAGGCGGGAGGTGGACGTGCTGGGCGCGGTCGCGGACGGGCTGTCGAACGTGGAGATCGGCCGGCGGCTGGTCATCACCGAGGCCACGGTGAAGACGCACCTGCTGCGCGTGTTCGCCAAGCTCGACGTCAGCGACCGCACGCACGCCGTGGTCAAGGCGCTCGAACTGGGTCTGCTGGAGAGGCGGCGGTGAACCGTGCCACCGGCCGCCGCCTCACATCGCGCCCAGCTCCCACATCAGCACCTCGGTGTCCCGCAGCGCCATCAGCTCCAGGCCGCCGGCCTCCGTGATCCGCGCCGAGTCCCCCGCCCCCAGCACTTCCCCCTCGAGGCGCACCTCGCCCCGCACGACGTGGACGTAGACGCCCGCCGCGTCCGGCACGCCGATGCGCTCGCCCCCGGTCCCCCGGCGCACGTGCAGCATCGCGGCGGCCTCGGGCAGGGCGTAAGGGGCGGAGCCGGCTGTCCCGGCGACGTGGGTGTACGAGGGTTCCCCGCCGGGCTCCAGCGGGGCCAGCCACATCTGGACGAAGGTGAGCGGCCGGTCCCCGTCGTTGCGCTCGGCGTGCCGCACCCCGGCCGCCGAACTGAGGTGCTGGAGGTCACCTGCGCGTACGACGGTGGCGTGGCCGGCCGAGTCGCGGTGGGTGAGCTCGCCCTCCACCACCCAGGTGACGATCTCCGTGTGGCTGTGTGGATGCTCGTCGAAGCCGGCGCCGGGGGCGAGGCGCTCCTCGTTGCAGGCGAGGATCGGCCCGAAGCGCAGATTGTCCGGGTCGTAGAACCGCCCGAAGGAGAATGCGTGCAGCGTCTCGATGCCCGCGGAGTCACCCGTGGCCGGGTCCCCGCCGCGGAAGCGGTCGCCGGAGCGGCGTACGTCCATCACGCCCACACGGTATCTCCGTCGGGCGACCTGCCGCCCCACCCCTCCGGGCACCTGCCCGGATAAGGCAGTCTTGTGTCCGTGCCCCGACCCGATCCTGAGCAGCCCGCCACGCATGCCGCCCACCTCCACGCCGCGACCCTGAAACGGCTGGAGCAGTCCTCCGGCCGGCTGGCCGCCAACGCCATCGCACGTATGGACGAGACGCTGCCGTGGTACCGGGCCATGCCACCGGAGAACCGGTCCTGGATCGGCCTGGTCGCCCAGGCCGGTATCGCCGCGTTCACCGAGTGGTTCCGCTACCCGGAGACACCGCAGGCGATCTCCACCGACGTGTTCGGCACGGCTCCGCGCGAGCTGACGAGGGCGATCACCCTGCGGCAGACCGTCGAGATGGTGCGTACGACGATCGAGGTCATGGAAGCCGCGATCGAGGAGGTCGCGGCGCCGGGCGACGAGTCGGTGCTGCGCGAGGCGCTGCTCGTCTACGCGCGCGAGATCGCCTTCGCGACCGCGCAGGTCTACGCGCAGGCCGCCGAGGCCCGGGGCGCGTGGGACGCCCGCCTGGAGTCGCTCGTGGTGAACGCGGTGCTCTCGGGCGAGGCCGACGAGGGCGCCGTCTCCCGGGCCGCCGCGCTCGGCTGGAACTCCCCCGAACATGTGTGCGTCGTGCTCGGCACGGCTCCCGACGGGGACAGCGAGCTCACCGTGGAGGCCATCCGGCGGGCAGCCAGACACGCAAAACTCCAGGTGCTGACCGGGGTCCTCGGCCACCGTCTGGTGGTGATCGCAGGGGGCAGCGACAACCCCCTGAACGTCGCGAAGTCGCTGATCGGACCGTATGCGGCCGGCCCCGTCGTCGCCGGCCCCGTGGTCCCGGACCTGCTGGCTGCCACCCGGTCCGCGCAGGCCGCCGCGGCCGGTCTCAGAGCTTGCTCGGCGTGGCAGGACGCTCCGCGCCCCGTACTGTCGGACGATCTCCTTCCTGAGCGCGCGATGGCCGGCGACCCTGCCGCGCGCGATCAGCTGGTGGAGGAGATCTACAGACCGCTCGAAGAAGCGGGTTCGGCACTTCTGGAGACGCTGAGTGTGTATCTGGAGCAGGCGAGCAGCCTCGAGGGCGCGGCCCGGATGCTTTTCGTGCACCCCAATACCGTGCGCTACCGGCTGCGACGTGTGACCGACGTCACCGGATGGTCACCTTCCGACGTCCGTTCCGCGTTCACGCTGCGGATCGCCCTCATCCTGGGGCGCTTGGCCGCGGGTGACACCCAGTCCTAGACTTTTGTCGAACTTCAACAATTCCCCTGACGGTTCTTCGTCCCTGTCCCCACGGGCGTTCAGGGCCGTCCACAAGAGAGAGTGTGAGGGTGCTCGTACTCGTCGCTCCCGGCCAAGGCGCTCAGACGCCCGGCTTCCTGACTCCCTGGCTCGAACTCCCCGGTGCCGCAGACCGCGTCGCGGGATGGTCCGACGCCATCGGGCTCGACCTTGCCCACTACGGCACGAAGGCCGACGCGGACGAGATCCGCGACACGGCGGTGGCGCAGCCGCTGCTGGTCGCCGCGGGTCTCCTCTCGGCCACCGCCCTGGACGCCTCACCCGCCGTCGTCGCGGGCCACAGCGTCGGTGAGATCACCGCTGCCGCCCTCGCCGGCGTCATCGGTCACGAGGCCGCGCTGCGCTTCGTCCGTACCCGGGGGCTCGGCATGGCCGAGGCCGCCGCGGTCACGGAGACGGGCATGGCCGCGCTCCTCGGCGGGGACCCCGAGGTCACCGTCCCGCACCTGGAGAAACTGGGGCTCACCCCGGCCAACGTCAACGGGGGCGGCCAGATCGTCGCCGCCGGCACCGCGGCACAGATCGCCGCGCTGACCGAGGACATGCCGGAGGGCGTGCGCCGCGTGGTGGCGCTCAAGGTCGCAGGCGCCTTCCACACGCACCACATGGCCCCGGCCGTGGAGAAGCTGCGTGCCGCCGCCACCGAGCTGACCGTCACCGACCCGAAGGTGACGTACGTGTCGAACGCCGACGGCAGAACGGTCGCCGACGGCGACGAGGTCATCTCGCGGCTCGTCGGCCAGGTCGCCAACCCGGTCCGCTGGGACCTGTGCATGGAGACCTTCAAGGAGCTCGGCGTCACGGCCCTCATCGAGGCCGCGCCCGGTGGCACCCTCGTCGGGCTCGCCAAGCGCGCGCTGCCCGGTGTGCGGACCCTCGCGCTCAAGACCCCCGACGACCTAGACGCGGCCCGCGCGCTCATCTCCGAGCACGCAGGCGCCTGAGGAGCCCGAGAGCATGTCGAAGATCAAGCCCAGCAAGGGCGCCCCGTACGCACGGATCATCGGTGTCGGCGGTTACCGCCCGACCCGTATCGTGCCCAACGAGGTGATCCTCGAGACGATCGACTCGTCCGACGAGTGGATCCGCTCCCGTTCCGGCATCGCCACCCGCCACTGGGCCTCCGACGAGGAGACCGTGTCGATGATGTCGGTGGAGGCCTCCGGCAAGGCGATCGCGGACGCCGGGATCACCCCTGAGCAGATCGGCGGAGTCATCGTCTCCACCGTCTCGCACTTCAAGCAGACCCCCGCCGTCGCGACGGACATCGCGCACCGGATCGGCGCGGGCAAGCCCGCCGCCTTCGACATCTCCGCCGGCTGCGCGGGCTTCGGCTACGGCCTCACGCTCGCCAAGGGCATGATCGTCGAGGGCTCGGCGGAGTACGTACTTGTCATCGGTGTCGAGCGGCTCAGCGACCTCACCGACCTGGAGGACCGCGCGACGGCCTTCCTGTTCGGTGACGGCGCGGGCGCCGTCGTCGTCGGCCCGTCGCAGGAGCCGAACATCGGCCCCACGGTCTGGGGCTCCGAGGGCGACAAGTCGGAGACGATCAAGCAGACCGTCGCGTGGAACGACTTCCACATCGGCGACGTCGCGAATCTGCCGCTCAACGAGCGGGGCGAGGTCAAGTTCCCGGCCATCACGCAGGAGGGCCAGGCGGTCTTCCGCTGGGCCGTCTTCGAGATGGCGAAGGTCGCCCAGCAGGCGCTGGAAGCGGCCGGGATCGCCCCGGAAGACCTGGATGTCTTCATTCCGCACCAGGCCAACATGCGGATCATCGACTCGATGGTGAAGACGCTCAAGCTGCCGGAGCACGTCACGGTCGCGCGTGACGTGGAAACCACCGGCAACACGTCGGCCGCCTCGATTCCGCTCGCGATGGAGCGGCTCCTGGCGACCGGCCAGGCCAAGAGCGGCGACACGGCGCTCATCATCGGCTTCGGGGCGGGTCTCGTCTACGCCGCGACGGTCGTTACCCTCCCCTAGGCACACCGGACCTTTCGGTCCGGACGCCCGAACCCCTGCAGAAACACATCGAAGGAGCGCCAACATGGCCGCCACTCAGGAAGAGATCGTCACCGGTCTCGCCGAGATCGTCAACGAGATCGCCGGTATCCCGGTCGAGGACGTCCAGCTGGACAAGTCCTTCACCGACGACCTGGACGTCGACTCGCTGTCCATGGTCGAGGTCGTCGTCGCCGCCGAGGAGCGCTTCGACGTCAAGATCCCCGACGAGGACGTCAAGAACCTCAAGACGGTCGGCGACGCCGCCGACTACATCCTGAAGCACCAGGGCTGATCCCAGCCCGTCCCGTGTGTCGCCACCCGGCGGTGGCGCCGCTGATTCACGACCCTCTACACGTGGAGAAGATTTTCCAGTGAGCCCGACCAATCGCACCGTGGTCGTCACCGGTATCGGCGCAACCACTCCGCTGGGTGGCGACTCCGCATCGACCTGGGAAGGTCTGATGGCCGGCCGTTCCGGCGTCAAGCCTCTCGAGGGCGAACGTTTCGCCGAACTGCCCGTCCGGATCGCCGCCCTCGCGGCCGTCGACCCCGGCGAGGTTCTCCCCCGTCCGCTCGCCCGCAAGCTGGACCGCTCGGCGCAGTTCGCGCTGATCGCCGCTCGCGAGGCGTGGGCCGACGCGGGCTTCACCGGCAAGGCCGGTGAGGACGACAAGATCCAGCCCGAGCGTCTGGGTTCGGTCATCGCCTCCGGCATCGGCGGCGTGATCACCCTGCTCGACCAGTACGACGTGCTCAAGGAGAAGGGCGTACGCCGCGTCTCCCCGCACACCGTTCCCATGCTCATGCCCAACGGCCCGGCGGCCAACGTCGGCCTGGAGGTCAACGCCCAGGCCGGTGTCCACACCCCGGTCTCCGCCTGCGCGTCGGGTGCCGAGGCCATCGGTTACGCCGTCGAGATGATCCGCACCGGCCGTGCCGACGTGGTCGTCGCCGGTGGCACCGAGGCGGCCATCCACCCGCTCCCGATCGCCGCCTTCGCCAACATGATGGCGATGTCCAAGAGCAACGACGAGCCCGAGAAGGCCTCGCGTCCGTACGACACGGGCCGCGACGGCTTCGTCCTCGGTGAGGGCGCGGGCGTCGTCATCCTGGAGTCGGCCGAGCACGCCGCCGCCCGGGGCGCCAGGGTCTACTGCGAGGTGCTGGGCCAGGGTCTGTCCGCCGACGCCCACCACATCGCGCAGCCCGAGCCCACGGGGCGCGGCATCGCCGCCGCGATGCAGAACCTGCTGGACTCCACGGATCTCAAGCCGTCGGAGGTCGTGCACCTGAACGCGCACGCCACGTCCACCCCGCAGGGTGACATCGCCGAGATCAAGGCGCTGCGTGCCGTGCTCGGCGACGACCTGGACCACGTCGCGATCTCTGCCACGAAGTCCATGACGGGTCACCTCCTCGGTGGCGCGGGCGGTATCGAGACCGTGGCGACCGTGCTGGCCCTGCACCACCGGACGGCCCCGCCGACCATCAACGTCGACGACCTCGACGAGGCGATCGAGGCCGACGTCGTGCGCGGTGAGCCGCGTGCGCTGCCGGAGGGTTCGATCGCCGCGATCAACAACTCGTTCGGCTTCGGCGGTCACAACGTCGTGCTGGCGTTCCGTTCGGTCTGACCCGAGCCCTTCGCAGAGGCCCGCTTCCCGTACCGGGAGGCGGGCCTCCCGCATGCGGGCGTACCGCTCCCGGGGGGCGACGGCACGACGGCGCCGCCGCGTAGGGGAAGCTGACGGGCGGTCACCCGGGGCGCGCCTGGCGGCCTCGCCGCCTCCGCGCCCCTCGGCCCGTTCGTCCGACGAGGGAGAGAGATGCACACGACGATCAGCCCGTTCACGCTCACCTACGTGAAGGCCGGACGGCAGGCCGCGCCCGAGCAGTCGGGCTGGCAGGGGACCTCCCCCGAGTTCGGCGAGATCCGGGTGGTGCACCCCGCCGACCGGGAGACGCACGCGTTGGTCGCGGAGGTGCGCGGGGGCCTGATACCCACGGCCGTGTACGAGACGCGCGGGCTGCACACGGACGTCGTCTCGCTGCCGACCGTGAACGGTTCGACGCTCCGTGTCGGTGACGGGCTCGTGCGGATGAGCCGGAACCGGTGGGCGCTCACCCACCGGGGCCGGTCCCTTCGCCTGACGTATCTGGGTGACCGTTACAGGCTGAAGGCGATCAACCGCCGGGCGTACGAGTTGTCGCGGCGGGCGGATTCCGAGGACCCCGGGGCCGTCGTCACGGTGCGGCGGTCGGGCATCGGGAGCGGCCGGAAGGTCACCGTGCGAGCGGCGGGCCGGGTCCTGCCGGCCGACATCACCCTCGCGGTCCTCTTCACCGCGGTCGACCGATCCGTGCTGACGCGGCGTGGAGCCGTGCGGGCAGGGTTCGCGAGGCTCTTCGGCTTCTGGGCCGAGGTCCAGGCCTGACGTCCGCGAGGCTCTTCGGCTTCCGGGCCGAGGTCCAGGCCTGACGTCCGCGAGGCTCTTCGGCTTCCGGGCCGAGGTCCAGGCCTGACCTCCCCGCCGCGGGGGCGGGGGCAGTGTCTCGTGTGGCGCTCACGGCTCCGGGTGGGCGGTGCGGCGGCCGGAGACGCAGAGCCGTCACCCGGCAGCACGTCCCGCCACCCAGGGAGGGGAACGTTTCTGCTCAAGCGGGGCAGGCGGTCGAGCCGTACCGTGCCTCTCAGACCACCTGGTGCAGCCACCGCACGGGCGCACCCTCGCCGGCGTGGCGGAAGGACTCCAGCTCGTCGTCCCACGGCTTGCCCAGGAGCTTGGCCACCTCGGCCTCCAGGTCCGTCTCGCCGCGCAGCGACCGTGCCAGCGCCGCCCTCAGCCGGTCCTCCGGCACGAGGATGTCGCCGTGCATGCCGGTCACGGCGTGGAAGATACCCAGGCCGGGCGTCGAGCTGTACCGCTCGCCCTCCGCCGTGGGGCACGGCTCGGCGGTCACCTCGAAGCGCAGCAGGTCCCAGCCGCGGAGGGCCGAGGCCAGCTCCGAGGCCGTGCCTGCCCGGCCTTTCCAGGAGAATTCGGACCGCCAGGTGCTGGGCGCGGCCGGCTGTCTGATCCAGTCGAGCTGGACCCGCACACCGAGTACACCCGCCACCGCCCATTCGACATGCGGGCAGAGCGCGCGCGGTGCGGAGTGAACGTACAGAACTCCACGTGTCGTCACCGGGACCTCCAGTGTGGGACGAGGTTCGCCTTCCCCAGCGGCCTCGCGCCCGTACCGTCTCTTCCCGGACGGCTCCCGAGGTCGTCATCAGTAAACAGCATCGGGAGTGAATCTCCTGAAAAGGGACAGTATGTGACGTGAGAGAACTTACCGGACCCGCTGTTTCGTCGCGGACCGGCCGGGCGCCACTGGTTCGACGGGGAAAAGCTACCGTGCGCCGGGGCCGGTTGTGTGACGTACGGTCGGTCCTGGGCCCATGATTCGCACACCATTCACCCGCGAGGGCGCCAAGGCCCGCCACCTGGGGCTGTCCGGTTGTGCCAGAGGCACAATCACCCGTGTGACCGGAGGGGAATCAGGGATGCCTGAGAGTTCGTCACGCCGTCGCGCCCGGGGCGCGGCAACCACTCTGACGGCGGTCGTGTCCGTCGCCGCCGTCGCACTCACGGGCTGCGGCGCGGGCCAGGACGGGACCGCGCGGAGCACCGCGTCCCCCCGGAGCCCTTCCCCGTCCCCGACACCCTCGTGGGATGCGAGCCCGGCCTCGCTGGCCGCCGTCGGGGACTCCATCACCCGGGGCTTCGACGCCTGCTCGATCCTGGCGGACTGTCCCGAGGTGTCCTGGGCGACGGGCTCCGACGCGAGCGTGCGGAGCCTCGCCGTGCGCCTCCTCGGGGCGTCGAAAGCCGCCACGCACAGCTCGAACCACGCCGTGTCGGGCGCCAGGATGGCCCAGCTGCCCGAGCAGATGGCCCTGGCGGCGAAGGAGAAGCCGGAACTGGTCACGGTGATGATCGGCGCGAACGACGCCTGCCGGGACTCGGTGGACCTGATGACTCCGGTGTCCGGCTTCCGGTCCTCCTTCGAGGCGTCGATGCGGCAGCTGCGCGCCGGTGCCCCGAAGGCGCAGGTGTACGTGTCGAGCGTGCCGGACCTCAAGCGGCTCTGGTCGACGGGGCGCGAGAACCCGCTGGGCAAGCAGATCTGGAAGCTGGGCATCTGCCGGTCGATGCTGGGGGACGCGGACGACATGGGAGCGGCGGCCGTCGCCCGGCGCGAGGCGGTGCGGGAGCGTGTCGTCGCGTACAACGAGGTGCTGCGGGACGTCTGCGCGGAGGACGAGCGCTGCCGCTACGACGGCGGGGCGGTCTTCGACTACCGCTTCACCGGGGCGCAGCTCAGCGAGTGGGACTGGTTCCATCCGGGGCGCGACGGCCAGGCCAGGCTGGCGGAGATCGCTCACCGCAATGTCACCGCGGCCGGCCCACCGGCGTAAAGTCCTTGATCGTGACGACGGGTACAGCGGTACGCAGCGAAGACTTCTCCACCCTCACGGACGGCACTCCGGTCCGCCGCTGGACCCTGGAGCGCGGGGGCACGCGGGTGCGGGTGCTGACGTACGGCGCCGTGGTGCAGTCGGTGGAGGTGCCCGGCAGGGACGGTTCCCGCGCCGAGGTGGCCCTGGGGCTGCCGGACGTGAAGGGCTACGAGACGCACACGGGCCCCTACTTCGGCGCCGTGGTCGGCCGGTACGCCAACCGGATCGGGGGCGGCTCCTTCGTCCTGGACGGCCGCAGGCACGAGGTGACGCGCAACGAGGGCCGCAACACGCTGCACGGCGGGGAGCGCGGCTTCGACAAGCGCGTGTGGGACGCCGAGGAGCTGCCGGACGGCGTACTGCTCTCCCTGGTCGCTGAGGACGGCGAGGAGGGCTTCCCGGGGCGGCTGGAGGTCTCGGTGGCGTACACCCTGGACGAGGACGGGGCGCTGCGCATCGGCTACCGGGCCACCACGGACGCGCCGACCGTGGTGAACCTGACGAACCACACGTACTGGAACCTGGCCGGGGCGGACAGCGGGAGCGCGCTCGGGCACGAACTGCGGCTCGCGGCCGGGCGGATCACCCCGTCGGACGAGGAGGCGATCCCGACGGGCGTGTTCGCACCCGTGGAGGGGACCCGGTTCGACTTCCGGGAGGCGAAGCCGGTGGGCCCGGGCTACGACGCCAACTACGTCCTGGACGAGACGGGCGGCGAGCCGGTGGCCGAGCTCCACGACCCGGCATCGGGGCGGGTACTGACGGTCCGTACGACGGAGCCGGGTCTGCAGCTGTACACCGCGGACCATCTCGGCGGGGGCCCGTTCGAGCCGTGCGCGGGGATCGCGCTGGAGACGCAGCACTTCCCGGACTCCCCGAACCGTCCGGAGTTCCCGAACACGGCGCTGCGTCCGGGCGAGGAGTTCACCTCGACGACGGTGTACGGCTTCTCCGTGCGCTGAGGCCCTGCCAGGGGCGGCGTCAACAGGGGTGGACCAAGGTCGCCACCGGGTGAGTCAGGGTGGTGGGAGCACGTCCCCGAGGGGCGGGACCGGCGCCTGACGGGCCCGCCGTTCAGCGGGCGAGGCCCAGGGTGACACCGAGGCCCACGAGGACCGAGCCGATCCCCCGGTTCAGCGCCTTCTGCCGGCGGAGCAGCGCGGTGCGCAGCGTCGCGTGGGAGAAGAACAGCGCCACCAGGCCGAACCATCCGAGGTGGGCCAGGGACATGAAGAGCCCGTAACCGGCCTGCTGCCACAGGGCCGTGTCCGGCCCGACGACCTGGGTGAACGTGGACACGACGAACAGGGTGGTCTTGGGGTTCAGCACATTGGTGAGGAAGCCGGTGCGCAGGGCCCCGAGGCCGCTCAGGCCGCTCTTCGCGCCCAGGTCGACGGTGAGGTCACCGCGGTCGAGGAAGGTCCGGACGCCGATGTACACGAGGTAGGCGGCGCCCGCCAGCTTGATCACGGTGAACAGCGTCGTGGACGAGGCGATCAGCAGCCCGACGCCGAGCATGGTGTACGTGACATGGACCAGGACGCCCGCGGCGACGCCCACGGCTCCCAGCAGGCCGGTCCTGCGCCCGTACAGACAGCTGTTGCGGACGACCATGGCGAAGTCGGCACCGGGGCTGATCACGGCGAGCACGGTGATCAGGGCGACGGCGAGTATCTCGGTCACGCACTTCCCTCTCGGTCTGCCGCGGCCCTCTCGGCCTGCGGCGGTTCGGGTCGTGAGGCCCACACGGCCTGCCGCGGCGCACTCGGTCTGCTGCGGCCCTCCATGCCTGCCGCGGTTCGGGGCGCGGGCCCGGCGCCCTGTCCTGGGCGTCGTACGGACAGGGGCTCCGCCCGGGCGCTTCCGGCTCAGTCCTTGTGCAGGGTGTACGGCGACGCAGGCTCCGGCTCGGGGGCCTCCGGGGCCGCCGTGAGGTCGCGCACCAGGAGCGTGGCCCCGGCGACGGCGCCCGGCATCAGCAGGACGGCGACGAAGGGCACGAGGAACGCGAGCGTGAGCGGGACGCCGAAGCCGAGCACCATCGCGCGCCGTCCGCGCAGCAGCGCGAGCCGGTCCTTGAGGACCACGCCCCGGCGCTGGAGTGCCACTGAGGTCAGCTCCTCGGCCAGGAAGTAGCCGGAGACGCAGAAGCCGAGGACGGGGATCACGGTCTGCCCGACCACGGGGATGAACCCGAGGGCGAAGAGCAGCACCCCGTACACCGCGACGCGCAGCAGGATGCGGACGGAGTCCCGGGCGGAGATCCACAGTTCACGCCAGAGCGGCAGGTCCGACTCGGGGACCTCACCGCCCTCGCTGCGGTCGACCTCCTCGGACAGCGACTCGTAGAAGGGCTGGCCGATCAGCAGGGTGACCGCGGTGAAGGTGATGACCGCGAGGAATATCCCGATGATGAAGACCAGGACGACGAGGGTGTTGCGCAGGAGCCCCAGCCAGGGCGAGGACCAGTCGTCGGCGAACGGGGTGGCCCAGGCGACGAAGTCGTCCGCGCCGTAACCGAGTCCGGTCAGCGCGCCCGCGTAGACGACGAGGGTGATCAAAGCCGGCAGCAGGCCGAATCCGAACCAGCGCCCGTGCCCGAAGGCCCAGCGCTGGCCCTTGATCAAGTAACCGAGACCCGCCCCGAGATCGCTCATGACGTCAGCGTACCTAGACCGGTCTTACGCGAACCATTGACACCTGCCCTGGCCCGTCATTACCGTCACGCCAGCATTTCGAACGAGCGACGAAATACCGAACACGTTGAGAGGCAACACACGTGCGCATCACCGGAATCAGCACGCATGTCGTCGGCACGCCGTGGCGCAACCTCACCTACGTCCAGGTCCACACCGACGAGGGCCTCACCGGGGTCGGCGAGACCCGCATGCTGGGCCGTACGGACGCGCTGCTCGGCTATCTGCGCGAGGCGTCGGCCAACCACATCGTCGGGAGCGACCCGTTCGCGGTCGAGGACCTCGTCAAGCGCATGAAGTACGGCGACTACGGGCGGGCCGGGGAGATCGTGATGTCCGGCATCGCGGTCGTCGAGATGGCCTGTTGGGACATCAAGGGCAAGGCGCTCGGCGTCCCCGTCTGGCAGCTGCTCGGTGGAAAGGTCACCGACCGGGTCAAGGCGTACGCCAACGGCTGGTACACCACCGAGCGCACCCCTGAGGCCTACCACAAGGCGGCGCAGGGAGTCGTCGAGCGGGGTTACCGGGCGCTCAAGATCGACCCCTTCGGCACGGGCCACTTCGAACTGGGCCAGGAGGAGACCCGCTACGCCGTCTCCCTCATCGAGGCCGTGCGGGACGCCATCGGCCCCGACACCGAGCTGATGCTGGAGATGCACGGCCGCTTCAGCCCGTCGACGGCGGTGCGGATCGCCCGCGAGATGGCGCCGTTCAGGCCCGCGTGGCTGGAGGAGCCGGTGCCGCCGGAGAACCTCAAGGCGCTGAGCAAGGTCGCGGACAAGGTCGACATGCCGATCGCGACGGGTGAGCGCATCCACGACCGGATCGAGTTCCGCGAGCTCTTCGAGTCGCAGGCCGTCGACATCATCCAGCCGGACGTCGGCCACATCGGCGGCATCCTGGAGACGCGCAAGCTCGCGGCGACCGCGGAGACGCACTACACGCTGATCGCCCCGCACAACGTGGGTGGTTCGGTACTGACCGCGGCCAGCCTCCAGGTCGCCGGCTGCACCCCCAACTTCAAGATCCTGGAACACTTCAACGACTTCGCGGACGCCGACATCAAGAAGGTCGTCAAGGGCGCCCCGACCGTCGACCCCGAGACCGGCTGCTTCGAGCTCTCCGACGCTCCCGGACTCGGCGTGGAGCTGGACGTGGACGCGGCGGCCGAATTCCCGCAGCAGCAAGCCAGGTTCGACCTCTGGGCCGACGGCTGGGAGAAGAGGCAGCCCAAGTGACGTCCCTCTCGCGCTCGTTGCTCGTCGAGCGGCCCGGCAGCCACGTGCTGGCCGAAGGGCCGCTCCCCCAGCCGGGCCCCGGCGAGGTCAGGGTGCGCGTCGCCGCCGCGGGGATCTGCATGAGCGACCGCGAGGTGTACGACGGCCACCGTGACGCGGCCTACGTGCGCTACCCCGTGGTCCCCGGCCACGAGTGGTCCGGGACCGTCGACGCCGTCGGCGAGGGGGTCGATCCGGCCCTCGTCGGCCGGCGCACGGTCGCGGAGGGCTTCCGGGCGTGCGGGCGGTGCGAGCGGTGCCGGGACGGGGAGACCTCCCTGTGCACGACGGGCTACGACGAGACCGGCTTCACCCGGCCCGGCGCGTTCGCCGACCACGTGGTGGTCCCCGCGCGGCTGCTGCACCCGCTGGCCGACGACGCCGACCTGCGTGCCGCGGCCCTGCTGGAACCGGCGGCGGTGATCGCGGCAGCGGTACGGGCCGGGGCGCCCGAGCCGGGTGAGCGCATCGCCGTACTGGGAGCGGGCACGCTCGGGCTGCTCGCGGTGCAACTGCTGGCAGCGGTGTCGCCCGCGGAACTCACCGTGATCGACCCGAGGCGGGAACGGGCCTCCCTGGCACTGGACTTCGGGGCGGGCCAGGCGCTGACCCCCGAGGAGGCCGAGGAGGTGCGCGGCCGCTACGACCTGGTCGTGGAGACGGCCGGAGCGCCGTCCACCGCGGCCGACGCGTGCCTGCTGGCGCGGCGCGGCGGGCGCGTCGTGCTCACCGGGATGTTCACGCCGGGCGCCGTGGGGATCGACCCGGTCCATCTGTCACTGAGCCAGCTCACCGTGCGCAGCGTGTTCGGGGCACCTTCCTCGGCCTGGTCGTACGCGGTGCGGGCGTTCACGGCCGGACTGCTCGACCCGGCGCCCCTGATCACCCACGAATTCCCGCTGGAGCGGTTCGCCGAGGCCGTCGCACTGGTGGGATCCGGGGACCCGGAGACCGGGAAGGTGCTGCTGCGGCCGTGACGGGCCCGCCCTGATCCGTACGCCGGTACGGGGGCGTCCTGACCGCCTCCGGACCGGCGTACACCCAAAGATCCGAATGTCGTCCGAAATACCGAACGTGAAGGACCTGTCGTGAAAGACGCCCCTGTCTCTTCCCCCGGTGCGCCCGGCCCCCGCCGCCCCGGCGATGCCGCGCTCACCGCGCTCGGCCTCGGCCCGGCCCCCCTGTCACCGGCCGACGCCTCCCCGCACTCCTTCCCGGGGGGCGGGAGCTGGCGCACCGAGGTGCCGTCCGTGGAAGGTCCGGAGGCCCTCGGCGTCGTACTGAAGGAGTCCGCCAGGCTCGACGTCCCCGTCCACCGCATCAGCCAGGGCAGCGGCATCTGGATGCTGACCGACGCGGAGATCACCGAGATGGTGGAGGGCTGCGCCGAACGCGACATCGAGCTCTGCCTGTTCACCGGCCCGCGCGGCACCTGGGACACCGGCGCGTCGGTCCGTACGGACTCCGGTGGCGCGGGCCTGCGCTCCCGGGGCCACGACGCGCTGGCCGGCTGCGTCGAGGACGCGCTGCGGGCCACGGAGCTGGGCGTGAAGTGCCTGCTCGTGGCCGACGAGGGCGTGCTGTGGACGCTGCACCGGCTGCGCGAGCAGGGCGTCCTGCCCGCGGACACCACCTTCAAGGTGTCGGCGCTCATCGGGCCGGTCAACCCGGCTTCCTTCGCCGTGTTCGAGCAGCTCGGCGCCGACTCGATCAACATCCCGTCGGACCTGACGCTCGCCCAGTTCACGGAGATCCGACGGGTGTCGAGGGCCCCGATGGACCTCTACATCGAGGCTCCGGACGACCTCGGCGGCTACGTACGGATGTACGAGGTCGCCGAGCTGATCCGGCGGGGCGCACCGCTCTACCTGAAGTTCGGCCTCTCCAAGTCCCCCGGTATCTACCCCTACGGCCAGCACCTGCGAGAGCTCGCGCTGGCCACCGCCAAGGAGCGGGTGCGGCGCGGCCGGCTCGCACTGGACCTGCTCGCCCGGCACGGGGCGGACGGGGACATGGCGGCCCTGGGGAGCCGACTGCCGGGCCCGCTCAACCGGTTCGCGATCCCGTCATAACGTTCCGGAAACTTTCCTCCCCAAAAGAAGACAGAGCCGCGCACAATCCCACACACCTGTTTCTCGGTCGATCAGTTACCGGCGTTTCGCAGCACCCGACCGAGCCCTGACTCACATCAAGGATGATGATGATGCGCAACCGCAGAGCCGCATGTGCCGCCATAGCCACCGCCGCCTCCCTCGCCCTGACGCTGACCGCCTGCGGCCAGAGCGGCGAGGGTGGCAGCGAGGAGAAGAAGGGCGGTTCCGACAGCGCCACCATCGGCGTCGCGATGCCGACCAAGTCCTCGGAGCGCTGGATCTCCGACGGCGCCAACGTCGTGAAGGAACTGAAGGCCAAGGGCTACGAGACCAAGCTCGTCTACGGTGAGGACGACCCGGACCAGCAGGTCTCGCAGATCGAGAACATGATCACGCAGGGTGTGGACGCCCTGATCGTGGCCGCGATCGACAACAAGTCCCTCGACAACGTGCTGCAGCAGGCCAAGGACGCCGACATCCCGGTGATCTCCTACGACCGGCTGATCCTCGGCACGGAGAACGTCGACTACTACGCCTCGTTCGACAACGAGAAGGTCGGCGAGCTGCAGGGCACGTACATCGTGGACAAGCTCGGCCTGGAGGACGGCAAGAAGGGCCCCTTCAGCATCGAGCTGTTCGCCGGCTCCAACGACGACAACAACACGAAGTACTTCTTCCAGGGCGCGATGAACGTCCTGCAGCCCTACGTGGACAAGGGCGACCTGGTCGTCAGGTCCAAGCAGACCGCCCTCAACCAGGTCACCACCCTGCGCTGGGACGGCGGCACCGCGCAGAAGCGCATGGACGACCTGCTGACCTCCAGCTACCGCAGCACCCGGGTCGACGCCGTGCTCTCCCCGTACGACGGCATCTCCATCGGCATCCTCTCCGCCCTGAAGTCGGACGGCTACGGCACCAAGGCCAAGCCACTGCCCGTCGTCACGGGCCAGGACGCCGAGGTGGCGTCCGTGAAGTCGATCATCGCGGGCGAGCAGACGCAGACCGTCTACAAGGACCTCCGTCAGCTGGCCAAGGTCGCCTCCAACATGGTCGACGCGGTCCTGAACGACAAGAAGCCCGAGACCAACGACACCAAGTCCTACGACAACGGCGCGAAGGTCGTCCCCGCGTACCTGCTGCAGCCGGTCAGCGTCGACAAGGACAACTACGAGAAGGTCCTCGTGGACGGCGGCTACTACACCGCGAACGACCTCAAGTAACCGGGCTCCCTCAAGGATTGGAAGGCAAGACCATGGCGGGACCCGTCCTGGAAATGCGCTCGATCGTCAAGACCTTTCCCGGTGTCAAAGCGCTGTCGGACGTCACTCTGACCGTCCGTCAGGGCGAGGTCCACGCCATCTGCGGTGAGAACGGCGCCGGCAAGTCCACCCTGATGAAGGTGCTCTCCGGCGTCCATCCGCACGGCAGCTACGAAGGGGACGTCCTCTTCGAGAGCGAGACCTGCCGGTTCAAGGACATCCGGGCGAGCGAGCAGCACGGCATCGTGATCATCCACCAGGAGCTGGCGCTGGTGCCGTACCTCTCCATCGCGGAGAACATCTTCCTCGGCAACGAGCACGCGAGGCGCGGGCTCATCAACTGGGACGACACCCTCAGGCACGCCGGTGAACTGATGCGCCGGGTCGGCCTCGACGAGCACCCGGAGACCCGGGTCGCGGACATCGGCGTCGGCAAGCAGCAGCTGGTGGAGATCGCCAAGGCCCTCTCGAAGAAGGTCAAGCTGCTCATCCTCGACGAGCCGACGGCTGCGCTCAACGACGAGGACAGCGGCAAACTCCTCGACCTGATCCTTTCGCTGAAGGACCAGGGCATGACCTCGATCATCATCTCGCACAAGCTGAACGAGATCCGCCGCGTCGCCGACTCGGTCACGATCATCCGCGACGGGCGCTCCATCGAGACGCTCGACGTGAAGGCGGCCGGGACGACCGAGGACCGGATCATCAGCGGAATGGTCGGCCGCGACCTGGAGCACCGCTTCCCGGAGCGGACCCCGCACCACCCGGAGGAGGGGACCGCTCCCGCCCTCGAGATCCGCAACTGGACCGTGCACCACCCCATCGACCAGCAGCGCAAGGTCGTCGACGACGTCTCGATCGAGGTACGGCGCGGTGAGATCGTCGGCATCGCCGGGCTGATGGGCGCGGGCCGCACCGAGCTGGCGATGAGTGTCTTCGGCCGGTCGTACGGCCGGTACGCGGGCGGCACCGTCCTGCGGGACGGCGCCGAGGTCCGTACGAAGACCGTCCCGGAGGCGGTCGGGCACGGCATCGCCTACGCCACCGAGGACCGCAAGCACTACGGACTCAACCTCATCGACACCATCAACCGGAACATCTCGCTGACGGCGCTGGGCAAGGTCGCCAGGCGGGGTGTGGTCGACGAGCACGGGGAGCGGCAGGTCGCCGAGGACTTCCGCAAGTCCATGAACATCAAGGCGCCCACGGTCTTCGAGCCGGTGGGCAAGCTGTCCGGCGGCAACCAGCAGAAGGTCGTCCTCAGCAAGTGGATCTTCGCGGGTCCCGAGGTGCTGATCCTGGACGAGCCCACGCGCGGCATCGACGTGGGTGCCAAGTACGAGATCTACACGGTCATCGACCAACTGGCCGCCCAGGGCAAGGCGGTCGTCTTCATTTCCTCGGAACTGCCGGAGCTGCTCGGCATGTGCGACCGCATCTACACGATGGCCGCGGGACGGCTGACGGGCGAGTTCACCCGGGCCGAGGCCTCGCAGGAAGCGCTGATGCGTCAGATGACGAAGGACAAAGAGGTAACCCGATGAGCACGGACGTGACTGCCAAGACTCCGGCCCCCGCGCCGCCCGGCAAGGGCGGGTCCGCCTCCGGCGAGAGCCTGCTGCAGCTGATGCTCGGCGGCATGCGCCGCAACATGCGCCAGTACGGCATGCTGATGGCGCTCGGCCTGATCGTGGTGCTGTTCGCGGTGTGGTCGGACGGCGACCTGCTGCTGCCGCGCAACGTCTCCAACCTGGTACTGCAGAACAGCTACATCCTGATCCTCGCGATCGGCATGATGCTCGTCATCATCGCGGGCCACATCGACCTCTCGGTCGGCTCGCTGACCGCCTTCATCGGCGCAATGGCCGCCGTACTGATGGTCGAGCACTCTCTCTCCTGGCCGCTCGCCGTGGTGCTCTGCCTGGCCATCGGCGCGGTCGCCGGCGCGGTGCAGGGCTTCTTCATCGCCTACCTCGGCATACCCTCCTTCATCGTGACCCTCGCGGGGATGCTGCTCTTCCGCGGTCTGACGGAGATCTTCCTGAAGGGCCAGACCCTCGGCCCCTTCCCGAAGGACCTGCAGAAGATCGCCAACGGCTTCCTGCCCGAGGTGGGCCCGGAGACCAACTATCACAACCTCACCCTGCTGCTGGGCTTCGCCCTGATCGCCTTCGTGGTGTTCCAGGAGGTCCGCGACCGCAAGCGGCAGCAGGAGTTCGCCCTGGACGTGGTGCCGGCCAAGCTCTTCCTGCTGAAGCTGGTCGCACTGGTCTCGGCCGTCCTCGTCGTCACGCTGCTGCTCGCCAGCTACAAGGGCGCCCCGGTCGTGCTGCTCATCCTCGGTGTGCTCGTCGTCGGCTTCGGCTACCTGATGCGCAACGCGATCATCGGCCGCCACATCTACGCCATCGGCGGCAACCTGCCGGCGGCCAAGCTGTCCGGCGTGAAGGACAAGAAGGTCACCTTCCTGGTCTTCCTGAACATGGGCATGCTCGCGGCCCTGGCGGGTCTGGTCTTCGCCGCCCGCTTCAACGCGGCCTCGCCCAAGGCGGGCCTCAACTTCGAGCTGGAGGCCATCGCCGCCTCGTTCATCGGCGGCGCGTCGATGAGCGGCGGCGTCGGCACGGTCCTCGGCGCGATCATCGGTGGCCTGGTCCTGGGCGTGCTGAACAACGGTATGAACCTCGTCGGCATCGGCACCGACTGGCAGCAGGTCATCAAGGGTGCGGTGCTGCTGGCCGCCGTCGGCTTCGACGTCTGGAACAAGCGCAAGGTCGGTTCGTAACACCCCCTCTCGCGACAGGAGTTGTTTCATGACCTTCAGCACGAAAACCAGCAGACGCACCGTCCTGGCGGCCACGGCCGCCGCCGGGCTGGCCGCGGCGGCGGGCGCCCCGGCCGCGCACGCCACGGCCACCGGGCGCACCCCGTCCAAGGAGCTCTTCGGCACACTCGCCGACGGGACGAAGGTGCACCGCTGGACCATCGCCAACG
Organism: Streptomyces sp. NPDC005494; assembly: GCF_042872025.1. Classification (NCBI taxonomy): domain Bacteria; kingdom Bacillati; phylum Actinomycetota; class Actinomycetes; order Kitasatosporales; family Streptomycetaceae; genus Streptomyces; species Streptomyces sp. NPDC005494. Next base: position 683,840 of record NZ_JBIAJR010000001.1, read on the forward strand.
GCGGGACCCGGCTGAAGGTCCTCTCCTGGGGCGGGGTCATCCAGTCCCTGGAGGTCCCGGACCGCAGGGGCCGGACGGCGAACGTCGCGCTCGGCTTCGGGAATCTCGCCGACTACGTGGCCAAGTCCCCGTACTTCGGCGGGCTGATCGGGCGGTACGGCAACCGCATAGCCGAGGGGCGCTTCACCCTCGACGGGGTCACGCACCAACTGCCCCTCAACGACGGCCCGAACAGCCTGCACGGTGGCGACCAGGGCTTCGACAAGCGGGTCTGGGACGTCGAGCCGTTCACGTCGCGTGGCGAGGCCGGGCTGGTCCTCACCCGGACCAGCCCGGACGGCGAGGCCGGCTACCCGGGCACGCTCGCCGTCCGGGTCGTCTACACCCTCACCTCCCGGGGTGAGTGGCGCATCGACTACTCGGCGACCACCGACCGTGCCACGGTCATCAACCTGACCAGCCACGCCTACTTCAACCTGGCGGGCGAGGGCAGCGGCAGCGTCGACGGGCACCTGCTGGAGCTGGCCGCCGCGCGCTACACCCCGGTCGGCGCGACACTCATCCCCACGGGTGAGCTCGCCCCGGTCGCGCGGACGCCCTTCGACTTCCGGCGCCCGCGGGCCATCGGCGAGGCGGTGCGCACCCCGCACGAACAGATCGGCTACGGCCAGGGGATCGACCACAACTACGCGCTGGACAAGGGGAGCACGGCCCGTCCCGAGTACGCGCTGACCGTGACGGAGCCCGGCTCGGGCCGGGTGATGAAGATGTACACGACGGAGCCCGGCATGCAGGTCTACACCGGGAACTTCCTCGACGGCACGCTGACGGGCACGTCCGGGCGGGTCTACCGCCAGGGCGACGCGTTCTGCCTGGAGTCCCAGCACTTCCCGGACTCCCCCAACCAGCCGTCGTTCCCCTCCACGGTGCTGCGCTCCGGCGAGACCTACCGCTCGACGACGGTGCACGCCTTCTCGGCACGCTGACCACGCCTTCACACGTACGGCGCCCTCCCCCCGGCCGGGGGGAGGGCGCCGTACGTGTCCGCGACGGGCTTCAGGTCCGCTCCGGTGGCCGGCCGACGGCTTCAGTCCTGCTCCGGGCGGCCGCACGGCGGCGTCAGCCTGCTCCGGCGGCCGCACGGCGTGCGTGCGCCGCTCCTCCCGTCCGGCGTCGCTCGCCATGTCGCCCCCTCGGGTCCGGGTCGCGGGCCGGGCGCCGCGTCGTCTGCAAGGCGGGGCGAGCCTGTCCGCGGCGCGCCCCCGGTCCGTGCCGGGGGCGCGGCGGGGCAGGGCGCTCAGACCAGCCGGATCATGTTCCAGGACAGCGGTTCCAGCACGGCCTTGAGCGCTCCGCCGGCCAGTTCGGTGCCCTCGGCGGCGTGCGGCACGACCCGCTCGGGCTCGGCCAGGGTGTTGCGGGCCTCCGGATCGGCGTCCGCGACGACCTGGTGTTCGGCGACCTCGGTCAGCTCCAGTCCGGCCAGGGCGACTTCGAGCGGCAGCGCCGTGTCCTGGCTGCGGTTGACGGCGAAGACCGTCACCGCCCCCGTCTCCGGGTCCCGTACGGCGGTGGCGTGCAGCAGGTCCGTCTCGCCGTACTTCGCCGTCCCGTACGTGGGCGAGTCCACCCGTACGTCGAGGACCTGGCCCCGGCCGTGGCGCGCGGTCTGCGCGAAGGGGAAGAAGGTGGTCTGCCGCCAGGCCGGGCCACCGGGCTCGGTCATGATGGGCGCGATCACGTTGACCAGCTGGGCGAGGCAGGCGACCGTGACGCGGTCGGCGTGGCGCAGCAGGGCGATGAGCAGGCTGCCGAAGACGACGGCGTCGGTGACGCTGTAGTTGTCCTCCAGCAGCCGGGGCGCCTCGGGCCAGTCGAGCGGGTTCTCCTCCGCGTCCTTCTGGTAGCGGCTCATGTACCAGACGTTCCACTCGTCGAAGGAGAGGTTGATCTTCTTCGTCGACTTGAGGCGGGCGCCCACGTGGTCGCAGGTCGCGACGACGCTCTCGATGAAGGACTCCATGTCCACGGCCGAGGCGAGGAAGGAGTCCCGGTCGCCGTCGGTCTCCTCGTAGTAGGCGTGCAGCGAGACGTAGTCGACGAGGTCGTAGGTCTCGGCGAGCACCGTCGCCTCCCACTCGGCGAACGTCGGCATGGCGCGGCTGGAGGAGCCGCAGGCCACGAGCTCGACGGACGGGTCGATCTGACGCATCGCGCGCGCGGTCTCGGCGGCGAGCCGGCCGTACTCCTCGGCGGTCTTGTGGCCGGTCTGCCAGGGCCCGTCCATCTCGTTGCCCAGACACCACAGCTTGATGCCGAAGGGGTCCTTGTCACCGTGGGATGCACGGCGGTCGGAGAGTTCGGTGCCCGAGGGGTGGTTCGCGTACTCCTGGAGCTGGATGGCCTCCTGAACACCGCGGGTGCCGAGGTTGACCGCGAGCATGGGCTCGGCCTGCGGGCCGACCTTCCTGAGGAAGTCGATGTACTCGGAGAGGCCGAAACGATTCGTCTCGGTGGAGCGCCAGGCGAGGTCGAGTCGGCGGGGGCGCTCGTCGGCGGGGCCGACGCTGTCCTCCCAGCGGTAGCCGGAGACGAAGTTGCCGCCGGGATAGCGGATGGCGGTGACACCGAGCTCGCGGACGAGGTCCAGGACGTCGGTACGCAGTCCGGCCTCGTCCGCCGACGGGTGGCCGGGCTCGAATATGCCGTCGTAGACACAGCGGCCGAGGTGCTCGACGAAGGAGCCGAAGAGCCGGGGGTCGACGTCGCCGACGGTGAAGGCCGGGTCGAGGGTGAAGCGCGCGGTGCGGGTCATGGCTTCCTTACTCGTTCGATATTTCGAATGCTGCTCGTAACCTCGAACGGACCGTAAAGTTCAACCTCGTCGGCAGTCAATGCCCTTGCGCGGGCTCCTGACGACGGGACGCCCGGCACACGGCCGAGGGCCGCACCCCTGTGACGGGATGCGGCCCTCGGTCGTACGCGAGGAGCTGCGGCTCAGCCTGCCGAGAGCTCGACCTTGATGTTGCCCCGGGTGGCGTTCGAGTACGGGCACACCTGGTGCGCCTTCTCGACGAGCGCCTGGGCGGTGGCCTTGTCGACGTTCGGGATGGAGGCGCTGATCGCCACCTCCAGACCGAAGCCGCCGGCCTCGGTCTTGCCGATGGACACCGAGGCGGTCACGAGCGACCCGCTGATGTCGGCCTTCTCCTGACGGGCGACCACACCGAGGGCCCCCTGGAAGCAGGCGCTGTAGCCCGCCGCGAAGAGCTGCTCGGGGTTGGTGCCCGCACCGCTGCCGCCCATCTCCTTCGGCGGGTTGACGACGACGTCGAGTCGGCCGTCGTCGGTGGCGACGCGCCCGTCACGGCCGTTCTCGGCGGTGGCGACGGCGGTGTAGGCCACGTCTATGTGCTGGATGGTCATACGGGTGTTTCCTCCTGCTGATGCGCCGCGACTCGCGCCCACGACCGCGACGGCCTGCGCCGAGCCTAGCGGGTGACCGCCGAGGGCACTCCGGCGCGGACGCGGTACGCATGAATCATGCAGACTTTCCTGCCCTACGCCGATTTCTCCCGAAGTGCCCTCACGCTGGACCAGCGACGGCTGGGCAAGCAGCGGGTCGAGGCGATCCAGGTCCTGCGCGGGCTCGTCGTCCCCGGTTACGGCTGGCGGCACCACCCCGCGGTCCGCATGTGGACCGGCTACGAGGAGGCACTCGTGCGCTACGGCCTCGACATGTGCGCGGCGTGGACAGCCGAGGGGAGGGCGGACACCTGCGCGGCGACCCTGCGCAAGGACCTCGCGGGGGCGCTCCGGCGCACCACCGTGCGGCAGAGCGCCGAACTCGCGGCCGCGGGGGAACTGCCGCCGTGGCTGGGTGACGAGGCGTTCCACCGGAGCCACCGCTCCGCCCTCGTGCAGAAGGACCCGGCGTACTACCGGCCGCTCTTCCCCGGCGTACCGGCCGACCTGCCGTACGTGTGGCCGTCCTCGGACCGCGACGGGCGGTGACGGCAGGCCCCGGGACGGACACCGGCGGCGGGCCCGTGGCCGGGGGACCGCCGCCGCGCCCCGGACGATCAGGCGTCCAGCGAGACGATCATCTTGCCGGTGTTCTCGCCGCGCAGCAGACCGAGGAAGGCCTCGAAGCCGTTCTCGATGCCCTGGACCGCGGTCTCGTTGTACTTGAGCTGCCCGGAGGCGATCCAGCCGGCCACGTCCTCGACGAACTTCGGCTGGAGTGCGGAGTGGTCGCCGACGAGCATGCCCTGGAGGCGGAGGCGCTTGCCGATGACGAGCGCCAGGTTGCGCGGGCCCGGGGTGGGCTCCGTGGCGTTGTACTGGGCGATCATGCCGCAGATGGTGGCGCGGCCGTGGACGTTGAGCGAGGAGATCGCCGCCTCCAGGTGCTCACCGCCGACGTTGTCGAAGTAGACGTCGATGCCATCGGGAGCGGCCTCGGCGAGCTGCTCCCTGACCGGGCCGTTCTTGTAGTTGAAGGCCGCGTCGAAGCCGTACTCCTCGACGAGGAGCTTGACCTTCTCGTCGGAGCCGGCGGAGCCGATGACCCGCGAGGCGCCGTTGATCTTCGCCAGCTGGCCGACCTGGCTGCCGACCGCACCGGCCGCGCCGGAGACGAAGACGGCGTCGCCCTCCTTGAAGGAGGCGACCTCGAACAGACCCGCGTAGGCGGTGAGGCCCGGCATGCCGAGCACGCCGAGGTAGGCGGAGAGCGGGGCCAGGGAGGCGTCGACCTTGACCGCGTGCTTGGCCGGGACGTCGGCGTACTCGCGCCAGCCGAGCCCGTGCAGGACGTGGTCGCCCACCGCGAAGCCCTCGGCGTTCGACGCGACGACCTCGCCGACCGCCCCGCCGTCCATGGGGTGGTCGAGCTTGAAGGGCGGGGTGTACGACTTCACGTCGTTCATCCGGCCCCGCATGTAGGGGTCGACCGAGAAGTGGAGGTTGCGGACGAGGACGCGGCCCTCGCCGGGAGCGGTCACCGGCGCCTCACGCAGCGCGAAGTCCGTGGCCTCGGGCCAGCCGTGCGGGCGTGCGACGAGGTGCCATTCGCGGCTGGTCGTGGGAAGTGCAGCAGACATGGGCTCGGGTTCTCCTCGATGTCGTGGAGGAAGCGAAAAGCTTCAGGACGTGAAACAACCATGCGGGCAGATATTTCACCTTGTCAAGTAATCCACTATCCTGGGTGTCATGGCCACCTCGCGCACCGACCCGCTCACCCTCGACGTCATCCAGCTCATCGGCGGCGTCGTGGCGCGCTACCACGAGGAGTACGACCGGGCAGCCGCCACACACGCGCTCACCGGCGCTCAGGCCCGCGTACTCGGTCTCCTGTCCCTGGAGCCGATGCCCATGCGGAAGGTAGCCCAGAAGCTGAAGTGCGAGCCGTCCAACATCACCGGCATAGTCGACCGGCTGGAGCTCCGCGGCCTGGTGGAACGGCGCCCGGACCCGGCCGACCGGCGGGTGAAGCTGGCGGCGCCGACCGAGGAGGGCATCCGGACGGCCCGGCAGCTGAGGGACGCCCTGGACTTCGCCCGGGAGCCGCTGGCCGAGCTGTCGGACGCGGAGCGGACGGTGCTGCGCGACCTGCTGCGCAGGATGCTCGGCGAGGACGCCGGCCGCAGCCCGTCCTGACGGCCTCACGGCCGCCCTGAGCCCAGCTCGACCGCCTCACGTCCCGCCTGAGCCCGGCTGGGCAGCCTCAGGTCCGGGCCGAGTCGCGTGATCCGGCGGACGCGGCACACGGGCGGCCGGGACGGCGTCCGCCACGTCCCGCGTCAGCAGAAGATCCACCACCGGCAGGTCTCGGTGGGGGACGGTGTGGGCTCGGGTTCCTGCGAGGGCTCCGGCGGCGTCGGCTCCGCCGAGGGCGTGCCCGGCTCCGACGGCTCGGCCGGCGACCCGGTCGCGTCCGGGTCCGGCGAGGCCGGCGCCGACGCCGTCACCGGGGCCTGGGCCGACGTGGGTGCGGGCGGGGCCGCCCCGGTCGTCCTCCCGCCGCCTGGACCGTCCGTCGCCGTCGCCTTGGCGGAGTGGGAATCGGTGACCGGCACCACCGTGGGGGCGTCCACCGGACCGGGCTCGCCGGTCTCCGCGCTCGACGAGGCCGAGGGCAGGGCCTCCGTGGCGGAGGACGTCGCCTCGCTCACGTACTCCGACGCGCCGCTGTCACCCCCGGGCTCCATGGCCAGCTCGGCCAGGCTGAGCGCCCCCAGCGCCAGCACCACGCCCGCCACGGTCAGGAGCAGCGCGCGCCCGCGCCTGCGGTGCGTGCGGCGGCCTCGCCGCCGGGAGGCGCCCCGGGCGCGGCGCCGGTGACCGGTGGCGTCGGAGGCCTCCGGGGGCTCGGCGGCGGGTTCCACGTCACGGCCGGGGCGGTCGGCGAGAGCGGCGAAGGGGCTCAGCGCGTCGGCGGGGGTCCCGCAACCGGCGCAGGCCAGCGCCCCGTTGAGGTGCCGTCGGCACGGGTGGCAATAATCCATGGCGCCCGAAGAGTAGACGCGCGCGGAACAACACAGGAAGCCGCGCAGGTGAGGATCCTGTGTGGAATCCGGGACTCCGCCTCGCGGCGCCCGATACGCGCGATGCGCGGCAGGATGGGCCTCATGACCTCTCCCGCCCCGTTCGGTCCGCTCCAGTTCCAGCTCGTCCTGCTGCGCCGGATGGCCGACCACCAGCCGGACCTCGTCGAGGACGCCCGCCACGAACTGAGCGCGTCCCTGGCCGAGATGCGCGAGGCCAACCGGCGCTGGCAGGCCATGCTGCGCGCCCCGCGCGGCCGGGGCGCGCTGCGCCGCTACCGCTCGGTGCTGGGCGAGCCCGAGGCTTCCGTACGCCGCACGGTCGGGGACCTGGAGTGCGACGCCCTGCTGTGGCGGCTCCCGCTCTGGCCGGATCTGCGGTTCGAGGTGATGGCGGGCCCCGGTGGCGCCGTGTGGAACGAATGGCTGGTCCGCGCCCCGGGGGCGGCGGGCCCCGGGCTGCGCACCGCCGCGGACCTCCTGCCCTGGTCCTGCACCGTGGACGAGGTCGCCAGGGCCTTCGAGCCGGCCCGGCCCATGGAGGGCAGTGCGCCGACCCGCTGGGCGCTGGCCTTCACCGACCCGGCGAGCGGGGAGCCGCACGTCGCGGAGTTCACCTGGGGGCTGTTCCAGCGGCTGCTGCCCGGCCGCGCCTGAGATCTGTCGCGCCGTCAGCTACGGGTCCCCCCTACGGCTCACCCAGCGCGCGCCGCTCCCGGCCCGGCGCGACGATGCCAGGAGAGCCGGCTGCCGCCGGTGCCCCCCGTCAGCGCTCTCGGGAGAACCTGCCGTGACCGTCAGTCTCGATCAGTTGCGCCGTTGCCATGTCGCCGTCGATCTCGGGGCCGCGAGGACCCGTGTGTACATCAAGGGAGTGGGACTCGTCGTCGACGAGCCCAGCGTCGCCGCCGTGAACACGCGTACCGGCTCGCTCATCGCCGTCGGCGCGCTCGCCGAGCAGATGACCGGCCGGACACCGGGGTACATCCGGGTGGCCCGCCCGGTCTCCGGCGGAACCGTCGTCGACATCGACATGGCGCAGCGCATGCTGCGCCATCTGCTCGGCGAGAAGCTCAGGCGCCAGCTGCGCCGCAAGCCCCGGCTGCGGGCCGCCGCCTGCGTCCCGCACGAGGCCGATCCGCTGGCCCAGCGGGCGGCCGTGGAGACCCTCGTGGGGCTCGGCGCCCGGCGCGTGGAGCTGGTCGACACGCTGATCGCCGCGGCCGTCGGCTGCGGGCTGCCGGTCGAGCAGCCGACCGCCTCCATGATCATGGTGTGCGGGGCCGCCACCACCCAGATCGCGGTGCTCTCGCTCGGCTCGATCGTGACCGCCGTACGCATCCCGGTCGGCGGCGAGGCCATCGACCACGCGGTGATCCAGCACCTGCGCCAGCACCACGAGCTGATGCTGCCCAGCCAGTCGGTGCGCCCGCTCCAGCTGGCCCTGCGCGGCAACGGCCTGACGCTCAACGGCCCGGCGATGACGGAGATCCACGGCCGCGACGTGGCCACCGGTCTCGCCCGTTCCGTGCAGGTCGACACCGCCGCCGTACGCCAGGCCATCCACACCCCGCTCACGGCGGTGCTCGACGGGCTCGGCAAGGTGCTGCGCGACTGCCCGCCCGACCTGGTGGCCGACATCGCGGACTCCGGGATCATGATGGTCGGCGGCAGCGCCCTGCTGCCCGGACTGGACCAGATGCTGCGGGACGCGACGGGCGTGCCCGTGCACATCGCCGAGCGTCCGGACGTGTGCGCGGTGCTGGGGCTCGGCGCGATGCTGGACGGCACGGTCCAGCCGCTGGTCCTCGCCCCGCTCGCCGGCTGAGGGCCACGGCTCACAGGTGCCCGGGACGGGTCCCGACCTGCGGACCACCCTCCAGCACATCGTGGACACCGCGACGGCGCTGGCCGGGGCGCACCACGGCGCCCTGGCCCTCCTGGACAGCGGGGACCGCCACGTCACCGACCTGTTCACCTCCGGCATGAGCGAAGCGGAACACCGTGACGCGGCCCCGCTCCTGCACGGACGTACGGGAATCCTGGGCGCCCTGGTGGACGACGCGCAGGCGGTGCGCGTCGACGACCTGACGGCCCGCCCGCACCCCGGCGCCCGGCCGTCCGGGGAGCTCCGGCCGCGCTCCTTCATCGGGGCGCCCGTACGGGTGCACACCGAGGTGCTCGGCAGTCTCTGCCTGACCGCGCCGGAGCCCGGCAGCTTCGACGACACGGATCTGGCGCTGCTGCGACTCCTCGCGTCCCAGGCCGCCGCCGCGATCGGCGGCGCGCACCTGTACGAGGCGGCGCGGCAGCGGGAGCACTGGATCGAGGGTGCCGCGGCCGTCACCCGGGCGCTGCTGACGGGGGCGGGCACGACGGACGCCCTGATGACCGTCGCCGAGCGGGCGCGGGTGCTGGCCGGCGCCGCGGCCGGGGTGATCCTCCAGCCGACCGCCGACGGCGGGATGGAGATCGTCGCCGCATCCACCCTCGAGGACCCCGCGGGCCTGATCGGCACCGCCATCGAACCGGGGTCCCCCGTCCTCGTGCAGCTGCTGGGCGGCGAGGAGGTGTTCATCGAGGACTCCGCGACCGACCCCCGGATGACGACCCCCGTGCGCTCCCGCTTCGGTCCGAGCATGATGCTGCCCCTGGAGAGCGGAGGGCGGCTCATCGGCACGCTCGCCCTGCCCAGGGGGCGCGGCGGTGAGCCGTACACGGAGATGGACCGGCAGCTGGCCTCGCAGTTCGCCTCCCAGGCCTCGCTGGCACTGGTGATGGCCGACGCGCAGCACTACCGGGAACAGCTCGCCGTCTACGAGGACCGCGACCGTATCGCCCGCGATCTGCACGACCTGGTGGTCCAGCGGCTGTTCGCGACGGAGATGATGCTGGAGTCGACCCGCCGCAAGGACCTCGCCGGGGACACCGGCACCGCCGAGCTGCTGGCGAAGGCGGTCGACGAGCTGGACTCCACGATCCAGGAGGTCAGGACGGCGATCTTCGCGCTCCAGCAGCCGCCCGCCGAGGCTCCCGCGACCTTCCGCGGCAGGGTGCTGCGGGAGACGGGAGGCGCGGCGGGGGTGCTCGGCTTCCCGCCGTCGGTGCACTTCGCGGGGGCGGTGGACGCCCTGGTCACGGAGCCGGTCGACGGGCAGCTGCTCGAAGCGCTGCGCGGGGCGCTGGCCGCCGTGCGGCGCAGGGCCGGTGTGTCGGCGGTCGAGGTGGAGGTGGACGCGACCGCGCGGCTGCCCGACGGGCGTGCGGCGGTGCGGCTGGTGGTCGCGGACGACGGGCGGGCCGAGGACGGCGGCCGGTCGCCGACGGTCATCTGGCAGGCGCCGCTCTGAGCGCGATCCGCGTGGTGGAGTGCGCGACGCCCGCGTCCTTCTTCAGCCGGCGCAGCAGCGCGTCCAGCGAGGCGGGGTCGGCGGCGGTGGCCCGTACGAGGTAGTCGTGAGCGCCGGTCACGTGCACCACCTCGGTGACGCCGGGCAGGGTGAGCACCGCGCGCTCGAACTGCTCGGTCGTCGTGTCGAGGCGCAGGGACACGTCGATGAAGACGACCAGGCCCGAGCGGGTGTCGGCTGCCGGGTCGATGATGACCGTGAAGCCACGGATCACCCCGTCGCGGCGCATGCGGCGTACGCGGTCGCCCGCCGCGTTGGCGCTGAGTCCCACGCGCACGCCCAGATCGCGGTACGAGATCCGGGCGTCCTCCTGGAGGATGCCGAGGATCTCTCTGTCCAGCCGGTCCATACCGGCGATTGTCGCAGCCCGGGGCCGGAAACGGCGGGTGAGCGGCGCCGGCGCGAGCCGTGGAGGGGGCCTGGGCCCATGGGGCGTCTGCCGTGCGGGGGCCTCCCCGGATGGCTCAGTCCGCCGTGCCCCGTCGGGCTGTCGAGCCTTGACTTGCGGTGTGGAAGCAACTGCCGAGCAGACACCCGCCCCGCACCGGAACCAGTCGGCCGCCTACCGGAATCTGATCATGGCCACGATCGGGTTCACCCTCACCTTCTGGGCCTGGAACCTGATCAGCCCGCTGTCGGGGGACTTCAAGGACCAGCTGGACCTGAGCTCGTTCCAGCAGTCCCTCCTGGTGGCGGTGCCCGTGCTGGTGGGGTCTCTCGGCCGCATCCCGGCGGGCGCGCTGACCGACAAGTACGGCGCGAAGCTGATGTTCCCCGTCGTCTCGGCGCTCACGATCCTCCCCGTGCTCCTGCTCATCCCGGCGAGGGACTCCTACGGGGCGATGCTCGCCGTCGGCTTCCTGCTCGGCCTCGGCGGCACGACCTTCGCGATCGGCATCCCCCTGGTCAACTCGTGGTTCCCGCCCGCGAAGCGCGGCCTCGCGCTCGGGGTCTTCGGGATGGGCATGGGGGGTGTCGCGCTCTCCGGCTACTTCACGCCGCGCATCGCCGAGCACCACGAGAACCTGCCGTTCTTGATCGTCGCCGGAGCGCTCCTGGTGTACTCCCTGCTCGCGGCGGTGCTGATCAGCAACCATCCGGACCGCAAGGTCCCCGCACAGTCGCTGGGCCGTCGGCTAGGTGAGGCCGGCCGACTGCGGGTCACCTGGGAACTCGCCGCGCTGTACGCGATCGGCTTCGGCGGCATCGTGGCGTTCGGGGTGTATCTGCCGACGTATCTGAAGACCTGGTACGAGATGTCGCCGACCGAGGCGGGCACCAAGGCGGCGGGGTTCGCGCTGGTCACCGTCATCTTCCGGCCGATCGGCGGCTGGCTCTCGGACCGGATCCACCCCGCCCTGGTCACGGCCGGGGCGCTGCTGCTGGCCGCGCTGATGGCCATCGTCCAGGCCTTCGACCCGCCGCTGTACCCGCTCGGCACGATCGCGCTGCTCTGCATGGCCGCCGGACTGGGCACCGCGAGCGGCAGTGTCTTCGCGCTGGTGTCCCAGGTGACGCCGCAGGCCAAGGTGGGCAGTGTGACCGGCATCGTCGGCGCGACGGGCGGGCTCGGCGGCTTCGTACCGCCTCTGGTGATGGGCGCGATCTACAGCGCGAAGGATTCGTACTCGATCGGCTTCATGCTGCTCTCCGACCTGGCACTGGCGGGCTCCGTCTACGCGTACGGCCGGATGCGGAACGTCCGGCGGGACGGCTGACCGGGCACGGGGTCACGGCCTAGGGTTCACGGGGTGACCCCTCTTCTGCCCGCGCTGAGCGGAGCGTCGCGCCGGACGGACTCCCCGGAGGCCGTCCGGTTCGGCGAACACGTCCTGACCTATGCCCAGCTGGACGAGGCGTCCGCCTCGCTCGCGGCCCGGATCACGGGAGCGGGACGCGTCGCCGTCTGGGCGACGTCCACCGCCGGGACGGTCGTCGCCGTCGTGGCGGCGCTGCGGGCCGGGGTGCCTGCCGTGCCCCTCAATCCGAGGACCGGCGGGCGCGAGCTCGCGCACATCGTGGCCGACAGCGCGCCCTCGGTGGTGCTGGCCGGCGCGGGTGACGCCCTGCCGTCCGCGCTCGACGGCCTGGAGCGGCTCGACGTCTCCACGGCCACCACGGGCCGGGCCCCGGAATCCGCCTTCTCCGAGCCCTCCGGCGAGTCCCCCGCCCTGGTCGTCTACACCTCCGGCACCACGGGACCGCCGAAGGGCGCCGTCCTCCCCCGCCGGGCGGTCGCCGCGTCACTGGACGCACTGGAGGACGCCTGGGGGTGGACCGGTGACGACGTCCTCGTCCACGCCCTGCCGCTGTTCCATGTGCACGGGCTGATCCTGGGCATCCTGGGCCCGCTGCGCAGGGGCGGCTCCGTGCGTCATCTCGGGAAGTTCTCCGTCGAAGGGGTGGCCCGGGAGCTGCTGTCCGGGGGGACGATGCTGTTCGGCGTGCCGACGATGTACCACCGGCTGGCGGGCGCGCTGGCCGATGCGGCCACCTCCGGGAGCCTCACGAAGGCCCTGGCCGGTGCCCGCCTCCTGGTCTCCGGCTCGGCGGCGCTGCCGGTCCACGACCACGAGCGGATCGCGACGGCCACCGGCCGCCGGGTCATCGAGCGGTACGGGATGACGGAGACCCTGATGAACACGGGTGTACGGGCCGACGGCGCCCCGCGCGCCGGGACGGTCGGGCCGCCGCTGTCCGGCGTCGAGCTGCGGCTCGTGGAGGAGGACGGCAGCGTGCTCCAGGACACCGCGTCGATCGGCGAGATCCAGGTGCGCGGCCCGAACCTCTTCACCGGCTATCTGAACCGGCCGGACGCCACGGCTGCGGCCTTCACCGACGACGGCTTCTTCCGTACGGGCGACATGGCCACGATCGACCCGGACGGTTACGTCCGGATCGTCGGGCGCAAGGCCACCGACCTGATCAAGAGCGGTGGCTACAAGATCGGCGCGGGTGAGATCGAGAACGCGCTGCTGGAGCATCCCGGAGTGCGTGAGGCTGCCGTCACGGGTGAACCCGACGCGGACCTCGGCGAGCGGATCGTCGCCTGGGTCGTGCCTGCCGATCCCGCGTCACCGCCCTCCGACCGGGAGCTGGCGGACCATGTGGCGGAGCAGCTGGCCCCGCACAAGCGCCCGCGCGTGGTGCGTCACCTCGACGCGCTGCCCCGCAACGAGCTGGGCAAGATCATGAAGAGGTCGCTCGGTGGCTGAGGCTCACGGCGAGGGCCGTATGTCGGCACGGGAGGCCGTCGCCGCCGTCACCGGGAGCTTCACGGAACACCGCCCCGCCGCGCGTCCGGCTCCCCCGGACGGGCCGCTCGGCTGGAGCGGTTACGCGCAGTCGAGGGCGCGCGCCTCGGCGCGTACCGGCGAGGAGGAGTCCGTCCTGTACGGGACGGCTGTCGTCGGGGACCGGGAGTGCGTGCTGGTCTCCTTCGAGTTCGGCTTCCTGGGCGGTTCGCTGGGCGGGCACACCGGGGACCTGCTGGAAGCCGCGTACACCCTGGCGCGTGAGCGGCGGCTGCCGCTCGTCTCACTGGTCGCCACCGGGGGCAGCCGGATGCAGGAGGGCATGATCGCGCTGATACAGCTCCAGCGGGTGGCCCGCGCGTCCGCGCTGCTGAGGGCGGCCGGGCTGCCGCAGATCGCGGTGGTGCGGGATCCGACGACCGGGGGTGGCTGGGCCACCCTCGGTGCGGGTGCCGATGTGGTGCTCGCGCTGCCCGGTGCGCAGATCGGGTTCGCGGGCTCCCGCGTGCGGCCCCCCGACGCCGATCCGTACGCCTACACCGCCGAGGGGCAGTGGGCGGCGGGGCAGGTCGACGCGGTCGTGACCCCGGACGAGCTGCCCCGGACGCTGGGCCGCTGGCTGAGCGTGCTGACGGTCGCCGGCCCCGCTGCCGCCGCGCCGGTTCCGGAAGCCCTCTCGGACGCGGAGCTGCCCGCGACCGGCTGGGACGCCGTGGAGCAGGCCCGCTCCCCTGCGCGGCCCCGGGCCGGCGCGTATCTGGACGCCTACTTCGCGTACCGGCTGCCGCTGCACGGTGACCGCTGCGGGGGCTCGGACCCCGGGATGCTCTGCGGGATGGGGATGCGGGACGGCCGGCCGGTGGCGTACGCCGCCCAGTGCGGTACCGCGACCCGGCCGGCCGGCTACCGCACGGCGGCCCGCGTCATCCGGCTCGCCGGCCGGCTCGGCATCCCCGTACTGACGCTGGTCGACACCCCTGGCGCGGCCAACGACGCGGAGGCGGAGCGGGCGGGGGCGGGCGCGGCCATCGCCGAGGCGTTCGCCGCGGTCGCGGCGGCCGGGGTCCCGGTGACCACCCTGGTGATCGGCGAGGGCGGGTCGGGCGGGGCACTGGCCCTCGCGGCTCCGGGCAACACCCATGTGACGGCGGACAGTTACTTCTCGGTGATCGCACCGGAACTGGCGGCGGCGATCCTCAAGCGCGGCCCCGAGGAGGTGCGGGCCACCGCCGGCCAGCTGCGGCTGCGCCCCCAGGACCTCGTGGACCTCGGCGTGGCGCGCTCGGTCGTCGGACACGCCGGGCCCCGGTGAGGCAGTTCGACGCGCCGGGGCGGTGACCTTTGGCTAGCGTGGCGGGAAGCCTCCGACACAGGAAGAGGGGTCCGCACCATGGCCGCACCGTCCGAGGGAACTCCGTGCTGGGCCGACGGGACGTTCGGCGACCTGGAGGGGGCGAAACGCTTCTACGGCGAGCTCCTGGGCTGGACGTTCGGCGAGTCGATGCCCGAGTACGGCGGATACACGCAGGCGCATGTGGACGGCAAGGCGGTCGCCGCGCTCTCGCCTCCCCCTCCGGGCCAGGACGCCCCCTCCGCCTGGTGCCTGTATCTCGCGTCGCCGGACGCCGCCGCCACGGCCGGAAAGATCCGCGAGCAGGGGGGCGAGGTGCTCGTCGAGCCCATGCAGGTCGGCGGTTTCGGCACGATGGTGCTGGCACGCGACCCCGGTGGGACGGCCTTCGGGGTGTGGCAGGCAGGCAGCCACGAGGGCTTCCAGGCGCAGACGGTGCCCGGCGCCTACAACTGGGCCGAGATCTACACCCGGGACCCGGAGAAGGCGGACGCCTTCTTCCCGGCCGTGTTCGGTTACGGGGTGAAGCACCTTGAGGACGACGCGATCGACTTCTCCCTCTACGACCTGGGCGCGGACCCCGTGCTCGGCCGCATGAGGATGACCGACTTCCCGCCCGAGGTGCCGGCCCACATGAACGTCTACTTCACCGTCCCGGACTGCGACGCCGCGGTGGAGAAGGCCAAGTCCCTCGGGGGGACCCTCGGTTTCGGCCCCTTGACCATCCCCTTCGGGCGGTTCGCCTACCTGAGGGACCCGCAGGGCGCGGTGTTCTCGGTGATCGACGTCCACACGACCGGCGGCGAGATGCCGGAGTTCACCGAACAGCCCTGACCCTCGCCTACGGCTGCGGATCGCGCGCGTCGTAGCGTGTGAACCCGCGCCCGCGCAGCCCGAGCAGACACACCACCAGGAGGCAGGCGAGCCCGCCCCCGGTCACCGCCACGGTGGGGGACGTGAGGTCGGCGACGGATCCGGCCACCAGATCGCCGAGCCGGGGGCCGCCCGCCACGACGACGATGAACACCCCCTGGAGCCGGCCGCGCATCTCGTCGGGCACCGCCGCCTGGAGCATGGTGTTGCGGAAGACCATCGACACGGAGTCCGCGCACCCGGCGAGCGCGAGCATGACCAGGCCGAGCCACAGCTGCCGGGTGAGCCCGAACACGGCGATGGCGCCGCCCCAGCAGGCGACGGCGACCAGCACCGCGAGCCCGTGCCGGTGGATCCGGCCGAGCCACCCGGAGAACACGCTGCCGAGCAGCGCGCCCAGCGCAGGGGCGGCGACCAGCAGCCCGGTGGTCTTGGCGTCGCCGCCGAACCAGACCACGGCGACCACGGGGAACAGCGCGCGCGGGTGGGCCAGCACCATGGCGCTCAGGTCGCTGACGAAGGTCATCCGCAGGTTGGGCCTGGTGCCGAGGAAGCGCAGCCCGTCCAGGACGGAAGCCCTCTTGGCGGCCTTCTCCCCCTCCCCCCGGACCGGCAGCATCGAAGGGAGCCGCCACATCGCGTACAGCGAGGCGGTGAAGGTGACGGCGTCGACGGTGTACGCCGCCTTGTAGCCCCACCACCCGACGATCAGCCCTCCGAGCATGGGCCCGGCCAGGCCGCCCGTGGTGGAGGTCATGGCGTTGAGCGCGTTCGCGGCGGGCAGCTGTTCGGGAGGCAGCAGCCGGGCGATCATCGAACTGCGGGCCGGTGAGTTGAGCGCGAAGCACACGGCCTGGAGGGCGACGACGACGTAGAGCAGCGCCACGTTCTCGACCCCGGCGAAGGTCACGGCGGCCAGCAGAACGGAGAGCAGGAACGAGCCGCCCGCGCTGAAGAGGCCCAGCTTGCGCCGGTCGACGGTGTCGGCGACCGCTCCGCTGTACAGCCCGAGGAGCACCAGCGGCACGAGGGAACAGAGGCCGATCAGCCCGACGGAGAAGGCGGACCGGGTGATGTCGTAGACCTGGAGCGACACGGCCAGCGCCGTCATGCCCTGACCGACCCAGGTCACCGTGTTCCCGAACCAGAGCCGCCGGTAGTCGGGCGAGGCACGCAGCGGCGTCAGGTCGGCGAGTATGCGCGTGCGGGGTACACGTGGTTCGGCTGTTTCGGTCACAGGGGATGGTAACGACCGGGCCCGGGAGCCGGTCGGGCAGCCGCCGTGAGGGCTGGGACATCCGTGGGCCGCCTGGGTCCCGGCCGTCCTCGCCGCGCCGGACCGGGCGCGAGGTCCGGGCCGGACCGGGCGGTGGCCGGATCTCGAACAGGCGCCCGGACGGCGTCTCCCGGCCCGCCTTCGGTGAGACCCCCAGGTCATCGACCCGGAGAGAGAGAAAGGGTCACTCCAAGCTCCAGAGCCCGGTCGGCCGCACCTTCCGGCAACGGCACGCGAGCGACTCCGATCGCCTGTCGACGAGTGACGGGGGGATCTCGGACTTGAGGGGTGGGGGGCAAGAGGCCGACCTGCGGCGGACGACGCCGTGGGGCGCCGCGTCGGGCCGTACGTCCTGGAGCGAGACGCGTTCCGAGGCACTCGGGCGCCGGGGAACCGGAGCTCTGCGTCCCGGGCAGCCCCGCAGAGACAGCGACGGCCGTCCTGAGGTCACTCGACGCCGCTCGGCTCACGCAACTCACTTACGGCCACGGCAGTTTCGACCCCGTCGGGGTGCAGCAGATGACGCATACGGGAGGTGTCGGCGTAGGCGGCGTCCAAGGGGTACGTGAGGAGACGCGAGAGCGCAGTGCCGTGCTTGGCCATCGAGCTCTTGCCCGGCATGAAGATCACCAGCTCGTCCCGGGGCTCGAACGTTCCCACCTCGATGTCGGCAGGCAGAGACGCCAACGTCTTTTCGTCCGCCGCAACGGGGACTCCGACCAGCCAGTACGGTCCCTCGTCCGCGAGGCTTCGGCTCTTCTGCTCCGGGGCCTCGGCGGCCAGGGTTCGCCAGGGTGTCCCGGCGACCACGGCTCCGTACGACTCCACGGTCCTCACCACATCCTGAACAGCGGAAGTGACCGCGGCGTCGGCCGCATTCCAGTCGTACCGGTTGCGCCCGGCCGGGTGCGGCACCAGCTTCGACGCCACGGTCATCCCGCCCGCGTGGCGCAGAACGACCTCGGGAGGCGACGCGAGCAACTCACCCGCGTCTCTGATGTCCTCGTCCTGGGTCCGGCGCTGCTCTCGCACCTCCGTCACGTGCTGCCGCAGGAGGGTCAGTGCCTCGGCAGGTTGGTCGAGAGCGCGTCGGACGAGCGTCACGCTCATGCCTGTGCCGCGCAGCACGGTGATCAGCATGGCCCGTTCGACCTGCCCGAACGAGTAGGAGCGGTAACCGGTCCGCCCGTCGACATCAGCCGGAACGAGCAGGCCTTCGGCGTGGTAGTACCGAAGTGTCTGCGGCGGCAGGTCACACATCTCGCTGAAATCACCGATCGACAACATGCTGCCATCCTCGGCCTTGCAGTGGCTGCAAGGTCCAGTGTCGGGCCCGAGCCCTGTTTCTTCGCGGTGACCGCTGTGGCGCCCTGCACGCGGCCGGTGCTGTCACCGGCGAGACGCCCGCCCAGCGGTGTGGGCGGGCGTCTCGTGTCGGAGGGCCGGGCCGGACAACGCCCCTGGCCGGCCGCCCGGTTGTGCCGCTGTCATGATGCGCGTCGGTCACTGTCGTCGGCTCGACGGCATGCTTCGCGCGGTTCACGGTCCTGCCGTGCCGCAGTGGGAGTACGGCTCGGCTTCCCGTGCAGGGCGTAACCGGCCGCGTGCCGCCTCGCGGCCGGTGAGGCACCGGCCGCCGGTCACTTGGCGAGGAACGCGAGGAGGGCGTCGGTGACTTCCTGGGCGTGGGTCCACAGCAGGCCGTGGGGGGCGCCGTCGATGACGACGTAGTCGGCCTGCGGGAGTGCCTGGTGGAAACGTTCTCCGGTGGCCTCGATGGGCAGGATGCGGTCGGCGGTGCCGTGCAGGATGAGAGTCGGTACGTCGATCTTGGGCAGGTCGGCACGGAAGTCGGTGGACCAGGTGGCCACGCAGGCCAGGGAGGCGTACGAGGAGGCGCCGGCGGCGACGTTCCAGCTGTTGCGGACGGCTTCCTCGCTGATGCGGGTGCCGAGGTTCTCGTCGAGGTTGTAGAAGTTCTCGTAGAACTCGGTGAAGTAGGCGTAGCGGTCGGCGGTGACGGCACCTTCGATGTCCTTGAAGATCGTGCCGTCGACGCCGCCGGGGTTGTCGTCGGTCTTCAGGAGGAACGGTTCCAGCGAGGCGAGGAACGCGGCCTTGGCGACCCGGTCGGAGCCGTAGGTGCCCAGGTAACGGCCGACCTCGCCGGTGCCCATGGAGAAGCCCACCAGAACGACGTCGTCGAGGTCGAGGGTCTCCAGGACGACGTTCAGGTCGGCGGCGAAGGTGTCGTAGTCGTAGCCGGTGGTGGGCTGGCTGGAGCGGCCGAAACCGCGCCGGTCGTAGGTGATCACGCGGTAGCCGGCCGACAGGAGCGCGGCGGACTGCTTCTCCCAGGAGTGGCCGTCGAGCGGGTAGCCGTGGATCAGCACGACCGGCTGCCCCGTGCCGTGGTCCTCGTAGTACAGCTCGATCGGGGTGGAGTTTTCCTGGTCGACGGTGATGAACGCCATGGTGGTCACTGCCCTTCGGTGTGGATGCGTCTGCGGGTGAAGTGCCCTGTCGGGCACGGCTGTGCGGTGAGGTGCGCGATGAGCGGCAGGGAGGAGCCGTCGGTCATCGGACCGTGCGGGCCGCCTGCTCGACGATGCGGGTGACGGCTTCGGGGCGGGATACGGATACCGCGTGCGACGCGTCGATGGTCGTCGTGCGGGCCTTGGCGCGGGCCGACATGAAGCGCTGCGCGGCCACAGGGATGTTGTGGTCCTCCGTGGTGACCAGCGACCAGGAGGGGATCGTCTTCCATGCGGCCTCGGTGGACTTCTCCTCCAGCGCGGCGGCGGCGACCGGACGCTGGCCGGCAGCCATGAGCCCGGCCTTGTCCGCCGGCACGTCCGCGGCGAACTGGCTACGGAACTTCTCGGGCTTGATGTACACGTCCGCGCCGTGGCCGCCGTCGGGCAGGGAGTAGTCGACGGACTCGACGGCCTCGCCGAGGGTGCTGCCGGGGAACTTGTTCGTCAGTCCGATCGAGCTCTCGCCCGCGTCGGGAAGGAAGGCCGCGATGTAGACCAGAGCCTTCACCTTGTCCTCGAGGCCCGCGGCGGCCTGACTGATGACGGTACCGCCGTAGGAGTGGCCGACGAGGACCACCGGCCCGTCGATGTGGTCGAGGACGCTGCGCAGGTAGGCGGCATCGGTCGTCGGACCGCGCAGGGGGTTGGCGGCGGCCACAACCGGGTAGCCGGCGCGCTGGAGCCGGGCGACGACACCGTCCCAGCTCGCGGCGTCGGCGAACGCTCCGTGCTCCAGCACGATCGTCGGACGTGGCGCGTGGTGGGGCGTCGCGCCGGCTGTACCCGGCAGGGTGACTGCGGCGACGGACAGGCCTACGGCCGCGGTGACACCGAGCAGCGTGGATCTGCGGCTCGGACGGGCCGGGCGGGTGATGCGCATCGTGGAGTCCCTCTTGGTCGGTTGCTGTTGACGGCCCTCGACGGACCGTGCGGGCGAAGTGAACCGGTGTGTCCGGGGAAGGAGGCACCGCACTGCTTCGCCGGTGCGTGAGTTGACCTGCGTCCGTCTGCGCCAGGTGATCGGCGCGGCGCGGACCGCTGGTGGGCAGGCGACAGCGGCACGAGAGCGGCTGTCGGGCTGCGGACCGATGTGGTCCTGAAGCATCGCCCTCGTCCACCAGGAGCGGGGCGTCCTTCGTCCTGTTCTACGAGGGGAGGACCGGACCGGTTCACCCGATGACGGGCTGTTCGTCCGCAATCAACCGGGCGCTTCCGAGGGATCCATGGCACCACCCGGAATCGGCACAGCGACCCACCGGTCGACAGGACCGCAGACCCGGCCTCCGGCCGACCCGGGGTCGGTGTCGGGGGTCCACTGCGCCTCAGTCGGTGGATTCGAGGACTTCGTAGACACGCTTGATGTAACTGTGGGTGCGCTCCGAACCAAGGATCCCGTCGCCCACCCGGTTCATCATGTACGCGAACGTGACCCGCCGGTCGAGGTCCATCATGACGACGGAACCACCCCGGCCGACCCAGAAGCACACTCTTCCGGTGGGCATGTGCGGCATCGTCCTCGGGTCTGCGAGCGCGAAGCCGACGCCCCAGCGGACGGGGACGCCCAGGAACAGGTCGACTCCGTCGGCCTGTACGTCGAACACCTTGTCCACCGTCTCCGCGGAGAGAAGCCGGAGGCCGTTCACCTGGCCGCGCCGTGAGATGACGGACAGGGCACGGGCCATGCCTCGTGCGTTTCCGTGTCCGTTCACGGCTCCGAGTTCGGCGGCCCGCCACTGCGGGGTGTCGACGTGCTCGTCACGGGCGGGGCTTCCGAGCAGCGTCCTGGTGAAGATCCCATCGGGGTCGAGGCCGGTGGGTATACCGGAGAGCTGCGAGGGGGCCACCAGGCCGGCGATACGCGGCCAGTCGGCCCGGCGGGCCCCGATCTGGACATCGGCTCGTGCCGGCTCGGCGATCTCGGTGTCGACGAACTCCCTCAGGGTGCGGCCGCTGACCCGCCGGACCAGCTCTCCGACCAGCTGTCCCTGGGTCTGCACGTGGTAGCCCGAAGCGGAGCCCGGCTCCCACCAGGGCGCCTGCGCGGCGAGCCGGGCACTAGCGGTGGGCCAGTCGTACAGGTCCTCCACGGTGAAGGGCTGCTGCCAGCCCGAAAGTCCCGAGGTGTGGGCCAGGACGTGCCGCACCTCGATGTGCTCCTTGCCCTGGGCAGCGAACTCGGGCCAGTAGTGCGCGACCGGGCGGTGCAGGTCCAGTGCGCCCCGGTCGACGAGAACCAGGGCCGCGAGACTGGTGAGAGTCTTCGTGGTCGACCACATGCTGACCAACGTGTCCCGGTGCCACGGCAGGGTCCGCGCCGCGTCCGCGTGGCCACCCCACAGATCGACTTCCATGACTCCGTCCACGTCGACGGCGATCGACGCCCCCAGCTCCTCGCCGGCTTCGAGGTTCTCCGCCAGCGCCGCTCGGACCGGTTCGAACCGGTCGGTGCTCGTTCCCTCGACGATGCCCATGCTCTTCTCCACTCCGGATGACAACCGTTCGACCTCTCAACGGAATGAAGGTCACACCGGTTCACGCATCGTTGCAGTTCACGACATCTCTCGACTTGTCAGGCCGACACATCCCCCAGGTGACGCATCCTGTCGCCGGAAGACGTCCTGCTAATGTCCTGTCCGAATGTGCGGGAAGCGGACAACGGAGTCCTCGTCGCTCCCGTCCTCAGCGCCACCGCCACAACAGTCCTGCAGGCGTTCGGTGGGGTCGCGTGCGTCTTCCGTCATCGCGCGAACAGGGCACCCATGTGCCGGGCTCCGGTCAGGTACGTGCCCCAGAGGTGACGCCGTCAAGTGAGGTTCTGGTGGGTACGGTGACAGCTGTGGGGCAAGGCCTTGACTTCGGACTGCTGGGTCCGCTGGAGGTGCGGCGGGCGGGGGCCGTACTGGACCCGGGCCGACGCAGGCAGCGGCTGCTGCTGATTCGGCTGCTGCTCGCCGACGGCCGGGCGGTCTCGCCGCAGACGCTGTGCGAGGAACTGTGGCCACAGCAGCCGGGACGGGCACCGGACGCAGCGCTGGGTTCCCTGCACGCCCACATCAGCAAGATACGCGCGGTCCTGGAACCCCAGCATCTTCGCCGCCAGGGCGCCTTCGAGGTGCTGGTCACCGAACCCCTGGGCTATGCCCTGCGTGTGGCGCCCGAGAACCTTGACACCGTGCGCTTCGAGCGCTCCGTCGCCCGAGCACACCGGTTCATGGACCAAGGCAGTCCTGATCGCGTCGTGGACGAGGCCCGTAAGGCCCTGGACATGTGGCGCGGCACTGCGTTCGCCGACGCCGCGCACCACCTGTTCGCCGCCCAGGAGACAGCACGCCTGGAAGAGCTTCGGCAGACCACGCGCGAAGTCCGTGCCACTGGCCTGCTTCTGCGAGGCCGGATCACCGAAGCCCTGCACGCGGCGCAGGAGATGACCGCACAGCACCCCCTACGGGAAACCGGCTGGGCCCTGCTGCTGCGAGCCCTGTACCTGGCCGGACGGCACCCCGAAGCGCTGCAGCGCTACACCGACCTGCGCAGGCACCTGGCCGACGAGCTCGGCCTCGAACCCGGTCCCGCACTGCGCGCCTTGCACCAGGGCATCCTCCACCATGACCTGCCGCCCCTGATCCCGGGCGACCGGACGTATGACACGGTGCCCCAGGGCGGCCGCCACCCGAGCCGGACCATCACGACAGAGACGCCGGGCGGGGGCGAGCCAACCTCGCCGACCGCACCGGCCGCCGACCGGTCCGACCACGCGGAAGCCGAGTCCGGGGCACGTGGTGCAGCGGTCGCGGACGGCGGGAGAGCAGCTGATCTCCCTCTGCCCTCGGCACGTCCGGCGCAGCTACCGCGTAGCCTGCCGGTGTTCGCGGGACGAGCGGCCGAAGGTGCGTGGCTGTCCGCCGTCGGCGGTGCACCGGACCGCCCCGGGCCCGTCATCGCCCCCGCCGTGGTCATCAGCGGTACACCCGGTGTCGGCAAAACGACCTTCGCCGTGCACCACGCACACCGCGTCGCCTCCTCGTTCCCCGACGGGCAGCTCTTCGTCAATCTGCGAGGGTTCCACCCGCACGCGTCCGCCGTCGAACCCGGTACCGCCCTGCACGGCTTCCTCACCGCCCTGGGCGTCCCCGCCCCGCGCATCCCCGAGGACACCGC
Organism: Streptomyces sp. NPDC005494; assembly: GCF_042872025.1. Taxonomy (NCBI): domain Bacteria; kingdom Bacillati; phylum Actinomycetota; class Actinomycetes; order Kitasatosporales; family Streptomycetaceae; genus Streptomyces; species Streptomyces sp. NPDC005494. Next base: position 707,247 of record NZ_JBIAJR010000001.1, read on the forward strand.
CGACCGCAGCTCGCTCTTCCGCAGCCTCCTCGCCGACAGGAAGATCCTCCTCGTCCTGGACAACGCCCGCGACGAGCAGCAGGTACGCCCTCTGCTTCCCGCAGGAGCGGGCTGCCTCACCCTGATCACCAGCCGCAACCAGCTTCCCGGTCTCATCACCACCGACGGTGCCAAGCCCCTACGGCTCGCGCTGCCCTCACCTACCGAGGCGCACGAGGCCCTCGAACGACGTCTGGGAACCGAACGGCTCGCGGCCGAGCCCACCGCCGCGGCCGACATCATCCGTCTGTGCGGACGGCTTCCCCTGGCCATGGCCGTGGTCGCGGCCCGCGCGGAACTCGACCCCTCGCTCCCCCTCCACGCCGTGGTCGACGACCTCCGCCACACCCACGGCGGACTCGAAGCATTCACCGGCTCCGACACCACCACCGACGTGCGCACCGTCTTCTCCTGGTCCTACCAGTCACTGGATGAGCACGCCGCCCGGCTCTTCCGCCTGCTGGCCCTGCACCCCGGCCCCCACATCACCGCCCCCGCCGCAGCCAGCCTCGCCGGCCTTTCCCTCTCCCGGACGCGCCGTGCACTCGCCGAACTGCTCAGCTCGTGCCTCGTGGAACAGCCGCTGCCCGGTCGCTACAGCCTGCACGACCTCCTGCGCGGCTACGCCACCGAGCTCACTCACACCCACGACACCGACCAGGGGCGCCATCAGGCCACTCTCCGGGGCCTGGACCACTACATGTTCACCGCCTGCGAGGGGAACCGGTTCCTCAAGCAGGACATATCGCACGACCTCGAACTCGGTGAACCCCACTCGGGTGTCAGGCCGGAAGAACTCACCACCGCCACGCAGGCGGCCCGATGGTTCACCGCCGAACAGGCCGTACTGACCGGAATGCTCCACACCGCCGTCAGTCAGAAGCTCGACGATCACATCACCGGGCTCGCCTGGTCGCTCAAGGAGTACCTCAACCGTCAGGAGTTCTGGCCCGAGGCCATCGCCGCACTGGCTCCCGCCCTCGAAGTGGCCCGGCGTCGCAACGACTCCCTCGAAGAGGGCCGTTGCCTACGGCACCTGGGTGGCATCCACGGCTACCTCGGCCATCAGGAACAAGCTCTGCACCAACTGCACCATGCGACAGCGATCTTCGAAGAGCTCGACGACATCGGTGAACAGGCACGGGCCCACTACGTCACGGCCTGTGCGCTGTTCCTGTTCGGGCGGACAGCGGAAGCCGTGGCAGCCTCCGAGCGGGGGCTGGAACTCTCTCGGGAGACAGGCGAAGAGCTGTGGCTGGCCGAGTGCCTCCTCGAGCTCGCCTGGTTCCACTCCAACCTGGGGAACCTCGAGAAGAGCCTTCTGTACAGCGAGGAGGGCATCGCCTTGTTCCACCGTCTCGACGCCCGCTGGCAGCTTGCCCAGGCGTGGGACATCCTGGGCCACAACCTCCGCCTGCTCGGCCGCTACGAGGACTCGGTAACGACCTACCAGCGGGCGTCGAAGGCGTTCGGGGAACTGGGAGACCACAGGAACGCCATCGGCACGCTGATGCGGCTCGGCGACACCCGGCTCTCCATGGGCGACCGGGAAGGCGCGCGGACGGACTGGGTACAGGCCCTCGAAGACGCTGAGGCGCGGGAGATGGCACTCAGCGCTCAGCAGGTCCGTGACCGGCTCACCGCCCTCGACATGGACGAGGACCCCCCGCCCACCGTCTCGGAGAGAGCGGTCGGGAAGCACAAGCTCCCCCGTTCCGAGAGGTGAGGGTCCTGCGCTCTGAGCCCTGGCATTGATCACGGACGCTCCTCATTCATTTCGTGACGGGGCACACTCGCCGGGAACCAGACCTGGGCCCGCTCATGACCCGCGGACGACCGAAGCGGTCCTCGCCCGACACCGGGTGCGCAAGGAGAGGGGCGTCTCGCAGAACCATCCCGCGGGCCGCGTGCGGATGCCACGCCGGGCAGGCCCGGCTCACGGACGGTACCGGGGCGGTCAGCCGCAGGACTTGTCAGGCTCGGTTCTCCGCCTGGAACATCCAGCTCTGCTTCTCCAGATCGCCCGTGAGTCCGATGAGGAGGTCCTCGGTGACGACGTCCACCGGACCGATCTCGACGAGGCGCTTACGCAGTCTCCCGGTCACTGCCGAGAGCGCGTGCGCCAGGGCCTCGACGGCGTCGCTGTCCTTGGTCCAGCCTGACGGAAAGGCGGGCACCCCGCTGGTTCCCGCTATGGTCGCGGCCCGTCCGTCCGGGCTGACCCCCAAGGCGGCCGCACGCTCGGCCACCGTGTCGGCGTGGTTCCTGGCGAGGGTGGCGACCTCGTCGAGCTGGACGTGAACCGAGCGGAAGCGCGGGCCGTAGAGGTTCCAGTGCGCCTGCTTGGCCACCAGGGACAGGTCGAGAAGGTCGGCCAAAGTCGCCTGCAGCGCCGCACCCGCGGCCTCGCGGTCGCGTTTCGGCAGAGAGTTGCTGATGACCGGCATGGCGATGCGGTCCTTTCATGAGAGTGGCACCGGCATCCTGAGGGGACGTCGGCGACCGGCGTTCGCAGGAACGTGCCCGCAGCTCATTCCTGTGGGGCGTGATGATCCCGAGGCTAGGAACGGCGGGAGCCCGCCGTGGGTTCAGTTCTCCGACACGTGATTGCGGATCGAGCGTGCGGGGTTCTGCCGGGGGACGCGGAGCCCCGGCTCGGGCTGGGGGGAGTGGGCGATGGCAGCGCCATCGAGGAGAGTGCTCGGCGCGAGGGTGTCGCAGCAGGCAGTGACGGGAGCAGACCCCGACACGTCCCGCCTACGCGCGTCAGGCCCGTCGTGCTTCCCGGCCTGGATCGCAGGCCCCTTTGACGACCGTGCGACCGGGGCCGCGGCATGGTCACACTCCCAGGATTCCCTGCTTCTCCAGCGCTCTGCGCAACGCCCGCACGGCGTAGAAGGCACGGCTCTTCACAGTGCCGGCCGGTATGCCGAGGTGCTCGGCCGCTTGGGCAACGCTGCATTCCAGGTAGTACATGAGGCGGATGACGGATCGCTGCTGCTCGTTCAGCTCCGCCAGGGCCTGCGACACCGCATGGGAATCGATCGTGGCTGCCGTGTTGTCGCTGAAGGCGTCCAGTTCCTCGACGGCCATATGCTCCACCGGCCGCACCTGGCGCGCCCGGTGATGGTCGATGACGAGGTTCCTCGCCACGGTGAACAACCACGGGCGAAGGCTCTCGTGGCGGGTGCCCAGGAACCGGGCGTGTTTCCAGGCGCGGGCCGCGGTCTCCTGGAAGATGTCCTCCCCCTTGTGCCAGTCACCGTCCAGCAGGCGCGCGGCGTACCGGATGAGCAGAGGACCGTACTGGTCGTAGATGTCTCTGACGAAGGCCTCGCAGTCGACGTCGGGTGCGAGGTTCCGGTCGTGCGACCAAGTCGGAGCGGAGGCAGTGGTCCGCTTTTCCATGATCCCGTTCATGCGTGGCGCTCGATCCTGTCCAAGTGTTCCGTGGCGTGCTCAGCCACATCCGCGGCCGAACGGCTCACACACTCGCCGGAACCCCTTGGCCAGACCTTGTCGCTTCCTTGCCGCTCCGTAAGGGCCGGGTGTGTCTCGCACTGGGGCGGCACTCAGGAATCCCGTGGCCGCCGACAGCGGCCGAGGAGCCACGTCGCTCGGCAGGCCGGTCCCGCCGAGCAGGGGGTGGTGGGTCCGGTCCCGCCGAGCAGGGTGGTGGGTCCGCCTGGATGCAGCCGCCCTCACGCCGCCGGAGCACGCCACCCAGCGTGCGCTGGGGCCGATCCTGCCTGCCTGAATCGGGCGCGTGAACGGTTGAGGGAGATCGCGACCGCGCCCGAAGCAAGGGCGCTCAAGTGGTGAACGGGAGCGCCTGTTTCCCCGTTGCGCTGATTGGACGCGCATGCGTCCCTGCGATGCCGCCGTGCGCTGCGGCCCTCGGCGGCACCACACCACCACGGAAGGAACAACTCACCAGTGAACCGCTTCATCACACGTCTCGCGGTAGTCGCGGCGGCCGGGGCTATGGCCGTCGTGCTGCCTGCTTCGTCGGCGTCCGCCATCAACCGCACCGAATGCAATGGACTGGGTCTCCTGTCGCTTCACAACGCGGGCGGCTCCCTCTGCTTCGCCAACGCGGGCGTGCAGAGCGTGGCGATCTACGGCGTGGACCGGATCTGGACCGGAGACAACAAGGTCACGTTGGAGTACGTGCCGAGGCTTGGCGCGCCGGCGACCAGCGCGACCGTGGACAAGTGGCATTTCGGCAACGTCCCCGGCGAGCCCATCCACAAGATCACGAAGATCAGGATCTGGTAACGCCCGCCGGCACGACCGAGGTGGCAGCGGAGGCTCGTCAGCGATGATGTCGCCGCGATGGGCCCGTTGAACCTTTTCGGCGTCGCCTCTCCAGGCGGGCACTGTCGTGCTCACGCAGATTCGAGCAGGCCGGCGTCCGATCGGCGGGGAGCCTCACGACGGACGGCGGTGGCATATCCGTGGACGGCGTCCACGGATATGCCGAAGCCTGCGGCGCTCCGTGCGACAGCACCGGGCGTGCGTGGGTAGGCGAGAGCGTGGGCGCTCGCTTGTACGGAGGGAGCTCGCCTCGGCGATCACCCTCGCAGGTGGCGACAAGCAACGTCACCCGCTCGACCAGCGCATGAGGCAGGTCGAGTGCGGCAGGACAGGGAACCGACAAAGCTTCTGGGCCGGCTCGAGACGTCGACGACCTCACCCGACGGCACGGGAGCCCTGCCACTGCGGGCGCCAGGATGATCATCGGACCGGGCCGCACTGCAAAGGCTCACTGACTTCTGCGAACGTGCTCGTGCCCGGCTGGAAGTGCCGCCATCGACCAGCCCTGTCACGATCCGTCGACGCGCGCCCACAGCGTCAGGGCCGATCCGTTGCCACTGGGAAAGGCTGCGCGGTCAGCGCCGGCCGCCGCCGACGCGGCGGTCGTCGGCCAGTCCGGTGAGCGGGCCGAATTCGCAGGCAAGCTCGTTCCACGTCAGAACCTCGCCGCAGCGGGCCGGGAACTCCTTCGGGTTGAACTCGGGCATGGTCCAGGTGCCGGCGCCCCGATCCCGCAGCCAAAGGTCCCCGTCACCGTCGACCACAGTCGGCGGGACCGGTACGGGCTCGGCCTGCTCGGTGGGCTCCCAGGTGACCCGGCCCGGGTGGGAAGCGCGGCGCAGCTCGGTGGTGGCCAGCCGCGCGGCCAAGTCACGGGTGGACTCTTCGGCGTCCTTGACCGACGCGAGTCGGAATGCGTCGTCGAGTACGGGCAGGGCTGGATTCTTGCTGCGCTTTGAACTCATACGCTGACTACCTCCGGTGGGGGGCGTCACATCCGTTATGGCACCCCGTGGAGGAACACGGTATCCGAGGCGCAAGCCCGGCCGGCTACGACCACTGTCCAGGAACTCGGCGCCATGCTCGACCGGCATCGGTCGGCGCCCACCCGCCTGGGCGGGTATCACGGGAGCCCCTGAAGTGACGGCTTCGCCGAAGACGGCTTCCAGCCGCTCGCTCGTATCCGGGCCGGTATTCCCTCACGGGGCTTCTACGAACGCCCAGGGCAAGGGACAACGGGTACTGACCACCATCAGTTCTTCAGGTCCTGGACGGGTGGAATACGTCCCACCAGGATCCCACCCCACCACCCTGCCGCCCGAGCCCCGTGGGACAGGACAGGTCCGGGGGCAGGACATCGGCGTCGAGCGCAGGACAGCGGTGTCGCGAGCAGCCGTTCAGTCCGCCGTGGCCGGTTTGGCGGTGCGGTGGTATTCGGCGTTGATGCGCTGTGCTTCCTCGAGCTGGTCCTCGAGAATGACAATGCGGCAGGCCGCCTCGATCGGCGTCCCGTTGTCCACGAGTTCCCGGGCCCGGGCCGCGATGCGCAGCTGGTAGCGGGAGTAGCGGCGGTGGCCGCCCGGTGAGCGTAGAGGGGTGATGAGGCGGGCTTCGCCGATTGCGCGAAGGAAGCCCTGGGTGGTGTGGAGCATGTCGGCGGCGCGGCCCATGGTGTAGGCGGGGTAGTCGTCATCGTCGAGACGGCTGAAGGAATCGTCTGCTGTCATTGCACCTCTTCTTGTCGAACGCGTGGAGGGGCCCCGGTGCCATATCGCACCGGGGCCCCGAAGGAACTGCTACACCATCTGCCGGCCCTTAAGACTGCGCCGGCCTTCTGTTTCCGCCTACCCGAGCTGAGCTTCGCCGGGGATGCGGGGATCGCGGTTGCTTGACCGGAGACCACCTCACTGACGATGTCCTGCGGTACCCAGGCTCAGACTTCCACCCGGGCGATCCTGATGGCGCTCAACTCCTCCGTTCTTCCCTCTGGGATCAACTGCGAACTGCGGGTACTGCTCATTCGGTACTGCTGGTGATGCGAACTGCTCGTGGCTTGATCAAGCGCCACGTTCCGGCAGCCAGCCCCGTCGCCCGTCCTGCATCTGCTCTGGCTTGGAACCCCACCGCCGAACTTCCCGGTACGCGCGCCCGCAGCCTGACGCCTTTACCGAGGGACCACTGGTACTACCGACTGCAGCGTGTACTGCTCGTGGCGACCCCTGATCACTGCGGGCCACCCGGTCCGGTCGCCAGCCCCGTCGCCGTCCTGCAACAAACCTGGCTTCGAAGCTCCGCCACCGCACCGCCCTGCGAACTGCACCTACCTGTACTGCGGGTACTGCTGCCGGGCAGTTCATCCCTGCCCGGCCTTGCTGTCCTTCTGGCTACGACAGAAACCATAGCTACACCACGACCCAATGTCTACCTCGGTCAGCACAGATTTTCAGGGTGCGTGTCAGAGAGGTATTCGACTGCGAACCACGCAGAGACGCGCATGGCCAGCAGCCGGTCACGACGTCCAGGTGGCCGACGCCCGCGGTCGCGAGGCCGTCCGGGCGGAGGTGCTGGAGTCCGGGGCCCGGCGCGGCGGACCTCGCCGAGGCCGTCCAGGGCCGGGACGTCATCGTCCTGTCGATCCCGTTCGGGGTGGCGGGGAAGCCGGCAGAGCTGTTCGCGTTCGGTGCCCGACGAGACGGTGGTCATCGACGCCTCGGACTACTACCCCGGCATGCTCCAGCGAGCCGATCGAGGCGGTGGACAACAGCCAGGTGGAGAGCGTCTACACCGCCGAGCTGCTCGGCCGCCCCGTGATCAAGGCGTGGAACGCCGCCCTGGCCGAGACCCAGCGGGCCAAAGGTGTTCCGGCCGGAACACCGGGCCGTATCGCCATCCCCGTCGCCGGTGACTCCGAGGAGGCGCGGAAGGTGGCAAGGGCCTGGTGGACGACACCGGCTTCGGCCCCTACGACGCCGGCGTGCTGGCCGGCTCGTGGCGCCGGCAGCCCAACCTCCCGCCTACTGAACCGAGCTGACCCTCGACAAGTTGCCGGCGGCCCTGGCCGCGGCCGACGGAGTCAAGGACGTGGCCGTCCGCGACACCCTCCCGGAACGCTTCGCCGCCCTTCCGGCCAACCCCACCGCCCGGCATACCGGGCGCGGCAGGGGCAGCGGGGACGTCATGCGAAGTGGCGGGTGTTGGACGGAGCGCGAAGCCTCCTTCGACGGCCGTGGGGCCACACCACGACGCTCGCTCAGGCAACCGGCACAAAAGCCAGGTCAGACGCATCTGAAGTGCGCTTACACGCTGCACCAGCGGGCCAGTACGGCACGGCGCGCGGCTGGTACCGCCCGGAAACCGCCGCGCGATACACGTTTCCCCAGGTCAGAACGATTCTGCCTGGGGATACTCGGTGGGGCGGGTGGGACTCGAACCCACGGCCGACGGATTATGAGTCCGCTGCTCTAACCGGCTGAGCTACCGCCCCGTCTCGGCGTGGCGCGTACATGTGTGCGCGCCGTCTGCCGCAGCATAGCCGGTCATACGATCTCCTGCTTCGGATGGCCGCCTTCGCGTGACCATGAAGACCTCGCAGCGTGCTGCCCGGTTCCAGGCGCCGCGCAATCGCCCCGAAAGAGTCACGAAGGACACCTCCCGGGCACACGAAAAAGGACCCCGAAGGGTCCTCTCCCGTCTGCTCCCCCGACTGGACTCGAACCAGTAACCCTCCGGTTAACAGCCGAATGCTCTGCCAATTGAGCTACAGGGGATCGCGCTCCCCCGACTGGACTCGAACCAGTAACCTGCCGGTTAACAGCCGGCTGCTCTGCCAATTGAGCTACAGGGGATTGCTGCGGTGCCTCGAATCGTACCTGCCTGGCGGCTGCCGAGCGGCGCGCTTTCGCTGCGACACATACATTAGCGCAAGCAGGGGGGTGCTCCGCCAATCGGTATCCCCCGGGGTGATCTCGGGTGTCTGCGGGTAGGCGGTGCAGCACACGTCGCACGGAGCGAAGGAAGGGTGGCAGCCATGCGGTACCGGCTCACGTTCATCGCCGGAGTGGCCCTCGGTTACGTGCTCGGCACGCGAGCGGGGCGCGAGCGTTACGAGCAGCTGAAGAAGTCCGCGCAGCGGCTGGCCGAGAACCCGGCCGTGCGGAACGCGGCGGAGTCCGCCGCGCACGGCGGCCGGGATTTCGCCGGCAAGGCGTACCACTCGGTGAGCGAGAAGGTCGGGGACAAGGTCCCCGTGTCCGTCTCCGACCGGGTGCGCTCGCTGCGGGAGCGCAGCGGCCACAACGGCAGTGACGACTGGGGCACGACCAACACCTGAGGGCCCTTCTCGCACCGGACACCGCATCGGGCATCATCCGGTGCGGCAGAGGTCCGGTGCGGGAAAGGTTCGCCGGTGCGGCAGAATCTGAGACATGGGCATAGTCGCCGGCTTGGACAGTTCATCCGCCTTCACGCACATCGTCGTCTGTGACGCGGACACCGGTGAGGTGCTGCGGCAGGGGTACGCCGCGCACCCCGTCGAGGCCAAGGCCTCCGACGTGGATCCGCAGGCGTGGCTGCTCTCACTCGGTGAGGCGGCCTCCGGAGGGCTGCTCGAAGGCGTACAGGCCATCGGCGTGTCCGCGCAGCAGCACGGGCTGGTGCCGCTGGACCACCAGGGCAATCTCGTACGGCCGGCGATGGTCGGCAACGACCGGCGCGCGCAGGCCTCCGCCGCGGACCTGATCGACGGGCTCGGCGGGCGCCGGCCCTGGGCCGAGGCCGTCGGGGCGGTGCCGCAGGCCGCGCAGCCGGTGACGAAGCTGCGCTGGCTGGTGCGGACCGAGCCGGAGAACGCCCAGCGGGTCGCCGCCGTCCTCCAGCCGCACGACTGGCTGGTGTGGCAGTTGCTCGGCAGGCCGGCCCGCCGGACGACGGACCGCGGTGCCGCCTCGGGCACCGGTTACTGGTCGGCGGGCTCCGGGTCCTACCGGCCCGATCTCGTGGAGCTGGCGCTCGGCCACCAGGCCGCCCTGCCCGAGGTCCTCGGCCCCGCCGACTCCGCGGGGACGACTCCGGAGGGGCTGCTGATCTCGGCGGGCACGGGCGAGACGATGGCCGCCGCCTTCGGCCTGGGGGTGGCCGTCGGGGACGCCGTGGTGTCGCTGGGAGCCTCGGGCTCGGTGATGGCCGTGCACCACGAGGCGCTGGCCGACCCCACGGGGATGATCACCTCCTTCGCCGACGCGACCGGGATGCACCTGCCCGTGGTCCACACCTCGAACGCGGTGCGCGCCCTGCGTGGTACGGCCGAGATGCTGGGCCTCGACGGTCTGGACGAGCTGTCCGCGCTGGCCCTGAAGTCCACGCCGGGCGCCTCCGGACTCGTCCTGCTGCCGTATCTGGAGGGGGAGCGCACCCCGCGTCTGCCGCACACCGCGGGCACGCTGAGCGGGTTGCGGCGCGAGTCGATGAAGCCCGAGCACCTGGCGCGGGCCGCCTTCGAGGGGATGCTGTGCTCGCTGGCCGACGCGCTGGACGTGCTGCGCGGCAGGGGCGTCGAGGTGCGGCGGGTGTTCCTGCTGGGCGCGGCGGCCGAGCTGCCCGCCGTACAGGCGCTGGCGCCCGCGGTGTTCGGCACCCAGGTCGTCGTGCCGCAGCCCGCCCAGTACGCGGCGCTGGGCGCGGCCCGGCAGGCGGCGTGGGCGCTCGGCGTCTCGCAGGGGACGCTCGACGTCCGTACTCCCCCGGCGTGGCGGGGCGCCGCCGCGCAGGTTCTGGAGCCGGGCGAGGAGCTCGCGGTCGGCCGTGCGGTGCGCCAGCAGTACGGGGCGACGCGCGATCAGATCCATCCCGGCGCGTTCGCCACGACGGAGTGAGGGCGCCCCGGGATTTGACCCGGGCTTGAGCAAAAGCGTTGGCCGCCACGGTGCGGTGTACCGGAGTATGGACCGGCCTCTGCCGTTCGCCGACTCCGAGAGACGCGTGTGCTCATAAAACTCCTGCGGACCTTTCTGGGTCCGTACAGACAGCCCATCATCCTGCTGGTGGTGCTCCAGTTCCTGCAGACCTGCGCCAGCCTCTATCTGCCCAGCCTCAACGCGGACATCATCGACAAGGGTGTCGTGCGTGGGGACACGGGTTACATCCTGGAGTTCGGCGGCGTGATGATCGCCGTCAGCGTCATCCAGATCGTCTGCAACATCGGGGCCGTGTACTACGGCGCCCGGACCGCTTCCGCGCTGGGGCGCGACGTGCGGGCGTCCGTCTTCGGCCGGGTGCAGTCCTTCTCCGCGCGCGAGGTCGGACGGTTCGGTGCTCCTTCGCTGATCACCCGTACGACCAACGACGTGCAGCAGGTCCAGATGCTCGTCCTGATGGCGTTCACGCTGATGGTGTCGGCGCCCATCATGTGCGTCGGCGGCGTGATCATGGCGCTCGGGCAGGACGTGCCGCTCTCCGCGGTGCTGCTCGCCGTACTGCCGGTCCTCGGGGTCTCCGTGGGGCTCATCGTGAGGCGGATGCGCCCGCTGTTCCGCACGATGCAGGTGCGGCTGGACACGGTGAACCGGGTGCTGCGCGAGCAGATCACGGGCAACCGGGTCATCCGCGCCTTCATCCGTGACGACTACGAGGAGAAGCGCTTCCGCGGCGCCAACACCGAACTGACGGACGTCGCGCTGTCGACGGGCCGTCTGATGGCGCTCATGTTCCCGACGGTGATGACGGTGGTGAGCGTGTCGTCCGTCGCCGTCGTCTGGTTCGGCGCGCACCGCATCGACAGCGGCGGGATGGAGATCGGCGCGCTGACCGCCTTCCTGGCGTATCTGATGCAGATCGTCATGTCGGTGATGATGGCCACCTTCATGTTCATCATGGTTCCGCGTGCCGAGGTCTGCGCCGAGCGCATCCAGGAGGTCCTGGAGACCGATTCGAGCGTCGTCCCGCCCGTCGCTCCGGTGACGAAGCTGCTCAAGCACGGTCATCTGGAGATACGGGGCGCGGAGTTCCGCTACCCGGGCGCCGAGGAGCCGGTGCTGCGCGCGGTGGATCTCGTGGCACGGCCCGGGGAGACGACCGCGGTCATCGGGTCGACGGGCAGCGGGAAGTCGACGCTGCTGGGGCTGGTGCCCCGGCTGTTCGACGCGACGGGCGGCGAGGTGCTCGTCGACGGCACGGACGTGACGAGGCTGGACCCGGTGCTGCTGGCCCGGACGGTGAGTCTCGTCCCGCAGAAGCCGTACCTGTTCTCGGGGACGGTCGCGACGAACCTGCGGTACGGAAACCCGGACGCGACGGACGAGGAGCTGTGGCACGCGCTGGAGGTGGCGCAGGCCAAGGACTTCGTGGAGCGGCTGGAGCACGGCCTGGACGCACCGATCTCGCAGGGCGGCACCAACGTCTCCGGCGGTCAGCGCCAGCGCCTCGCGATCGCCCGGACGCTGGTGTGCAGGCCGGAGATCTACCTCTTCGACGACTCGTTCTCCGCCCTGGACTACGCGACGGACGCCGCGCTGCGCGCGGCCCTGTCCCACGAGACCGCGGGAGCGACGGTGGTGATCGTGGCGCAGCGGGTGTCCACGATCCGTGACGCGGACCGGATCGTGGTGCTGGACGAAGGCCGGGTCGTCGGGACGGGCAGCCACCACGAGTTGATGGACGGCAACGAAACCTACCGGGAGATCGTGCTCTCCCAGCTGACGGAAGCGGAGGCCGCCTGATGGCCGGGCCGGGCGGACGAATGATGGCCGGGGGCCCCACCGAGCGGTCCATGGACTTCAAGGGGTCCGGGAAGCGACTGCTGCGCAGGTTCAGCCAGGAGAAGTCCTCGCTGTACCTGATGCTGGGCGCCGGGACGCTGAGCGTGGCGCTCTCGGTGGTGGGGCCGAAGATCCTCGGCGCGGCCACGGACCTGATCTTCGCCGGTGTCGTGGGCAGGCAGCTGCCTGACGGCACGACGAAGCAGCAGGCCGTCGACAACCTGCGGGAGCAGGGCGACGACGGACTCGCCGACATGCTGTCCGGGGTGGACTTCACCCCGGGCAGCGGCATCGACTTCGGCGCGGTGGGCGATGTCCTGCTCGTGGCGCTGGCGGTGTACGTGGGCGCGGGGCTGCTGATGCTCGTGTCGAGCCGGCTGTCGATCCGGGTGATCAACAGGGTCGTCTTCCAGTTGCGCGAGGATCTGCAGACGAAGCTGTCGAGGCTGCCGCTGTCCTACTTCGACCGGCAGCAGCGCGGTGAGGTGCTGAGCCGGGCGACGAACGACATCGACAACATCTCCCAGACGATGCAGCAGACGATGGGTCAGCTCATCAACTCCCTGCTCACCATCGTCGGCGTCCTGATCATGATGTTCTGGGTCTCGCCGCTGCTGGCTCTCGTGGCGCTGGTGACGATCCCGCTGTCGGTGTTCGTCGCGGCGCGGGTCGGCAAGCGCTCACAGCCGCACTTCGTGGCGCAGTGGAAGGTGACGGGCAAGCTCAACGCCCACATCGAGGAGATGTACACCGGCCACACACTGGTGAAGGTCTTCGGGCGGCAGGACGAGTCCGCGAGGGACTTCGCCGAGCAGAACGACGCGCTCTACGAGGCGGGGTTCAGGGCGCAGTTCAACAGCGGGATCATGCAGCCGCTGATGATGTTCGTGTCGAATCTGAACTACGTGCTGGTCGCGGTCGTGGGAGGGCTGCGGGTGGCGTCCGGTTCGCTGTCGATCGGCGACGTGCAGGCGTTCATCCAGTACTCGCGGCAGTTCTCGATGCCGCTGACGCAGGTCGCCTCGATGGCGAACCTGGTGCAGTCGGGCATCGCGTCGGCCGAGCGGATCTTCGCTCTGCTGGACGCGGAGGAGCAGGCGCCCGACCCCGACCCCGCGGAGCGGCCGAAGGAGCTGCGCGGCAGTGTGGCGCTGGAGCACGTGTCCTTCCGGTACGACCCGGAGAAGCCGCTCATCGAGGACCTCTCGCTGAGTGTGGAGCCCGGGCACACGGTCGCGATCGTCGGCCCGACCGGCGCGGGCAAGACGACGCTGGTCAATCTGCTGATGCGGTTCTACGAGGTCACGGGCGGCCGGATCACCCTCGACGGCGTCGACGCGGCGAAGATGACGCGCGACGGACTCCGTTCGGGCATAGGCATGGTGCTCCAGGACACCTGGCTGTTCGGCGGCACGATCGCGGAGAACATCGCCTACGGCGCCTCGCGCGAGGTGACCCGTGAGGAGATCGAGGAGGCGGCGCGCGCGGCCCACGCCGACCGCTTCGTCCGCACGCTGCCCGACGGCTACGACACGGTGATCGACGACGAGGGCTCCGGGGTCAGCGCGGGTGAGAAGCAGCTGATCACCATCGCGCGGGCGTTCCTGTCCGACCCGGTCATCCTGGTCCTCGACGAGGCCACCAGTTCGGTGGACACCCGGACCGAGGTGCTGATCCAGAAGGCGATGGCGCGGCTGGCCCACGGGCGTACGAGCTTCGTGATCGCGCACCGGCTCTCCACCATCAGGGACGCGGACGTGATCCTGGTGATGGAGAACGGCTCGATCGTCGAACAGGGCACGCACGACGAGCTGCTGGCGGCCGAGGGGGCCTACGCCCGGCTGTACGCGGCGCAGTTCGCGCAGGCGTTGTCGGAGGTCGACTGACTCAGTCGAGGTAGCCGCGCAGCTGGTCGGCGAAGGCGTGGTCCCGCAGCCTGGCGAGGGTCTTGGACTCGATCTGGCGGATGCGTTCGCGTGTCACGCCGAAGATCCTTCCGATCTCCTCCAGGGTGCGGGGCCGGCCGTCGTCCAGCCCGTAGCGCAGCTGGACGACCTTCCTCTCGCGCTCCCCGAGCGTGGACAGGACGGTCTCCAGGTGTTCGCGCAGCAGCAGGAAGGCCGCGGACTCGACGGGGGAGGTGGCGTCGCCGTCCTCGATGAGGTCTCCGAAGGCGACGTCGTCCTCCTCGCCGACGGGGGCGTGCAGGGAGACGGGTTCCTGGGCGAGGCGCAGGACCTCGCCGACGCGTTCGGGTGTGAGGTCGAGCTGGGCCGCCAGCTCCTCGGCGGTGGGCTCGTAGCCGCGTTCCTGGAGCATGCGGCGCTGCACGCGGACGACCCGGTTGATCAGCTCGACGACGTGCACCGGAACCCTTATGGTCCTGGCCTGGTCGGCCAGGGCCCGGGACATCGCCTGGCGGATCCACCAGGTGGCGTACGTGGAGAACTTGTACCCCCGGGCGTAGTCGAACTTCTCGACCGCCCTGATCAGTCCGAGGTTGCCCTCCTGGACGAGGTCGAGCATGGTCAGGCCGCGGCCGACATAGCGCTTGGCGACGGAGACCACGAGGCGGAGGTTGGCCTCGATGAGTCTGCGTTTCGCCATCCGTCCCATGACGACCAGCCGGTCGAGGTCGAAGGCGAGCCGCGAGTCCGGGTCGGGGGTGCGGGCGAGCCGTTCCTCCGCGAAGAGGCCCGCCTCGACCCGGCGGGCGAGCTCCACCTCCTCCGCCGCGCTCAGCAGCGGGATCCGCCCGATCTCCCTGAGGTACTGGCGGAAGAGGTCCGAGGACGGGCCGCCCGCCTCCGGGCGGCTCCGCGGCCCGGAGGGCTCCGGGGGCTCCACCGGTTCCTCCAGCACGGGTTCCGGCGCGCCCGCCGACTCCGGGTGACGTGTGACCCGGTTCTGGGCGGGAACGGCCGGGACCTGCTCGCTCGTGATCGTCACGGTCCGGGTCTGCACGGGGGCGACCTCCAGGTGATCGCTGCCGGATCGCGGGGGATGGAGGTCCGCCCCGGGCGGACCGTCCGCGCTCCGATGACTCAGGCACCGCCATCCAGTGTGGCGTACGACACATCACCGCCACGAGGGGCGTGCGGTGACTTTTTGCGTCCGGAGCGTGACGGGGTGCTGATCCGGCTCAGAGGGCGTCGGCGCCGTGGTTCCGCAGCGACTGGGCGTACTGCTGGAGGACCCAGACCTCGTTCTGTGCCGCGGCCAGATGCTCCGGGGCGACGTTGCTGCCGAGGCGGGCGAGGCTGCTCTGCACGTCCTCGATCCTGCGGTCGACCGCCCGCAGGCGGACCTTGACCAGGTGCTGGCCCGCGTACGACTCGTCGATGGTCTTGCCGTGGAAGACCTCGACCGCGAGTTCCGTGACGAGCTTGCGCACCGTGTCGTCGGGGGTCGCGTCGAGCACCTGGACCAGATACTCACGGGTCTCGGCGACGCCCATCTCCGCGCCGCCCGCCTCCGCGATGCACTGGCGTACGGCGGCGTACGGCGGGGCGGTGAACTCGTCGACGCCGTACGCGTCGAAGGCCGGGGAGACCAGGGCCGGCTTCTGCAGGGCGAGCTTGAGCAGCTCGCGTTCCGTGCGGTGGGCGGGGCTGCGGAGGTTGAGCGCGGGGCCGGAGGGGGCCGCGGGGGCCCTGACCTGCGCGGGCCGCGCACCGGTGCGGGAGGCGGGGGCGGGTCCTCGCTGGTCGCCGCCCCGGCCGCGGGCCCACTGGGCGAGCTGGTGGACCCGGTGGACGACGAACTCCTGGTCGAGGATGCCGACGAAGCCGGCGAGCTGGACGGCCACCTCACGCTGCACACTGCTCGTCTTGATCTTCGCCACGACGGCGGCGGCCTCGTCGAGAGCGGCGGCGCGCCCGGCGGGGGTCTCCAGGTCGTAGCGGCCGACGATCTGGCGGAGCGCGAACTCGAAGAGCGGCGTACGGGGTTCGACCAGGTCACGGACGGCGTCGTCGCCCTTGGCCAGCCGCAGGTCGCACGGGTCCATGTTGTCGGGGGCGATCGCGATGTACGTCTCGGCCGCGAACTTCTGGTCGTCCTCGAAGGCGCGCAGAGCGGCCTTCTGGCCTGCGGCGTCGCCGTCGAAGGTGAAGATCACGCGGGCGCTGCCGTTGTCCATCAGGAGCCGGCGGAGGATCTTGATGTGGTCGTTGCCGAACGCGGTGCCGCAGGTGGCGATGGCGGTGGTGACCCCGGCGAGGTGGCAGGCCATGACGTCGGTGTAGCCCTCGACGACGACGGCCCGGCTCGCCTTGGCGATGTCCTTCTTGGCCAGGTCGATGCCGTAGAGCACCTGGGACTTCTTGTAGATCGAGGTCTCGGGGGTGTTGAGGTACTTCGGGCCGTTGTCGTCGTCCCGCAGTTTGCGGGCGCCGAAGCCGACGATCTCACCCGAGGTGTCGCTGATGGGCCACATCAGCCGGCCGCGGAAGCGGTCGATGGGGCCTCGGCGGCCGTCCTGGGAGAGGCCGGAGCTGATGAGCTCCTTGTCGCTGAAGCCCTTGCCGCGCAGGTAACGCGTGAGGTGGTCCCACCCCGCCGGGCTGTAGCCGACGCCGAAGTGGGCCGCCGCGTCCTGGTCGAAGCCGCGCTCCGCGAGGAACTTCCGGCCGATCTCGGCCTCGGGGCCGTTCAGCTGCTCGCGGTAGAAGTCCGCGGCGATCTTGTGGGCCTCGACCAGCCGGATGCGTTCGCCGCGCTGGTGGGAGGGGTTGTAGCCGCCCTCCTCGTACCGCAGGGTGATGCCCGCCTTGGCGGCGAGCCGCTCGACCGTCTCGGAGAAGGTGAGATGGTCGATCTTCATCACGAAGGCGATCGTGTCGCCGCCCTCCTGGCACCCGAAGCAGTGGAACAGGCCCTTGCCGGGGCTCACCTGGAAGGAGGGGGACTTCTCGTCGTGGAACGGGCACAGACCCTTGAGGTTGCCGCCGCCCGCGTTGCGCAGTTGGAGGTACTCGGACACGACGGCGTCGATCGGGACCGCGTCCCGTACCGCCTTCACGTCGTCGTCATTGATCCTGCCTGCCACGAGTGAAGTCTACGGGTGGGGCCGGTCGTCCGGGACCGGGCGGCAGCGGTGCGCGCCGCCGGGTGCCTGCCGGTGCCGGACGGCCGGCCCCACCGCTCAGACCAGGGAATCCAGCGGCACGGAGGGGTCGCCCAGGGCGTCCGCTTCGACCGGCCGGGCGGCCTTGATCAGCTTCTGGATGCTCTCGGTGACGTCCCACACATTGACGTTCATCCCGGCGAGGACCCGCCCGTCCTTCAGCCAGAACGCGATGAACTCCCGCTTCCCGGCGTCGCCCCGGATGACGACCTGGTCGTACGAGCCGGGCGGCGCCCAGCCGGAGTACTCCAGGCCGAGGTCGTACTGGTCGGAGAAGAAGTACGGCACCCGGTCGTACGTCACGTCCTGGCCGAGCATGGCCTTCGCGGCGGCCGGGCCGCTGTTCAGGGCGTTGGCCCAGTGCTCCACGCGGAGCCGGCCGCCGAAGAGCGGGTGCTCCACGGACGCGATGTCGCCCGCGGCGAAGATGTGCGGGTCGGAGGTGCGCAGGGAGGCGTCGACGGCGACGCCGCCGCCCTGGGCACGGTCCGCCATGTCGAGCCCCGCCGCCTCCGCGAGCGAGGTGCGCGGCGCGGCGCCGATCGCGGCGAGCACGTCGTGGGCGGGGTGTTCCTCGCCGTCGTCGGTGCGGGCCGCGAGCACCAGGCCGTCCTGGCCGGTGATCTCGGTGAGCCGGGCACCGAAGTGGAAGCGGACACCGTGCTCGGAGTGCAGATCGGTGAAGATCTGGCCGAGCTCCGGGCCGATGACGTGGTGCAGCGGGGTCGCGGAGGGTTCGACCACCGTGACCTCCGCGCCGTAACCGCGGGCGGCGGCGGCGACCTCCAGGCCGATCCAGCCGCCTCCGGCGATCACCAGATGGCCGTTGTCACGGCCGAGGGCGGCCAGGACGTTGCGCAGCCGGTCGGCGTGGGCGAGCCGGCGCAGGTGGTGGACACCCACCAGGTCGGTGCCCGGGATGTCGAGGCGGCGCGGTTCGGCGCCGGTGGCGAGCAGCAGCTTGTCGTAGTGGACGACGGTGTTGTCGCCGAGCTGCACGGAGCGGCCGGCCCGGTCGATGGAGGTCACCACCTGGCCGAGGTGGAGCTCGATGTCGGCGCCGGCGTACCAGGCGGTCTTGTGGACGAAGACGGTCTCCCGCTCGTCCTTGCCCGCGAGGTACCCCTTGGACAGGGGAGGCCGTTCGTACGGATGGTCGCGCTCGTCGCCGATGAGGATGACCCGGCCGCTGAAGCCTTCCGCCCGGAGTGTCTCGGCCGCCTTCGCTCCGGCCAGTCCCCCGCCGATGATGACGAACGTCCGATGTGCGTCGACCACTTGATGCCTCCTCGGTACTGTGCTGCGCGGCGCCGCCAGCTGCGAGCGTCCCGCACGCAGCGTGATGGCGAAAGAGGGTGTGCCTCGATCAGGTCACAGCCGCTGGCATGTGGCCCGGTCATGGTCCAGTCTGCCGAACCCCCGTGAGAGTCCTGTGGAGGGACCGGGCGGAGGCGTCGGTGAGCGCGGAGATCTGGTCGACGAGCACCCGCTTGCGGGCCCGGTCGTCGGGGGCCGCCTCGTGGAGCGCGCGGAACTGCGGTTCCAGGCCTTCGGGGGCACGGGCGGTGAGCGCGGCGGCGAGTTCGGCGATGACGATCCGCTGGTCGGCGCGGATGGCCTCCTGCTCGGCGCGCTGCATGACGTAACGGTCGGCGACGGCCTTGAGGACGGCGCACTCGTGCCGGACCTCGCGCGGGACGATGAGCTCGGCGCCGTACCTGCCGAGCCGTCCGGGACCGTACGCGGCGCGGGTCGCGGCCTCCGCCGCGAGGCAGAACCTGCCGATGAGCTGGCTCGTCGCGTCCTTCAGCCGGGCCTGGGCGACGGCGCTGCCGTCGTAGCCGCGCGGCCACCACTCCTGGGCCGTGAGCCGGTCCAGGGCGTCGGAGAGCTCCTGAGGATCGGTGCCGGCCGGGACGTAACGCCCGATGGCGACCTGCCAGATCTGCGCGCGCTCCGGCGCGGAGAAGAGGCAGTCCGGGTCGATGTGCCCGGCGTGCAGTCCGTCCTCGAAGTCGTGCACGGAGTAGGCGACGTCGTCGGACCAGTCCATGACCTGGGCCTCGAAGCAGGTGCCGTCCTGCGGTGCGCCCTTGCGGATCCACGCGAAGACCGGCAGGTCGTCCTCGTACACCCCGAATTTCGGTGAGGCGGGGTCCGTGGGGTGCGCGCCCCTGGGCCAGGGGTACTTGGTGGCGGCGTCCAGGGCGGCACGGGTCAGGTTGAGGCCCACGCTGACGAGTTCACCGCTGCGCGGGTCGCGGACGAATCGCTTGGGTTCGATGCGGGTGAGCAGGCGCAGCGACTGGGCGTTGCCCTCGAAACCGCCGCAGTCCGACGCGAAGTCGTTGAGCGCCTGTTCGCCGTTGTGCCCGAAGGGCGGGTGGCCCATGTCGTGGGAGAGGCAGGCCGTCTCCACCAGGTCGGGGTCGCAGCCGAGGGCCGCGCCGAGCTCCCGGCCCACCTGGGCGCACTCCAGGGAGTGGGTGAGCCGGGTGCGGGGGCTGGCGTCCCAGGCCCGTCCGCGGGTGCCCGGTGTGACGACCTGGGTCTTTCCCGCGAGCCTGCGCAGGGCGGCGGAGTGCAGCACACGGGCGCGGTCGCGCTGGAACGCGGTGCGCCCGGGCCGTTTGTCGGGCTCGGTGTCCCAGCGCTCGGTGTCAGCGGTGCCGTACGGCGTGTCCCGGGGGTCGTGCGTACCGTCCATGCCCTCGACAGTAATCGTCCGGGCTGACAGGAAGGGTCAGGCGGAGGCGAGGAGGCGGGTGTGCGTCAGGGCGCCGTGGACGGACGCGGGGCCGGTCAGCGCCCGGTCGTAGCGGTGCAGCACGAGGCGTGCCATGCCCGGGTGGGCGCCGAGCGGTGCGGCGGCGATCCCCGGAGCCGCGGCGGCGGAGACGGTCGCGAAGCGGCCGGGCGCCGTGAAGTAGGAGGCGAGGGCGATCCGGTGGCGGCCCCGGGCGGTGAGGGCACGCACGGCGGCCGGCACGGTGGGGGTGGCGGCCGAGGCGTAGGCCGGTACGACGGGCACACCGCCGAGGCGGTCGCTGAGCATGGCGGCCGTGCGGCGGGCGTCGGCGTCCGAGTCCGGGTCGCGCGATCCGGCGGCGGCGAGCACGACGCCGGCGCTGCGGCTCGCGCCGTCCTCGTCGCGCCAGCCGGCCTCGACGAGCCGCTCGTACAGGACCTCGGCGAGCAGGGGGTGCGGTCCGAGCGGTGCCGCGACACGGGTCCGCAGGTGGCTCGCGGCGGACGCGGCGACGGGCAGGTCGTGGCGGACGTGGTGGCCCCGGCCGAGCAGCAGCGGGACGAGGACGGCTTCGCCGCGCCCGATGCCGTCCAGGGTGTCCGGCAGCAGGGGTTCGTTGAGCTCGATGTGGCCGAGGCGGACGTCGAGACCGGGCCGCAGCTCCCGCACCAGGTCCAGGAGCTCCAGGACGGTGCGCAGGGCCTGCGGGTCC
This sequence comes from Streptomyces sp. NPDC005494, assembly GCF_042872025.1. Taxonomy (NCBI): domain Bacteria; kingdom Bacillati; phylum Actinomycetota; class Actinomycetes; order Kitasatosporales; family Streptomycetaceae; genus Streptomyces; species Streptomyces sp. NPDC005494. Next base: position 727,943 of record NZ_JBIAJR010000001.1, read on the forward strand.
CGGCTGCCGTGGGCGACGGCGACCAGGGTGGGGGCTGAGCTGCGGGTGAGGTGCATGGGCCTGCGGGTTCCGTTCGGGGAGACGAGGCTGAGCTGGCTTCCGAGCTGGGCGGTGATGCGGGTCAGGAGTTGCGCCGTGCTGTCGAGGGGCAGGGGCTCACTGAGGTGTTCCGGTGCCGTCTCCGTCATGAACCGATGGTGAAGGCCGGACGTTGCCGGGCCGTTTCGCACCGGTGACGGGTGTTTGCCGCTGTCTCACGGGAGGGGGCCTTTCGCTGTCAGTACCTGTTCACACCGGTGCGAACCTTTCGGGTCCGTCGTTCGTCCCCTCTTTCGAGGATCGTGGACGAGCGCGGGGGGCGCCGCATGGGGCTGCTGGGGAAACCGGGGAGACTCGCGGCCGCGCGGCCGCGGGCACGGGCGAGGCTCGCGGCCCTGCGGGCACGGGGGTGGCCGGCGGCCCTGCGGGTACGGCTGCCGCGGAGCCGGCGGGGGCAGCGGCGGCTGGCGCAGGCGCTGATGGTCGCCTGCGCGGTGGCGCTGGCGCCCGCGACCTGGCTGTACACCACGGCCGACGCACGGGTGCGCACGACGGCGGGCGCCCCGGCGCAGCAGGTCGCCGTGGTGTTCGGGGCCGGGCTGTGGCAGGGCAGGCCGTCGCCGTATCTCGCGCACCGGCTCGACGCCGCCGCCGAGCTGTACAGGACAGGGAAGGTGCGGGTCGTTCTCGTCACCGGCGACAACAGCCGCGTGGAGTACGACGAGCCGGACGCCATGCGCGCGTACCTCACCGGGCGCGGGGTGCCGGACGCGCGGATCGTCAGCGACTACGCCGGGTTCGACACCTGGGACTCGTGTGTCCGGGCCAAGAAGATCTTCGGCGTCGACCGGGCCGTGCTGGTGAGCCAGGGCTTCCACATACGCCGGGCCATCGCCCTGTGCCGGTCCGCGGGGATCGACGCGTACGGCGTGGGGGTCGACGCCGTACACGATGTGACCTGGTACTACGGCGGGACGAGGGAGGTCCTGGCGGCCGGGAAGGCGCTGCTGGACGTGGTCTTCGAGCCTGATCCGCACTTCCTGGGCCCACGGGAGACGGGCGTGTCCGAGGCGCTCGCCGCCGACCTCACCGCGCCGGGCGGGGCGGGCTGAGGTGCGCGTACCCGGTGCGTAACCGGGCGCAGCGGTCCCCGTAATACCGGGCTCGCACGCTGGGCGTATGGCCAGCACCGAGACCTCCACCCACTGCCCGTACTGCGCCCTCCAGTGCGGGATGAAGCTGCGACCGGTCACCGACGGCGGGGTGGCCGAGGTCGTGGAGCGCACCGAGTTCCCCGTCAACCGGGGCGCGCTCTGCGGCAAGGGGCGCACCGCTCCCGCCGTGCTCGCCGCCGGGGTACGGCTCACCGGGCCCCTGGTGCGCGACACCCACGGTGAGCTGGTGCCGGCCGGCTGGGACGAGGCGCTGGAGCGGATCGCCGACGGGCTGCGCGGGACGCGGGCGGAGCACGGCGCGGACGCCGTGGGGGTGTTCGGCGGCGGCGGGCTCACCAACGAGAAGGCGTACGCCCTCGGGAAGTTCGCCCGGGTGGTGCTCGGCACCTCGCAGATCGACTACAACGGCCGCTTCTGCATGTCCTCGGCCGCCGCGGCGCACCAGCGGGCGTTCGGGCTCGACCGGGGGCTGCCCTTCCCGCTGGAGGACATCCCGAGGACCGGGTGCGTGATCCTGGTCGGCTCCAATCTCGCGGAGACGATGCCGCCCGCGCTGCGCTATCTGACGGAGCTGAGGGAGAACGGCGGCCGGCTGATCGTCATCGACCCGCGCCGCACCAGGACGGCGGAGCAGGCGGATCTGCATCTGGCGCCCCGGCCGGGCACGGATCTGGCGCTCGCCCTCGGCATGCTGCATCTGGTCGTGGCGGACGGGCGGGTGGACGAGGAGTTCGTCGCCACGCGTACGAGTGGCTGGGACGAGGCCAGGGCGGGCGCGATGGCGCACTGGCCGGAGCTGGTGGAGCGCCTCACCGGGGTGCCCGTGCCGCAGCTGCGCGAAGCCGTGGAGATGTTCTGCGGCGCGGAGACCGGGATGGTGCTCACCGCCCGCGGTCCCGAGCAGCAGGCGAAGGGCACGGACACGGTGGGGGCCTGGATCAACTTCTGCCTGGCCACCGGCCGCGCGGGCCGTCCGCTGTCCGGCTACGGCTGCCTGACCGGCCAGGGCAACGGCCAGGGCGGCCGGGAGCACGGTCAGAAGGCCGACCAGCTGCCGGGCTACCGCAAGCTCACGGACCCTGCGGCTCGCCGGCACGTGGCCGGGGTGTGGGGGGTCGACCCCGACTCGCTGCCGGGGCCGGGACGCAGTGCGTACGAGCTGCTGGACGCGCTGGGGCGGGATGTGCGGTCGCTGCTGGTCATGGGGTCCAACCCGGTCGTCTCGGCGCCGCACGCGGGGCACGTCGAGGAGCGTCTGCGGTCGCTGGACTTCCTGGCGGTCGCCGACGTGGTGCTGTCGGAGACGGCGGCGCTGGCCGATGTGGTGCTGCCGGTGACGCAGTGGGCGGAGGAGACGGGGACGACGACCAACCTGGAGGGCCGTGTGCTGCTGCGGCAGCGGGCGGTCATGCCGCCGGAGGGCGTACGGAGCGACCTGGAGGTGCTGAACGCGCTGGCCGCTCTCCTGGGGCACGGGAAGGGTTTCCCGGCCGTCCCCGAGGAGGTCTTCGACGAGCTGCGCCGGGCCTCGGCGGGCGGCGCAGCGGACTACGCGGGCATCACCTACGCCCGGATCGCGGCGGAGGACGGGGTGTTCTGGCCCTGCCCCGACGAGGGGCACGCCGGTACGCCGCGGCTCTTCCTGGAGCGGTTCGCGACGGACGACGGGCGGGCCAGGTTCGTCCCGGTCACGCACCGGCCGGCCGCGGAGGAGACGGACGCCGAATTCCCGGTGGTGCTGACGACCGGGCGGGTCGTGTCCCAGTACCAGTCGGGAGCGCAGACCCGGCGGGTCGCCGAGCTGAACGCCGCCGCGCCGGGGCCCTTCGTGGAGCTGCACCCGCGGCTGGCCGAGCGGATCGGGGTGGCCGAGGGAGAAACCGTGGCGGTCACCTCGCGACGGGGACGGGCGGTGGCGCCGGCGAGGATCACGTCGGCGATCCGGCAGGACACCGTGTTCATGCCGTTCCACTGGCCGGGCGAGGGGCGGGCCAACTCCCTGACCAACCCCGCGCTCGACCCGGTGTCGCGGATGCCGGAGTTCAAGGTGTGCGCGGTGCGGGTGGAGGCCGCCGGGTGAGCCAGTTCCCGCCGGGCACGGGCGTCCCGCCGGTGCGCAGCGAGCGGGCCACGGCTCCGGCAGCGAGATAGACCCAGGCCCGGACGGGCCCGGCGGTGCCGGGCGCGCCCGGGTCCGGGACCGGGAGGGCGGGGCGGGCCACCCGTTCGTACAGATTGCGCGGGTGGGCGGGGCCCAGGTACTGCTCCAGGTCGTCCAGCAGGGAGAGCAGTTCGGCGTACGTCGCGGGGTCGGCCGTGACCAGTGCGCCGTGGACCGTGCCGTGGCCCTCGACCGCGTACGGATAGCCGGGGCCCTCGTAGAGGAGGGCGCCCGGCAGCACCGCGGGCCGTTCCGCGCGTGTGCGGCCGCGCAGGAACCGGTCGTGGTTCGGCTCGCCGGGGAGCAGCGTGCCGTAGACGAAGAACGGCAGGCGGGGGCCGGTCACCGGGCGGCTCCGAGGGCCGGTCACGAGCCGCTGCGGGGGCCGGTCACAGAGCCGCTGCGGGGGCCGTCTCCGCCGCCACCCAGGCCAGATAGCGCCGGCTGCCGCGGACCACCGGGGTCGCGATGATCTCCGGCGTCTCGTAGTCGTGCGCCGCCAGCAGGTGCGCCTCCAGCTCGTCGTAGCGGTGCGCCGTCGTCTTGAACAGCACCTGCCACTCCTCGCCTGTCTCGACGGCGCCCTCCCACCGGTAGACCGAGGTGACCGGCCCCGAGATCTGGGCGCAGGCGGCCAGTCGCGCGTCCACCGCGTCCCGGGCCAGGGCGCGGGCCTTCTCCTCGCTGTCCGTCGTGGTCAGTACGGTCAGCGCTGCGGACTCGGTCATCTCGGTCTCCTCGTGCTCCCGGCGGGCGGCCCCTCGATTGTCGGCCCCCTCGATGTCAGCTGCCGTACGGGTGCCGGATCCTGGCCTCGCGCAGGGCCCGGCCCCACCAGACCAGCTGGTCGAGCATCCTCTTGGCCGCCCCGTCGGCCTGCGCGGGGTCCCGGTGCCGGCCCCGGTCGTCGAAGAGGGCGCCCGCGTTGTGGAAGGAGACGGTGTCGCGCACCGAGACGGCGTGCAGCTCCGCGAAGACCTGGCGCAGGTGCTCGACCGCCCGCAGGCCCCCGGAGACTCCGCCGTACGACACGAACGCGACGGGCTTGGCCTGCCATTCGGCGAAGTGCCGGTCGATCAGGCTCTTCAGCGGCGCCGGGTACGAGTGGTTGTACTCGGGTGTCAGCACGACGAAGGCGTCCGCGCGTGCCAGGTGCGGGACGGCACCGGCGGCGGGGCCGGCCGGATGTTCGGTCTCGGCGACGTCGACGAGTTCGGTCTCGATGTCCGGGTGGCCGGCGGCCCGGCTCAGGAACCAGTCGGCGACGACGGGCCCGAAGCGCCCCTCGCGGTTGCTGCCGAGGATGACGGCCACCTTCAGCGGGGCGGCGGACGGGGTGGGTGACGTGGTGAGGTCCATGCACGGAAGCCTCACACCTCAACCATGATTGAGGTCAAGCGCCGTTCGCTCGTGGTGCCGTGACACCGCGTTCTACCGTGGTGCCATGACGCATTCCGTGCCCGCCCCATACGTCGAGTTCGACGGCCGCCCCGCCACCGGGGACGATCTTCGGATCCCGGCCTTCGCCGGTTACGGCCACTTCACCGCGATGCAGGTCAGGGACGGCACGGTGCGCGGCCTGACCCTGCATCTGGACCGCCTGGACTCGGCGAACCGTGAGCTGTTCGGGCTTCCCCTGCACGGGGCGAGGGTGCGTGAACTGATCGGGCACGCGCTCGACGGCGCCGGCAGGCGGGACGCGTCGGTGCGGGTGCACGGCTTCCTGCCGCCGGGCAGCGAGGACACCGTGTCGATGGTGACCGTACGGGAGCCGGCACACATGACCACTGCGCCCCGGAGCCTGATGTCGGTGCCGTACGCGCGCTCGGTGCCGCACATCAAGCGCCCCGGCGAGTTCGGCCAGATGTACTACGGGCGGCTGGCCGAGCGCTCGGGCTTCGACGAGGCGCTGCTCACCTCGCCCGGCGGCCTGGTCACCGAAGGGGCGATCACCAACGTGGGTTTCTGGGACGGATCCCGCGTGGTCTGGCCGGACGCCCCCGCCCTGACGGGCATCACCATGGCGCTGCTGGAGACCGGACTCGCGCGGGCGGGCCGGCCCTCCGTCCGGCGCCCGGTGACACTGGAGGCGGTGGGCTCCTTCCGCGCGGCGTTCGTCACCAACTCGCAGGGCATCGCACCGGTACGCCGCATCGACGACACCCCCTTCGCCGTCGACGAGGAGCTGATGGATCTGCTGGAACAGGCCTACGCGGCCACTCCCGGGGAGACCGTCCGGCCGCCCCGGACACGTACGGGACGATGAGGCCCATGCAGATCCACATCGAGGCCTCCGCACTTCCGGGCCGCACCTGCGGCCCGGGCACCGACTTCGCCGGGTTCGAGAACATCCACGTCGGTGTCCAGCGGAAGGACCGGCCCGGCGAACTGCTCGGCCTGCACCCGGGCGACGCGCCACGCGCCGCCTGGACCCTGGACTGCGTCGCGACCCGGACCCCGGAGGGCGTCGAGGTCTCGGGCCCGTACATCCAGAACCGGTTCGGGGGGCGCTTCGTCCATTTGTCCTGGGGCACCGTGGACGCGGCGGGGACCTTCACCATGTTCCGGCGCGCCAAGCTGATGCTGATCGATGCCGGACCCGAGGTCCTGGAGGAAGCCGCGCGGTCGGGGCACCTCACCGCCCGACTGCGCCTGACCGACGACAGAGGGCTGCCCCGGTGCGCCCGTGTGCGGCCACCGGACATCACCTGGTCGGCCACGGACGGCAGGGTACGGGCCGGAGCCTGAGGCGCGGGCGCACACGACACCGCCCTCACGGGTCCCGGGGGGGGTGGACCGGTGAGGGCGGTTGCCGGGGGACCGGCGGGGGGGCTGCCGTCCCGTGGGGGGGGTATGGACCGTGTGCCCGGCCTTTCACGGTCCATACGTGTGGCCTGCGTCACACTCATGCGGCGGAGGTGTCACCCGATCGGCATCGAGCGGCCCCAGCGGGCGTACGCACCGCCTCGACCTGCACGGGACGCGGGAGGCGGGGGCGCCCCCCAGGGCCGGACGGGTGAAAGCTGACCAGGCGTCAGCATGCAGCGGACGGGCGGGGCCCGTTACCTCGGAGGCAGGACACATCCGTCTGCCCGGAGGATTCCCATGCGCAGCCCTGCCCGCCTCGTGACCGGTACCGCCGCCGCGGCCCTCACCGCCGCCGCGCTCGGACTCGCCGCCGCCCCGCCCGCCCACGCGGAGACGGACGTTTTCGGCAGAACCGGACAGGTCGCGGCGACAGCCGCCCCCGCCCCGGCGGAGTGCGGTCCCGGGGCCGTGGACGGCGGGACGGCGCTCCCCTGCGACACCGGCGGCGCGGAGACGGACCTGGAGGCGCCCACGGATCCGCAGGCGCCGGACGATCCGGAAGCTCCCGGGGACGCGGGCACCCTCGACGACCTGACAGCCCCTGAGGACCCCGCCGCCGCCCCCGAGGACCTCGGTGAGGCCGCCGGCACCCTGCAGGCCGGCGATCCGGAGGCGGCGGAAGGCCTCTCCGCGCTTCCGGGCTCCCCCTGGCCCGACACCGGCGAGGAGGGGGCCGGGGACGCCCCGGCGGAGACGGACGCCGGGGACGAGGCCGGCGCGACGGTACCCGGCACCCGGCCCGCCCCCGTGAGCCCTCCTGGGGCCGACCCCACCGGCCCCGGTTCCGCGAAGCCGCCCGTCCCCCCGCACGGCAGGCCGACGGCCTCGCCCAGCCGCCCCTCCGGGCACGTCGACACGGGTGTGGGCGGCAGTGCCGCCCCCGACACCGCGCAGCTCGCCGCGGGCGCGGGCCTCGTCGCGGCGGCGGGCGCCGGCGGCGCCCTGCTCCTGCGGAGGCGGCGCGCGGACGGCACCCGACGCTGAGGCGGCGACGAAGGACGGCGACGTGGACAGGACGGCTGTGAAGGCCAGGGCCTGGCTGGCGGGCATCGTCGCGCTGTGCGGCCTGTGGCTGGTGCAGAGCGGCGCGGCGATCCGGCTGATGGCACCCCAGCCCTCCACGACCGAGGCCTTCGCCGCGGGGCCCGAGCTCCGGCCGGGCTCGCCGGTCGCCGAGCCGCTGCGCCCTGCCGCACCGGTGCGGATCCGTATCCCCCGTATCGATGTGGACGCGCCCATGACGGGCCTCGGCCTGGGCGCCGACGGCAGACTCGACGCGCCGCCCGCCGACGACCGCAACCTCGCCGGCTGGTTCGAGGACGGCACTCCCCCGGGCGCCGAGGGCACGGCGATCGTCGCCGGGCACGTCGACAGCGCCGACGGTCCGTCGGTCTTCTACGGTCTCGGGTCCCTGAAGAAGGGCTCGCGGGTCGAGATCGACCGCCGCGACGGCCGTACCGCCGTCTTCTCCGTCGACGCGGTGGAGGTGTACGAGAACGACGACTTCCCCGACAAGCGCGTCTACGGCAGCACGCCCCACGCCTCGTTGCGGCTGATCACCTGCGGCGGCGGCTACACCCGTGAGACGGGCTACCAGGGCAACGTCGTGGCGTACGCGCACCTCACCGAGGTGCGGTGAGCGCTCCGGCGCACAACCCGGCCGAGGCCGAGACCATGCCGCGCCCGGGCCGCCCGGCAGCGGTGCTCCGCCGCGGTGAGCAGATCGCCCCCGTACCGGCGTTCAGGCCGTCCACTGGTCGAAGCCGAGCTTGGCCACGAGCGAGAACACCACGACCAGCAGGACGCCCCGGACGAAGTCGCTGCCCTTCCTGAGGGCCATCCGCGCCCCGAACATCCCGCCCGCCAGATTGAATACGGCCATCAGCGCGGCAAGCTGCCACAGGACGGTGCCCTGGTAGGCGAACATCGCCAGTGCGCCGCCGTTGGTGCAGACGTTCACGATCTTGGCGGTGGCGGACGCGGTGACCAGGTCGAGGTGGAGCACGGCGGTGAGCGCCAGCACCAGGAAGGTGCCCGTGCCCGGCCCGAACAGCCCGTCGTAGAAGCCGATACCGCCACCGACCAGCACGATCGCGGTGACGGTGCGGGCACGGGTGACCTTCCGCCCCGTGCCGTCACCCGCCGCCGCGGTGCCGAAGGACGGCCGCAGCAGTACGAAGGCCGCGACGCCGAGCAGCACCACCATGATCACCGGGCGCAGCACGTCGCTGCTGATGCCCGCCGCGAAGAAGGCACCGGTCATCGACCCGGCGAGCGCCATGAGCCCGATGCGTACGGCGGTGCCGACCTGGACCGGCGCCTTGCGTACGTAGGTGACGGCGGCCCCGGACGTGCCGACGATCGCCACCGCCTTGTTGGTGCCCAGGATGTGCGCGGCCGGGACGTGCGGGAGGCCGAGCAGCAGGGCGGGCAGGAGGAGCAGCCCTCCGCCGCCCACCACCGCGTCGATCCAGCCGGCCGCCGCGGCGGCCAGGCAGAGGAGGATCAGGGTGGTGAGGGTGATCTCAGGCATGCCCGGACCTTAAACAGATGGTGGGTACACCGTCCAACCGGCCGTGCCCGGCCCTCACAGAGGGCGTCCGGACGCGCTGAGCGCAAGGTTCCTCCCGGGAAACAGGAGGGATGCGGTCGGGTAACACCCACCGCGCACTCTCGTCGGTATGAGGACACAGACGGAGAACGCGGCGCGGGTGGTGGTGATCGGCGCCGGGATGGCGGGCGCACGCCTCGCCGCCCGGGTCCCCGGGGTCACCGTCATCGGCGAGGAGGCCCACGCACCGTACAACAGGGTGCTGCTGGCCGAGGTGCTCGCCGGCCGGTACGAGCCGGACGTCATCGCCCTGCCGCCCGCCGAGGTGCGGCGCGGGGTGCGGGTCGTGCGGATCGACCGGGCGGAGCGGCAGGTGCTCTGCGACGACGGCAGCGTCATCGGCTACGGGCGCCTGGTGCTGGCCACCGGCTCCAACCCGGTGCTGCCGCCGCTGCGGGGCCTGGGTCACGTACTGCCCGACGGGGTGCACCCCTTCCGCACCCTCGACGACTGCCTGACCCTGCGGGCCGCCGTACGTCCCGGAGTGCGCGCCGTCGTGATCGGCGGCGGGCTCCTCGGGGTGTCGGCCGCGCGCGCACTGGCGGAGTGCGGTGCCCAGGTGGTGCTGGCCCAGCAGGGCGAGCACCTCATGGAGCGGCAGCTGGACGCCGAGGCGGCCGGGATGCTGCGCCGGCACCTGGAGGCCCTCGGGGTCGAGGTGCACACCGAGTGCCGGGTGCGCGGACTGCGCTGCACCGACGGGGACACCCCGGCGGTGCGGGCCGTGGAACTCGCCGACGGCTACGAGCTGGAGGCCGAGATCACGGTGCTGGCCTGCGGCGTCCGTCCCCGGACGGGTCTCGCGCAGGCCGCCGGACTCGAGGTCCGCAAGGGCGTCGTCGTGGACGACGAGCTGCGCACCTCGGACCCGTACATCCACGCGGTCGGCGACTGCGCCGAACACGACGGGACGGTCTACGGGCTGGCGGGCGCCGCGCTCGAACAGGCCGACGTGCTGGCCGAGGTGCTGGCAGGACGTCCCGCCCGCTACGGGGGAACCCGGGCCCTGACCCGGCTCACCCTGCGCTCCCCCTCCGTCGCGCCCGTCCCTGCGGGAACCGTCGGAACCACCGGAGCCGCCGTCGTCTCCGGGTCCTCCGGCGGACTCGACCTGGCCGCCTTCGGCGACTCCCGTCCGATGCCCGGGGACGACGTGATCCGGCTGGCGGACGCCACCCGGGGCGCGTACCGCACGGTCGTCGTCCGGGGTGACCGGCTGGCGGGCGGGGTGCTGTTCGGCGATCTCGCCGCGGTCGGCACCCTCGCCCGGACCTGGCAGGACGACGAACCCCTCCCCGCCGACATGCCCTTGCTCCACCTGCTCACCAACGACGGAGGCTTCTGATGCCGGTGTCCACTCCCCCGACCGCCCCCACCGCAGGCGTGCCGACGATCGTGGTCGTCGGGCACGGCATGGTCGGACAGCGGTTCCTGGAAGCGCTCGCCGACCGCGGCCTGACCCCCGCCGCGGGCACCGCGAGGGTCGTGGTGCTGTGCGAGGAGCCCCGCCCCGCGTACGACCGGGTACAGCTGACCTCGTACTTCTCCGGGAAGACCCCGGAGGACCTCTCGCTCGTCGAGGCCGGCTTCATGGAGCGCCACGGCATCGAGCTGCGCGTCGGTGACCCGGCTCAGAGCGTCGACCGTGAGGCGCGCACCGTCACCGCGCGTTCCGGGGAGACCTTCTCCTACGACACGCTGGTGCTGGCGACCGGCTCGTACCCCTTCGTGCCGCCCGTCCCCGGCAAGGACGCCGAGGGCTGTTTCGTCTACCGCACCATCGAGGACCTCCTCGCGATCGAGGAGTACGCGAAGACCGCGAAGACCGGCGCGGTCGTCGGCGGCGGGCTGCTCGGCCTGGAGGCCGCGGGCGCCCTGAAGGGCCTCGGACTCGACACGCACGTCGTGGAGTTCGCGCCCCGGCTGATGCCGGTCCAGGTCGACGAGGGCGGTGGCGCCGCGCTGCTGCGCACCATCGAGAACATGGGCCTGACCGTCCACACGGGCGTCGGCACCCAGGAGGTCACCGCGGGCGAGGACGGCCGGGTCGACGGCATGTCCCTGTCGGACGGCTCCTCGCTGGAGACCGATCTCGTCGTCTTCTCCGCCGGTGTGCGCCCCCGGGACCAGCTGGCCCGCGACTGCGGTCTGGCGGTCGGCCCGCGCGGCGGCATCATCGTCGACGAGGAGTGCCGCACCTCCGACAGCGACGTCTTCGCGATCGGCGAGTGCGCGCTGGCCTCGGACGGCCGGGTCTACGGGCTGGTGGCGCCGGGTTACGAGATGGCGCTGGCCGTCGCCGAGGTGATCGCGGGCAACGCGGCCTCCTTCACCGGGGCAGACCTCTCCACCAAGCTGAAGCTGCTCGGCGTGGACGTCGCCTCCTTCGGGGACGCGCACGGCGCCGCCGAGGGCTGCCTCGACGTGGTGTACTCCGACTCCCGCTCCGGGGTCTACAAGAAGCTGGTGATCGGCCAGGACGGCACACTGCTCGGCGGTGTCCTGGTCGGTGACGCGGACCAGTACGGCACGCTGCGGCCCATGACCGGCACGGTCCTCCCGGTCGCCCCCGAGCAGCTGGTGCTGCCGGCCGGTGCGGGCGGCCCGGTCACCCTGGGCCCGTCCTCGCTGCCCGACGAGGCCGTGATCTGCTCCTGCCACAACGTCACCAAGGGCGCGATCTGCGAGCACACCACGCTGCCCGAAGTGAAGAAGTGCACCAAGGCCGGTACGGGCTGCGGCAGTTGCGTGAAGGTCATCGGGCAGCTGCTGCCCCAGCCCGAGGACCAGGGGCTGTGCGGCTGCTTCGAGTACACCCGCAGCGAGCTGTACGAGATCGTCCGCACCCTCGGCGTCACGACGTACGCCTCCCTCCTCGACTCGCACGGCCGTGAGGCGGCCCGCGGCGGTGACGGCTGCGAGGTCTGCAAGCCGACCGTCGGTTCGATCATCGCCTCTCTGGCCCCGACTGTCGGCGCGAGCGGTTACGTCCTGGACGGCGAGCAGGCGGCCCTCCAGGACACCAACGACCACTTCCTGGCCAACCTCCAGCGCAACGGCTCGTACTCGATCGTGCCGCGCATCCCGGGCGGTGAGATCACCCCGGAGAAGCTGATCGTGATCGGTGAGGTGGCCCGCGACTTCGGCCTCTACACGAAGATCACCGGCGGTCAGCGCATCGACCTCTTCGGCGCCCGGGTGGACCAGCTGCCCCTGATCTGGACCCGGCTGGTCGACGCCGGCTTCGAGTCCGGGCACGCGTACGGGAAGTCGCTGCGCACGGTCAAGTCCTGCGTGGGGCAGACCTGGTGCCGCTACGGAGTGCAGGACTCGGTCAAGATGGCCATCGACCTGGAGCTGCGCTACCGCGGTCTGCGATCCCCGCACAAGCTGAAGTCCGCGGTCTCGGGCTGCGCCCGGGAGTGCGCGGAGGCCCGCGGCAAGGACTTCGGGATCATCGCCACGGCGCAGGGCTGGAACCTCTACGTAGGCGGCAACGGCGGCGCCACACCGCGCCACGCCGACCTGCTCGCCCAGGATCTCTCCGACGCCGAACTGGTCCGCCTCATCGACCGGTTCCTGATGTTCTACATCCGCACGGCGGACCGTCTGGAGCGCACCTCGACCTGGCTGGACCGCATCGAGGGCGGCCTGGACCACGTGCGGGACGTCGTCGTGCACGACTCGCTCGGTCTCTGCGACGAACTGGAGCGGCTGATGGCCGACCACGTCGCCGGTTACCGGGACGAGTGGGCCGAGACCATCAACGACCCGGAGCGGCTGCGGCGCTTCGTGACCTTCGTCAACGCCCCCGACGCCCCCGACCCCTCGGTCAAGTTCGTCCCGGAGCGCGACCAGGTCAAGCCCGACCTGGACATCCTCGCGGGCCCGGTGCTCGCCATCCGTACCCTTGAAGGGACCCCTTCCTGATGACGACCCAGATGATGGAAACGGCGCAGGACACCCGGACGATCCAGCTCGCGGACGGGGACGGCTGGCTCACGGTCTGCGACCGTGCGCTGCTCACCCCGGGGCGCGGAGTGGCGGCGCTCCTCCCGGACGGCCGGCAGGTGGCGCTGTTCGTGGACCGGGCGGGGCGCGCCTACGCGATCGACAACCGGGATCCGTTCACCGGGGCGTACGTCCTCTCCCGGGGCCTGATCGGCTCCGCGGAGGGCCGGCCGTTCGTCGCGTCGCCTCTGCTGAAGCAGCGCTTCGACCTGGAGACGGGCGCCTGCCTGGACGACGACGAGGTCACGGTGCCCGTGTTCGCGGTCCGCGCGGACTGACTGCGGTCCGTTCATCTCGATTCGACGCTCCGTCAACCGCGTGCCTCTACTGTCCTGACGTTCGACCCGCCGGGCCGACCGGACCGGCGGGCCCGCACGTCACCCGTGGAGTGATCGTGGAACGTCGGACCTTCTTGCGCACGGCCGTGATCGGCAGCTCGGCAGCGGCATTCGGCGGCACCCTGTGGCGGGGTGCCGCCTTCGCCGATCCCGCCCAGCCGGCCACCGGCCCCTACGGTGCGCTGCAGGCGGCCAACAGCAACGGCATCCTGCTGCCGAGCGGCTTCACCAGCAGGATCATCGCCCGTTCGGGACAGACCGTCCCCGGCACCTCGTACACCTGGCACAGCGCACCGGACGGCGGCGCCACCTTCACCGACGGCAGCGGCTGGATCTACGTCTCCAACGCCGAGGTCTCCGCGAGCAGCGGCGGCGGAGCGAGCGCGGTGCGCTTCGACTCCTCGGGGACGGTGACCTCCGCGTACCGCATCCTGTCCGGCACGAACACGAACTGCGCGGGTGGCAGGACCCCCTGGAACACCTGGCTCTCCTGCGAGGAGGTCACCCGCGGCTTCGTGTACGAGACCGACCCGTGGGGGGTGAACGCCGCGGTGCAGCGCCCCGCGATGGGCCGCTTCAAGCACGAGGCGGCGGCCGCGGACCCCGACCACGGCTACGTCTACCTGACCGAGGACGAGACGGACGGCCGTTTCTACCGCTTCCGTCCCACCACCTGGGGCAGCCTCGCGAGCGGCACCCTCCAGGTGCTGGTGGCCGGGACGGCCACCAGCGGCCCGGTGACCTGGACGACGGTCCCCGACCCGGACGGCTCCCCCACCCAGACCCGCTACCAGGTCTCCGGTGCCAAGGTCTTCAACGGCGGCGAGGGCTGCTTCTACGCGGCGGGCACCTGCTGGTTCACCACCAAGGGCGACAACAGGGTGTGGGCGTACGACGCGAACGCCTCGTCCCTCTCCCTCGTCTACGACGACTCGCTCGTCACGGGCGGCAGCGCCCCGCTGACGGGTGTCGACAACGTCACCCGCGCCGCGTCCGGCGACCTGTACGTCGCGGAGGACGGCGGGAACATGGAGATCTGCCTGATCACCCCCGACGACACGGTCGCCCCGTTCCTGCGGATCAGCGGCCAGTCCTCGTCGGAGATCACCGGCCCCGCCTTCTCCCCGGACGGCAGGCGCCTGTACTTCTCCTCGCAGCGCGGGACGAGCGGCAGCTCGTCGGGCGGCATCACCTACGAGGTCACGGGGCCGTTCCGGTCCTGACGGGTAGCGGGAGGCTGCCGCGGGCACCCGCCCTGCGGCAGCCTCCCGGCGCGGGCGTCAGGACTGCCGCGCGGGCGCCCGCGCTGCGACAGCCTCCCCGGCCGGGCGTCAGGACTGCCGCGGGCACGCCCTGCGGCAGCTGCCCTCACCGGCGTCAGGACTGTCCCTCGACGGCGGCCGGGTCCATCCACACGACCTCCCAGATGTGGCCGTCCGGGTCCTGGAAGGACCGGCCGTACATGAAGCCCTCGTCCATGGGGTCGTTGGCGGGCGAGCCGCCGTTGGCCAGAGCGGCGTCGGCCATCTCGTCGACCTTCTCGCGGCTCTCGGCGCTCAGGGCGAGGAGGACCTCGGTCGTCCTGCCCGCGTCGGCGATCTCCTTCTTGGTGAACTCCTTGAAGCGCGGCTCGGTGATGAGCATCGAGAAGATCGTGTCGCTGATGACCAGACACGCGGTCGTCTCGTCGCTGAACTGCGGGTTGAAGCCGAAGCCGAGCTTCGAGAAGAAGTTCTTCGACGTCTCCAGGTCCTTGACCGGCAGGTTCACGAAGATCATCTGAGGCTGGGTCATGATGGTTCCACTCTTCCGTCCGGCACCCTGCGGTGCTCCCCCGCGCTCCGTACGAGCGCTTACGAGGGGTAGACGGCGGTGGCGGGCAGAACTCATCGTTCGGGGCGGGGCCGGTTCGCCCGGGACGTCCGCGGTCAGGACACAGGGAGCGGCGCCCCGCCCCTGAGCAGTGCCGCCCCCAGCGGCGTGAGCGTGTGCAGGACCGAGCTGCCGTGGCGCAGGGTGCGGACCAGGCCCGCCTGGCGCAGCACACAGGCGTGCTGGCTCGCCGACGCGAGCGACACCCCGGTCCTGCGGGCCAGTTCGCTGGTGGTACAGCCCTGGCCTATGGAGCGCAGCACCGTGGAACGGGTGTGGCCCACGAGCCTGCCGAGCCAGGGTCCGGGCTCGGCGAAGACCGGGGCGCCCGGATGGGTGACGGGATAGACGAGCACCGGCGGCAGGCCCGGGTCGCGGTAGACGACGGGGGTGCCGCGGCAGAAGAACGACGGCTGGAGCAGCAGGCCCCGTCCGTCCAGGCGCAGCTCCCGGTCGACGGGGTAGTCGGCCTCCAGCACGGGGGCGCGCCAGCGGATCATGGAGGGCAGGCCGGCGAGGAGCTCGTCCGCACCGCCGTCCAGCAGCGCGCGCCCCCGGACGGCCCGGTCGGCCTCGACACAGGCACGGATGTGCGGCCAGTAGGGCTCGACCGCGGCGCGGTGGTAGTCCCGCAGCGTGGTGATGAGACGGCCCAGGGGCTCCGTACGCCCCTCGGCGAGCGCCTCCAGCAGCGCGGCACCGGACGGGGCTCCCGAGGACGCCCGCCGCATCCGGGGGGCCTGCTGCGCGAGGAGTCCGGTCTCCTCGCGGATCCGGTCCGCCGCGGTGTCGCGCAGCGCCTCCATTCCGGCGTCGAGCCCGAATGGTTCGGCGCCTTCTTGAGAAGGCGTCAGGAAGTCGGGGAAATAGCCGCGGGGTGGAACGACCGTGGCCAGCAGACGTGCTTCACCATTCAACCGTGCGCGGGATTCCGCGCGCCATTTACCGAACACCGTGGAACCCCGGCGGTCCCTCAGCCGGTGGAAACTGAGAATGGTTTCCCACATCGCGTCCGGCCTCGTGGCCATCCGCACACGCGAAAGGTCCACTCCGGACACATGGATACGCAGCACCGAACCCCCTGTTGCAACCGCAATTCCCCCTGCCGAAGCGTATGCGGGGCGTCACAGGAGGTCACCACGGGGTTTCGGCCACAGTTGAAATGCCTCGCCCGCATCGACGCCACCCGAAAAGCTGTACGACGTCGGGTACGCATCCGGCGTCACCGAAAGAGCGGGTGGGGGCCGTGGGGGGCTTCGCCCGTTCGGCGGCGGTGCGCGACGGTGCGGCTCCGTACCCGGCGGCGGTAAACGGGTGCGGCCCGGGGATGGGGATCCCCGGGCCGCATCCCGGCGTGACGCCCGGGATTTGCGCACCGAACGCCGAAAAGAAACGAACGTGAACGGTTCGCCATTCAATTGACGAAGCGGCGGCACCCCCGCACAGGGTGCCGCCGCTTCCTGGTAATCCGGCTCCGCCGTCGGACCGATGAGGGTCGATGTCATCCGATGGCGGCGCCGGAGTCGTGCCGGGGGCCGTGCGCCGGCCTCAGCGGCTGTCGCTGCCCCTGGATTCGGCGGCGGCCCTGCCCGCCTCCAGCCGCGCCACGGGAATGCGGAACGGCGAGCAGGAGACGTAGTCGAGGCCCACCTCGTGGAAGAAGTGCACCGACTCGGGGTCCCCGCCGTGCTCACCGCAGATGCCGAGCTTGAGGTCCGGGCGGGTGGCCCGGCCGGCCTCCACGGCGCTGCGTACGAGGGAGCCCACGCCGTCCTTGTCGATGGTCTCGAACGGCGACACCCCGAAGATGCCCTTCTCCAGGTACG
This sequence comes from Streptomyces sp. NPDC005494, assembly GCF_042872025.1. Lineage (NCBI taxonomy): Bacteria > Bacillati > Actinomycetota > Actinomycetes > Kitasatosporales > Streptomycetaceae > Streptomyces > Streptomyces sp. NPDC005494. Next base: position 744,844 of record NZ_JBIAJR010000001.1, read on the forward strand.
CCGTGAAGAACGAGGCCTCCACGTCGTCGCGGGAGAAGCCCCACACCGTCTGGGTGAGGTCGTTCGTGCCGAAGGAGAAGAACTGTGCGGCCTCCGCGATCTGACCGGCGGTCAGCGCGGCGCGGGGCAGCTCGATCATCGTGCCGATCTTCAGCTTCAGTTCCGTGCCGGTCGCCTCCTCGACCTCCGCGATGACCTGGTCGGCCTCCTCGCGGACGATCTCCAGCTCCTGCACCGTGCCGACGAGCGGGATCATGATCTCGGCGCGCGGGTCGCCCTTGGCGTTCTTGCGGTGCGCCGCCGCTTCCGCGATCGCCCGCACCTGCATCGCGAACAGACCGGGGATGACCAGGCCGAGGCGCACTCCGCGCAGGCCCAGCATGGGGTTCTGCTCGTGGAGCTTGTGCACGGCCTGGAGCAGCCGCAGATCGTTCTCGTTGGCGTCCTTGCGGGACTCCGCGAGCGCGACCCGCACCGAGAGCTCGGTGATGTCGGGCAGGAACTCGTGCAGCGGCGGGTCGAGCAGCCGGACGGTGACGGGGAGCCCGTCCATCGACTCGAACAGCTCGATGAAGTCGGCCTTCTGGAGGGGCAGCAGTGCGGCCAGCGCGGCCTCACGCTCGTCGTCGGTGTCCGCGAGGATCAGCTTCTCGACCATCTCGCGGCGCTCACCGAGGAACATGTGCTCGGTGCGGCACAGGCCGATGCCCTGGGCGCCGAAGCGCCGGGCCCTCGACGCGTCCTCGGCGTTGTCCGCGTTCGCCCGCACGCGCAGCCTGCGCACCCGGTCCGCGTACGCCATGATCCGGTGCACGGCGGCGACGAGCTCGTCGGCGTCGTCGGCGCCCGCGTGCATGCGGCCCTCGAAGTACTCGACGACCGGGGACGGTACGACCGGTACCTCGCCGAGGTAGACCTTGCCGGTGGAACCGTCGACGGAGACGAGGTCGCCCTCCTCCACGACGGTGTCCCCGACGGTCAGCCGGCGGCGCTTGGTGTCGACCTCGATCTCCTCGGCGCCGCAGACACAGGTCTTGCCCATGCCGCGGGCGACGACGGCGGCGTGCGAGGTCTTGCCGCCGCGCGAGGTCAGGATGCCCTCGGCGGCGATCATGCCGTCGAGGTCGTCGGGGTTGGTCTCCCGGCGGATGAGGATGACCTTCTCGCCCGACCGCGACCACTTGACGGCGGTGTACGAGTCGAAGACGGCCTTGCCCACGGCCGCGCCGGGTGACGCGGCGATGCCACGCCCCAGCAGCACGCTGGCGGCGCCGTGGTCGAAGCGGGGGAACATCAGCTGCGCGAGCTGTGCGCCGTTGACCCGCTGCAGCGCCTCGGCCTCGTCGATGAGGCCCTGGTCGACGAGCTGGGTGGCGATGCGGAAGGCGGCACCGGCGGTGCGCTTGCCGACCCGGGTCTGGAGCATCCAGAGCTGGCCGCGCTCGATGGTGAACTCGATGTCGCAGAGATCCTTGTAGTGGGTCTCCAGCGTCTCCATGATCTTCATCAGCTGGTCGTACGACGCCTTGTCGATCGACTCCAGCTCGGCGAGCGCCACCGTGTTGCGGATACCCGCGACGACGTCCTCGCCCTGCGCGTTCTGCAGGTAGTCCCCGTAGACGCCCTGGTGGCCGCTGGCCGGGTCACGGGTGAAGGCGACGCCCGTGCCGGAGTCGGGGCCGAGGTTGCCGAAGACCATGGAGCAGATGTTGACGGCCGTGCCGAGGTCGCCGGGGATGCGCTCCTGGCGGCGGTAGAGCTTGGCCCGGTCGGTGTTCCACGAGTCGAAGACCGCCTTCACGGCCAGGTCCATCTGCTCGCGCGGGTCCTGCGGGAACTCCCGCCCGGCGTCCCGGGTGACGATCTCCTTGAAGCGCTTGACCAGCTTCTTCAGGTCGGCCGCGTCCAGGTCCACGTCCACCGTGACGCCCTTGGCCTCCTTGGCGGCCTCCAGCGCCTCCTCGAAGAGGTCGCCGTCGACGCCGAGCACGGTCTTGCCGAACATCTGGATGAGGCGCCGGTAGGAGTCCCAGGCGAAACGCTCGTCGCCGGCCTGGGCGGCGAGGCCCACGACCGAGGCGTCGGAGAGGCCGATGTTGAGGACCGTGTCCATCATGCCGGGCATGGAGAACTTCGCACCGGACCGGACGGAGACCAGCAGCGGGTCGTCGGCCTGGCCGAGCGTCTTGCCCATCCGCCGCTCCAGCGCCGCGAGGTGTGCACCGACCTCGTCACGCAGCTCAGCCGGCTCCTCGCCACTGTCGAGGTAGACCTTGCATGCCTCGGTCGTGATGGTGAAGCCGGGAGGAACCGGCAGCCCGAGATTGGTCATCTCGGCGAGGTTGGCACCCTTGCCGCCCAGAAGATCTTTCAGATCCTTGTTGCCCTCGGTGAAGTCGTAGACGAACTTCTGGGGGTCTTTGTTTTCCGACACGGGTCTCGACTCCTCGAGGACGCGGTGGCTGCCCTGACGGCGAGGAACATACCCAGATCGAAGGTGTCTGGGTACGGCCACTTGCGCGTCATGAGGTCTCAACCACCCGTCCGCCAGCAGATCGAAAGTGATGCCCGGACCCCGCGCGAGGCGGGTGTTCATTCACTTCTTGAATGAATCACTACGCTGCGTCACGTCATCTCGCACTCTTCGGACCCACGGTCACGGATGGCTTGATCGATCAAAGTAAAGTCGACTGGCACCCAGTGCCATCATTTGAGAAGTACAGCTAGCCTTTGAGCGCTCATCTGAGCCAAACACCCCTCAGGGGTGGCGAGAATCACGCCCCCACCTCCGCTCAGATGTCACCATCCGGACGCCCTCGGGGCGGCAGCCGGACACCTGTCCGCCACCCACTGACCACTGCGAGTGACAGCGGGTCACGAGCGGAGAGAAAACACGCCCGCCGCCCGGTCGATCCGCCGGGGAACGCGCCACCCGGACCGACAAAAGCCCGCTCATGTGAGCGGGCTCCTGTTCGGGGGCACTCGGTGCCCCACAGACGGGCGGGCGCTCAGCCGCCCGAGGTGTCCAGCTCCGCGTCGGCGCTCACGCCCGCGCAGTCGTACGGGTCCTTGAGCCAGCCGTCGGGCAGCGCCACGCGGTTGTTGCCGGACGTACGCCCCCGGGGGCCGTCCGCGCTCTCCGGCCAGGGCTGGTCCAGGTCGAGTTCCTGGAGCTGGCCGCCGAGCTCCTCCAGCGAGGAGGTGACCGCGAGCTTCCTGCGCATGTCCGAGCCGACCGCGAAGCCCTTGAGGTACCAGGCCACGTGCTTGCGGAAGTCGATCACGCCCCGGCTCTCGTCACCGATCCACTCCCCCAGGAGCGTCGCGTGGCGCAGCATGACGTCCGCGACCTCGCGCAGGGTGGGCGCCTGCCTCGTCCCGGTGCCTTCGAAGGCGCTGACCAGGTCGCCGAAGAGCCAGGGGCGTCCCAGGCAGCCACGGCCGACGACCACCCCGTCGCAGCCGGTCTCGCGCATCATCCGCAGGGCGTCGTCGGCGCACCAGATGTCGCCGTTGCCGAGGACGGGGATCTCCGGGACGTGCTCCTTGAGCCGCGCGATGGCGTCCCAGTCCGCGGTGCCGCCGTAGTGCTGCGCGGTGGTCCTGCCGTGCAGGGCGACGGCGGTGATGCCCTCCTCGACGGCGATACGGCCGGCGTCGAGGAAGGTGATGTGGTCGTCGTCGATGCCCTTGCGCATCTTGATGGTGACCGGGAGCTCGCCCGCCTGCGCCACGGCCTCACGGAGGATCGCCCGGAGCAGGGGCCGCTTGTACGGGAGCGCGGAGCCTCCGCCCTTGCGGGTGACCTTGGGGACGGGGCAGCCGAAGTTCAGGTCGATGTGATCGGCGAGGTCCTCGTCGACGATCATGCGGACCGCCTTGCCGACGGTGACCGGGTCCACTCCGTACAGCTGGATGGAGCGCGGGGTCTCGCTCGCGTCGAAGTGGATGAGCTGCATGGTCTTCTCGTTGCGCTCGACCAGCGCCCGCGTGGTGATCATCTCGCTGACGAACAGCCCCTTGCCGCCGGAGAACTCTCGGCACAGGGTGCGGAAGGGCGCGTTGGTGATGCCGGCCATGGGGGCGAGCACGACCGGCGGCTGCACCGTGTGCGGGCCGATCCGGAGCAGCGGGAGGGCGGGGGCGAGCGTGGTCATTGCCCCATTGTCCCGCACCCCGGCGGCGGCCGGGACAGCCGTTCAGCCCCCGGCGACGGCCGAGGCCAGCAGCCGCTCCAGCCCCCGCCGGGATTCCTCGTCCGACGGGACGTAGGTCACCAGGCGCGGACCGGCCGAGGGGCCCAGCCACAGGTCGGTGTGGTCGAGGCTGAGCAGCCCCACCCGGGCGTTGCGGAAGATCTTGGTCCGGTTGGAGGCTCCCACCACCTCGTGCCGGGCCCAGATCTCGGAGAACTCAGGCGAGGCCGCCTCCAGCCGCCCCAGCAGTGCCTTCCAGGCAGGCTCGGCCAGGTGCTCCGCCATCGCGGCCCGGAACTTGGCGGCCATCACCCGGCGCATGGCGGTCAGATCGACGACGGAGGACCGCCAGCCCTCGTCGGTGTAGGCGAGGAGCATGCAGTTGCGGTCCTCCGGGGCGACGGCGTCCAGGTCGCACAGCAGCCGCCCGTAGGTGCGGTTGTAGGCGAGGATGTCGTACCGGCTGTTCTGGATGCAGGCGGGGAAGGGCTCCAGGCGCGTGAGCATCTCCTGCAGCGCCGGTGTGACGCCCGCGCAGTCCGAGCCCGGCGCGGGGTCGACCGCCCCCGCGAGGGAGAAGAGATGGGTGCGCTCGCTGCGGTCGAGCAGCAGCGCGCGGGCCAGCGAGTCGAGGACCTGGGGCGAGACCCGGATGTCGCGCGCCTGCTCCAGCCACGTGTACCACGTGACGCCCACGGCCGAGAGGTGCGCGACCTCCTCGCGGCGCAGCCCGGGGGTGCGCCTGCGGCGGCCCCGGGGCAGACCGGCCTGCTCGGGGGTGATCCGTTCGCGGCGGCTGCGCAGGAAGTCCGCGAGCTCCTGCCGCCTGATGTCCGTCCCGGTCGCCCCGGGAGCCACGGTCGTCATCCACCCAGCGTGCCGGAGACCCCAGCGCATTGCCAGGTGCTCCTGGTACCAGGATGAAGAGACTCTGGTACCAGTCTGAGCGCGGGTCCAGTCTCGATGCCGTGAGTGATTCCTCCGTACTGACGAACGCACCCGCCACCGGCACGCCCGTGGCGCGGTTCGACCACCCGGCGCCCGCGCTCGGGGGGCTCGGTCTGTTCACCGTGCTCCTCGGCGGGGCGCTGCCGCTCATCGACTTCTTCATCGTGAACGTCGCCCTGCCCACCATCGACCACGACCTGGCCGCGGGCCCCGCCCTGCTGGAGCTGGTGGTCGCGGGTTACGGCCTCTCGTACGCCGTGCTGCTCGTCCTCGGCGGGCGTCTGGGCGACATGGCCGGGCGGCGCAGGCTCTTCCTCGTCGGCATGGCCGCCTTCGGTCTCACCTCCCTCGCCTGCGGGCTGGCCCCGGACGCCTGGACCCTCGTGGGGGCCCGGGTCGCGCAGGGCGCCGCCGCGGCCCTGATGCTGCCGCAGGTGCTCGCCACCATCCAGGCGTCCACGGCCGGGCACCGCCGCGCCCGCGCCATGAGCCTGTACGGGGCGACCGCGGGGCTCTCCATGGTCGCCGGGCAGATCCTCGGCGGTGTCCTGGTGTCCGCGGCCCCGCTGTCCTCGGTGTTCGGCGAGAGCGCGGGCTGGCGCTCGGTGTTCCTGGTGAACGTCCCGGTGGTGCTCGTGGGGCTGTTCCTGGCCGCCCGGTCGATGCCCGAGACGCGCTCGGAGCGGCCCGCGCCCGTCGACGTACCGGGCACGCTGCTGCTGGCCGTCTCGCTGGTGACGCTGCTGGCCCCGCTGACCGAGGGGCGCGCGGCGGGCTGGCCGTTGTGGACCTGGGTGTCCCTGGGGCTGTTCCCGTTCGCCGCGGCGGCCTTCTACCGGGTCGAGCGGCGGGCCGACGCCCAGGGGCGGACCCCGCTGGTGCCGCCGAGCCTGCTGCGGCTCGACTCGCTGCGGCGCGGCCTGATGCTCGTGGTGCCCTTCTCCATCGGCTTCGGCGGCTTCATGTTCGTGATCGCCGTGGCCCTCCAGCAGGGTCTGGAGATGGGCCCGGCGGCGGCCGGCCTGTCGCTGGCACCGATGGCCACCGCCTTCTTCGCGGCTTCCCTGGCCGGGCCCCGGCTGGTACGCCGCTTCGGCAGCCGGGTCGTGACGGCCGGCGGGCTGATCCAGGGCGTGGGTGTCACGGCGCTGGCCCTGACCGTGTGGCGCGGCTGGCCGGACCTCGGCCTCCTGGGGCTGCTGCCGGGCGTCGCGATCGCGGGGCTCGGGCAGGGGCTGCAACTGCCCGTCCTGATCCGCATCGTGCTCTCCGACGTGCCGTCCGAGCGGGCCGGGGTCGGCGGCGGCGTGATGACGACGACGCAGCAGGCCGCGCTGGCCCTCGGCGTCGCCACGCTCGGCACGCTGTTCCTCGCGCTGGCGCCCGGGCAGGGGATGCGCGACGCCCTGCTCGTGACGCTGCTCGTGCAGCTGGGCACCGTCGTCCTGACGACGCTGCTGAGCCTGCGGCTGCCCCGCACGGTGGGGTGAGGGGAGAAGGCAGGGCCCCGGATCACCGAGGTGGTCCGGGGCCCTGCCTTACGGGTGGTGCGAGGAGGTCAGCTCCCGGCCGGTGCGTCCTGCTCCGGCTCGGCCTCGGCGGCGGCTGCAGCGCGCTCACGCATCTTGCGCACCAGCTCCTGCTTCTTGTCCTCGGCGGCCTTGCGGTCGTTGTCGCGCGCGGGGCCCGCGCCCTGCTGTTCGGCGCGGGACAGCTTCTTGCGCTGCCCGCCCACGCCGAGGAGGTTGTTGCGGCTCTTGGCCACGGGGTTCTCCCGTTCGTAGTGAGGAGGTGAGGATGACGTGTCGTGTATCGATCCGATGAGCGACGGGCGGTCGGGCCCGTCGCGCGCTCACTCGTAGATCTGGAAGAACGAAGACATGACGGAAAGGTACCCCGGCGAAGGGGGTGCCTCATCCGGTTATTTTCGGCCGACGGCCTGTTGCCGCCTCAGGCCGTCGGGTCGACCGTGGCCTGGTGCGCCTCGGTCAGGTGCTCCTCGGCCTTCAGCCAGGGCAGGAACTGCGCCCCCTTGCGCCAGCCGCAGGTGGCGCAGGTCAGCTGCCGCCTGGGCCCCGACTTCCGTACGTGGACGACGTGTTCACGGCCGTGCTGGTCCCATCTGCTGACCTTGCTCGTGGTCATGGACGGCATCCTGGCCTCCCCTGTGGACGAGTGCGCCCAGTGTGCCCGAAGCCCCCGGCTCCGTATGCCGGAACCGGGGGCTTCGTCGTGAGGACGGGCGGTCAGCAGCCCAGCAGACGGGAGCCGAGGTAGCTCTGGATCTGGTCCAGGGAGACGCGCTCCTGCTTCATCGTGTCGCGCTCGCGCACGGTCACCGCGTTGTCGTCGAGGGTGTCGAAGTCGACGGTGACGCAGAACGGCGTGCCGATCTCGTCCTGGCGGCGGTAGCGGCGGCCGATGGCACCCGCGTCGTCGAACTCGATGTTCCAGTTCTGCCGCAGGTCGGCGGCGAGGCCCTTGGCCTTCGGCGAGAGCTGCGGGTTGCGGGACAGCGGCAGGACCGCGACCTTGACCGGCGCCAGGCGCGGGTCGAGGCGCATCACGGCGCGCTTCTCCATGACGCCCTTGGCGTTGGGAGCCTCGTCCTCGCTGTACGCGTCGAGGAGGAACGCCAGCAGCGAGCGTCCGACACCGGCCGCCGGCTCGATGACGTACGGCGTGTAGCGCTCGCCCTTCTCCTGGTCGAAGTAGAAGAGGTCGGTGCCCGAAGCCTTGGAGTGCGCCTTGAGGTCGTAGTCCGTGCGGTTGGCGACGCCCTCCAGCTCGCCCCACTCGCTGCCGCCGAAGCGGAAGCGGTACTCGATGTCAGCGGTGCGCTTGGAGTAGTGGGAGAGCTTCTCCTGCGGGTGCTCGAACCACCGCATGTTCTCCTCGCGCAGGCCCAGGCCGGTGTACCAGTTCCAGCGCTGCTCCATCCAGTACTCCTGCCACTGCTCGTCCTCGCCCGGCTTGACGAAGAACTCCATCTCCATCTGCTCGAACTCACGGGTGCGGAAGATGAAGTTGCCCGGAGTGATCTCGTTCCGGAAGGACTTGCCCATCTGCGCGATGCCGAACGGCGGCTTCTTGCGCGAGGTCTGCAGGACCTGGCCGAAGTTGGTGAAGATGCCCTGGGCCGTCTCGGGACGCAGGTAGGCGACGGAGCCGGAGTCCTGGGTCGGGCCGAGGTGGGTGGAGAGCAGACCCGAGAACTGCTTGGGCTCGGTGAAGGTGCCCTTGTTGCCGCAGTTGGGGCAGTTGAGGTCGGCGAGGCCGTTCACGGGCGGCTTGCCGTGCTTCTCCTCGTACGCCTCCTCCAGGTGGTCGGCGCGGTAGCGCTTGTGACAGGAGGTGCACTCGGTGAGCGGGTCCGAGAACGTGGCGACGTGGCCGGAGGCGACCCAGACCTCGGGGGCAAGGATGACCGACGAGTCGATACCGACCACGTCCTCGCGCGAGGTGACCATGTAGCGCCACCACTGGCGCTTGAGGTTCTCCTTCAGCTCGACGCCCAGGGGCCCGTAGTCCCAGGCGGCCTTCTGGCCACCGTAGATCTCACTGCAGGGGTAGACGAAGCCACGGCGCTTGCTCAGGCTGACGATGGTGTCGATCTTGTCGGCGGCCACGGTGCTCTCTTCATTACGACGGCGAAATTGGACAGGGACGGCGCGCGGCGCCTCGGTGGTGGGGGTGGTCCGGGAGACGGGCGGGCGAATGCCCCAGATTACCGGCGGGCGCACCCCCCGGATCAAATCGGTGGGGCGCATCGCGGTCACGAAGTCCGGATCCGGGCATCTGATCAGCCTTGTTGACAATCGTTTCCACATTTGTTGAAAATGACTGTCATGAACGTACGCCGCCTCATACCCACCACCGCCGTCGCGGGAGCAGTCGCCCTCGGCCTCACCGCGCTCTCCGCCTGCTCCTCGTCCGACGCGGCCGAGGGCAGCGGCGACGGCAAGCTGAACGTGGTGGCGTCCTTCTACCCGATGCAGTTCCTCGCCGAGGAGATCGGCGGGAGCCATGTGTCGGTCACCTCGCTGACGAAGCCCGGTGTGGAACCGCACGACCTGGAGCTCTCCCCCCAGCAGATCGGCGGCCTGAGCGACGCCGACTACATCCTGTTCCTCAAGAACGTCCAGCCCGCCGTCGACGACGCCGTCGCACAGGCAGGTGTCGAGAACACCGTGGACGCCGCGGAGCTCACCACGCTGGAGAGCCACGGTTCGGCGGTCGACGGCCACGACCACGGCGCCGACGAGCACGAGGGCGAGGAGCACGAGGAGGACGGCGCGGCCCTCGACCCGCACATCTGGCTCGATCCCGTGAAGTACGCCGAGGTCGCCGAAGGCGTCGGGAAGTCCCTGGAGAAGGCCGACCCCGACAACGCCGCGGACTACCGCAAGAACACCGAGAGCCTCGTCGCCGAGCTGGACAAGCTGGACAAGGCCTTCGAGGCCGGGCTGAAGAACACCGCCACGAAGACGTTCATCACCACGCACTCCGCCTTCGGGTACCTCGCCGAGCGCTACGGCCTCACCCAGGAGGGCATCGCCGGTCTCGACCCCGAGACCGAGCCCAGCCCCGCCCGGATCGACGAGATCCACCACGTCGCGGAGGAGAACAAGGCCACCACGGTGTTCTTCGAGACGCTCGCCAGCGACAAGACCGCCAAGACGCTGGCGAAGGACCTCGGTCTGAGCACGGCCGTCCTGGACCCGCTGGAGGGAATTACCGACAAGTCCGCGGGCGCTGACTACATCGAGGTCATGGAGTCCAACCTGGCCGCGCTGGAGAAGGCCCTCGGCGCGAAGTGACCCGAGCAACACCCGAACCAGCCGCAGCACCGGAGGCGATCGTGCCCGAGCCCAGTAGGCCAGAAGCCGTGATCAGCATGCGCGGAGCCACGGCGACGCTCGGCGCGCGCCCGGTGCTGCGCGGTGTCGACCTCACCGTCCACCGCGGCGAGGTCGTGGCCCTGCTGGGGGCCAACGGCTCCGGCAAGTCCACCGCCGTACGCTCGGTCATCGGCCAGGTGCCGCTGACCGGCGGGACCGTGGAGCTGTTCGGTACGCCGCTGCCCCGCTTCCGGCAGTGGGCCCGCGTCGGTTACGTACCGCAGCGCACCACGGCGGCCGGCGGTGTCCCCGCCACGATCCGCGAGGTCGTAGCCTCCGGGCGGCTGTCGCGCACGAGGTTCCTGCCGCTCGGCAGGCAGGACCGGGCGGCCGTGGACCGGGCCATCGAGCTCGTCGGCCTCACCGAGCGCGCCAAGGACTCGGTGAACGCCCTCTCGGGCGGCCAGCACCAGCGGGTGCTGATCGCCCGCGCGCTCGTCGCCGAGCCCGAGGTCCTGATCATGGACGAGCCCATGGCGGGCGTCGACCTGGCCAGCCAGGAGATCCTCGCCGCCACGCTGCGCGAGCAGGTCGCCGGCGGCGCGACGGTGCTGCTCGTCCTGCACGAGCTCGGGGCGCTGGAACCGCTGATCGACCGGGCGATCGTCCTGCGCGACGGCTGCGTCATGCACGACGGGCCGCCCCCCGAGGCCGTGGGCCAGCACGCGCTGCCCGGCCACGACCACGTACACCCCCACGCGGCCACCGAGCCCGTACGGACGGGACTGCTGACCTGATCATGCTGGAATTCCTGAACCCCCCCTTCATGCAGCGGGCCCTGATCGCGGCCGTCCTGGTCGGCATCACCGCCCCCGCCATCGGCATCTACCTCGTCCAGCGCCGCCAGGCCCTGATGGGCGACGGCATCGGCCACGTCGCGATGACCGGTGTGGGCCTCGGCTTCCTGCTCTCCACCAACCCGGTCTGGATGGCGACGCTCGTCGCCGTGGCCGGTTCGGTCGTGATGGAGCTCATCCGGTGGTACGGCCGCACGCGCGGCGACATCGCCCTGGCCATGCTCTTCTACGGCGGCATGGCGGGCGGCGTGATGCTGATCAACCTCTCGGACACCGGCTCCAACGCCAACCTGACCTCGTTCCTCTTCGGCTCCCTGTCGACGGTCTCCGAGGAGGACGTCACCGCGATCGTCGTGCTGGCCGCCTTCGTGGTGCTGGTCACCGTGGGACTGCGGCGGCAGTTGTTCGCCGTCAGCCAGGACGAGGAGTTCGCCCGGGTCACCGGGCTGCCGGTGCGCGTGCTCAACCTGCTGGTCGCCGTGACGGCCGCCGTCACGGTCACCGTGGCGATGCGGGTCGTCGGCCTGCTGCTCGTCAGCGCGCTGATGGTGGTGCCGGTCGCCGCCGCCCAGCAGATCTCGAAGTCCTTCAAGGTGACGTTCGTCCTGGCCGTGGTCATCGGTACGGCGGTCACCCTGGCCGGCACCGTGACCTCGTACTACCAGGACGTGCCCCCGGGCGCGACGATCGTGCTGCTGGCCATCGCCGCGTTCGTCCTGCTCACCGCGCTCGCCACGCCGCTGGCCCGCCGGCGCGCCAAGGTACGCGGGAGCGAGGCGGACCGGTGCACCCTTGAGGTACCGGCGGCCCGCCCGGCGTCGGACGACGTACGGGTGTGACCGTGGCGCCGGGCCGGGCTGGCACAATGGCCCGACGTACGTACGGGCGACACGAGGAGGCAGCTGTGGCGACGGCGCCGATCAGTGGCACGAACGCGGCACCGGTACGCGGCCGGTCCACCCGGCAGCGGGCGGCGGTCGCGGCGGCGCTCGACGAGGTCGACGAGTTCCGCAGCGCCCAGGACCTGCACGACGTGCTCAAGCACCGGGGCGACTCGGTCGGCCTGACCACGGTCTACCGCACGCTCCAGTCCCTCGCCGACGCGGGCGAGGTCGACGTGCTGCGCACGACGGACGGCGAGGCCGTCTACCGGCGCTGCTCGACCGGTGACCACCACCATCACCTGGTCTGCCGCGTCTGCGGCAAGGCCGTCGAGGTGGAGGGCCCGGCAGTGGAGCAGTGGGCCGAGACCGTGGCCGCGCAGCACGGCTATGTGAACGTGGCCCACACGGTGGAGATCTTCGGCACCTGCGCGGAGTGCGCGGCCGAGCGGAGCTGACCGCCGGTGGGGGTCCCGGGCCCCGGGGCCCCCACCGTCCGGCTCACGCCTGCGTGACCTCCTCGGCCCCGCCGAACCGCCGGTCGCGCCGGGCGAACTCCAGGCAGGCACGCCACAGGTCCCGGCGGTCGAAGTCCGGCCACAGGACGTCCTGGAAGACCATCTCGGCGTACGCGCTCTGCCAGATCAGGTAGTTGGACGTGCGCTGCTCTCCGCTCGGGCGCACGAAGAGGTCCACGTCCGGCATGTCCGGGTAGTAGATGTACTTCGCGAACGTCTTCTCGTTGACCTTCGACGGGTCGAGCTTCCCCGCCGCGACGTCCTGGGCGATGCGCTGCGCCGCGTCGGCGATCTCGGCCCGGCCGCCGTAGTTGACGCAGAAGTACAACGTCATCTTGTCGTTGTCCTTGGTCTGCTCCTGGGCGACCTGGAGCTCCTGGACGACGGATTTCCACAGCTTCGGCATGCGGCCGACCCAGCGGATGCGGATGCCGAGCTCGTCCATCTCGTCGCGCCGGCGGCGGATGACGTCCCGGTTGAAGTTCATGAGGAACTTCACCTCGTCCGGCGAGCGCTTCCAGTTCTCCGTGGAGAAGGCGTACAGCGAGAGGTTCTTGACGCCCATCTCGATACAGCCCTTGAGGACGTCCATGACGACGCCCTCACCGACCTTGTGGCCCTCGGTGCGCGGAAGACCCCGCTCCTTGGCCCAGCGGCCGTTGCCGTCCATCACGACGGCGACGTGCTTGGGCACGAGCTCGCCGGGGATCTTCGGCGGGGTGGCGCCGGAGGGGTGCGGCTCGGGGGTCTTGTACTCACGCCGGTTACGGCCGCCGAGCATCCCGCGTACTGCCATGGGCTTCTCTCGTCTCCCTGTGTCACTTCTCTACGTACCGCAGTGAGCGCAGACCGCGCTCCAGGTGCCAGTGCAGGTAGGCGGACACGAGCCCGCTCCCCTCCCTGACGTGACGCGCCTCGGACGCGTCCGCCGTCTCCCAGTCACCGGTGAGCAACGCGCTCAGCAGTTCGACGGCCTCCGCCGAGGGTACGACGCTGCCGGGCACCCGGCAGTCGCCGCATATGACGCCGCCCGCCGCGACGGAGAAGAAACGGTTCGGTCCGGGCATTCCGCACTTGGCGCAGTCGTCGAAACTCGGGGCGTAGCCGTTGACGGCCAGCGAACGCAGCAGGAAGGCGTCCAGGATGAGGTTCGGCGCGTGCTCGGCGCGCGCGAGGGTGCGCAGTCCGCCGACGAGCAGCAGGTACTGCTGGACCGCGGGTTCGCCCTCGTGGTCGGTGAAGCGCTCGGCCGTCTCCAGCATCGCGGTGCCCGCGGTGTAGCGGGCGTAGTCGGAGACGATCCCGCCACCGTACGGAGCGATCGTCTCGCTCTGGGTGCACAGGGGAAGGCCCCGGCCGACGAGCTCGCTGCCGCGCGCGAAGAACTGCACGTCGACGTGCGAGAAGGGTTCGAGCCGCGCCCCGAACTTCGACTTGGTGCGGCGCACCCCGCGGGCCACGGCACGCACCCGCCCGTGGCCGCGGGTCAGGATCGTGATGATCCGGTCGGCCTCGCCCAGCTTCTGCGTACGCAGCACGACGCCGTCGTCCCGGAACAAGCTCATGCGCCCATTGTCGCCCACCGCGGCACCGGCCCACGAAGCGGTTCCCGAAGCCGTGCGGGCCCGGACGGCCCCCGTTCCCCTCAGGGAACCTCCGGGAGCCGTGTGGGGTGCAGCAGCGGCCTACGAGGGCGTACGGGCGGCCGCGGCGAGCAGCTCCGCGGTGTCTGCGGGGCAGAGCTGGAGCGCGCCGCCGACCATGGTCAGCACCTCGCGCTCCGCCTGGCTGTACGGTCCGTCGGCGAGCGCGATCCTGGCGCCCCGCAGCAGGACGCCCTCGCGGCCGGCGACGGCCAGGTGGGGTGCGAGGGGTTCGAGGACCTCGTGCAGCTCTATGGCGAGGGCCGCGCCGCAGGCTTCGGCCGCGGGATCGGACGTGCCGCCGGGGCCGGTGTCGGCGGCGAGCACCTCGACGATGGTGAAGAGCTGCTCCTGGGTGCAGTCGTCGAGCCCGGCGTCGCGCACGACGGCAGCCGCGGTCTCCAGGACCGTACGGGAGGTGGTGCCGCCGGCCGCGAGCACGGCGAGCGTGACCGTGTGCACGGCCTCGCGGAGCATCGCGGAGAAACGGGTGGTGGTGGGGCGGTCCAGGGTGTCGGTCGCGAAGTGCGCCCGGCACGCGGCGCATTCGACGACGGGTCCCGCGCTCCCCCGGCTCAGCAGGGGCAGACCGAGGACCGTGAGGCGGTGGCGGCCGGTGAGACGCCGGTAGTTGCGATCGCCTCCGCAGCCCGGGCAGAAGAACTCGCCGTCACCGACGGTGTCCCAGACGGTGCGAATGCCGCAGATGCGCAGCTTCGTGGCGCTTTGTCCTTTGGCTGTCCGCACGTCGCACACCTCCGTAACTCCCCCGTAGCCCTTCGGGCACGGGAGGTACCCCCAGGCAACATTGCCGGGTTGGACGTGATGTTAGCCACATGCGTGATGTGGCGTCAGTATCCCGGACGTCACAACACCGGGAGATGGCCGAACCCCGCCCACCCTCGGAGGGTGAACGGGGTTCCCGGGCCGGTCGGTTCGGCGTCATGTAGGACGTTTGTCCGTCATGCCGCCCGCCGGTGTCAGCGGGTCGCGCGGTTGACCGCGGAGACCACGGCCTTGAGCGAGGCGCGCGTGGTGTTGGCGTCGATTCCGATGCCCCACAGCACCTTGCCGTCGATGGCGCACTCGATGTAGGAGGCCGCCTGCGCGCTCGCGCCCTCGCTCATCGTGTGCTCGGTGTAGTCCAGCAGACGGGCGTCGATGCCGATGGCCTGCAGCGCTTCGAAGAACGCGGAGATCGGTCCGTTGCCGGTGCCGGTCAGCACCGTGTCCGTGCCGTCCACCGTGGCCTCGACGGTGATCGTGTCCTGCCCGTCGGAGCCGGTGGTGGTCTGGCCGGAACGGATCTGCACGCGTCCCCAGGCGTTCTCGGGGTTCGGCAGGTACTCGTCCCGGAAGGTCGACCAGATCTGGGCCGGCGTGACCTCGCCGCCCTCGGCGTCGGTCTTGGCCTGAATGATCCGGGAGAACTCGATCTGCATGCGGCGCGGCAGGTCCAGCTTGTGGTCGTTCTTCAGGACGTAGGCGATCCCGCCCTTGCCGGACTGCGAGTTGACCCGGATGACGGCCTCGTAGGACCGGCCGACGTCCTTCGGGTCGATCGGCAGGTACGGCACCGCCCACTCGATGTCGTCGACCGTCTTCCCCTGGGAGGCGGCGTCGGCCTCCATGGCGTCGAAGCCCTTCTTGATGGCGTCCTGGTGGGAGCCGGAGAAGGCGGTGTAGACCAGGTCGCCCGCGTAGGGGTGGCGCGGGTGGACCTCCATCTGGTTGCAGTACTCGCTGGTGCGGCGGATCTCGTCGATCTGCGAGAAGTCGATCTGCGGGTCGACGCCCTGGGAGAAGAGGTTCATGCCCAGGGTGACCAGGTCGACGTTGCCGGTGCGCTCGCCCTGGCCGAACAGGCAGCCCTCGATGCGGTCCGCGCCGGCCATGATGGCCAGCTCGGCGGCGGCCACGGCCGTGCCCCGGTCGTTGTGCGGGTGGACCGACAGGCAGACGTACTCACGGCGGGACAGGTTGCGCGACATCCACTCGAAGCGGTCCGCGTGGGTGGAGGGAGTGGAACGCTCCACGGTGGCGGGCAGGTTGAGGATGATCTCGCGGCCCTCCTCCGGCTGCCAGACGTCACAGACGGCCTCGCAGACCTCCAGGGCGAAGTCCAGCTCGGTGTCGGTGAAGATCTCCGGGCTGTACTGGTAACCGAAGATCGTCTCGTCCCCCAGGATCTTGTCCGCGTACTCCATGACCAGCCGTGTGCCGTCCACGGCGATCTGCTTGACCTCCTCCTTCGAGCCGCGGAAGACCACGCGGCGGAAGGTGGGGGCGGTGGCGTTGTACAGGTGGACGGTGGCGCGGCGGGCACCGACCAGCGACTCGACGGTGCGCTCGATCAGCTCTTCGCGGGCCTGCGTCAGGACGGAGATCGTCACGTCCTCGGGGATCGCGCCCTCTTCGATGATGGAGCGCACGAACGCGAAGTCGGTCTCACCGGAGGACGGGAAGCCGACCTCGATCTCCTTGTAGCCCATGCGTACGAGCAGATCGAACATCTCGCGCTTGCGGGCCGGGGACATCGGGTCGATCAGGGCCTGGTTGCCGTCACGCAGGTCGGTGGACAGCCAGCGGGGCGCCCGCGTGATGCGGTTGTCCGGCCAGGTGCGGCCGGAGATGTCCACGGCCTCGTACCCGCGGTACTTGTGCACCGGCATCCCGGAGGGCTTCTGCAGCTGCGTCGCGTTGGTGACCGGGGTGGGGCCACCCACGGGGGTGGCGGCATCGGCGTTCGCGGAAGGGTTCACTGCGGTCATGGCGTAGGGCTCCTCTGAGGTCCAGCAGGGGCGGCCGACTGTGTCGCTGCAACAGCGAACTCCGCGGGGAGGGAGCCGGCCTACGACTACAGGCCCTCGCCGCGGCAGCTAAGAAGGAGCAGCCCGAAACGCATGATGCGGCAACACTAACCGAGGGGCGCCTGGTGCGTCGGTCCGTATCAGTATGCGGGATCACGCCCTCGTGAAGGCAGAACGGTGATACATCACTCTATTTCGTCAATCGCAATCGCAATTAGTGACAGCGAGGTGACGGAGTGCCACAGTCGTTTGCATGCAGCCTCGACCGAACAACGGGCTCCGGCCCGTCTTCTGCACGATCGTGCCGCCCCACGTCCTCGACAAGCTGTCCCAGGCCGACGACCCGCTCCTGGCCGACCCCGCACGGCGCACCCTGGAGGCCGACGCGGCCCGGCGCCACCACCGGCGGGTGACCGCGCTGGCCTGGACCCCCCAGGCGGCCCGCACCTCCGCCGCGGTCCCCAGCAAGCCCCACCGCACCCTGTACGACTGCCGGCACGGCACGGACCTGCCGGGCCACAGGGTCCGCGACGAAGGGGACGAACCGACCCGGGACGCCAGCGTCAACCGCGCGTACGCGGGACTGGGCGCCACCTTCGACCTGCTGCTCACGGAGTACGGCCGCAGCTCGATCGACGGCAAGGGGCTGCCCCTCATCGGCTCCGTGCACTACGACGAGAGGTACAACAACGCGTTCTTCGACGGCGAGCAGATGGTCTTCGGGGACGGCGACGGCGAGATCTTCCTCGACTTCACCCTCGCGATCGACGTGATCGCCCACGAGCTGGCGCACGGACTCACCCAGTACACCGCCAACCTGGCGTACGAGGGCCAGTCGGGCGCCCTCAACGAATCGGTGTCGGACGTCTTCGGCTCCCTGGTCAAGCAGTACTCGCTGGGCCAGAGCGCGGACCAGGGCGACTGGCTGATCGGCGAGGGACTGCTCGCCCCCCGGGTCAGCGGCGTCGCGCTGCGCTCGATGAAGGCCCCGGGCACGGCGTACGACGACGACGTGCTCGGCAAGGACCCGCAGCCCGCTTCGATGGACGACTACGTCGAGACGGAGGACGACAACGGCGGGGTCCACATCAACTCCGGCATCCCCAACCGCGCCTTCCACCTGCTGGCCACGGCGCTGGGCGGCAACGCCTGGGAGCGGGCCGGCCGGATCTGGTTCGACGTCCTGACCGGCGGCGAACTCGCCCAGGACGCGTCGTTCACGGACTTCGCCAAGCTGACCGTCGCGGCGGCGCGGCACAGGTTCGGCGAGGGCGACGAGGCCGAGGCGGTGCTGAAGGCATGGTCGGAGGTGGGCGTGCCGACACGCTGACCGGGTAGATACGAGCCGGCCCCGTCCGGACGGGGCCAGGCAGGAGCAGGACGCATGCGCATTCAGGTGAGCCGTACCGGCGGTTTCGCCGGCATCGCACGCCGCGGCGAGGTCGACACGGCAGGGCGGCCCGACGCGGCCGAGTGGGAGACCCTGGCCGAGGCGGCGCTCGCCTCCGGGCGGGACGGCCCGACGGCGGGGGTGCCGGACGGCTTCCGCTATCGGATCACGGTGGGCGACCGGGCGGTCGACTGCGCGGACCCACGGCTGACCGAGGCCCAGCGGACGCTGATCTCCCGGGTCCTGAAGGAAGGCGCGTAGGCCCGGGAGGAGTTCTCCCGGGCCTGCGCCCGGGAGGTGTCCGCCCGGAGCCCGGGCCGCGCGGTCTGCCGCGCCCACCCGGGTCTTCCGCTCTCACCGGGGCGGCTCGCGCTCTCCGGACCGCTCGGCCTCAGAAGCCCAGCTTGCGCAGCTGCTTGGGGTCGCGCTGCCAGTCCTTGGCGACCTTCACGTGCAGGTCCAGGAAGACCGGAGTGCCCAGCAGCGCCTCGATGTGCTTGCGCGACTTCGTACCCACGTCCTTGAGCCGCTTGCCCTTCGGGCCGATGATGATGCCCTTCTGGCTGGGCCGCTCGATGTAGACGTTCGCGTGGATGTCGAGCAGCGGCTTGTCCGCCGGACGGTCCTCGCGGGGCAGCATCTCCTCGACGACGACCGCGATGGAGTGCGGCAGCTCGTCGCGTACGCCTTCCAGCGCGGCCTCGCGGATCAGCTCCGCGACCATGACCATCTCGGGCTCGTCGGTGAGGTCGCCCTCCGGGTAGAGCGGGGGGCTCTCGGGCAGGAGCGGGGCGATCAGGTCGGCGAGGAGACCGACCTGCTGGTCCTTGACCGCGGAGACCGGGATGATCTCGGCCCACTCGAAGCCGAGCTCGTCGGCGAGGGCGGAGACGGCGAGCAGCTGCTCGGCGAGCGCCTTGGACTCGACCAGGTCGGTCTTGGTGATGATCGCGATCTTCGGGGTCTTCTTGATCCCGGCGAGTTCCTTGACGATGTACTTGTCGCCGGGGCCGAGCTTCTGGTCGGCGGGCAGGCAGAAGCCGATGACGTCGACCTCGGCCCAGGTGGTCCGTACGACGTCGTTCAGCCGCTCGCCGAGCAGGGTGCGCGGCTTGTGGAGACCGGGCGTGTCCACCAGGATCAGCTGGGCGTCGTCACGGTGCACGATGCCCCGCACCGTGTGCCTGGTGGTCTGGGGGCGGTTGGAGGTGATCGCCACCTTCTGACCGACCAGAGCGTTCGTGAGGGTGGACTTGCCCGCGTTGGGGCGGCCCACGAAGCAGGCGAAGCCGGCCCGGTGGGGGGCGGTGTTCTCAGCCTGCTGCGCAGCGGCTTCGGTGTTCGGTCGAGCGCTCATGGCGCCCATTCTCCCCGATCCCGGCGGCGGCGATGCACAGCAGGGCGAGCCCGCCCCCGATTCAGCCCGCGGTGATCGTGGATCGCAGGGTGCCGTCGGGGCCCGCGAGCAGCACGGGCGTGTCCGGGCCGCCCAGGTCACGGACGGCGGCGCGGTCGGCGTCGGAGGCGGCGTCGGCCTGGGAGACGACGGCCGCGGCCTCCAGCGAAGTGGCACCGCTGGCCACGGCCATCGCGACGGCGGTCTGGAGCGCGCTGAGCTTCAGCGACTCCAGGGCGACGGTGCCGGCGGCGTACGTCCGTCCGGTCTCGTCCCTCACGGCGGCGCCCTCCGGCACCGCGTTCCTGGCGCGGACACTGCGGGCCAGCGTGACGATCTTGCGGTCCTCGGCGCCCAGGGCGTTGTCTTCGGTCATGTGCTGAGCATACGAAGCGGCCCGGCGCGCCCACCGCGACGGGGTCCGCTCACCCCGGGACGGGGTACATCGAGCCTCGCCGTCCTTCGGGCGACGCCAGCCACTGGAGCTTGGCCTCGGTCCCGGTGTCCGGGAGCGGGGTGTGCAGGACGATCACGAGGTCAGGGCGTGCGGGCACCCGCAGCTGGGTGGACTCCACGCGCAGGGTGCCGACGAGCGGGTGGGTGAGCTCCTTGCGGACCTGGCCGCCCGGGGTGACGTCCCGCCGGTCCCAGAGCGCCGCGAACTCGGCGCTGAGTTCCCTCGCCTCGTCGACCACGGCCCGGAACCCCTCGTCCTCGGGGTGGTCGGAGCAGGCTGCCCGGTACTGGGCGACGACCTGGCCCGCGATGGTCTCCCAGTGCTTCGATCTGGCCCGGTACACCGGGTCGGTGAAGAACGCGATCATGCAGTTCTGCACGATCCCGGGGCGCATGCCGAGCACCGCCGACGCCGCGTCGTTGTAGAGCACGGTGTTCCAGTACCGGTCCATGATGTGGGCCGGGAAGGGCATCCAGGCGTCGATGAGCCTGGTCAGTCCCTCGCACATGTCGCGATGGGCCGGATCGACCTCCGGGGCGGGCGGGTTGAGCCCGGCCAGGGCGTAGAGGTGGCGGCGCTCCGCGCTGCTGAGGCGCAGCACCCTGGCGACGGAGTCCAGGACCTGCGGCGAGACGGTGATGTCGCGGCCCTGTTCGAGCCACTGGTACCAGGAGACGCCGACGCCCGCGAGGACGGCGACCTCCTCCCGGCGCAGTCCGGGCGTACGCCGGCGGGCCCCGCCGTCCGGCAGTCCGGCGTCGGCCGGGCTGACCCTGGCCCGGCGGCTCCGCAGGAACTCTCGCAGTTCCGCGAGGCGATGGGCCTTGTCGCCGGTGGCGGCCCGGGCCGTACTGTCACGAACCGCGTTGCTGTGCTGGGCCGGTGAGGCCACGTACTCCCCCTGGTGTCCGTGTGCTCCTGGCTGGTGGTGCGGCCGATGCGCTCCTGGCTGGTGGTGCGGCCAACAGGATAAGTTGCCGCTCCCCACGGATATTCCGGCCCGCCCACGCTGTGGGACATGGCAATCGAATCCCCGACTTCCGCTCCCCCGGGCACCGTTGGCCCGGCGGCCGAGGCCGCGCCCTCGCTCTCCGGCCGGGCCCGCCTGGTGCTCTTCGTGCTGTGCGCCGCCCAGTTCATGGTGGCGCTCGACTTCTCCGTCCTGAACGTGGCGCTGCCCGTCCTCGGCGAGGACCTCGGTCTGAGCCGGTCCGGACTCCAGTGGGCCGTCACGGCCTTCGCCCTGCCGTCCGGCGGGTTCCTGCTGCTCTTCGGCCGGATCGCTGACCTCTACGGCAGGCGCCGGCTGTTCCTCACCGGCCTGGCCGTCTTCGGGGCCGCCTCGCTGCTGGCCACGCTGGCGTGGGACCCCGCGTCGTTCCTGGCCGGCCGGGCGCTCCAGGGGCTCGGGGCGGCCGTGATCGTGCCGACCGGGATGTCCCTGCTGACCACGACCTTCCCGGAGGGCCCGCTGCGGGACCGGGCGCTGGGCATCAGCGGAACCCTGCTCTCGCTGGGCTTCACCATCGGCATGGTCTCGGGCGGTGTGCTCACCGACACGCTGGGCTGGCGTTCCACGATGGCCCTGCTGGCCGGCGCGGCGGTCGTCGTGCTGCTGCTGGCGCCGAAGCTGCTCACCGAGTCGCGTACGCCGCAACGGCCGAAGCTCGACGTGCCCGGGGCCGTCACGGTCACCGGTGGGCTGCTCTCCCTGATCTACGCCCTGTCGACGGCCGCCGAGCGCGGCTTCGGCGGTGCGGACGTCCGGGTCACCCTGGTGCTGGGGGTCGCCCTGCTGGTCGCGTTCGTGGTCTTCGAGTCGCGCTCGGCGGCCCCGCTGGTCTCCCTGCCGATGCTGCGGCGCAGGACGGTCGCCTTCGGGAACCTGGGCGGTCTGGCGACCTTCTCGATGATGAGCACCATCGTCTTCGTCCTGACGCTCTACCTCCAGGATCTGCTGCACCTGTCGGCGCTCGGCACCGGGCTCGTCTTCGGGATCCAGGGCCTGGCGTCGGTGGCCGCCGGGATGTACGCCGCGCGGATCGTGGGCCGGTTCGGGGCTCGCCGGACGCTGGTGCTGTCGCTGCTGGGCCAGGGTGCGTTCATCGCCGCCCTGCTGGGTCTGGGCGAGGACTCGGGTGTCCTGCTCGCCACGGTGGCGGTGTCGCTGGCGAGCGCCTGCCACCTGGGCGCGATCATCTCGTACGGGCTGACCGTGACCTCCGGCGTCCCGGACGAGGAGCAGGGACTGGCGACCGGGCTGGTCACCACGACCCAGCAGGTGGGTATCACGGTGGGCATCCCGCTGCTGGGTGTGCTGTCGACCACGCAGGGCTCGCTGTTCGGCGGCGTCCGGCTGGTGGTGGCCGCGGCGGCGGCGATCCTGGTCGCGACGGGACTGCTGGTGGCGGCCGGTCTGCGCAGGACCGCCTGAGTCCGCCGGAGGTCCGGGTGGGGCTACGGCCGGTCCAGGCGCAGCCGTTGCGCCTTGGGGAGGCCGGCCACCACCAGGTCGTAACTGTCCTCCACGAGCTCCCGGACCATCCGGTCCGGGAGCTCGGAGACGGTCACGGTGTTCCAGTGCCGCTTGTTCAGGTGGTAGCCGGGGACGATCGCGGTGTACTTCTCACGGAGGCGCAGCGCCTCGTCCGGATCGCATTTGAGGCTGACCTTCAGGGGCCGCGCGTCCAGCACGCTGAGCGCGAACATCTTCCCCAGGACCTTGAAGACCGAGGCCTCGGGTCCGAAGGGGAACTCCTCGACGCCCGCGTTGAACTCCAGGCACAGGGCGCGCAGCTCCTGGGGGGTCATGCCGGCTCCGTCCCCTCCGGTTCCACCAGTACCGTGACGATCTTGTTCCTGCGGCCCGCCGGGGACTCCGCGGTCAGCCGGAGCTTGCGTCCGTCGGGGAGGTCGACGATCGAGGTGGCGCCGGAGATCGGTACCCTCCCGAGCGCCTTGGCCAGCAGGCCGCCGACCGTCTCCACGTCCTCGTCGTCGTACGAGTCGAGGCCGAACAGCTCGCCGAGGTCGCCGATGTCGAGCCGGGCGGTGACCCGGAAGCAGCCGTTCTCCAGCTCCTGGACCGGGGGGAGTTCCCGGTCGTACTCGTCGGTGATCTCACCGACGATCTCCTCCAGGATGTCCTCGATGGTGACGATGCCCGCCGTGCCGCCGTACTCGTCGATCACGACGGCGACGTGACTGCGGTCCTGCTGCATCTCGCGCAGCAGGTCACCGGCGTTCTTCGTGTCGGGGACGAAGGCGGCGGGCCGCATCGCGGTGGAGACCAGGTCCGCCTCCGCGTCCCTGTTGACGTGCGTCTTGCGGACGAGGTCCTTGAGGTAGACGATCCCGACCATGTCGTCCTCGTTCTCGCCGGTGACCGGGATCCGGGAGAAGCCCGAGCGCAGCGCGAGGGTCAGCGCCTGACGGACCGTCTTGTAGCGCTCGATGCAGACCAGGTCGGTGCGCGGCACCATCACCTCGCGTACGAGGGTGTCGCCGAGCTCGAAGACCGAGTGCACCATGCGGCGCTCCTCGTCCTCGATGAGCGACTCCTGCTCGGCGAGGTCGACCATGGCGCGCAGTTCGGCCTCACTGGCGAAGGGGCCCTTGCGGAAGCCCTTGCCGGGGGTCAGCGCGTTGCCGAGGAGGATCAGGAGCTGGGGAACCGGCCCCATGATCCTGGCCAGCGGCAGCAGGACGTACGCCGCGGCCGTGGCGGTGTTCAGCGGGTGCTGACGGCCGATGGTGCGCGGCGAGACCCCGATGGCGACGTAACTGACGAGGACCATGACGCCCATGGCGACGGCCAGCGCCTGCCACGTCTCGGTGAACTCCTGGAGGCAGGCGTATGTGACGAGCACACCGGCCGACATCTCGCAGGCCACCCGGACGAGCAGCGCGACGTTGAGATAGCGGGTGGGGTCGGCGGCGACCTGTTCCAGCTTGGCGCTGCCGCGGCGCCCGGCCCGGACGGCCTCGGCGGCGCGGAAGCTCGACGTGCGCGCGATCCCGGCCTCGGCACAGGCGGCGAGCCAGCCCACGACGATCAGCAGGACGGCTCCGGAGACGAGGGGGACGCTCACGAGACGGTGGGGGCCGGGGACGGACCGGTCAGCCCGCGCTCGCCGCGCCAGCCGTCCACGATCGCCGCCTGGAGGCCGAACATCTCGGCCTTCTCGTCCGGCTCCTCGTGGTCGTAGCCGAGGAGGTGCAGCACCCCGTGGACGGTCAGGAGCTGGAGCTCCTCGTCCATGGAGTGCTGCGTCTCGGCGTCCTCGCCCTGCTTCTTGGCGACCTCCGGGCAGAGCACGATGTCACCGAGGAGCCCCTGCGGGGGCTCCTCGTCGTCCTTGGCCGGGGGACGGAGCTCGTCCATCGGGAAGGACATGACATCCGTCGGGCCCGGCAGGTCCATCCACTGGATGTGGAGCTGCTCCATGGCGGCGGTGTCCACCACGATCACCGACAGTTCGGACAGCGGATGGATCCGCATCCGTGCGAGGGCGTAGCGGGCGATGTCGAGGATCGCCTGCTCGTCGACCTCGGTTCCGGACTCGTTGTTGACGTCGATCGACATGGTGCGCTGCGACTACTTCCCTCTGCGGCCGTTGCGGCCGTCCGCGTTGTCGTACTTCTCGTACGCGTCGACGATACGGCCGACGAGCTTGTGCCGGACGACATCCTGCGAGGTGAGCCGGGAGAAGTGCACGTCCTCGACGTCGTCCAGGATCTCCTGGACCTGCCGCAGACCGCTCTTGGTGCCGCCCGGAAGGTCCACCTGGGTGACGTCACCGGTGACGACGATCTTCGAGTCGAAGCCGAGGCGGGTGAGGAACATCTTCATCTGCTCGGCGCTGGTGTTCTGCGCCTCGTCGAGAATGATGAAGGCGTCGTTCAGGGTCCTGCCTCGCATGTACGCCAGCGGCGCGACCTCGATCGTTCCCGCGGCCATGAGCCGGGGGATCGAGTCGGGGTCGAGCATGTCGTGCAGGGCGTCGTAGAGCGGGCGCAGATACGGGTCGATCTTGTCGAAGAGCGTGCCGGGCAGGAAGCCGAGCCGCTCCCCCGCCTCGACGGCGGGCCTGGTCAGGATGATCCGGCTGACCTGCTTGGACTGCAGGGCCTGGACCGCCTTGGCCATCGCCAGGTAGGTCTTTCCGGTACCCGCGGGACCGATGCCGAACACGATGGTGTGCTTGTCGATCGCGTCGACGTACCGCTTCTGGTTGAGCGTCTTGGGGCGGATCGTGCGGCCCCGGCTGGAGAGGATGTTCTGGGTGAGCACCTCCGCCGGGGTCTCGGCGCCGTCCCCGTTGCCGTTCCCGCTCGCCCTGAGCATGGCGATCGAGCGTTCCACCGCGTCCTCCGTCATCGGCAGCCCGGTGCGGAGCACCAGCACCATCTCGTCGAAAAGGCGCTGGATGAGTGCGACGTCGGCCGCGCTTCCAGTCGCGCTTATCTCGTTTCCCCGGACATGGATGTCGACGGCCGGGAACGCCGTTTCGATCACGCGCAGCAACGAATCGCCGGACCCCAGGAGCATCACCATGGGATGCGCGGCCGGGATGCTGATCTTGGCGCGAGCCTGCGGCTGTGTAGGTGACTGAGTCATGGGCCGGCCCTCGGGCCTGCGCATACCTCCCGTTGCAGGGCCGTCGCTGCTCGACCGCCTCTGGACTACCAGCGTACGACTCCCCGCCGACAACGCCGAGAGGTTTTACCCGGTGATCATCAGCGCCTCACTGCCGGAAGCCGATGGTCGGGACGGCGCGGCGCAGCGGCCAGGCCCGGCAGGTGCCGGGCAGCAGCTCCTCCAGGAAGGCGTAGCGCTCCAGCGCCGCGGGGTCCTGGTCCGCGCAGGTGCGCACCTGCTGCCACCATCCGGCGACCTCGGCCCAGCCGGGCGCGGACAGGGACCCGCCGAACTCCTGCACCGAGAGGGCCGCCGTCAGCCCGGCGAACGCGAGGCGGTCGGCGAGCGGCCAGCCGGCCAGGGTCCCGGTCAGGAAGCCGGCGACGAAGACGTCGCCCGCGCCGGTGGGGTCCAGGGCCTCCACCTCGATGGCGGGCACCTCGGCGGCGGTCCCGGCCTCCCGGTCGACCGCGTAGGCGCCCTCGGCACCCAGGGTGACCACGGCCAGCGGAACCCGCTCGGCCAGCGCGTGTGCGGCGGCGCGCGGGCAGTCGGTCCGGGTGTAGCGCATGGCCTCCTCCGCGTTGGGCAAAAAGGCCAGGCAGTGGTCGAGGTCGGGCAGGGCGTCCAGGTCCCAGCGGCCGGTCTCGTCCCAGCCGACGTCGGCGAAGACCATCGCGCCGTCGCGGGCCGCACGGGCCACCCAGGGCTCGCTGCGGCCGGGGACCAGCGAGGCGACGGCGGCGCGGGCGCGGGGCAGGCGGTGGGGGAGCGTACGGCCGGGCACGGCGGGTCCCGCGGGGGCGGGGGCCTCGTGGCCGTGCGAGACCATGGTGCGCTCGCCCTCGTACGCCATGGAGACGGTGACGGGCGAGTGCCAGCCGGGGACGGTGCGCGAGAGGGAGAGGTCGATGCCCTCACCCTGTTCGAGGGCGTCCCAGCAATACTCTCCGTAGTGGTCGTCCCCGAAGGCGGCGGCCAGTGAGGTGTGCAGGCCGAGGCGGGCGAGGGCGGTGGCCATGTTGGCGACGCCGCCGGGACTGGAGCCCATCCCCCGCGCCCAGGACTCGGTTCCGCGCACCGGCGCGGAGTCCAGGCCGGTGAAGATGATGTCGAGGAAGACCGTGCCGGTCAGGAAGACGTCGCAGGCGGGGTCCTGCGGGGCGCGCAGCCCGTACAGCGGGTCGATGCCTGGATCAAGTGTGCTCACCGTGCGCTCCCCGGGCGAGGATGTTCTGAACAGTGCGGGATCCGGCCAGTGTGCCCGATTCGCCCGACCGTCCGGAGGGTCCGCGCCGGACCGCGTACAGCCACTCCGACCTGCATAAACATGCGCTAGTACCCGGACGGGTCATGCATAAACATAAACGTGATCCAGATCACATCAGTCCGGCTTTCCGCTGCCTGTGCGCGCTTGATACAAATTGGCCCGCGCGCACCGTTCGGGACAGTTGACGACGAGTGCCGCTTCTCCGGCATTCCCCCGCTTCTCCTCGCATCACCCTCCCCTGCTCCACCTCGCCGTACCCTCCCCTGCTCCACCTCGCCGTACCCTCCCCTCTTCTTCTGCCTCCTCTGGCATGTCTTCAGGAACGCCCATGTCCTCGCGCCCTCGCGCCGCGTGGCCCCTGGTCGCCGTGTTCACCGCCGGTTACCTCGCCGCCTATCTCCTCCCCACCATCGTCGGCCGCCTCAGCACCTATCTCGGGCTGAGTTCGGCACAGGCCGGTCTGGTCGGCAGCGCCCTGCTGCTGAGCTCGGCATCGGCCGGTTTCACCCTGGCGGGCCGCGTCGAGAGATTCGGGGCGCGCGGACCCGCTCGGGCAGGTCTGGTGCTGGCGGTGCTCGGCTACGGCTGCGCCGCGCTGACCACCTCGGTGCCGCTGGTCGTCGCGGGTGTGGTCGTCGGCGGTTTCGGCTCGGGCACGGCGACCGCCGTCGCCGCGTCGGGCATCGCGGCGCAGCGCGACCCGCACCGAACCTCGTCGCTCGGGCTCCTCAGCGTCTCGGCGACGGCGGGGGCCCTCTATCTGACGGTCCCCCACCTCGGCGGCGGGCACCGGCTGCCCTTCGCCTCCATCGCGCTGGTCGCCCTGCTCGTCTGGCCCGCCACCTCCCGGCTGGGCGGCCCGGCCGCCGTGGGCGAGACGTCCACGGTGCAGGGCCGCCTCCCGCACCGGCGATCGGGCCTGGTGCTGGCGGGCGGGATGCTCGTCTGGTCCATGGCCCAGAACGCCCTGTGGGGCGTGAGCAGCCGCATCGGAGCCGTCCAGGTCGGGCTCTCCGAGGTGACCATCGGCGCCGTGTTCGCCGCGGCGCTGGGCGCCGGGCTGCTCGGTGTCATGGGAGCGGGAATGCTCGGGTCCCGTCTCGGGCGTGCCGTGCCGATCGGCCTCGGGACGATGATCATCGCGGGGAGCATCGTGCTCAGCTCCTCGGCCGAGGACCTCGGGGCGTTCGCGACCGGCGAGATCGCCTGGAACACCTTCTACCCGGTGGTCCTGTCGTACCTGATCGGCCTGGCGGCCTCCCTGGACGTCCGCGGCCGGTGGGCGGTCCTCGCCGGCTCGGCCTCGTCCGTCGGCACGGCCTGCGGCCCCCTGCTCGGCAGTGTGCTCTCCGAGCAGGCGGGCTACGCGGTGATGGGCCTGATCCTGGGGGCCGCCACGCTGCTCGTCGCGGCTCCGGTCACCGCGGTGGCACTGCACACCGGCGGACGCCCGCTGGTGCCGGGTTCCGTCCGGCGCAGGGGCGGCGCCCCGGCCGCACTGCTCGCCGCGACGACCAACAGCCTGTCCGGCGCGGTGCCCAAGCTGGGCGCGCCGGAGCAGGCGGTCGCGGAGATCAGCGTGCCGGCGCTGCGGCGCAGGCGGCTGGTGCGGAGCGCGTTCCGGACGGCCGGACCGGCCGGAGGTGCGGGTCAGTCGAACGCGTACGCCTCGACCTCGGAGAGGTAACGCGCCCTGCGCTCCTCGTCGTGGTCGAGGAAGGCCGCCTCGAAGGAGTTCCGGGCCAGCGTGCGCAGCTGTTCACGGTCCAGGCCGAGCGCCTCGTGGACGGCGTGGAAGGTGTCTCCGACGTATCCGCCGAAGTAGGCCGGGTCGTCGGAGTTCACCGTGCAGAGCAGCCCGGCGTCCATCATGGCCCGCAGCGGGTGCTGCTCCAGGACGTCGATGGCGCGCAGCCGCACGTTGGACAGCGGGCAGAGCGTGAGCGGGATCCGCTCGGAGACCAGCCGGTCCACCAGCTCCGGGTCCTCCATGCAGCGCAGGCCGTGGTCGATGCGCTCGACGCCGAGGACGTCGAGGGCCTCCCGGATGTACTCCGGCGGACCCTCCTCGCCCGCGTGGGCGACCTTGCGCAGCCCGAGGGCCGTGGCGGCGGCGTACACCTCGCGGAACTTGGCGGGCGGGTGGCCCACCTCCGCCGAGT
Organism: Streptomyces sp. NPDC005494; assembly: GCF_042872025.1. NCBI lineage: Bacteria > Bacillati > Actinomycetota > Actinomycetes > Kitasatosporales > Streptomycetaceae > Streptomyces > Streptomyces sp. NPDC005494. The sequence continues at coordinate 773,854 of NZ_JBIAJR010000001.1, forward strand.
CCAGGCCGACCGCGCTGATGCGGTGCAGGAACGGCTTCGACGCCTCCAGCGTCTCCAGCGCCGACTCCGCGGACTTGTCGCGCAGGAAGCACATGATCAGCTGGGTGGAGATGCCGTGCTTCTCCTCGCTGCGGTCCAGCGCCCTGCCGAGCCCTTCGACGACGGTGCCGATCGGGACGCCCCGGTCGGTGTGGGCCTGCGGGTCGAAGAAGATCTCGGCGTGCCGGACGCCCTGGGCGGCGGCGCGGGTGAGGTAGGCGTCGGCGAGTGCGGCGAAGTCGTCCTCGGTGCGCAGTACCGCCATGAGGGCGTAGTAGAGGTCGAGGAAGCTCTGCAGGTCGTCGAAGAGATAGGCGGTGCGCAGCTCTTCGGTGTCCGCGTAGGGCAGTTCCACGCCGTTGCGGGCGGCGAGCTCGAAGGCCAGCTCGGGTTCGAGGGTCCCTTCGATGTGGAGGTGGAGTTCGGCTTTGGGGAGGTGCACGGGGTTCTCGTTACGTGTGGCGGGTGGGTACGGGGACCCGGATCAGGTCCTGGGCGATGGTCAGTTCGCCTTCGAAGCCGGCCGCCCTGGCCTGGTGCTCGAAGGCATCGGGGTCGCTGTAGCGCTGGGAGAAGTGCGTCAGCACGAGGTGCCGCACGCCCGACTCCTTCGCCACCCGGGCGGCCTGGCCCGCGGTGAGGTGACCGTGGTCCGCGGCGAGCCGGCCGTCCTCGTCGAGGAACGTCGACTCGATGACCAGCATGTCGCATCCTTCGGCGAGTGCGAACGCGCCGTCGCAGAGCCGGGTGTCCATGACGAACGCGAACCGCTGTCCGCGGCGGGTCTCGGAGACCTCGTCCAGCGTGACGCCGCGCAGCGCGCCGTCCCGCTGGATCCGTCCGACGTCGGGTCCCGCGATGCCGTGCCCGGCCAGCTTCGCGGGCAGCATCCGCACCCGGTCGGGCTCGGTGAGGCGATAGCCGAAGGACTCGACGGGATGCGAGAGCTTCCGGCTGTCGAGGGTGTACGCGGCAGTCGTGGCGAGGACCCCGTCGGCCGCGACCGGCGCCTCGTTCAGCTCCACGGACTCGCGGTAGGCGGTGGCGTACCGCAGCCGGTCGAAGAAGCGCTGTCCGCTCGCCGGGAAGTGGGCGGTGACGGGGTGCGGCACCTGGTCGAGATTGATCCGCTGGATCACTCCCGCGAGGCCCAGCGAGTGGTCGCCGTGGAAGTGCGTGACGCAGATCCGGTCGATGTCGTGGGCGGCGACGCCCGCCCGCAGCATCTGGCGCTGGGTGCCCTCGCCCGGGTCGAAGAGGATCCCCTCACCGTCCCAGCGCAGCAGGTAGCCGTTGTGGTTGCGGTGGCGGGTCGGGACCTGGCTGGCGGTGCCGAGGACCACGAGTTCTCGTACGGACACGACGTCAGCCGGGGGGCCACTGCATTCCGCGCCCGCCCAGGACGTGCGCGTGCGCGTGGAAGACGGTCTGTCCCGCGCCCGCGCCCGTGTTGAGGACGATGCGGTAGCCGGTGTCGGTGATCTTCTCGTCGGCGGCGACCAGGCCGGCCTCGCGCATGACGTCGGCGGCGATCCCCGGTTCGGCCGCGGCGAGCGAGGCGGCGTCGGGGTAGTGCGCCTTCGGGATGACCAGGACGTGGGTGGGAGCCTGGGGGTTTATGTCGCGGAAGGCGACGGTCGTCTCGCTCTCACGGACGATGGTCGCCGGGATGTCCCCCGTGACGATCTTGCAGAACAGGCAGTCGGTCTGCGGCTCTCCCGCCATGGCCCGGCCTCCTCGCTCGTAGGGTCCTCGTGATCGGTACACCGCATGCTATCGGGCCGGGGTCCGCGCACCGCGCCCGCGGCGGCAGCGGCACGCGGAGACACCGGCGGCGGGCGGACGCCTCCTGCGTGCCCGCTACGGCGGCCGGCCCGGCGGCGCGACGCGGGCCCGGCCCGCCTCTCAGCTCCAGCGCCCGGTGCGTCCCATCAGCAGTGCCGCCGCGGCCGTCCCCGCGGTCGAGGTGCGCAGCACGCTGGGGCCGAGCCGGTACGGAGGTGCTCCCGCGTCGGCGAAGGCGGCGAGCTCCTGGGGCGAGACCCCGCCCTCGGGGCCCACCACCAGCACGATCGTGCCGGTGGCGGGGAGTTCGGCGGTGGCCAGCGGCTCGCTTCCGCTCTCCCGGTCCTCGTGCAGGACGCCCGCGAAGTCCGCGCCCGCCAGCAGAGCGGCGACCTGCTTGGTGGTCATGGCGTCCGCGACCTCGGGGAAGCGCACCCGGCGCGACTGCTTTCCGGCCTCGCGGGCGGTGCTGCGCCACTTGGCCAGCGACTTGAGCCCCCGGTCACCCTTCCACTGCGTGATGCAGCGCGCGGCCTGCCACGGCACGATCGCGTCGACACCTGTCTCGGTCATCGTCTCCACGGCGAGTTCGCCCCGGTCCCCCTTGGGCAACGCCTGGACGACGGTGACGAACGGGGTGGGCGCGGGCTCCTCGTGCACCGTCTCCAGGCCCGTGACCACGAGCCGGTCCTTGCCCTCGGCCGTCCGTACGACGCCTTCGGCCCAGCGCCCTCGTCCGTCGGTGAGGACGACGTCCTCCCCGGGGTTCAGCCGCTTCACGGACACGGCGTGGCGCCCCTCGGGCCCCTCCAGGACGAACTCGGGCCCGCCGGGCAGGTGTTCGACGACGAAGACCGGTGCCGTCACTGGGCACTCCTCACACTCACTGCCGCTCGCGCGGCTTCCGTTTCTGCCGCGAGCAGGCCCACGAGTTCCCCGGCGGGCAGCTCGCGTGCCAGCCTGTGCCCCTGGCCGGCCCACAGGGCCATGCCCTGGGCGTCCCCGGCCTGGGCCGCAGCCTTGCGCAGCCCGCTGGTCAGCTGGTGCACCTGCGGGTAGGCGGCGGGGGCGTACGGACCGTGTTCCCGTACGAACCTGTTGACCAGCCCGCGCGCGGGGCGCCCGGAGAAGGCCCGGGTCAGGGCCGTGGTCACGAACAGCGGGTTGGTCAGGGCCTCTTTGTGCAGCGGGTGCGCCCCCGACTCGGGGCAGGGCAGGAAGGCCGTGCCGAGCTGCGCGGCGTCGGCCCCGGCGGCCAGGACCGCCGCGATCTGGGCACCGCGCATCAGACCACCGGTGGCGACGACCGGCAGACGTACGGACTCGCGGATCTCAGCGATCAGGGCGAGCAGTCCGGTGCCGGAGAGGCCGCCCTGGGGGTCGTCCCGGTGCGTGGACTGGTGACCGCCCGCCTCCGTGCCCTGGACGCAGAGGACGTCGGCGCCCGCCCACTGGGCGTTGCGTGCCTCCTGGGCCGAGGTGACCGTGACGACGGTGCACGTGCCGGCGGCTGCGAACGCGTCGAGGACCTCGCGGGAGGGGCAGCCGAAGGTGAAGGAGACCACGGGTACGGGGGCGTCCAGCAGGATCGCGACCTTGGCGTCGTAGCCGTCGTCCCCGCCGGCGTCCGGGTCGCCGAGAGGGGTCCCGTACCAGGAGGCCTCACCGGCCAGCTGATTGCGGTAGACCTCGACGGCGCTGGGGTCGGCGACCGGTGGCTGCGGCATGAAGAGGTTCACGCCGAAGGGCCGGCGGGTCATCCTCCGGAGCTGCTCGATCTCGTTGTACATCCCGTCCGCCGTCTTGTAGCCGGCGGCGAGGAACCCCATCCCTCCGGCCTCCGAGACCACGGCGGCCAGCTCCGGCCGGGAGACGCCCCCCGCCATCGGGGCCTGCACGATCGGGTACCGGCAGAGATCGGTGAGGGGCGAGGACATGACCACATCGTGCCATGTCCGGCGGATCGTTCCGAATCGGCCCTTGCCCGCGGCGGGAGCGCCGCGGCGGACACCGCGACGCCCGCCGGTCCCCGTACCTGCGGACACGGCGACGCCCGCCGGTCTCCGTACCTGCGGACACCGCGACGCCCGCCGGTACGGGGGCCGGCGGGCGTCGTGGTGGCAGGGCTCAGCGGCCGTTGAACGCGTCCTTCAGGCGGGAGAACAGCCCCTGCTGCCCCGGCTGGAACTGGCCCGTGGGCCGCTCCTCGCCGCGCAGCTTGGCCAGCTCCCGCAGGAGGCGCTCCTGCTCGGGGTCCATCTTCGTCGGGGTCATGACCTCGACGTGCACGATGAGGTCGCCGCGCCCGCCACCGCGCAGGTGCGTGATGCCGCGCCCGTGCAGCGGTACCGACTGGCCGGACTGGGTGCCCGGCCTGATGTCGATCTCCTCCAGGCCGTCCAGCGTCTCCAGCGGCACCTGGGTGCCGAGGGCCGCCGCCGTCATGGGGATGGTGACCGTGCAGTGCAGGTCGTCGCCGCGCCGCTGGAACACCGGGTGCGAGAGCTCGTGGATCTCGACGTACAGATCACCGGCGGGGCCGCCGCCGGGGCCGACCTCGCCCTCGCCCGCGAGCTGGATCCGGGTGCCGTTGTCGACACCGGCGGGGATCTTCACGGTGAGGGTGCGCCGCGAGCGGATACGGCCGTCGCCGGCGCACTCGGGGCACGGGGTCGGCACGACGGTGCCGAAGCCCTGGCACTGCGGGCAGGGACGCGAGGTCATGACCTGGCCGAGGAAGGACCTCGTGACCTGGGAGACCTCGCCACGGCCGCGGCACATGTCACAGGTCTGCGCGGAGGTGCCGGGTGCGGCCCCCTCACCGCTGCAGGTCGTACAGACGACCGCGGTGTCGACCTGGATGTCCTTGGTCGTGCCGAAAGCCGCCTCGTTGAGGTCGATCTCCAGCCGGATCATGGCGTCCTGGCCGCGCCGGGTCCGCGAACGGGGCCCACGCTGGGCCGCGTTGCCGAAGAACGCGTCCATGATGTCGCTGAAGTTGCCGAAGCCGCCGGCACCGAAGCCACCGGCCCCGCCACCGCCGCCCGAGGCCGACAGCGGGTCGCCGCCGAGGTCGTAGACCTGCTTCTTCTGCGGGTCCGACAACACCTCGTAAGCGGCGTTGATCTCCTTGAACCGCTCCTGGGTCTTGGGATCCGGGTTGACATCCGGGTGCAGCTCGCGGGCGAGCCTGCGGAATGCCTTCTTGATCTCGTCCTGAGATGCGTCGCGGCGCACGCCGAGTACGGCGTAGTAGTCCGTGGCCACTTACGACTCCGCCAGGATCTGTCCGACGTAACGTGCCACTGCGCGTACCGCTCCCATCGTTCCGGGGTAGTCCATGCGGGTCGGTCCGACCACGCCGAGTTTGGCGACTGCCTCGTCGCCCGAACCGTAGCCGACCGCGACGACGGACGTGGCGTTGAGGCCCTCGTGGGCGTTCTCGTGCCCGATCCGTACGGTCATGCCCGAATCCGTTGCCTCACCGAGCAGCTTCAGCAGGACGACCTGCTCCTCCAATGCCTCCAGCACCGGCCGGATCATCACAGGGAAGTCGTGCCCGAAGCGGGTGAGGTTGGAGGTGCCGCCGATGATCAGCCGCTCCTCCGTTTCTTCGACCAGGGTCTCCAGGAGGACGGAGAGCACCGTGGATACGGTTCCACGGTCCTCGGTCTCGAAGGACTCCGGCAGATCCTGCACCAGCCGCGGGACGTCCGCGAAGCGCCGTCCGACGACCCGGCTGTTGAGCCGGGCCCGCAGATCCGCCAGAGACGTGTCACCGAACGGTGCAGGGCAGTCGATCATACGCTGTTCGACCCGGCCCGTGTCCGTGATCAGCACGAGCATCAGCCGCGCGGGAGCCAGGGACAGCAGCTCCACGTGCCGCACCGTGGACCGGGTCAGCGAGGGGTACTGCACGACGGCGACCTGCCGGGTCAGCTGCGCGAGCAGCCGGACCGTGCGGCCCACGACGTCGTCGAGATCGACGGCGCCGTCGAGGAAATTCTGGATCGCCCGGCGCTCGGGCGACGACAGGGGCTTGACGCCCGCGAGCTTGTCGACGAAGAGCCGGTAGCCCTTGTCCGTCGGGATGCGCCCGGCGCTGGTGTGCGGCTGGGCGATGAAGCCCTCGTCCTCCAGCACCGCCATGTCGTTGCGGACGGTGGCCGGGGAGACCCCGAGGCTGTGCCGCTCCGTGAGCGCCTTGGAGCCGACGGGCTCCTCGGTGCCGACATAGTCCTGAACAATGGCGCGCAGCACTTCGAGTCTGCGTTCGCTGAGCACCGCGCACACCTCCAGCTGTGGTTCTCCGGCGTCTGCCTGGCACTCTGTGCGTTCGAGTGCCAGCGATCCCCCCGCTCAGTGTACGGGGGCAGGGTGGGCCGGGGGCAAGGGCGACCGGCCACGCTGTCACGCGACGGTGCAGGTCGTTGCCGATAGCGTCGTCGTATGGACGTCGCTTGGGAAGAGTTCGGCTGGGAGCGGTTGGGCAACGGTACGGGGCGGCGGCGCCTTCCCGTCTGGGACGCGACCGCCGCGCTGGTCGCCGGAGAGGACGGTGTGCTGCTCTACGACACCGGTTCGACGCTCCGGGAGGGGGTCGAACTGCGGAGTCAGGCGGAGGCGATGCTGGGCCGGAGGGTGACGCATATCGCACTCAGCCATCCGCACTTCGACCACGTGCTGGGCACCGCCGCCTTCGCCGGGGCGGAGGTCTACGGGGCGGTCGGCACTGCCGCGCTCCTGGAGCGGGGCGCCGGGGAGCTGCGGGCGGACGCGGTGCGGCACGGGATGAGCGAGGCGGACGCCACGGCGGCCACGGACGCCCTGGTGGCGCCGCGGCACCAGGTGAGCGGCGAGTGGACGCTCGATCTCGGCGGCGGTATCCAGGTGCTGCTGGCCAATGTGGGCCCCGGCCACAGCGGGCACGACCTCGCGGTGCTGGTACCGGGCTCCCCCGTCGTGGTGCTCTGCGGCGATCTGGTCGAGGAGTCGGGCGAGCCGCAGGCGGGCCCGGACGCGGTCCCCTCGCACTGGCCGGCCGCGCTGGACCGGCTGCTGGAGCTGGGCGGCGAGCAGGCTCTGTACGTCCCGGGGCACGGGGCCGTGGTGGACGCGGCGTTCGTGCGGGCACAACGCGATCAACTGGCCGCGCGCTTCGGCGTGTCGTGAAAGCGGCCCCGATTATCGTGCTGCCATGCGCAGCTACCAGCCGGACCTGACTCCGCCGTGGAAGAAGTCGGCCCCCGCCCCCGAGGTGCCCGCCGAGCCCGACCTGGTCGTCGAGGAGGCCGTCACCGGCTTCTGCGGGGCGGTCGTCCGGTGCGAGAAGACCGCCGAGGGCCCGACGGTGACGCTGGAGGACCGCTTCGGCAAGCACCGGGTGTTCCCGATGCCGCCGCGCGGCTTCCTGCTGGAGGGCAAGGTGGTCACCCTCGTACGCCCGTCGGCCGGCGGTCCCGCGCGCCCCTCCCGTACGGCGTCGGGCTCGGTGGCCGTCCCCGGGGCGCGGGCACGGGTGGCGCGGGCGGGCCGGATCTACGTGGAGGGCAGGCACGACGCCGAGCTCGTCGAGCGGGTCTGGGGCGACGACCTGCGTATCGAGGGCGTGGTCGTGGAGTACCTGGAGGGGATCGACGACCTTCCGGCGATCGTGCGGGAGTTCGCCCCGGGTCCGGACGCCCGGCTCGGCGTCCTGGTCGACCATCTGGTGCCGGGGTCCAAGGAGTCCCGGATCGCCGCCCAGGTCACGGACGCGCACGTGCTGGTGGTGGGGCATCCGTACATCGACGTCTGGGAGGCCGTGAAGCCCTCCTCGGTGGGCATCCCTGGGTGGCCGGTCGTACCGCGCGGCCAGGACTGGAAGACGGGCGTCTGCCGGGCGCTGGGCTGGCCGGAGAACACGGGCGCGGCCTGGCAGCACATCCTGTCCGGGGTCCGCTCGTACAAGGACCTCGAACCGCAGCTGCTCGGCCGGGTCGAGGAGCTGATCGACTTCGTCACGCTGCCGGACTGACAGCCCCGCCCGAGGCCCTCTGGGGGGTCGTGCGGGGGCCGAACCGTCGGGGATGCGTGGGCCGGCCGCCGGGGATGGGCCTGCCGTCGAGGATGCGTGCGCGGCCCGTAGCCGCGCGCTCAGTCCACCAGGTCCCGGACCACGGCGTCGGCCAGCAGGCGGCCCCTCAGGGTGAGGACCGCGCGGCCCTCCGCGTACGGCCCGGGCTCCAGCAGGCCGTCCGCCACCGCGCGTCCGGCCGCCGCGAGCCCGGCGGGGGCCAGCAGGGAGAGCGGGCAGCCCTCGACGAGCCGCAGTTCCAGCAGGATGCGCTCGACCCGCCTGTCCTCGTCGGCGAGGATCTCGCGGCCCGCTCCGGGGGAGCGCCCCTCGGACAGGGCTTGGGCGTACGCCCCGGGGTGCTTCACGTTCCACCAGCGCACGCCACCGACGTGGCTGTGCGCCCCCGGTCCGGCGCCCCACCAGTCCGCCCCGCGCCAGTACAGCTCGTTGTGCAGGCAGCGACCCTCGGGCGTACGGGACCAGTTCGACACCTCGTACCAGGAGAAGCCTGCTGCCGCCATGGCCTCGTCGGCGATCAGATAGCGGTCGGCGTGGACGTCGTCGTCCGTCATCGGGACCTCGCCGCGCCTGATGCGGCGGGCGAGCTGGGTGCCTTCCTCGACGATCAGCGCGTACGCCGACACATGGTCGGGTCCCGCACCGATCGCCGCGTCGAGGGAGGCACGCCAGTCGTCGTCGGACTCACCCGGTGTGCCGTAGATCAGGTCGAGGTTGACGTGCTCGAAACCCGCGTCGCGGGCCTCGGCGACACAGGCCTCCGGCCTGCCCGGGGTGTGGGTGCGGTCGAGGACCTTCAGGACGTGCTGCCGGGCGCTCTGCATCCCGAAGGAGACCCGGTTGAAGCCGCCCTCCCGCAGGGTGGCCAGATACGCCGGGTCCACCGATTCCGGATTGGCCTCGGTGGTGATCTCCGCGTCCGGCGCCAGCCCGAACTCCTCACGGATCGCGGCGAGCATCCCGACGAGGTCGGCGGCGGGCAGCAGGGTCGGCGTACCGCCTCCGACGAAGACCGTACGGACCGGCCGGGGGTCGTCGCCGAGCACCTTTCGGGCCTGGCGGACCTCCTGGATCAGGTGGGCCGCGTAGTTGTCGCGGGACGCCAGGGCGCCGCCCGAGCCGCGCAGCTCGGTCGCGGTGTAGGTGTTGAAGTCGCAGTACCCGCAACGGGTGGCGCAGTAGGGCACATGCAGGTAGAAGCCGAGCGGTCGGTCTGCGGCGCCTTCCAGGGCATGGCGGGGCAGCGCCCCGTCGTCGGGCACGGCTTCACCATCGGGCAGTACGGAAGGCATACCGTCCATTGTCACTCGCCGCCGGAGCTGCCCCGGACCGACGCATGGCGGGCACGGTCCAGGGGCCGCGTGGGGGCACGGTCCCGGGGCCGCGTGGGGGCACGGTCCCGGGGCCGCGTGGCGGGCACGGTCCCGGGGCTCGGTCACCCGGCCAGGGGCCGCGTGGCAGGCACGGTCCAGGGGCTCGGTCATCCGGCCAGGGGGCCTCGCTCCGAGCCGCGGGCCGCGGGCCCTCCGTCGCCCGTCCGCCGGCCCTTCGCGCCCGGGTTCTCCTGCCTCTTTGCCCGGCCGCCGGCGCCCCGTGCCGGGCTTTCCTGCCTCTTGCCCGTCCGCCGGCGCCTCGTGACGTGCTCCCCGTCTCAGTCGACCTGGAGCACGAGCATGGCCAGGTCGTCGTCGGGCGGGCGCTCGGCGAAGGCGTGGACGGCCCGCTTGATCCGGTCGGCTATCCCGGCGGCCGGCAGGCCCGCGCAGTCGGCGAGGGCCCGTGCGAGGCCGTCGCCGTCGTCGAACATCAGCCGCCCCGAGCGCCGCTCCGTCACGCCGTCGGTGACACAGAGGAGGCTGTCCCCCGGTGCCAGCTCGAAGCTCTGGCTCTCGTACGCCACATCGTCGACGACCCCCAGCAGCACCTGCGGCTCGGCGGCGGGCCGCACGGTCCCGTCGGGGCGCAGCAGCAGCGGGAGCGGGTGGCCCGCGCTCGCCACGGTGCAGCGCACCCCGCCGCCCGGGAGTGGCACGAGGTCGCCGTACAGCAGCGAGAGGAAACGGGACTGGGAGCCGTCCGGGTTCTGCCCGTCCCCCTGGATCTGCTGGCCGCCCGCCGCCGCGACCATGAGTGCGGCGGCTTCCGCCGCCTCCATGGCGTCGTCCAGGAGGAGCCGGTTGAGCCGGTCGAGGACCTCTCCGACCCGGAAGCCCTCCCGGGACAGCAGACGCAGCCACGGGCGGGCCAGACCGGTGACGACGGCGGCTTCGGGGCCGCTGCCCTGTACGTCGCCGAGCACGAAGCACCAGCGTCCGCCGGGGCAGGGGAAGAGGTCGTAGAAGTCACCGCCGACGACACCGTCGTCCCCCGGCTCGTACACCAGGGCGCTCGTGACGCCGGGTATGTCGGCGACCTTGCTGGGCAGCAGACCGCGCTGGAGGATGCGGCTGATGGTGGCCTGCCGGGTGTAGGCGCGCGCGGCGCCCACGGCGAGGCCGACCCGGCGTACGAAGTCCGCCAGAAGGGCGGCCACCTCGTCGGGGATGTGGTCGGCGCCCTCGCGGCCCACCAGGACCGCTCCGAGCGTGCGCCCGCCCGACACGATGCGGTGGGCCAGCGCGGCACCTGAGCCCTTGCCGCGTTCCGCCGCCTCGGGCCACGGCAGGGGCACGGGCCCCGTCCCGACGCTGCCGGGTAAGCGGAGCGGTTCTTTCTCCAGCGCAGGGCGCAGCAGCTCGGCCCGCTCCTCGTCACGGTGCCAGACACCGGCGAGCTTGGGGACGGCGGCCGGGCCGCCCGCCTCGCTCTCCAGCCATATCGCGCACCAGTCGGCGAGCCGGGGCACGAGGAGCGGGCCCGCCGTCGATGCGACGAGGTCCTCGTCGAGCTGCCCGGCGAGCAGGCCGGACGCCTCGGCCAGGAAGGAGAGCCCGCCGCCCCCGGCCCATCCGGCGTCGTCGCGCTCGGCGGACCCGGCGGCGGGGGCGGGTGCCCGGCCGGCGGGCAGGCCGCGCCTGCGCGCGGACTCCTCGGTCCGCGTCGCGTCGGGCAGTCCGTACCGGTCGTCGCCCGGGAGCCGGGCCCAGACGGTCTTGAGGCCGGTGCGGTAGGTGATGCCCCAGGACTCGGCGAGGGTGGCGACGAGCTGCAGCCCCCGGCCGTACTCCGCGGGATCGGGCCGTTCCGCCCGGCTGTCGCGCACCGACCGGGCCGGGTGGTGGTCGGTGATCTCCAGCACCAGCGCGGCCGGCTCGGGTCCGGCCGAGTCCTCCAGCCTGAGGAGCAGCTCGACCGTCGTACCGGCGTGCACGACCGCGTTGGTCACCAGCTCGCTGGCCACGGTCAGCGCGTCGTCGGTGAGCCGCTCGCCGAACTCACCGGCGCTGGGCAGACCGAGACCGGTCCAGTCGGCGAGGGCGGCCCGGACGAATCTGCGGGCCGCGGACGAGGCCTGCGGGATCCCCGGCAGGCTCGTGCGGGCGACCGGACGCGTGCCGTCGCCCTGACCGGCGACGACGGTGCCGGGACGGTGAACGATGTCCCGCTGCAAGGGAATGGGCCCCACGGTGCGGCTCCTGACGGTCTCGCGAAACACCGCTGACGTTCTACGACAGAGTGACAGACCGGGCGCGCTCATAAGCACCGAGTGACGGAAGTGGCCGGAGTCGAACGGAAACGAACGGGGCCGGCAGGCGCTCCCGCGCCCACCGGCCCCGTCCGCGCTCCGGGCTGTCATGCCTCCCGGGAGCCCGCGTACATGTCCTCGATCAGGTCCTTGTACTCCCGCTCGACGACCGGCCGCTTCAGCTTGAGGCTCGGGGTGAGCTCTCCGTGCTCGATGTCGAGGTCGCGCGGCAGCAGCCGGAACTTCTTGATGGTCTGCCAGCGCTGCAGGCCCTCGTTGAGCCGCTGCACGTAGCCCTCGATGAGCTCCACGGCCTGCGGGGAGGCCACCACGTCGGCGTAGGGCTTGCCGCCGAGGCCGTTCTCCTCGGCCCAGCCGAGGATGGTCGCCTCGTCGAGCGCGATGAGGGCCGTGCAGAAGTTCCGGTCGGCGCCGTGCACCAGGATGTTCGAGACGAAGGGGCACACCGCCTTGAACTGGCCTTCGACCTCGGCCGGGGCGATGTACTTGCCGCCGGACGTCTTGATCAGGTCCTTCTTGCGGTCGGTGATCCGCAGGTAGCCGTCCTGGGACAGCTCGCCGATGTCACCGGTGTGGAACCAGCCGTCGGACTCCAGCACCTCGGCGGTCTTCTCGGGCAGCCGGTGGTAGCCCTCCATCAGGCCGGGGCCGCGCAGCAGGATCTCGCCGTCGTCCGCGATCCGGACCTCGGTGCCGGGGAGCGGCTTGCCGACGGTGCCGGTGCGGTACGCCTCGCCGGGGTTGACGAAGGAGGCGGCGCTGGACTCCGTGAGGCCGTAGCCCTCCAGGATGTGGATGCCGGCGCCGGCGAAGAAGAGGCCGATGTCGGGTGCCAGGGCGGCGGATCCGGAGATGCAGGCGCGGAGCCGGCCGCCGAAGGCCTCGCGGATCTTGGCGTAGACGAGGGTGTCGGCGACCTTGTGCTTGGCGCCCAGGGCGAAGGGGACGGATGCCTTGCCGGTGCGGCGGAAGTTGTCCTGCGAGACCTTCGCGTGCTCGCGGGCGACGCCCGCGGCCCACTGGAAGATCTTGTACTTGGCTCCGCCGCCGGCCCGCGCCTTGGCGGCGACCCCGTTGTAGACCTTCTCGAAGATGCGGGGGACGGCCGCCATGTAGGTCGGCTGGACCACCGGGAGGTTCTCGATGATCTTGTCGACACGTCCGTCGACGGCCGTGACGTGACCGACCTCGATCTGGCCGGAGGTGAGTACCTTGCCGAAGACGTGGGCGAGCGGCAGCCAGAGGTACTGGACGTCGTCCGGGTTGATCATCCCCGTGGACACGGTCGCCTTGGCCATGTACGACCAGTTGTCGTGCGGCAGACGTACGCCCTTGGGACGGCCGGTCGTGCCCGAGGTGTAGATCAGCGTCGCCAGCTGGTCCGCGGTGATGGCGGAGACCCGGTCGGTGATCGCGTCCGGGTTCTTCACCAGGTACTCGGCGCCCCTGGTCTCCAGCTCGGCCAGGGTGAGGAGCCAGCCCTCGGGGTCGTCGTCGGCGGGCTCGACGCCGGCCGGGTCGATGACGACGACGTGCGCCAGCTCGGGCAGCTGCGCCCTGTTCTCGCGGGCCTTCGCCAGCTGGGCGGCGTCCTCGGCGACCAGTACACGGCTCTCGGAGTCGGCCAGGATGAAGGCGGACTCCTCGGTGTTCGTCGAGGGGTAGATCGTCGTGGTGGCGGCACCCGCGCACATCACACCGAGGTCGACGAGGATCCATTCGACACGGGTGGAGGAGGCGAGCGCGACCCGCTCCTCCGGCCGGACGCCGAGCGCGATCAGACCGGCCGCGACGGCGTGGACCCGCTCGGCGGCCTGCGCCCAGGTCAGCGACTTCCATTCGTCCGGGCCCTGGCCCGAGGCGGCCGGCACCGGGTAGCGGTAGGCCTCACCGTCCGGGGTGGCCGCCACGCGGTCGATGAAGAGAGTCGCCACGGAGGGCGGTCGGCTATCGATCAAGGTCTGTGTGTCGCTCACGACGTCCTCCGGGCCTGCGGCATTGCTACGACCGGCTTCTTGGTGCTGCTTGTCTTCCTGCTTCTCGTTCCCGCTCGGCCTGTCTTGTTTAACTGGCGAGTAACTAACGGGGTGGTGATCAGACTAAAGGGCCCGGGACCGTCTGGTAAGAGGCAACAGGCCGCCGCTTCATAACGAACCGGGCCCCCGCGTCACGGACATCCGCGACGCAGGGGCCAGTTGGGCTACTCCCGGGTACTCCCAGGTCGTACAGCCGGGTACGCACCGACGGCGGCAGGGCGTACGCCCGGGTACGCACCGACGGCGGCAGGGCGTACGCCCGGGTACGCACCGACGACGGCGGGGCGTACCACCGCGAGGGCTACTTCTTGGCCTTGCCCTCACCCGCCGACTCGTCCGTCGACAGCACGGAGATGAACGCGTCCTGCGGCACCTCCACGTTGCCGACCATCTTCATCCGCTTCTTGCCTTCCTTCTGCTTCTCCAGCAGCTTCCGCTTACGGGAGATGTCACCGCCATAGCACTTGGCGAGGACGTCCTTGCGGATGGCGCGGACGGTCTCACGGGCGATGACCCGGGAGCCGATGGCCGCCTGGATCGGCACCTCGAAGTTCTGCCGGGGGATGAGCTTCTGCAGCTTGGCCACGAGCCGGACACCGTAGGCGTACGCCTTGTCCTTGTGCGTGACGGCGGAGAAGGCGTCGACCTTGTCGCCGTGCAGCAGGATGTCGACCTTGACGAGCTGGGCGGACTGCTCACCCGTGGGCTCGTAGTCGAGCGAGGCGTAGCCGCGCGTCTTGGACTTCAGCTGGTCGAAGAAGTCGAAGACGATCTCGGCGAGCGGAAGGGTGTAGCGGATCTCGACCCGGTCCTCGGAGAGGTAGTCCATGCCGATCAGGGTGCCGCGCCGGTTCTGGCACAGCTCCATGATCGCGCCGATGAACTCGCTGGGCGCCAGGACCGTGGCCCTGACGACCGGCTCGTGCACCTTGTCGATCTTGCCCTCGGGGAACTCGCTCGGGTTGGTGACGATGTGCTCCGAGCCGTCCTCCATCTCCACGCGGTAGACCACGTTGGGCGCGGTGGCGATGAGCTCCAGGCCGAACTCGCGCTCCAGGCGCTCACGGATCACGTCGAGGTGCAGCAGACCGAGGAAGCCGACACGGAAGCCGAAGCCGAGCGCGGCCGAGGTCTCCGGCTCGTACACCAGGGCGGCGTCGTTGAGCTGGAGCTTGTCCAGGGCCTCACGCAGGTCCGGGTAGTCGGATCCGTCCAGGGGGTAGAGCCCCGAGAACACCATCGGCTTGGGGTCCTTGTAGCCGCCCAGCGCCTCGGTCGCCCCCTTGTTCAGGGAGGTGATGGTGTCACCGACCTTGGACTGCCGGACGTCCTTCACACCGGTGATGATGTAGCCGACCTCACCCACGCCGATGCCGTCGGCCGGGGTCATCTCCGGGGAGGAGACACCGATCTCCAGCAGCTCGTGGGTGGCGCCCGTCGACATCATCTTGATGCGTTCACGCTTGTTGAGCTGACCGTCGACGACCCTGACATAGGTGACGACACCGCGGTAGGCGTCGTAGACCGAGTCGAAGATCATCGCGCGGGCGGGTGCGTTCGCCTGACCGACCGGAGCCGGGACGTCCCGGACGACCCGGTCGAGCAGCGCGTCGACCCCGACACCGGTCTTCGCCGAGACCTTGAGCACGTCCTCGGGCTGGCAGCCGATGAGGTTGGCGAGCTCCTCGGAGAACTTCTCGGGCTGGGCGGCCGGCAGGTCGATCTTGTTGAGCACCGGGACGATGGTGAGGTCGTTCTCCATCGCCAGGTAGAGGTTGGCCAGCGTCTGCGCCTCGATGCCCTGAGCGGCGTCGACCAGGAGGACGGTGCCCTCGCACGCGGCCAGCGAGCGGGAGACCTCGTAGGTGAAGTCCACGTGGCCCGGGGTGTCGATCATGTTGAGGATGTGGGTCGCGCCCTTGTCCTCACCCTCGGTGGGCGCCCACGGCAGACGGACCGCCTGGGACTTGATGGTGATGCCGCGCTCGCGCTCGATGTCCATCCGGTCGAGATACTGGGCGCGCATCTGCCGCTGGTCGACCACTCCCGTCAGCTGGAGCATCCGGTCGGCAAGGGTCGACTTGCCGTGGTCGATGTGCGCGATGATGCAGAAGTTGCGGATCAGCGCCGGGTCGGTACGGCTCGGCTCGGGCACGTTGGTAGGAGTCGCGGGCACGCAGGGTCCTGATTCTTGAGACGCCGGACGCCGTGTCTCGGGTCGATGTCGGGTCGGACGGATCGATACGTAGCCTCCATGGTCCCACGCCTGCGGGACCGGGACCGGTTTGGGCCGGTCCGAGGGTGACTGCTACCGTGGGCAGCTGTGCCTCGTGGCCCTCAGAAGCGGCGTGGCGCACATAGAAGATCCAACGAACCTGAAAAGGCTCTTTCGTGGCGAACATCAAGTCCCAGATCAAGCGGAACAAGACGAACGAGAAGGCGCGCCTGCGCAACAAGGCCGTCAAGTCCTCGCTCAAGACCTCGATCCGCAAGGCCCGTGAGGCTGCCGCTGCCGGTGACGTCGAGAAGGCCACTGTGGCCGTCCGTGACGCGTCGCGCCAGCTCGACAAGGCTGTCTCGAAGGGTGTCATCCACAAGAACGCCGCCGCCAACAAGAAGTCGGCGCTGGCGCTCAAGGTTGCCGCCCTCCAGGGCTGAGCTACTGATGTGATCGCCGGGACGGATTCAGCGGGCCCTCTCTCCCGCTCCTGACCGGCACCCCGCGCCGCACACCGAACCTGCGTTCGCCACGCGGGTGCGGCGCACAAAGCGTGAACCGAAGGCCCCGGCCGACGTCCTCCCCAGGATGTCGCCGGGGCCTTCGGCGTGTGGCGGCGCGGCGCGTGCGGGCGGTGCATGCGTGCGGCGGTGCGGTGCGGGCGGGCGGTGTATGCCTGGGGCGGTGCGGGTGGTTCGTGCGGTGCTGGCGGTGCTGGCAGTGCTGGCGGTGCTGGCGGTGCTGCAAGGGATACGCCGGACGCACGCCCGGACGGCCCGCTGCGCCTCGCGCCCCAGCAGGCGAGCCACCAGAGCAGCCGCACGGACGACGGGGGGCGCTGTCAGCGCCACCGGAGCGAGCCGCACGGGCGACAGCGGGGACGCCGACCAACGGCCACCAGAGCGAGCCGGCCGAGCGACAGCGGG
>NZ_JBIAJR010000001.1:790679-1353888 GCF_042872025.1 Streptomyces sp. NPDC005494
TACGCCGGTCAGCGGCCCACCATGGCCAACGGCCACCGGAGCGAGCCGCACAGGCAAGAGCGGGGACGCCAGTCAGCGACCACCGGAGCGAGCCGAACAGGCGACAGCGGGTACGCCGGTCAGCGGCCCACCATGGCCAACGGCCACCGGAGCGAGCCGCACAGGCAAGAGCGGGGACGCCAGTCAGCGACCACCGGAGCGAGCCGCGCGGGCGACGGCGACCACGGCTTTCTCCAGGGCGTACTCGGGGTCGTCCCCGCCTCCCTTGACGCCGGCGTCGGCCGCCGCGACCGCGAGCAGCGCGGCCGCCACTCCGTCCGGCGTCCAACCACGCATCTGCTGGCGCACCCGGTCGATCTTCCAGGGCGGCATGCCGAGCTCGCGTGCAAGGTCGGCAGGCCGTCCGCCACGGGCCGAGGAGAGCTTGCCGATGGCCCGCACGCCCTGGGCCAGAGCGCTGGTGATCAGGACCGGTGCCACACCCGTGGAGAGCGACCACCGCAGGGCCTCCAGCGCCTCCGCCGCCCGGCCCTCGACCGCGCGGTCGGCCACAGTGAAGGAGGATGCCTCGGCGCGGCCCGTGTAGTAACGGCCGACGACCGCTTCGTCGATGGTGCCCTCGACGTCCGCGACCAGCTGGGAGACGGCACTCGCCAGCTCCCGGAGGTCGCTGCCGATGGAGTCCACCAAGGCCTGGCACGCCTCGGGGGTGGCGGAGCGCCCGAGCGCCCGGAACTCCGACCGTACGAAGGACAGCCGCTCGGCCGGCTTGGTGGTCTTGGGACACGCCACCTCCCGCGCCCCGGCCTTGCGCGCCGCGTCCAGCAGCCCTTTGCCCTTGGCTCCACCCGCGTGCAGGAGCACGAGAGTGATCTCCTCGACCGGGGCACCGATGTACGCCTTGACGTCCTTGATGGTGTCGGCGGAGAGGTCGTGGGAGTTGCGGACGATCACCACCTTGCGCTCGGCGAAGAGCGAGGGACTCGTCAGCTCGGCGAGCGTGCCCGGCTGCAGCTGGTCCGGGGTGAGGTCGCGGACGTCCGTATCGGCGTCCGAGGCCCGAGCCGCCGCCACCACCTGCTGCACGGCACGGTCCAGGAGCAGGTCTTCCTGGCCCACGGCGAGGGTGACGGGGGCGAGCGGATCGTCGGTGGAATTGCGTCTGGTGGCCATCGCCGTCCAGCATCCCACGCCCCTGTGACAACGCCGGGGGCCGCCGCCCGGACGCGTTCCCGCTCGGGGCATGCCGGAGAATGACCGGGTGAGCGATGTGAGACATGTACTGGTGCTGCCCGACCGGGACGCCGCCGAGGAGGTCGCCGGGGAACTGGCCGACAGGTTCGGCGTCACCGAGGAGCCCCAGCTCGTCCGGGATGCCCTGGCCGGGGAGGACGACGCCGAGGACGCCCAGTGGCTGGTCGTGGTGGAGGACCCAGGCGCGCGGCTGGACCCCGCGGCGCTGGACGTGTTCGCCGCGGAGTACGAGGGATGGCTGGAGGCGCCGTAAGGCGGGGGCACCGCCCGCAGCGTCGTGCGACCTGGGCACCCCGGCCGGCGCGGTGAGCGATGCGCTCAGGCCGGTGCCTGGGGCTAAGAGCCGAGGCCGGGTGCCAGGGCCGGGGCATACGCCGGGGACGAGCCTTGAACTTACGCCCGGCGCCTGTGCCGGGGCCGGGGCCGGGGCATACGCCGGGGTGAGGCTGAACTTACGGCCGGGTCGAGGCCGGGGCCGCGAGGCGAGGGCACGACCGGTGCCCCCGCCAGGTCAGCTCTTGGGGACGATCTGGATGTCCATGTCGATCTTGATGCTGGGGCCGACGACCGCGATGCCGCGTGCCAGCATCGTCTGCCAGGTGAGCGTGAAGTCCTCGCGGTGCAGCTCGGTGGTCGCCCGGCAGGCTGCCCTGGTCTCACCTTCGAGGCCGTTGCCCAGGCCGAGGTACTGGGTGTCCAGGGTGACGGTGCGGCTCACGCCGTGCAGGGTGAGCCCGCCGGTGACGCCCCATCGGGTCCCGCCTCGGTGGACGAAGCGGTCGCTGTAGAACTCGAGGGTGGGATACCGCTCGATGTCGAGGAAGTCGGCGGAGCGCAGATGGTCGTCCCGCATCTGGACGTTCGTGTCGATGGACGCGGCGTCGATGACGACGTGCATGGCGGAGTCCTCCATGCGATCGGCGATCCTGACCGCACCGGCGAAGGTGTTGAACCGGCCGTGGATACGGGCCATGCCGATGTGCCGTGCGGTGAAGCCGATCTGGGTGTGCGACGGCTCGATCTCCCAGTCGCCCGGGTCGGGGAGCTGCGGCGGCTGAGCAACCTGGAGGGCCACGTCACCGAGACTCGCGTGACCGCCCTCGGTCACGGTGACCGGGCCGTGGAAGGGCGTGAAGCCGTCGGCCGTGACGCCCACGCGGTAGTCGCCGGCGGGGACGGTGGCGACCAGGTTCCCGAAGGGATCCGTCTCGCCACCGACGATCTTTCGGCCCGAGCTGTCGGTGACCACGAAGTCCGCCTGCCGGACGGGTTCGCTGACAGGATCAAGGACCCTGCAACTCAGCATGCCGGCGGTGAGAGGCACCGGGAATCCGGCGAGACCGTTGTTCTGAGCGGTACCGGACTTCGCTCTGCTGCCTAGCCAACGGCCGAACATGTACACGTACTCCCCAGGGCGGTTCTCACCTCGGGCCCCTGCCGCCTGGACGTCGTTGTCGGAGCAGCGGCCCGCCGACGAATACACATTCGATCACCGTTGCGAGGTTCGAGGCAAACGCCGCAGCTCAGAGGGGGTTGTGCCGAGGTGTGCCCAGCTGTCCCAGCTGTACATGGCTGTACGCGGCTGTGCGCAGGTACGACGGAACGTCCGGATTGCCCCGCCCGCTGTCGCGCACCACCGCACCGCCCGGCCACGTCGCACACCACCACCCCACCCCCGTCATACGGTCGCGATCGCATCTCGACCGTCGGGCAACCGGGGCAGCACCATGCCGAAGTGCTCGCGATACGCGGCCAGTACCTCGGCATCGGCCGCCAGCTCCTTCTCGTACCTCTCGCCCCGCACCGTCGTGATCAAGGTGCGGTCCCGAAGCGTCACCCGGCCTTCGGCGGTGCGTCGCGAGCAGACGGGGGAGCGAGTGAAATGGGAATCCGGCGAGGTGCGGTGGTACCAGGCACCGGCCCGGAAATCCGCCAGCACGCGCGGTCGCAGGTCCAGTCGGAACTCCCGCGAACTCCCGCGCAGCAGATCGAGGTCCCCCTGCGGCGCCTCCCTGAAGCGGAACCTGCCGCAGGGATCGTCCTGTTCCGTGCGGGAGTCCAGCGCGAGCGGCCTCAGGGCGTGGTCGCCGAAGCCCACGTCGGCGAGCCACGGACCCGTACCGTCCTCGGTCTCCACCCGCAGTGCGACGTGGTCGTACGGGATGCCGAGGCGGCCGCCGTCGCCGAACACGCGTGCCTGGAGCAGGACGACGCGGAAGCCGAGTGCGCGCAGCAGTCCGGCGAACGCGCCGTTGAGTTCGTAGCAGAAGCCTCCCCGGTGATCGGTCACGATCTTGTCGACGAGCCTGTCCTCCTCCAGGACGATGTCCTGTCCCAGGTGGATCGAGAGGTTCTCGAAGGGCACGGTCATCAGATGACGCAACTGCAGCTCGCGCAGCGCCTCCGCGTCGGCGCGGGCGGGGCGGGCAGCACCGATGTGCTGCAGGTAGGCGTCCACCCAGGCAGGGGCGGACGTGTGGGTCGGCTGGGGCACTTCCTCGTCCATACCGGCAGTCTGTCGCGGCACGCAGAACGGCGCATGCGCCACGGGACCTAGGACCGCCGACGGAGCCTGGGCGGGACCCCGCGCTCATGAACGGCCTGCCGCGCGTAGTCCCGCCCCGGTGCCCGTCACCGCGATCGCTCCGTGTGTGTCGGTACGCAGCACCTTCGCCCCTGCCGCTTCGAGCGCATCGAGCGTCCGGGCTGCCGGATGGCCGTACGGGTTGTCCGTGCCGCAGCTGATCAGCGCGATCCTCGGGCGGGCGGTACGCAGGAGGGCGGGGTCCTGATGGGCGGAGCCGTGGTGCGCGACCTTGAGCACGTCCACCCGGGGCAACGCCGGATGGCGACGCAGCACCCCCTGCTGCGCCGGGGGTTCGAGATCGCCGAGGAGCAGCAGGGTCAGTCCGCCGGACCGGACGAGGAGGGTGACGCTGGAATCGTTCGGCTCCTCGGAGTAGAGGGTCCCGGCCGCCCCCCGCGCGTCGGCGGCGGGCCAGAGCACCTGCCAGTCGAGCGGGCCCTCGCGACGCCGCTCCCCCGGCGCCGCCCGGATCACCGGGACGTGCGCCGCCTCGGCCGTTCTCTTCACGAACGTTGCCTGGTCGGGCGGTTCGTCGAGATGCGTGGTCTGGATCGCCCCCACCTCACGGCCGCGCAACACACCGGGCAGCCCTCGCACATGGTCGGCGTGGAAGTGCGTCAGCAGCAGGAGCGGCACGCGGGTGATGCCCAGGTCCCGCAGACACCGGTCGACGAGCCGGGGTTCAGGACCGGTGTCCACCATCACCCCCGTACCGTCTCCAGCGGCCAGCACCATGGCATCACCCTGACCCACGTCGCACAGGGCGAAGGCCCAGCCCGGTGGGGGCCATCCCGTCATGAGCCGCGTGAGCGGCACCGGTCTCAGCACCGCCAGGACCAGTAGGAGTGCGGCGGCCGAACAGACCCACGGGTGGCGGATCAGGCGGCGGGCGGAGAGCACCAACAGGGCCGTGAACACAGCGAGGAGAGCCGCACCGCGCCAGCCGCCCGGCCAGTCGACCTCCGCCCCGGGCAGGGCCGCGCCGGTGCGGGCCACCGAAGCGATCCATCCGGTCGGCCAGCCCGCAGCGGTGGCCAGACCTTCCGCCACGGGCATGGCCACAGGGGCTGCGGCGAGCGCGGCGAACCCCAGGACCGTCGCGGGCGCCACCGCGAATTCGGCCAGCAGATTGCAGGGGACCGCCACGAGCCCCACCCGGGACGCGAGGACCACGACGACGGGCGCGCAGA
The DNA here is from genome assembly GCF_042872025.1 of Streptomyces sp. NPDC005494. Lineage (NCBI taxonomy): Bacteria > Bacillati > Actinomycetota > Actinomycetes > Kitasatosporales > Streptomycetaceae > Streptomyces > Streptomyces sp. NPDC005494. Next base: position 795,711 of record NZ_JBIAJR010000001.1, read on the forward strand.
CCGCCTGCGCGGCCCCCGAGGCTGCCAGCACCTCGGCCAGCCGTGCCGGGACCCCGTGCCGTCGCAGCGCGTCGCTCCAGCGGGGCGCGAGGGTGAGCAGCGCCCCGGTGGCGAGCACGGACAGCAGGAACCCGTAACTGCGGGCCAGCCAGGGGTCGTACAGCACCAGCAGCAGAACGGCGGCGGCCAGGGCGGGAATCAGCGATCTGCGCCTGCCCGTGCCGATGGCGAGCAGCGTGATCAGCCCGCAGGCCGCCGCCCGCAGGACGCTCGGTTCCGGACGGCAGACGATCACGAACGCGAGGGCGATCCCGCCGCCGATCAGCGCTGTCATATGCAGGGAGATGCCCAGTCGCGGTGCGAGACCGCGCCGTTCGCTGCGCAGGGCCGTGCCAGGGGGCCCGATGAGGAGGAAGAGCAGAATCGAGAGGTTTGCCCCGGACACGGCGAGCAGATGAGTGAGGTCGGTGGTTCTGAACGCGTCATGCAGTTCGGGCGGAACCCGCGAGGTGTCGCCGACGACCAGGCTCGGCAGTAGGGCTCGCGCATCAGGGTCGAGTCCGTCGGTCGCCTCACGCAGCCCTGAACGCAGCCGTCCCGCGGTGCGGTGGAGCAGGGACGGCTCCACCGTGACGCGGGGCGGATCGTCCGCGTCTGTGCCCAGTACGGCCGCGACGCGCTCACCCTCGCGACGCGGCGGCGCGAGCCGTCCTTCGATACGCAGTCCGGTGGAGGGCAGCAGTCGCTGCCAACGCGCCGCCGCTTCCCCCGGGGCGACCATGACGAGTACCGGGGTGCTGAGCACCGTGACCGTGCCGTCGGGAGCGGTCAGCCGGGTGATCTCGGCGTTCAGCAGCAGGGATACGGGTGTGCTGTGGTCGCCCTGAACGCGCGGCCGGGTCTGGCGGGGATCCGATGTGACGGTCACCTCCGCTCGGATTCGCGTGTAATCCTGCGCGAGACCGGGGACGGGTCCGCTCCGGACATCGGCGCCGTGGAACCCGGCCGCAGCGGCCCCGGCAGCCGCGCAGAACAGGACGCCGGCGGCAGTGGTGCTACGCGGCCAGGCGCGCCAGGCCCGCCTCGGTGACCGCACTACCCCTGGCGGTTCCGGTAGCCCGGAAGCTCCGGCGCGGTCAGCTCGTGGTGCACGGCGCCCGACGGCCGGCCGGGGGGTCGGCGGGCTGGTGCGTCCCGTCGGCCCGGCGGACGCCTCCGGCCCCGTGCATGCTGGCTGCCCCTGCGGCCCAAGAGGCCCGGAGGGCCCGCGTGGCCCCGAGTGTCCGTGCGGTTCGGATTGCCCGCGCGGTCCAGAGTGTCCGCGCAGGCCGGAGAGTCCGCGCAGGTCGGAGTGTCCGTGCGGGCCTTCCCGGGTCGCTCGGCGCGCCACGGCCCGGGGGACGGCGATGAGGCCGAGGCCGGCACAGGCGCAGAGCACAGCTCCCGTTGCCGCCCACCGCCCAGGGGCCCCCAGAGCCAGGACGGCCGCGGCCCATGCCGCGAGAGCGGGCGGGACGAGCCGGAGATCGACAGGCGCTTCCTGGCGCGGGTCCGCCGAATACGGCCGCCGTGCCGCGTCGGCAGCCGCGTTCCTGTCCGTCTGCATGTCGGAGCTGTTCATGGACGGACCAGGGGCCGCAGGTCCGCGAACCGTCGGTCGCCGATGCCGTTGACCTCGCGCAGTTCGTCGACCGAGCGGTAACCGCCGTGCTCGGTGCGGTAGTCCACGATGTGCTGGGCGAGAACAGGACCGACCCCCGGCAGGGTTTCGAGCTGCTCCACCGTGGCTGTGCCGAGACTCACTGGCGTACCCGGCGCTGGTTGCCCTGCCGTGGGTCCACCGCTCGCCCCCACTCCCCCGGCCGGTGCCGCGAGGGAGGGGAAGCCCACCACGACCTGCTCCCCGTCCGTCAGGACACGGGCGCGGTTGAGCCCGGTGACATCCGTCCCCCTGCGGATGCCTCCGGCGGCGCGCAGGGCGTCCTCCACACGCGACCCGGCCGGCAGATACCGGATTCCGGGGTGGTGAACCTTGCCGCTCACATCGACGACGATCCTCCCGCCGAGCTGAGTGCCGGGCTGCGATCCCCCGGCCTGGCCGGGCGCGGCGGCTGTCAGCTGCGTGTGCGTGGAACCGGGCCCGGACGCCTGGGGTGCGGCGGCCTCGGGAACCCGCTCCGGTGCACGTACGGGCTCGGGGCGGGCCGACCAGAAATGTGCCGCCGCGAACAGCGCGGCCCCTGCCAGGACCACGACGAGCGCGGCGAGTGCGCGCGGTTCCAGGCCGCACCGGAGCTGCACCCACAGGGGTAACCGGTCCCGCAGTGCGGATGCGGCTTCCCGCCACCACCTCGGCCGGCTACCGGCGGAACCGACTGCCCTGCCGCGCAGAGGCAGGTCCGGCCCGGTGGCCGGAGGCGCCGTGGAACTCCCAGCTGCCCCGGACGGAGCTCCAGCGGAATGCGCTCCAGCAGAAAGCACCTGCGTCCGGGGAGCCTCAGCTGGGGGTGCCTGTACGGGGAACCGCCGGGCAGCGGCCTCCGCAGCAGGGGCCGGCACGACGGGTGCCTGCGGGACCACTACCTGCGCGAGGGGCGTCGTCCGGTCAGAGGTCACCGATGGACGAATCTCGGAGCGCACGGCCCAGGACGGCACCGCCCGAGGGCCTTCCCGCAGCCGCAGCCCGGAAGGGTCGGAGACGCCGCGGGGCCCGGGAGTTCCGGGGTGTTCGGTGGGTCCGGAGAGGCTCGGGATGGCGCAAAGCGGCGCGTCGGAGACCGGCGCGCTCATTTCACCCGAGCCCGCGCCACCGGCCGACACGCCCCCGATCGATCCAGCACCCGCCGTCCCGCCGCCTGCCTGCCGATCGCCCGGTGCCCCGGCCCCGGCCGGCCCAGCCCCGCCCTCGGCGGTCGGCCGGTCACCCGCCATCAGGGCGTCCGCCCGTAGCCGCGAGGCTGCCGCCACCTCCGCGTCCGTACCGCCTGCCGCGCGCCGCCTGCGCCCGCGCCCGCGTGCGGAAACGGCACCGGGCGACGTTCCGGCCGGGCCGCCGGGGCGGACACCGGATCTGTGCCGGGCACGCCCTCCCGGCCCGGCCCCACGCGACGCGCGAGGCACGAACCGGTCCGTGAGCAGACCGGTCTGGCCAGGCATGAGAACGTACGGCTGCGCGGCGGGAGCCGCGTCCGGCGTAAGGGCCGTCCGCGGGGCCGGAGTCAGGCCGTCGAGGCCCCGCGCGCTGGTGGACACATGCAGTGATCGGAAGGTCATGCCTCACGACGCTAGGCACTTCCGCGAAAACCCGCTGAGCTGCGCTGATTACGGTGGATAACTTGCCAGTTGTGGATATCTCCACCACACCCAGGAGTGAACCTCAGCGGGGTGAGACGACGACTCCGAGCAGACCCGGCCCGGTGTGCGCCCCGATCACCGCACCCACCTCACTCACATGCAGGTCCCCCAGCCCCGGAATCCGCTCCCGCAGTCTCTCCGCCAGCCGCTCGGCCCCGTCCGGCGCCGCCAGGTGGTGAACAGCGACGTCCACAGCGCCCGAGCCCGCCTCCGCCACGACGATCTCCTCGAGCCGCGCGATCGCCTTCGACGCCGTCCGGACCTTCTCCAGCAGCTCGATACGCCCGCCGTCGAGCTGCAACAGGGGTTTGACGGCCAGGGCGGACCCCAGCAGCGCCTGGGCCGCACCTATGCGCCCGCCCCTGCGCAGGTAGTCGAGCGTGTCGACGTAGAAGTAGGCGGAGGTGCCGGACGCCCTCTTCTCGGCCGCCGCGACCGCGTCGTCCAGGCCGCCGCCCGCCTCCGCCGCCTCAGCGGCCGCGAGCGCGCAGAATCCCAGGGCCATCGCCACCACCCCGGTGTCGACCACACGCACCGGCACCGGCGCGTCCTTGGCGGCGAGCAGCGCGGCATCGTACGTACCGGAGAACTCGGCCGACAGGTGAAGGGAGACGATGCCGGTCGCACCCGCCTCCGCGACGGCACGGTACGTGGCGGCGAAGACCTCGGGGCTCGGCCGTGAGGTGGTGACGGACCGGCGCTTCTGCAGGGCCAGGGCCAGCGACCGGGCCGAGATCTCCGTGCCCTCCTCCAGCGCCTGATCACCCAGGACCACGGTCAACGGCACTGCGGTGATGCCGTGCCGTTCCATCGCCCGGGGTGGCAGGTAGGCCGTGGAATCGGTGACGATCGCGACATGGCGGGACATGAGCCGGAGGTTACCTTCCGCGGTGGGGGCACGGCAGCCCGGGACCGACCTGCTGATCATTTCCGATCGATCGAAGGCTGCTTCGACACACTTCCGGCTTCTCCCGTACGCACGTCTTATACATGCGGCGCACAATCCGACCGCATTCGACTGCCCTCACCAGCGGCCAGTCAGCAGGCGAGGCAAGTCGGCCGGCGGGCCCGGTCGGCAGGCGGGGCGCTCCGCAGCCAGGGGCCGGGTGGTCAGTTCGTGGTCTCCGGCTTGGAGTTCTTCTGCCACGGGTAGCCGGTGCTCAGCCTCGGGTCCGCGGGGGCGAGCGGCTGCGGACCTTCGTCGGCGGGTCCGCTCCAGCTGTGGCCGGCCGTTTCGCCCTGCGTCCGGGGCTCCTCGGTCGTCCAGTGCCGCAGGGCTCCCGCCTCCACGTCGATCTGCGCGTTCAGCGCGGTCAGGTCGTCGTCGGCGAACTGTCTGGCCCGGTCACGAGCCGCCCAGCGCAGTGACTCCGCGGAGTGCGTGATGCGCTGCGTGCGTTCCTTGAGACCCGGCAGCAGGGAGGCGACCGTCGACCGGTCGGGCTCGCGCTCCATGCGCTTGAGGTCTTCGTCGAGCTCGCGTCCGTGAGCGCTGAGGCGCTGGAAGAGCGCCAGCGACTCCGAGAGTGAGGCATCCTCCGCAGCTCCGGCGTTCAGCGCGTCCTGCGTGGCCCGCATCGAGGTGCGCAAGGACAGTCGCAGTTGTGCGAGCTCGCCCGGCACCCCTGGCTGGCTGTAGCTCTTGGCCCTCAGCGCGGTGTCCTCCACGGAGCGGCGGGCCTGGGTGATCGTCCGGTCCACGCCGCGCTTGGCAGCGCGCACGGCCTTGACCCCCGCGTACACCCCGAGCGCCATGAACGCGATGAACAGCAGCGTCAGGATGAGGATCACGGTTTCCATGGACGCCCCTCGGTTGTCGACTCGGCTGCCGTTGTGCGGTCGCCCCTTCTACCGTAAACGGAACGGGCAGGCCGAGGGTTCCACCGGAACCCCCAACCTGCCCGTAGGGGAAAGCCCTGGCACACCGGGCCGAGAAGCCCGGGGCGCCTCGCGCGGACGGCGGAGGCCGCCCGGCACCGTCAAGCGGGGACGATGTTGACCAGCTTCGGCGCACGCACGATCACCTTGCGCACCCCGGCCCCGCCCAGTGCGGCGACGACGTTCGCGTCGGCCAGGGCCAGCGCCTCCAGCTCCTCGTCCGTGATCGACGGGGAGATCTCCAGGCGTGCCTTGACCTTGCCCTTGACCTGCACCACGCAGGTCACCGTCTCGTCGACGACGTACGCCGGGTCGGCGACCGGGAAGTCCTGGTGGACGACGGACCCGGTGTGGCCCAGCCGGCTCCACAGCTCCTCAGCCACGTGGGGCGCCAGCGGTGCGATCAGCAGCACCAGTCGTTCGGCGACCGACCGCGACAGCGGACCGCCCGTCTTCGTCAGGTGGTTGTTCAGCTCGGTGACCTTGGCGATCGCGGTGTTGAAGCGCATCCCGGCCATGTCCTGGCCGACGCCGTCGATAGCCTTGTGCAGCGCCCGCAGCGTGTCCTCGGTGGGCTCCGTGTCGACGACGGTGACCTCGCCGGTCGCCTCGTCGACGATGTTGCGCCACAGACGCTGCAGCAGCCGGTACTGGCCGACGACCGCCCGGGTGTCCCACGGACGCGACACGTCCAGCGGCCCCATGGCCATCTCGTACAGCCGCAGGGTGTCGGCACCGTACTCGCCGCAGATCTCGTCGGGCGTGACGGCGTTCTTCAGGGACTTGCCCATCTTGCCCAGGACGCGGCTGACCTTCTCACCGTCGTGGTAGTACGCCCCGTCGCGCTCCTCGACCTCGGCGGCCGGGACCGCGATACCGCGGCTGTCGCGGTAGACGAAGGCCTGGATCATGCCCTGGTTGTACAGCTTGTGGAAGGGTTCGGCGGAGGAGATGTGCCCCAGGTCGTGCAGAACCTTGGACCAGAAGCGCGCGTACAGCAGGTGCAGCACCGCGTGCTCGGCACCGCCGACGTACAGGTCGACGCCACCGGTGGGCTGCCCCTCACGCGGCCCCATCCAGTACTGCTCGATCGCCGGGTCGACCAGCCGCTGGTCGTTGTGCGGGTCCAGGTAGCGCAGCTCGTACCAGCAGGAACCCGCCCAGTTCGGCATGGTGTTGGTCTCCCGGCGGTACTTCCGCGGGCCGGCCCCGTCACCCAGGTCCAGGGTGACGTTGACCCAGTCGGCGTTCCGGGACAGCGGGGTCTCGGGCTGGGTGTCGGCGTCCTCCGGGTCGAAGGTGCGCGGCGAGTAGTCCTCGACCTCGGGCAGCTCCAGCGGCAGCATCGACTCGGGCAGCGGGTGGGCGATGCCCTCCTCGTCGTACACGATCGGGAACGGCTCGCCCCAGTAGCGCTGGCGGCTGAACAGCCAGTCGCGCAGCCGGAAGTTGACGGTGCCCTCGCCGACGCCGCGCGCCTGCAGCCACTCGGTGATCTTCGCCTTGGCCTCGACGACGCCCAGGCCGTCCAGCGAGATCTCGTCGTTGGCCGAGTTGACCAGCTTCGCTTCGTACGAGGAGAACGCGTCCTCCCACGTCGCCGGGTCCGTACCACGGTCGTCCGACGGCTCGACGACGCAGCGCATCGGCAGCTCGAAGGCGCGCGCGAAGGCGAAGTCGCGCGCATCGTGCGCCGGTACGGCCATGATCGCGCCGGTGCCGTAACCCATCAGCACGTAGTCGGCGATGAAGACGGGGACCTTCTCGCCGCTGACCGGGTTGGTCGCGTAGGCGCCGGTGAAGACGCCGGTCTTGTCCTTCGCCTCCGCCTGCCGCTCGACGTCGGACTTGGCGGCGGCCTGCTTGCGGTACGCGGTGACGGCCTCGGCGGGGTTCGCGTGACCGCCGGTCCAGACCGGGTGGGTGCCCTCGGGCCAGGCGGCGGGGATGATCCGCTCGACCAGCTCGTGCTCCGGTGCCAGCACCATGTAGGTGGCACCGAACAGGGTGTCCTGACGGGTGGTGAAGACGGTGATGTCACCTGCCCCGTCGACGGGGAAGCCGACGCGCGCGCCCTCGGAACGGCCGATCCAGTTGCGCTGCTGCAGCTTGATGGCCTCGGGCCAGTCCAGCCCGTCCAGGTCGTTCAGCAGCCGGTCCGCGTAGGCGGTGATCCGCATGTTCCACTGACGCAGCTTGGCCTTGAAGACCGGGAAGTTGCCGCGCTCGGAGCGACCGTCGGCCGTCACCTCCTCGTTGGCCAGTACGGTGCCCAGGCCCGGCGACCAGTTGACGGGCGCGTCCGAGGCGTACGCCAGTCGGTACTGTCCCAGGACGTCGGCGCGCTCGGCGGCGTCCAGCGCGTCCCACTCACGGCCACCGGGGACCGGGCGCTCACCGCTCTCGAACTGCGCGACCAGCTCGGCGATGGGCCGGGCCCGGTCGGCCTCGGTGTCGTACCAGGAGTTGAAGATCTGCAGGAAGATCCACTGGGTCCACTTGTAGTAGTCCGCGTCGATCGTGGCGAAGGAGCGGCGCTTGTCGTGGCCCAGGCCCAGCCGGCGCAGCTGGACCTTCATGTTCTCCATGTTGGCCTCGGTGGAGGCCCGCGGGTGGGTGCCCGTCTGCACGGCGTACTGCTCGGCCGGCAGACCGAATGCGTCGAAGCCCAGGGTGTGCAGGACGTTGTGCCCCGTCATCCGCTGGTGGCGGGCGTAGACGTCCGTGGCGATGTAACCCAGCGGGTGACCGACATGCAGACCGGCGCCCGAGGGGTACGGGAACATGTCCATGATGAACTTCTTCGGCCGGGCGGCCAGCTCCGTGTCGCCCGCCAGATCACCGGTCGGGTTCGGCGCCTCGTAGGTCCCCTCGGCGTCCCAGAAGTCCTGCCAGCGTGCCTCGATGTCGGCGGCCATCGCTGCCGTATAGCGGTGCGGCGCGGCCACTTCGGCCGCGGTGTTCGTCTCGCTCATGATCCTCAAAGCTCCATCGATCGTCATCTGCCGGCGCCCACGTCCACGGACACACGTCTACGGACACACGTCTACGGAAACGAAAAATCCCCTCGCACAGGAGGGGACGCCGCGCCGAGTCCGACCAGGCATTCTCACCGGTCGGGAGTGATCAGCGCGGCTCGCTAAGCAGAAGGCGTACGGCACGCATGGCGCCAGGGTACCGCACGGCCTCGGGCCCCGGCCCGGCAGATACCGGGCCGGGGCACCGCACCCGGCTTCCCCGGCCTGCGCCACGCACACACTTCTTGCCCACGAACCCTCCGCACGACCTACACACTCCGGGGGTTACTCCGCGTACTGCCCTCTATCGGGGCAACCGCCCAAAGCCCGTACCGGCCAGTACGCGGCGACCTAGCATGCCGCAACGGGACCGCTTTGCCGAGCCGTTCGGAGTCGCCCCCATGAAGCCTCATCGCAGGATCCGTTCGTCCCCCTCCATGAGCCTCAGCCCGGGAATGAGCCGCCCTCTGCAGGGCGGGCTGACCGTCGCGGCGCTGGTGCTCATCCCCCTGCTCGCCGTCGCCGGGAGCGACGGCATGCGCACCGCGTTCGACTTCACGACCGGCGTCCTGACGCTGGTCTCGCTCACCGCGGCCGTGGCCTGGGGTCTGCTGGCCACCGACCGGCTGTTCCTCTCGACCCGCCAGCGGCTGATCTGCCAAGGCGTCCACCGGGCCTGCGCCGTCGCCTCTCTGGGCTTCCTCCTGCTGCACGGAACCGTGAAGATCGCCCTCGGGCACGTCGGACTGCTCGCCGCCCTCGTCCCGTTCGGCACCGGTGCCGGCGGCACGGCCGGCCTCATCGGGTTCGGCTCCCTGGCCGGACTGTTGATGACCGTCGCTGCGGCCACCGGCGCCATGCGCAGCGCCTTCGCCACCCCGGGCAGGATCGCGGGACGGTGGCGCGCGCTGCACGCGCTGGCCTATCCGGCCTGGTGCTCGGCGCTGGTGCACGGCCTCTACGCCGGCAGGCAGCCGGCCACCTGGGTCGTCGTGATGTACACGCTCTGCCTGACGGCGGTGGCCGCCGCACTCGGCCTGCGCCTGCTTCCCGGCCCGGCCAGGCGCGCGATCACCGAGCGGGTCTCCTCCCTGATCAGCCCGGAGACCCCTCCCTCCACGTCGGACCCGGTCCTGCGCGGTTCCGCCCTCCCCGGTTCGGGTCACATCCCTCCGCCCTTTCCCCGCGGCCTCCCTCCGGAAGCTCCGGGCTGGGGCGAGGACGACGGCGGCATGCGCGGCACCCCGGTCCGCCCCCGGACGCTCGCGGCCCCCGCCTCGCCCGGGGGGCTGCCGTACGAAGCGTCGCCGGACGAGCAGCAGCAGTCGGCCTTCCCCTCGCACGCACGTCCGTACGAGCAGCCGCAGTCCCACGAACGTCCGTACGACCGGCCCACGCTCCAGGAACACTCGCAGGACCTGCCCACGCTCCATGAGCATCCGTACGACCGGGCCACGCCCCACGAACCGCCGCCTCGCCGCTCGGAGCGACCGGCCCGGGGCCCGGCCCCAGCACCGTCCGCCGCCTCCCGGCCCGGCTTCTCGGCGGCGTACCGGGCCGTCTCCCGGGCTTCCGGCCGGCCCCCCGAGCGGACGGCGGAGAGCCGCTGGCCCGCCCCCTCGCCCGCGCCTCCCGCTCAGGCGCCCAGGCCTGCGTACGCCGCGCCCCCGCCCACCTCCGACCAGGAGACCGAGCAGCTGCCGGGACCGCTCTACCCGCCCCCGGCCGGAGCGCCCTGGCAAGCACCCGCAGGAGACCGCCCGTGAACGTCCCCCTCCCCGATGTCCCCGAAGTGCGCGTCGTCGGGCTCCCCCAGCTGACCACCGGCTTCGACCTGGTGGAACGCCTGGGCCTGGCCATGCATCTGAAGGTGCACGGCCCGCTCGAACCGATGACCGGCGAGCGGCTCGCCGAACTGGCCGAGTCCATCTCACTGCGGGGCCGCGGCGGCGCGGGCTTCCCCTTCGGCAGGAAACTCCGCGCGGTGGCGAAGGCCTCGGTACGGCGGGGAGTCCGGCCCGTCGTCGTGATCAACGGCAGCGAGGGTGAGCCTGCCTGCCGCAAGGACACCGTTCTGCTCAACCGGGCCCCTCACCTCATCCTCGACGGCGCCTTGCTCGCGGCGGAGGCCCTCGGCGCGCGCACGCTGGTGGTGGCCGTCACACGCAACTCCACGGAGATCTCCGTGCGCTCCGCCCTCGCAGAGCGCGGCCTGTCCGACCGGCGCGGCCGGCACCTGCGCGCCCGGGTCGTGCGCACCCCGGAGCGCATGGTCTCCGGAGAGGCCTCGGCGGTCATCAGGGCGGTCAACGGCGGGCCGGCCCTGCCGCCGGGCCGAAGGGAACGCGCGGCGGAGTCCGGTGTGGCCGGCGCCCCCACCCTCCTGTCGAACGCGGAGACGTACGCACAGCTCGCGGTCGCCGCCCGGCTCGGCTCCCGCCGCTACGGGCACACCGGCCTGCCCGACGAGCCCGGCACGGTCCTGCTCACGGTCTCGGGGGCCGTGGCTCGCCCCATGGTGATCGAGGTGCCCACGGGAGTGCCCCTGCGGTACGTACTGGAGCTGGCCGGAGCCCCGCCCCTCCCTCAGGGCGTACTGACCGGCGGGTACCACGGCAACTGGATCGACGCGATCGCCTCGCACGACGCCATGGTCTCGCGCGCCTCCCTGGCAGCCGCGGGCGGCGCACTCGGGGCGGGCGCCATCCTGCCGATCGGCCCGGAGACCTGCCCGATCGGTGAGTCGCTGCGCATCGCGAACTGGCTCGCGGCGGAGACGGCCGGACAGTGCGGGCCCTGCAGGCTCGGGCTGCCGGCCGCTGCGGGTGGTCTTTCCGACGTGCTGAACGGGGGCGGTCCCGCGGCCCTGGAGGCACTGCGCGAGGTGACCCAGGCGGTGAAGGGCCGCGGGGCGTGCAAGCATCCGGACGGATCCGCGCGCTTCCTCGCGTCCACGCTCTCGGCGTTCACGGACGACCTCGCCGCGCACGTGCTGGACGGCGGCTGCGGACGGGAGACGCTCGGAGTCCTGCCGCTGCCCGCTCCCGGTCACGAAGGGCTGGAGGAGTCCATCCCGAGCGGCGAGAAACTGGCGGTGGACTGGACGCTCTGCCAGGGCCACGGCCTGTGCGCGGACATCGTGCCCGAACTGATCAGGCTGGGCCCCGACGGCTACCCGGCGCTCGCGGACGCCGCCGTCCCCGTGCACCTGCGGGGCCGGGCCCAGCGGGCCGTCCGGCGGTGCCCGGCACTGGCCCTCCGCATCGAGCAGGCGCCGGCCGAGCGGCCCGCCCTCCCGAGCGCCGAGCGCAGGGCGCTCGGCAGCGGAAGCGGCTGATCCAGCCGACGCGCGAACGTGCCGATCCGCACCGGGGAGATGAAGGACACAAACGAGAAGCGGACCATCCGATCCGGATGGTCCGCTTCTTCACTGTGGAGCTAAGGAGAATTGAACTCCTGACCTCCTGCATGCCATGCAGGCGCTCTACCAACTGAGCTATAGCCCCGTGCTGTTTGCCACCCGGTTTCCCTGGCGACATCGAGAACATTACACGGTCCCGGCGGCGCATCAAAAATCGTTTCCACCGGCACCCGGCGTGACCGGCGCCCGACGCTCCCACCAGCGGTCGACACCTCTGCGGCGGGCGCCTGGGAGGACGCGGGACGGGGCCACGGACTATCGGCGGCGGGCAGCCGCCAACACCCCTTCCGTGAACGGCCCGTCAAGCGGTGGCGAAGGAGTAGAACCGTTTGAGGGTGCAGTGCTCCTCGAGCAGCCGCCCGTAGATGGGTTCCCCTTCGAGCTCCCGGTAGGTCTCGATGGGGTCGCCTTTTATGATCAGCGCCCGCGCGCATTCCTCGCACCAGTACTGGAACTCGGCGTTGACGGGGTCCATGTCCCTGACGATGGGCGTACCGCTGCCGCACCAGTCGCACTTCCGCCTGTGTGCACCCATCCGGTCAGCTCCGACTGTGGCCGCGGGCCGTGCACACGAAGAAGTCCTCCTGCGGGCCGGCGTGGCCGCGGGGCGTGGCGGGGGGATGGGCCGCGGTGGAGGTGACGCCCAGGTCCGGGACCTGTACGCGGCTCGCAGGCATCGCGCTCCCTCCCGATCGGTCCGTCGCCCCCTTCGGCGCTCCGATTCTGCCATGGCCCCGCAAGGGGGTCAGCCCGCCGAGAGCCCCGCCGCCCGGCTTTGGCCTGAAGGAACGGGCCGCGGGCGGGCCGCCTACCCACGGGTACGCCCCAGGTGCACCCCGAGAACCCTTGTCCCGCACGGGCCAAGGCAGTTGAGGCAGGCCCGGGCGGTACGCGCGGCCGGTTCCGTACGACAGGCAAAAAAAGATCCCGCCCCCTGCCGGGGACGGGATCTCTACTGTGGAGCTAAGGAGAATTGAACTCCTGACCTCCTGCATGCCATGCAGGCGCTCTACCAACTGAGCTATAGCCCCGCTGTCCGCTGTGTTTCCCTGCGTTTCCGCGCTGCGAACAAGAAGAACTTTAGCCTGCGACGAGCCGGAAAGTGAAATCCGGCCTCTCCCGCCCACGGACGGGCTCCGCGAGGGCCCCGGCCGTCGGCTAGTCGTCGTCCCCGAGCACCGGTTCGGGAAGCGTCCCGGCGTTGTGCTCCAGCAGGCGCCAGCCTCGCGCGCCTTCGCCCAGGACGGACCAGCAGCAGTTGGAGAGACCGCCGAGCCCTTCCCAGTGGTGGGCGTCGAGCCCGAGCAGGCGGCCGATGGTCGTCCGGATGGTGCCGCCGTGGCTCACGACGACGAGCGTGCCCGCGTCCGGCAGCTTGCCGGCGTGCTCCAGGACCACGGGGGCCGCCCGGTCGGCGACCTCCGTCTCCAGCTCGCCACCGCCCCTGCGCACCGGTTCCCCGCGCTTCCAGGCGGCGTACTGCTCGGCGTACTGCCCGACGATCTCCTCGTGCGTGAGGCCCTGCCAGGCGCCCGCGTACGTCTCGCGCAGTGCGGAGTCGTGGGCGACGCCGAGGCCGGTGACCGAGGCGAGCTCGGCGGCCGTGGCCGCTGCCCGCCGGAGGTCGGACGCGACGATCGCGTCCGGCCGCAGCGAGGCCAGCAGCCGGGCGGCACGACGGGCCTGCCCGACGCCGACCTCGGTCAGCTCGATGTCGGTGGAACCCTGGAAACGGCGCTCGAGGTTCCACGCGGTCTGGCCGTGCCGCCAGAGGACGATCCTGCGGCCCCTGCCGCTGCTGCTGCCGTTCAGCTCTGCTCACCTTCCGTGCCGCCGTTGAGCTGGGCGTGCTCCTCGGCCTTGCCCCGGGTCTTGACCGCGTCCTCGGGGAGGGCGATCTCGGGGCAGTCCTTCCACAGGCGCTCGAGCGCGTAGAACACGCGCTCCTCGCTGTGCTGGACGTGGATCACGATGTCGACGTAGTCGAGGAGGATCCAGCGGGCGTCGCGGTCGCCCTCGCGGCGTACCGGCTTGGCGCCGAGCTCCTTCTGCAGCCGCTCCTCGATCTCGTCGACGATCGACTTGACCTGGCGGTCGTTGGGAGCCGAGGCCAGCAGGAAGGCGTCGGTGATCGACAGCACGTCGCTGACGTCGTAGGCGATGATGTCGTGCGCGAGCCGGTCGGCCGCCGCCTGGGCGGCGGCGTTGATGAGCTCGATGGAGCGGTCCGTGGCGGTCACATGCAGGCTTTCGTCGGCGGTCAGATCAACCTCTAGGGTCTCACGGACCGCCGACAGCCCTGACGTCCTACGACGCCGGTTGCTTCGGGATCTCGTAGTTCTGGCCGAGAACCACGGAGACGTCGGCGTTCGCGGCGGGCTTGCCCTGCTTCACCGCGCTCGTCGGCAGGCCCAGCGTCTTGGCGATCTCGACGGCCTTCGCCTTGTCCTCGGCGGTTCCGTACAGGATCTGGGACGTCGCCACGACGTCCGCCTTGCCGCTGTCGACGAAGGCGTATCCGCCGTTGACCAACTGGATCCTGGCAGCGTTCGTCCCGTCGGTGTCACCTGTGCCGTTCCTGACGCCCACGCGCACGGCGGCGTCCGGGTCGGGAGCCTTCACCGCACCGCCCAGCACGTCCTTGACCACACTCTCGGTGGCCTCGTCGGTGAGGGTGCCGTCGGCCTGGACCGGGAGCAGCTCGGTCTTGTAGTCGCCGACCTTGGCGTGGCCGGCGAGCCTGGCCAGGGACGCGCCGAGGTCCTGCTCCGGCAGGGACGGGTCGAGGATCTGCGCCAGCGTCTGGACCGTGACGGTCGCGGCCTCGGGGTCCTCGGACATCTTGCGCAGCACGCCGCGCATGACCTGCCCGAAGCGCGTCAGCTGTTCGGTCTCGGACTCTCCCGGTCCCTGGTAGGTGGCGTACGCGACGGCCATCTGGCCGCTCAGCGTCTGCGCCTCGCCCTTGTTCACGAGCGGGGCGGCGCCCTTCTTGGTGTCGGGCACCTCGGTGTCGGTGTCGACCTCGATGTTGCCCACGAGCTCGACGAGGTTCTCGAGGTACGGGGTGTCGAGGCGCCAGGTCCCGCTGATGCTGGTGCCGAGCAGGGTGTCGATCGCCTCGCGGGTGCCGGTGGACCCGTCGTCGTCGACGGACTTGCCGAGCGTCGTGGTGGACCCGTCGTCCGCCGCCACTGCGAGTGAGTTGGGGAGCAGGACAGTGGTGCCCTGCTTCGTGGTGACGTTGTCGACGAGCAGCGCCGTCGAGGTGCCGCCCTTCTTGGTGTTGTGCAGGTGCACGACGATGACGTCCCGCTTCTGCGGACCCGTCGCCGTGGCGCTCTGCTCGTCCTTGCCCGACAGGCCAGGGATCTTGCCGGCGAACCAGAGGTAGCCCGCACCGCCGACGACGACGAGGGCCACGACGACTATCAGCGCGACCATCCGGTTGTGGCCGCGCCGACGGGCTTCCTCGCGCCGTTCGCTGCGGCTCTCGGTGAATTTCAGCCAGTCGATGACGTCTTCGGAGTCCTCGTCGGGCTCCTCGATGAACGAGAACTGCTCGGTGCGGTAGTCACGGTCGGCCCGGCGAGGCCCGGGAACGGCGGCGTCGGCCGCGGGTTCCGGCTCACGCCGGGGCTCCGGCACCGGCGGTGCCGTCGCCGGGGCGGCCGGGGCCTGTGCCGCGTTCCACTGCTGGGCGGTGTCGTCGACGGCGGGCTGCGTGCCTGTGTCGTAGCCGTACGCGGTGTAGCCGCCGTCGCCGTAGCCGTATCCCTGCTGCTGGGTCTGCTGGTACGGGTCGTACTGCTGCTGCGTGCCGGCGTACGGGTCGTAGCCGTACCCCTGCTGCGACTGCCCGTCCTGCTGGGGCTGCTGGGGCTGCTGGGGCTGCTGGGGCTGCTGGGGCTGCTGCTGGGCGTACGGGTCGTACTGCTGCTGGTCGTAGTGCTGCTGCCCCTGCTGCTGATAGACCGGCTGCCCGTACGCGTCGTAGCCGATGATCTGCGGCTGCTCCTGCTGGTACGGGTCGTACGGGTTCTGTCGGTCGTTCACAGGTGCCCCTCTCCGTGGCTCATTCGCCGCGGTACAGCTGGCGCTTGTCGATGTAGCGGACGACACCGTCCGGCACCAGATACCAGACGGGCTCGCCCTGCGCGACCCTCGCACGGCAGTCCGTGGACGAGATCGCCAGTGCGGGCACCTCCACCAGCGAGACACCGCCCTTGGGCAGTCCGTCGTCCGTCAGCAGGTGACCCGGCCGGGTCACGCCGATGAAGTGGGAGAGCGAGAACAGCTCCGCGGCGTCACGCCAGGTGAGGATCTGGGACAGGGCGTCGGCGCCGGTGATGAAGAAGAGGTCCGCGTCGCCGTGGACCGTGCGCAGGTCCCGCAGCGTATCGATCGTGTACGTGGGTCCACCACGGTCGATGTCGCTGCGGCTGACCGAGAACTGCGGGTTGGACGCCGTCGCGATGACCGTCATCAGATAGCGGTCCTCGGCCGGGGAGACCTGCTTGTGGCTCTTCTGCCACGGCTGCCCGGTCGGGACGAAGATGACCTCGTCGAGGTGGAACTGGGCGGCCACTTCACTGGCCGCCACCAGGTGTCCATGATGAATCGGGTCAAACGTCCCGCCCATCACGCCCAGTCGGCGCTTGGCGCGGCCGGTAGGCACTTTCTGCTCTCCCATGCGTGCAGACCCTACTGGCACAGCTGTTCGCGTCTGCCTCAGCGGTCCCGATTGAAGCGGGTGGTGATCCACAGGAGGAGGAGCAGCGCGAGGAGCGCGCCGCCACCGGTGAGGTACGGGCTGAGGCTTTCGTGGTTTCCGCCCTGCTCGCCTTCGGCGGCGAGGGTGACCAGCTGGTGCGCGGTGCTCGTGAGGCTCATCTTCTGCGGGACCTATCCATCGGGAATCAGGAGGGAGACGTCGCGCACATCGTATGCGGGCGCCCCGGGCACGCTCACGCCGACTCAGTCGCTGTTGTCGTCGTTGCGGTATCCGCGCAGCAGGAACCAGGCGAGCAGCGCCGCTCCGACGAGCGCGACGAGGAGTACGACGCGGAGCGTGTTGCCCGGCCCCTGGTCCTCGGACACGGCGGCGAGCAGTACGGCGGTATGCGGCATTCCGGGCGCTCCTCAAAGTTATCCACAGCCCCCCGCACACCGTAGCGCCAGCACATACGCTGGCTTCTGTCAGGGGGACGAGCGACGTCTCGTACGAACAGGGGGCATCCATGACCGACAACAGTCACGAGAGCGTGCCGAGCAGGCAGCGCAGGCGATTCCCGGACATCTCCTCACGGGCCTACGAGCATCCGGCGGACCGCTCCGCCCTGGTGGCGCTGCGCAAGCTGAGCGGTTTCGACACCGTGTTCAAGGCGCTGAGCGGCCTGCTGCCCGAGCGCAGTCTGCGACTGCTCTTCCTGTCGGACTCCGTCCGGGTGAGTGACGCCCAGTTCACCCATCTCAACGACATGCTGCGGGATGCGTGTTACATCCTGGACCTGAAGAAGGTCCCACCGATGTATGTCACCCAGGACCCGCAGCCCAACGCGATGTGCATCGGCCTCGACGAGCCGATCATCGTCGTGACGACCGGCCTGGTCGAGCTCCTCGACGAGGAGGAGATGCGGGCCGTCGTGGGTCACGAGGTGGGCCACGCCCTCTCCGGTCACGCGGTGTACCGCACGATATTGCTCTTCCTCACCAACCTCGCGGTCAAGGTGGCGTGGATCCCGCTCGGCAACGTCGCGATCATGGCGATCGTGACGGCCCTGCGCGAGTGGTTCCGCAAGTCGGAGCTGTCCGCCGACCGGGCGGGGCTGCTGGTGGGCCAGGACCTGCGCGCCTCGATGCGCGGCCTGATGAAGATCGCGGGAGGCAATCACCTCCACGAGATGAATGTGGACGCCTTCCTCGCCCAGGCCGACGAGTACGAGAAGGGCGGCGATCTCCGCGACTCCGTGCTCAAGATCCTCAACATGCTGCCCCGGACCCACCCGTTCACGACGGTGCGTGCCGCCGAGCTGAAGAAGTGGTCGGAGACCCGGGACTTCCAGCGCATCATGGACGGCCACTACCCCAGGCGGGACGAGGACAAGAACACCTCGGTCACGGATTCCTTCCGGGAGTCCGCCTCGCACTACGCGGATTCCGTGCGCACCAGCAAGGACCCGCTGATGAAGCTCGTCGGCGACATCGCGGGCGGGGCGGGCGACCTGGGGGGCAAGCTCCGGGACAAGTTCACCGGCGCGGGCAACGGCACCTCCGGCGGTGGCACGACCGGCAAGGGCGGTGCCTCGGAGGCTACGGACGGCTCGGAGGGGACGTGGCGGCGCCCTGGCCCGGAGGAGGAGGGGCCGGCGTCGGGGAGCTGATCGCCAGCGTGCCGCAGAGTCCTGCGGTGGGCACGCCCGTGGCGTAGGGGTCCGTGCCGTGGGGGCCCCGGGTGTCCGCCCGCTCGCCGGCGAGCAGTGGGCGCAGGATGCCCGTCGTGTCGGCCGAGCACGACTGCGGTCCTGCCTGGACGTAGGCGTTGCGGACCTCCACCCGGTGAAGCCGGATGTCCTCGCGGTCCACGAGGAAGTGCAGGACGCGGCGGACGGTGAAGAGCGAGGCTCCGTCGGCCCGGTGGGGGCCGGACACGGCGGGCCTCAGCGCGTACGTGAAGGTGTGGTCGGACACCACCTCCAGGGTGTCCGCCCCCGCCTCCGCGTAGGTGAGCGTGCCCTGCACCCGGATACCTGGGTCGGCGAGCTCCACCTGGGCCGGGTCGAAGCGCACCAGCCAGCCGGTCGCGACATGCTCGCCGTCGTCAGCCGGTGAGTCCATGCTCCGGTCGAACTGCGCCGCCTGGTCCGGGTCGAGCAGCCGTCCCACCGGCCGGACCACGCCCCCGGTGAGCACGTCGGGGTCGAGGGAGGAGTTCACCAGGTAGTCCTTGACCGTGGTCAGCGCGATGGTCACCTGGCTGTCGGAGAAGTTCTTCGTCCGCCGGACCGGCGGCAGGTTGATTCCCGCGGCACCGGAGCGGTCGTCCGCCGCCGGGCCGTCCGCCAGCAGCGCGTCGGCGGTTCCGCCGGGCACGGGCCCTTGGGGGGCGAGCGGAACGACGGTCGTCTGCAAGGGTTCGGCACGTCTGCCGACGGGCGTCGGGTACGGGTTGCGGAAGCCGATGTAGACGGCGGTGGCGAAGGCCAGGGCGATCAGGACGACCAGGGCTATGCCGGCCCTGGAGCGGTGTCTGCGCGTGCCGCGGCCGGGGAGGGAGCGCACAGCGCGAGCGTGCTCGCCCATGCGCTCCTGGGCGGAGAACTCCTGCAGCCGCGCAGCGCGCACAAACGATTCGTCGAAGACGAGCGAGCGGTACTCGTCATCCCCGCCCGAGGGGTTCTCGGGCGGCCCTTCCGGCGGTTCTCGGCGGCCTGTCATGACTTCTCCCGATCCTCCGCGCCACCGGCGAGAACTGGCGCTGGGAACCGCCCCGGCCGCTTGGCCTCGGGCGGACCTGTCCGTCACGGGCTCGACACATCGACACGTAACTGCCCCTCTCCCCGGAGACGGGGACGGGAGGAGGGGTCACAGGGTCATACCTTCAGAGTGGGTCGATCGTCTTCAAGGTAAACGCCCCGCAGGTGGGAGCGCAGGTGGAGCGCGTCCAGGAGGCGCACGGCCGGAACGGCAACCGGGCCGAGGCCCGGGCCCGGTTGCGGTCTGCGGGCCGGGACGGCACCCGGGACCAGATGCAGGTCGGTGTCCGCGCCGGGACGGCACCCGGGACCAGATGCAGGTCGGTGCCCGCGCCGGGACGGCACCCGGTCCGGGCCCGGGCCGGGACGCACGCCGGCCCGGACGGGGCCAGCACAGGGACGCACACCGACCCGAACGGGGTCAGAACGGGGTCAGCACAGGGACGCACGCCGGCCTGGACCGGGCCAGTACAGGGACACACCGGCCCGGCCCGGTGCCCGGACCGGGACTCACGCAGGCCCGGACGGGGCCAGCACAGGGACGCCACGCCGGCCCGGACGGGGTCAGCGCGGCCGGGGCGTGGCCCGGCGCGAGCTCACGGGGTGCGGGGGACCGCGGAGACGGCCGGACGGGAGTAGTCGGCGGAGGCGGAAGGGGCCGCGCCCGGCTTGTCCACGCCGCTCGTCACGGGGGGCGGCACCTGGTCCTGCCGGTTGGCGGCGGCGCCGCGGTAGACGGCGCTGAAGGCCAGCGCGACCATCCCGATGCCCATCAGCAGGGCGAGCAGCCACGCCACCGGCCGGTGCCAGCGCGCCGAGCCACGGTAAGGGCGGAACGAACCGCCGTGGCGCCCGTAGGGGCCGCTGTCGTCCCCGTACAGGCCGTCGGGGTCGTCCAGGTCGTAGGAGTCGCCGAAGGGCCCCTCGCGGCCGTACAAGCCGTCTGTGCCGTAGCCCTCTTCATAGAGGTCGTCGTCCAGGGCACCGCCACCCGAGCGCGCCCTGCTTGCCTCGGCTTCGGCGCGGGCCTGCGCGGCGGCGGCCAGTCGCTCGACCGCGGTGGGCTCATGGATCTCGGCGGACCGTACGAAGTCCTCGTCGAACACCACGGCGGCGAAGTCCTCGTCCGCGCCTCCGCGGTCGTCGTCGGGCTCCCAGCCGTCCGGGAACGGCCTGCCCCCCACGTCGTCCGGCACGGATTCAGCGTAGCCCCGGCGGGGCGATTTGGGCAGAGAGCCCGCAGATTCGCCCGCCCCGCCGGAAGCATCCGGCTATCGGATGTGGCCGTCGCCGGTGACGATGTACTTCGTCGAGGTCAGTTCCGGCAGCCCCATCGGGCCCCGGGCGTGCAGCTTCTGCGTGGAGATGCCGATCTCGGCGCCGAATCCGAACTGTCCGCCGTCCGTGAAGCGGGTGGACGCGTTCACGGCGACCGTCGTGGAATCCACCAGCTGGGTGAAGCGGCGGGCCGCCGCCTGCGAGGTGGTGACGATCGCCTCGGTGTGACCGGAGGACCAGAGCCGGATGTGCGCCACGGCCCCTTCGAGCGATTCCACGACCGCGGCGGCGATGTCGTACGAGAGGTACTCGGTCTCCCAGTCCTCCGCCGTCGCCGCCACCACGGTGGCCTTCGAACCCTCGGCGTACCCGAGCACGCGCTCGTCGCCGTGCACCGTCACTCCGGCTTCGGCCAGCGCGTCCAGGGCGCGCGGCAGGAAGTCCGCCGCGACGTCCTTGTGGACGAGCAGGGTCTCGGCCGCGTTGCAGACGCTCGGGCGCTGGGCCTTGGAGTTGACGAGGATGTCGACGGCCATGTCGAGGTCGGTCTGCGCGTCGACGTACACGTGGCAGTTGCCGGTGCCGGTCTCGATCACGGGGACGGTGGACTCCTCCACGACCGTGCGGATCAGGGAGGCGCCGCCGCGCGGGATCAGGACGTCGACGAGGCCGCGGGCCCGCATCAGTTCCCGGACCGAGTCCCGGTTCTCGCCCGGTACGAGCTGCACGGCGTCGGCCGGGAGACCGGATCCGCCCACCGCGTCACGGATCACCCGCACGAGCGCGCTGTTCGAGGCGTACGCGGAGGACGAACCGCGCAGCAGCACCGCGTTGCCCGACTTCAGGCAGAGGGCCGCGGCGTCGACCGTCACATTGGGCCGGGCCTCGTAGATGATGCCGACGACGCCCAGCGGGACACGCACCTGACGCAGGTCGATGCCGTTGGGGAGGGTCGAGCCGCGGACCACTTCACCGACCGGGTCGGGCAGCGCCGCGACGTCGCGGCAGTCCGCCGCGATCGCGCGGATCCGCTCCGGGGTGAGCGTGAGCCGGTCGACGACGGACTCACTCGTGCCTGCCTCCCTGGCGCGCACGACGTCCTTCGCGTTGGCCTCGACGATCTCGCTGGTGCGCACCTCGAGCGCGTCCGCGATCGCCAGCAGGGCGTCGTCCTTCGCCGCGCGCGGGAGTGGCGCGATGTCGTCGGCTGCGGCGCGTGCCCGGTAGGCCGCCTGGGCGACCGGGGACATGTTGTCGTACGGCGAAAGCGTGGTCATGCCCGCAGGGTAATGCGCACACTGCGGGCATCCGGCACGTATCCCGTGATGCGAGACGGGCGTCCCGTCACCCGCACATCCGCTCGGGCGGCACGTGGACCGGCGAGTCCGGACGGCGGGCAGGACCGCCACGGTCCGCCCTGGCCGCGCGGCGGGACGTTCCCCGCCCGCGTCGTGCGGGCCGCCCCCGTCGGCGTCGTACGGGCCGGCCCCCATCCGCGTTACGGGCCGCCCCCCATCCGCCTCGTGCGGGCCGCCCCCGTCCGCGCGGTGGCGCATGCCCCCGTCCGCGCGGTGGCGCATGCCCCGGCGCAGCCGGGGGCGGCCCGCACACACGCGCGCTCAGGTACGGACCGGCCCTCAGTACGGGTGCACGCCCACCGGGGCCGCCGGAGGTGGGCCGTACCCCTCGGCGACGCGCAGGTGGTACGTCTCCCGGTCGATGACCTCGAGTCCGACGATCTCCCAGGGCGGGAGTTTCGCGCTGGACCGGTGCTCACCCCAGAGCCGGAGCGCCACCGCCGCGGCGTCGTGGAGGTCCCGGGCCTCTTCCCAGTAGCGGATCTCCGCGTGGTCGTTGGCGTACCGGCTGGTCAGGAGGAAGGGGTGATCGTGCGCCAGCTGCTCCAGTCCTCGCCTGACCTCCTTCAGCGGTGTCTCGCTGCCGGAGACGCTGAGCGTGATGTGCCACAGCCGGGAGGGGGTCCGCTCCTCCTCCGTCACCACCGGATCCTGCTCAAGCGTCTGGTCGGCCGGGGCACCGACGAAGTCGGCCCCCGCTCCGACGCTGGTCAGGGCGCGGCTGCCCGTTCCGCGGGGCAGCGCCCCCGGGCGCGCTCGTCTCACCGGCGGCCTCCTGTGAATGCGTAGCTTGCTGACCCCTTTGTATCCCTCTGACAAAGTTGACCAGCCCGGGGCCAGGCGTGGGGCGGTTTTCGTGAAGGTCTCCGCCCGAAGGCTGGACTTTCAGCCGTTTCAGGGGGCCGGTTGGGGCGTGAGAACGACGAGATCGTCCCTGTGTACGACCTCCCGCTCGTAGGCGGGGCCCAGCTCCCGCGCGAGGTCGCGGGTGGATCTGCCGAGCAGCTGGGGGATCTCCTTGGCGTCGAAGTTGACCAGGCCGCGCGCGATGGCGGTGCCCGCCGGGTCCCGCAGTTCGACGGGGTCCCCCGCGGAGAACTCGCCCTCGACCGAGCTGATCCCGGCCGGCAGCAAGGAGCTGCGCCGCTCGACGACGGCGCGCACCGCTCCCTCGTCGAGGGTGAGCGCGCCCTGCGGGGTCGAGGCGTGGGCGAGCCAGAGCAGCCGGTCGGCCGAGCGGCGTCCCGTGCGGTGGAAGTACGTGCCGGTGTCGCGCCCCGCGAGTGCGTCGGCGACATGACTGGCGGAGGTGAGGACGACCGGGATCCCCGCGGCGGTGGCGATCCGGGCCGCCTCGACCTTGGTGACCATGCCTCCGGTGCCGACGCCCGCCTTGCCCGCGCTGCCGATGGCGACGCCCTCCAGGTCGGCCGGGCCGCTCACCTCCGCGATGCGGGAGGTTCCGGGCGTGCTCGGGTCGCCGTCGTAGAGGCCGTCGATGTCGGAGAGGAGAACGAGGAGGTCGGCGTGGACCAGGTGGGCCACGAGCGCGGCGAGCCGGTCGTTGTCGCCGAAGCGGATCTCGTCGGTGGCCACGGTGTCGTTCTCGTTGACGACAGGGAAGGCGCCCATCTCCAGGAGCTGGCCGAGCGTGCTGTAGGCGTTGCGGTAGTGGGCCCGCCGGCTGGTGTCGTCCGAGGTGAGCAGCACCTGGCCGACCCGTACGCCGTAGCGGGCGAAGGACGCGGTGTAGCGGGCGACGAGCAGCCCCTGGCCGACGCTGGCGGCGGCCTGCTGACGGGCCAGGTCCTTGGGCCTCCGCACGAGCCCGAGGGGAGCGAGGCCTGCCGCGATGGCGCCGCTGGAGACGAGGACGATCTCCCGCTCCCCGCCGCTCCGCACCTTGGCGAGCACATCCACGAGGGCGTCCACACGGTCGGCGTCGAGACCGCCCGCCGCCGTGGTGAGCGAGGAGGAGCCGACCTTGACGACGATCCTGCGGGCGTCGGTCACTCCCGGCCTGCGGGCGGTGCCGTCGGCCGCCGGTGTGCGGAACGCACCTCCGGATTCCACAGCCGCGCCTTCGGATTCCCTTGCCCCTGACACGTACGCCCGTCCCCATCACGTCGTCCTGCTCGGTACTCCTCAATCTACGCGAGGGGCCGCGTCGGCACCGGGCCGTCTCATCTGCCGTCACTGCGGGGAGACGGGCCGGCGGGCACAGCGCCCCGGGTCACGTTCCGACATGCGACTGAATGGAGGCATTTACGTAATCTCCACCGGCCATTCATCGGGCTACCCTCGTGTATGTGACAGATGAACCGACCCGCCAGAAGCGCATTTTGCTCAGATCGGGCAAAAGCCCCTTCGATGTTGCATCAGTCGAAGAGTCCCTCCACAGAGACGTCTTCGCCACCAACGCCGGCAACCTGATCTTCAGTGACGCGGCGCAGAAGATTCTGACGACTCCGCGGGCGGCGGTCTTCTCGAACGGCATCCGCACCGATCCGGCGGCGGCCGCCCGCATCAACGAGGAGTACGACGTCTTCGTCGTGCCCCTCGCCAACGCGTTCCGTCCGACGTTCGAGCGGCCCCTGAAGCGGATGACGCAGCTGATCAAGAAGCTGCGCATCCCGGTCGTCGTGCTGGGTGTGGGCGCGCAGGCCGACCTGAAGTACGACGCCTCACGGCTGAAGCCGATGGAGCCGACGGTCAGGGAATTCGTCACGGAGGTCCTCAACCGCAGCGCGTCCATCGGGGTGCGCGGCGAGTTCACCGAGGAGTACCTCAAGGGCATGGGCTTCCGGGACGTGGAGGTCATCGGCTGTCCCTCCATGTTCATGAACGGCGAGACGTTCACGCTCGAGCGGAAGGCCGAGGCGCTCACCCGCGACTCCCTGATCTCGGTGAACGGCTCGCACAGCGCCGTGCGCTCGCACGGCCTCGACGCCATCATCCGGCAGGCCCACGAGCGCTATCCGAACCTGCGCTTCGTCGGGCAGAACCTTCTCGAGGCCCAGCTGCTCCACTGGCGGGAGACGGCGAACCCGCTCGGCGCCCAGACCTCGATGCCGACCCACCCGTCCCACCCGATGTACCGCGAGGGCAAGGTCCGGCTCTACATCGACCCGGCCACCTGGATCGACGAACTACGCGCGTTCGACTTCTCCTTCGGCTCGCGCATCCACGGCAACATCGCGGCGCTGCTGGCCGGGGTCCCGAGCACCGTGCTCTGCAGCGACTCCCGGACGCTGGAGCTCTGCCGGTACTTCGGCATCCCGCACCGCAAGATCTCGGAGACGCCGAAGAACATCGACCCCGCCGAGCTGTACGAGGCGGCCGACTTCGGAGAGCTGGTGAACGGCCACAAGGAGCGGTTCCTCCGTTTCGCCGGCTTCATGGAGAAGAACGGCCTGGAGAACACCTTCCACCACGGTGACGGTGGCCAGGACTTCGACGCCCGGATGGCCAAGCTCGCCCTTCCGCCGGCGGTCCGTCCCTGGACCGAGACCGACCCGGACTCCCTCAGCAGCCGTTTCGGCTGGATGCAGAGCCGGATGGAGGAGCTGTCCTCGCAGAACGCCCTGCTGCGCAGCCAGCTCGACAAGAGGGCCCGTCAGGTCAACATCAAGGTGCAGGCGGGCGACGCTCCGACGGCGTGGCCGTCCGCCTACCGTCGCGCCCGGCGCGTGGTGGGGCGCCCGGTCCGCAGGCTGCTGCGCCCCGAGCAGTAGGGATCACGTCCACTGCCGCCTCAGGCCCTGTGGGCACTGCGGGGCAGGTGCAGACCGGCCGCCCTGGCCGTTCTGCGCGCCTTGCGGACCAGCCTCCGCAGGAAGGCGGCAGTGGACTGACGCCCCGGCACCTCGATCCGCTTCCGGCCGATCCACTCGGTGACGGTGAGCTCGTACGCCGACAGCGGCAGCACCGTGCCCTCGCCGAAGTGGGGGTAGACGAGATACAGCCGGCCCCGGAGCCCCTTGCGGACCGCCCGGGGCTTCTTCTTCTCGTGCATGAACCGCAGGATGTCCAGGAGCAGGTCGAGCCTGCCCTCCGCGATGCAGATCAGCCGGAGCCGCTCGTGGACCTTGAGGCGACGGGCCAGGCCCGGTGTCCAGTAGGCCTCCAGCAGGGGCGCCGCCAGCTCCATCTTCCTCTGCCGCACCTCGTCGGACTGCCGCAGCAGACCGGGCCCGAACTGCGGGAGCAGGGTGATCACCAGGGGACGGACCATCAGGGCGTCCCGCTTCGGCCCCGGCGGGACGTGCGCGGCGATGAGCTTCATCAGGGCGCGGGCCGAGTCGAAGCGCAGCAGGTAACTGCCGCTCTTCGTCACGTGCTTGCCGTCGTCCCGGCCCACCAGGTAGTAGCAGGTGTAGTCGGCCACGACGGAGACGCCGTTGCCCCGGAGGTACGCCTCCATCGTGAAGAGGGCGTCCTCACCCGTCCTGAGCTCCTCGTCGAAGGTCATCCCGAGCCGCACGAGGAGGTCGCGCCGGAAGAGTTTCTGGGCGCTCAGGGTGAATTTGATGTTGGAGGAGTAGAGGTCGGCGCGCTCGACCGTCTCCTTCCACATCGACTTCGCCGCGCCCCGGTTGACACCGACGACCTTCCCCAGCACCACGTCCGTCCCCGCGCGGTCGCCCATGGCGACCATGCGCTCCAGGGCCTCCTCGCCGAAGTAGTCGTCCGCGTCGAGGAAGAAGACGTACCGGCCGCGGGCGAGCCCGAGGCCCACGTTGCGCGGGCCGCTCGGTCCGCCCGAGTTCTTCTGGCGGACGACGCGCATGGGGATGTCCGTCCGGGCCGCGAACTCCTCGAGGTACTCCCCCGTACCGTCGGTCGACCCGTCGTCCACGGCGACGATCTCCATGCGCCCGGCCGGAAGCGTCTGCGCCTCGACGGACTCCAGGCAGCGGATCAGATAGGGCATCGCTTCGTACGCGCCGATGACGACGGTCACGTCTGGTGTGCTGCTGCTCATCTCTCCCCGGTTCATACATGTATGCATTGATCAGGAGAAACGATGAAACGACGGCGCATGCCGTGTTCCGTGCACGGACACACCGAACGGCCCGTTCGTTCCCCCTCCCCAGGAGGAAGACGGACGGGCCGTTGAGTAGGTTGCGTCGAGAACCGGACGCTTTTCGAACATCTGGATGACGGCCGGATTACACAGGACCGTCAGCTGTCACCGGCTCGCAGCGCGGCCACCGGCTCGTCAACCACCGGCACGCAGTGCGGTCACCGGCCCGTCCGGCCGCCCCGCGTCGCTTCCCGCGGGGCGGCCGGACGCGCTGTCGTCAGCGCAGCGCGGAGGGGCCCGCGCCGATCTCCGCGTCGGCCTCCGCCGACGGCACGTCGGGGTCGACCGCCGCTTCGGCCTCGGCGACGGCCTCGGCCGCTCCGTCGCCGACGCCGCTGGTCGCGGCCTCGGGGTCGGGCAGCGGGGCGGGCTGCTGTCCGCCCACGCGCTGGGCGACGCCCGCGTTGCGGGCCTCGGCCTTGGCCGCCAGCGTCCGTACAGCGGCGTTGAACTGCTCCATGGAGGTCGGCTCGTCCGGGCCGAGCAGGTACGTCTTCAGCTCGTGCCGCGCCCCCGCCAGCGGGTCGGACGCGGGGTCCGCGACGGCGCTCAGCAGCTCGTCGATCTCCGCCGCGTCGTTGGAGAGGATGACGGCCGCCCGTACGGCGGTGTTCTGGCGCTTGAACTCCTCGACGCCCAGCTTCGCCGAGTCGGTGACCGCGTACGGCTTGCCGCTCGCGATGAAGTCGGAGACCACGCTGGAGATGTCCGAGACCATGGCGTCCGACTGGTTGAAGCAGTCGTACAGCTTCGGCTGCGAGCCGGAGACCGTCTTGTGCTCCCACCATCCGAAGGAACGCCAGTAGGCGTCGTTCCACTCGACGCGCAGGGTGGCGATCTCGGCCTGGCGTGCCGGGTCGGCGAGCGCGACCCGCGACTCCTCCGACTCGTCGCCCCCGGCACGGCCGGGCGTTGCCAGCGCGGCCAGACGGGCCTCGATGCGGGCCAGCTCGGCCTTGGCGGCGCTCTGGCCGGCGGCGGCGGCCGAGGCCTCCTTCGCCCAGCGCGGGTCCGCGGCGCGCTCCTGGGCGGCCTTGGTGATCAGTGCCTTGATCCGGGCGTTCACGGCCTTGGCCTTGGCGCTGCGGATGCCGGTGAACGGGTGCGGCTTGTATATGACCCGGACCGGGCTGTCCGCCTTCAGGAGGCGGCTGACGATGTTCTCGCCGGCCAGCAGCAGCGAGGTGTTGCCCGGGTTGTCGTCCCAGCCCTCCCAGGTCGGGGCGTACAGCACCGTCGGGATGGGATTCTTCGTGGTGCCGGTCCAGCTCTCGATCGGCGCCAGCTGCGGCCGGCCGACCTCGACGATGTCCTCGTCGCGGATGCCGACGTCGGCCAGGGCGTAGCGGTCGCGGCCCGCACGGCCGGCCGTCCAGACCTCGTCGTACACCTTGGAGTACGGGTTGACGCTGGCGAGCTTGTCGCTGTCCCCGTGGCCGATGAAGACGTGCTTCATGGTCGGGACGCGCAGCATGTGGATGTTCTTGCCGACGTTGGCCGGGTACAGGCACACGCGGACGGTGGACAGGTCCAGGTTCATCAGGTGGGTGCCGGCGGGCACGCAGACGACGGGTACGGACGTGTCCGCGAGCTGCGTCACGAGGTTGCGCTCACGCATGACGATCAGCGGGCGCCCCTCGACGGCGGCCATCGTGTCCAGCCACATGTTGCCCTGGTAGGCCGACTCGTTGGAGCCGGAGAAGTAGAGCACCACGGTCGGCTGGTACTCGCCCAGCCAGGTGTCCAGCGCCTTCAGCACCGCGGGGGCCGACGGCGCCCGTCGGCTCCGGCGCAGGTACGGGACGAGCAGGGCGTTGTAGAGGACGGCGAGCAGCAGTGTCACCCCGGCGCCGATGAAGCCCGCCAGGTCCACGCCCGTACCGGCGGCGACCAGGATGCCGGCCACCGCGGGCAGGTCGAGGTGGAGCATCTTCTCGCTGGAGCGGTGCAGCAGGGCGCGCGGCGGGGCGTCGGGGATGCGGACGGCGTGCAGGTCCACGTTCCGGGTGACGATCGGCAGGGTGCGGCGGAGCCGGATCAGCGTCGTGAGCGCGCCGTGCGGGGCCTGCAGACCGTAGAAGAGGAGGAAGCAGGCGACGGCCGCGTAGAAGAGCGGCTCCTCGGCCAGGTCCAGCCGGGCCAGCAGAAGGATGATCATCAGCTGGCGGAGCAGGAAGCGGATGGAGAGTCCGGCCCGCACCTTGCCGAGCCTGTTGACCAGGTAACTGCCGCGCTGGTGCAGGTACCAGTCCGCGACGTACGTGACAGCCGTGGCCGCCGCGAAGAACCAGATATCGGGGAGAAGGGCGGCGACCATGACGCAGGGGTAGCCCAGCATCATCAGTACTGCTGCCGCCAGTTCTGACCGACTGCCCACACGGGCCAGGCGGATGGCTGTCGAAATCACGAAGGACCTGCTCCAGGGGGTGCCGGTTGTTTCACGTATGGAGGGAATTGTGAAGGTGCGGCTTCACGCACTCGGGCCTCTGCAATCACCGAAATGATTGCAGAGGCCCGTAAAAGTACATTTGTCAAGAATTATTACACATCTTCCTGACGGTCCAACACCGAGGCCAGCGCCTGCTCGAAGCCCGAGGCCTCGGTGACGTCACGCGTCGGGTCCTGCTGCCGTACGTCGATGACGTGACCCGTCATCGCGGACAGGAGAACGTCCAGCGAGGTGCGCGCCACGGCCTCGGAGGAGAGCAGCGAGCCCTCCGGCTCCTGGCCGAACGCCTTGGTACGCATGGGGGTGGCCGTGCGCTCCGGGTTCACGCAGTTGACCCTGACGCCCTCGCCGGCCCACTCGTCGGCCAGTGCCTGCGTGAGGTTCACCATCGCGGCCTTGGTCGAGGAGTAGAGGCTGTACTCGGCGCGGCCCCGGGTGTAGCTGCTGGAGGTGTAGAGCAGCAACTGGCCCTGGGTCTCCGCCAGGTACTTGTACGAGGCGCGGGCGATCTGCACCGGTGCCAGGTAGTTGACGTTCAGGGCTTCCTGGATCGTCGTGTTGTCCGTCTCGGCCAGCTTGCCGATGCGCAGGACGCCCGCGGTGTTGATCACGTAGTCGATGCGGCCGGTCTCGGCGTACGCCTTGGACAGCGCGTCGTCGATGTGCTCCGGGTTCTCGACGTGCGTGCCGGTGGTGGAGCGGCCCAGCGCGTACACGCTCGCGCCGTACTGCTCGGCCAGCGTGGCGATGTCGGCGCCGATGCCGTAGGAACCGCCGAACACGACCAGGGTCTTGCCCGAGAGCAGGTCGCGGTAGGCGGCCTCGTCGGCCTGGCGCGGGGCCGCCGTGGAGGCCAGCTGGAAGAGCTTGTCGGTGATGAAGACGTCGACCGGCTGGGTCACCTTCATGTTGTACTCGTCGCCCGCGACCACGTAGATCGGCACGTCGGGGAGGTACCGCAGGACGACCGAGCAGTCGTCGGTGGCCTGGAAGTTCGGGTCGCCGGACGCGACCTCGTACGCCTTGCGGATCGTGGACAGCTTGAACGCCTGCGGGGTCTGGCCGCGGCGCAGCCGGGACCGGTCCGGGACGTCGGTGATGAACTCGCCGTCCTCGCCGTGGGTGCGGGTGACGATGATCGTGTCCGCGGACGGGATGGCGACGTCGACCGCCTGGTAGCGCTCCAGCGCCTCGACACAGTCCTTGATGACGCGCTGTGACAGCAGGGGGCGCACCGCGTCATGGAAGAGGACGTTACGGTCCTCGCCCTCCGCGAGCCCCTCACCGAGGGCCGCGATGGCGCGCTCGGTGGTCTCGTTCCGGGTGGTGCCACCCTCGATGATCTTGGTGACCTTGGTCAGGCCGGCCTTGGCGACGATCTTCTCGACGTCCGGCACGAAGCCGGGCGCCATCAGCACGATGACATCGTCGATGCCCTCGGCGTTCTCGAAGATGCTCAGCGTGTGCTCGATGACGGCCTTACCGGCGATCTTCAGCAGCTGCTTGGGGATCGCCAGTCCCACACGCTGACCGGTTCCACCGGCGAGCACGACCGCTGTGGTCCGGGGCTTGGCTTCATGCGGCACAGACACAGACGACCTACCTTGCGATGACAGGGGGGAACAGTGTGATGGTCGCACTCTCCGTGACCGTCTCGCAAGGCGGACGTTTACTGCTGCTCGCCCCGGGGAAACCCGCAGTTCACTGCCTGGCCAGGCAGATTGGACCCTCAGGGGCCCGCACCCGGAGTGACGGACTCCACAGACGTCTACGCAATCCGCACATCGCAGGGCGCCCGACCGCCCGCCACCTGGCAGTTCGCCGTGGATCCGGGCGCCCCCGGCCTGCGGGGGCGCCCGGCGCGACGGTTAGAAGGGGTCGAACTCGTCGTACTCGCGCTGCGCGTCGTCCCGCTCGGACTCGCGCTCGCGGCGGCGCTGCGCGGCGGGGCGGGGAGCCTCCAGACGGTGGTCCTCGCCACGACGGCCCAGCATCTCGGCGCCGGCGGCCATGGTCGGCTCCCAGTCGAAGACGACCGCGTTCTCCTCGGGGCCGATGGCCACGCCGTCCCCGGCCTGGGCACCCGCCTTGCGGAGCTCGTCCTCCACGCCGAGGCGGTTGAGCCGGTCCGCGAGGTAGCCGACGGCCTCGTCGTTGTTGAAGTCGGTCTGCCGGATCCAGCGCTCGGGCTTCTCGCCGCGCACGCGGTAGATGCCGTCGTCCTCCAGTGTCACGGTGAAGCCGGTGTCGTCGACGGCCTTGGGACGGATGACGACCCGGGTCGACTCCTCCTTCGGCTTGGTGGCGCGCGCCTCGGCGATGATCCCGGCGAGGGCGTACGAGAGCTCGTTGAGGCCCTTGTGCGCGATGGCCGAGACCTCGAAGACGCGGTAGCCGCGGGCCTCCAGGTCCGGGCGGATCATGTCCGCGAGGTCCTGACCGTCCGGGATGTCGACCTTGTTGAGCGCGACGATGCGGGGCCTGTTCTCCAGGCCCCCGTACAGCCGCAGCTCCTCCTCGATCATGTCGAGGTCCGAGAGGGGATCGCGGTCCGACTCCAGCGTCGCGGTGTCCAGGACGTGCACGAGGACGGAGCAGCGCTCGACGTGCCGCAGGAACTCCAGGCCGAGGCCCTTGCCCTGGCTGGCGCCCGGGATGAGGCCCGGGACGTCCGCGATGGTGTAGACGGTCGAGCCCGCGGTGACGACGCCCAGGTTGGGCACGAGGGTCGTGAACGGGTAGTCCGCGATCTTCGGCTTGGCCGCGGAGAGCACCGAGATCAGCGAGGACTTGCCCGCGCTCGGGTAGCCGACGAGCGCGACGTCGGCGACGGTCTTGAGCTCCAGGACGATGTCCCGGCTCTCCCCGGGCTCGCCGAGCAGGGCGAAGCCGGGCGCCTTACGGCGGGCGGAGGCCAGTGCGGCGTTGCCGAGGCCGCCGCGGCCACCCTGGCCGGCGACGAAGGTGGTGCCCTGGCCCACGAGGTCGGCCAGCACGTTGCCGGCCTTGTCGAGGACGACGGTGCCGTCCGGGACGGGCAGCACGAGGTCCTGGCCGTCCTTGCCGGAACGGTTGTCACCCGCGCCGGGCTGGCCGTTCGTGGCCTTGCGGTGAGGGTGGTGGTGGTAGTCCAGCAGCGTGGTGACGGACTGCTCGACGACGAGGATCACATCGCCGCCGCGCCCGCCGTTGCCCCCGTCGGGGCCGCCCAGCGGCTTGAACTTCTCACGGTGTACGGAGGCCACGCCGTGGCCTCCGTTACCCGCGGCGGCATGCAGCTCGACGCGGTCCACGAAGGTGGTCATGGTGGGGCCTCCAGGTACTGCGGAAAAATACGGAATTGTCTTTGACGTAACGCGCCGAGGGCGGACCCGCTTCCCCGGATACCCGGGAAAGCTGAGATCCGCCCTCGGAAGGTGCTGTGACGTCTCGCCGGTGCCTGGATCAGGCAGCGGCGGGAACGATGTTCACGACCTTGCGGCCACGGTGCGTACCGAACTCCACCGCACCGGCGGTCAGCGCGAACAGCGTGTCGTCGCCGCCACGGCCGACGCCCGTGCCCGGGTGGAAGTGGGTACCGCGCTGGCGGACCAGGATCTCACCGGCGTTGACGGCCTGACCGCCGAAGCGCTTCACGCCGAGCCGCTGAGCATTGGAATCGCGCCCGTTCCGAGTGGACGATGCGCCCTTCTTGTGTGCCATGTCTCCTCAGTCCCTTACTTCGCAGCCGCGGGGATACCGGTGACCTTGATCGCCGTGTACTGCTGGCGGTGACCCTGACGACGGCGGTAACCCGTCTTGTTCTTGTAGCGAAGGATGTCGATCTTCGCGCCCTTGTGGTGGTCCACGACCTCGGCCTGGACCTTGATGCCGTCCAGGACCCAGGGGTCGCTGGTCACGGCGTCACCGTCGACAACGAGCAGGGTCGAGAGCTCGACCGTGTCGCCAACCTTGGCAGTGGAAATCTTGTCAACCTCAACGATGTCGCCGACAGCAACCTTGTGCTGGCGACCACCGCTGCGCACGATGGCGTACACGCGGATCTCTCTCTCACTCGGAACGGATCCCCTGATGCCAGCCGCCCGCGCGGGCCGGGGCCCACGACAGTCCGGAAGGATGAGCGGCCTCCCCCGGGGACGGATCACCGGGAGGGATGTGCTCAGGGGGTAGGCGCACAGAAACACGCCGAGGGTCAAGGTTACGGGGCGGGGTGCGGGGGGTCAAACCGGCCCCCGGCCCCCCGGTCGCCCCGCCACGGCCGCCGGGAAGCGGGAGGCTTCGCCCGGGTCTCGCGGGCCGGCAGGCGGCCGTTCACGGGCGCCTCCGGCCGAACTCGTATGCTCTCCTGGCAACTCCGCCCGCCAGGAAGGCACACGACGTGAACTACAGGGTCCAGCCCACCGCCCAGGTCGACGAGAGCGCCGAGATCGGGGACGGCAGCAGCGTCTGGGAGCTCGCACAGATCCGTGAGGGCGCGAAGCTCGGCGAGGGCTGCGTGATCGGGCGCGGCGCGTACGTGGGCACCGGCGTCCAGATCGGGAACAACGTCAAGCTGCAGAACTACGCCCTCGTCTACGAGCCGGCCGAGCTCGGCGACGGCGTCTTCGTCGGTCCCGCCGTCGTCCTCACCAACGACCACAACCCGCGCTCCGTCGACCCCGAGGGCAAGCAGAAGCGCGGCGGCGACTGGGAGGCCGTGGGCGTGAAGGTCGCCGAGGGCGCCTCGCTGGGTGCGCGCTCGGTATGCGTCGCCCCGGTACGGATCGGCCGGTGGGCCATGGTCGCGGCCGGCGCCGTGGTGACCAAGGACGTGCCGGACTTCGGCCTGGTCGTGGGCGTCCCGGCCCGCCGGATCGGCTGGGTGGGACGCAGCGGCGTCAAGCTCGTCGAGCGGGCGGACGAGCCGGGCGTCTGGGAGTGCCCGCAGACGGGCGCGCTGCACGACGAGGCGGACGGTGTGCTCACGGAGCGCGCGGCCTGATCGCTCCGAACCAGGAGAGGCCGAGCGGCCCCGGGCCCGCGGAATGCGCGAGGCCCGTGGCCCGCGGAATGCGCGAGGCCCGTGCCCGGGGAAGCCGAGGAAGCCCCGGGCACGGGCCCACGGAGGACACCGCGGGGCCCTGAAGGCCCACGTCTGCCCGCTCCGGGCCCGGACGCGGAGACCGGGCCCCGCCGGAGCCCCCACGCCCCGGCGGCCCGTCACAGCGCAGAGGGAAGGCCCCGCCCGCATCGCGGACGGGGCCTTCCCTCTGTCTCGGAGCGGTCAGCCGCCGATGACGACGCGGCGGACGCCCTCCCAGTTGGCGGGGTCGGTCGTACGGCGCCCGTCGACCAGGACACGGACGTCCGGCAGGTCGGCGGCGGCGAGCTCACGGTACTCGGCGTGGTCGGCCTGGAGGATCGCGGCGGTCACCGTCTGGCCCTCGTGCGGCACGAGGCCGTGCGCGGTCAGCTCCTCGGCGGTGTACATCGGGTCCGAGACGAACGGCACCGCGCCGCGCGCTTTCAGGGCCTCGACCACACCGAAGACACCGGAGAACGCGGTCTCCTTGACCCCACCGCGGTAGGCGGCGCCCAGCACCAGGACCCCGACGCCGTCCAGGTCGCCGTAGGCGGCGGCCAGCAGGTCGACGGAGTACTCGGGCATCGCGGCGTTGGCCTCGCGGGCCGAGCGCACGACGGTGGCCTCCGGGTCGTTCCACAGGTACATCCGCGGGTAGATCGGGATGCAGTGGCCGCCGACGGCGATGCCGGGCTGGTGGATGTGGCTGTAGGGCTGGCTGTTGCAGGCCTCGATGACCTTCTTGACGTCGATGTCGTTCTTGTCGGCGAACCGGGCGAACTGGTTGGCCAGACCGATGTTGACGTCGCGGTAGGTCGTCTCGGCGAGCTTGGCGAGCTCGGAGGCCTCCGCCGTACCGAGGTCCCAGACGCCGTTCGGGCGCGGCAGGTCCTCACGGTCGTCGAAGTCGAGCACGGCCTCGTAGAACTCCACACCGCGCTGCGAGGACGCCTCGTCGATGCCGCCCACGAGCTTGGGGTAGCGGCGCAGGTCGGCGAAGACCCGGCCGGTCAGCACGCGCTCCGGGGAGAAGACGAGGTGGAAGTCGCGGCCCGGGGTGAGACCGGAGCCCTCGGCGAGCATCGGCGCCCAGCGGGTGCGGGTGGTGCCGACCGGGAGGGTGGTCTCGTAGCTGACGAGGGTGCCCGGCTTCAGGCCCGCGGCGATCGCCTTGGTCGCCGCGTCCATCCAGCCGAAGTCCGGGGTGCCCTCGGCGTCGACGAAGAGCGGGACGACGACCACGACGGCGTCGGACGCGGCGACCGCGGCCGTCGTGTCCGTCGTCGCGGAGAGCAGGCCCGCGCCCACGGTCTCCTTGAGCTTGACGTCCAGGTCGTGCTCGCCGGGGAACGGCTCGGTGGCCGCGTTGACCAGCTCGACGACCTTCTCGTTGACATCCGCGCCAATGACCTTGTGGCCCTTGGCCGCGAACTGCACGGCGAGCGGAAGGCCGATCTTGCCGAGCGCGACTACACAGATGTTCATCGGGTTACTTTCCTCTTCAGCCTGGACAGCATGTGGCGCAGCCGCTTGCCCGCACCGGGTTCGATCTCCCACAGGGGGGCCGTCGTGACGACGAGCCGGCCCTTCGGGTTCTGGTTCGCGCTGACCCTGTACGGGACGGCCTGCCGCCAGCGGCGGGCCAGGGGCAGCGGCCTTCCCCCGGTCCGCACGGGGATCTCGTACGTCGAGCCTGCCACGTCCACGTAGAGGCGGACGCCGAGCTTCGCCTTGACGGCCTGGACCGGGATCCGGCCACGCACGAGGGTCGCCCTGCCGTCCTCGGTCGTCGTACGGCGGAACTCCCCCTCGACGGCGGGGAGCGCGTGGTCGGCGGGCAGCCGGCGCGCGCCCGGCTTGTCCGCGTTCTTCGGCATGGCGCCCTTGGCGAGGCGCACGGTCACGGAGCCGGTGTCGCCCAGGACACCGATCCGGGCCGTGAGGACGAGGGCCAGGTCGTCACCGCTCTGGTCCCATTCGGCCTCGACCAGCTCGGTCCCCCGCGCCAGCCGCCCGGGGACGGCCTCGCCCACCAGTTCGTAGACGCGGTCGGGGAGGCCGAGAGCCTCGTCGCGGAATCCGGGGTACATCGCGAACGCCCGGCCGTCCTCGAGGTGGAAGGGCGGGGCCCCGTGCTCCGCCTCCTCGGTGATGGCGCGGACCAGTTCGTCCACGGCACCGGCCTGCGCGAGGCAGATGCGGACCCGGCGCTTGACGTCCAGGGAGTCCCTGAGCGCGTCGGTGAGGTACTCGTCCGCGAGTGCGGCGATCCCCTCGCAGACCTGCTGCCGGGTCGTGGCGTCGAGCGTGGGGAAGTCGCCCTGGATCAGCTTGGCGAGTTCCCAGGTGAAGTGCCGCTCGAAGAGCGCGTCCCGGTCGGGTCCGGCCTCGACGAGCGAGGCGGCGTGCTTCATGATCGCTGCCGTGCAGCGCAGCCGGGACAGGTGATCGGCCCGGTAGGTGATGTTGCTGGAGTCCCCGCGCTTCACCGCGTAGTAGAACGTGTAGTCCGAGAGGACCGAGATCTTCCGGGCCCGGACGCACGCCTCGATGGTGAACGGCTGATCGCTTCCGACCGGCAGGTCCTCGGGAAAGCGCAGCCCGTGCTTCTCCACCAGCTCGCGGCGGAAGAGCTTGGTGTTCGCCAGCGTGAAGGGCAGGCTGGAGTGGTAGAGGCTGACGTCGGGGTCGTTCTTCTCGTAGAGCTTCTGGTGGACGTACCGGCCGTTGGTGCCGACCATCTTGCCGACCACCACGTCGGATCCGTGCTCGTCGGCGTAGGCCACCATGCGTTCGAGGGCTTCCTCGCCGAGGTGGTCGTCAGAGCCTATGAAGTAGACGAACCGGCCGGTGGCCACCTCCAGCGCCCTGTTGCTGGGCGCGGCGGGGCCACCGGAGTTGGCCTGGTGGATGACCTTGACCGTACCGGGGTAGCGCTCGGCGAAGCGGTCGAGCTCCGCACCGCTCTCGTCCGTCGATCCGTCGTCGACCGCCACGACCTCCAGGCGGTCGAGACCGATGCTCTGCCCGACGAGCGAGTTCAGGCACTCCGTCAGGTAGGGCATCGTGTTGTAGACGGCTACGACGACCGTGACATCAGGTCTTCCGCTCATGCCACCACCTGGGCAACGCTCGCCGGGGTCCTCTCGCGGCTGCTGCCGCCGAGCACGCGGGTGTAGACGCCGTCGAGCACCTCGGCCTGCGCCTCCCAGGTCCACTCGTCGAGCAGCCCCTGGTCCTCGTAGACGTCCCGGTACTTCTTGGGGTCGGCGAGCACGGCCTTGACCGCGCGGACGTAGTCCGCGACGTCCTCCGCCTTGAACACCTCGCCCTGCCCCGTCTGCGCCACCATGTCGCCCATCGTCTTGACGTCGCTGACGACGAACGGCAGACGGGCGTGGGAGTACTCGAAGAACTTCGTGATCAGGGCGATCTCGTGGTTCGGCCAGTGGTGGATCGGGATGACGCCCACGTCCGCCGAGGCCAGGAACGGCACCACCTGGTAGTGCGGGACGTACGGAAGGATGTGCAGCCGGTCCGACACACCGAGCTCCACGGCCCGCGCGGTCAGCTGGTTCATGTAGTCCGACGTGGGCCGCAGGACGACGAACGCGACGTGCGTCCCGGGCAGCTGCGGCAGCGACTCGACCATGATGTCGAGCCCGCGCTGCGGGGCGGCGGCACCGCTGTAGACGCTGAGCGGCACGTCCGGCCCGATCCCGCACAACTCGCGCAGGTCCGGGACGGGTTCGGCGGCCTGCTCGGGCGAGATCTCCGCGTCGGGCGCGTTCAGCACCACTTCCGGCTTGGTCTTGAGACCGTGCCGGTCGGCCAGCATCTCGGCGAGGGTCTCGGAGACCGTCGTCACGGCGTCGGCGTACTTCGAGAACTCACGCTCGTACGCGCACTGGGCGACGTGCCAGCGCGGGTGCGGGTTCCAGGGCTTGATGCCCGGCAGGAACTCGTGGGCGTCCCAGACGAGCTTGACCGAGCGGCCCTTGGCCTCGGCCCTCAGCTTCGCCCGCGCGCCCACACCGAGCATGCGGAAGTCGTTGGCGTGGATCAGGTCGGGCTCGAGGGAGTCGATGACCTTGCCGTACGCCAGCTCCATGTCCCAGAGCGCGGGGTCGAGGCGGCGCCAGGCGCGGTCCCCCATCGTGCGCAGCCAGAACGCCGTGGTGAAGCGGTCCAGCGGGGAGTTCATGTCCTTGCGCCGCTGTTCCAGGGCGTTCGACTGCTTGGCCCGCAGCCCGACCCACTTGCTCATCACCTTGGAGACGAGCCGCGGCGGGAGCAGCTTGAGCTTGTCGACGGCCTTCCCCTGGCGCCCGGCCTCGATGAGCCGGATGTTCAGCTCCGTACGCCAGGCCTTCATCCGCTGCCTGCGGTACGCGGCCAGCGGGCCGGGCCTGTAGGCCAGCGGCGCGCGGAGGATGGCGCGCCGGTACTCGTGGCGCCTGCGGTGCATGGGCGTCGGGACGTGCAGCAGACGGACCTCGGCATCCCCGAGGTGCCAGCGCTGGCCCTTCTTCGTCGGCGACTTGCCCAGCAGCACCACGTCCCAGCCGGCCGCGGCCGCGGAACGCGCTTCCTTCTGGACACGCGAGTCGCCGTTCACGCCGTTGTCGACCAGCATGACGATCTTGCCGCGGGAGCTGCGCTGCGCCCCCGCCACCGAACTCTCAACCGCCATGATGAGCGGGCTCTCCTGTCTCAAGAACAATGGTCCGGCCGCTTCGTGCCGATTCCAGGACCGAAGCAGCCACCTCAACGGTACGCAGACCCTGCCGCAAAGTGCAGATATCGGCGGACTCGCCCCGCACGGCGTCCCGGAAGAGTTCGTGCTCGACCAGCAGCGGCTCGCGCTTCGGGATGGCGTAGCGGATCATGTCGCCCTCGGAGACCCCGCGGAACGCGCGCAGCGCCTCCCACTCGGTCGTCACGGCCGCGTTCGAGTGGAACGTGAGGTCGGCGGTGAGGGTGTCGGCGATGTAGCAGCCGCGCTCGCCGGTGACTGACGTGAAGCGCTCCTTGAGCGGGCTCAGCCAGTTGACCAGGTGGTTGACCATGGTGCCGTCGGAGAGCTGGCCCACCGCGGAGACCATGTCCTCGTGGGGGCGGCCCGACTTGGATACCGTGTGGGCGGCGATCGACTTGTACGTCCGGCCGGTCACCCAGCCCGTCAGGTCGATGTCGTGCGTGGCGAGGTCCTTGACCACACCGACGTCGGCGATGCGGTGGGGGAAGGGTCCCTGGCGGCGGGTGACGACCTGGAAGACGTCACCGAGCTCGCCGGCCTCCAGGCGGCTGCGCAGGGAGCGCAGCGCCGGGTTGCAGCGCTCGATGTGACCGACTCCGGCGACGAGACCGCGCGACTCGAAGGCCTCGACGAGGCGGCGGGCGCCCTCGACGGTGTCGGCGAGCGGCTTCTCGATCAGGGCGCAGACCCCGGCGTCGGCCAGCTGGAGACCGACCTCTTCGTGCAGGGCGGTCGGGCAGGCCACGACCGCGTAGTCGACGCCGAGCGCGATGAGTTCCTCGACGGTCGAGAGGACGGGTGCACCCTGTGCCCAGCCGTTCTTGTCGCCCATCGGGTCGACGACGCCGACCAGGGTCACGCCTTCGAGCCCGGCGAGGACCCGGGCGTGGTTGCGCCCCATGGAGCCGAGGCCGATGAGGCCTGCCCTCAGTACGGCGGTCACAGGTTCTCCCCCAGCGAGTTGACGGCGTCGGCGATGCGCGCCAGGTCGCCTTCGCTCAGCGACGGGTGGACGGGGAGCGAGACGACCTCGGCGGCGGCCCGCTCGGTCTCCGGCAGGTCCCAGGTGCGGCCGGCCTTCTGGTCCGGCTCCCAGTACGGCTTGAGCCGGTGGATCGGGGTCGGGTAGTAGACGGCGTTGCCGATGCCCGCCTCGGTGAGCTTGGCCATCGCGGCGTCGCGGTCGCCCTGCACCCGGATCGTGTACTGGTGGTAGACGTGGCGGGCGCCTTCGGCGACCGGCGGCGTCGTGACGTTCGGGGCGGTGATGTGCGCGTCGAGGTACGCGGCGTTCGCGCGGCGCTGCTCGGTCCAGCCACCGACCTTGGTGAGCTGTACACGGCCGACGGCGGCGGCCACGTCCGTCATGCGCATGTTGGCGCCGACGATCTCGTTGGCGTACCGCGCCTCCATGCCCTGGTTGCGCAGCAGGCGCAGGGTGCGGGCCAGTTCGGCGTCGGCCGTGGTGACCATGCCGCCCTCGAGGGAGTGCATGTTCTTCGTCGGGTAGAAGCTGAACGTTCCTCCCGCACCGAACGCGCCGACGGGGGTGCCGTTCAGAGCGGCGGCGTGGGCCTGGCAGGCGTCCTCGACGACGGCGAGCTTGTGCTTCTCCGCGATGGGCATGAGCTTGTCCAT
Organism: Streptomyces sp. NPDC005494; assembly: GCF_042872025.1. Taxonomy (NCBI): domain Bacteria; kingdom Bacillati; phylum Actinomycetota; class Actinomycetes; order Kitasatosporales; family Streptomycetaceae; genus Streptomyces; species Streptomyces sp. NPDC005494. The sequence continues at coordinate 836,486 of NZ_JBIAJR010000001.1, forward strand.
CGCGGCCGGGTGACCGTAGAGGTGCACCGGCATGACGGCGGCGGTGCGCGGCGTGACGGCCGCCTCGACGGCAGCCGGGTCCAGGCCGTAGCTGCCGGGCTCGATGTCGGCGAACACGACGTCGGCGCCGACCAGGCGGACCGCGTTGGCGGAGGCCGCGAAGGAGAAGGAAGGAACGATCACCTCGTCGCCGGGGCCGATGCCGAGGGCGAGCAGCAGCATGTGCAGGGCGGAGGTACCGGAGTTGACGGCGACACAGTGACGGCCGTCGACCAGCTCGGAGAAGCCCTCCTCGAAGGCCGCGACCTCCGGGCCCTGCACCACGCGACCACTGCGCAGCACACGTACGGCTGCCTCGATCTCTTCTTCACCGATGACCGGGCGGGCAGCAGGAATCGGCTGCTCGTTGATGCTCGTCATGGACGTCCTCCTTGAACACCGCAAGAGCTCTTCACAGGCAGAGGTCTGGGATGCGGGACGTCTCACGAGGCCGCGCAAAACCCCACCGGCAGAATGCCGACGCCCTACCGAGGAAACTGGGTCCGGTCTGTCCTGAACCGGGCCGGTCACCGACCGTAGTTCCCGTCCAGGAACTTCACAGCCAGCGACCGCCGTCACATTATCAGGGATTTCTTGGCTGATTTCGGGCCCGTTAACCCGCCCATGCATCAGTTCTGAAACAAAGCACGTGTCCCGCCCCGAAGTCTTCGGGGCGGGACACGAGACGATGAACAACCGGTTACGAAAGGCTCTGCCGGCGGTTCACTCGGAGTCGGCGGCGGAGGCCGAAGCCGTCACGGAAGGCGACGACTGCTCGGCTGCGACGGTCTTCTTCGCCGCCGCCTTCTTCGTGGTCGTCTTCTTCGCCGCGGTCTTCTTCGCGACCGTCTTGGCGGCCGTCTTCTTGGTGGCCGCCTTCTTCGCCGTCGCCTTCTTCGCGGTCTTGCGCGCCGCCGTCTTCTTGACCGGCGCCTCCGGCTCCGCCGCTTCGGCCTCCGGGGCCTCGGGCGTGTCGGAGTCGGTGCCCGTGACCACGACGACCGCGGCCTCTTCGGCACCGGCGGGCGAACCGGCCGGAGCGGTGACCTTGCGAGTCACCCGACGGCGGGCGCGCGGCGGAGCGGCGGGAGCGGGCTCCTCGGCGGCCGCCGGGGCCTCGGGCGCGACCGGCTCGGCGGCGGGTGCCTCCGAGGCGGCGGGCGCCGGGGCGGACGCGGCTTCGACGACCGGGTCCTCGGCCGCGACGGGCTCCGCCGCGGGCTCGGCCGGCTGGACCGGGGGCGTCACGTCAGCCGACTTGGGCGAGCCCGCCGGAGCGGTCGCCTTCCGGGTCGCCCTGCGGCGCGTGCGCGCCGGAGGTGCGGCCTCGGGCGCGGGGGCCTCGGCCTCGGGCGCGGCCGGAGCCGCCACCGGGGTCTCGGCGACCGGCTCGGGCTGCGACTCATCGGCGGCCGGGGCCGGAGCGGGCTCCGCCACCGGGGTACCGGCCGGAGCCGTGACCTTGCGGGTCGCGCGCCGGCGGCCACGGCCGCGGGAGGCGGCCGCCTCGGCCTCGGCGGGGCTGCTGTACAGCTCCTCGTCGGCGACGAACTCCGGCTCGGGCAGCGCCACGGGGGCGGCGACCTCCGCGGCCAGCTCGGCCTCGGTCTCCGGCTCGGCGTGCTGCTCGGCGTGCTCGTGCTCGTGGTCGTGCCCGGCGCCGCCACGGCGCTTCTTGGACCGCTTGCCACCGCCGCCACCGGCGGACGTCGGCTGCTCCATGTGGACGATGACGCCGCGCCCGTTGCAGTGGACGCAGGTCTCGGAGAAGGACTCCAGGAGTCCCTGGCCCACCCGCTTGCGGGTCATCTGGACCAGGCCGAGCGACGTGACCTCGGCGACCTGGTGCTTCGTACGGTCGCGTCCCAGGCACTCCAGCAGACGGCGCAGCACGAGGTCGCGGTTGGACTCCAGCACCATGTCGATGAAGTCGACGACGACGATGCCACCGAGGTCGCGCAGCCGGAGCTGGCGCACGATCTCCTCGGCCGCCTCCAGGTTGTTCTTGGTGACGGTCTCCTCGAGGTTTCCGCCCTGCCCGGTGAACTTGCCGGTGTTGACGTCGACGACGACCATCGCCTCGGTCTTGTCGATCACCAGCGAACCGCCGCTGGGCAGGTAGACCTTCCGGTCCAGCGCCTTCATGAGCTGCTCGTCGATGCGGTACGTCGCGAAGACGTCGACCTCGGAGGTCCAGCGCGACAGCCGGTCCGTGAGGTCGGGCGCCACGTGCGAGACATAGCCGTGGATGGTCTCCCAGGCGTCGTCACCGCTGACGATGACCTTCGAGAAGTCCTCGTTGAAGATGTCCCGGACCACCCGGACGGTCATGTCCGGCTCGCCGTAGAGCAGCGTCGGCGCGTTGGAGCTGCTGGTGTTCTTCGACTTCTTCTGGATCTCTTCCCACTGCTGCTGGAGACGCTCGACGTCACGGCGCAGCTCGTCCTCGCTCGCTCCCTCGGCCGCGGTGCGCACGATGACGCCCGCGTCCTCGGGAACGATCTTCTTGAGGATGGTCTTCAGCCGGGCACGCTCGGTGTCGGGCAGCTTGCGGCTGATGCCGGTCATCGAGCCCTCGGGCACGTAGACCAGGTAACGGCCGGGCAGCGAGACCTGGCTGGTCAGGCGGGCGCCCTTGTGGCCGATCGGGTCCTTCGTCACCTGGACGAGGACGGACTGGCCGGACTTGAGCGCGGTCTCGATGCGGCGCGGTCCGTGCGCCATGCCGAGCGCCTCGAAGTTGACCTCGCCGGCGTACAGGACGGCGTTGCGGCCCTTGCCGATGTCGACGAAGGCGGCCTCCATGGACGGCAGTACGTTCTGCACCTTGCCCAGGTAGACGTTGCCGACGTAGCTGGTGGCCTGCTCCTTGTTGACGTAGTGCTCGACGAGCACGTTGTCCTCGAGGACGCCGATCTGGGTGCGCTCGCCGCTCTGGCGGACGACCATGACGCGCTCGACGGCCTCGCGACGGGCCAGGAACTCGGCCTCGGTGATGATCGGGACGCGCCTGCGGCCCTGCTCACGCCCCTCGCGGCGGCGCTGCTTCTTGGCCTCCATACGGGTCGAGCCCTTGATGGACTGGACCTCGTCGAAGCCGGTGCCGAGCTCGCGGTCGGCGGCGTCCTTGCGGCGCTCACGCGGCTCGCGGACCTTGACGACCGTACGCTCCGGGTCGTCGGTGCCCGTGGCCGTGTCCTCGCCGGACGCGTCCCCGCTGCGGCGGCGGCGACGGCGACGGCGACGGCTGCTGCTGGAGCCGGCGGAGGACTCGTGGTCCTCCTCGTCCTCCTCGTCGTGGGCCTGCTGCGGCTCCTCGTCGGAACGGTCGGCACGGTCCGTGGCGTCGTCGTTCTGCTCGACGTCGTCCGTGTCACCGGCCTCGCCGCGACGGCGGCGACGGCCACCGCGACGGCGACGGCGCGACGGGCGGTCGCCGTACTCGTCCGAGTCGTCGCCCTCGTGCTCGGCGTCCGTCTCCGGCTCGGCCTCGTGCTCGTCCTCGACGGCGGCGGGGGCCGCGGGTGCGGTCTCCTCGGCCGGAAGGGTGATCGGGGCCGCGGCCGGCTCGGTCTCGACGGCCTCGCCGCGACGGCGGCGCCGACGGCGCGAGCCGCCCTGCGGCGCGGCCTCGGCGGCTTCGGGTGCGGCGGCCTCGGCGGCCTGCCTGGCCTCGGCCTTGCGCGACGCGCGGTCCGAGGGCTTCTGCTCCTCGTGGTCGTCGCCCTCGTCGTACGGCGAGGTGGTCCCGGCGGCTGCCGCGGCGGCGGCAGCGGTCTCCGGGGTCTGGAACATCGGCTCGGCGAACACCGGGGCCTGGAACACGGCAACGGCGGGGCGCGTCGCACGGCGGCCCTTGCGGGCCGGCTCCTCGGCCTTGCCGGTGAACTCCGGGCGGCCGGCGGCGGCGGTGGCCCGGCGGCGCTGGCGGCCTCGCGGGGCGGCCTCCTCGACCTGCTCGCTCTCGGTGGCCAGCTCCTCGGCGACGGCGGCGGGAAGGCTCTCGCCCGTCTCGGCGACGGCCTCGGCGACCTCCTCGACGGGCTGCGGGGCGCCTGCGGGGGCACCTGCCCTGCGCGAGGCACGGCGGCGGCCGCGCGGGGCCTCGGCAGCGGGGGCCTCGGCGGGCTCCTCGGTCCGGACCGGCTCGGCGACGGGCTCGGCGGCCGGCTCGGCCGCGACGGCGGCCGGGGTCCCGGTGCCGGTCTGCGTGGCGGGCGCGCCGGCCGGGGCGGACGCACGGCGCCTGGTGCGGCCGCGCGGGGCGGCGACGGGCTCCGCCGCGGATGCGGGCTCGGCTGCGGGCTCGGCGGCCTGCGCCGGCTCGGCCACGGGGGTCTCCTGCGCGACGGCCTCGGCCGTCTGCGGGCTGCCCGCGGGGGCGGTCGCCTTACGCGTCGCCCGGCGACGGCCACGAGGGGCCTCGGCGACGGGTGCCTCGACGACCGGTGCTTCGGCCACGGCGGCCTCGGCGGTCTCTTCCGTCTCCTCTTCCGTCTCCTCTTCCGGGGCGGTCTCGACGACCGGCTCCACGGCCTCGGCGGCCTGCGGCGCACCGGCCGGAGCCGTGGCCTTGCGGACCGCGCGGCGACGGGCACGCGCCGGAGGCGCGGCCTCGACGGGCTCGGCAGCGGGCTCGGCCGCGGTCACCGGCTCGGCGGCCGGGGTCTCGGCGACGGGCTCGACGGCTTCGGCGGCCTGCGGCGCACCGGCCGGAGCGGTCGCCTTGCGGACCGCGCGGCGGCGGGGACGCGCCGGGGGCGCGGCCTCGGCGGCGGGCTCGGGCGTCTCGGCGGCGGCCGTCGCGGCCGGCGTGACGTCCTCGGTGACGGCCCCGGGCGCGCCCGACGGCGGTCCTGCGGGGCGGGAGGCCGCGCGGCGCCTGCGGCGCGGCGGCAACTTGTCGCCGGGGGCGTTGTTGTCCTCTGTGTTCGCGAGGTTTCCGGTGGTACCGGTTTCGTTCGGCTCGTGCATGCGGGCGGTTCTCCCGTCGCGCTCCCGGGCGCCACACCTGGGTCCGGTCCGACGCGATTCGCGTGATGTGCGCGATACCGCCGTCCGGGGCGCGGGCGCCGCACGGGAGCTGATGTCTGGCTCGCCGGTTCCGTACGCGCTGCGTACGGCCTGGCGAAAGTCTTATGGGGCGGTGCGCGGCCCGACCCAGGTGGCTCCCGAGTCCGAGGGCTGCGCTACAACGACCGCCTTACGCGGAACCTGCACCTTCCGGCACCGTCGCGGCGGCGGCCGGATCGGCCGTGGAAACGGCCGGGGCTGCCTCGCGGTCGGGCGCGAGCGGGTCGGTCACCGTGCCGGACTCCTCGTCGAAGAGCCCCTGCGCCAGCCTGGTCACCGCTGCGGGGACCGGCGGCGCCAGGTCGGCCACAGCTCGGAGACCGGACAGGACGTCGTCGGGTCGCACGGCAGGTGTCACGTGCCGCACTACCAGGCGCAGTATCGCACAGGGCCTGTCCCCGGACCTATCAGGCTGTGGATCAAGGGCCTGCAGATCGGCGACCGCCGCCCGGGCGTCGAAGCTCCGCATGCCGTTCTTCGCGCGGCGCTGGACCTCGACGGTCTCCTCCGCCAGGAAGGCGGCCACGGCCTTCTGCGCGTCCTGTACGGCGACCCCGTCCAGCCGCATCTCCCAGACGGAGGCGGTCAGCCGGTCGGCGAGGCCTGAGGTGCGGGCCTCCACGGCGTCGACGACGTCGAGGCCGTCGGGCATCGACGCGTCGAGCAGTTCGCGCAGGACATCCGGATCCCGCGCCTCGGTGAGGGCGATCTCCAGGAACTCGGCCTCGCTGCCCGTACCGGTGGGGGCGGCGTTGGCGTACGACACCTTCGGGTGCGGGGTGAAGCCGGCCGAGTAGGCCATGGGTACCTGGGAGCGGCGAAGCGCTCGCTCGAAGGCACGCTGGAAGTCACGGTGACTGGTGAACCGGAGGCGGCCCCGCTTGGTGTAGCGCAGTCGGATGCGCTGCACCGCCGGTGCGGGCGGCGGGCCTTCGGGCTGTCGCTTGCCCAGTGGTTCTTCTCCTCGGTGCGGGGCGGTCGCGGTGGCGTGCCGCCCACGAAGTACGGGGTGCCCCGGGGTGCCGTTCCGGCTCACCCCCGCCTGACGTTTTGCCGTCAGGCGGGGAGATCTCGGACGCGGGCGCCGCGCTGGGGACAGTCGTTGTCCTACCCAGGGTACGCGCAGCGGACCCTTCGAGTTCCCGCGCATCCGTGACCTGCGGTGTTCCGACCAGGGCGCACCCCGCGTCCCGGCGCGCCGCACACAGGGTCTCCCGTGCCGAGGCCAGGACACCGCGGGCGGCGCGTCCGGCCTCCGGAGCGGTCCGCCTGGACGGTACCCGGACCGCGCGGCGCGTCCGGCCTCCGCGCGGTGGACCCGGGCCACCGGCGCGCGCGGACCGGATCCGGGAACGCCGAGAGGCGCCCGGACGGGTTCGTCCGGGCGCCTCTCCCCACCTCGCGCCCATCGGCGACCGGGACGATCCCCGGATCCGCCGCGCCGGTGACGGCTACTTCACGACCGTGAGCGGCAGGAGCTTCTTGCCTGTGGGGCCGATCTGGATGCTCGTGTCCATCTGCGGGCAGACCCCGCAGTCGAAGCACGGCGTCCAGCGGCAGTCCTCGACCTCGGTCTCGTCGAGCGAGTCCTGCCAGTCCTCCCAGAGCCAGTCCTTGTCCAGACCGGAATCCAGGTGGTCCCAGGGCAGGACCTCCTCGTACGTCCGCTCGCGGGTGGTGTACCAGTCGACGTCGACCCCGAAGCCGGGCAGCGTCTTCTCGGCGCTGCTCATCCAGAGGTCGTAGCTGAAGTGCTCGCGCCAGCCGTCAAAGCGGCCACCCGACTCGTACACCGCGCGGATGACGGAGCCGACGCGGCGGTCGCCGCGTGAGAGCAGGCCCTCGACGATGCCCGGCTTGCCGTCGTGGTAGCGGAAACCGATCGAGCGGCCGTACTTCTTGTCGTCGCGGATCTTGTCGCGGAGTTTCTTCAGCCGCGCGTCGGTGTCCTCGGCGCTGAGCTGCGGGGCCCACTGGAAGGGGGTGTGCGGCTTGGGCACGAAGCCGCCGATGGAGACGGTGCAGCGGATGTCGTTCTGCCCGGACACCTCACGGCCCTTGGCGATGACGTTGACCGCCATGTCGCCGATCTGGAGGACGTCCTCGTCGGTCTCGGTGGGCAGGCCGCACATGAAGTACAGCTTCACCTGACGCCAGCCGTTGCCGTACGCCGTGGCGACCGTACGGATCAGGTCCTCCTCCGAGACCATCTTGTTGATGACCTTGCGCATGCGCTCGGAGCCGCCCTCGGGGGCGAAGGTGAGACCGGACCTGCGGCCGTTGCGGGTCAGCTCGTTGGCCAGGTCGACGTTGAAGGCGTCGACGCGGGTGGACGGCAGCGAGAGGCCGATCTTGTCCTCGGTGTACCGGTCGGCGAGGCCCTTGGCGATCTCACCGATCTCGGTGTGGTCGGCGGAGGAGAGCGAGAGCAGCCCGACCTCCTCGAAGCCGGTGGCCTTCAGCCCCTTCTCGACCATCTCGCCGATGCCGGTGATGCTTCGCTCCCGCACGGGGCGCGTGATCATGCCGGCCTGGCAGAAACGGCAGCCGCGGGTGCAGCCGCGGAAGATCTCGACGGACATCCGCTCGTGGACCGTCTCGGCGAGCGGGACGAGCGGCTGCTTCGGGTAGGGCCACTCGTCGAGGTCCATGACGGTGTGCTTGGAGACGCGCCACGGCACACCGGACCTGTTCGGCACCACACGGCCGATGCGGCCGTCGGGGAGGTACTCGACGTCGTAGAAGCCGGGGACGTAGACCCCACCGGTGCGCGCGAGGCGGAACAGCACCTCTTCGCGTCCGCCGGGGCTGCCCTCGGCCTTCCAGGCGCGGATGATCTCGGTGATCTCCAGGACGGCCTGCTCGCCGTCGCCGATGACCGCGCAGTCGATGAAGTCCGCGATCGGCTCCGGGTTGAACGCGGCGTGTCCGCCCGCCAGCACGATCGGGTGATCGACGGTGCGGTCCTTGGACTCCAGCGGGATGCCCGCGAGGTCCAGGGCGGTGAGCATGTTGGTGTAGCCGAGCTCGGTGGAGAAGCTGAGGCCGAACACGTCGAAGGCGCCGACGGGGCGGTGGCTGTCCACGGTGAACTGGGGCACCTTGTGCTCGCGCATCAGCTCCTCGAGGTCCGGCCACACGCTGTAGGTGCGCTCGGCGAGGACGCCCTCGCGCTCGTTGAGCACCTCGTAGAGGATCATGACGCCCTGGTTGGGCAGTCCGACCTCGTAGGCGTCGGGGTACATGAGTGCCCAGCGGACGTCGCATTCGTCCCACGGTTTGACGGTGGAGTTCAGCTCACCGCCGACGTACTGGATGGGCTTCTGCACATGCGGGAGCAGAGCTTCGAGCTGCGGGAAGACCGACTCGGCAGACATCTGTGGACCTTCGTAGCTGGCAGGGGTGACCATCAAGCGTAACCCGGTGCTCAGCCTTTCAGCGCCGCCCGGAACCGGGGGTGCGAAGCCCGTGCCCAGGCTTCGGGCAGTTCGCGTTCGCGTTCGGCCGCTGCGGACTCCTCCCGGCCGTACAGCAGTCCCCAGGTGAACGCGGACTCCCCCGCCGCGTGGGCCTGTACCGCCAGGGAGCGCAGGGCTTCCCGGGCCACGACGCTGTCCTGGTGGTCTCCGAGGACCGACTGGACGGATTTCATCCTTTTCGCGAACTTCTTGGCGGGCTTGCCCAGCGCCGGTTTCGCGGCCTCGGCCGCGTAGCGGACCCGCTTGGCGGCCTTGCGCGCCTCGTGCATCGCCACGTCGCGCTCCACACCCGGCGGCTGCTCCAGGGCGTGGCCGATACGGGTGGCGAGGCGGTCGTAGTCCTTGAGCACGGCGCGGGGCAGGACGTCGTGCGGTGCCTTTCCGGCGGCGCGGAGCAGCGGCGGCTCGGCGAGGAGGGCGTCCAGGGTGTCCAGCAGGGCGAGATACCGGTCGCCGTCGAGCACGGAGGCGACCCTGCGCCGCGCGCCGGTGCGGCGAGCGACGAAGGTGAGCTTCAGCCGGGCGCCCACGGGTCCCAGGACGAGGGTGTCGGGCAGCCCGGCGACACGGGAGCGGAGCCGCTCGTCCAGGACTTCCTGGTCCCGGTCGACCCCGAGCTCCCCGGCGAGCCACTTCAGCTCCTCGCGGACCGGATCGGTGACGGTCCGGTCGAGGACCGTGCGGTACGTCCTGAGAGCACTGCGCAGCCGGCGGGTGGCGACCCGCATGCGGTGCACGCTGTCCGGCAGATCGCGGCGGACGGCGGGGTCCAGCTCGACGAGGGCCTCGGCCTGGGCGCGTACGTAGGCGAGCACATGGTCGCCGGCGGTGCGGGGGGCAGCGGTCCTCCTGGGCTTCGGCCGCTTCCCCGGAGCCGTCTCGTCCAGTGCCCTGGCCAGCTTGGAAGCGGCGGACGAGGGCAGGACACCGGCCTTGCGCAGGCGCCGTTCGACGGCGTCCAGTACGGCGGGGTCGCCGTCGTCGGCCAGCTCGACCTCCAGCTCGGTCCAGGCCGAGGTGGTGCCGTGGCCTTCCTCGGTGAGCCGCTCGGCGAGCACCTCGTCGACGCTGAGTTCGGCGAGCAGACCGCCGTCCTCGTCGAGGAGGTGGTGGACGTCGCGTGCGGAGAGGATGCGCACGACGGGGACCACGGGGGTGTCGCGTACGCGGGAGCGGAGCAGGCCGGTGAGTTCGGGCGGCAGGGCCTCGGTGAGGGGAGCCCTGATCTCGTCGCGGATGCCGGCGGAGACGGGGATCTTGAGGTGCCAGCCGGCGTCGCCCCCTCCCGTCCGGCGGCGGAGCGTGAGGGACGCGGCGGCCAGCCGGAAGTCCTCGGTGTCGTAGTAGACGGCGTCGAGCTCGGTCACTCCTCTGGGGACGACCGCCGAGACCCCGGCCGCGCGGGTCAGATCGGGCAGCCGGGTTTCGGGAGTCGCTTCGTATTTCCGCTCGACCTCACGCTTCGAGTCCGCCATATGACGAATCTATCCGCGATGTGCGCGAACATGCAGGGCGGAGCGGAGTGCTCAGGCAGTTATCGGCCGCTGCACCCTGATCGACTGGAGCAGACCGATCGCCACCCAGACGGCGAACATCGAGGACCCGCCGTACGACACGAACGGCAGCGGGAGTCCGGCCACCGGCATGATCCCGAGGGTCATCCCGATGTTCTCGAAGGACTGGAAGGCGAACCAGGCGATGATGCCGGCGGCCACGATCGTCCCGTACAGCTCGGTCGTCTCGCGGGCGATCCGGCAGGCGCGCCAGAGGACGACGCCGAGCAGGACGATGATCAGCCCGGCTCCGAGGAATCCGAGCTCCTCCCCCGCCACGGTGAAGACGAAGTCGGTCTGCTGCTCGGGGACGAACTGGCCTGTCGTCTGGGAGCCCTTGAACAGCCCGGTGCCGGTGAGTCCGCCGGAGCCGATCGCGATGCGGGCCTGGTTGGTGTTGTAGCCGACGCCGGCCGGGTCGAGCGCCGGGTTGGCGAAGGCCGCGAAACGGGCGATCTGGTAGTCGTCGAGCACGCCGAGCTGCCAGACGGCCAGGGCGCCCGCCGTGCCCGCCCCGAGGAGTCCGAAGATCCAGCGGTTGGACGCCCCGGAGGCGAGGAGCACGCCGAGGACGATGACGGCCATGACCATGACGGAGCCGAGGTCGGGCATCAGCATGACGACACCCATGGGGATGATCGCCAGGCCGAGCGCCTTGGCCACGGTCCGGTGGTCGGGGTGCACCTGGTCGCCCGCGTCGACGCGGGCGGCGAGCAGCATCGCCATGCCCAGGATGATCGTGATCTTCGTGAACTCGGAGGGCTGGAGGGAGAAACCGCCGGGAAGGAGGATCCAGGCGTGCGCGCCGTTGACGGTGGCGCCGAGCGGGGTGAGGACTGCCAGGACGAGCAGGACCGACAGACCGTAGAGGACCGGCACCGCTCCCCTCAGGGTGCGGTGCCCGAGCCAGATGGTCCCGATCATCAGCGCCAGGCCGATGCCGGTGTTGAGCGCGTGCCGGAACAGGAAGTAGTACGGGTCGCCGTGGGTGAGCGACTCACGGCCACGGGTCGCCGACCAGACCAGGAGCGAGCCGACGAACGACAGCGCGAGCGCCGACCCGAGCAGCGGCCAGTCGAGCCGCCGCACGACGGAGTCGCGGGCGGTGAGCTTGACCCAGAGGGAACGCCGCTCGGGGCCGTAGCGCGGTACGGAGAAGCCTGCCATCAGTCCCGCCTCCCCAGCGTGACGGGAAGAGCCCCCGCCAGTGCCTGTGTGCCGTCCTCGGCGGGCGGCTCGGGGACGTACGGCTTGATCTTGGGCGACACGATCTGGCCGTCGGGCTTGATCGTGGGCAGGGCCTTCTGCGGCTTGGGCAGCAGTGCCTTCTTCAGGTCCTGCTTGCCTTCGGCGTCCAGCCCGTAGAGCGCGTTGTAGATGTTGCGCACGGCGGGCCCGGAGGCACCGGAACCGGTACCACCCTGGGAGATCGTCATGACGATCGAGTAGTCCTTGGTGTACGTGGCGAACCAGGAGGTCGTCTGCTTGCCGTAGACCTCGGCCGTGCCCGTCTTGGCGTGCATCGGGATCTTGTCCTGGGGCCAGCCGCCGAACCTCCAGGCGGCGCTGCCTCGGGTCGCGACTCCCGCGAGGGCATCGTCTATCTTGTCGCGCGTGTCTCCCTTGAAGGGGAGCTTGCCGTGGGCCTGCGGCGCGATCTCCTGGACGGTCTTGCCGTCGCCGCTGACGATCGCCTTGCCGACGGTGGGGTCGTACAGGGTGCCGCCGTTGGAGATCGCGGCGTAGATGGTCGCCATCTGGATCGGGGTGACGAGCGTGTCGCCCTGGCCGATGGAGTAGTTGACGGAGTCACCGGCGCGCATCTTGTTGCCTTCGAGGCAGCCTTCGTACGCGATCTTCTCGACGTACGTTCCGTCCTTCTTGCCCTGCTTGCACCAGGCGGCCTTGTTGGCGTCGTAGAAGTCCTGCTTCCACTTGCGGTCGGGTACGCGGCCGGCGACCTCGTTGGGGAGGTCGATGCCGGTCTCCTTGCCGAGCCCGAACTGGTGAGCGGTCTTGTAGAACCAGTCCGCCGGGTTCTTCTTCGGCTTGTTGCCGCCGTCCTTCGCCCACTCCTTGTGCGCCAGTCCGTAGTAGACGGTGTCGCAGGAGACCTCGAGGGCGCGGCCGAGGTTGATGCTGCCGTAGCCCTGGGACTCGAAGTTCTTGAAGACCTGCCCGCCGATCGAGTACGAGCTCGGGCACGGGTAGTTGCCGTCGAAGTCGTATCCGGCGTTGACCGCGGCGGTCGAGGAGATCACCTTGAAGATCGAGCCGGGGGCGGCGGTGCCCTGGATCGCGCGGTTCAGCAGCGGGAAGTTGGACTTCTTGCCGGTGAGCTTCGCGTAGTCCTTGGCGGAGATGCCGCCGATCCAGGCGTTGGGGTCGTAGGTCGGCAGGGACGCCATCGACACGATGCGGCCGGTCTTGGCCTCCATGACGACGACCGCACCGGAGTCGGCCTTGTACAGCTCGTTGGTGTTGCGGTCCATCTCCTTGCGGGCCGTCTCCATCGCCTTGTTGAGCTCGTACTCGGCGACGGCCTGGACCCTGGCGTCGATGGAGGTGACGACGCTGGCCCCGGGCTCGGCCTCGTCGTTCTGGGCCTGGCCGATGACGCGGCCCAGGTTGTCGACCTCGTAGCGCGTGACGCCCGCCTTGCCGCGCAGCTCCTTGTCGTACGTGCGCTCCAGGCCGGAGCGGCCGACCTGGTCGGAGCGGAGGTACGGGGAGTCGGTGTCCTGCGCCTTGGTGACCTCTTCGTCGGTGACGGGCGAGAGGTAGCCGAGGACCTGCGCGGTGTTGGCCTTGCCGGGTGCGGCGTAGCGGCGCACGGCGGTGGGTTCGGCGGTGATGCCGGGGAAGTCCTCGGCGCGCTCGCGGATCGTCAGGGCCTGCTGGGTGGTGGCCTCGTCGGTGACTGGGATCGGCTGGTACGGCGAGCCGTTCCAGCAGGGCTGCGGGGTCTTGGCGTCGCAGAGCCGGACCTTGTCCTGGACGTCCTTGGGCTTCATGTCCAGGACGTCGGCCAGACGGGTGAGGACGGCGACTCCGTCGTCCTTCATCTTCATCAGCTCGGTGCGGCTCGCCGAGACGACGAGGCGGGTCTCGTTGTCGGCGAGGGGCACGCCGCGCGCGTCGAGGATGGACCCCCTGACGGCGGGCTGCACGACCTGCTGGACGTGGTTGTTCTTCGCCTCGTCGGTGTACTCCTGGCCGTTGCGGATCTGGAGGTACCAGAGCCGGCCGCCGAGCGTCAGGAGGAGGGAAAGGACGAGGACCTGGATGACGACGAGGCGGATCTGGACCCGCTGGGTCCGTCCCGTCTCCGGAATGTTGCTCACGGGGCGCCCCCGGTGGTGGTGGGTCGGCCGTTGCCCGCGTCGGTGGTGGGTCGGCCGGGGGTACGGGGGTGGCGGCCGGTGCTCGTCCGGCGCCGGTACGGCCTCACAGTCGCTTGACCCCCTTGATCCTTCCCGCGCGTGCGGCGCGGCTGCGGGCCGCCCTCAGGCGCATCCCGCCTCGCTGGTTCCCGATGCGCAGCCCGGTCCCCGATGCCAGCCAGCCGGCGGCGACGTCCGTGCCGGCGGAACTGTCGGCGACCGGGTCGTTCTCGGTGCGTCTGGCGAGCGCCATGATCAGCGGAACGGTGAACGGCGCCAGGAGCAGGTCGTACACCACGGCGGTGAACAGCAGGCTGCCCAGGCCCACATGGCGCGCGGCCGTGTCGCCGACCAGGGAGCCGACACCGGCGTACAGCAGGGTCGATCCGAGCGCGGCGACGACGACGAAGGCCATCGGGGTGAAGGCCGACTTGAGCTGGCCGTTCTCGGGGCGCGCCATGCCGGCGAGGTAGCCGATGACGCAGAGGACCAGGGCGTAGCGCCCCGCGGCGTGGTCGGCGGGCGGTGCCAGGTCGGCGAGGAGGCCCGCGCCGAAGCCGATGACGGTGCCGCTGACGGGCCCGTACACGAACGCCAGTCCGAGGACGACGAGGAGCAGCAGGTCCGGGGTCGCCCCGGGAAGCTGGAGGCGGGCGAGGACGGAGACCTGGATGACGAGGGCGACCACGACCAGGGCGACGGAGAGCAGAGTCCTGTTCAAGCGCATGGGGATCAGCTCTATTCCTGCTCGTTCGCCGCGTCACCGGCGGCCGTGTCGGCGTTGCCCGCGGCGTCCGGGGAAGCGCCCGGGGAGGCGGATGAACCGGGCTTCTCGTTGATGTTCCCGACGACCTTCCCGCTGCCGTCGACGAGGTCGCCGTTCGGCTGGACGGTGACGGTGACGGTCGGGGTCGGCTTGGGCTTCTCCGGCTTCTTGGGCTGCGCCGGCAGGACCATGTCGCGGGGGTTCTCGCGAGGTGCCTGGACGACGATGCCCACGATGTCGAGCTTGGTGAAGCCGACGAACGGTTTGACGTAGACCGTCCGGGTGAGGTCGCCGCCCGACGGGTCGACACGGACGACCTCGCCGACGGGAACGCCCGGGACGAAGGGCTTGTCCTTGCTGGAGCCGAAGGTGACCAGCCGGTCGCCCTTCTTCACGTCGGCCTTGCCGTTGAGGAACTGGACCGAGAGCGGCCGGGACCCCTGTCCGGTGGCGAAGCCGAGTTCGTCGGTCTTCTCCAGCCGGGTGCCGACGGTGAAGTCGGGGTCGTTGGCCAGCAGGACGGTCGCGGTGTGGGGGCCGACGGTGGTGATCCGGCCGACGAGCCCCTCGCCGTTCAGTACGGTCATGTCGCGCTTGAGGCCGTCGTCGGCCCCCGCGTCGATGGTGATGGTCCAGGAGAAGCCCTGGGCCGCTCCTATGGCGATGACCTGCGCGGCCTTGATGCCGTACTGGCCCGCCCCGGCGCTCTTGAGCATGGTGTCGAGCTGGCGGACCTTGCTGGCGTTGCGGTCGTCGCTGCCGAGCCTGGTCTTCAGTTCTGCGTTCTCGTGCTCCAGGGCCGCGATCCGGTCGTGCCGGTCACCGGAGTCCCGTACGGCGCCGATGGCATTGCCCACCGGGTCCACCGCGGCCGCGACGCCGTTCTCGACCGGTCCGAAGACCGTGGCGGCGGCCTGCCGGGCCCCGTCCACCGGTGACTCCTCGCCACCGCGGATATCCACCGTGATCAAGGCGAATGCGATGGCGATCAGCAGCACCAGGAGCAGCCGGCTCTCTCGTGTGTCCCTCACGTGCGGCGGCCGTGCCTTCCTCGTCGGAATGTTCGTGCCTGTATACCAACGTTCCGCCGTACGGGGCGGCAGCGCCCGTACGGCGGAACGCCGTGTTCTAACGTCGGGGCTGGGCGTCCAGCACCTGCTGGAGCGCCTCGAACTCCTCGACGCACTTGCCGGATCCGAGCGCGACCGAGTCCAGCGGGTCCTCGGCGATGTGGATCGGCATGCCCGTCTCGTGGCGCAGCCGCTCGTCGAGGCCGCGCAGGAGAGCGCCGCCGCCGGTGAGGACGATGCCGCGGTCCATGACGTCGCCGGAGAGCTCGGGCGGGCACTTGTCGAGCGTCGTCTTCACGGCGTCGACGATCGCGTTGACCGGTTCCTCGATGGCCTTGCGGACCTCGGTCGCGGAGATGACGACGGTCTTGGGCAGGCCCGAGACCAGGTCGCGTCCGCGGATCTCCGTGTGCTCGTCCTTCTCCATCTCGTACGCCGAGCCGATCGTGATCTTGATCTGTTCGGCGGTGCGCTCACCGAGGAGGAGGGAGTACTCCTTCTTGATGTGCTGGATGATCGCGTTGTCCAGTTCGTCACCGGCGACCCGGATCGACTGGGCAGTGACGATTCCGCCGAGCGAGATCACGGCGACCTCGGTGGTGCCGCCACCGATGTCGACGACCATGTTGCCGGTGGCCTCGTGGACCGGCAGGCCCGAGCCGATGGCCGCGGCCATGGGCTCCTCGATGATGTGCACCTGGCGCGCGCCGGCCTGCGTCGACGCCTCGATGACGGCGCGTCGCTCGACCCCTGTGATGCCGGAGGGCACACAGACGACGACCCGCGGGCGGGCGAGGTAGCGCCGCTTGTGGATCTTGAGGATGAAGTAGCGGAGCATGCGCTCCGTGATCTCGAAGTCGGCGATCACGCCGTCCTTCAGGGGCCGCACGGCAACGATGTTGCCCGGCGTGCGGCCGATCATCTTCTTGGCCTCGGAGCCGACCGCCAGGATTCCGCCGGTGTTGGTGTTGATGGCCACGACGGACGGCTCGTTCAATACGATGCCGCGCCCCCTGACGTACACCAGCGTGTTGGCAGTCCCGAGGTCGATAGCCATGTCACGGCCGATGAACGACATTGAGTTCCCCTTGTTCCCCATGAGGATGCGTCGGGCCTTCCCAAGAAGCGAAGAATGGCTTGTTTTGAGTAGGCGAGGGTTGGCGCTGCGGGCGTGGAAGCTTCCATCGTAGTGCCGTATGCACGGACACAGCGCGAGGGTCCTTCGCCATGACGGGCGGAACGGCTGCCCGTTCCACCCATGGTGACGTTACGTCGGGAGGATGCGTTCCCGCGATACGAGACCCTATGCCGAAGGGCGACCGAATTACTTCGGTCGCCCCAGGTCATGAGCGCTGATTGGCCGAGCCGAAGTCAGGAAAGTCCGGGAAAGAAAAGCTTCAGTTCTCGCTCTGCGGACTCCTCGGAGTCCGAGGCGTGGATGAGGTTCTCCCGGGTGATGGTGCCGAAGTCACCGCGGATCGAGCCGGGCGCGGCGGCGATCGGATCGGTGGGGCCGGCCAGGGCACGAACGCCCTCGATCACCCGCTCGCCTTCGGCCACCAGGGCGACGACGGGACCGGATGCCATGAACTCGACGAGCGGCTCGTAGAAGGGACGGCCCTTGTGCTCGCCGTAGTGCTGCTCCAGGGTCTCCTGGTCGAGCGTGCGCAGCTCCAGCGCGGTGATCGTCCAGCCGGCCTTGCGTTCGATGCGGCCGACGATCTCGCCGATCAGCCCACGCCGGACGGCGTCGGGCTTGAGAAGGACGAGGGTGCGCTGAGTCATGTGCGGCTCCTTGCAGACTTTCGGTGCGGGTGGGGGCGAGATTACAGGGATACGCCTACGGGCCTGCGCCCGGGCTCACGCTGCGTCATCCTTGGGCTGGAGCCTGCGTGCTCTCCTGCGCCTCGGCCTGCGCCGCCCATCGCGCCTTGGCCTCGTCGATCCTGCGGCCGTAATGGACCGAAGCCCACCACAGGGCGCCGAAGATCACGCCCAGGATGTACATCATCGGGACGAAGAACCCGCTCAGCACGAGCAGGACCTGGAGCGCCCAGCCGAGCTGTATACCGCCCGGTCGGGTGATCATGCCGCAGAGCAGCACCGAGAGCAGCATGCCGATGCCGCAGACCGTCCAGACCGTGGCCATGGACAGGTCGTCGGACTTCATCGCGACCAGCCCGGCGAAGCCGATGACGAAGAACTCACCGATCAGCGTCGATGCACAGAGCGTACGCACAGGTCAGCGCCTTCCGAGGAGCAGCCGGGCCTCGCCGACCGTGATCACGGATCCGGTCACCAGGACTCCGGCGCCCGCGTATTCGGCCTCTTCCTCCGCGAGGGTGATGGCCGCCTCCAGTGCGTCGTCGAGACGCGGCTCGACCTGGACGCGCTCGTCGCCGAAGACCTCGACGGCGAGTGCGGCGAGGGCGTCGGCGTCCATGGCGCGGGGACTGGAGTTCTGGGTGACCACGATCTCGGCGAAGATCGGCTCGAAGGCCTCGAGGAGTCCCCGGACGTCCTTGCCGTCGCTCGCGCCGACGACACCGATCAGGCGGGAGAAGCTGAACGCCTCGGACACGCCCTCGGCGGCGGCGCGGGCTCCGGCCGGGTTGTGCGCCGCGTCCAGGACGACCGTCGGGCTGGCCCGCACGACCTCCAGCCGGCCCGGCGAGAGCACCGAGAGGAAGGCCTTGCGCACCGTCTCGACGTCCAGGCTGCGGGCCTGTTCGGCGCCGATGCCGAAGAACGCCTCGACGGCGGCGAGCGCCACAGCCGCGTTGTGGGCCTGGTGCGCCCCGTAGAGCGGGAGGAAGACGTTGTCGTACTCGCCGCCGACGCCCCGCAGGGTCAGCAGCTGACCGCCGACCGCGATCTCGCGGGAGACGACCCCGAACTCCATGCCCTCACGGGCCACCGTGGCATCCACCTCGACGGCCTTCTTGAGCATCACCTGCGCGGCGTCGACCGGCTGCTGGGACAGGATCACCGTGGCGTCCTGCTTGATGACGCCGGACTTCTCGCCCGCGATCTCGGCGGGGGTGGAGCCGAGGCGGTCCGTGTGGTCCAGCGAGATCGGGGTGACGACGGCGACCGACGCGTCGATGACGTTCGTCGCGTCCCAGGTGCCGCCCATGCCGACCTCGACGACGGCGACGTCGACCGGCGCGTCGGCGAAGGCCGCGTACGCCATGCCCGTCAGCACCTCGAAGAAGGAGAGGCGGTAGGGCTGCTGCGCGTCGACCATCTCGACGTACGGCTTGATGTCGTTGTACGTCTCGATGAAGCGCTCGGCGTCGATCGGGGAGCCGTCGAGGCTGATCCGCTCGGTGATCGACTGGACGTGCGGCGAGGTGTAACGGCCGGTCCGGAGCTCGAAGGCGCCCAGCAGTGCCTCGATCATGCGGGCCGTGCTGGTCTTGCCGTTCGTCCCCGTGATGTGGATCGACGGATACGCGCGCTGGGGCTCGCCCAGCACATCCATCAGGGCCGCGATACGGGTCACCGACGGCTCGAGCTTGGTCTCGCCCCATCGGCCCGCGAGCTCCTGCTCCACCGCGCGCAGGGCCCGGTCGGTCTCGGGGTCGGCGGGGCGGTCGGGGACGGCCTCACCCTGCGGCGGGCCCGACTGGGTGCGCAGCGTCCGGCTCCCGGCCTCGATCACCGCCAGGTCGGGGTCGCGCTGGGTCTCTTCGCCGACGATCTCCGCGAAGGTGTCGTCGGGATCTGACGCGTCGTGCCGGTCTGAAGGGCGGGGCTCACTCACAGGGCCAGTCTACGGATGGGCACGGACATCGTGCGCAGCGCCCGGGGCCGAGCCCTCCCCCGCACGGCGAAGCCCCCGCACTCCCGGTCGGTCAGGGGTGCGGGGGCTCCGGCTTCAGGTGATCAGCCCTGCGGCAGGTTCGCCAGCTGGGCGGTGATCCGCTCGATGTCCTCCTCGGCCTTGGCGAGCCGGCCGCGGATCTTGTCGACCACGTTGTCCGGTGCCTTGGCCAGGAAGGCCTCGTTCCCGAGCTTGCCGGTGGCCTGGGCCTTCTCCTTCTCGGCGGCGCCCAGGTCCTTCGTGAGGCGCTTGCGCTCGGCCTCGACGTCGATCGTGCCCGACAGGTCGAGAGCGACCGTGGCACCCGCGACCGGAAGGGTGGCCGTGGCGTGGAAACCCTCTTCCGCGGGCTGCAGGCGCAGCAGCTGGCGGATGGCGGCCTCGTGCGGGGCGAGCGCCGTGCCGGTGAGGGTCAGCTCGGCCGGGACCTTCTGGCCGGGCTGCAGGCCCTGGTCGGAGCGGAAGCGGCGGACCTCGGTGACGACCTGCTGGACGAGCTCGATCTCCTTCTCGGCCGCGTCGTCACGGAAGCCGCTGTCCTTGGGCCAGTCGGCGACGACGACGGACTCCTGACCGGTGAGCGTGGTCCAGAGCTGCTCGGTCACGAAGGGGACGATCGGGTGCAGCAGCCGCAGGGTGACGTCCAGGACCTCACCGAGGACGCGTGCGGAGACCTTGGCCTGCTCGCCGCCGGCGAAGAAGGTGGTCTTCGACAGCTCGACGTACCAGTCGAAGACCTCGTCCCACGCGAAGTGGTACAGCGCGTCGCTGAGCTTGGCGAACTGGAAGTCCTCGTAGAACGCGTCGGCGTCGGCGACGGTCTTGTTCAGCCGGGACAGGATCCAGCGGTCGGTGGCCGAGAGCTGCTCGACGGGCGGGAGCTCCCCCTCCACCGTCGCGCCGTTCATCATCGCGAAACGGGTCGCGTTCCAGATCTTGTTGGCGAAGTTGCGGGAGGCCTGGACCCAGTCCTCGCCGATCGGGACGTCGGTGCCGGGGTTGGCGCCCTTGGCGAGGGTGAAGCGGACGGCGTCGGAGCCGTACGTGTCCATCCAGTCCAGCGGGTCGACCACGTTGCCGAAGGACTTCGACATCTTCTTGCCGCGTTCGTCACGGACCAGGCCGGTGAGCGCGATCGTCTTGAACGGGGCCTCGCCGTCCATGACGTACAGGCCGAACATCATCATCCGGGCGACCCAGAAGAAGATGATGTCGTGGCCGGTGAGCAGGACGTCGGTCGGATAGAACTTCTTGAGGTCGGGAGTCTCCTCGGGCCAGCCGAGCGTGGAGAACGGCCAGAGGCCGGACGAGAACCAGGTGTCCAGGACGTCGTTGTCCTGGGTCCAGCCGTCACCGGTGGGCGGCTGCTCGTCGGGGCCGACGCAGACGACCTCGCCCTCGGGGCCGTACCAGACGGGGATGCGGTGGCCCCACCAGAGCTGGCGCGAGATGCACCAGTCGTTGAGGTTGTCGACCCAGTCGAAGTACCGCTTCTCCATCTCCTTGGGGTGGATCGCGACCCGGCCGTCACGGACCGCGTCACCCGCGGCCTTGGCGAGGGTCTCGACCTTGACCCACCACTGGAGCGACAGCCGGGGCTCGACGGTCGTGCGGCAGCGGGAGCAGTGGCCGACGGAGTGGACGTACGGACGCTTCTCGGCGACGATCCGGCCCTGTCCGCGCAGCGCGCCGACGATCGCGGAGCGGGCCTCGAAACGGTCGAGTCCCTCGAACGGGCCGGCGACGGTGATGACGCCCCGCTCGTCCATGACCGTCATCGACTCCAGGCCGTGGCGCTGACCGATCGCGAAGTCGTTCGGGTCGTGCGCCGGGGTCACCTTGACGGCACCGGTGCCGAACTCGGGGTCGACGTGGTGGTCGGCGACGACCGGGATGGTGCGGTCGGTCAGCGGCAGCTTGATCCGCTTGCCGATGAGGTGCGTGTAGCGCGCGTCGTCCGGGTGGACGGCGACCGCGGTGTCACCGAGCATCGTCTCGGCGCGGGTCGTGGCGACGACCAGGGACTCCTCGCCCTCGCCGTACCGGATGGAGACGAGCTCGCCGTCGTCGTCCTGGTAGTCGACCTCGATGTCGGAGATCGCGGTGAGACAGCGGGGGCACCAGTTGATGATGCGCTCGGCGCGGTAGATCAGCTCGTCGTCGTAGAGCCGCTTGAAGATGGTCTGGACGGCGGCGGACAGCCCCTCGTCCATGGTGAAGCGCTCACGGGACCAGTCGACGCCGTCACCGAGACGGCGCATCTGGCCGAGGATCTTCCCGCCGTACTCTTCCTTCCACTGCCAGACGCGCTGGACGAACTCCTCGCGGCCCAGGTCGTGGCGGGACTTGCCCTCCTCGCCGAGCTGCTGCTCGACCTTGTTCTGGGTGGCGATACCGGCGTGGTCCATGCCGGGCAGCCACAGCGCCTCGTACCCCTGCATCCGCTTGCGGCGGGTGAGGGCGTCCATCAGCGTGTGCTGGAAGGCGTGCCCCAGGTGGAGGGAACCGGTGACGTTGGGCGGCGGGATGACGATCGTGTACGGAGGCTTCTCGCTCTGCGGGTCCGCCGTGAAGTAACCGCGCTCCACCCAGCGCTCGTACAGCTTCCCCTCTACCTCGGCCGGCGCGTACTGGGTCGGCAGTTCGGGGGTGCTGGCTGGCTGCTGCGCTGCGTTCTCGGTCACGGCACACAGTTTAGGGGCGTCACAGTCGTGCACTGAAACCGGTTTGTTCAGTAACGGTGTACCTGCGGATTCCCTATGTGAGCGCCGCGTCCGCCAGGATGTTCGGAACGCATAAGCATTCGGAGGGGACAGCGCCATGAGTCACAACCAGCCGGGCCCGTACGGCGGGCAGCCGCCCCAGGGTCAGCCCGGACCGTACGGCCAGCAGCCGGGTCCGTACGGCCAGCAGCCCAACCCCTACGGCCAGCAGCCGCCCCAGGGCGGCCAGCCCGGCTACGGCTACCCGCAGCAGGCCCCGCAGGGCGTCCCGCCGCAGCAGCAGCCCCCGCAGGGCTACGGCTACCCGCAGGGCCAGCAGCCGGGCCCCTACGGCCAGCAGCCGCCCACCCCGCCGTACGGCGGCCAGCAGGCGTACCCCGGCATGCCGCCGCAGCCGGGCGCCCCGAAGAAGAAGACGGGCCTGATCATCGGCGGCGTCGTGGTGGCGCTGGCGGTCATCGCGGGCGGGGTGTACTTCATGACCTCGGGCGGGGGCGGCGGGAGCGACGTCGCCGACTCCACCAAGGGGTACAAGCTGACACCCGCCGCCTCGGTGGACACCTACAAGCTGGACAAGGGCAAGTCGGCCTCGGATACGCCGACGAGCAAGGAGAAGGCAGAGGCCGAGGCCCTGGGCATCAAGAACCCCCAGAAGGCCGAGGCGCAGTACGTGAGCGGGGACATGGAGAAGAACCCCCTCACCACCAAGATGCTGATGCTCTACGGCAACTGGGGTGAGGTCAGCGACCCGGAGAAGGCCCTGAACGGCATGTTCGCGCAGGCCAAGGCGGGGATGGCCGAGAGCGACGATGCCAAGACCTCGCTGGTGGGTAGCCCTGAGAGCGTCACCCCGGCCGGCTTCGAAGGCGCGCTCATGAAGTGCCAGAACATGAAGGTGGTCAACGACAAGGCGGACGGGACCGCTGCCGGCGGCCCCAAGGAAATGGTCATGCCCGTCTGCATCTGGGCCGACTACAGCACGGTCGGGGCGGTCATCGGTTTCGACATCGGCGCGGCCATGACCAACAAGTCCATGACCCAGGAAGAGGTGTCGGCCCTGGCCGCCAAGCTCTACAACACCTCCCGCACCAAGATCTGATCGCGGCTCCACGCGAAGGGGCGCCCGGCCGGTGGCCGGGCGCCCCTTCGCGTGCGTGTCGTCTTCGCCGCCGCTACGCGGACTTCTCGTGACGGCCGCCGTCGTTCTTGCCGATCGTGCGCGGCTCGCGGGGGACCAGCGTCGGGTTGACGTTGTTGCGGACCACGTCCGGCGTGATGACCACGCGGGCCACGTCCTTGCGGGACGGCACCTCGTACATCACGGACTGGAGGACTTCCTCCATGATGGCGCGCAGGCCGCGCGCGCCGGTCTGGCGCAGGATCGCCTGGTCGGCGATGGCCTCGAGGGCCTCGCGCTCGAAGTCCAGCTCCACGCCGTCGAGTTCGAAGAGGCGCTGGTACTGCTTCACCAGCGCGTTGCGCGGCTCCACGAGGATCTGGAGCAGCGCCTCGCGGTCCAGGTTGTGGACCGAGGTCAGCACGGGGAGGCGGCCGATGAACTCGGGGATCATCCCGAACTTCACCAGGTCCTCCGGCATGACCTCCTGGAACTGGTCGCTCGCCTGGATCTCCAGCTTGGAGCGGATCGTCGCGCCGAAGCCGATGCCCTTGGCGCCGGCCCGCGACTCGATGATCTTCTCCAGGCCTGAGAAGGCGCCGCCCACGATGAACAGGACGTTCGTCGTGTCGATCTGGATGAACTCCTGGTGCGGGTGCTTCCGTCCGCCCTGCGGCGGTACGGAGGCGGTGGTGCCCTCCAGGATCTTCAGCAGGGCCTGCTGGACGCCCTCGCCCGAGACGTCGCGGGTGATCGACGGGTTCTCGCTCTTGCGGGCGACCTTGTCGATCTCGTCGATGTAGATGATCCCGGTCTCGGCCTTCTTGACGTCGTAGTCAGCGGCCTGGATCAGCTTCAGCAGGATGTTCTCGACGTCCTCACCGACATAGCCGGCCTCCGTCAGCGCCGTCGCGTCGGCGATGGCGAACGGGACGTTGAGCATGCGGGCCAGCGTCTGCGCCAGCAGCGTCTTGCCGGAGCCCGTGGGGCCCAGCAGCAGGATGTTGGACTTGGCGAGCTCGATCGCGTCGTCGCGATTGCCGCCGCCGTTCTCCCCGGCCTGGACCCGCTTGTAGTGGTTGTACACAGCGACCGAGAGGGCCTTCTTCGCCGGCTCCTGACCGACGACGTACCCCTCGAGGAACTCGTAGATCTCGCGCGGCTTGGGGAGCTCCTCCCACCGCACCTCGGAGGTCTCGGCGAGCTCCTCCTCGATGATCTCGTTGCAGAGATCGATGCACTCGTCGCAGATGTACACACCGGGTCCCGCGATGAGCTTCTTCACCTGCTTCTGGCTCTTTCCGCAGAACGAGCACTTGAGCAGGTCGCCGCCATCACCGATGCGTGCCACGAGGTGCTTCCCCTTCGCCTGGGAGCAGCCTGGTTCAGCGGCTCCTGGTGCCTCTATCCGACGGTACCTTGCCTGGCCCCCCGTTCGGGCCCCCCTTGGCACGGTTCACACGGCCGGGGCCGTGGATACGGAATGTGCCAAGGGGAAACACCGACGTCAGACGGACGCGCCTGCGGTTGTCTTACGGGTGGAGACAATCTGGTCCACCAGACCGTACGCGAGTGCGTCGTCGGCGGTAAGGATCTTGTCGCGCTCGATGTCCTCGCTGATCTTCTCCAGCGGGGTGGTGGAGTGCTTGGCCAGCATCTCCTCCAGCTGGGTGCGCATGCGCAGGATCTCGTTGGCCGCGATCTCCAGGTCGGAGAGCTGCTCACGGCCGGTCTGCGAGGACGGCTGGTGGATCAGCACACGGGCGTGCGGGAGCGCCATGCGCTTGCCCGGCGTACCCGCGGCAAGCAGGACGGCGGCGGCGGAGGCGGCCTGGCCCATGCAGACCGTCTGGATGTCCGGCTTCACGAACTGCATCGTGTCGTAGATCGCGGTGAGCGCGGTGAACGAGCCGCCGGGGCTGTTGATGTAGATCGAGATGTCACGGTCCGGGTCCATCGACTCCAGGCACAGCAGCTGCGCCATGACGTCGTTGGCCGAGGCGTCGTCGATCTGGACGCCGAGGAAGATCACGCGCTCCTCGAAGAGCTTCGCGTACGGGTCGTACTCACGCACACCCTGCGAGGTGCGCTCCACGAAGCGCGGGACGACGTAGCGGTTGTCCACCTGCGGGCCGGTGTAGAGGCCGCTCGCGGAGGCGCCGGAGAGGTTGTTCATGTGGGTGTTCACCATCCTGGTGGCGTATCTGTGGGCTGGAGGTCTCGGCGTACGAGAGGGTGCGGGGTGGTGCACGCCCGGATCAGGCGCCGGTGCCGCCGCCGCCCGGGATGCCCGACGCGAACGTGATGATCTCGTCGATGAGGCCGTAGTCCTTGGCCTCCTCGGCGGTGTACCAGCGGTCGCGGTCGCCGTCGCGGATGATCGTCTCCACGGTCTGGCCGGAGTGGTGGGCGGTGATCTCGGCCATCCGCGTCTTCGTACGGAGCAGGTACTCGGCCTGGATCTTGATGTCCGAGGCGGTACCGCCGATGCCGGCCGAACCCTGGTGCATGAGGATGTCGGTGTTCGGGAGCGCGAAGCGCTTGCCCGCCGTGCCTCCGGTGAGCAGGAACTGGCCCATCGAGGCCGCCATGCCCATACCGATGGTGACCACGTCGTTCGGGATGTACTGCATGGTGTCGTAGACCGCCATGCCGGCCGTCACCGAACCGCCGGGGCTGTTGATGTAGAGGTAGATGTCCTTGTCGGGGTCGGCGGCAAGGAGCAGGAGCTGTGCGGTGATCTTGTTGGCGATGTCATCGTCGACCTGCTGACCGAGGAAGATGATGCGCTCGCCGAGCAGTCGGCTGTAGACCTGGTCACCGAGGCCTCCACCGAGGGACGGCTCTCCGGCGGCGTAGGGCATCAGATTCGTCACGTATCCACCTGCTCGTCTCTGACGGCTCCGGCCGTCTCAGCGTCTTCGTACCGGGTGGGCCGGGACTACCCGACCCTTCCTCTTCATGGACCCTAACGCGCAGGTGGGACAACGCCATCCCGCTTCCCCAACTGTTCGCTGGGAGCGCAAGGTAAGCCAGTGCGCACAAGGGTCCCGGGGGCGCGCAGGACGCCTTCCCGGGGGCGTCCACCGGGCGCGGGCCGATACGACGGCGGGCTCCGGACGCGGTGCGTCCGGAGCCCGCCGTGCGGATCAGATCAACGGTCGGGACGAGGCTCAGGCCTCGTTCTTCCCGTCCTTCTCCTCGGCTGCCTCGGTGTCCTCGGCGGCCTCGGCCGTCTCGGTGGCCTCCTCGGCCTCCTCGTCGTCCTCGAGCTCGACGATCTCACCGTTGGTGTCGACGACCTTGGCGGCCTCGACGACCACGGCGAGCGCCTTGCCGCGGGCGACCTCGCCGACGAGCATCGGAACCTGGCCGCCCTCGACGACGGCCTGGGCGAACTGGTCGGGGCTCATGCCGGAGGAAGCGGCACGCCGCATGAGGTGCTCGGTGAGCTCCTCCTGGTTGACGTTCAGCTTCTCCTTGTTGACGAGCTCGTCAAGGATGAACTGGGTCTTGATGCCCTTGATGGCCTGCTCGGAGGTCTCGTTCTCGAACTCCTCCAGCGTCTTGCCCTGGATCTCGAGGTACTTCTCGAGGTCGAGACCCATCTGGCCGAGCTGGTGGTGCTCGAGGTTGTGCTTGCGGGTCTGGACCTCGTCCGCGAGCAGCTTCTCGGGGATCGGGACCTCGGCCAGCTTCAGCAGCTCGTCGAGGACGCGCTCCTGGGCCTGGGTGGCCTGGTCGTACTGCTTGGTGTTCTCGAGGCGCTTGCGGCTGTCCTCGCGGAGCTCGGCGAGCGTGTCGAACTCGCTGGCCATCTGCGCGAAGTCGTCGTCCAGCTCGGGCAGTTCGCGGGCGGCGACGGCGGTGACCTTGACGGTGACCTCCGCTTCCTTGCCCTCGGCGGAGCCACCCTTCAGCTCGGAGGTGAAGGTGGCCTCGCCACCGGCCTCCAGGCCGGTCACGGCCTCGTCGATGCCGTCGAGGAGCTCGCCGGAACCGATGGTGTACGAGACACCGGCGGCCACGCCGTCCTCAAGGACTTCGCCGTCGACCTTGGCCTCGAGGTCGATCGTCACGACGTCGCCCTCGGCGGCGGCGCGCTCGACCGGGTTGGTCGACGCGAAGCGCTCGCGGAGCTGCTCCACGGCCTTCTCGACGTCCTCGTCGGTCACTTCGAGTGCGTCCACGGTGACCTCGATGCCGGAGTAGTCCGGAATCTCGATCTCGGGACGGACATCCACCTCGGCGGTGAAGGCCAGCAGCTCGCCGTCCTTGAGTTCGGTGATGTCGACCTCGGGCTGGCCCAGAACGTTGAGCTCGCCCTCGTTGACAGCCTCGGTGTAGAACTTCGGAAGGGCGTCGTTGACGGCCTCCTCCAGCACAGCACCACGGCCGAACCGCTGGTCGATGACCCGGTTGGGGATCTTGCCCTTACGGAAGCCCTTCACCGTGACCTGCTGGTTGATCTTCTTGTACGCCGCGTCGAGGCTGTCCTTGAGCTCCTCGAAGGGCACCTCGATGCTGAGCCGAACCCGAGTCGGGTTCAGGGTCTCCACGGCGCTCTTCACGGTTCGGTCTCCTTGGTGGCTGACTTCTTGGGGTTCTGCTGGGCCGCCGAGAGGCGGCTTCGCGGATCGAGCCCGGTACATCAGACACACGGGCACGCAATTTGCATAGTAACGGCAAGGGGGAGGACTCCCACAATGCGATCTTGCTGGTGGTCGGGGTGGCCGGATTCGAACCGACGACCTTCCGCTCCCAAAGCGGACGCGCTACCAAGCTGCGCCACACCCCGTCGGTGCGACACGTAGGGTACATGCAGAAGAGCCCTGCGTCGGCCGCTTTGCACGGGCCGTGACCGACGCCGGCACCGAGGGCGTCACGGGGCACACCGATACGGGTGTGCGCGCACCTTCCCGGAACCGCTACGATGCTGTCCGTACCGAGATCCGCCGGGCTTCCCGGACCGGCTCCGCGGTGCTTGCGGGCGTAGCTCAATGGTAGAGCCCTAGTCTTCCAAACTAGCTACGCGGGTTCGATTCCCGTCGCCCGCTCCAACGGCTCAGGGCCGGGTCCGAGATTCTTCTCCGGATCCGGCCCTGAGTGTTTTCGTGACGCCTCTCACCTGCCGGCCCCGGAGGGGGCCGGCCTCGCACCGGCGGGCCCCGGAGGGCGTGGCGCCAGCGGCTACGCGGGAGGCATCGCGTCCCGCATCGCCCGGGCCGAGGCGGCCGGGTCGTAGCCCTCGGGAACGCCCTCGACGAGGATGATGTCGCCCTCGATGTGCCGCGAGCGCAGCGGCGCGATCTCCTGGTACGCGGGAGAGTCCCACCAGGCGCGCGCCTCGGCGATTCCGGGGAAGGCGAGCACCACGACACTCCCCGGCCAGACGCCCTCCTTCACCTCGTGCTGCGCGAAGTGCACCAGGAAACGGCCCCCGTGCGCCGCGAAGGTGGCGGGGAGCCGCTCGACGTACTCGGCGATCTCCGGGTGCGGCGCGGCGTCCTGCAGGTGAGCTATCGCATAGGCGGTCATGGCGTCCTCCGGTCGGCGGGGCTCCGTCGGGACGGAGCTTGGCACGTCCGCATACCGGGTTCGATTACCCCTCGGGTAAAGCCGGCCGCCCGGCAGGGAGGCCATCTGCGGGAACGGCCGGGCCGGAGCAGGGTGTTCGAGGTGCGCACGCACCCGTACCCGCCCGTGCGTGTGACCCGGCGGGCTGTCGCCTGCCGGGCCGTGCGCTTCCGCGCGGCTCTCAGAAGCTGATCTGGTTGATCGTGTCGGCTATCGAGTTCATGAATCTGTTGATCGACGGCGCCATGCCCGTCGAGGCCAGGAAGAACCCGAAGAGCACGGCGACCACCGCCGGTCCGCCCTTGAGGGACCCGCCGCGGATCAGCACCACCAGGACGATCCCCAGCAGAAGCACCACAGACAGTGAAATGGCCACGACTGATCACACCCTTGGTCGGTCCGCCTTGCCGGCCCGGTGGCATGCGGCCCGGCACACCTCCGTCGCGTCCATCGTGCCACCAACTCCCCTGCGCCTGCTGCCGGGTGATGGCGGGAAACAACCGGTTCACGCCAACCTCGCGCCCGCGTGCGCCCGGTGTGACGCGGGCGTGAACGCCTTCCCGGCGGGGCGCGGCGGGGCGTGCGCGAAAACTGTGCGCCCGCTGTGTGCGCGGCAGTTCGGATAATCGCCGGTGTGATCGTTTCCATATCCCCACACTTCATTCACAGCGATTTGCGAGGAGTTCGTGCGACGAAATTCACTCTCACCAACCAGCCGACGATATGCACCATTTAAGGGGGATGAATCCCTACGTAACGGGCAGTTGTCGGTAGTTTCGTTTTCGAATCAGCGGGAACACGCGATATCTCTTGAGAGATTTACGCATACCGATCAACGGGTCTAAGGTGCATGAGATGTCCAAAGCTCCGAGCGATATTCAGAGGGCCCCGATCACCCCCGAGAACCGGGAGGCGGAGCCCAGACACGAGCGGACCCCGACGGCCCCGGGGGCGCCGTCCACGGTCACGAAGGCTGCTCCGGCCCGCACCGCGGCGCCTGCTCCGGCCAAGCGCCGGGACGCGTACTTCGACAACGTGAAGTACCTCGCGATCGTCCTCGTCGCCGTGGCCCACGCCTGGGAGCCGGTGATGGACGGCAGCCGCACGACCCGCGCGCTGTACATGGTCGTCTACACCTTCCACATGCCCGCCTTCATCCTTGTCTCCGGCTACTTCTCGCGGTCGTTCGACATGAGTCCGGCCAAGGTGAAGCGCCTGGTCACCGGGGTCGTCGTGCCCTATGTGCTCTTCGAGACCGCCTACTCGCTCTTCAAGCGGTACGCGGGCGGCGTGGACGACACCCCGATCACCCTGCTCGACCCGCTGTTCCTCACCTGGTTCCTGATCGCTCTCTTCATCTGGCGTGTCACCACCCCGCTGTGGCAGTCGCTGCGCCACCCGCTCCCGGTCGCCCTCGTGATCGCGGCGCTCGCCTCGGTGACGCCGGGCATCACCGACGACCTGGACCTGCAACGCGTCTGCCAGCTCCTGCCGTTCTTCGTGCTCGGCCTGCTGATGAAGCCCGAGCACTTCCAGCTGATCCGGCGGCGCGAGGTGCGGATGCTGTCCCTCCCGCTGGTCGTGGGGGCCCTGCTCTTCGCCTACTGGGTCTCCCCCCGCGTGGGGCTCGGCTGGTTCTACCGCAGCAACAGCGCCCAGGAGATGGACTTCCAGTGGTGGGCGGGGCCCGTCATGACCCTCGCCATGTTCGGCTGCGCCCTGCTGCTCACGGTCGCGTTCCTCGCCTGGGTGCCGCGCCGCCACATGTGGTTCACCGCGCTGGGCGCCGGAACGATCTGCGGCTACCTGCTCCACGGCTTCCTGGTGAAGGGCGCCGGCTACTACGGCCTGTTCGACCGCTACGAGTGGCTCACGGGCCCCGTGGGGCTGGTCGTCGTCTCGCTCGTGGCCGCCGTGGCCGTGACGCTCCTGTGCACCCCGCCGGTGCGGCGCGTACTGCGCTTCGCGACGGAGCCGGACATGAAGTGGGCGTTCCGCCGGAGCTCCGCCGAGCGCTGAGCCTGTCCGGATCGGCTCCCTCCCGCCGGGGACGGTGCCGTCCGGGGGTCAGCCCTCGGCGGGGTTGGCCGGATCCCGCTGTTCGGTGGGCCTCCGACCTCCGTCGAGCCCCAACAGCCCGCGTACCAGCGCATATTTCTCGGCCAGCCGGGTACGGGTCGCCGGCTCCAGGACCGCGAGCCGGTCCGGGTCGGCGTTGTGCGCCAGATCCGATTCCTTGATCAGCAGCGCTCCGGGCGTGGCGAGAATCCGCCCGGTGTACGCGAAGAGGTCCTCGCCGTCCCGCTTGGTGACGGCGAGGACCATTTCTTTGACCTGCCGGGGCAGCGGCGCCTCGTCCAGCCACCGCGGGGAGAGCACGCCGTCCTCGACCGCGTCGTGGAGCCAGGCGGCGGCCATCTGCTCCTCACTGCCCCCACGCAGCCGTACGCCCTCGGCGACCGCGGCGAGGTGCTCGGCGTACGGCCGGCCCGCCTTGTCGGTCTGGGCGCGATGGGCCTCGCGGGCGATCGCCTCCACCTGGGCCAGGGTCAGATACGAGGTCGGCACGGTCCGACTGTACGCGGCCCTCCCCCGCCGCCCGCCGTGTCCTCGAAGGGGCCACAGGAGCACGGGTAATCGTTCGGTAAACTAATTACTGACGATTCCTTGACGCACTCTTGACCGAACGAAGGAGACGGGCTCATCGGACACGCAGACACGCTCATCGCCATGGGGGGCGCGTTCCTCGCCGCCGCAGTTCTCGCCCGCGTGGGCGGCCGTATCGGGCTGCCGACCATCCCCCTGTTCATCCTCGCCGGGATCCTCCTCGGCCCGTACACGCCCGGGGTCGTCCTCCTCGACGATCCCCACGACCTGGAGATGCTCTCCGCACTCGGTCTGGTGCTGCTGCTCTTCTACCTGGGGCTCGAGTTCCACCTCGACGACCTGAAGAAGGGCGGGCGCAAGATGGCGCTCGCCGGCGGCACCTATCTCGCCCTCAACGTGGGCGCGGGTCTCGGCTTCGGCTTCGCGCTGGGCTGGGGCACCTCGGAAGCACTCGTGCTCGCGGGCGTGCTCGGCATCTCGTCGTCGGCCATCGTCACGAAGGTCCTGGTCGACCTCGGCCGGATCGGCAATCCGGAGACGCGGCCGATCCTCGGCATCATCGTCGTCGAGGACGTCTTCCTCGCCCTGTACCTGGCGGCCCTGCAACCGATCCTCTCCGGCGCCGACAGCCTCGGCGCGGCGGTGCTCGACGGCGGGAAGGCCTTCGGCTTCCTGCTGTTGCTCGCCCTGATGGCCCGGTTCGGCACGAAGCTCGTCGGCAAACTGATGAACACCAAGGACGACGAACTCCTCGTCATCTCCTTCCTCGGCGTCGCCGTCTTCGTGGCCGGGGTCTCCGAATGGTTCGGGGTCGCCGACGCGATCGGCGCCTTCATGGTCGGGCTGATGCTGGGCAGCACCAGCTCGGGCCCTCGCATCCTGAAGCTGGTCCACCCGCTGCGGGACGCGTTCGGCGCCATCTTCTTCTTCGCGTTCGGGCTGTCCATCAACCCCGGTGACCTGCCGAGTGTCGTGTGGCCGGTACTGGCGGCCGTCGCGGTGACCGTGGCGATGAACGTCTTCGCCGGGATGGCCACGGCGAAGATCTACACCTTCGGTCCGAAGGCCACGGCGAACATCTCCACCACCCTGCTGGCGCGCGGCGAGTTCGCGCTGATCCTCGCCACGATGGCGGCGGGCGCGGGGCTGGACGAACGGCTCTCGCCCTTCATCGCCGGATACGTCCTCGTGCTCGCGGTGCTGTCGCCCCTGGCGGCCGGCCGCTCGCACTGGCTCGCCAGGATCCTGCCCGGAGGGCGCTCGCGGGACCAGGAGCCCGAGAAGGAGCCGGTGCCGGTCTGAGGCCGCGAGACCCGGGTGCGCGGGGGCAGGGCCCGCGCACCCGGAAGGCTCACGGCGAGGCGGAACGAGCGGACCCCGGAACGAGCGGCCCCGGACGCTTCCCCCTGGGGCAGGACACGGACACCCGGCACGGTTCACGGCGGGGCGGAGCCCGCACACCCGGCACAGTTCACGTTCGGGTGACTGCCGGACGCCCTGGTTGACGTCCGAGCGGTTTGTGCGGCTTACGTACGGTTCAGGCGCGGCGGGACAGCAGCAGGAGCGCGCGGTCGTCGTTGACGTCCTTCGCGCAGGCCTCGATGAGGTGCCAGGCCGCGCCCTCGAAGCCGGTGGAGACGTAGCGGTCGGCCTCGCCGGTCAGCCGGTCGATGCCGTCGGACATGTCCCGGTCGGACGCCTCCACCAGTCCGTCGGTGAAGAGCATCAGGACGTCCCCGGGCGCCAGCGAACCCTTCACCGCGTCGAACTGCGCGCCGTCGTACACCCCGAGGAGCGGTCCCTCGGCTGCCATCTCCTCCCACCGGCCGCTGCCCGCGTGCAGCTGCAGCGCGGGAGGATGGCCGGCCGAGAGGAGCTCGTAGTCGCCCGACTCCAGGTCCAGGACGAGATGGATGGAGGTGGCGAAGCCCTCGTCCCAGTCCTGACGCAGCAGATAGCCGTTGGCCGCGGGCAGGAAGCCGTGCGGCGGCAGGGAGCCCAGGAGGCCGCCGAAGGCTCCGGACAGCAACAGGGCGCGGGAGCCCGCGTCCATGCCCTTGCCGGAGACGTCGGTGAGCACGACCTCCAGGGTGCGCCCTTGGTTGGTACGGGCGGCGACGACGAAGTCACCGGAGAACGACTGTCCGCCTGCGGGGCGCAGCGCCATCTCCCGGTGCCAGCCGTCGGAGAGCGGCGGCAGCGCGCTCTGCACCCGGATCCGTTCGCGCAGGTCGAAGAGCATCGTGCCGCCGCGACGCCACGGCACCCCGACCCTGGCCCGGAACTGGGCGAGCACCAGCCCGAAGAACCCACAGGCGGCGACGACCAGGACGGTGCCGGGCGTGACCCGGGCGGGCCCGTCCGCGTACGGCCCCAGGGCGATGGACTCCACGATGAGGGCCGCCGCGGCGGTCGCGTAGAGGCTGAGGAGACTGGCCGGCCGCAGCACCAGACCGCCCGCGACG
Organism: Streptomyces sp. NPDC005494; assembly: GCF_042872025.1. Lineage (NCBI taxonomy): Bacteria > Bacillati > Actinomycetota > Actinomycetes > Kitasatosporales > Streptomycetaceae > Streptomyces > Streptomyces sp. NPDC005494. The sequence continues at coordinate 870,164 of NZ_JBIAJR010000001.1, forward strand.
ATCGGCAGCGCCAGGGCGGCCGGTGAGCACCAGACCGGGTTCAGCAGGGTGACGCAGGTGATCACCGGGATGACGATCAGCAGGCCGGCCAGGGCTATCCAGTCGGACCCGTCACCACGGAAGTAGTCGACGCCGGAGCGGCGCAGCGCGATGCGCGCCCGGTGCGCCGATCTGCGCCACCGGGCGGTGTAGGTGTCTGCTCCTCCGCGACGTGCCATTGTCGGGACCTTATCGACCCGGAGGCCTCCGGTGCAGGGGGACCCGGTGACAATGTGTTCGAGACCGGTGTCGCCCGGATGGCGGAGCGCTGGTAAGCAGGGCACATGACCACTGAACTGCGGGCACTGTCCGCCTCGGAATGGGACACCTGGTTCGGCTGCGTCGAGTTGGCGTTCGGCGGCGTCCCCTTCGCCCCGGAGAGCCGCGAGATGTACGCCGCGCTCGCCGAGCCGCACCGGGCCCTCGGGCACTGGGACGGAGCGGACTGCGTGGGGACGGCCGGGGCCTACAGCTTCCGGCTGACCGTGCCCGGCGGGGCCGCGGTGCCGGCCGCGGGCGTCACCGCGGTGAGTGTCGCCGCGACCCACCGCCGGCAGGGCCTGCTGACATCGATGATGCGGCGCCAGCTGGACGACGTCCGTTCCTGGGGCGAGCCGGTCGCCGTGCTGCTGGCCTCGGAGCCCGGCATCTACGGACGGTTCGGGTACGGGGCCGCCACCACGGAGATGAACCTGCGGGTCGACACCTCCCGGGTCGGCCTGAAGCTGCCCCCGGGGACGGACGAGGTCCGGGTGCGCAGGTCGTCGCCGGAGCAGGCCCTCGACGCCTGCGAGGCGGTCTACGCACGGCTGGCGGCGGACAGGCCCGGCACCCCGCTGCGGCAGCCCGGCTGGGAGCGGGTGCCGGTGAACGACCCCGAGAGCGGCCGGCACGGCGGCTCCCCCTTGCAGTGCGTCCTCGCGGAGCGGGACGGCGGGGTCACCGGCTACGCCACGTTCCACCTCAGGCCCGCCTGGGACGACGCCGGTCCACGGGGCACGGTGGCGGTGCGTGACCTGGCGGCGCTCGACCCCGCTTCGTACGCGGCACTGTGGCGCTTCCTGGCCGGAATCGACCTGACCTCGTCCGTCGAGTGCCGCAACCGGCCGGTGGACGACGCGGTGCTCCGGCTGGTCTCCGACGTCAGGCGCTGCGACGTCCGGCTGCGGGACGGGCTGTACGTGCGCCTGGTCTCCCTGGACGCGGCCCTGGAGGCGCGTGCCTACCGGGCCCCGGTGGACGTGGTGCTGGAGGTGGAGGACGCCTTCTGCCCCTGGAACGAGGGCCGTTGGCGGCTGACCGTCGGCGCGCAGGGGGCGGTCACCTGCCGCCGGACAGCGGACGAGCCCGAACTGGCGCTCTCCGTGAACGAGTTGGGGGCCGCCTATCTGGGCGGGGTGTCGCTGACGACGCTCGCGGCGGCCGGGCTGGTGCGGGAGCTGCGGCCCGGAGCGCTGGCGAGGGCCGCCCTGGCCTTCTCCTCGGACGTGCAGCCGTGGTGCCCGCACGGCTTCTGACGGGCGTTCCCCGGCCCGGCTACCGGCCCGACGCGGAGGGCTGGCAGCCGGGACACCAGAAGAGGTTGCGCGCGGCGAGGTCCGCCGTGCGGATCTCCGTACCGCAGATGTGGCAGCCCTGCCGGGCCCGCCGGTAGACGTACACCTCGCCGCCGTGGTCGTCGACCCTCGGAGGACGGCCCATCACCTCGGGGAGGTGCTCGGGGCGCACGGTGTCGATCCGGTTGTTCCGCACGCCCTCGCGCATCAGCACGCCGAGGTCGGCCCAGATCGCGTCCCACTCGCCGCGCGTGAGGTCCTTGCCCGGGAGGTACGGGTCGATGCCGTGCCGGAAGAGGACCTCGGCGCGGTAGACGTTGCCGACGCCCGCGACGACCTCCTGGTCCATCAGCAGCGCCGCCACGGTCACACGGCTGCGCGAGATCCTGCGCCAGGCCCGCTCACCGTCCTCGTCGGCGCGCAGCGGATCCGGACCGAGCCGGTCGTGTATCGCGCGCTTCTCGGGACCGGTGATCAGGGCACAGGTGGTGGGGCCGCGCAGGTCGGCGTGGTGGGCGTCGTTGAGCAGGCGCAGCCGGACGGTGTCGGTGGGCGGCGGGGCCGGGGTCGTACCGAAGCCCAGTTTGCCGAAGAGGCCGAGGTGGACGTGGACCCAGGCCGCGCCCTCGAAGCCCAGGAAGAGGTGCTTGCCGTGGGCGTCGACGCCGGTGAGGGTCCGGCCGTCCAGCAGCGCCGCGCTTCCGGCGAACTTGCCCTGCGGACTGCTCACCCGCACCGGGCGGCCCGCGAAGCGCTCGTGGTGGTCGGCGGCGAGGCGGTGGATCGTATGCCCCTCGGGCACGGCGTGTCTCCTGGAAACGCGCTCGTGCCGCCGGGCGGTACCCGGCGGCACGAGGGGAGCGGGTGCGGGCCGGTCAGCCCTGCTGCGGGTGGTGGGCCGGGATCGGGGGGAGTTCGCCGGTGCTCTCGTACGCCGAGAGCATCTCGATGCGGCGGGTGTGGCGCTCCTCGCCCGAGTACGGGGTGCCGAGGAAGATCTCGACGAACTTGGTGGACTCCTCGACCGTGTGCATCCGGCCACCGATGGCCACGACGTTGGCGTCGTTGTGCTCACGGCCGAGCGCGGCGGTCTGCTCGCTCCAGGCGAGTGCGGCGCGTACGCCCTTGACCTTGTTCGCGGCGATCTGCTCGCCGTTGCCCGAGCCGCCGATGACGATGCCGAGGCTGCCCTTGTCCGCAGCCGTCCGTTCGGCGGCGCGGAGGCAGAACGGCGGGTAGTCGTCCTGGGCGTCGTAGATGTGAGGACCACAGTCGACGGGCTCGTGGCCGTGGGCCGCGAGCCACTCAACCAGGTGGTTCTTCAGTTCGTAGCCAGCATGATCGGAGCCGAGGTACACGCGCATGGTGCGAAGTGTGGCACGGACCGGACCGGGTAGCCGTCAGCGGGGTCGGGAGCCATGTGCCTTTCCCGGGGCCGGCCGGAACCCGGGGCTGTGCGCCATGCCACTCGGGCAACGATCGGGTCAAGGAACCGGATGAAGGGGTTCCGCTTCTGGTGCCGATCGGGCTTGAATGCGTGGCCTTGCCCTCGCACCACCCCCGCCGAGGGCATGAACCCGACACACGTGATCAGAAAACGTAAGGATTCGATCCATGACGTCGCAGACGACTGTGGCTGATCCGGGCCACCAGCCCGGCGAGCCCGGCAAGCCGGAATCCCCCGACGGGCTTCAGGCCGGTCTCAAGAACCGCCACCTCTCGATGATCGCCATCGGCGGCGTGATCGGGGCCGGCCTGTTCGTCGGGTCCGGCGCCGGTATCGCCGCCGCGGGACCGGCCATTCTCCTGTCGTACGCGCTGGTCGGCCTGATGGTCGTCTTCGTCATGCGGATGCTCGGCGAGATGGCCGTCGCCCGGCCGAGTTCCGGCTCCTTCTCCGCCTACGCCGACCGGGCCCTGGGCCGCTGGGCCGGTTTCTCCATCGGCTGGCTGTACTGGTTCTTCTGGGTCGTGGTGCTCGCCGTCGAGGCGACGGCGGGCGCCAAGATCCTGGAGAGCTGGGTCCCCGGTGTACCGCAGTGGGCCTGGGCCCTGATCGTCATGGTCGTGCTGACCGCCACCAACCTGGTCTCCGTCGGCTCGTACGGCGAGTTCGAGTTCTGGTTCGCCGGGATCAAGGTCGTGGCCATCGGCGCCTTCGTCGTCGTCGGGCTGCTCGCCGTCTTCGGCGTCCTGCCGGGTTCGGACAACGCGGGGTCGGGCCTGGCCCACCTCACGGACACCGGCGGGTTCTTCCCCGAAGGACCCGGGGCCATCCTCACCGGTGTGCTGATGGTCGTCTTCTCCTTCATGGGCAGTGAGATCGTCACCCTGGCCGCCGGTGAGTCCGAGGACCCGCGGCGCGCCGTCTCCAAGGCCACCAACAGCGTGATCTGGCGCATCGCCATCTTCTACCTCGGCTCGATCTTCGTCGTCCTCACCCTGCTTCCGTGGAACGACCCCTCGATCGTCGAGGACGGTTCGTACGTCGCCGCACTGAACGCCATCGGCATCCCGCACGCGGGCCAGGTCATGGACGTCATCGTGCTGACGGCCGTGCTGTCCTGTCTCAACTCCGGCCTCTACACGGCCTCCCGCATGGCCTTCTCGCTGGGACAGCGGGGAGACGCGCCCAAGGCCTTCTCCCGGGTGAACAAGCGGGGCGTGCCGCAGGCGGCGATCCTGTCGTCCGTCGTGTTCGGCTTCGTGGCGGTGTTCTTCAACTACCAGTGGCCCGACACGGTGTTCGCCTTCCTGCTGAACTCCTCCGGCGCGGTGGCCCTGTTCGTCTGGCTGGTCATCTGCTTCACCCAGCTGCGGATGCGCGGCATCATCCTGCGCGAGTCGCCCGAGAAGCTGGTCGTCCGGATGTGGCTCTTCCCGTACCTGACGTGGGCGACGATCGCGATGATCTCGTTCGTCCTCGTCTACATGCTGACCGACGACGCCGGGCGCGAGCAGGTGCTGCTCTCGCTGCTGGTCGCGGCCCTGGTCGTGGGTGTCTCGCTGGTCCGTGAGGCCCGCAGCCGGAAGGCGGCGGCGCCGGTCGAGTGACCGGCACACATACCTGACGGCCGATGTCAGGTTTACCCGGGAGGCTCTCCCTCGCCCCGCGATCCCGCGAGCGAACGGAGAGCCTTTCCCATGACCACGCACACCCCGCCCGAGAGTTTCCAGACCGCCTTCACACTGGCGCCCGAGCGCCTCGTCGAACCCGTGGGGCCCGCCGGAGTGCGGGACGCCGTACGGGACGCGGCCGCGCGCGGGCTGCACGTCGCCGTTCACGCGACGGGGCACGGGCTGCCGGGCCCGGTGGAGGGCGGGGTGCTCATCAGCACCCGCCGGATGGACGAGGTGGAGGTGGATCCGCTCCGCGGCACCGCGCGGATCGGGGCGGGCGTCACCTGGGGCCGGGTGATCGCCGCGGCGGCCCCGCACGGGCTCGCCCCGCTGAACGGCTCGTCCCCCGGCGTCGGCGCCGTCTCGTACACCCTGGGCGGCGGGCTGGGCATCCTGGCCCGGGAGTTCGGCTACGCCGCCGATCATGTCCGCTCGCTGGACGTGGTGACCGCCGACGGAGTCCTGCGCCATGTCACGCCGGACGCCGAGCCCGACCTCTTCTGGGGGCTGCGCGGCGGCGGCCACCGGCTGGGCGTCGTGACGGGGCTGGAGATCGGCCTGGTGGCCGTGGAGCGCCTGTACGGCGGTTCACTCACCTTCGACGGGGAGGCGGCCCCCGAGGTGCTGCGGTGCTACCTGGAGTGGACCCGGACCGTGCCGGACACCTGCGCCTCCTCGGTGGCGGCACTGCGCTACCCCGACGCGCCTCAGCTCCCGGAGCACCTGCGCGGCCGGTACGTGGTCTCGGTGCGCGTCGCGTACACGGGCCCGGCGGCGCGGGGCGAGGAGCTGGTCGCGCCGCTGCGCGCTGCGGGGCCGGTGCTCTCGGACTCGCTGCGGGAGATGCCCTACACCGAGAACCACACGATCCACAGCGACCCGCCCTACCCGCACGCCTACTACGGCGAGGGCCTGATGCTCCGCGACCTGGACGCGGGGTCCGCCGTACGGGTCCTGGAGCTGACCGGCCCGGAGGCGCCGATGATGACGGTCGTGCAGCTCAACCACCTGGGCGGCGCGCTGGCCGCCGCGCCCGCGCACGACAGCGCGGTGCCGTACAGGGAGGCCGGTTTCCTGCTGCGGCTGCTCTCACCGCTGGACGGTACGGACGTGACGGCGGTACGGGCCCTGTACGCGGAGGTGGCCGGCGCGACGGCCCCGTACGACCTGGGCCGCTCGCTCAACTTCTCCTTCGGCGGCGGGGACCGCGCGGAGTCCTGCCGGGCCCTGCACGAGCCCCGGACACGCGAGAGGCTCGCCGGTCTGGTGTCGCGATACGACCCGGCGAGCCTCTTCGGTGGTGCCTACGGCGTCAGCCGCGACGCCCGATGAGCTTCCAGGAGGCGGGCAGCGCACCCATCGCCAGCGCTGCCTTGAGGGCGTCGCCCACGAGGAACGGCACCAGTCCGGCCGCGACGGCGGCGCTCATCGACATGCCGGTGGAGAGCGCCAGGTAGGGCACGCCGACCGCGTAGATGATCAGGGAGCCGACCGCCATCGTGCCCGCGGTGCGCAGGACGGAACGGTCACCGCCGCGGCGGGCGAGGCCCCCGACGACCGTGGCGGCGAGCAGCATGCCGAGGACGTAGCCGAACGAGGCGCCGCCGGGGCCCGAGGTGCCCCCGGAGAACCACGGCATGCCGGCCATGCCGACGAGCGCGTACAGCGCGAGGGAGAGGAAGCCGCGGCAGGCGCCGAGGGCGGTGCCTATGAGCAGCGCGGCGAAGGTCTGGCCCGTGACCGGGACCGGGGAGCCCGGGACCGGCACGGCGATCTGGGCCGCGATGCCGGTGAGGGCCGCGCCGCCGACGACCAGCGCCGTGTCCACGGCGTAGCGGTGGCGGACCGCGGGCAGCAGGTCGGCGAGGACCGCTCCGGAACGGACGGGGGCGGCAGCTGTGCTCATCGGGACTCCGCGGGTGAGATCGGCAGGACAGGGACGGACTGAGGGTGACGTTAGCCGACGGGGCCTCGCCGGATCACCATCAGCCGCCCACAAAGCGGCGGTTGAGGACTTAGTGGGGTTCGGACAAAGACGGGGACGCAATCACCGGTCGGCGTGACGCTGGTCACGGAGGTGAGGGTGCTCCCCGCTCGGCGTTCGAAGAAGGGCGCGTGTGCGTGAGACTGTAGGTTCCCCATAAATGATCCGAGAGTGATCCGCAGCCCATGCACGACGCGTCTCCCCCCACGCACCCCTCCGCCCCGCCCGGCTCCCCGTCGTCCGGGCCACTGCCGTCCGAGCCCCTGGCTCACGGGCTGAAGCAGCGCCATCTGACGATGCTCGGCCTCGGGGGCGTGATCGGCGCCAGGCTCTTCGTCGGCTCCGGCGCCGGGATCGCGGTCGCCGGACCGGCTGTCGTGGTCTCCTACCTGCTCGCGGGCACGCTCGCGATGCTGGTGATGCGGATGCTCGGCGAGATGTCGGCGGCGATGCCGGCGTCCGGCTCCTTCTCCGTGCACGCGGAGCGCGCGCTGGGCCGCTGGGCCGGCTTCAGTGTGGGCTGGCTGTACTGGTTCATGCTGGTGGTGGTCCTCGCCGTGGAGGCGACGGCAGCCGCGCAGATCGCCCACTCCTGGGTCCCCGCCGTGGATCAGTGGCTCTGGGTGCTCCTCTTCATGGTGGTGTTCACCGCGGCCAACCTCACGGCCGTGAAGAACTTCGGCGAGTTCGAGTTCTGGTTCGCCGCGCTCAAGGTCGTCGCGATCGTGCTCTTCCTGGGGCTCGGGCTGCTGGCCGTGTTCGGCCTGCTCCCGGACACCGGTGCGGTGGGGCTGACCAACCTCACCGGCCAGGGCGGCTTCCTGCCCAACGGCTGGGACGGGGTGGTGTCCGGTGTGCTCACCGTGGTGTTCGCGTTCGGTGGACTGGAGGTCGTGACGATCGCGGCCGCCGAGACCGACGATCCGGCGCGTGCGGTGGGACGCGCCGTGCGCAGCGCGGTGGTGCGCATCCTCTTCTTCTACGTCGGTTCCATGCTCGTGATCGTGACCGTGCTGCCGTGGACCGCGCAGCAGGCCGGCCTCAGCCCGTACGTGAAGGTCCTGGATTCGATCGGGGTGCCGTCGGCCGGGCAGATCATGAACATCGTGGTGTTCGTGGCACTGCTCTCGGCGCTCAACGCCAACCTGTACGGCTCCTCGCGGATGGTCTTCTCGCTGGCCGAGCGCGGCGAGGCCCCGCGCGGACTGCTGAAGGTGTCGCGCGGAAAGACCGGCGGGCACGGCGGGGGCGGGGTCCCCCGGCGGGCGGTGCTGGCCTCGGTGGCGTTCGGCTTCGTCTCGGTGCTGCTCAATCTGAAGTGGCCCGACACGGTCTTCCTCCACATGCTCAACTCGGTCGGTGCGGTCCTGCTGTTCGTCTGGGGGCTGATCGCCGCCTCGCAGCTGCGGCTGAGGCGGCGGCTGGAGCGCGAGGCGCCGGAGGCGCTGACCCTGCGGATGTGGTGTTTCCCGTATCTGACCTGGGCGACCCTGGCCGGGCTGCTGGCCGTCCTGCTGCTGATGCTCACCGACGAGGCGGCCCGCCCCCAGGTGCTGTGGTCGGCGGGGGCCACCGGTCTCGTCCTGCTCGTGGCGGCCGTACGGGAGGTGCGGGCCAGGCCGTAGGCGGCGCCGTACCGCGACGGGCGGGCGAAGCCGCAGGCCGGAGCAGCACGGGCGGTGCGGCGAAGCCGTAGGCGGGTGAGCACCTTGTGTGAGCCTCGTGACCGTATAGCGGACAGCCGTTCCCCGTGGCCGGAACTCGTGCCCAGACTGTGGGCGACCCCCGTCCCGACCAGTGAACAGAGCCTGTCCATGTCCCGGACCTCCGCGCCGCCCCCCACGGACGCAACCGCTCCCGCCGCCGACTCCGCGCTCACCCGAGGACTCAAGCAGCGCCATCTCTCGATGATCGCCCTGGGCGGTGTGATCGGGGCCGGGCTGTTCGTCGGTTCGGGCGCGGGCATCGCCGCGGCGGGCCCCTCGATCGTCGTCGCCTACGCCGTCTCCGGGCTCCTGGTCATGTTCGTGATGCGGATGCTGGGCGAGATGTCCGCGGCCAACCCCGCGTCCGGCTCCTTCTCCGTCCACGCGGAACGGGCGATCGGGCCGTGGGCCGGTTTCACGGCCGGGTGGTCGTTCTGGGTGCTGCTCTGCGTCGCCGTGGGCCTGGAGGGCATCGGCGCCGCGCAGATCGTGACGGGCTGGCTCCCGGGCACGCCCGAGTGGGCCTGGGTGGCCCTGTTCATGCTGGTCTTCCTCGGCACGAACCTGGCCGCCGTGAAGAACTTCGGCGAGTTCGAGTTCTGGTTCGCCGCGCTCAAGGTCGTCGCGATCGCGCTCTTCCTGGTCCTCGGCCTCCTCGCGATCCTCGGCGTGCTGCCGGGGACGGACTCCCCGGGCACCGCGAACCTCACCGGCGACGGCGGCTTCATGCCGAACGGTTCCGAGGGCCTCATCATCGGTCTGCTCGCCTCGGTCTTCGCGTACGGCGGTCTGGAGACGGTCACGATCGCGGCGGCCGAGTCGGAGAACCCGGTGCGGGGCGTCGCCACGGCGGTGCGTACGGCGATGTGGCGGATCGCCGTCTTCTACATCGGCTCGATGGCCGTCATCGTGACCCTCGTGCCGTGGGACGACCCGAAGGTCGCCGAGGTCGGCCCGTTCTACGCGATGCTCGACCACCTCGGCATCGGCGGCGCGGCGGAGATCATGAACGTGGTCATCCTGGTCGCCCTGCTCTCCGCGATGAACGCCAACATCTACGGCTCCTCGCGCATGGCCTGTTCCCTTGTCGCCCGCGGTCAGGGCCCGAAGATCCTCGGCAAGGTCTCCTCCGGTGTCCCGCGCAACGCCGTGCTCGCCTCCTCCGTCTTCGGCTTCCTGTGCGTGCTGCTCAGCTACTGGCGGCCCGACGACGTGTTCCCGTGGCTGCTCAACATGATCGGCGCGGTGATCCTGGTCGTCTGGATCTTCATCGCCGTCTCCCAGCTCGTCCTGCGCAAGCGGCTGGAGCGGGAGGCCCCGGACCGGCTGGTCGTCCGTATGTGGCTCTTCCCCGGCCTGACCGTCCTGGCGCTGGTGGCCATGACCGGCATCTTCGTCCTGATGCTGCGCCAGCCGGACACCCGCGACCAGTTGCTGGCCACGGGCGCGCTGACGGCGGTGCTGATCGTGATCGGCGTGGTGCGGCAGAAGCGGGCGCAGCGCGTCACCCCGGCCGAAAACTGAGTGCGTGCGGCACGGTCGCTCTGCGAGGGTCCGGGCATGAGTCCTCTTCCCGCAGACCCGACCGTGCTGCACCCGATGCCCGGACAGCCGCGGGTGGTGCAGCTCGCGCCGCTGGTCACGTCCCCGCTCATCGAGGTCGGCGCGTATTCGTACTACGACGACCCCGATGACGCGACCGCCTTCGAGACGCGCAACGTGCTGTACCACTACGGCCCGGAGAAGCTGGTCATCGGCCGTTTCTGCGCGCTGGGGACGGGGGTGCGGTTCATCATGAACGGCGCCAACCACCGCATGGACGGCCCGTCCACGTTCCCGTTCCCCACCATGGGCGGCTCCTGGGCCGACCACTTCGACCTGCTGGCCGGGCTGCCGAACCGGGGCGACACGGTGGTCGGCCACGACGTGTGGTTCGGCTACCGGGTGACGGTGATGCCGGGCGTGCGGATCGGGAACGGCGCGGTCATCGCGGCGGGCTCCGTGGTCACGTCCGACGTACCGGACTACGGGATCGTGGGCGGCAACCCGGCGAAGCTGCTCCGCACCCGCTACGACGAGAAGGACATCGCCCGCCTCCTCGCCGTCGCCTGGTGGGACTGGCCGGCCGAACACCTCACCGAGCACATCCGCACCGTCATGTCCGGCAGCGTCGACGACCTGGAAGCGGCAGCGCCTCAGCGGGGCTGAGCGCCGAGGAGCACCTCGCCCGTCTCCGTGCGGAAGTAGAGGACCGAGCGGCCCGACCGCCGTCGCCCCGCCAGGCCTGCGTCGAGCAGGACCTTCAGGTGCCGGCCCACCGATCCCAGGCCCTGGCCGGTGAGCGCCACCAGCTCCGTGGTGCTCCTGGGGCGGTCGAGCAGTACGAGGACACCGGCCCGCGCGGGCCCCAGCAGCCTGCCGAGGCTGTCGGGGACGACGGGCCGGTCCGTCTCCGACAGGGTCCCGGAGCTGGCGTACACGACCGCGTACCGTCGCGCGCCGGCGTCCCAGGAGACCCAGCCCTGACGTGGTGTGACAGGGACGAACACCAGCCGTACGCCCGCGAGTTCACGCGGCGGGTAGTCGCGCGGGTTGACCTGGAGCCGGCTGCCGCCCAGCCAGCGCATGCCGGGGTTCATCGCCTCCAGCGCGGCGGCCCAGCCGCCCTGGCTCAGCTGTCCCGCGCGCGCCACGATGTCCGCCTCGAGGATCCGGCGGCGGCGCGGCCAGTCAGGGAGCACGAGGTGCTCCCACACCCATTCCAGCAGGTCGGCAGCCCGCTGCGGCAGGTCGGGACGGTGTAGTTCCGCCGGGAGCGGTCCTCCCCCGGACACCTCCAGGTCGGCGCGGGCGGCCTCGGGGGGCGTCTCGCGCACCCGGGCCAGGTCTTCGGCGAAGGTGGTCCGGCCGGTGGGTGTGGGGGTGAGGAAGTCCGCGTTCCAGTGGCCGCCGAGGCCGGTCCGCACGAGCTGCGCGGTGACCGGGTCCTCGGCGAGACGCTCCCGGTAGGCGGGCCTGTGGGTGTCGAACCACGCGCGTTCGGCCGGGTTCGCGGCCACCCCGCACTCCAGGCTCTGGAGCGTCGCCGTGGTCTCGGACAGCTCCGACACGACGAAGCGTCCGGCTGCCAGAGTGTCCGCGTTGACCTGCCACCAGCCCATGGTTTCGCCTCCGGGCGAAACAGTAACGGCTGCTCGGAACACCCGCCGAGACTCCCCCGCATGCTCACCTACCGGGACGTCTTCCGTGTGCCTCAGTTCGGCCCCCTCTTCGCGACGAGTGCGCTGCAGGGTGCCGCCTCGACGACGAGCGGACTGGCCCTGGGTGTCCTCGTGTTCACCACGACGGGGTCACCGCTGCTCTCCGCGCTCTCCATGTTCGGCTCCTCACTCGCCCAGCTGATCGGCGCGACCCTGCTGATGTCGGCGGCCGACCGGCTCCCGCCGCGCGGAGCACTGAGCGGCGCGGCGCTCGCCTTCGGCATCGGGACCGCCGTCCTCGCCGTCCCCGGGCTACCGCTGCCGCTGGTGTTCGCCGTCGTCCTGGGCGAGGGGACCGTCGCGGCCGTGATCGGCGGGGTGCGGTACGGACTGCTCAACGAGGTGCTGCCCAAGGACGCCTTCCTGCTGGGGCGTTCGGTGCTCAACATGTGCGCCGGCTCCATGCAGATCTGCGGCTACGCGGCCGGTGGGGTCCTGGTCACCGTGCTGTCCCCGCGCGGCACGCTGCTCGTCGCCGCGGCGCTGTACGTGGCCGGTGCCGCAGCCGCCCGGTTCGGTCTCGCGCACCGTACGCCCCGGGCGGCCGGGCGGCCGCCGGTGGGCGAGACCTGGCGGACCAACGTACTGCTGTGGTCCTCGGCCCCCCGGCGGCGTGTGTACCTCGCGCTCTGGCTGCCCAACGGCCTGGTCGTCGGCTGCGAATCGCTCTTCGTCCCCTACCGGCCGGACCGGGCGGGGCTGCTGTTCGCCTGCACGGCGTTCGGGATGCTGGCCGGGGACACGGTTGCGGGACGGTTCGTACCGGCGCGGTGGCGGGCGCGACTGGGCACCCCGATGCTCCTGCTTCTGGCCCTCCCCTACCTGCTGTTCGCCCTGCGGCCGGGGCTGCCCTGGGCGCTCGCTCTCGTCGCCCTGGCGTCGACCGGCTTCTCGGCGAGCCTGCTGTTCCAGGAGCGCCTGATGGCTTTGACCCCGGACGCGATGGCCGGCCAGGCGCTCGGCCTGCACGCGTCCGGGATGCTCGCCATGCAGGGTGTGGCGGCGGCCCTGGCGGGCGCAGTCGCCCAGCGGACCTCCGCGGCGACGGCGATCACGGTGATGGCCGCGGCCTCGGTCGCGGTGACGCTGGCCCTGACACCTGGGCTCAGGCGCGAGCGCGACGGTCTCCCCGGTGCGGGCGTGCCGCTCACGAAGCCTGGGCGAGCGCGATCCTGAGCAGCGGCAGAGACCGTCCCGGGATCGAGCCGGAAGGGGTGGCGCCGATCCTGACGGCTCCCATCGCCGTGTAGAACGGTTCGGCGTTCGGGTCGGCGTCGATGGTGAGCGTCTCGAAGCCGAGCCGACGGGCCCGCCCCATGGTGTGCTCAAAGAGGAGCCGGCCCACGCCCCGGCCGATGGTGACGGGCTCGACGAACATCATGCCGAGGGCGCCCTCGGGTGGCTCCCCGGACAGCGTGGTGAAACCCAGGACACGGCCGTCCTCCTCCGCGACCACCGTGCGCCCGCCCGCCGTGTCGCCGGGGCGGACGGTCAGCTCGTCGCGGCAGGCGGCCATGAACGCCTCGTCGTAACCCCAGTGGGCCTTGGAACGCAGTGCCAGCCCGGTCAGCGCCGCGGCCTCTCCGGGCCGCCCCGGCCGAAGCTCCATGTCTTCCTCCTCCGTCGCCTGCCGAGGACCGTACCCGTGGCCGTACGACACAGTCGCGGTGCGGGCCGGAGCGGACTGGATCGAGGCCGACCTGGACGCCGTCGTGACGGATTTCCCCGACCTGGCGGCGGGCGCTCGGGACGGCCTCCGGTCCTAGGGCGAACGGCTGATCACCTTCGGGCCCTCCTCCTGCTAGCCTGCAATTGCGAATGAGTTGCAACAACAACTAGGCAGCAGCTGGAGGGTTCGAACCCATGGCCACGTACACGCTTCCGGAACTCCCGTACGACTACGCGGCGCTCGAACCGGTCATCAACCCGCAGATCATCGAGCTCCACCACGACAAGCACCACGCGGCGTACGTCAAGGGTGCGAACGACACCCTGGAGCAGCTGGAGGAGGCCCGCGACAAGGAGGCCTGGGGCGCGATCAACGGCCTCCAGAAGAACCTCGCGTTCCATCTCTCCGGCCACATCCTTCACTCGATCTACTGGCACAACATGACCGGTGACGGCGGCGGCGAGCCCCTCGCGGCGGACGGTGTGGGGGACCTGGCGGACGCGATCGCCGAGTCCTTCGGCTCGTACGCCGGCTTCAAGTCCCAGCTGACGAAGGCCGCTGCGACCACGCAGGGCTCCGGCTGGGGCGTCCTCGCCTACGAGCCGGTCAGCGGCAAGCTGATCGTCGAGCAGGTCTACGACCACCAGGGCAACGTGGGCCAGGGCTCCGTGCCGATCCTGGTGTTCGACGCCTGGGAGCACGCCTTCTACCTGCAGTACAAGAACCAGAAGGTCGACTTCATCGAGGCGATGTGGCGCGTCGTCAACTGGCAGGACGTGGCGAAGCGCTACGCCGCCGCCAAGGAGCGCGCGGACGTGCTGCTGCTCGCTCCCTGACGCCCCGAGCGTCCTGCCTCGTGATCGTCTTCTCAACCTTCACCCGGCAGGCGGATGAAAGGAGAGCCCCCGCGAGGACCTGACTCGCGGGGGCTCTCCCATGCCCTGGCCGGAGCTGCTCCGTTCAGGGCCGGGCTCAGATCCGGAACACGGAGCCGATGAACTCGGAGAGCAGCCGCTCCTTGAGCGCACCCGGCAGGGCGTCCAGCAGGACCAGTACGGGTGCCATCCGGTCCGGCAGCCCCGCCCCCTCGCCGAGCCCCGCGAAGGCGAGGACCGCCGCGACCTCGTCCGGTCCGAGCGCCTCGGGGTCCAGCCCGGCGGCGAACGCGGTGAGCGCGGGGTCCACGGTGACCGGCTCCAGGGCGCGCGCCTTCTCCAAGGCGGTCGCGAGGTCGGCGAGCAGCGCGTCGACCTGGCCGACCGTGGCGGGCGTCAGTGTGAGGTGGAGGTTGGGCGGGAGACCGTCGAAGGAGAGCTGCGGCTGGAGGTACCAGCCGAGTGCGCGCATCTCGTCGGCGAGATGGAGGAGCAGGCCGAGGTCGGGGGCGCCGCCCTCGGCCCGGGCGACGGTGAAGGAGACGAGCCCCGCGGCCGGTTCGCCGAGCACCCGTACGCCGTCACTCGCCCGCAGCCCCGCCAGCAGCCGGTCCGACGCTTCGGCGACCCGGGCCGCGAGCGCGGTGTAACCCTCCTCGCCCACGTAGCGGAGGACCGCCCAGGCCTGCGCCAGCAGACCGCCGGACTTGGTGCCCTGCACGGTCGGGTTGACGACGGGGTAGCCGGGCCAGCCCGCGTGCGCGAAGTACTGGTGGCGGCGCAGGCCGGCGTCGCGGTACAGGACCACCGAGGCGCCCTTGTCGGCGTACGCGTACTTGTGCAGATCCACCGAGAGCGAGGTCACCCCGGGCACGGACAGGTCGAAGGGCGGCACCTCCCGTCCGGCGCGCCGGAGGTGGGGCAGGATCCAGCCGCCGATACAGGCGTCGACGTGGCAGAGCACTCCCCGGGCGGCGGCCGCCCCGGCGATCTCGGCGACGGGGTCGATCACTCCGTGGGCGTACGAGGGGGCCGAGGCGACGGCCAGCACCGTGCGGGGGGTGATCGCGGCTGCCATGGCTCCGGCGTCGGCGCGGAAGGTGCGGGGGTCGACGGGGACGACGACGGGCTCCACGGCCAGATAAGAGGCGGCCTTGTGGAAGGCGGCGTGGGCGGTGGAGGGCAGCAGCAGCTGCGGCTCGGTGATGCCCCGCTCCGCCCGGGCGTGGTCGCGGGCCGTCTTGACGGCCAGCAGGATGCTCTCGGTGCCGCCGCTGGTGAAGGTGCCCTGGGCGCCGGGGGTGCCGAGCAGCGCGGCCACCGCGCCAACCACGTCGTTCTCCAGCCGGGCCACGCTCGGGAAGACCGTGGGGTCGAGCCCGTTGACCGTGGCGAAGGCGGTGTACGCCTCGGCGGCCAGCTCGTCGAGGCCGTCCAGCCCGGCGTCGTAGACGTAGGCGAAGGTGCGGCCCCCGCGGGTGGGCGCGTCCGCCGTGCGCAGGGCGCAGAGTTCGGCGAGCACCTCGCGGGCGCGCCGGCCGTCGGGGAGTGCGGGTTCAGTCGGCACGGGCGGGCTCTTCCTGGAGAGGGCGGTGCGGGATCGGTGCGGCGCTGTGGCGGTGCAGCAGCAGGAGGCTCGCGGCAGCGATGACGGCGGGCAGCACGCTCATCCCCGCGGTGATGCCCGTCAGCGCCGCCGCCGGCTGGTCCACCTGGTGCGCGGCGTCGGAGGAACGGAATCCGGTGACGGCCAGCACCAGGGCGAACACCCCCGCGCCCAGGGCGAAGGCGAGGGTCTCCGCCGCGGTCCAGAGCCCGGTGAAGGTCGCGGCCCTGCGTCTGCCGGTGACGGCCGCGTCGGCGGCCAGCGTCTCGGCGAGCATGGTCAGGGGCAGCAACTGCAGCCCGGCGTAGGCGATGCCGACGAGGACGACCGCCGCGTAGCCGACGGCGGGACCCGCGGCGCCGGTGAAGGCGAGGAGCACCGCCCCTGCGGTGTAGAGCAGCGACGCGCACCACTGGGCGTACGTCACGCCCTTGCGGCGGGCGAGCCGGTTCCACAGCGGCATGAAGAGGACCAGCGGGCCGATCAGGCACGCGAACAGCGGGGTCACCGCGCCCGCCGAGCCGAGGGTGTACGTCGCGAAGTACTGGACGCCCGCGAGCATCACGCCGATGGCGAGCGCCTGCAAGGTCCACATCCCGGCGAGGTGGAGGAACGGCGCGCTGGAGCGGGCGGCGGCGAGCTGCGCGCGGAGGGAGGGCTCGGCCTCGCTGCGGGCGACGGCCGGGGCGCGGCGGGTGGCGAGCCACGCGCCGAACATGCCGACGGCCAGCAGGACGGCGACGACCGCGCCCATCAGCCGGTAGCTCTCCGGGGTGTCCCCGTCGGCGTGCGCGATCGCGGGTGCCAGCGCGCCGGAGAGCAGGATGGCGACGCCGAGGAAACCCACCCGCCAGCCGAGGACCCGGCCGCGTTCGCGCGGGTCCTCGGTCATCTCCGCCGGCATGGTCACGTACGGCACCTGGAAGACGGCGTAGGCGGTGGCGGCCAGCAGGAACAGGACCGCGACATAGCCCGCCGCGCCGGCGCCCCGCAGCGGCGGCGCGGCGAAGATCAGCGCGAAGAGCGGGGGCAGGGTGCAGGCGCCGATCAGCAGGAACGGCCTGCGCGGGCCGCCGCGCAGCCGGCTGCGGTCGGAGAGCGCGCCGATCAGGGGGTTGATCAGGACGTCCCAGGCCTTGGGCAGGAAGACGGCGGCTCCCGCGACGGCGGCGGGCACGGCGAGGACGTCGGTGAGGTAGTAGAGCAGGATCAGGCCGGGCACGGTCGCGAAGGTGCCGGTGCAGAGCGAGCCGAGCCCGTAGCCGATCCGCACGGTGCGCGGCAGGGGCGGGGCCGCGTGGTTGTTCGAACCGGCCGCTGGCATGGGCAGATCCTGAACGATGTTCATCTTTTCGGCAAGACCCGGGCCGCCCATGACACATGACCGCCACACGGCGGGCGGGGCACGGCCGCCCCGCCCGCGGCAGACGCGGGCCGGTCGACGACGGGCCCGCCTACGGGGCAGGTCAGTCGAACACCGGACCCGCGTGCAGGGCAGGTCAGTCGAAGATCGGGCCCTGCGTGCGCGTCCGCTTGATCTCGTAGAAGCCGGGGATCGAGGCCACGAGCAGGGTGCCGTCCCAGAGCTTCGCCGCCTCCTCGCCCTTGGGGGCGGGGGTGACGACCGGGCCGAAGAAGGCGATCTGCTCGCCGTCGGCGCCGGGCACGGCGATGACCGGCGTGCCGACGTCCTGGCCGACCTTGTCGATGCCCTCCTGGTGGGATGCGCGCAGTTCCTTGTCGTACGTGTCGGAGTCGGCGTACTCCAGCAGGTCGGCCGGCAGGCCGACGTCCGCCAGGGCGCCCGCGATCGCCTCGCGGGTGGGGCCCTCGCCGTTGTTGTGGATGCGGGTGCCGAGCGCGGTGTAGAGCGGGCCGACGATGTCGTCGCCGTGCTTCTGCTGGGCGGCGACCACGACCCGGACCGGCGCCCAGGCCTTGGTGCGCATCATGTCCTGGTACTCCTCCGGCAGCTCGTCGAGGCGGGGCTCGTTCAGGACGGCCAGGCTCATCACGTGCCAGCGCACCTCGACGTCGCGGACCTTCTCCACCTCCAGCATCCAGCGGGAGGTCATCCAGGCCCAGGGGCAGAGCGGGTCGAACCAGAAGTCGGCCGGGACCTTGGCGGCGGCCGTGCTGTTCTCGGGCATGTCTCTCCTCATGAGGTGGGTCTGCGCCTGAGCGTCAGAACACCGTCGGCCCCTGCGGCCATTCCCGTGCGTGGGCCGCGAGGGCCGCGTGGGAGGATCAAAGGTGTTCGAACGAGACACGAAGGAGTGCTCCGTGCCCGGTGAAAACCTGTCCCGCGACGAGGCCCACGAGAGGGCCGAGCTGCTGACCGTCGACGGCTACGAGGTCGCCCTCGACCTGCGTTCCGCGGTCGGTGAGCCCGACGGGGGCGACGGGGAGGCGGGCCCGCGCACCTTCCGCTCGCGCACGACGATCCGCTTCCGCGTGGCCCGCGACGGTGCCTCGACCTTCGCCGACCTGCTGGCCCCGGCCGTGGACGCGGTGACGCTGAACGGCAAGGAGCTGGACCCGGCGGCCGTCTTCGACGGCACCCGGATCGCGCTGGACGGCCTGCCCGGCGGCGAGAACGTCCTGGTGGTCGACGCGCGGTGCGCGTACAGCAGGACGGGCGAGGGCATGCACCGCTTCGTCGACCCGGAGGACGGCGAGGTCTACCTCTACACGCAGTACGAGCCGGCCGACGCCCGCCGCGTCTTCGCCAACTTCGAACAGCCCGACCTCAAGGCGCCCTACCGCTTCGAGGTGACGGCTCCCGAGGGCTGGCGGGTCTGGAGCAACGGCGAGGAGGAGTCCCAGGAGGGCGAGGTCCACCGCTTCGCGGAGACGAAGCCGATCTCCACGTACATCACGGTGGTGGTGGCGGGGCCGTACCACTACGTGAGCGACCTCTACACCCGGACCTTCGACGACGGCACGAAGCTGGAGGTCCCGCTCGGCGCGATGTGCCGGAAGGGGCTCGCGCGGCACTTCGACGCAGACGACGTCTTCCTGATCACCAAGCAGGGCCTGGACTTCTTCCACGACCACTTCGACTACCCGTACCCCTTCGGGAAGTACGACCAGGCGTTCGTGCCCGAGTACAACCTCGGGGCGATGGAGAACCCGGGCCTCGTCACCTTCCGCGAGGAGTACATCTACCGCGGCAAGGTCACCTCCGCCTCGTACGAGCGCCGCGCCAACGTCATCCTGCACGAGATGGCGCACATGTGGTTCGGCGACCTGGTCACCATGCGGTGGTGGGACGACCTGTGGCTGAAGGAGTCCTTCGCCGACTTCATGGGGACCTTCTCGATGGTGGAGGCCACCCGCTTCACCAACGGCTGGATCACCTTCGCCAACAACCGCAAGGCCTGGGCCTACCGCGCCGACCAGTTGCCGTCCACCCACCCGATCACGGCCGACATCCGTGACCTGGAGGACGCCAAGCTGAACTTCGACGGCATCACCTACGCCAAGGGCGCGTCGGTGCTGAAGCAGCTCGTGGCGTACGTGGGACGGGACGCGTTCCTGGAGGGCGCGCGGCGCTACTTCAAGCAGCACGCGTACGGCAACACGCAGCTGGGCGACCTCCTCTCGGTGCTGGCCGAGACCTCGGGCCGGGACATGACGGCCTGGTCGCGCGCGTGGCTCCAGACGGCGGGGGTCAACGTCCTGACGCCGGTCGTGTCGTACGACGAGGACGGCCGGATCGCGGAGCTCGCCGTGACCCAGGAGGCCGCGGCCTCCCACCCGGAGCTGCGGCCCCACCGGGTCGCCGTGGGTCTCTACCGGCTGTCCCCCGAGGGTGAGCTGGTGCGGTACGCCCGCGCGGAGACCGATGTCGCCGGGGAGCGGAGCGTGGTCACGGAGCTGGCCGGGTCCGAGAGGCCCGACCTGGTCCTGGTCAACGACGACGACCTCACGTACTGCAAGATCCGCTTCGACGAGGGGTCCCTGGCCACCCTGCGCGAGCACCTCGGCGACATCACCGACCCGCTGGCCCGCGCGCTGTGCTGGTCCGCCCTCTGGAACCTGACGCGTGACGCGCTGCTGCCGGCCCGGGACTTCGTCTCCCTGGTGCTGTCGTCCGCCGGCCGCGAGTCGGACATCGGCGTGCTCCAGATGCTGCACGCCTGGGCGCAGTCGGCCCTGGTGCACTACGCCGCGCCGGCCTGGCGCGAGGAGGGCGGCCGGGCGCTGGCCGAGGGCGCGCTGGCGGAGCTGCGCCGCGCGGAGCCGGGCAGCCAGCACCAGCTGACGTGGGCCAGGTTCTTCGCCGCGGTCGCGGAGTCCGAGGCGGACCTCCAACTGCTGAACGGGCTGCTCGACGGCTCCGCCGTGATCGAGGGCCTGGACGTCGACCAGGAGCTGCGCTGGGCGTTCCTGTCTCCGCTGGCCTCCCACGGCGTGGCCGACGAGGCGGCGGTCGACGCCGAACTCGCCCGGGACGACACGGCGTCCGGCAAGCGCCACCACGTGCGGTGCCTGGCCTCCCGGCCCTCGGCGGCGGTCAAGGCCCAGGCGTGGGCGGCGGTCGTGGAGTCGGACAAGCTGTCCAACGCCCTGGTGGGGGCGACGATCGCCGGCTTCGAGCAGCCCTCGCAGCGGGAGCTGCTGGCGCCGTACACCGCCTCGTACTTCGAGGCGATCGAGCGGGTGTGGGCCGAGCGCTCCATCCAGATCGGCATGGACGTGGTCAAGGGTCTCTTCCCGGGGCTCCAGGACGACCCCGCGACCCTCACCGCGACGGACGCGTGGCTCACCTCGCACCCCGACGCCGCGCCGGCACTCCGGCGGCTGGTCCTGGAGGCCCGGGACGATCTGGCACGGGCGCTGCGGGGGCAGGAGCGCGACGCGGCGGCGTGAGATTCCGGCGCACGCCCCGCACAACCGTGCGGGGCGTGCGCCGTGCAATCCCTGCCTCGACAGCCCTTTTCGGCTTTCGAACTGCCGTGCTTCAGGACGGGCTCGTCCTGGAATGTCGACGGACCTGTAACACGGGTTACCGCGCCGCGGGCCTGCGGGGACCCTCCCCGGCATGACCCAGAACACCCCGCTCTCCCCCCGCCCCCACGATGTGCGCCACCGCGTGCAGTCGGCCGCGCAGTTGCGCGCCCGGGGCGTGACCGCCGCGCAGACCGCCGACCGGTGCCTGCCCGGGGGCCCGTGGCAGCAACTGCTCCCCGGTGTGTACCTGCTGCACCCCGGCACGCCGACGAACGAGGACCGGGTGCGCGGCGCGCTGCTGTACGCGGGACGGCCCCCGGCCACCGCCCGCAGGACCGTGCCCGCCCAGCCCGGGCCCGGTTACGGGGAGGCCATGGTGACGGGGCTCGCGGCGCTGGCCCTGTACGGCTTCGCGTCCGCACCGCCGGTGATCGCGCTGCACCGCATCGACGTACTGGTGCCGCGCACCCGGCGGCTGCGCTCCGCCCGCTTCGTGCAGGTGACCCGGGCGGCCTCACTCCCCCGGCCGCAGCTCAGGCTCGGGATTCCACTGGCCCCGGTGGAGCGGGCCGTCGCCGACGCGGTGGCCGCGCTCACGGACGCCTCGACGGTGCGCAGGCTCCTGACGGAGGCGGTGCGCGGGGGGCACTGCGAACCGGGCCCGGTCGTACGGGAGCTGAACGCGGCCGAACTGCTGGGCCGGGCCCACGTGGCGGACGCGGTGGACGCGCTGCTCGTGGAGGGCCGCGCGGTGGCGGAGGGCCGGCTGTACGAGATGGTGCGCGCGTACGGGCTGCCGGAGCCGGTGTGGAACGTGGAGCTGTCCCTGCCGGGCGGAGGCCGCCTGGGCGGTGTGGACGCCTACTGGCCGGAGCAGGCCGTCGCCCTCGAACTCGGCGCTCGCTCCCCCCGGGAGGACGCTGTCGCCTTCGCCGCGGAGCGGGAGCGTCTGGAGAGGCTCGGGATCGCCCTGGTGCGGGTGACGCCGAAGCAGTTGCGCGAGGCGATGGCACAACAGGCGGTGGTGCTGCGCACGGCGCTGATGGCGGCCTGCGACCGCGAATCCGCCGCCTGCGTGGTGGTGTTGCCACGGTAAGTGGCGCAATGCTCCCGGTGGCGGATCTACGCCATGTCCCGTTCTCGTCCCCGTCAACTCTCCACAAACCCCTGTCATCTACGAAAGGCTGAGCGGTCATCGGGTACCGAATTCCGGACTCTCTCTTTCTTTCACAAACAGGGATGCTGATGACCAAGGAATCCCCCAGCTCCATACCCGGGGCGAGACGCGCCGCGCGCATCGCGGCCGCGGCCGGACTGGCGGCCACGCTGGCCGCCTCCGGCGCGGCCCCGGTCTTCGCCGCCGACGATCCGGCCTCCTCTCCGGTGAAGCCCGCCGCCACGAGCACGAAGGGCGACAAGCTGGGCGAGGCCGACGCCGATGTGCTGGCGAAGGCCGAGGCCAAGGGCGAGAAGAACATCACGATGATGGTCGCCACCACCCCGGGCGCGACCGAGAAGGTCGCCGAGCAGCTGGACTCCGTCAAGGGGTCCGTGATGGGGCAGACGTACGACAAGCTCGGATACGTCCGCGCGACCGTGCCGACCGCGACTGCCGAAGCCACCATCAAGGCGGCGCAGAAGCTCTCCTCGGTCCAGGGCATCGATCTCAAGCAGGAGATCAAGCTGGACGACCCGACGCCCGCGGGCGACCGGGCCGCCGGAGCGAAGCAGCCGAAGGCCACGGGAAGTTACGCGGCGCCGGACAGGAACACCCCGGCGAAGAACCCGTACAACCCGTCCTTCGAGACCGGCGCGGTCGACTTCGTGAAGCAGCACCCGAAGGCCGACGGCCGCGGGATCACCATCGGCGTCCTGGACTCCGGTGTCGACCTCGGCCACCCCGCGCTGCAGAAGACCACCACCGGCGAGCGCAAGATCGTCGACTGGGTGACCGCCACCGACCCCGTCAGTGACAGTGACGGCACCTGGCTGCGGATGACGGCCTCGGTCGCCGGTCCGGCCTTCACCATCGGCGGTCGCACCTACTCGGCGCCGGAGGGGTCCTACAAGATCCAGCTCTTCTCGGAGGCCGCCACCCGGGGTGGCGACATGGCCGGGGACCTGAACCGGGACGGTGACACCACCGACGTCTGGGCCGTGCTCTACGACCCGGTCGCCGGCACCGCCCGCGTGGACCTGGACAACGACGCGGACTTCGGTGACGAGGCCGCGCTGAAGCCGTACAAGGACGGCCACCAGGTCGGCTACTTCGGTACGGACAACCCGGCGACCGAGGTCGTCGAGCGCATCCCGTTCGTCGTCGAGACCCGCAAGGACGTCGTCTACAACGCGGCCGGCGCCAAGGCCGACTACGTGAACATCGGCGTCATCGAGAGCGAGCACGGCACCCACGTCGCGGGCATCACCGCGGCCAACGGCCTGTTCGGCGGCAAGATGAACGGCGCGGCGCCCGGCGCCAAGGTCGTCTCCTCGCGCGCCTGCACCTGGTCCGGCGGCTGCACCAACATCGCGCTGACCGAGGGCATGATCGACCTCGTCGTGAACCGCGGTGTCGACGTCGTCAACATGTCGATCGGCGGTCTGCCGCCGCTCAACGACGGCAACAACGCCCGCGCCGAGCTCTACAAGCGGCTCATCGACATCTACGGCGTCCAGCTGGTCATCTCGGCCGGCAACGACGGCCCGGGTGTGAACACCATCGGTGACCCCGGCCTGGCCGACCACGTCATCTCGGTGGGCGCGTCCATCTCCAAGGAGACCTGGGCCGCCAACTACGGCTCGAACGTCACCAAGAAGTACGACATGCTGCCCTTCTCCTCGCGCGGTCCGCGTGAGGACGGCGGCTTCGCGCCGATCCTGACGGCCCCGGGTGCGTCCATCAACACCACCCAGACCTGGCTGCCCGGCGGCCCGGTCAAGGAGGCGGGCTACTCCCTCCCGGCCGGCTACTCGATGCTGCAGGGCACCTCGATGTCCTCCCCGCAGGCCGCCGGCGCCACCGCGCTCCTGCTGTCCGCGGCGAAGCAGAAGAACATCGAGCTTCCCCCGGCCGACCTGCGCACCGCGCTGACCAGCACCGCCACCCACATCGACGGCGTGCCCGCGCACGCCCAGGGTGCCGGTCTGATCGACATCGTCGGTGCCTGGAAGCAGATCGAGAAGCAGGGCGCCCCGGCGCACGAGTACTCGGTCAAGGCCCCGGTCGACACCGCGATCGACTTCGCGCTGAAGGACCCGGGCTTCGGCACCGGCCTGTACGACCGCGAGGGCGGCCTGAAGGCCGGCCAGAAGAAGTCGTACGACGTCGTCATCACCCGCACCACGGGTCCGGACAAGGCCGTGCAGCACAAGCTGTCGTGGAAGAACAACGACGGCACCTTCTCCCTGACCGGTTCGAGCACCGTCTCGCTGCCGCTCGGCAAGCCGGTCACCGTCAAGGTGCAGGCCAAGCCGCGCACCGCGGGCGTCCACAGCGCGATCCTGCGGGTGGACGACTCGAAGACCAGTGGCGTGGACCAGCAGATCCTCGCCACGGTGGTCGTCGCCAAGGACCTGGTGAAGCCGGCCTACGCGTTCTCGACGACCGGCTCGGTGCAGCGCAACGGCACCACGTCGTACTTCCTGAACGTCCCGGAGGGTGCCGAGACCCTGGAGGTCGCGCTGAGCGCCCTGCGCTCGGGCAGCCAGACGCGGTTCATCTCCATCCACCCGTACGGTGTGGCGGTGGAGGACAGCTCCACGATCTACTGCTACCCGAACTACGAGAGCCCGACCAACACCTGCCGCCCGGACACGCGCTCCTACAAGGACCCGCAGCCCGGTGTCTGGGAGATCGAGGTCGAGTCCCGCCGTACGTCGCCGCTGCTGGACAACCCGTACAAGCTGGACGTCTCGCTGCTCGGTGCCACCTTCGACCCGGCGGTGCAGACCATCCCCGAGGCGAAGATCGGCAGCCCGGCCGCGGTCGAGTGGACGGTCACCAACAACGCGGGCGACCTGGAGGGCGCGCTCAAGGGCGGCTCGCTGGGCTCCGCCGACGTGGAGCGGCCGTCGATCGCCACGGGTGGCGGGTACACCAAGACGGTCACCATCGGTGAGGGCGTCGAGAAGCTGGACATCGCCATCGGGAACACCTCGGACGCCAACGCCGACATCGACCTCTACGTCTACAAGGGCGAGACCGAGGTCGGAGCGTCGACCTCGGCGGGTTCGGAGGAGTCGGTCAGCCTGGTGAAGCCGGCCGCCGGCACCTACACCGTCGTCATCGACGGCTACTCGGTCCCGGCCGGGACCACCGAGTACGACTACCGGGACGTGTACTACGCCCCGTCGCTCGGCGAGATCAAGGTCGACGAGTCGAAGGCCGTCACCCTGGCCAACGGCGCGTCCGCCCAGGTCGGCGCCGAGGTCCTGGTCGCCGGAGCGGCTCCCGAGGGCCGGCAGTTCTTCGGCGAGGTGCAGCTGGTGAACGCCCGCGGCACCGCGGCGGGAACCGGCAGCGTCGTGATCGAGAAGGTCGCGCCGTAGCTCTCGCCACGGTGTGATCCGTACGACACCTCATGACTGTGGGGCGGGTGCTCTCAAGGGCTCCCGCCCCACAGCTCTGTGCGCGGCGCGTCCGCCTGCCGGACAATGGATTGGACAAGGAAGCCGGGGACATACGCATCATGGACCGGCAAGCGTGCCCGTTCGCATCTGTGAGGGAGTCCCAGTGAAGGTCGGAATTGTCGGCGCCACCGGTCAGGTCGGCACAGTCATGCTCAGGATTCTGGCCGAGCGGAAGTTCCCCGTCGACGAACTGCGACTGTTCGCCTCCGCGCGCTCCGCGGGCTCCACCATCGCCTACGAGGGCACGGACATCACCGTGGAGGACGCCTCCACCGCGGACTACACCGGTCTGGACATCGTGCTGTTCTCCGCGGGCGGCGCCACGTCCAAGGCGCTGGCCGAGAAGGTCGCCTCACAGGGCGCCGTCGTGATCGACAACTCCTCCGCCTGGCGCAAGGACCCCGAGGTCCCGCTGGTCGTCTCCGAGGTCAACGCGCACGCGATCAGGAACCGCCCCAAGGGCATCATCGCCAACCCGAACTGCACCACGATGGCGGCCATGCCGGTGCTGCGCCCGCTGCACCAGGAGGCGCAGCTCGACGCGCTGACGGTCGCCACGTACCAGGCGGTGTCCGGTTCCGGGCTCGCCGGTGTCGCGGAGCTGCACGGCCAGGCCTCCAAGGTCGTGGCCGACGCGGACAAGCTGACGCACGACGGCGAAGCGGTCGACTTCCCCGAGCCGGGCGTCTACAAGCGCCCGATCGCCTTCAACGTGCTGCCGCTCGCCGGTTCGATCGTGGACGACGGTTCCTTCGAGACGGACGAGGAGCAGAAGCTCCGCAACGAGTCCCGCAAGATCCTGGAGATCCCGGAGCTCAAGGTCTCCGGCACCTGCGTGCGGGTCCCGGTCTTCTCGGGCCACTCCCTCCAGATCAACGCCCGTTTCGCCCGCCCGATCAGCGTCGAGCGCGCCTACGAGCTGCTGAAGGACGCCGAGGGCGTGGAGCTCTCCGAGATCCCGACCCCGCTCCAGGCGGCCGGCAAGGACGCCTCGTACGTGGGGCGCATCCGCGTCGACGAGACCGTCGAGCACGGTCTCGCGCTGTTCGTCTCCGGCGACAACCTGCGCAAGGGCGCCGCGCTGAACGCGGTGCAGATCGCGGAGCTGGTGGCTGCGGAGCTGAAGGGCTGACCCCGTTCATCGGCGAAAGGGCGGCCCCCGATGCCCGGGGGCCGCCCTTTCGCGTGTCTCAGAGGGCGAGGTGACGTCTGAGAGCGGCATCGATGTCGCGCATACGCTGACGCGGGACCGTCCCGACGCGCTTGAGTACACGCTCTGGAGAAACAGCCCGGACCTGCTCGCACTGCACCTTCGAATCCCTCGGCAGCCCGCTCCCGGCGGCCTGGAGCAACACCTGGAACGTGAGGACGCGGGCGGTATTCGATGTCAGGGGCACCACCGTGATCACCCCGCGGCCGTTCGACACGACCGACTGATTGGCCGCGTTGTTGGACACGATCACGGCCGGCCTGACCTTGTTGTCCTCGCTGCGCCGGGCAGGTTCCAGGTCGACCAGGTGGATATCGCCTCTACGCATCGACGATTCCGTCCCCGACCGTGCGGTCCCACAGGGCAGCGTCCTCGCTCGCGTCCCATTCCTCGAAGGCCTCGGTGTACTCCGCTTCGAGCCCCGCCTCGCGCAGCAACTCGATGGCGGCGTGTATGACCGCCGACCGGGAGTCCGCCTCGGTCTTCGCGGCGTACTCGTCGACGAAGGCGACATCCTCCTGCGGCAAGCTCACACTGATCTTCATGGACGCAATCCTACCCCGAGTAGGAAAAGAATGGCTACCTGAGCGCTACCTCCCCGCCCTGTTCGGTCGCACCTCGAAGTGGTAGCACCCGTACTCCACCGCCCGCACATGCACCAGCGCCACCGCCGGATCGGCGAAGGCCTCCGCGAACGCCTCGTCGAAGCCCCGCTCCTCGTCGGCCGGGATCTCCAGGAGCCGGCCGCCGACGATCTTTCCCTCCGCGTCGTAGCGCCGGACCGCGCGCAGGGCGCCCGCGCGCGAGAACGGATAGCCGGTCCGGTCCTCGGCCGGGCCCTCGCACTCCTCGGCGTGGATGAAGACCGGACCCTGTTCGTCGTAGGCACCCGGGCGCGCCCAGGTCTCGGCCGCCCAGCGCCGCAGCGGCGCGTACGAGACGAGCGCGATCCGCTCCCCCGCCCCGGCGCCACGCAGGCAGCAGCGCAGGGGGTCGCCGCTCTCCGTGGCCGTGTACGGGACGCAGGGGCGTCCGGCGTCGTCGGCCGTCCGGAGCTCTTTCAGCGTGCTGGGGCCGATGGGCCGTGCCGCGTATGTGGTCATGCTCCGAGGGTGGCCCGGACGGCCGTGGCGGTCCGGCGGAAAACGGACATCGCGCTCCGCCCGCCCCACGTGGAAGGATGGCCGAAAACTCGCACATCGAAGGAGATGACCGCGTGCCTGGCACGAATCTGACCCGCGAAGAGGCACAGGAGCGGGCGCGCCTGCTGACCGTGGACGCGTACGAGATCGACCTCGACCTCTCCGGCGCGCAGGAAGGCGGCACCTACCGGTCCGTCACCACCGTGCGCTTCGACTCCGCCGAAGCCGGTGCGGAGACCTTCATCGATCTGGTCGCCCCTGCCGTGCACGACATCGTGCTGAACGGCAAGGACCTGGACATCGCCGCGGTCTTCCGGGACTCCCGGATCACGCTGAAGCACCTGCGGGCCGGTGCCAACGAGCTCAAGGTCGTCGCCGACTGCTCGTACACCAACACCGGCGAAGGTCTGCACCGGTTCGTCGACCCGGTCGACGAGCAGGCCTACCTCTACACCCAGTTCGAGGTCCCGGACGCCCGCCGGGTGTTCGCGAGCTTCGAGCAGCCCGACCTGAAGGCGACCTTCCGCTTCACCGTGAAGGCACCGTCCGGCTGGACCGTGATCTCCAACTCGCCGACGCCCGAACCCCAGGACGACGTCTGGTCCTTCGAGCCGACGCCGCGCATCTCCACCTACATCACGGCGCTGATCGCCGGTCCGTACCACGCGGTGCACAGCAGCTACGAGAAGGACGGCCAGTCCGTGCCGCTCGGCATCTACTGCCGGCCGTCGCTCGCCGAGTACCTCGACGCGGACGAGATCTTCGCCGTCACCCGTCAGGGCTTCGACTGGTTCCAGGAGAAGTTCGACTACGCCTACCCCTTCGCCAAGTACGACCAGCTCTTCGTCCCGGAGTTCAACGCCGGCGCGATGGAGAACGCGGGCGCGGTCACCATCCGCGACCAGTACGTGTTCCGTTCGAAGGTCACCGACGCGGCGTACGAGACGCGGGCCGAGACCATCCTCCACGAGCTGGCCCACATGTGGTTCGGCGACCTGGTCACCATGGAGTGGTGGAACGACCTCTGGCTGAACGAGTCGTTCGCCACGTACACCTCGATCGCCTGCCAGGCGGACGCCGAGGGCTCGAAGTGGCCGCACTCCTGGACCACGTTCGCCAACTCGATGAAGACCTGGGCCTACCGCCAGGACCAGCTGCCCTCGACGCACCCGATCATGGCGGACATCCGGGACCTCGACGACGTCCTGGTGAACTTCGACGGGATCACGTACGCGAAGGGCGCCTCGGTCCTGAAGCAGCTCGTGGCGTACGTCGGCAAGGACGCGTTCTTCACGGGCGTGCAGGCCTACTTCAAGGCGCACGCCTTCGGAAACACGCGTCTGTCGGACCTGCTGGGCGCGCTGGAGGAGACCTCCGGCCGTGACCTGAAGACCTGGTCGAAGGCGTGGCTGGAGACGGCCGGGATCAACATCCTGCGCCCGGAGATCGAGACCGACGAGAACGGGCACGTCACCTCCTTCACCGTGCTCCAGGAGGCCCCCGCGCTCCCCGTCGGCGCGAAGGGCGAGCCCACGCTGCGTCCTCACCGGATCGCCATCGGCTGCTACGACCTCGACGCCGCCGGGAAGCTGGTCCGCACGGACCGGATCGAGCTGGACGTCGACGGCGAGCGCACCACCGTGCCGTTCCCGTCCGGCACGCCGCGCCCGGCGGTCGTCCTCCTCAACGACGACGACCTGTCGTACGCGAAGGTCCGTCTCGACGAGGAGTCGCTGCGGGTCGTCACCGCGCACCTGGGCGACTTCGCGGAGTCCCTGCCCCGCGCCCTGAGCTGGGCCTCGGCCTGGGACATGACGCGCGACGGCGAGCTGGCGACGCGTGACTACCTGGCGCTGGTCCTCTCCGGGATCGGCAAGGAGTCGGACATCGGCGTCGTGCAGTCGCTGCACCGTCAGGTGAAGCTGGCCCTGGACCTCTACTCCGCCCCGGAGTGGCGCGAGGCGGGTCTGAGCCAGTGGACCGAGGCGACGCTGGCGCACCTGCGCGCGGCGGCGCCGGGCAGTGACCACCAGCTGGCCTGGGCCCGTGCCTTCGCGGCGACGGCTCGCAGTCCGCTGCACCTGGACGTGCTGCAGTCGCTGCTGGACGGCACGCAGGAGATCGAGGGCCTCGCCGTCGACACCGAGCTGCGCTGGGCGTTCGTGCAGCGGCTGGCGGCGGTGGGCCTGCTCGACGAGGAGGAGATCGCCGCCGAGTACGAGCGGGACAGGACGGCCGCCGGCGAGCGCCACGCGGCCTCCGCGCGGGCCGCCCAGCCCTCCGAGGAGGCGAAGGCCGAGGCGTGGGCTTCGGTCGTCGAGTCGGACAAGCTGCCGAACTCCCTCCAGGAGTCGGTCATCGGCGGTTTCGTGCAGACCGACCAGCGCGAACTGCTGGCTCCGTACACGGAGAAGTACTTCGCGGCGGTCAAGGACGTCTGGGACTCGCGCAGCCACGAGATGGCCCAGCAGGTCGCGGTCGGCCTGTACCCGGCCCTCCAGGTCTCGCAGGAGACGCTGGACGCCACGGACGCCTGGCTGGAGTCCGCGCAGCCGAGCGCGGCGCTGCGCCGGCTGATGTCGGAGTCCAGGGCGGGCGTGGAGCGCGCGCTGAAGGCGCAGGCGGCGGACGCGGCGGCGGCCACCGCGTAGCCGTTTGGAAACCGCCCGGCGGGCAGGCGCTGTCGCGCAGCCGCCCGCCGGGCGGGAGCCGTGGTTACGAGGCCGATGCCTCGTGGCGGCGGGTCAGTTCGGCCGTACCGGCCTCCGTCAGGGAGCCGTGCAGACGCATCCGGGCCACCCCGCCGTCGGGGTAGGCGTCCAGGCGGACGTGGGTGACCACGGCCTCGGTGTCCAGGACGAAGCGGTGCGGGGTGTCCGGCTGGAGCCTGGTGCGGGGGATGATCTCGAACCACTCGCCGGTGTCGCCGTCGCGGCCGTGCAGGCTGATCCAGCCAGCGGCGTTGCCCTTGAGGTAGGCGGTGTCGATCTCGACGGCGCGGACCGCCCCCTGGGCGGGCAGCCGGAAGCGGACCCAGTCGTTCGTGTCGCGGACCCTGCGGCGGCGGTTCTCCCAGCCGTCGTCCATCTTCCGGGATGTACCGGGCAGGATGATCTGGGCCGGCGAGGAGTAGAAGCGGTCGGACGCGTCCTCGTACGTGCCGCCGTTCAGGATCGAGATCAGGTCGATCGTGCCCAGTGCCGCGAGCCAGGCGGGATCGGGAACGACCTCGCCGTGGACGCGGAGACGGGCGATGCCGCCGTCGGGGTGCTGGCAGACGCGGATGTGGGTGTAGCGGCGGCCCCCCGTGACCTCGAAGCCGTTGGCGGCGTGGCCGCGTACGGGGGTCGGCGGGACCAGTTCCTCCCACTTCACGTCGTCGGCGAGGAGCTCCTCCGGCCCGGGTGCGCCTTCCACGGACGTGGCCTGCACGGAGACCCTCTGCGGGTAGTTGCCGCGGAAGTGGGCGGTGTCGACGACGATGCCGCGGACGATCCCGGGCGTGCCGAGCCGGACGATCGCCCAGTCGTGGTCCTCGGGGGCGGGGAAGGGGTGGCCCGCGTCGGCGCCCCGGCGGCGGCGGGTCTCCCAGCCGTCCATGATCTTGCCCTTGTGACCGAAGCGCTCGGGGTCGAAGACGGCGGGCTCGCGGATCAGGAGGTTCTCGCGCTCGGCGAAGAACTCGTCGTTGGCGGCGATCACACCCCCGCCGAGCCGGCGGTCCGCGAGGTCGACGAGCTCGGTGAAGGGGAAGTCGCCCGCGCGGTAGTCGGCGTACGGGTCACCGCCGCCGTACGGCGCCGCGTCGTTGGCGTGCGGGTCGGTGGAAGAGGGCTCCGGGTGCTTCGAGTCGGTGGGCATGCGTCCACTGTGCTGGCGCACCACCCATCAGGTCCATCGAAACTTTTCGTACGGTCCGTTCAGTTCTGCTGAACGGACTCACCGTGCTGGGCGGACCGCTCCGCCGCCAGCCGGAGCGCCGCCAGGACCCGGGCGGTCGCAGGACCGTGTTCCGCGCCCTGCCGTACGGCGGCCACGACGTGGCGGCAGGGCCGGTCGGCCTCCAGGATCCGCATCACCACGCCGTCGCGGGGCCGGTCGGAGGCCGAGACCATCCGGGGGACCAGCGCGACGCCCATGCCCGCGCGGACCATGGCCAGGATCGCGGTCCAGCCGGCGGCGCTGTGCGCCTGCTCCGGCACGAAGCCGGCCGCCTCGCAGGCGGCGGTGGTGATCTCCGACCAGGGGCCGGATCCGCCGAAGATCCAGGCTTCACGGGAGAGGTCCGAAAGGCGCAGGGCGGGCGCGCCGGCGAGGCGGTGTCCGGCGGGCAGGGCCACGTCGAGCGGGTCGGCCAGGAGCGGCAGCAGGGTGAAGCGGGGGTCCCGGGCCGTCGGGGCGTGCGCGGCAAGGGAGAGCGCCAGGTCCACCTCCCCGGCGGACAGCAGCTCGTAGGCCTCGGCGGCCTCCGCCTCCCGTACCCGCACCTGGGGCCCCGGCCGGTCCTCGGCCGCCAGGATCCGCACGGCTGGTACGACGAGGGCGGGCACCGCCGTCGAGAAGGCACCGACCCGCACCTGGCCCGACTCGCCCCGCAGATAGCCGGCCAGGTCGGCGTCGGCCCGCTCCAGTTGCGCGAAGACGGCCTCGGCGTGGCGCAGCACCAGGTGCGCGGCGTCCGTGAGCCGGACCCGGCGGCCCTGGGGCTCCAGCAGCGGTACGCCGAGCTGTGCGGCCAGATTGGTGAGCTGCTGGGAGACGGCCGACGGCGTCATGAGGAGCGCTTCGGCCGTCGCGGTGACCGTGCCCCGGTCACGCAGGGTGCGCAGGATGCGGAGTTTCTTGACGTCCCACTCGGTCATGGCCGAAACCTACTCGTGTCCGGACATGCCGGTGCGCCGCGCGGTACTGCGTACCGGCGGCGCACTCGGGGAGACGTCCTAGGCCTGCTTCTTGGACTTGTCGAGGACCATGACGAGTCCGGCGATCACCACGAACAGGGCGATCGGCAGGGCGACATAGAGACCGAGGGTCTCCAGCACACTCAGCCCCGGACCCGGGTCGTCACCGTCGTCGCGGGTGAGCGCGAGCGCCGGGGACGACATGAGCAGCATCATCAGCGTCGTACCGGCCGCAACGGCGCCGGCGCGCATAGCGTTCTTCTTGTCCACGGTGCAAACGTAGCGAACGCCTACGAGGGGCGCGCGTCCGGGGGTGCCGTACGGGCCCTGGGGCCCTCCGGCGCGGCCGCGCCGCCCACGGCGTCCGGCCGGCGCACGAGGACGTCCATGAGCCGGTGCAGCCGGGGCGAGGCCGCGATCTCCTCCAGGGTGACGGGATGGCCCTCCGCATCGGCGACGGGCAGACGCCAGTTGGGGTACTGGTCCCAGGTGCCGGGCAGATTCTGCGGGCGGCGGTCGCCCACGGTGTCCGGGAGCCAGACCCCCACCATCCGGGCCGGGGTGCGCAGCAGGAACCTGTGGACGGCGCGGACGGCCGCCTCCTCGTCGCCCTCGCCCTCGGGCAGCAGCCCCAGCCGGGCCAGGCAGCCCAGCCATTCCGCGGTGTCCGCCGCGTCCTGGGCGAGCTCCTGCTCCAGCTCGCGGGCGAGCAGGCCGAGGCGGTGGCGGAGCGTCACATGGTCACCCGTCAGCCGGGCGGCGGTGGAGGGCAGGTCGTGGGTGGTCGCCGTGGCCACGCAGTCCCGGCGCCACCGCTCGGGGGCGAGCGGGCGGCCCGTGCCGTCCCAGTCGCGCTCGAACCAGAGCACGGAGGTGCCGAGAACCCCCCGCCGGGCGAGCGCCTCGCGCACACCGGGCTCGACGGTGCCGAGGTCCTCCCCTATGACGACGGCACCGGCCCGGTGGGCTTCGAGGACCAGGACGGCGAGCATCGCCTCCGCGTCGTGGGAGACGTACGCGCCTTCGGTCGGCGGGCGGCCCTCGGGCACCCACCAGAGCCGGAAGAGGCCCATGACGTGGTCGATGCGCAGGGCTCCGGCGTGGGCGAGGAGACCGCGCAGCAGGTGCCGGTAGGGGGCGTAACCGGATGCCGCCAGGGCGTCGGGGCGCCAGGGGGGCAGCCCCCAGTCCTGGCCGTGGGCGTTGAAGGCGTCAGGGGGCGCGCCGACGGACATGCCGTGCGCGAAGGCGTCCTGCTGGGCCCAGGCGTCGGCGCCGTCGGGATGCACGCCGACGGCGAGGTCGTGGACGATGCCGACGGCCATCCCGGACTCGCGCGCGGCGGCCTGGGCGGTGGCGAGCTGGGTGTCCGTCAGCCAGGCGAGCCTGCAGTGGAAGTCGACCCGTTCGAGGAGCCCGGCGCGGGCACGGGCGCTCTGCGGGGAGCGCGGGTCACGCAGGCCTTCGGGCCAGGTGCGCCACTGCGGGCCGTGCACCTCGGCCAGGGCGCACCACAGGGCGTGGTCCTCCAGCGCCTGCCCCTGGGCGGCGAGGAAGTCGCAGTAGGCGGCGCGGCGGCCGGGGGTCAGGGGGACCTGGTGGACGATCTCCAGCGCCTGCTTCTTGAGCTCCCAGACGGCGTCCCGGTCGATCAGCGCGCCCTTGTTCAGCACGGCCTCGCGCAGCGCGGCGGCCTGCTGGCGCAGATCGTCCAGGACGGTCCTGCCGGGTTCGTCGACGTGTCCGTACTCGGGGATCGACTCGATGTGCAGATGGATCGGGTCGGGGAAACGCCGGGAGGAGGGGCGGTACGGGGAGGGGTCGGTGGGGCTGCCGGGCACGGCGGCGTGCAGCGGGTTGACCTGGACGAAGCCGGCGCCGAGGGCACGTCCGGACCATGCGGCGAGGTCGGCCAGGTCCGCGAGGTCGCCCATGCCCCAGGAGCGGGCGGAGAGCAGGGAGTAGAGCTGGACGAGGAATCCGTGCGTGCGGCCGGGCGGCTGGGGTACGCGGTCGGGAGCGACGACGAGTGTGGCGGTGGCCTGCCGGTGGTCCGGGGTGCGGACGGTGAGCCGGTGGACGCCCAGGGGCGGTTCGGTCCACCAGGCGGTGCTGCCGGGCGGGCTCGCGGCCGGAGCGGACCTCACCCGCAGGCTCAGGGGCGAGGGCGCTGCGGTGGTGCCGGGTTCGGGATCGATCGTCAGGACGGTGCCCGCCGGCAGCTCGCCCAGCGCGGCCGGCAGCGGCTCCCCGGACCAGGCCACCACCGTCGGCGGGAGCAGTCGGGAGGCCGCCGCCGATTCGGCCGCGGCGAGTGATCTCCGTACCTCCACGGGGGTGCCGGCGTCGACGCCCAGGGCGGCGAGCACGGCCGTGACCGTGTCGTCGGGGACGGACACCGTGACATCCGCGGACGGGGAGAAGGAGGTGGCGACGCCGTGCAGTGCGGCGAGCCGGGACAAGCCCATTCAGACTCCTGGGGACTCCATGCCCCCTGCGGTGCCGGGTGCTGTCGGCTCGCTGGTCAGAGGGGCGGTGGCGGCGAGCGGTGGCTCGCTCGTGAGGGGTGTCGCGTCGGCGAGCGGAGGCTCGCTGGTGAGCGGTGCTGCGTCGGCGAACACGGGTTCGCCGGCCAAGTGGGAGACATCGGCGAGCGGGAGCTCGCTGATCATCGGAGGGGCGGTGGGGGCCGGGGCCGTCCCGCCTGCCAGCGGTTCGGGACCCGTGAGGTTCGGCACCTGTTTGGAGAGGGCGGAGAGCAGAAGCTGCGCTGAAGCGGGCATGGTGGCCTCCTGGCCGTGGACAACAGGACACAGCAGGCCTACCCAGAGGGCGCGTCGGCAGGCATGGACGTGACACAGGCGTTATGACAACGAGCCCAACGTGCCGTGGGTCACATCCGGTTCCCCCGTGCGCCAGGAATGGGCGCTTTTCAGCCACCCGGCCCACATCTCTCGCATATCTGCCATACCGACCCCGCGCATTGACACTCCCGCGCCCGGGTGGTGGGCTCGGACGTCACTGCCGGGCGAGGTCAGGACGAAGGAGTACGGCGTGCAGCTCGGGCGCAGAAGGCATGCGACGGCTCTCGCCGTCGCGGTGGTCGGCGGCCTCCTCGGCCCGTTCGTGCCGGCTGCCGCCGTCGCGGCCCCCGTCACCCCCGCAGCGGCCACCCGGGACCGTGCCGACGCGTCAGGCCTGCCGGCCGTCTGGCCACGGCCGCAGTCCGTGAAGGCGTCCGGGCACTCCGTCGCCTTGGGCTCCGAGGTCACCCTCCTCACCGGGGCGGGCGCCGATCCGTACGCCGTGGACAGCCTCAGGGCACTGCTGCGCGAGGCCGGCGTACGCACGGTGCACGAGGCTCTGCCGGGCCGTGGCCCGGTGATCCGGCTCGGCGGTACGGACGCGGCGCGCGCGCTGCGGGCCCTCGGCGCCGCCGAGCGGGCGGACCTGCCGGACGGGGGTTACCGCCTCGCGGTGGGGAGGGCGGACGGCAGGCCGGTGGTCGCCCTGGACGGGGCCGGCGAGGACGGCCTGTTCCACGGCGTCCAGACCCTGCGCCAGCTCGTGCGGGAGGGCACCGTCGCAGGGGCCCTGATCCGCGACTGGCCGGGCACCGCGGTGCGGGGGATGGCCGAGGGGTTCTACGGACAGCCCTGGACCCAGGAGGAGCGGCTGGCCCAGATCGCTTTCATGGGGCGCACGAAGCAGAACCGCTACCTCTACGCGGCCGGGGACGACCCCTACCGGCAGAGCCGCTGGCGCGAGCCGTACCCCGCCGACGAGCGGGCCGGCTTCCGCGCGCTGGCCGCGAAGGCCCGGGCCGAGCACGTGACGCTGGGATGGGCCGTCTCCCCGGGGCAGGCGATGTGCATGGCCTCGGACGCGGACGTGCGGGCCCTCACCCGGAAGATCGACGCGATGTGGGCGCTGGGGGTCAGGTCCTTCCAGCTGCAGTTCCAGGACGTCAGCTACAGCGAATGGCACTGCGACCAGGACGCGGAGATGTTCGGCAGCGGGCCGGAGGCGGCCGCCAGGGCGCAGGCCCGGGTCGCGAGCGCCGTGGCCCGGCATCTCGTGGACCGGCACCCGGGTTCGGAGCCGCTGACGGTGATGCCGACCGAGTTCTACCAGGACGGCGCGACCGACTACCGCACGGCGCTCGCCACCGCGCTGGACGACCGGGTGCAGGTGGCCTGGACCGGCGTCGGGGTCGTGCCGAGGACCATCACCGGGCGTGAGCTGGCGGGCGCACGGGCGGCCTTCCGCCACCCCCTGGTCACCATGGACAACTACCCGGTCAACGACTACGCGCGTGACCGGATCTTCCTCGGTCCGTACACCGGCCGGGACCCCGCCGTGGCCGCCGGTTCGGCGGCCCTGCTCGCCAACGCGATGGAGCAGGCGTCGGCGTCCCGCGTCCCGCTGTTCACGGCCGCCGACTTCGCCTGGAACCCGAAGGGGTACCAGCCGCAGGAGTCCTGGCAGGCGGCGCTGGACGATCTCGCGGGCGGCGACGCCTCCGCCCGGGCGGCCCTGGGGGCCCTGGCGGGCAACAGCGCCGCCTCGGTGCTGGGCGGTGACGAGTCGGCGTACCTGAAGCCGCTGCTGGCCGCGTTCTGGAAGTCCCGTTCGGCCGCGGAGGAGCCGGACATGGCGGCCCGCGACAGGGCGGCGCGGGAGCTGCGGGCCGCCTTCGGGGTGATGCGGCAGGCCCCCGAACGGCTGAAAGCCACCGCGAGCGGGCGGCTGGAGGACGAGGTGCGGCCGTGGACGGCGCAGCTGGCCCGGTACGGCCGGGCGGGTGAACTCGCGGTCGATCTGCTGCGGGCGCAGGAGCGCGGCGACGGGGCCGCCGCCTGGCAGGCCCTCCTCGCGCTGGAACCGCTGCGCGAGGAGATCGCGGCGGCCGGGGCGACGGTCGGCAAGGGCGTCCTCGACCCCTTCCTGGACCGGGTCCGCAAGGAGGCCGACGCCTGGAACGGCACCGACCGCGAAGCGGGCGAGGTCAGCCGGGACGCGTACGGCTACACGGTCCGGCTCGACCGGGCCCGTCCCCTGGAGGCCGTGACCACGCTCGCGCGGCCAAGTGAGGGGACGAAGGACGCCGTCCTGGAGGTCCACGTGCCGGGCGAGGGCTGGCGCCGTCTCGGCCCCCTGTCGGCGGACGGCTGGACGCAGACGGCGGTGAAGGGCCTGCGGGCGGACGCCCTGCGGGTCACGGCCCCGGCCGCCCGCCCGGTCCTCGTGGGCCCGCCGGCGCCGGGTGTCGCGGGCACCCCGGACCGGGCGCCCGTCGCGGTACGGGCGCTGGTCCCGTGGTTCGGCGACGAGCCGGCCGCCCGGCTCGCTCTCGTACGCGACCGGACGGACGCCGTGATCGGCGGCGGTACACAGCGGGTCGAGGCGCGGCTGGCCGGCGGGCGCCCCACCGAGGTCAGGGGCAGACTGCGGGCGAAGGCGCCCGAGGGCATCGAGGTCGAGGTGCCGAAGCAGACCACGGTGGCGCGCGGCTCGCGTGCGGACGTACCGGTGGACATCACCGTGCCGGCGGACACCCCGGCGGGTGAGTACGAGGTCCCGCTGAGCTTCGGCGGCGAGGAGAGCACGCTGACCGTGCGGGCGTTCCCCCCTACCGCGGGTCCCGATCTGCTGCGCGGCGCCAGGGCGTCCTCCTCCGGCGACGAGACCCCGGACTTCCCCGCGGCGGCGGCCTCGGACGGCGACCCCGGGACCCGCTGGTCCTCACCCGCCGAGGACGGGGCCTGGTGGCAGGCCGAGCTGCCCGAGCCGGTGCGGCTGGGGCAGGTCGTCCTGCGGTGGCAGGACGCCTACGCCTCCCGCTACCGCGTCCAGGTCTCGCCCGACGGGCGCACCTGGCGTACGGCCGCGACCGTCCGGGAGGGCGGTGGCGGGCGCGAGTCGGTCCGGATGGACGCGAAGGACACCCGCTTCATCAGGGTCCAGGGCGACGGCCGTGCCACGCCGTACGGCTACTCGCTGTGGTCGGTGGAGGCGTACGCGGTCGCCGGCCGGGACTGAGCGTCCGGGGCCCGGACGGCGAAGGCCCGGCAGCTCAGGCCGACACGCCGTCGATCCGGGCCATCACGTCGTCCGCGCCGAACGGCTGCAGGTAGGGCAGCCAGCGCGGGTCCCGGTGCCCGGTCCCGATGATCCGCCAGGCGAGGCCGCTGGGCGGGGCCGGCTGGTGGCGCAGCCGCCAGCCCAGCTCGGGCAGGTGGCGGTCGGCCTTGACGTGGTTGCAGCGGCGGCAGGCCGCCACCACGTTGTCCCAGGCGTGCTGCCCCCCGCGGCTGCGCGGAATGACGTGGTCGACGCTGGTCGCGGCGGCCCCGCAGTACATGCAGCGACCGCCGTCCCTCGCGAAGAGGGCGCGGCGGGTGAGGGGCACGGGCCCACGGTAGGGGACCCGCACGAAGCGCTTGAGACGGATGACGCTGGGCGCCGGCAGAGCACGGGTGGCGCTGTGCATGAACGCACCGGACTCCTCGAGGCAGATGGCCTTGTTCTCGAGGACGAGGACGAGTGCGCGGCGGAGCGGTACGACGCCGAGCGGCTCGTACGACGCGTTGAGAACCAGGACGTGCGGCACGTGGATGCCTCCTTGTACGCCGGCGGCGCGTGGCTCGCGCCGGGACGATCCGATCTCAGTCTCTCCTCATGCCTGGTCCGAGCGCCACCACGTGCGGGTAACGGGCCGGAAGGATTTTTCCCGCCGTCACCCCGCCGGCACCGCCCGCGGACACCGGAACGGCCGCTGCGGCACGGCGGACGGAGCCCGCCGGCGCGGAGCCGCGCCCTCCGCGCCGGCGGGTGAGACGTGTCTCTCCCTGCTCCGTGGCAACGAACCACTCCCCCCGCTTCGTTACTGTGGTTGGTCTGCTGTCGCACCATCTGGAGGTCCCCGTCGTGTCCCTGTCCGCCCTGTTGGCCGCGGCTCCGTCCCCCGGGGCAGCCGGTTCGCTGGACGAAGCCGCCGAGCGGGCCGGGAACGCCGCAGGCTGGGTCGAGGAGAACTGGTCCACCTGGCTGAACACCGGTCTGCGCATCATCCTCATCGCCGCGATAGCGATCGTGCTGCGCTATCTGATCCGGCGTGCCCTCACCAACCTCATCGACCGGATGAACCGCAGCGCCCAGGCGGTGGAGGGCACGGCGCTCGGGGGCCTGCTGGTCAACGCGGAACGCCGACGCCAGCGCTCCGAGGCCATCGGATCCGTACTCCGTTCGGTCACGTCGTTCCTGATCCTCGGTACGGCGGCCCTGATGATCCTCGGGGCGTTCGAGATCAATCTGGCCCCGCTGCTGGCCTCCGCCGGGGTCGCGGGTGTGGCGCTCGGCTTCGGTGCGCGCAACCTGGTCACCGACTTCCTCTCCGGCGTCTTCATGATCCTGGAGGACCAGTACGGCGTGGGTGACACGGTCGACGCGGGTGTCGCCTCCGGCGAGGTCATAGAGGTGGGCCTGCGGGTGACCAAGCTGCGCGGCGACAACGGCGAGATCTGGTACGTCCGCAACGGCGAGGTGAAGCGGATCGGCAACCTCAGCCAGGGCTGGTCCACCGCCGGGGTCGACGTCACCGTCCGTCCCACGGAGGACCTGGACCGCGTGCGCGCGGCGATCACCGAGGCCGGCGAGACCATGACCAAGGAAGAGCCCTGGTCGGAGCGGCTGTGGGGTCCGGTGGAGATCCTCGGCCTGGACGCCGTGCTGCTCGACTCGATGACGGTGCGCGTCACGGCGAAGACCATGCCGGGCAAGTCGCTCGGCGTGGAGCGGGAGCTGCGCTGGCGGATCAAGCAGGCGCTGGACGCGGCCGGTATCCGGATGGTCGGCGCCGTGCCCCTCCTGACCGAGGGCGAGTCCACCGCCGACCCGACGGCGGCCATGGCGGCCCCGTCGGCGTACGCGTCGACGACGTCGCCCCAGTCGCTGGCCGCGACCCCCATACCGCCGCCGAACCTGACGAAGTAGGACCGGCCGCACGCACGGCAAGGGGCGCCCCGTGAGACTGCGGGGCGCCCCTTGCCGTGGTTCGCCTCTCCCGTCCCCGCGTGCGCCGGGTGCCGGCTCGTGGCGATGGACCCGCCTCGTCCCGCCGCGGCAGCGGACCACAGGTAACGCTTCGGTAGATCTGCGGCCCCACCCCATTGACGATCCGGTGGCGCGAGTCCTACCTTCCTCATCAACAGTAAAGTTTCCTAACAGAAG
This sequence comes from Streptomyces sp. NPDC005494, assembly GCF_042872025.1. Classification (NCBI taxonomy): domain Bacteria; kingdom Bacillati; phylum Actinomycetota; class Actinomycetes; order Kitasatosporales; family Streptomycetaceae; genus Streptomyces; species Streptomyces sp. NPDC005494. The sequence continues at coordinate 911,049 of NZ_JBIAJR010000001.1, forward strand.
GGTGGGCGGCGCTGATGGCCGGAACCACCCCGGGTACGCCCCGCGTTCTGCGTGCCATGAACGACCGGGCGGCGCTCGATCTCCTGGTCACCCAGGGCCCCCTCACCCGCACGCGCATCGGCGAGCTGACGGGTCTCTCCAAGCCCACCGCCTCCCAGCTGCTGGCCAGGCTGGAGGAAGCGGGCCTGGTGCGCTCGACGGGCAGCCAGAGCGGGCGGCCCGGGCCGAACGCCGTGCTGTACGAGATCGACCCGGGCGCCGCCCACGTCGCCGCGCTCTCCGTCGGGCCCACCGGCACGGACGCCGTCGTCGCCGACATCACCGGCGCGGTCGTCGGCTCCTGCCGGGTGGAGGCCGAGGCCGTCGCGGAGGACGTACGCCACCGCACCGCCCAGCTCGTCGCCGAGGCCGTGGACGGCGCCCTGCGTCCGACCGGTCTCGGCCACGACGACCTCTCCTCCGTGGTGATCGGGACACCGGGCGCGATCGACCCGCACACCGGGCAGCTTCGCTACGCCCCCCATCTGCCCGGCTGGCACTCCCGCACCCTGCTCGCCGACCTCGCCGAGGTGGTCGGACGGCCCGTCGTCATCGAGAACGACGTGAACCTCGCGGCGATCGCCGAGCAGTACGAGGGCGCGGCCCAGGACCATGACCACTTCGTCCTCGCCTACCTCGACGAGGGCGTGGGTGCCGCGATCGTCCTGGGCGGCACCCTCCTGCGCGGCGCGACCGGCGGCGCGGGGGAGATCGGCTACATGCCGCTGCCCGGCGCCCCCCTCGCCCGGGGCGGCGCGGCCGACTGGGCCGGCCCCGACGCGGGCGGCGGCTTCCAGAGCCAGGTCTCCTGCCCCGCCGTGCGCGACCTGGCCGGAGGCAGGCCGCTGGAGGAAGCCCTCGCCGACGCGTCGGTGCGGGCCGAGGTCGCCCGCAGGCTGGCCACCGGCCTCGCCTCCGTCGTCGCCGTGGTCGATCCCGAACTGGTCGTGCTCTCCGGCCGGGTCGCCCAGGCCGGCGGGGAGGAACTCCGCGCACGGGTCGAGGCCGAGATGACCGGCCTGGCACTGCCCCGGCCGCTGCTCCGCGTCAGCGACATCGAAGGCGACCCGATCCTGACCGGTGCGCTGCGGACGGCACTCGCCCAGGCCCGCGACAGCGTCTTCGACACCGCCTGAACCACCCGGCCCCGCCCACCGCACCGCCCGTACAGGGCCGTGCGTACGGCACCCCCGTACCCGGAGGGCTCCCCACCTCCCGTCCCCCCGTCCCCCGCGAAGTACCGCCGCAAAGGAAGTCCGTCATGGCGCTCTGGCGCTTTCGTACCCGCGTGCCCCTGGCTCTCGGCGCAGCCGCCCTGCTGCTGTCCGGCTGCGCCAATCCGAGTACCGGCAGCAACACCGACGACCCCACGAAGCCCGTCACGCTGAAGTTCTGGCACGGATGGTCTGCCCCCGGCGAGGTAAAGGCGATCAACGAGAACATCGCCCGGTTCGAGAAGCTCCACCCGAACATCGACGTCGTCTCGACCGGCAACGTGAGCGACGAGACGATCAACCAGGCGCTGCGTGCCGGTGGCGACGACGCACCCGACGTCGTCACGTCCTTCACCACCAACAACGTCGGGCAGTACTGCTCGTCGGGCATGTGGGTGGATCTCGACCCCTTCATGAGGAAGAGCGGGATCGACAAGGCGAAGGTCTTCCCCAGCACCCTGCTGGACTACACGCGGTACGAGGGCGTCCAGTGCGCCACCCCCCTGCTCGCCGACGCCTTCGGCATGTACTACAACAAGGACGCCTTCGAGGCGGCGGGCATCACCCGGCCGCCGCGCACCATGTCCGAGATGAAGGCCGACGCGGTCAAGCTGACGCAGAAGAACAAGGACGGCTCCCTGAAGCGCGCCGGCTTCATGCCGAACTTCCAGCTCTACCAGAACTCCCCCGACCGGATGTTCGCGCAGTGGGGGCCCGAGTACTTCGACGACGAGGGCAAGGCGAAGCTCGCCGACGAGCCGAAGACCGTGGAGTTCTTCACGGCCATGCGCGAACTCGCCGACGCGCAGGGCGGATACGCGGCCATGGAGAGGCTCCGCGCCCGCTTCGGTGACGAGATGTCGTCCCAGAACGGCTTCCTGACCGGCAAGCTCGCCATGCACCTGGACGGTGAGTGGCGCGGGTTGATGCTCGACGAGGCGAAGGCGGACTTCGACTGGGCGGTAGCCCCGCTGCCCGTCCCCGACGACCAGGCGGACACCTACGGGCGCGGCTATCTGACGGGCACCGTGGCCGGCATCGCGCACAGCAGCCGGCACCAGAACGCGGCCTGGGAGCTGGTCAGGTACCTGACGATCGACACGGAGCCGGTCGTCCACTTCGCCAACGCGATCCACAACGTGCCGTCCACCTTCGAGGCACTCGAATCCCCGGGCCTGGACGCCGATCCGGCCTTCCGCGCCTTCATCGAGATCGCCCGGAACCCGCACAGCCAGGCGGTCCCGCCCTCGGACAACGGTGGTCAGTACATCACCTCGTTCGGTGACTTCGCGCAGTCCGTCGAGGCGGGCAGGACGAAGGACCTGCACCGCGCCCTGAAGGAACTCGACGAACAGATCGATGCCGACAACCTCCAGTCGGAAAGCTGAGGAGCCGATCCATGGCACTGTCCCTCTCCACCCCGGCGAAGTCCGCCGGGCGGGCGACCGAACCGGCCCCCCGCAACTCCCCCCTGCGGCGCAAGCGGAACCGCGAGCGGCTGCGCACCCTGGGGTTCCTCTCGCCCTGGCTGGTCGGCTTCACCGTCTTCTTCGGGTACCCGCTGATCGCGACCGTCTACTTCTCGTTCATGCACTACAACCAGATCAAGGCGCCCACCTTCGTGGGACTGCGGAACTGGCGGTACGTGCTGGAGCAGATGCCGCTGTTCGGCCCGGCCCTGTGGAACACGCTGTGGCTGGTCGTCGTGATGGTCGCGCTGCGCGTCGTCTTCGGCCTCGGCATCGGCCTGCTGATCACGAAGGTCAAGTCGGGTGTCGGGCTGTTCCGCACGGCCTTCTACATCCCGTACCTGGCCCCGCCCGTCGCGGCCACGGTCGCCTTCGTCTTCCTCCTCAACCCGTCCACAGGACCGGTCAACGAGATGCTGTCGTGGTTCGGCCTGCACGGGCCGAACTGGTTCAACGACCCGAACTGGTCGAAGCCCTCGCTGGTCCTGCTCTCCCTGTGGGGCATCGGCGACCTGATGGTCATCTTCATGGCCTCGCTGCTGGACGTCCCCAAGGAGCAGTACGAGGCCGCCGAGCTGGACGGCGCGGGTGCCTGGACGAAGTTCCGCTACGTCACCTGGCCCGCCATCACCCCGATCGTGCTGTTCGCCGTCGTGACGGGGGTGGTGCAGACGATGCAGTACTACACGCAGGCCCTCGTCGCGGGGAAGCTCGCCTCGGGCGTCTCCATCGGCCCCGGCACGGTGATCCAGCCCGGGTATCCGGACCACTCCACCCTGACGGTCCCGCAGCTCGTCTACTCACTGGGCTTCCAGAACTTCAACACCGGGGCCGCGTGCGTCCTGTCCCTCGTGCTCTTCGCCATCGCGATGGCCGTGACCCTTCTGCTGATGCGTAAGAGCGTCGGCCTCATCCCGGCGGAGGACTGACATGACCACCACCACCCTGACCAGGCCGGACACCGCCGTGCGGAGCCGCCCGAGCGGCGCCGGCACGGCCGGGCAGCGCCGCAAGCGGATCCTGAACTGGATCGCGGTCCACTCCGTGGCCGTCGCGCTCGCCCTGTTCTTCGTCCTGCCGTTCGTGTTCGTGTTCCTCACGTCCGTGATGAGCGACGAGCAGGCGATGAGCGGCGATCTGTGGCCGGGCTCGTGGAACTGGTCGAACTACTCGACGGTCTTCCACACACCCGGATTCCTCGACTGGTGGCGCAACTCGCTGATGTACGCGCTGCTCGGCACCGTCTTCACCGTGTGCTCGTCGGTGCCGGTCGCCTACGCCCTGGCCAAGTTCCGCTTCCGTGGCCGGCGTACCGCGATGATCCTCGTCATCTCCACGATGATGCTGCCGCCGCAGGTCATCATCATCCCGATGTACCTGGTCTGGGCCCAGCAGTTCCACCTCTCGGGCTCGCTGTGGCCGCTGATCATCCCCATGGCGTTCGGCGACGCCTACTCGATCTTCCTGCTGCGGCAGTTCCTGCTGACCATTCCGCAGGAGTACATCGAGTCGGCGAAGGTCGACGGGTGCGGTGAGTTGCGCACCCTGCTCAAGATCGTCGTCCCGATGGCCAAGCCGGGGATCGCGGCCGTGGCGCTCTTCCAGTTCTTCTACTGCTGGAACGACTACTTCGGGCCGCAGATCTACGCCGCGCAGAATCCGGGCGCTTGGACCCTGAGCTACGGCCTGGAGTCCTTCAAGAGCGCCCACGCGGTCAACTGGAACCTGACGATGGCGGCGACACTGCTCGTCATGGCACCGGTCGTCATCGTGTTCTTCTTCGCACAGAAGGCCTTCGTAGAAGGCGTCACCCTCACCGGAGTAAAGGGCTGAGAACCATGAAGCTCGCAGTAGTTGGCGGCGGGTCCACCTACACCCCCGAACTGATCGACGGATTCGCGCGGCTGCGGGACACCCTGCCGGTGGAGGAGCTCGTGCTCGTCGACCCTGCGGCCGACCGGCTGGAGCTGGTCGGCGGCCTGGCACGGCGGATCTTCGCCAAGCAGGGCCACCCCGGGAAGATCGTCACCACCTCCGACCTGGACGCCGGGGTCGCCGGCGCCGACGCGGTGCTGCTCCAGCTGCGCGTCGGCGGGCAGGCCGCCCGCAACCAGGACGAGACCTGGCCGCTCGAATGCGGCTGCATCGGCCAGGAGACCACCGGCGCGGGCGGACTGGCCAAGGCGCTGCGCACGGTGCCGGTCGTCCTCGACATCGCCGAGCGGGTGCGCCGCACCAATCCCGACGCCTGGATCATCGACTTCACCAACCCCGTGGGGATCGTCACCCGCGCCCTGCTCCAGGCCGGGCACAAGGCGGTCGGCCTGTGCAACGTGGCGATCGGCTTCCAGCGCAAGTTCGCCGCGCTGCTCGACGTGACGCCCGGTGAGGTGCACCTCGACCACGTGGGGCTGAACCACCTGACGTGGGAGCTCGGGGTGCGCCTGGGCGGCCCGGACGGCGAGGACGTCCTGCCGAAGCTGCTCGCGGAGCACGGCGACGCGATCGCCGGCGACCTGCGCATGCCCCGGCAGATCGTGGACCGGCTCGGCGTCGTCCCCTCGTACTACCTGCGGTACTTCTACGCGCACGACGAGGTCGTACGGGAGCTCGGCACGAAGCCGTCCCGCGCCGCCGAGGTCGCCGCGATGGAGAAGGAACTCCTGGAGATGTACGGCGACCCGGCCCTGGACGAGAAGCCCGCGCTGCTCGGCAAGCGGGGTGGGGCCTTCTACTCCGAGGCGGCCGTGGACCTGGCGTCCTCGCTGCTCGGCGGGGGCGGCTCCGCGGTGCAGGTGGTCAACACGTACAACAAGGGGACGCTGCCGTTCCTGCCGGACGACGCCGTGATCGAGGTGCAGGCCCGGGTCGACGGCTCCGGCGCGGCTCCGCTCGCCGTGCCGGCGCTGGACCCGATGTACGCCGGGCTGATCGGGCACGTCACCGCCTACGAGGACCTGGCCCTGGACGCCGCGCTGCGCGGTGGCCGCGACCGGGTGTTCAAGGCTCTGCTCGCCCACCCCCTGATCGGCCAGTTCGAGTACGCGGAAGCACTCGCCGACAAGCTGATCGCGCACAACCGGGAGCACCTGGCGTGGGCCTGACCGCACATGTGCTCGCGATCGACGCGGGCAACAGCAAGACCGACGTGGCCGTGATCGGCGCCGACGGCACGGTCCTCGGCGCCGCGCGCGGTGGCGGCTTCCAGCCACCGGTCGTCGGGGTCGACGTGGCTGTGGACGGGCTGGCGCAGGCGGTGCTTCCCGCGCTCGAACGGGCCGGTGTCACCGGAGTCGAGCATGTGTCGGCCTGTCTCGCCAACGCGGATCTCCCGGTCGAGGAGGCCGAGTTGGCCGAGGCCCTCCGGGCCCGCGGCTGGGGCCGGACGGTGGAGGTGCGCAACGACACGTTCGCGATACTGCGCGCGGGCGTGGACGAGCCCCGCGGGGTGGCCGTGGTGTGCGGCGCCGGGATCAACTGCGTCGGCATGCGGCCGGACGGTGCCACCGCCCGGTTCCCCGCGATCGGCCGTATCTCCGGTGACTGGGGCGGCGGTTCGGGCCTCTCGGAAGAGGCGATGTGGTTCGCGGCGCGGGCCGAGGACGGCCGCGGCGAGCCGACCGAACTGGCGCGGACCCTGCCGGGGCACTTCGGGCTCGACTCGATGTACGCGCTGATCGAGGCACTGCACCTGGGGCACATCCCGCCCGGGCGCCGGCACGAACTGACCCCGGTGCTGTTCTCCACCGGGGCGGCCGGCGACCCGGTCGCGCGCGGCCTGGTGGACCGGCTCGGCGACGAGGTCGTGGCGATGGCGTCGGTCGCGCTGGCCCGGCTCGGCCTGCTGGAGGAGGAGGTGCCGGTGGTGCTGGGCGGTGGCGTGCTGGCGGCCCGCCACCCGGCGCTGGACGGCAGGATCGCCGAACTCCTGGCCGTACGCGCCCCGAAGGCGGTGGTCCGCGTCGTCTCGGCGCCGCCGGTGCTGGGTGCGGCGCTGCTGGGCCTGGACCGGACGGGTGCCGGTCCCCGGACGCACGAAAGGCTGCGGGACCAGTACGTCTGAACCCCGCTGACATGGGCGTCCCGTGGCATCGACCGCACGGGGCGCCCCTCGCGCAGGGGAACCGATCGGTCGCCCCGGACGTGTTCATGGTGGGGAGATCAGTCCACCGGGAGCCGGGCCCGGCCGATTGCCTTGATCACTCGCGCGCGCCCTGATCGAATACGGGGGAACCACGCGGGATCGGGGTATTCCTGGTGAATGCCGTTCCCTGCGGCCATACTTCTGGCCGGGCACCAGTCCCCCGTCGGCCGGGGGGCAGGGCCGCCGTCAGTGACCCAGGGGGAGGTCGAGTGACATACCCGCCGAGCGGGACCGCGCCGCGGGAGCCCGGTCCGGACCGGCCGTCCGCGCCAGTGACCGTGCCCGCGCAGCGCCGTGCCGTCGCGTCCGAGGCCGTCCGCCGGATCCGTGCCGCCGCGACGACCGAGCCGGGCAGGCTGCAGTTCATCGGCGCGGCTCTGGCGTTGCTGGTCGTGGTGTTCGGCGCGGTCACCTATCTGGAGATCTCCGCCCGGGCCTCGGCGGCCCACGACGTGGTGGAGCGCAGTCAGCCGCTGAGCGCGGACGCGGCGAGCATCTACCGCTCGCTCGCCGACGCGGACACGATGGCGGCGAGCGGCTTCCTGGCGGGGGCCCAGGAACCCGCGGACGTGCACGCGCGGTACGAACGGGACATCAAGGAGGCCTCCCGGCTCCTGGTCCGGGCGGCGGCGAGCGCCGACGCCTCGTCCTCCTCGCACCGGGAGATCACGACGCTGGGCGAGCTGCTCCCCGAGTACACGGGCCTGGTCGAGCGTGCCAGGGCCAACAACCGGCAGGGACTGCCGCTCGGCGGGGCCTATCTCCGCTACGCCAACCAGAAGATGACGAACGAGCTGCTCCCGGCGGCCGAGCGGCTGTACGCGGCGGAGACCGGCCGGCTCGGCACGGACTCGGCCGACGCGCGGCGGTGGCCCTTCCTCTCGCTGGGCGCCGGGGTCCTGGCGCTGGCGGTGCTGGTGTGGGCGCAGCGACGCAACTACCGCAGGACGAACCGCGTCTTCAACCACGGGCTGCTCGCGGCGACGGCCGCGGCCACGGTGGTCCTGCTCTGGCTGGCGGTGGGACACACAGTGGCCAGGGCCGAGCTGCATGGCGCGATGGTGCACGGGCAGGAGTCACTCGACGTCCTCAACAAGGCTCGGATCAACTCGCTGAAAGCGCGCGCGAATGAGAACCTCACGCTGGTCGCCCGTGGTGCCGTACTCACCCCGGACGGCACGCGGGACAAGTACGAGACCGACTACAGCACGGGCATGAAGGCCCTCGGCGCGCAGCTGGAGAGCGCGGAGAGGCTCGCGGACGACTCCCGCGGGAGCGAGCCGGTGGCGGCGGCCGTGCGCAGTGTGTCCGAGTGGCAGGACCGCCACGGCAAGGCCCGGACGACGGACGACCGGGGCGAGTACGAGAGCGCGCTGGAGCAGATCATCGGCACGGAGGACTCCACGGGTGAGTGCTTCGAACAGGTCGACGCCGCGTTGCAGCGGGCGCTCGCCCATGAACAGGACGAGTTCGACGCGGCGGCCGGGGACGGCCGCGGGGCGCTGGGCGGGCTGCCTGCCGGGGCAGCGGTCCTCGCCGTGCTGGGCGCGGTGGCCGCGATCCTCGGGGTCAACCGCAGGCTCTCGGAGTACCGGTGAGGGGACGAGGGATGACCAGGGCGAAAGGCTGGGCCGCACGGGGAAGGCTGCGCGGCTGGGGCGGGGTGACGGGCATGGCGGTGGCCTGTGCCGTCACCGCCTCCCTCACCCTGCTGCCACTGGCGCACGGCGACGGGACCTTCGGCGGCCTGAGCGCGGGCCACGGCACCACGTCCTCGGTGCCCGCCCTGGCCGAGGAGTGCACGGACCCGGAGGCGAGTCTCCCCCCGCGGGACGCCGACGGCCCGAGCATCGCGAAGATCCGGGAGCGCGGGAAGCTGATAGCGGGCGTCGACCAGAACAGCTTCCGCTGGGGCTACCGCAACCCTGAGACGGGCACCCTCGAAGGCTTCGACATCGATCTCGTGCGGGCCATAGCGAAGGACATCCTCGGCGACCCCGACGCGGTGATCTTCCGGGCCATCCCCACCAACCAGCGCATCGCCGCGCTGGAGAACGACAGGGTCGACGTCGTCGTGCGCACGATGACGATCAACTGCAAGCGCCTCGAACAGGTCTCCTTCTCCACGGCGTACTTCCAGGCGGGCCAGCAGGTCCTGGCCCCCAAGGAGTCCGGGATCGACGGCTACGACGCGTCGCTGAAGGGCAAGCGCGTCTGCACGGCCGAGGGCTCGACGGCGTACGACGCGCTGCACGAGAACTCCTTCGGCGCGGTCTTCGAGGACGAGCACGACGGGACCGAGCGCGACAAGGACCAGCTGACCGTCCCCAACCAGCTGGACTGCCTGGTGCGCCTGCAGCTCGGCGAGGTCGACGCGGTGGTCACGGACAACGCGCTGGCGGCCGGACAGGCGGCGCAGGACCCCTCGGTGGAGCTGAAGGGCGACAAGCCGTTCACCACCGAGTACTACGGCGTCGCGGCGAAGCTCGGCGCCGACGACCTGGTGGCCCGGGTCAACCACGTGCTGGTCGAATACCGCGCGGGCGGTGCGGACAGTCCTTGGATGAAGTCGTACCGGCAGTGGCTGGCGGAGGGGCTGCCCGGCATCAAGGGCCCCCCGGCGCCCAAGTACCGGAGCAACTGAACCTGTCCGGGCCCGCGGGCCCGGCGGCACGAGCGGAGAGGTGATCGATGGGCGTGGCGGGATCCTTCCCCGGCTTCGCGGGGAGGCCCCCCGGCCCGGTCATGGACCGGGACGAGGCGGACCGTGCGCTGGCCCGGCTCGGTGCGGAGCACGAGGCCATCGAGACCTCGCTGCTCGCCTTGCAGGACCACGCCGGCCGCCGGCTCCTGGAGGGCGCCGACCTGACCGGCGTCACCAAGGAACGCTGGGCAGCGGCCGAGCAGTCGATCACGCTGCTGTGGGGGTACTTCGACGCCTACGCGGGCGCGCTCGTCCGGGCTCGTGAGATCCGTGCCGCGCGCCGTCACCCCAGCAGGGACGATCTGGCGGCCCTGACCGAGCTGCTGCGCGGCGACAGCGTGACGGTCGCCAACCCGGTCGGTGCGGGGGCTCCGGCCGGCGGTCCGGCCAGGCTCGCCGAGCGGTTCACGCTGGAGGAGCTGGTCGCCCGGATGAACGACCTGTACGCCGGCTCGCTGGACATGGTCGTCGCGGCGGACGCCGTGTGGTCGGCGCTGCCGGCCCGGATAGACCTGCTCGCGGCGGAGCTGCGCCGTACCCGCTCGCTGGCGCACTCCGTCGGAGTGCGGCCCGGGGAGCACCCGGCGGGGGACGACCTGGAGTCGATCACCCAGGAGCTGATCACGCTGCGGGTGCAGGTGATCTCGGATCCGCTGGCGTTCTGGCTGCCCGGCCCCGGGAGCGCGGCGCCCGGCGGCGGACGCCCCGACACCTCGCGTTACGACCGGGCGGCCCGGGCCCTGGAGGACGTACGCCGGGAGGTCGAGGCCGTGCTCGCGGTCCGGCAGGACGCCGAACAGCGCCTGGTGCGGCTGCGGGACGTGCTCTCCCGGGCGGACCGCACGCTCGCCGAGGCCCGCTCCGCACGCGGTGAGGTGCTGGCGAAGATCGCCGCGTCCGAGGTGCCCGCGGTCAGCGGGCCGCCGACCGCGCTGCAGGAGCGGCTGGCCGCCGCGTCGGAGTACCGCAGGCACGCCCAGTGGAACCGGCTGTCGCCGCTGCTGGACTCACTGGAGCGGGAGGCCGAGGACGAACTGCTGCGCGCCCGGGACTCGCTGACGTCCGTGACCGCACCGCTCGCGGTCCGTGCGGAACTGCGCGGCCGGCTGGACGCGTACAAGGCGAAGGTGGCCCGGCACGGCATGGCGGAGGACCCGCTCCTGATCGAGCGGTACGACACCGCCCGCCGGATGCTGTGGAGCGCGCCGTGCGATCTGCGGGTCGCCGGGCAGGCGGTGCTGCGCTATCAGCAGGCCGCCGCGGACCTGCTGACACCGCGCCGCCGGGACGAGCACGACGGACACGGGGAGAGATCATGAGTACGCAGTGCCAGCGCCCCTCGTGCGAGGGCGCCTACGAGGACATGGGCGGCGGTGAGCTGTACTGCGACACCTGCGGCCTCGCGCCGGTCGTGTCACCGACGGGCATGGTGAGTTCGCCGCCCACGGGCATCGCGGGCGGCGGCAGGGCGCCCGGCGGGCGGGGCAGCGGCAGCACCTCCCGGCGCACCGGTTCCCAGGCCTCCTCGCGTTCCTCGTCCCGCTCCTCGACGTCCCGGCGTTCCGTCTCCGGGCGGCTCTCGCGTTCCCTGTCGGGCGGTTCCACCTCCCGTTCGGTCTCGGTGCGCTCCTCCGGATCGTCCACCAGCGCAGCCTCGGGGCGCGGCAGGCTGGGCGCGGGCCTGGTGCTCGTGCCCGACGTACCGCGGCCCGACCCGCACACGGCGGTCATGGAGAATCCCGAGGTGCCCGAGCGGAAGCGCTTCTGCTCGCGCTCCGACTGCGGTGCCCCCGTGGGCCGGGCGCGCGGCGAACGGCCCGGCCGCACCGAGGGGTTCTGCACCAAGTGCGGGCATCCCTACTCCTTCGTGCCCAAGCTGCGCGGCGGCGACATCGTGCACGGGCAGTACGAGGTCGCGGGCTGCCTGGCGCACGGCGGGCTCGGCTGGGTCTATCTCGCGGTGGACCGCGCGGTCTCCGACCGCTGGGTGGTCCTCAAGGGCCTGCTGGACACCGGTGACCAGGACGCCATGGCCGCGGCCATCTCGGAGCGGCGCTTCCTCGCGGAGATCGAGCACTCCAACATCGTGCGCATCTACAACTTCGTGGAGCACCTGGACCAGCGCACCGGTTCGCTCGACGGCTACATCGTGATGGAGTACGTCGGCGGGAAGGCGCTCAAGGAGATCGCCAACGAACGCCGCACCCCGGCCGGGAAGCGCGATCCGCTGCCGGTCGAGCAGGCGTGTGCGTACGGCATCGAGGCGCTGGAGGCCCTCGGCCATCTGCACAGCCGCAATCTGCTGTACTGCGACTTCAAGGTCGACAACGCGATCCAGACCGAGGACCAGCTCAAGCTCATCGACATGGGCGCGGTGCGCAGGATGGACGACGACGAGTCGGCCATCTACGGCACCGTCGGCTACCAGGCTCCGGAGGTGGCCGAGACCGGCCCGTCCGTCGCCTCCGACCTCTACACCGTCGCACGGACGCTCGCAGTGCTCACCTTCGACTTCCAGGGGTACACGAACGTCTTCGTGGACTCGCTGCCCGACCCCGACAACATCGAGGTGTTCCGGAGATACGAGTCGTTCTACCGGCTGCTGGTGCGGGCCACCGACCCGGATCCGGCCCGCCGGTTCGCGTCGGCCTCGGAGATGGCGGAGCAGCTGACCGGGGTCCTGCGGGAGGTGGTGGCCCTGCAGACGGGGCGGCCCCGCCCGGCCCTGTCGACGCTCTTCGGTACGGAACTGCGCGTGACCGACACTGAGTTGTTCGCGGAGCTGACGGGCGAGGTGTCCCTGCTCGGCGTCCGCGGGGACCGGGCGGGCGGGCGGGGAGGCTTCGGCCGCCGCCGCAAGGGCGCCGCCGCCCTCCCCGCCGCCGTCCCCTCCCCCGCGCCGGCGGCCGTGGCGGCCGTGCCCTCTTCCCTCGCGGCCCCGCAGCCCGCACCGGCGGGCGCGGGTCCGGTGTACGCGCCCGACACCCACGTCCGGGGCGGCACCGGGGGCGGTGGGGCCGTGTACGCGCAGCCCCAGGTGGCCGTCCCGGCCCCGCGCGCCGCGCTCCCCGAGCCCGTGCGGCTCCCGGCGGCCGGCCCCCGGCTCGCCGTGTTCGACGCGCGGGCGACCTCGCTGGCCCTCCCGGTCCCCCGGGTCGATCCGAACGATCCCAACGCCGGTTTCCTCGCCGGGGTGATGACCTCGGCGCCGGCGGAGCTGATCTCCGCGCTGCACTCCGTTCCGGCCGCCTCGCTGGAGACCAGGCTGCGGGAGCTGCGCGCCCGTCTGGAGCTGGGCGAACTGGACGCCGCGGTGCGGGCCCTGACAGCGGTCGAGGCGCAGCACCCGGACGACTGGCGGGTCGTCTGGTACCGCGGGATCACCTCGCTGGTGACCGGCGACAAGGAGAACGCCGCCCTGTCGTTCGACGCGGTCTACGACGCCTTCCCCGGCGAGCCCGCTCCGAAGCTGGCGCTGGGCATCTGCGCCGAGGTGCTGGGCCAGCTGGACAACGCGGCGGAGTACTACCGTCTGGTATGGGCGACCGACCCCAGCTTCGTCAGCGCCGCGTTCGGTCTGGCCCGGGTGCTGATCGCCGCGGGCGACCGGGCCGCGTCGGTGCGCACGCTGGAATCCGTACCGGAGTCGTCGATCCACTACACGGCGGCGCGGGTGGCGGCGGTGCGGGCCCGGCTGCGCGGGCGGGCCCCGCAGGAGCCGCTGATCCACGATCTCTCGGCCGCCGCCGACCAGGTGACGGCTCTGCAGGGCTTCGGCCTGGACGCGGTGCGGCGTGAGCGGTTGTCGGCCGAGGTACTGGGTACGGCGCTCGACTGGGTACTCTCCGGTAGTCCCACAGCTCAGCCGTCCGGTCCGGCCTCGCCCGCTGCCGCGGGCCCGAGGGCGGTGCTGGGCAGCGAGCTGGACGAGCGGGGCCTCAGGTTCGGCCTCGAACGCTCGTACCGGATGCTCGCCCGGCTCGCGCAGCGGGGCGACGAGAGGATCGAACTGGTGGAGCGGGCCAACCGTTTCCGCCCCCGGACCTGGGTGTGAAGATGTCACAGAGCCACCAGCAGGCCTCCTTGCCGGGATGCCCCAGCTGCGAGGAACCGCTGGAGTCGGGCGACCTGTTCTGCGGTGCGTGCGGGTACGACCTGTCGGCCGTGCCCGCGCCGCCTGACGACCGTCCGACGGTCGCCATCACGGTGCCCGCGCGGAGCGCCGGCGCGCCCGGCGCCGGTGAGGTGGAGTGGCCGCGCGCCTCCGAGACCGACAGCTCCGATCTGCCGGCCCCCACGCACCGTCCCGCCGACCTGCCGGGAGTGGACTCGGGCGGCACGCCCCTGCCCACCGCCGCCCCGGCGGCGGTCCGCTTCGACGAACCGTACGCCCCGGCCGCCTCCGGGGACGAGTCGGGCGACACCTCGGGCGACTTCGAGCTGGCCGCGCCGGATCCCCGCACGGTGGAGCACTCCGCCGCCGGTCCGGTGGCCGGTGCCAAGCTGTGCGTGGCGTGCCGCTCGGGCCATGTGGACGCGGACGGCTACTGCGAGAACTGCGGCCACGCCCAGCCGCGCGAGCGGGACCACATGGAGCAGGAGCTCGGTGCGGTGGCCGCGGTCAGTGACCGGGGCCTGCGCCACCACCGCAACGAGGACGCGTTCGCGGTGTCCTCGACCGCTCTGCCCGACGGCTCGCCCGCCGTCGTCGCGATCGTGTGCGACGGCGTCTCGTCCGCGAGCCGCCCCGACGAGGCGTCGGCCGCGGCGGCGAGCGCCGCCAACGAGTCGCTGCTGGAGTCGCTGCCGCGCGGCACGCATCCGCAGCAGGCGTTGCACGAGGCCATCCTGGCCGCTTCCGAGGCCGTCAACTCCCTGGCGCAGGAGCCCGGCCGGGCGATGGAACACGACCCGCACCGCCATCAGAACGCCCCGGCCTGCACCCTGGTCGGCGCGATCACGGCGGGTGAGCTGCTCGTCGTCGGCTGGGTCGGCGACAGCCGTGTCTACTGGGTGCCCGAGGACCGCTCCAGCCCGCCGGCCCGGCTCACGGAGGACGACTCCTGGGCCGCGCAGATGGTGGCGACGGGCCTGATGAGCGAGGCGGAGGCGTACGCGGACGAGCGCGCCCACGCCATCACCGGCTGGCTAGGCGCAGACGCCTACGAACTGGAGCCGCACACCGCGTCGTTCAAACCCGACCGGCCCGGCCTCGTCGTCGTGTGCACCGACGGCCTCTGGAACTACGCCGAGGCCGCGGCGGACATGGCCGCGGCCGTTCCGGCGGACGCGTACGAACGGCCCTTGCACGGTGCCCGGGTGCTGGTCGGGCACGCGCTGGACGGCGGGGGCCACGACAACGTAACGGTGGCGCTGCTGCCGTTCGCCGTGGCGGCCCGGGGGGCAGGATCGGCCTGAGCCGGCCCCCTTCGTCCTGCCCGTCCCGTCTCCTCGCGCGCCCGCCCTGCCCGTTCCCCGTCCGGAGCGCGGTCCGCACCTCTGTCTTCGTCTGACCTATGTGGAGCCTCAAGGAGCCGATCAGATGGCCAACTTCTCGAAGTCCAACGTGCCGCAGTTCTCCGTCGAGGTGTACCAGAACGCCTACCTGCCCGAAGGCGGGCGCGAGGTGAACGCGATCGTCACCGTCACCTCGACGGGCGGGGGTACGACCGGTGGCGTGCCGCTGCCCGGTGCGGCGACGCCCGGACACCCGCACGCACCGGGACGCGCACCGGACGCCGCGGTGGTGCTCATGGTCGACTGTTCGGGCTCGATGGACTATCCGCCGACGAAGATGCGCAACGCCCGCGACGCGACGGCGGCGGCCATCGAGACCCTGCGCGACGGCACGCGGTTCGCCGTCGTCGCGGGGACGCATGTGGCCAAGGACGTGTACCCGGGCAACGGGCAGCTGGCGACCGCGGACCCGCGGACCAAGGCACAGGCGAAGGAAGCCCTGCGCCGGCTGAGCGCGGGCGGCGGCACGGCGATCGGGACCTGGCTCCGGCTGGCGGACCGGCTGCTGGGGGCCGCCGATGTGGACATCCGGCACGGGATCGTCCTCACCGACGGGCGCAACGAGCACGAGGCCCCCGAGGACCTGCGGGCCGCACTGGAGTCCTGCGCGGGCCGCTTCACCTGTGACGCACGAGGTGTCGGCACCGACTGGGAGGTGAAAGAGGTCACAGGGATAGCGTCCTCGCTGCTCGGCACGGCCGACATCGTCGCCGATCCGGCGGGTCTCACCGCGGACTTCACGCGGATGATGGAGAACGCGATGGGCAAGGAGGTCGCGGACGTGGCCCTGCGGCTCTGGACCCCCGTCGGCGTCGAGATCATGTTCGTCAAGCAGGTGGCGCCCACGGTCACCGACCTGACCGGCCGCCGCACGGAGGCCGGACCGCGCGCCGGGGACTATCCGACGGGCTCCTGGGGCGACGAGTCCCGGGACTACCACGTGTGCGTCAGGGTTCCGGAGGCCGGGATCGGTCAGGAGATGCTGGCGGCACGGGTGTCCCTGATCCTGCCGCCCGCCTCGGACGGCAGCCCCGCGCAGACCCTTTCGCAGGGCCTCGTACGGGCGGTCTGGACGGACGACATGGCGGCGTCCACCTCGATCAATCCCCAGGTCGCGCACTACACGGGACAGGCGGAACTGGCGCAAGTCATCCAGCAGGGGCTCGATGCGCGCAAATCGGGAGACTTCGACGGGGCCACGGCGAAACTGGGCCGTGCGGTGCAGCTCGCGTCGGCTTCCGGAAACGCGGATACTGCGAAACTGCTTTCGAAGGTGGTCGACGTCGTCGATGCGGCGACCGGTACTGTGCGACTGAAAGCGAGGGTGGCCGAAGCGGACGAGATGACACTCGAAACGCGCTCGACCAAGACCGTTCGCGTAAAGAAGTAGCCGGACGAACGACAACGACCCCATCGTACGGAGAGCCGACCTGGCCGACCGGACGGTGCACCGACAAGCATGGCGGCCTCCGGGCCGGACGAGGAGAGGGGGAAGCGCCGACATGCCGACCTGCCCGAACGGACACCAGTCGGGTTCCGAGGACTGGTGCGAGGTCTGCGGACACCGCATGGCCGGAGCGGGCGCGCCCGCGGGCGCGGTCCCGCCGCCGCCTCCCCCGCCGCCCGCGCCCGGTTACGGCTACCCGCAGGGGCCCGGCTCCGGGGAGCCGACCGCCCAGGCCGAGCTCTGCCCGCAGTGCCGTACCCCGCGTGAGGCGATGGCGCCGTTCTGCGAGGAGTGCCGCTGGAACTTCCTCACGAACACGGCGACGTCGTACACCCCGCTCGCCCCGCAGGGCGGCGTGGGCTCGGGGGTGCCGGGGCTGAACCTCCCTCCGGGTTTCCAGGCCCAGCAGGGTCCGCCGCCGCAGCAGCGGGACCCGTTCGAGTACCAGGGCTCCCGGCCCTCGCAGGTGAACCGGCCGGCCGAGCCCCTCTCGCCGGAGCAGGGTTCCCGGCCGGGTCTTCCGGAGCAGGGTGAGCGGCAGGGGCCGCCTCCGCCGCCCTCGTTCCAGCAAGGGCCTCCGCCTCCGGCGTTCCAGCAGGGACCGCCGCCTCCGCCGGCGTTCCAGCAGCAGTCGCCGTCGCCGTTCGAGCAGCAGGAGCAGGGGCAGCAGAACCCGTCCGGCCCGCCCTCGCCGTTCGCTCCGCAGGGTCAGCCCGGCGGTCCGATGGGCGGTCCGCCCGGCCAGCCCGGTCAGCCCGGCGGTCCGATGGGCGGCCAGCCCGGTCAGCCCGGCCAGCCCGGCGGTCCGATGGGACAGCCCGGCGGCCCGCAGGGGCAGCAGGGCGGAACTCAGGCCCCGCCCTCGCCCTTCGACCCGCAGCGACCGGGGCCGCCGGCCCCGCCGTCGTTCCAGCAGCAGTCCGCGCCGCCCGCGCCCGCGCAGCCCCAGGCACCCCGGCCCGGCGGCGAGGACGACTGGATGCTGCCTCCGCCCTCGCGCCAGCAGCCTCCGCAGGGCTTCCCGCAGGGCCCGCAGACACCGCAACAGCAGGCACCTCAGTCCCAGGCGCCCCAGCAGCAGTTCCCGGGCCAGGCCCACAGCCAGGCTCCAGGACAGGGGCCCGTCCAGCAGGCTCCCGGTCAGGGACCCGTCCAGAGCGGCAGGGACCAGGGACCGGGCAGCTGGACGGCGGTCATCGCCCCGGACCGTGACTACTTCCTGGCGATGATGCAGCGCAGCGGCCCCGAGGCGACCGGGCTCAACCTGCCCGCGTACTCCCCGGAGCAGCGCCTCGCGCTCACCGGGAACCAGATCACCATCGGCCGCCGCCGGCACAGCACCGGCGAGTCCCCCGACATCGACCTGGCCAGGCCGCCGGAGGACCCGGGCGTCTCGCACCAGCACGCCGTGCTGGTGCAGCAGCCGGACGGCAGCTGGGCCGTCGTCGACCAGAACTCCACGAACGGCACCACGCTCAACGGCGCCGAGGACCCGATCCAGCCGTACGTCCCCGTCCCGCTCCAGGACGGCGACCAGGTGCACGTCGGTGCGTGGACGACCATCACCGTCCGCCGCGACTGACCGGGCGGGCCGGGGAAGCGCGCGGATACGGGCCGGGGTCCTAGGACCCCGGTCCTCGGCCGGTACGTCTGCGACGATGGACGGGTGACAGAGATTCCGCGCGACACGCTTCAGGAGCAGACCTTCTACGAGCAGGTCGGCGGCGAGGAGACGTTCCGGCGCCTGGTCCACCGCTTCTACCAGGGCGTCGCGGACGACCCGCTGCTGCGTCCGATGTACCCGGAGGCGGATCTCGGCCCCGCCGAGGAGCGGTTCGCCCTGTTCCTCATGCAGTACTGGGGCGGTCCGCGCACCTACAGCGAAGAGCGGGGTCATCCCCGGCTGCGGATGCGTCACGCCCCCTTCCAGGTGGACAGGGCGGCTCATGACGCCTGGCTCGGCCACATGCGGGTGGCGCTCGACGAGCTCGGGCTCCCCCCGGAGCTGGAGCGGCAGTTGTGGGACTACCTCACCTACGCCGCCGCCTCGATGGTCAACACGGCGGACTGACGCCGTGTGCGGATTCCGGTACTCCACCGCCGCATAACGGTCACGATCCCATCAAGGTGCGCCCACAAGCGGTTTCCAGGACCCGTGCGCTCTGAAAGCATCCGGGGGACGTCGGGGGCGTACGGGATGTACGGGGCGTGGCGCTGCTGAGGTTCGGGGGATCAGGTGACGGGGTTCGTCCTTCTGCGGGTGCGCGCGCACCGGCTGCTGCTCACGGCTGCCGTACTGGCCGTCCTGCTCACCACCTGCGTGCTGGCCGCCCTCACCGCGTTCTCGGGTTCCATAGGCGACGCCGCCCTGCGGCACACGCTCACGCACCGCTCCGCGGCGCAGGCATCGCTCTTCGTCTCCGCCGATGTGGACCGCGAGCGCCGTGAGGAGGCCGACGCCAGGGTGCGCCGGGCGGCCCGCGACACCTTCGGCGGACTGCCGGTGACCGTACGGAAGCTGGAGAGTTCCGGACCGTACGCCCTCCCTCGCAGTCTGCAGACGCCCGCCGAGCGGCGCGGCGATCCCGATCTGACGCATCTCGCCTCCCTCGACCGCAGCCGTGTCCGCCTCACTGACGGCCGTATGCCGGACGCCGGGGCCGGGGCGGCCGGGGACCCCGTGCAGGTGGCCCTGCCGCGCGCCTCCGCCGAGGCCCTGAAACTTCGGCCGGGCGCCCTGCTGACCCTCACCGACCGGCTGAAGGACGCACCGCTGCGGATCGAGGTCACCGGTCTGTACGAGGCCTCCGACCAGGCCGATCCGTACTGGCAGTTGGACCCGCTGGGCGGGCGCGGGGTCCGCGAGGTCGTCTTCACCACCTACGGCCCGCTGCTCGCCGACCCGGCTGTGCTGGGTTCGGGGCGGCTCACCGCGGGCCCGGTCTCCTGGCTGGCCGCCGCCGACTTCCGTACGGTCACGACCGGCCGGACCGAGGCGCTGCGCCGGGCCGCGACGGACGGGCCGAAGGCGTTGTCGGCGGCTCCGGTCTTCGGTGACGGGGCCACGGTACGGACGGCGCTGCCTACCGTCATCGACCAGATCGACCGGGCGCTGCTGGTCTCCCGCTCCACGATCATGATCGTCGCGGTCCAGCTGGTCCTGCTCGCCGGGTACGCCCTGCTGCTCGTGGCCCGCCTGCTGAGCAGCGAGCGCGGCGGTGAGACGGAACTGCTGCGCGCGCGGGGAGGTTCGCGGGGCCGGATCACCTCGCTCGCCGCGATCGAGGCGCTGCTGCTCGCCGTGCCGGCCGCCGTCGTCGCCCCGCTGCTCGCCGGGCCGCTGACCCGGCTGCTCGCGGACCGCAGCGACCTCGGGCGGATCGGGTTGCGGCTCGACGGCGGTGTGGACGGCACGGTCTGGCTGGTCGCCGCTGCCGTCGCGCTGGCCTGTGCGCTCGCGGTGGTCGCCCCCGCGCTGACGGCGGGAGCGGCCGGGCGCCGGGGCTCCCGGGCCACAACGCTGCCCACCCCGGTACGCGCCGGTGCCGACCTCGGGCTGCTGCTCGTCGCCGGGGTGGCGTACTGGCAGCTGGACCGGCAGACCGGGGCGTCGGGCGGTGGCGCCCTCACCGGCGACCGCAAGGGCGAGCTGGGCATCGATCCCCTGCTGGTGGCCGCTCCCGCGCTCGCCCTGCTGGCCGGCACCGTGCTGACCCTGCGGCTGCTGCCCCCCGCGGCCCGGCTCGCCGAGCGGCGCGCGGCGGGCGGGCGGGGCCTGTTCACGGCGCTGGCGGGCTGGCAGTTCAGCCGCCGGCCGCTGCGGGGCGCGGGCCCGGTGCTGCTGCTCGTCCTTTCGGTCGCGATGGGCATGCTGGCCGTCGGGCAGAGCGCGTCCTGGGACCGTTCGCAGGGCGACCAGGCGGACTTCAGGTCGGGCGCCTCGGTGCGCGTGGTGGGCACGCCGGCCGGCGACCCGGCGCAGGCGGCCGCGTACACGGGTCTCCCGGGCGTACGGGAGGCGGCTCCCGCGTTCCGTACGACGGTGGACCTCTCCGGGGGGCGGACGGCCGAGGTGCTGGCCCTCGACACCGCGCACGCGGACGAGGGGATGCTGATGCGGGAGGACCTGGCGGGCACGTCCCCGGAGCGGCTGTTCGCCGCGATCGCCCCGCCGAGGACCGCGCGAACGGGGGTGGTGCTGCCCGAGGGCAGTACCCGCGTGCTGTTCGACCTGCGGATCCGCGACACCTCGGCCCCGGGCGGAAGGTCGCCGTCGGGTGCGGCGACGCTGATCAGCGTGCTGCTGGAGGATCGTTACGGCACCGGTTACCGGGTCGGCGCCGGGACCGTGCCCGTGGACGGCGGCGCGCACACGCTGTCCTTTCCCGTCTCCGCGTCGGGCGGTCTGGCCGTGACCGGCTTCGAGGTGGACGGCGAGGTGCCCGAGAGGCGTTCCGAGAAGCGGCAGGTGTCCGTGACGGGACTCCGGGCGCTCACCTCCGGCGGAGGCGAGCGGCCCGCGCCCGCGTCCGAGGGGGTGCGCTGGCAGGCCGGGGCCACGGTGACCGAGGCGGGCGAGACACACTCTGCCGACAGCGTGCGGGCGGTGACCGGCTCGGGTGCGGCGCCATCCTTCAGCTACGGCACCGGAGCGGCTCTGCCGGACGATTCCTTCTTCGGCACCGAGCCCGTCAGCACCCTCCGGATCACGGCGGCTCGTCCGGCGGCGCCCGCGCTGAAGGCGGTGGCCACCGACGCGTACCTGACGTACGCGGGAGCGAAGCCCGGCCAGGAGATCGATCTCACGCTGGCGGGCAACACGGTCCGGGTGAAGCTGGTGAAGGCGGTGCGGCAGCTGCCGACCACCGGCACCGGGGCGGCCGGAACGGGCTCCCCGGCGGCAGCCGGCCCGGCCGGTTCCGCCGGTCCCGGCGCCGAGTCGTCCACGAAGCCGGGCGGCAGCCTGCTGCTGGACCTGCGGGCCGTGTCCGAGGTGCTCGCGCACCGGTCGGGAGCCACCCTGGCGCCCACCGAGTGGTGGCTGAGCACCGCGCCCGGCGACGGTGCCGAGCTGGCGGCGCGCCTGCGTGCGCTGCCGGGTACCGATCCCGCTCAGGTCCGGGTGCGGGACGAGGTGGCCCGGGAGCTCGCGGACGATCCGCTGGGCGCGGGTCCGCAGTCCGCGCTGCTGGCGGTCGCGGTGGTGGCCGCCGCCCTGGCCGCGGTCGGTTTCGGCGTCGGCCTCGTGGGGTCGCAGCGCGAACGGGCCGCCGAGTTCGCCGTGTTGCGGGCGCTGGGAGCCTCCCGCCGGCGACTGGCCCGGATGCTGGCCGCCGAGCAGGGCGTACTGATCGCTCTCGCCCTGCTGATCGGGCTCGCCCTCGGGGCGGTGCTGACCAGGGCCGTGGTGCCGCTCGTCGTGCTGACCGGGCAGGCCGCGCGGCCCGTGCCGGACGTCCTGGTGCTCCTCCCGGCCGGGCAGGTCTCGGTGCTGCTGGCCTCGGTCGCCGCGCTGCCGCTGCTGATCGTCGCGGCGATCACACTGCGCCGCGCCGATCCCGCGGTATCGCTGCGCCACCAGGGGGACAACTGACATGAACGCCGCCAAGACGACGGCCGCCTGCGCCCCCTGGGTGCGCACGAGGCTGCGTACCGCTCCCGGTATCTCGGCCGCCCTGGCGGTCCTCGTGTTCCTGACCGCCTTCCTCGCCGCCGTCTTCCCCCGGGCGGTGGACGCGTACGAGTCGAAGGCGCTGCGCCACGACCTGACGACGGCGGCGCCGGGCCAGAGCGTGCTGGAGGTGACGACGCCTCCGCCCGCTCTCGGGCAGGCGCCGTCGGTCCGCGAGTCGGCGATGCGGGAGAAGGCCCTGTCCGAGGCCGACGACGCGCTGACGGCGGCCCTCGTCGAGCCGCTGCGTGCCGATCCGGCGAACTCCTCGTACGGGGCGCACACGACGACGCCCCTCGTCGCGAGCGAGCCCTGGCTGCCCCGGCCGAACGCGCTCCCGCCGCAGCTCACCTACGCCGCCCCCGCGGCGCTCTCCGAGCACAGCTCGCTGCGGGCGGGGCGCTGGCCGGTGGCGCGGGGCGAGGTGACCCTCGCCACCCGTGCGGTGGAGGCGGCGGTCACCGAGGAGACCGCGGCGGAGCTGAAGATGAAGCCGGGCTCCACGATCGCCGTGCCCACCCAGAACGGGCAGACGCTGAGCGTACGGATCACCGGCGTCGTGACACCGCTGCGCCCGGAGAGCGGCTACTGGTCGGTCGATCCGCTGTACCGCGCTCCCTCCCTGGTCAGGGACCCGCAGTCACCGGTCCCCACCTTCTACTGGGCGGCGGCCCTGCTGCTGCCCACGGACGCCGCCCCGGCGCTGCTCGCCACCAGCGGTGACCCGGAGCTGTACTGGCGCCTGGCGCCCGACGCCACGGGCCTCACCTCCGCGGACGCGCCCCGGCTGGGCAAGGCCGTCGCCGCGATGGAGAACGGCCCCGAACTCCTGACGCTGCGCGACATCGCGGGGCCGAACACCACGCTCACCACCGATCTGGACGCGATCCTCGACGCCTACGCCTCGATGCGTTCCGCGATCGGCCCCGTCGTCGCGGTCGCGGCGGTGGGCATCGGGGTGGTGGGCGCGGTCGTCCTGCTGATGACCGGCGGGCTGATCGGCGCGCGACGCCACCACGAACTGGCGCTGCTGCGCTCGCGCGGCGGCTCGCTGCGGGGCATCGGCGGACGGCTGCTGGCCGAGACGGCGGTGGCCGTGCTGCCCGCGGCGGCGCTCGGGCTGCTGGCGGCGGTCCTGCTCGTCCGCGAGGCGCGGTTCCTGCCCGCGGCGACGGCCGCTGCCGGTGTCGCCGTACTGGTCTGCGCGGTGCTGCCGCTGCGCACGGCGCTGCTCCACCGCAGGCCGCTGCTGCACGGCGCCCGCGAGGACATGACGGCGGCGAGGCCGAGCCGTCGGCGTACGGTCGCCGAACTCACCGTGCTCGTCCTCGCGGTGGGCGCGGTGGCCGCGCTGCGCCGTCGCGGCACGTCGACGGGTGCGGGAGCCGATCTGCTGGTGAGCGCGGCCCCCGTGCTGGTGGGGCTGATCGCCGCGCTCGTCCTCGTGCGGCTCTACCCGCTGCCGCTGCGGCTGGCGGCCCGGCCCGTGGCGCGGCTGCGCGGGGCGGTCGGCTTCCTGGCACTGGCCCGCGCGGGCCGGGCCTCGTCCAGCGGCACGCTGCCGCTGCTCGCCCTGCTGATCGCGCTGACCACGGCGGCGTTCGGGGGCTCGGTGCTCGCGGGGATCGCGGACGCGCGGAACGAGGCGGCGCTGCGGGCCGTCGGCGCGGACGCCCGGATCAGCGGGGAGGGCGGGTCGGCCCCGGTCTCCGAGGGCGCCGTACGGCAGGTCCGCGCGGTGGACGGCGTCGAGGACGTCGCGGCCGTACGCATCGAGTACGGCACCCCGCTGGCGGCTTCCCGGGACGTCAGATCGGACACCGAGCGCGCGACCCTGCTGGGCGTCGAGCCCGGCTCGTACTCCCGCCTGGCGCGCGGGACCGGGCTGCCCGCCTTCCCCGCAGCGGCGCTGAGAGGTTCGGGCGGGAAGGGCGGGCCGCTCCCGGCCGTCGCCTCGCCGGCGCTCGCCGGGCGGCTCGGCGACCGGCCGCTCACCATCCGGTCGCAGCAGGGGGACGTGGAGGTGCGGGTGGCCGCCGTCCTGACGCGCACTTCGGCGGTGGACGACTCCGACTTCCTGATCGTCGACGCGCGGGGCCTCGCCCTGGGCGATCCCACGACGCTCCTGGTCACCGGGGCCTCGCTCGACGCCGGGCGACTGCGGGCCGCCGCGCGTGACGCGGGGCCGGACTTCCAGGTGCGGCTGCGGTCGGCCGAGCGGGGGGCGTTCGCCGACACCCCGATGCAGTCGGGCGCGGAACGGATCTACGCGGCGGCCGTCGCGGCGGGAGCGGGCTACGCGCTGCTCGCCGTGGGTCTGTCGCTGCTGCAGACCGCCCCGGAGCGCACCACGCTCCTGGCCCGGCTGCGGACGATGGGGCTCACCACCCGGCAGGGCCGGCGGCTCCTCGCCTCCGAGGCGATGCCGCAGGCGCTGCTGGCCGCGTTCGGCGGGCTCCTCGTGGGCTGGGCGACCATCGCCCTGCTGGCACCGGGGATCGACCTGGACGCGCTGGCGCTGGCCGGCGGCGCCCCGGCGGCCCCGCACACCGCCACGCTGCGGACCGACGCGTGGTCGCTGGCCCTCCCGGCACTCGGCGTGGTTCTCCTCGCCGCCGCCGTGGCCGGTGTCCAGGCGTGGTGGTCGAGCCGCCGCGGATCGATCAAGGAACTCAGGGCAGGAGACACCCGGTGACGTCATCGACAGAGACCACCCTGGCGGAGCTCGAACAGCGCGCCGCCGCGCGTCGGGACCGGCCGTCGTACGGGCACGACGCCCTGATCGCGTGCGACCGGCTGGTGCGCATCTTCTCCACGGACGGGGTGGAGGTGCAGGCGCTCCAGGGCCTCGACCTGCTGGTCACCGAGGGCGAGTTGATGGCCCTGGTCGGTGCTTCGGGCAGCGGGAAGTCCACGCTGATGAACATCCTGGCCGGCCTGGACGTGCCCACGGCGGGGTCGGCGAAGGTGGCGGGCTGCGACCTCCTGGCGATGGGCCAGAAGGAGCGGCTGCGCTACCGCCGCGACGTCGTCGGTTTCGTCTGGCAGCAGACCTCACGCAATCTGCTCTCCTATCTGACCGCCGTCCAGAACGTCACGCTGCCGATGCAGCTGCGCGGCCGTGGCCGCAACCGCGAACGGGCGGCGCGTGCCGAGTCGTTGCTGGACATGCTGGAGGTCGCGGACTGCCGTGACCGCCGCCCCGCCCAGATGTCCGGGGGCCAGCAGCAGCGGGTGGCGATCGCGGTGGCGCTGGCCAACAACCCCTCGGTGCTGCTCGCCGACGAGCCGACGGGTGAGCTGGACTCCGCCACGGGCGAGCAGGTGTTCGCCGCGTTCCGCCGGGCCAACGAGGAACTCGGTACGACGATCGTCATCGTCACGCACGACCAGGCGGTGGCGAACGAGGTGCGCCGCACGGTCGCCATCCGCGACGGCCGTACGTCGTCCGAGGTGCTGCGGCGCACCGAGGTGGACGCGGCGACGGGACAGGAGTCGCAGGTGGCACGGGAGTACGCGATGCTCGACCGGGCCGGCCGGCTCCAACTGCCCGCCGACTACACCGAGGCACTGGGGATGGAACACCGGGTGATGCTGGAGCTGGAGCAGGACCACATCGGGGTGTGGCCGGACGCCGCCGGGAAGTGAGCCGCGGGGCCCTCGGGCCCGTGCGGCGAGCCCCGGCGCGGCGGGGTGGTGAGCGGGGCCCTGCCGGTGGATCTCGCAGGGCCCGTGCGGTGAGCCCTGACGCCCGCCGGCAGGTGGAGCAGGCCCGGGGGCTCAGGCCGTCCCGACCGTCACGGCGAGTACGCCTAGGCCTCAGGCCGTCCCGACCGTGACGGCGAGTGCGCCTAGGCCTCAGCCCGTCCCGACCATCACGGCGAGTACGCCTAAGCCTCAGGCCGTCCCGACCGTCACGGCGAGTGCGCCTAGGCCTCCGCCCGCGCCGCGCAGCGCGATCGAGCCGAACGGGGTGCGCAGCCGCAGCCAGGTACCGGACGCCATCAGGGCGACGGGGAAGCCGGGGGCGGCGCGCAGGAAGCCGAGCGACTGCGCGGCGTGCACCGCGCGCAGCGGCAGTTCCGTGTTCCCGACCTTCCGGGACCAGATGTCGCGGCCGATCAGATCGCGTTCCGCCCGGTTACGCCGCTCCTCGGGCAGGGCCGCGTCGCGGGCCCGGAACTCGGCCACGGCGTCGGCGAGCGCGGTGCGCAGGTCGGCCGGGTCCGGCAGTCCGGGGCGCTCCTGCCAGCCGCCGCGCGGTGGCAGCAGACCTGCCCACGGAGGGCCGGTGACGGGCTGCGGCAGATCACCCACGCCCGCCTGGCCGTCGGCCCCGTCGGTGTCGAGCGCCTCGAGGAGTTCACCGGCCGAGACGGTCAGGTCGAAGTCGTGGGTCTCCGGCAGCCGGACCGTGCGGATCGCGAGGACCTCGAACGACGGCGGGCGGCCGAACACCGCCAGCGCGCCGCCGCCCGCCTGGAGACGGACGGCGGCGGCCCGGTCGTAGTGCAGCAGCCTGCCGAGGAAGGCGGCGAGATCCGCCGCCTCCCTCGCGTCGGCGAACCGCAGCGACCGTACAGGCACTGTCATGCGACGGCGGGCTCCTGGTCCAGGTACTCCTGGAGGAAGAGCTTCTCCTCGGCGGTGATCCGCCGGGGCCGCTCCGCCGCCAGGTCGTACGGCACGACGACCGTCGAGGCGCGTACGTAGACCTGCTCGGGGTCCTTGATCTCGTACGCGATCGTCAGCGACGCCGCGGTTATCTTCGTGACCCAGGACTCGACGGTCACCGGGGCGTGCCGGTGGACCAGCGGGCGCACGTAGTCGATCTCGTGCCGGGCCACGACGGAGCCGCCTGAGAAGGACGGCGAACCGTCCCCCGGCGCCAGCCGGAACATGAAGTCGATGCGCGCCTCCTCCAGGTAGCGGAGGAAGACCACGTTGTTCACGTGGCCGAAGGCATCCATGTCCGACCAGCGCAGCGGGCAGCTGTAGATGTGACGGGCCAAGTCGATCAGCCTCGCGTGAGCTTCTTGTAGGTGGCACGGTGCGGGCGGGCCGCGTCCGCGCCGAGTCGCTCGACCTTGTTCTTCTCGTACGACTCGAAGTTGCCCTCGAACCAGTACCACTTGGAGTCGCCCTCGTACGCCAGGATGTGCGTGGCGACGCGGTCCAGGAACCAGCGGTCGTGGGAGATGACCACCGCTGCTCCGGGGAACTCCAGCAGCGCGTTCTCGAGCGAGGACAGGGTCTCGACGTCGAGGTCGTTGGTCGGCTCGTCGAGGAGCAGCAGGTTGCCGCCCTCCTTGAGCGTCAGCGCCAGGTTCAGGCGGTTGCGCTCACCGCCGGAGAGGACGCCGGCGGGCTTCTGCTGGTCCGGGCCCTTGAAGCCGAAGGCGGAGACGTAGGCGCGGGACGGCATCTCGACCTGGCCGACGTTGATGTAGTCCAGCTCGTCCGAGACGACGGCCCAGAGGGTCTTCTTCGGGTCGATGTTGGCGCGGGACTGGTCGACGTAGGAGATCTTGACCGTGTCGCCGACCTTGATGGCGCCGGAGTCGGGGGTCTCCAGGCCCTGGATCATCTTGAACAGCGTGGTCTTGCCCGCGCCGTTCGGACCGATGACGCCGACGATGCCGTTGCGCGGCAGCGTGAACGACAGGTCGTCGATGAGGACCTTGTCGCCGAAGGCCTTGGAGAGGTTCTCGACCTCGACGACGATGGAACCGAGACGCGGGCCCGGCGGGATCTGGATCTCCTCGAAGTCCAGCTTCCGCATCTTGTCCGCCTCGGCCGCCATCTCCTCGTAACGGGCGAGACGGGCCTTGGACTTGGTCTGCCGGCCCTTGGCGTTGGAGCGGACCCACTCCAGCTCTTCCTTGAGCCGCTTGGCGCGCTTCTCGTCCTTGCGGCCCTCGACCTTGAGGCGGGTGGCCTTCTTGTCGAGGTACGTGGAGTAGTTGCCCTCGTAGGGCAGGGCGCGGCCCCGGTCGAGCTCGAGGATCCACTCGGCGACGTTGTTCAGGAAGTACCGGTCGTGCGTGACGGCGACGACGGCGCCCGCGTACTTCGAGAGGTGCTGCTCCAGCCAGTTCACCGACTCGGCGTCGAGGTGGTTGGTGGGCTCGTCGAGGAGGAGCAGGTCCGGGGCCTCGATGAGCAGCTTGCAGAGCGCCACACGGCGCTTCTCGCCGCCGGAGAGGTTGACGACGGGCCAGTCGCCGGGCGGGCAGCCCAGGGCGTCCATGGCCTGCTCCAGCTGGGCGTCGAGGTCCCACGCGTTGGCGTGGTCCAGGTCCTCCTGGAGCTTGCCCATCTCGTCCATGAGCGCGTCGGAGTAGTCCGTCGCCATGAGCTCGGCGACCTCGTTGAAGCGCTTGAGCTTGCCCATGGTCTCGGCGGCGCCGTCCTGGACGTTCTCCAGGACGGTCTTGCTCTCGTCGAGCTCCGGCTCCTGCATGAGGATGCCGACGCTGAAGCCGGGCGAGATGAAGGCGTCACCGTTGGACGGCTGCTCCAGGCCCGCCATGATCTTCAGCACCGTGGACTTACCGGCACCGTTGGGCCCCACGACACCGATCTTCGCGCCGGGCAGGAAGTTCAGATTGACGTCATCGAGAATCACCTTGTCGCCGTGCGCTTTGCGCGTCTTGCGCATGGTGTAGATGTACTCAGCCAAGAGAAACCGTCCGGCAGCAATAGAGGTGTGGGCAGATACACCCATCTTGCCTGACGTCCGCGCCCGGACGGAAACCCGTCCGTTCCCCGGTACACCCGTGGGGGCGTACCGGGGACACCAGTGAGGCCGCGCCCGGGGTACGCGAAGGCCCGGTACGGATGTCCGTACCGGGCCCTCACCGGCGCATTCCCGCGCTGCGCCCTCGGCTCAGCGCTCAGCGCTCAGTCACTCACCGTTGCTCTGGGGCTTCTTCCGGCGGAGGAAGAAGACCGCGCCGCCGCCGAGCACGACCAGGGCGATGGCGACACCCGCGATGACGGGGGTGGCGCTGGAACCGCCGGTGGCGGCGAGGTCACCCTCGGCACCGGTGGAGCTGGTGCCGGTCTGGGCGGGCACCGGCTCGGAGCCGCTCTGGGTGCCGACACCGTCACCCGGGGTGGGGGTGCCCGCCGTCTCGCAGTCCAGGACGCCCTTGAAGTTCTTGCTGAACCCGCCGGGGCCGGTGATCGTGAAGTCGTACGCCTGGTCCTCGGCGACCGGGATCGTCACCGTGCGGGTCTCGCCCGCCGCGATGGTGTGCTCCGCACCGGCCAGCGCGAAGGTGAACGGCTCGTCGCCCTTGTTGCTCGCGGTGATGTCCACGCCACCCTTGGCGCAGTTCTTCTGCGCCGTGAGCGCGGGGACCGCGCCCTTCTCGGCCCAGGTGGCGGTGGCCGAGGCCGTGACCGTGGACTGGCTGGAGCCCGCGAGAATCATGGTCTGGCTCTTGGTCAGCCCGGCGAAGACCCGGCCCACCGGCACGGAGGTGGTGGCCTGGACCGTCAGCGCGGCGGAACCGTCCGCGGCGCCCTCGGGGATGTCGAAGTAGAGACCGGTGCCATCAGCGGCCTGCGTGACGGGCTTGCCGTCCTTGTCGGTGACCGTGACGCCACCCGCGGCGGCGTCGGCAGGCGGGGTCACGGAGACCTGGCCGGCGTCGGTGCGGACGGTGACGGGACCGACCCGCTCACCGGCCTTGCCGGAGACGGCGGCGGGCTCCAGCGCCACGGAGGCCTTGGGCTCCGCGAGGCTCTCGGCGCTCTTCTCCAGCCAGTCCGCGAGCTTCTCCGCGTGCTCGTCCTTGGCCTCGACGTCGGCCTTGTCGGAGAAGCGCCAGATGGCGACCTGGGTGCCCGCGGCGGCCGTCTTGGCGGTGAGCGGGCCGGTGCCGGCCTCTCCGGCGAGCGCCGAGAGGTCGTCGACCTGCGGGTAGGAGTGCTGGAGGATCCAGCGGATCTTGCCCGCGTTCTCGTTGGCGCCCAGCGAGGTCTGGGCCCAGGGGGTCTCCAGGTACTTCGCCCGGTCCTGCGTGGGGTTGTGGATGTCGATGCAGTACGTCTTCAGCTGGCCGCCACCGTCGACGTCCAGCTCGAAGAGGCCGGCGGGGAGCTCCTGCGTGGTGGCCTGCTCGCCGTTCTCACCGGCCGTGCGCAGCAGGGCGCTGTCGTAGGTCTTCAGCCCGTCCAGTACGGCGGTCGCGCCGCCCTGGTGCTGGCCCGTCTCGTCGGCCGGAGCCGCCGCCGCCGCGCTCGCACCCACGAGGGTGCCCGCTGCGACCAGCCCGGCGGCCAGTACAGCCGCTGCCGCCTTGACGAGACCGCGGCCCCGCCCGGTCCCGGCCGGCTCCTGGCCGTATCGCCTGCTCCCGCTCCGGCTCCCTATGGAGCCCTCCGTCGCCGCCGTGGGCGACGAAGTGGATGCTGAAGACACAGAAAACACAGAATTCCCCTCCGGGCGAGACCTTCACGGATGATGCGCGTGTGGGAGGTGTCTCGCCAGCAAACTCAAGTGCCGCATGAGTACTGGGGAATCGTAAGGAGCGAGCGGGTGACAGTCCCCCGTCATAGCGTCAGATAAGCATTCCGAATCGCAATCGTTACAGCTCTCTTCGGCGCGCCCCCCTTGTTCAGGACATCGATGCCATTTCCGTGGCCGGTTTCTGACGATGCGTAGGCGCCGTAAGGGCGGGGTCGCCTCTGACCACCCGCCGGAACGCCGCCGTCCCCCTCGTCAGGTCGTGCCCCACCGCCACCGCCTCGACGTCCACGGAGGTCTTCCACACCCCGTCCCGCTCCTCCTCGCGCACCTTCAGACGGCCGTGCACGACGAGCGGCTCCCCCACCGACACCGAACCGGACAGGTTCACCGCGAGCGTCCGCCGCGCCCACACCGTGTAGAAGCTCGTGCGGCCGTCCGACCAGACCTGCTGTTCCCGGTCCCACCGCCGGGGCGTCACCGCCATCCGGAAGCGTGCCGTCGGCCCCGCGGCCGTCTCCCGGAAGTCCACCGGCGTGGCGGCGTTCCCCACCAGCGTCACCAAGGTCTCGTTCATTTCCCGTCCCCCTGTTTCGTTTACCGCTGCTTCCCTGCCGCATTCCGTCCGCTTTCCGTCCCGCTGTCCGGGCTGCACCGATGCGTCGCGAAGACGCGCGACGCGCTTCGGCCGCACGCGGGCCGCGCGGTCCCGCCCGGCCGCCGGCACTCTTCGCCGTCCGCCGGTATGCGTTACACAGGCACGCGTTACGCCTGCATGCGTTACGCCGGCATGCGTTCCGGTGTGCCGGTCCGATGCGTTGTCACCATGCTGGACGGAAATGGGGAATCCCGCGGGAGCCTGTGGATTACCGGCCGGTTGTGGAAAACTCCGTCACCGCCACATACCGCTCCCGCACCTCGCGGTAGCGCGCCAGTTCCGCCGCGACCGGGTCCAGGACCCTGGCCCTGCCGCAGCCGGCCGCGGCCTCGCGAAGCCGTCGTTCCGCCTCCTGCCCGTACCTGCGCGCGGGCCCGCGGGCAGCGGCGGCGCACGACCACTCGACGAGCGGCCCGCCGATCACCCCGGCCAGCATGAGCAGGGCGGGGACGACGAGTCCGGGCTCCAGCACCCCCACGATCTGGCCGAGCAGCCACAGGCCGCCGAAGACCTGAAGCAGCGTCATCGAGGCCTGCGCCAGCACCGCCGCGGGCCACCACGCGGGGCGCGGCGGCCTGGCGGCACGGCCGCCCGCCGGCGCTGCGAGGGGAGCACCGGCCCGGCCCGTACCCGAGCCGGGCACCGGCTTGACCGTGCCCTGCCGCGTGCCGGTCGAAGCGGTGTCACCGCCCGAACGGCCGCCCCGGCCGCCCGCACCCGTCTGCGCGGCCCGGGACAGCTCGTCCAGCGCCTCCGGCAGCCCCTTCGCCCCGCCCACGGCCGCCTCGCGCACGGCCTGCGCCCAGGGTGCGGGCAGCCCGTCGACAGCGTCGTCCGCCAGCTTCCGTACGGCTTGCTCCACCCGCTGCCGGGCGGTGAGCTCCTCCTCCGGGGGCGCGAGCGCCTGGGCCATCAGGTCCAGCCCGCCGAGCTGCCGGGTGGACTCGTACCAGCGCCACAGCCGCAGCCAGGGCGTCCCGCAGGCCCGTCCCGCGTTCCTGCGCCACTCCCGCTCCGCCGCCTGCCCCGCCGCCGTGGCCCCGACGGCCTCCGCGAGCCGGTCCGTGAACTCCTCGCGGGCGCGCTCCCCCAGCCCTGGCCGGCCCTCGGCGACGTACACCGGACGCAGCCGGGCCGCCGCGGCGTCCACATCCGCGGAGAGCCTGCGGGCCGCCGCCGTCCGGTCCTGGACGAACCTGCCGAGCAGCTCGCGCAGCTCGCCGACCCCGTCGCCGGTGAGCGCGGACAGCGGCATGACCGTGACGCCCGGCTCGCCGTGCTCCCCCACCGCCATGCCGTCCTCGTCGAGCAGCCGGCGCAGATCGTCCAGCACCAGGTCGGCGGCCTCCCCCGGAAGCCGGTCGATCTGGTTGAGGACGACGAAGGAGATCTCGGCGTGCCCGGCGAGCGGCCGCAGGTAGCGCTCGTGCAGGGCCGCGTCGGCGTACTTCTCCGGGTCGACGACCCAGATCACCGCGTCGACCAGGGCGAGGACCCGGTCCACCTGGGCCCGGTGACCGGTCGCCGCCGAGTCGTGGTCGGGGAGGTCGACCAGGACGAGCCCCTGCAGAGCCTCGTCGGTGGCGGTGCCTCCCTGCACGGGCCTGCGCCGCAGCCGGCCGGGGATGGCGAGCCGGTCGAGCAGTCCCGCGGCGCCGTCGGTCCAGCTGCAGGCGATCGGCGCGGACGTCGTGGGCCTGCGCAGCCCTGTGTCGGAGATCTGTACGCCCGCCAGCGCGTTGAAGAGGGTGGACTTCCCGCTGCCCGTGGCCCCCGCGATCGCGACGACCGTGTGCCGGGAGGAGAGCCGCTGGCGCGCCGACGCCTCGTCGAGCACCCGCCCCGCCTCGGCGAGGGTGTCCCCGTCGAGCCTCGCGCGGGAGAGCCCGACCAGTTCGCGCAAGGCGTCGAGCCTCGGCCGGAGCGGGCTGCCGGGCAGCCCGTACGCCTCGACCTCGGGCCCGGTCTCCTCCGGGGGCGGGTTCGGCCCCTCCGCCTTCTCCTGGGCGGCCTCCGCGGCGCGGCGCGCGATGAGGCCGTCGTCCCAGCGCCGGCCGTCGCCCGTCTCCGGTTCCCCGTCCTTCTCGCCCTCCGGCCCCTGTCCGTGGTCCCGGCCCTGGTCAGTGACGGCAGTCATCGCTGCCACCTCTCCTTCTGCAGTACGGACAGCGCGGCGATGAGTTCGGCCTGCGGCTCCGGGGCGATCTCGAGCGCGTCCAGGGGTGCGAGCCGCCGGTCACGCTCACCGTTCAGGACCTGGTCCAGGCAGGTGGTGAGGAGTGCGCCCCCCTTGTCGCGGAGCCTCAGCGCTCCCTGCGCCCCGATGCGTTCGGCGAGCTGCTCACCGGCGCCCCGCGCGCGTCGCCCGCCGAGCAGCGCCGCCGCCAGCAGCGCGGCCACCGTCTCCGCGTCCGGCGCGGCATTGCGTTCGAGGAGCCGCGCCTCTTCCTCGGCCAGTTCCTCCAGGACCCGCCGCCAGCGCCGTACGGCCATCCCGATCCGGCCCTGCACGTCCTCGGCGGGTCCCCATCCGCCCGCCTCCCGGCCCGCGTCCTCGAAGCGGAAGCCCCCGGCGGCGGGCTCGCGCTGCCAGGTCGTGCGGATCTGCTCGTCGGCGGCGGCGACGGCGCACTGCAACAGGGCCACCAGGCTCTCCACGAGGGAGTCCAGCAGCTCTCCCGCCGTGCTGTAGAGCGGATAGCCGCGCCACCGGGTACGGGCGCCGCCGGCGAGCACGGCCCCGTTCCGGAGCCGGTTGCGTACGCGCGCCAGCTCCTTCCCGTACGCCTCCTCGACCACACCGGTCAGCCTCACGGCCGCCGCGTACTGCGCGGCCACCGCGGCGGCCAGCTCGGGCATGCGCACGTTCAGCGAGTCGATGACCCCCGACGCCGTGCGGCCCACGGCCTGCTGACGGGCCGCCGGGTCCTGCACGCGATGGGTCAGCCAGGCCCGGAGGGGGGCGACCGCGGTGGTGGGAAGCAGTCCGCTGCCCCCGCCCGCGGACTCGGGCAGCTCGGGGATGGTGAAACGGGGCACGTCACCCAGACCGGCCCGGGTGAGCAGGGCGGCGTACTGCCGGGAGACCTCGGCGATCACCTGGTGCGGCACCCGGTCCAGCACGGTGACCAGGGAGGCGTCGTACTCCTTGGCGGTACGCAGGAGATGCCATGGCACCGCGTCGGCGTACCGGGACGCCGTGGTCACCATGATCCAGACGTCGGCTGCGCAGATGAGTTCGGCGGCGAGGACCCTGTTCCCCACGACGAGCGAGTCGATGTCGGGTGCGTCCAGGAGCGCGAGGCCCCTGGGCAGGGTCGCCGCGGTCTCCACCCTCAGCACGGTCTCGTCGCGGTCCCCGTCGGCCCCCAGGTGGTCGAGCCCGTCGGGGTCGGGGACCTGTCCCGGGGGCAGCCACACCCGGGTCAGCTGCGGCAGCACCCGTACTCCCGCGAACCAGTGGTGGTCGTCCGGGTGGCAGACGAGCACCGGGGTCCTCGTGGTCGGGCGGAGCACCCCGGCCTCGCTGACCCGGCACCCCACCAGGGAGTTGACCAGCGTCGACTTGCCCGCACCGGTGGATCCCCCGATCACCGCGAGCAGCGGTGCCTCGGGGTCCTTGAGCCGGGGCACCAGGTAGTCGTCGAGCTGGGCGAGCAGTTCGGTCCGCGTCTGCCGGGCGCGCGGCGCCCCCGGCAGCGGGAGTGGGAGACGCACGGCAGCGACACGGTCGCGCAGGGCGGAAAGTGCGTCGATGAGCTGGGGCCGTACATCCATGGTTACCACATGTGAAGAATGCCCAATTTTGACGGCTTTTTGAAGCGTATAGGCCCCCCTGCGCGGCGGAACCCTCCCGGGGGACAGAGGGGACGAGTGGGGCGCAGGCATAACGAGTGCACAACACCCGGGGCGCGAGGCGCCAAAAGCGATGCACGAATCGCACCCACCTGCGATTATCGGTTCGCTTCACCGAACCTCCACATCGTGCCACGCAGGTGAAGCAACCGGGAGGAGGCGATCTGAGCCCTATCCTTGTCCCGGCACGGTCGCGGATGGCTTGAACGAGCGCCTTCCGGGACACCAGGCCGACACCCGGCCCCCGTAGCTCAGTGGATAGAGCAGGCGCCTTCTAAGCGCTTGGCCGCAGGTTCGAGTCCTGCCGGGGGCGCTCATCGCGCAGCACGTCAGGCCCTCCCTCCGGGAGGGCCTTTTTCGCAGGTCACCGCACCGTAGCGAGGGCGGCGTAGCGAACGTGTAAGCACCGAACCGTTCGCAGGTCACGGCGGGGCGGGTCCACGCCACCCCGGCCCGCCTACCTCCGGCGCCGGATGTACCAGGCCGCCACGAGCACGATCAGTACGGCAACCACGAAGGCCCATACGGTCGTTGCGCCGTGGTACGAGCGGTAGGCGGTCAAGGCGAGCATGTCCGGCGGATACCCCGGACAAGCGGCTTCATCCGGCACGCTCCTTCGCTCCGCCACGCACGCAGCTCGCCATCCGGTGGCCCGCCCCGCCACCGCACGCAGCGCGCCATCCGAAGGCCCGCCCCGCCACCGCACGCGCCTCGCCATCCGGTGCCTGCGCCGGTCGCCCCTGCGCGGCCGGGGGACCGCCCCGCCCCCCGAAACCTCTCCTCGCGCACCTCTGTCGCCGTGACGGCCGACCGTGATACTCATGCAATTGATTAGTCAGATTCTTGAGTATGGAAGCTTGGAGATGATTCCGTGGACGCCGCAGACCTCTTCCGCGCAGCCGTCGACAACCGGGACCTCGCAGCCCTGGACGGCCTGCTCACCGACGACATCCGCCTCTTCAGCCCCGTCAAGTTCACGCCCTTCGAGGGCAAGCCGATGGTGATGGGGCTCCTCGGCGTCCTTCTGCGCACCTTCGAGGACTTCCGTTACATCGGTGACCACACCGGCTCCGCACAGACCAGCGGCGACGGCGGCACCGCACCGTCCGCGGTTCTGGTCTTCCGCGCCGAGGCCGGCGGCAAGGAGATACACGGCATCGATCTGCTGCATTTCGACGACGCCGGGCTGATCAAGGAGATCACCGTCATGGTCCGCCCGCAGTCGGCCGTGCACGCCCTCGGGGAAGCCGTCCTCGCCGGTCTGGTCGCGGACGGTCTGGCCCCCGCGCCCAGCCCCTCCTAGACGCCCCTGAGCCCCTCGCCACCGCCCCGAACCGCCTCTCGCGTGCCCCGGAACCCGCGTGCCCCGGACCGGCGTGCTGCGGACCCGCATGCCCCGGACCCGCGTTCGGCAGCTGTCAGCCTCCGAGCCGTTCCAGCAGTGCGGGCACGTCCGCGAAGGAGTCCAGCACGTGGTCGGGGGCGCCCTCGGCCGCTTCCAGCGTCTCTGCGCGGTACTTGCCCGTCCTCACCAGCGCGCCGGTGATGCCGTGGTGCTGGGCGCCGAGCACGTCGGACTCGATGTCGTCGCCCACCATCAGCGCCTCCTCGGGGGAGGCGCCGAGGTGGGCCAGGGCGGCGGCGAAGAAGGCACTGGAAGGCTTGCCCGTGACGACGGCCTCGGTGCGCGCCGCCCGCTCCAGGCCGAGGAGGAACGCCCCCGTGTCGAGGGCGAGCCCGTCGGCGGTGCGCCAGTACAGGTTGCGGTGCATGGCCACGAGAGCGGCGCCCTGCTGGACGAGGCGGAAGGCGCGGTCGAGCGCCGCGTAGGTGAACGCGTCACCCGCGCCGCCGAGCACGACCACGTCGGGCACCGCGCCGTCCGTGTCCTCCTGCTCCACGAGGGTCACGCCGGACAGGTCGGCCCGGACGTCACCGGAGTTGATCAGCAGACAGCGGGCGTCCGGGTGGTGCTCCCGCAGATGGGCCGCCGTGACGGCGGGCGCGGTGAGGACGTCGTCGGCGCCCACGGGGAAGCCCGATCCGGCCAGCCGCTCCGCGATCCGTGCGCGCGTGCGCGAGGTGGTGTTGGTGACCAGCGCCAGGGGCACCCCGTCCGCGCGCAGCCGTTCCATGGCCCGTACGGCGCCGGGCAGCGGCTCCCACGACACCGTGAGTACGCCGTCGATGTCGATCAGGACCGCGCCGATTCGTCCCATGCCACCGACCGTCCCCGAGTTGCCCGATCAGCGCAAATGGGGTTGTTTCGAAGGTGGGGTGTGCGTGTGTGCTTCCGCTCCTCCCCTCTGTTGGAGGTGAACCACCGTGCTGTTCACCGACCGCACGGACGCAGGGCGGCGACTGGCCTCGGCACTGCGGCATCTGAAGGTGCGCGATCCCCTCGTCCTGGGGCTGCCACGTGGCGGGGTCCCGGTTGCGTACGAGGTGGCGCAGGCCCTCGACGCTCCGCTCGATGTGATCGTGGTCCGCAAACTGGGCGTGCCGCACCACCCCGAGCTGGGCTTCGGCGCCATAGGTGAGGGCGGGGTCCGGGTCATCAGTGACGAGATCGTGCGCCATGCCGGGGTCCGGGAGAAGGACCTCGTCTCCGTCGAGCGTGCCGAGGAGACGGAGCTCGTACGGAGGGCGGGGGCGTACAGGGAGGGCCGGCCGCGGCTCTCGCTGAAGGACCGCACGGTGGTCGTGGTGGACGACGGGGTCGCCACCGGCGCCACCGCCAGAGCGGCCTGTCAGGTGGTGCGGGCGCAGGGCGCCGCCCATGTCGTCCTGGCGGTGCCCGTCGCTTCCCCCGACGCGGTCGTCCGGCTCCGCGAGGACGTGGACGAGGTCGTGTGCCTCTCGACTCCGAGCCTCTTCTCCGCCGTCGGTGAGTGGTACCGGGACTTCTCCCAGACCTCCGACGAGGAGGTCGTCGCCCTGCTGGCGCGAGCCCCCTCCCGCCGCGAGAGCACGGAGGACGTCGAGGTGGACGCCGGAGGGGTCCCTCTCGCCGGGGACCTCACCCTCCCCGGGGACGCGGGTGCACTGGTGGTGTTCGCCCACGGCTCGGGCAGCAGCCGCCTCAGTCCGCGCAACCGCTCCGTGGCCACGGCGCTGAACCGGGCCGGTCTGGGCACCCTGCTCTTCGACCTGCTCACCCCCGGCGAGGAGGTCTACCGCGCCAATGTCTTCGACATCGACCTGCTGGCCGGGCGGCTCACGGACACCACCCGCTGGGTGAGGGACCGGGTCTCCCTCCCGGTCGGCACCTTCGGGGCGAGCACGGGGGCGGCGGCGGCACTGCGGGCCGCTGCCGACCCGGACCCCGGGGTGGGCGCCGTGGTCTCCCGCGGCGGTCGTCCCGATCTGGCCGGGGCCGGCCTCTCCGCGGTACGGGCGCCCACGCTGCTGATCGTGGGTGGCGACGACACCACGGTCATCGATCTCAACCGCCAGGCGCAGGCCGCGCTGCGCTGCGAGAACCGGCTGGAGATCATTCCGGGCGCCACGCACCTGTTCGAGGAACCCGGCGCGCTGGACCGGGTGGCGGAACTGGCCCGGGACTGGTTCACCGCGCATCTCCTTCCGTGACAGCCGTCGCACCCCCGCGAGCCCCGGGCATTCCGAACTCTCCTGACCGACAACCCATGTGACAGGGCATCACCACCTGGCGCCCGTCGTCGACCACGACACCTCGGGCCCGCAGCCCCGGCCGGCCTCCGCCCACGTCCCCGGGGTGGCCCTCCACACCGCCCTGGAGGCATACGGGCCGCTGCCCCTGCCGGCGGTGAATCCGCGGCGCCCGGCGGGAGTGGCCCGCGCCGCTGCCACTGCCGCGCGGACTCGACGGCACGGGTCGGCCGGGCCCCCGCTCCGCATCCTTCACCTGCGCGCACATCGACAGCCCGTCAGGTGCCGGCACGGCGGGCAGGCGGGCTGTTCACCGGCCCACGGGCGCGGCCTAGCCTGTCCGGAACGGTCCGGCGACAGGGGTGAGCGCTCGTGCGGGTGAGGATGGTCGACGGCGCGAGCCTTCCGGTGTACGCCGACGGGATTCGGCGGGTGTACGCCGACGTGTTCTCGGCGCCGCCGTGGAACGAGGGCCCCGCAGCGGCTTCGGCGTACGTGCGCCGCCTCGCCGCGGACGCCGAACGTCCCGGCTTCACCGCAGCGTTGGCGCTCGCCCCGGATACGGCCGTCCGAGGATTCGCCACCGCCTGGACCACGCCCGCCACCTTCCCCTCCGGCCGCAGTTACGGGCACGTCGCACAGGCGCTCGGCCCCGAGCGGGTCACGGCGTGGCTGTGCGGCGCCCTGGAGGTCGACGAGCTCGCCGTGGCCCCCACCGCACGTGGCACCGGCCTGGGGGCGGCCCTGCTGGCGGCGGTGAGCGCGGGGGCGCCCGACGGGCGTTGCTGGCTGCTGACCTCCCTGCGGGCGGAGGCGACGCTGCGCTTCTACCGGCGCGCGGGATGGCACCAGGTACCCGTGGCGGTACCCGGCAGAGCAGGGCTCGTCGTCCTCCTCGGCCCCCGCCATCCGGCGGCGGCCGGCCCCGGCCGCCGCCCCTGAGCGAAACACCCGCTGCGGACTTGTGAGTCGAGCGATGCACGACCGTTATATGAATCGATTCAAGGATGGAGGAAGATAGTGGGCCGCCTGACGGCTGTCAAGGTCACCCACCCAATCCCCGCATGCAATTGCCACATCGCCCTGCCCGCTGAACTTCCCGGAATCAACCCATTGACTGTGCCCGCAATCCCCGTTTAGCTTCCGAGCAACCTCATTGAAACCTTTCACGACGGGCGAGGCGACCCGGCCCCACCGCTGAGGAGCTCTCATGAACCAGTCCGCCCCGGACCCGGCCCCGGTCCTGGCCCTCAAGGGCGTGAGCAAGTCCTTCGGTGCCGTACGGGCCCTGCAGGACGTGTCCTTGCAGCTGTTCCCCGGCGAGGCCCACGCCCTCGCGGGTGAGAACGGAGCCGGGAAGTCGACCCTGATCAAGGCACTGGCCGGGGTGCACCGACCGGACGGTGGCGAGGTGCTCCTCGACGGCGAGCCCGTCGTGTTCCACGGCCCGGCCGACGCACGCGACGCGGGGATCGCGGTCATCTACCAGGAGCCGACGCTCTTCCCCGATCTGTCCGTCGCCGAGAACATCTTCATGGGCCGTCAGCCCCGGCGCTCCCTCGGCCGCATCGACCGCAGGGCGGTGCACGAGACCACCGCCGGGCTGATGCGCAGACTCGGGGTCGATCTGGCACCGGACCGGCCGGCCCGTGGGCTGTCGATCGCCGACCAGCAGATCGTCGAGATCGCCAAGGCGCTCTCCTTCGACGCCCGCGTGCTGATCATGGACGAGCCGACGGCCGCCCTGACGGGCAGTGAGACGGCCCGGCTCTTCTCCGTCGTACGGACACTCCGCTCCGAGGGCGCTGCCGTGCTGTTCATCTCCCACCGCCTCGACGAGATCTTCGAGCTGTGCCAGCGCGTCACCACCCTGCGCGACGGCCGGTGGATCTCCTCCGAGCCGCTCGACGGGCTCACCGAGGACGACCTGGTGCGCAGGATGGTCGGCCGTGACCTGGACGACCTCTACCCCAAGCAGGACGCCGAGGTCGGTGAAGTCGCCCTGTCCGTGCACCGGCTGACCCGTGAGGGTGTCTTCCGTGACGTGTCCTTCGACGTCCGGCGCGGTGAGATCGTCGCGCTCGCCGGACTGGTCGGCGCCGGCCGTACGGAGGTCGCCCAGGCCGTGTTCGGTGTGGACCGTGCCGACGCGGGCGAGGTGAAGGTGGCGGGCACGGTGCTTCGCCCCGGGTCGCCGACCGCCGCGATGGACGCCGGGCTCGCGCTCGTGCCCGAGGACCGGCGCCAGCGCGGGCTGGTCATGGATATGTCGATCGAGCGCAACATCGGCCTGACCGGCCTGGGCGAGATCCGCAGGCGCGGGCTCGTCAGCCGTGCCCTGGAGTACGACCGGGCAGCCGACTGGGCGGTGCGTCTCCAGCTCAAGTACAACCGGCTGGCCGACACCGTGGGCGTACTGTCCGGCGGCAACCAGCAGAAGGTCGTGCTGGCCAAATGGCTGGCGACCGGTCCCGCCGTCCTGATCGTCGACGAGCCGACCCGGGGCATCGACGTCGGCACCAAGGCGGAGGTCCACCGGCTGCTGTCCTCGCTCGCGGCGGACGGTCTCGCCGTCCTGATGATCTCCTCCGATCTGCCGGAGGTCATCGGCATGGCCGACCGGGTGCTCGTGATGCACGAGGGCCGGCTCGTCGCCGAGATCCCGCGCGACAGGGCCACCGAGGAATCGGTCATGGCGGCGGCCACCGGACGCAACGAGAGGGCAGCGGCATGACCACCACCCTGGGGAGCCCCCCGGACACCGCGAAGGCGCCGGAACGGAGTGCCTCCTCGCTCGTGGACGCGGTCTTCCGGGCCCGCGAGATCTCGATCGCCGGGGCGCTGGCCCTGCTGATCGTGGGGACCTCTCTGGCCAACCCGCGCTTCCTCTCGGACCAGGGCGTCAAGGACCTGCTGCTCAACGCTTCGATCCTGGT
Organism: Streptomyces sp. NPDC005494; assembly: GCF_042872025.1. Taxonomy (NCBI): domain Bacteria; kingdom Bacillati; phylum Actinomycetota; class Actinomycetes; order Kitasatosporales; family Streptomycetaceae; genus Streptomyces; species Streptomyces sp. NPDC005494. Next base: position 952,809 of record NZ_JBIAJR010000001.1, read on the forward strand.
ACTGCTCGCCGTCGGGCAGTCCGCCGTGGTGATCACCCGCAACATCGACCTGTCCGTCGGCTCCGTCGTCGGCCTGTCCGCCTTCGCCTGCGGCAAGTTCGTCGCCGGGAGCGACCACGGCGTGCTGACGGTGATACTGCTCGGCATCGCCATCGGCGTGGTCTGCGGCCTCGTCTCGGGCGCACTCGTCAGCTTCGGCAAGGTCCCGGCGCTCGTCGTGACCCTGGGGATGCTCTACATCATCCAGGGCGTCGACTACTGGTGGGCGCAGGGTGAACAGATCAGCGCCTCCGACGTGCCGGACGCCGTCCTGGGCCTCGGCAGCGGGAGTGTGCTGGGCGTCCCCTACCTGCCGCTGATCGCGGTCGTCCTGCTCGCGGCGACGGCGTACTTCCTGCGCGGTTACCGCTCGGGCCGTGAGCTCTACGCCATCGGGTCGAGCCCCGAGGCCGCGCGTCTCGCGGGCATCCCGATCCGCCGCCGTGTGCTCGCCGCGTACGCCTTCTCGGGGGCCGTCGCCGGCTTCGCGGGGGCCCTGTGGCTGGCCCGGTTCGGCACCGTCGTCGCGGACAACGCGCACGGCTGGGAGCTGACCGTCGTCAGCGCCGTGGTCGTCGGCGGGGTCGCCATCACCGGGGGCACCGGCAGCGTCTGGGGCGCCGCGCTCGGTGCGCTGCTGCTCACCACCATCGGCAGCGTCCTGGTGGTGCTGAAGGTGGACTCCTTCTGGCAGGGCGCCATCACCGGTGCGCTCCTCCTGCTGGCCATCAGCGTCGACCGGATCGTGAACCTGCGGATGACCGCCGCACTGAGGAAGAGGAGCGCCCGTCATGCTCACGGCGCCTGACAAGCAGACGGCTTCCACGTCCCGGGGATCTCTCGTACGGGCCCTGGCGCTGCGCTGGGACACCGCGGTCGGCGTCCTGCTGGTGGCCGTACTGGCCGTCGGTCTGGGGAGTACGGAGGGCTTCGGGTCGAGCGAGAACCTCGCCTTCGCCTTCAACGACATCGCCGAGGTCGCCCTCATCGCGCTGCCGATGACCCTCCTGGTCGTCGCCGGCCAGGTGGATCTCTCGGTGGCCTCCATGCTGGGCCTCGGCAGTGCGCTGACCGGTGCGCTGTGGGAGGCGGGCTGGGCCTTCGAGATGATCGTGCCGGTGGTGCTCCTGGTGGGCGTCGCCGGCGGACTCCTCAACGGGTGGCTGGTCACCAAGGTGGGCCTGCCGTCCCTCGCCGTCACCATCGGCACCCTGGCGCTCTACCGTGGTCTGGCCTCGGTGGCGCTCGGCAGCGACGCGGTGACGGACTTCCCGCAGGTGTACGCGGACTGGGCCGTCGACACCACGACCGTCCCCGGCACCTTCCTCACCTGTCCGGTGCTGCTCTTCCTCGTCCTGGCCGTCGTCACGGCCGTGGTGCTGCACGCCACCGGTCTGGGCCGCTCCCTCTTCGCGATCGGCGCCCAGGAGGAGGCGGCGTACTTCTCCGGCATCCGGGTCAAGCGGATCAAGCTGCTGCTCTTCGTCGTGACCGGGCTCTTCTCCGCCTTCGCGGGGGTCGTCTTCACCCTGCGCTACGGAAGTGCCCGCGCGGACAACGGACTCGGCTTCGAGATGCTCGTCATCGCGTCCGTCCTGCTGGGCGGCATCGACTTCGACGGCGGCAAGGGCACGCTCTTCGGGGCGGTGGCCGGTGTGCTGCTGATCGGCGTCCTGAAGAACCTGCTCACCCTCAACGACATCGCCAACGAGGTGCAGGTCATCGTGACCGGGCTCCTGCTCGTGGCGTCCGTCCTGACCCCACGCGTCATCGCCACCGTCGTCGAGCGACGGCACAGGCGGGCCGCGAACGCCCCCGTGACCCAGCAGTGAATCCCTTCCTCCCTCCCCGAAAGGCACACGCCGCCATGATGCTCCGCAATGCCGCTGGGCGCCGCGCCGTCGCGACCGCCGCCACCGCCCTCACGCTCGCGCTCGCCCTGACCGCCTGTTCCGGCACCACGAAGGACAGCAAGGACACCGGCGGGGCCAAGGCGGCGAGCAACGCGAAGGCCGACCCGGACGCCCCGCTGAAGAAGGGGCTGAAGCTGGGATTCCTGCCCAAGCAGATCAACAACCCGTACGAGAAGATCGTCGACGAGGCGGGCATCGCTGCGGCGAAGGAGTTCGGCGGCACCGGCAAGGAGGTGGGTCCGTCCGACGCGAACGCCTCCTCGCAGGTCTCCTACATCAACACCCTGATCCAGCAGCGCCAGGACGCGATCCTCATCGCGGCCAACGACCCGAACGCGGTCTGCGGTCCGCTCAAGCAGGCCATGAAGAAGGACATCAAGGTCGTCGCCTACGACTCGGACACGGCGAAGGACTGCCGCCAGCTCTTCATCAACCAGGCCAGCTCCGAGGAGATCGGCCGCAGCCTGGTCCAGCACCTCGGGGAGCAGATCGGCCACAAGGGCAAGATCGCGATCCTGTCGGCCACCCAGAACGCGACGAACCAGAACACCTGGATCGAGTACATGAAGGAGGAGCTGAAGCTCCCCGCGTACAAGGACATGGAGCTGGTCAAGGTCGCGTACGGCGACGACGCGGACCAGAAGTCCTTCCAGCAGACCCAGGGGCTCCTGCAGGCCTACCCGGACCTCAAGGGCATCATCTCCCCCACCACGGTGGGCATCGCCGCCGCCGCCCGCTACCTGAGCGACTCCTCGTACAAGGGCAAGGTCGTGCTCAACGGGCTGGGCACGCCGAACCAGATGCGCAAGTACGTCAAGGACGGCACCGTCGAGCAGTTCTCGCTCTGGAACCCGGAGGAGCTCGGCTACCTCGGCTCGTACGCGGCCGCCGCGCTGGCGTCGGGACAGATCACGGGCGCCGAGGGCGAGAAGTTCGAGGCGGGCAAGCTCGGCGAGTACACGGTCGGCAAGGACGGCGAGGTCATCCTCGGGGAGCCCACCGTGTTCGACTCCGAGAACATCGACACCTTCAACTTCTGAGCGGGGAGAACGGCCTCATGCAGCGTGTCTGCTTTCTGCTGAAGGTCCGCGAGGACCGCAAGGACGAATACCGCGAGCGTCACGCGGCGGTGTGGCCCGACATGCTCGCCGCGCTGTCGGAGGCGGGCTGGCACAACTACTCGCTCTTCCTGCGCGAGGACGGTCTGCTGGTCGGCTATCTGGAGACGGAGGACTTCGACGCGGCCCGCGAGGCGATGGCGGCGACGGAGGTCAACGCCCGGTGGCAGCGGGAGATGGCCGAGTTCTTCGAGCAGGACGAGGCGGCGGACGAGGCCATGGTCCCGCTGACCGAGGTGTTCCACCTGGCCTGACGGAGCGGGCACGGGGCCCGGCGGAGATGCTCCCCGCCGGGCCCCGGGTCGCTTCAGCCGACCTCGCCCTCGGACTCACCGCCCGGGGGTTCGTCGCCGCCGCGGTTCTTGATGCGGTCCGCCTGCTCGATCGCCGTGGCGAGCCTGGCGACCGAGCTGTCCTCGGTGGAGGAGGCCAATGTGCGTGCCCGGTCGGCGAGTTCGCCGAGTGAGGGGGTTCCGGCCAGATCACCTCCCCGCAGCGTGTCCGCGAAGTACGCGGCCACGGCCGCCACCTGGAGCCGTGCGCTGTCGCCGCCCCAGAGCTTGCCGTCGATCGCGCCGGTCTCCACCGACCCGGTCTCCTCGTGCGCCTTCCGCGTCCTCGGGTCCAGCCAGCGCACCGTCGCCGTCGCCACATGGCCGGACGCCCCTTCGCGGAGCCGTACGGCGTAGAGCGCTGTCACCGTGTGGCCGGGGCCGACCTCGCCGCCGTCGACGCTGTCGTCGCGGAAGTCGTCGTCGGCGACCTTGCGGTTCTCGTACCCGATGAGCTCGAACTGCGCCACCGTCTCGCGGTCGAAGGCCACCTGGGCCTTGGCGTCGCGGGCACGCAGCTCGACGTGGGCGGGCAACTGGTCGACGAAGACCTTCCTGGCCTGGGTCTCGTCGGCGATGTACGTGGTGTTGCCGTCACCCTTGTTGGTGAGCTGTTCCATCAGGGCGTCGCCGTAGTCGCTGCCCACGCCGACGCCGAACAGCGTGATGCCGTACTCCTTGCGGGCCTCGCCGATCCGCTCGAGGATCGCGTCGGCCTCGGTCTCGCCGGTGTTGGCGAGCGCGTCGGAGAGCAGGACGACCCGGTTGGTCGCGCCCTTGCGGCGGCCTTCGACCGCCTCGTCGTAGCCCTGCTGGACGCCGGCCGCCACGTTCGTCGAGTCGGCCGGTTCCAGCTGCTCGATGGCGTCCCGGACCTTGGTGCGATTGCCCCGCAGGCGGGTCATCGGCAGCCGGGTCTCGGCCTCCCCGCTGAAGGTGACCAGGGAGACCGAGTCGTCGTCGCGCAGTTCGTCGGCGAGGATGCCCAGCGACGTCTTCGCCAGGTCGAGACGGCCCGGCTCGGACATCGATCCGGAGATGTCGACGACGAACGTCAGTGCGGCGGGCGGGCGCTCACCGGCGTCCGATGCGGGCCTGGTGGCCAGCCCGACGCGTACGAGCGACCAGTCAGCGGCCCCGGCGCCGGGCTCGGCGCCGTCGACGGAGACCGAGAAGCCGTTGCCCTCGGGTGCCTTGTAGCCCTGGCGGAAGCTGTTGACGAACTCCTCCGGGCGCACGGTGTCCGGCGCGGGCAGCTGCCCGTCCCCGAGCGTGCGGCGGGCGTATCCGTAGCTCGCGGTGTCGACGTCGAGCGCGAAGGTCGACAGGTAGTCGGGCTCGGGCACCTCGCTCTCCCGGGCGTCGCCGTCCTCCACCGCGCTCGCCCCGTCCTCCTGCTGCGCGGGGGCGGGCTGTTTGCCCCCGGCGGGGCCACCGTTGCCCGCGGCACGGTCGGCCGTGACGCGCTCGTCCGTGTCCGACGCACCGCAGCCGGTGAGCAGGATCCCACCCGCCAGCAGCAGCGCCACGGCCCCTCGACAGGTCCTTGCCCTGCGTTCCATACGTACCCCCCACGTCGTGGACATCTGTGAATGTGACGTCCGGGACGGCCGGGCGGAGTCGTCGGTAGCGTTGCGGAACCGTCTCGATGCGGCAACGGCGACGGGTGGGACGGGGGAACGTCGCCTTCAGGACACGATGTCCTTACGGCTGAACCCCCGGAAGGCGAGCGCGAAGAGAATCAGGGCATAGGTCACCGACACGGCGGCGCCCTTGAGCATCCCGCCCCATTCGAGATCCGGCTGGAGTGCGTCCGCCCAGGCGAACTGCCAGTGTGCGGGCAGGAACTCACGCCAGGTGCCGAGTGCGGTCACGGCGTCCAGGACGTTGCCGACGATGGTCAGCCCGACCGCGCCGCCCACCGCGCCGAGCGGGGCGTCCGTCTTCGTCGACAGCCAGAACGCCAGCCCCGCGGTGACGAGCTGCGACAGGAAGATGAAGGCGACCACGAGCGCGAGGCGCGGCACGGTGTCCGAGGCGGCGAGGGCGCCTCCGGTGGGCAGCTCCAGCGGACCCCAGCCGTACGCGGCGGCTCCCGCGGCCAGCGCGACGACCGGCAGCAGCACCATCGCGGCCAGGCTGAAGCCGAGGGCCACGACGAGCTTGCTCCACAGCAGCCTGGCCCGGGGTACCGGAGCCGCCAGCAGGTAGCGCAGCGAGGACCAGCTCGCCTCGGAGGCGACGGTGTCGCCGCAGAAGAGGGCCACCGGCACCACGAGAAGGAAGCCTGCGGAGACGAACAGGCAGGTGGCCGCGAAGTTCGCCGCGGACTCCGTCGCGACGTCCATGAGATTGATCCGCGAGCCGCCTCCGCCGCCCCCGTCACCGCCGCCCGGGGTGCCGCCGATCGCGAAGGCGATGATCAGGATGAACGGCAGGGCGGCCAGCACCCCGCCCATGAGCAGCGTGCGTCGCCTGCGCAGCTGTCTCATCGCCTCCACACGCAGCGGGAGCGTGCGGCGGGCGTGGTAACCGGGGGCCTCGGCCAGGGCCTGGACCTCTGTTGCGGAGCTCATGCGGTTCCTTGGGAGATGAGGGTGAGGAACGCGTCCTCCAGGCGTCGGTGCGGCCCGACGCCCGTCACCGGCACGTCGAGACGCACCAGGTCGGCGACGAGCTGCGCCGCGGTGGCACCGTCGAGACGGACGAGCAGCCCGTGGCCGTCGTCCAGCCGGGCGGCGGAGCCGATGCCCGGGAGGGCGGCCACCTTGTCCACGAGCGGTTCGGCGACCTCGCCGGCGGTCGTGACGAGCAGCATGTCGCCGGAGCCGGTGATCTCGGCGACCGGTCCGGCCTGGACGAGCCGGCCCCGGTCCATGACCACGAGGTGGGTGCAGGACTGTTCGACCTCGGAGAGGAGGTGGCTGGAGACGATCACGGTCCGGCCCCCGGCGGCGTAACGGATCATCACGTCCCGCATCTCGCGGATCTGGGGCGGGTCCAGGCCGTTGGTCGGTTCGTCGAGGATGAGCAGGTCCGGCATGCCCAGCATGGCCTGGGCGATGGCGAGGCGCTGCCGCATGCCCTGCGAGTAGGTGCGCACGGCGCGGGCCAGGGCGTCGCCGAGTCCGGCGATCTCCAGGGCCTCGTCGATGTGGGCGTCCTCGGCGGGCCGTCCGGTGGCCTGCCAGTACAGCTCCAGGTTGGAGCGGCCGGAGAGGTGCGGCAGGAAGCCGGCGCCCTCGACGAAGGAACCGACCCGGGACAGCACGGGCGCCCCGGGGCGGATGGCGTGCCCGAAGACGCGGATCTCGCCCGCGTCGGGGGTGATCAGGCCCATCAGCATGCGCAGGGTGGTGGTCTTGCCCGCGCCGTTGGGCCCGAGGAGGCCGAGCACCTGCCCCTTCTCGACGCGGAAGCCGAGGTCGCGCACCGCGTACCTGTCGGCGGACTTGGCGTACTTCTTGGACAGGTCCGTGATCTGCAGCGGCACGCCGGCCAGTGCCGGGTCCGGCGCCGGAGTCGCGGTGCGCCGCCGTGCCGTGAGCAGGAGGGCTGCCGCGATGACCACGGCGGCTGCGGGGAGCCCCCAGGTCCACCAGGGCAGGGCCGCCGCGGCGGTCTTCACCCCGGGTGCGGTGGGCACGGTGAGCGGCCCGTCGAGGGAGACGGTGTAGGTCGCGGGCTCGGCGGGCGAGGCGTAGCCGAGGTCGGTCGCGGAGAGGACGAGGCGGAGCCGGTGCCCTGCCTCGACCTCGTGGTCGACGGCGGGCAGGGTCAGCTCGACCGGCTTCCCCTGCTCGTCGGCGGTGATCCGGTACGGGGCGACGAGCTGGTTGGGCAGCACCTGCTGCGCGCCGTCCGGCGAGACGTCGTAGACCTTGCCGAAGAGCACCGCGTCGCCCTGGTCCGCCTTCACGTTCACGCGGACCGTGGGCGATCCGGTGACGTGGACCGCGCTGTCGAGCGGGGCGGACTCGAAGCGTGCGTACTGCCCGGGGAAGTCGAGCGAGAACCCGACACCGAGCGAGGACAGCTGGGAGAGGCCGCCGCCGACGCCGGGGAGGGCGGAGATGGAGGGCGGGTTCGCTCCGGCGGGGTTGCGGAAGGTCTGGGTCGTACCGCCCGGGGCCGCGTCCTGCCCGCCGGAGCCCTCTCCCGCCTTCGCGGAGCCCTGTCCCCCGCCCGTGGCGGGCTGCTGCCCGCCGCCGGTCAGGGTGATCTTCCGGCCTCCGCTGGTGAGGCCGGGGTACGTGGCGCTGCTCGCGCCGCGCTTCAGGGCCTGGCCGTCGGTGGAGTCGACGCCGCCGGTCCGGGTGACGCGGAATCCGGGGCCGGTGTCGACGCCCTCGTCCTCCTTCAGATACCGGTCGAACCAAGCACCGACGCGGGCCTCGACGCGGTCGCCCTCGTCGTCCCCTCCGTCGTGCCCGCCGGAGATCCAGTCGACGGAGACGGGCGCGCCGTTGGCCTTGACGGCCTTGGCCATGGCGTCGGCCTGACCGAGCGGGAAGAGCGAGTCGCTCTGGCCCTGGAGGATGAGCGCGGGCACGTCGATCTTGTCGGCGACGGCGGCGGGGGAACGTTCCGCCAGGAGTGCGCGCGCGGCGGCGTCCGGCTTGCCGCTGACGGCGACCCGCTCGTACATCTCGCACAGCTGCTTCTGGAACTTCTCGCAGCCGCCGCCGGAGGTGACGAAGATCCCGGCCCAGAGCTTCTTGAACACCCCGTCGGGGAAGAGCGCGTCGGCGAGGTCCCAGTAGCTGATCACCGGTGCGACGGCGTCGACCCGCTCGTCGTGGCCGGCGGCCAGCAGCGACACTGCGCCACCGTACGAGGCCCCGGTGACACCGACGCGCGGGTCGCCCTTCGCGTCGAGCTCGACCTCGGGACGGTCCGCCAGCCAGTCGATGAGCCCGGACACGTCCTTGACCTCGCCGTCCGGGGCGTTGAGCGTGATCTCCCCGGTGGTCTTCCCGAAGCCGCGGGCGGACCAGGTCATGACGGCGTAACCGTCGGCGGCGAGCTTCTCGGCCTGGGCGCGCACATCGTCCTTGCTGCCGCCGAAACCGTGCCCGATGAGCACGGCGGGACGGCGCTGCGAACCTCCGGACGTGAAGTACGAGGTGTCGACCGACACCCCGTTCATCTTCATCATCCGGTCGTGCCGTTCGACGGACGGCGCGGTGTCGTCGGCGACGGCGGTCCAGGTGCCCGCACCCGCGAGCACGGCGAGGGCGGCGACGACCGCGGCCCACCGGCCTGGGGTACGGGGCAGCCGGTGCCGCCACCGGGAAGTCGGTTTTTCCATGACTCGACCCTAAGCGGAGTGGTCGACCGCCCTGGGTGCCCCCCGGGGGGAGGTGCACGGTATCCCTGGGAGGTACGGCGGCCACCCGCCGTACTCCGCATGCGGTACGCCGCCCGCACGAAAGGCCCCATTCATGGACATCCGGATCCGTCCGGCCACGACCGCGGCGGAGCTCCTCGCCGCCGCGCACCTCTACGACACCCCGCCCCGTCCCGAGTGGGCAGCCCGCTTCCTGGCGGCGGACGGGCATCTGATGCTGATCGCGTACAGGGGAGACGCCCCTGTGGGCTTCGTCTCGGGCGTCGAGATGCTGCACCCGGACAAGGGCACGGAGATGTGCCTGTACGAGCTCTCCGTCGACGAGCGGCACCGCCGCCGGGGCGTCGGGCGTGCGCTCACCGAGGCCCTGGCGGCGCGGGCGCGGGAACGAGGCTGCTACGGCATGTGGGTGGGCGTGGAGTGCGACAACGAGGCCGCGCTCGCCACCTACCGCTCGGCGGGGGCGGCGGACGACGGGGTGTTCACGACGCTGACCTGGGAATTCGACTCCGGCCGATGAGAGCGAGCGGCCCCCGCCCGCGCACGCCGCCCGGCTGTCCCGGGCCGTCGTCGCTGCGCCGGCTGTCGCGGGCCGCCTTCGCTGTGCCCGCTACCCCAGCCCGCCGTTGCTGTGGAGCAGCTGGCCGTTGATCCATCCGCCCTTCGCCGAGCACAGGAACGTGACCAGGTTCGCGCAGTCCTGGGGCACACCGAGCCGGCCCAGGGGTGACCAGCCGGCCATGTCCGTCTTCTGCTCGTCGGTCATCCACCCGGTGTCGGTCGGACCGGGGTTGACGGCGTTGCAGGTGACACCGAGCTCCGCCAGCTCGCGGGCGGCGGCCAGGGTGATCCGGTCCATCGCCCCCTTGCTCGCCCCGTAGGGCAGGTTGCCGGCAGTGTGGTCGCTGGTCAGACTGACGATCCGTCCGCTGCCGTGCCGGCCGCGGAACCGCAGCCCGTACTCGCGGATCAGGAGCCAGGTCGCCCGCGCGTTGACGGCGAAGTGCCGGTCGAAGCTCTCCACTGTGGTGTCGAGCAGCCCGGAGTCGACCGACTCGCAGTGACACAGCACCAGCGCGGTGACGTTGCCCAGCTCGCGCTCGACACTCTCGAAGAGCTGAGCCGGCACGTCCGGGTCGCTCAGGTCGGCCTCGACGGCGAACACCCTGGCCCCGAGGGACGCCGCCTCTCTCCGGAGCTCCGCCGGCGCGCCGGGTTCCGCGCCCCACGCCATGCGCGCGTCGTACGGGGTCCAGTAGGAGAAGGCCACGTCCCAGCCGGACCGGGCAAGGTCCAGCACCACGGAGGCGGCGATCCCCGCCGACCGGCCCGCACCCGTGACGAGGGCCGGCGGGCGGCTCCCGGTGCTCATCGGCCCGCCTCGACGGGCAGGGGCGCGTCGAGGCCGGTGAGCGGGGTCTCCTCGGGGAGCAGTCCGGCCGCCCGGCCCGGCTCACCCGCCCGCAGGAGGCCGTGGATCTCGTGGGCGAGCGGCGTGACGTCGGTGACGGAGACGAGCCATTCGTCCGCGTAGCGCCGCGCGGCCTCCCCGCTCAGCCCGAGCTGGAGGGACCGGTACGGGAGCGGATTCAGGTGGAGGTCGCGTTCGGGGTCCCACTGCACCCGGGTGGGGCTGCGGCGCAGGCTGCGCTGCCAGGCGGCCCGGTCGGGGTGCACTCCCCGTACGTAGTGCGAGAGTTCGGCGTTCTCCAGGGCCCAGGCGAAGCCCTCGCGGGTGATCTCGACGGCGAGCACGGTCTCCTGGCCCTCCTTCTCGGCCCAGCCGCAGCGGTACATCATCCACAGGAAGCTCGGCTTGATCCAGGTCATGCGGTCGCGCTTCCAGGCGGGCGGGAAGCGCCCGTCCCGGGCGGCGGGCAGTCCGAGCGAGGGCCGGTAGGCCTGGTACACGGTGACGGTGGAGTCGGTGTGCTGCGCGCGGATCTCGTAACGGGGCGGACCGGTCTGGTCGTTCATGCGCCCCAGGATGCGGGGCCCCCGCACCTCATGGCACCTGGTTTTCGTGGCGCCTGGATTTCATGGCACCTGGTTTCGTGGCGCCTGGATTTCATGGCGCCCGGTCTTCGCGGCGCCCGGTCTTCGGGGCGCCCGGTCTTCGCGGCGCCCGGTTTTCGCGGCGCCCGGTCTTCGCGGCGCCCGGTTTTCGCGGCGCCCGGTTTTCGCGGCGCCCGGTTTTCGCGGCGCCCGGTTTTCATGGGGCTCGGACTTCATGGGGCGCGGTTTTCGCGGCGCCCCGGTCTTCATGGCGCGGCACGACCTCGGCGGACCGGGCACGGCGACGGCTCCCTCCCGCGCTCCTCGCGCCGGGAAGGAGCCGTCGGCCGGCTGCCGGAACCGCCCCCGTCAGCAGGTGCCGAGGAGGGCGCGCCAGGTCTCCGGGCCGATGACCCCGTCGACCTGGAGGCCGCGCTTCTTCTGGAAGGCGACCGCCGCCGCCTTCGTCCTCGGGCCGAACGAGCCGTCGAGGGCGAGACCGTAGCCGTAGACGTTCAACTGCGTCTGGGCTGCCTTGACCGCCTGGCCGGACGAGCCGGACCGCACGGTCCTGATCAGCTTGGACCACGTCTTCGGGCCGATGACGCCGTCGGCGACCAGGGACCGGGACCTCTGGAAGGCGATCACGGCGGAGCGGGTCTTCGGGCCGAAGGCGCCGTCGGCCTCGAGCGTGTATCCGCTCGCGGTCAGCAGTCGCTGGGCGGACCGTACGTCCGCGCCCTGGGATCCGCTCTTGAGGACCGGCCAGGCCACGCTCGGGGCGGGGGCGGGAACCTGCCCACCGCCGCCTCCGCCACCCAGCTTCACCGGGCGGAAGGGGTCGTAGTTGTCCCTGCCGATCCCGTACTTGAGCTGCCGGTGGGTCGTGCCGTACGTGCCCCGCTGTTCGTAGGCCCAGTAGGCGCTGTGGGACGCGTTGGCCCACTTCTCGAAGATCACCACGTGGCGGAAGTCGCCGTCGGTGGTGCTGTAATCGATCAGCAGGTCGCCCTTGCGCAGCTGACTCACGCTGCTGAGCCGCTTGGTGACGCCGTTTCGCGAGTCCGCCAGCCCGACGGTGTTCAGGCCGGGCTTCCCCAGGCCGAGCGTCATGGAGACGTAGCCGGAGCAGTCCTGGCGATAGCCGTCCTTCCAGTTGCGCTGCATGCTGTAAGGGACCGGGCCCCCGTTGTTCGCCGTGAGCCAGGTACGGGCCCGATTGATCATCGTGTCGGGCGAGAGCGTGGCCGTGGACATCGTCGACAGCGCACTGGTCCGGGTGACGAGCGAGCTGCCTGCCGCCGCCTCGGGTCCGTATCCGGCGTTCTGCTGGGCGGCGACCGCCACCGGCTCCGAGGAGCCGCTCCCGGCGAGCGAGGGCACGACGGCGATTGCGACCGCAATGCCACCTGCGGCAATTCCTACGAGTCCGGCCCGCGTGCGGCGGGTGCGCCGACTGCGAAGTGACATGATTCCCATTCCCCCGCATTCCTTTGCTTTTACAGGTGAATCCGAGTGGATCGACCAGGTGCGAAAGGTGTGCCGTCCGCCGGGGGCCGACTTCACCCCCCGACGGGACATTACGATGGTGAACTTTGCGTCCCTCGCCCAGCACCATATGGAAGCCGCATCAGGCAGTGACGTGACCTCGACAATATCCGCGGGGCGCAGGCGATCCGGTCACCGCCGCAACAAGCTGCAGACCGCCTGCGTGTCCTTCGGCCGTCTGCCATGGAATTCCGAGGGGGGTGGGCTAGGGACGCCGCTCCGGCACCGGGCGCAGCATCGGCCAACGGGCGAGGACGGTGCGGCGCAGGTCCGCCGCGAGGGTACGGAGGTGCCGCAGTTCCCCGTCGCCGGAGGTCGTCCCGGCCACGACTCCGAGCCGGTGGGTGAGGCGCCGCCGGGCGGTGGCCGTGCCCCAGGTCCAGTCCTCGTCCGGGAGGCGGGCGAGGTGGTCGGTGCCGTCGCGGTGGGCACGCTGGACCAGGGCGTCGCCACGGATCAGCCAGCCCGCGCAGGCGTCGGCGAGTCCGGCTTCCGGCAGCGGAGTGCCGGTCTCGGCGTGCCAGGCCGTGCGGTAGGCGGCCTCGGCACGCTCCAGCAGGGAGCCGGACGCCCTCGTGACACACCAGCAGGTCGGGAAGCCGATGCGGAGGTAGGCGAGTTCCATCAGGCCGCTGCCCAGGGACGCCTGCTCGAAGTCGATGAACCTGACCCCGTCCGGGGTGTGCAGGTCGTTGCCCGGGCACGGGTCGCCGTGGAGCAGGGCGGTCCCTTCCGCCCGGCCGAGGCGCTCGACGAGTGCGAGGAGCTCGTCCCGTACCGCGGGCCCGGCGGGGACCCCGAGGGTGCCGGCCAGGGTGAGGAACGAGCCGGCGTCGGCCGCGGTCGGGCCCTGCCACCGGGGCAGGGCCCCGGCGTCCTCCGGGCCGGCGGTGCTGTGCAGCCTGGCGAGGGCGGTCGCGTAGCCGACGATCCAGTCGTCGGCGGGCCGCCGGTGGTCGAGGTGTTCGAGGACGAGCACCCGCTCGGCGGGGTCGGTGCCGAGGAGTGCGGGCGCGACCGGGGACGCGGCACGGGCGGCGATGCGCAGGGAGGCCACCTCGCGTTCGTACCGCTCGTCGGCCTCGGGGTCTTCCACCAGTTGTTTCAGCACGGCGGGACGCCCGGCCAGCTCGATGCGCCAGACCCGCGAGCGAGGGCTGCTCTCCAGCGGGGACGGGCGTGCGGGCGGACCGAGCCGGGCCCTGAGTGCCTCGCCGAACGGAAGGTGCGACGCCGTCTCCATGCGGCCAGTGTTCCACTCCGGACTCCGGCGCCCCCGCCCTTTTTACGAGGACGGGGGCGCCGAGGACGGGGCGCCGAGGGCGCGGGAGCGGGTCAGTGGTTGCGGGGGAAGCCGAGGTCGACGCCCGCCGGGGCGTCGGCCGGGTCGGGCCAGCGGGTGGTGACGACCTTGCCCCGGGTGTAGAAGTGCACGCCGTCGTTGCCGTAGATGTGGTGGTCGCCGAAGAGGGAGTCCTTCCAGCCACCGAAGGAGTGGTAGCCGACCGGCACCGGGATCGGGACGTTGACGCCGACCATGCCGGCCTCGATCTCCAGCTGGAAGCGCCGCGCCGCGCCGCCGTCACGCGTGAAGATCGCGGTGCCGTTACCGAAGGGCGAGGCGTTCATGAGGGCGACGCCGTCCTCGTACGTGTCGACGCGCAGGACGCACAGGACGGGGCCGAAGATCTCGTCGCGGTAGGCGTCGGAGTCCGTGGAGACGTTGTCCAGGAGGGACAGTCCGATCCAGTGGCCGTCCTCGAACCCCTCGACCGTGTGGCCGGTGCCGTCGAGGACGACGTCGGCGCCCTGCGCGGCTGCCCCGGTCACGTAGGAGGCGACCTTGTCGCGGTGGGCGGCGGTGATCAGCGGGCCCATCTCGGAGGTGGGGTCGGTGCCGGGGCCGATCTTGATCTTCTCGGCGCGCTCGCGGATCTTCGCGACCAGCTCGTCCGCGACGGAACGCACGGCGACGACCGCGGAGATGGCCATGCAGCGCTCGCCGGCGGAGCCGTACGCGGCGGAGACGGCGGCGTCGGCCGCGGCGTCCAGGTCGGCGTCGGGGAGGACCAGCATGTGGTTCTTCGCGCCGCCGAGTGCCTGGACACGCTTGCCGTTCGCGGAGGCGGTGGCGTGGATGTACCGGGCGATGGGAGTGGAGCCGACGAAGGAGACGGCGGCGACGTCGGGGTGGGCGAGGAGCCCGTCCACGGCGACCTTGTCACCGTGCAGGACGTTCAGCACGCCGTCGGGCAGCCCCGCCTCGGCGGCGAGCTCCGCGAGCAGGTTGGCCGCCGACGGGTCCTTCTCGCTGGGCTTCAGGACGAAGGTGTTCCCGCACGCGACGGCCAGCGGGAACATCCACATCGGCACCATGGCCGGGAAGTTGAAGGGCGTGATGCCCGCGACGACGCCGAGCGGCTGGCGGATCGAGGAGACGTCGACACGGCTGGAGACCTGGGTCGACAGCTCACCCTTGAGCTGGGTGGTGATGCCGCAGGCCAGCTCCACGATCTCCAGGCCCCGGGCGACCTCGCCCAGCGCGTCGGAGTGCACCTTGCCGTGCTCGGCGGTGATCAGCGCGGCGATCTCGTCCCGGTGGGCGTCGAGCAGGGCCCGGTAACGGAAGAGGACGGCGGTGCGGGCGGAGAGCGAGGAGGTGCCCCAGGTCTCGTACGCGGTCTTCGCGGCGGCGACGGCGGCGTCGACCTCCTCGACGGAGGCGAGGGCGACCTGGGTGGTGACAGCGCCGGTCGCCGGATCGGTGACCGGCCCGTGGTTGCCCGACGTGCCTTCGACGGTCTTGCCACCGATCCAGTGGTTGACGGTCTTCATGACGGGGGTCTCCTTCACAGGTGGCGGCGCCGGGCTGCGATCTGCCGGTCGTACTCTTTCCTTGCCTCGACCGCCGACGGGCGGGTCGCGGTCTCGGCCACGGGAACATCCCACCACGCCTGCGCCGGCGGAGGCCCCGACACTGTGTCTGCCGTTTCGGTCTCGACGTAGACACAAGTGGGACGGTCGGCGGCTCGCGCCTCGGTGAGTGCCCGGCGCAGCTCCCCCACCGAACCGGCGCGCAGGACCCGCATGCCGAGCGAGGCCGCGTTGGCCGCGAGGTCGACGGGAAGAGGGGCGCCGGTGAACGCCCCGTCCGCGCCGCGGTGCCGGTAGGCGGTGCCGAACCGCTCGGAGCCGACGGACTCGGACAGGCCGCCGATCGACGCGTACCCGTGGTTCTGCAGGATGACGAGCTTGACGGGCAGGTTCTCCTGTACGGCGGTGACGATCTCGGTGGGATTCATGAGATACGTGCCGTCGCCCACGAGCGCCCAGACCGGCCGGTCCGGCGCGGCCAGCTGGACTCCGAGGGCGGCGGGGATCTCGTATCCCATGCAGGAGTAGCCGTATTCGACGTGGTACTGGTGCGGGGACCTGGCCCGCCACAGCTTGTGGAGGTCGCCGGGGAGGGAGCCCGCCGCGTTGATCAGGATGTCGTCCTCGGTGACCAGTTCGTCGAGCAGTCCGAGTACCTGGGCCTGGGTGGGGCGGGCGTCCGGGTCGCCGGTGGCGAACGCGGCGTCGACGCGCCGCTCCCAGTGGGCCTTGGCGTCGGTGTACTCGCTCTCGTAGGCGGCGTCGACGCGGTGACCACGGGCGGCGAGGGCTTCACCGAGCGCTTCGAGAGCCGTGCGGGCGTCCGCGACGAGCGGCAGCGCGCCGAGCTTGTGCGCGTCGAAGCCGGTGATGTTGAGGTTGAGGAAGCGGACGGCCGGGTCGGCGAAGAGGGTGCCGGAGGCGGTCGTGAAGTCGGTGTAGCGGGTGCCGATCCCGATCACCAGGTCGGCCTCACGGGCCAGCGCGTCGGCGGTTGCGGTCCCGGTGTGGCCGATACCGCCGACGTCCGCGGGGTGGTCGTGGCGCAGGGAGCCCTTGCCGGCCTGGGTGGACGCGACGGGGATACGGGTGGATGCGGCGAACGCGGCAAGGGTCTCCTCCGCGGCACTGTGGTGGACGCCGCCACCCGCGACGATCAGGGGACGGCGGGCGGTACGCACGGCGCGTACGGCCCGTTCGAGCTCGTGCGCGTCGGGCCCCGGCCTGCGTACGTGCCAGACGCGCGTCGCGAAGAACTCCGCCGGCCAGTCGTACGCCTCGGCCTGCACGTCCTGCGGCAGGGCGAGGGTCACGGCTCCCGTGTCCGCCGGGTCGGAGAGGGTCCGCATGGCCTGGAGCGCGGCCGGGATCAGGGCCTCGGGGCGGGTGATCCGGTCGAAGTACCGGGAGACGGGGCGCAGGCAGTCGTTGACCGACACGTCGCCCGTGTGCGGCACTTCGAGCTGCTGGAGCACGGGGTCGGCGGGGCGGGTCGCGAAGGTGTCACCGGGCAGGAGCAGCACCGGGAGGTGGTTGACGGTGGCGAGCGCGGCCCCGGTGACGAGATTGGTGGCTCCGGGGCCGATGGACGTGGTGACGGCGTGCGTGGAGAGCCGCCCGGACTGGCGTGCGTATCCGACAGCGGCGTGCACCATGGCCTGTTCGCTGCGGCCCTGGAGGTAGGGCATCGCGGGGCCCGCCTCGACGAGCGCCTGCCCGATGCCCGCGACGTTGCCGTGTCCGAAGATGCCCCAGGTGGCGTCGACGAGCCGGTGCCGTCTGCCGTCGCGCTCGGTGTACTGGCGGGCGAGGAAGGCGACCAGTGCCTGCGCGGTGGTGAGCCTGCGGGTGGTGGGGCGGGGGGCTGTCATCGGCGGGCCTCCGGGGCGTACAGCGGGAGCCGGGGATCGACGGGCTGAGCGGGCCAGGTGTCGCGGATCCAGCGGTGTCCGGGGTGGTCGCGGATCAGCCACTCACGCTGTTCGCCCGGGCCCGCCATCACATTGAGGTAGTACAGGGTGCGGCCGGGCGGGGCGACGGAAGGGCCGTGCCAGCCGTCCGGGATGAGGACGGCGTCGCCGGAGGCGACCTCGGCGAGGACGTCCGTGCCCCCGGGACGGGAGGGGGACACCCGGTGGTAGCCGAGGCCGTCGCCCTCGACCTCGAAGTAGTAGATCTCCTCCAGCACGGACTCGGTGCCGGGGTGGTGCTCGTCGTGTTTGTGCGGAGGGTACGAGGACCAGTTGCCCCCGGGGGTGAGGACCTCGACGGCGATGAGCCGGTCGCAGTCGAACGTGTCGGCGGCGGCGAAGTTGTTGACCTGACGCGAGCAGGTGCCCGCGCCGCGGAGCTCGACCGGTACCTCCGGCGCGGGGCCGTAGCGAGCGGGGAGTCGTCGCTCGCACTTCGCTCCTGCCAGGGCGAAGCGGCCTCCTGCGCCGGAGGCGATCTGGACGCGGGCGTCACGTGGGACGTAGGCGAAGTCGGTCACAGCGCTGAACACGTTCTCCCTGCCCAGCAGTTCAAAGATCTCACCTGCTGCCCGCACCGTACAGCCGCCGGACAACGGCAGAACGATCCATTCGCTCTCTCCGGTGACGAGGGTGTGAACACCACCGGGCTCGAGCTCCAGCACCCGCAGGCTCGAACGCTCCCATCCGGCCCGCTCCGGGTCGATGTCGAGGGCGTAGGGCGCGCGCGCCGCGTGGCCCGCCCGCAGGTGGTGGGTCGGCTGCGGGGAGTTGCTCGGCTGGACGGAGTGGCTCGGCTGCGAGTGGCTGCCCGCCCCCGGGCGGTGGGCCGGCTGCTCGTCGGGGATCGTCATGGCTCCATCCCTACCCGTGGTCCCGCCGGTTCACAGGAGTCCCACGGCCGTGTCGACCGCGCCCGCCACATCCCCGTCGGCGGGGTAGAGCAGCGAACGCCCGACGACCAGCCCCTGGACGGTCGGCAGCCGCAGTGCGCCGCGCCATCGCTCGTACGCCTCGTCCGGATCGCCCGCGACCTCCCCGCCGAGCAGGACGGCGGGGAGGGTGGAGGTCCGCATCACCCGGGCCATGTCCTCGGGGTCGTCGGTGACGGGGACCTTGAGCCAGGTGTACGCGGATGTGCCGCCCAGACCCGAGGCGATGGCGATGGAGGTGGTGACGGCGGCGGCGCTCAGATCGGTGCGGAGACCCTCGCGGGTGCGGTGGCAGAGGAACGGCTCGATGAAGACGGGCAGTCGGTGGGCGGCCATCTCGTCCACCGTGCGGGCGGCGGCGTGCAGGGTGTCCAGGGAGCCGGGGTCGTCGTGGTCGATCCTCAGCAGGAGCTTGCCGGCGTCGAAGCCATGGCGGGAGAGGTCGGCGGGGCGGTGGCCGGTGAAGCGGTCGTCGAGCTCGAAGGCGGCTCCGGCGAGCCCGCCGCGGTTCATGGAACCGAGGACGACCTTGCGGTCGAGCGCCCCGAGGAGGAGCAGGTCCTCCAGGACGTCGGCACCGGCCAGCACCCCGTCGACACCGGGCCGGGACAGGGCGAGGCAGAGGCGTTCCAGCAGGTCGAAGCGGTCGGCCATGGCCAGCTCGTCGTCACCGACGGCGAGGGCACCACGGGCAGGATGGTCCGCCGCGATGATCATCAGTCGTCCGGTGGGGCCGATGAGGGGGCGCCTGCCGCGCGCCGCCGCCGCCTCGGCCACGGCTTCGGGGTGCCGGGCGCGGAGCCGGACGAGATCGGCGGGACCGGCGGCGGCCGGCGGGGTCATGGGGCGGCTCCCGTGGCACTCGTGGGTCCGGCGGTGCTCGCGGGGCCTGTGGTTCTCGTGGGTCCGCCTGCGCCAGCGGGGTCCGTGGCGCTCGTGGGTTGGGGGGTGCTCGCGGGGTCCGTGGCGCTCGTGGGTCCGGGGGTGCTCGCGGGCTCGGGGGCGCCTACGGGGCCCGGTGCCGCGCCGGGGCCTACCCTGCCCTCGGCGAGGGCCTGTTCCACCTTTCCTACGGCAAGGGCCTGCTCGACCTCGTGCGGGAACGGCATGGCGGAAGAACAGGCGAGGCGGGAGGCGACGATCGCCCCCGCCGCGTTGGCGTAGCGCATGACGCGTTCCGTGCCCCAGCCGGCGAGGAGGCCGTGACAGAGGGCACCGCCGAACGCGTCTCCCGCGCCGAGCCCGTTGACGACATCGACGGGCAGCGGCGGGATCTCGGCGGTGGTGCCGTCGCGGTGGGCGGCCAGGACGCCCGCCGGTCCCTGCTTGACGACCGCGAGTTCGACCCCGGCGGCGAGCAGGGCGCGGGCAGCCTTGTGCGGTTCGCGTTCGCCGGTTGCGATCTCGCATTCGTCGAGATTGCCGACGGCGACCGTGGCGTGGGCCAGTGCCTCGCGGTATCGGGCGGGGGCGACCGAACTGTGGTCCCCGCCGTCCCAGAACATGGGGCGCCAGTCGAGGTCGAAGACGGTGATGCGTCTGCGACCGCCGGACGTGTCCGGCGCTTGCAGGGCCTCGTTCGCGGCGGCGCCGCGTGCCCGCAGCGCGGTGAGGGTGGCGGAGAAACTGGGTTCGGCGCACAGGCCGGTGCCGGTCATCCAGAAGACCCGGGCGTCACGCACGGCGTCCAGGTCGACCTCTTCGGCGTGGATCTCCAGATCGGGCGCCTGGGGCCGACGGTAGAAGTAGAGCGGGAAGTTGTCCGGCGGGAAGATCTCGCAGAAGGTGACCGGGGTGGGGAGGTCCGCCACGGCGCTCACCCACCGGTCGTCCACCCCGAACTCCGCGAGCGCCTGGTGGAGATAGTCGCCGAAGGGGTCCTGCCCCGTCCGGGTGATCACAGCGGTGCGCCGGCCCAGCCGGGCTGCGGCCACCGCGACGTTGGAGGGCGAGCCACCGAGGAACTTCCCGAAGGTCTCGACCCTGGAGAGCGGCACACCGGTCTGGAGCGGGTAGAGGTCCACACCGATCCGCCCCATGGTGATCACGTCGTACGGCTCAGGCATACGCATCCCTTCGCCCCGTCTTCGACCCAGGTGCCCCGAACCGGCGGGGCGTCGGCGGGTCGTTCCGCGGCTCGTTCCGGCGGCCCGTCCTGTCCGGTCCGCCGGTTCGGTCCTTCACTACGGTCCGCCGGTTCGGTCGTTCACTTCGGTCCGTCAGTTCTGTCGTTCACTTCGGTCCGTCAGTTCTGTCTCGTGTTTCGGTCCGTCAGTTCTGTCCTGCGCTGCGTACGGAAAGACCGTCCGGACTTCCGAACCGGCAGTGCGGTACGGCAGTTCGACCCGCCGGCCGACACGGCGGTCCGGCACGCCGCTCGGTGCCGGGAACAGGCCCCGGAGCCGTCTCCGGCCGGACGGTCGCTCCCAGGTCTAGCCCTCGTCAGGAACCGTGTCAACACTTTGTCCGGACATTCGGACGAGCCCTTGACACTCCCCTCCGAGACTTGGAGGGTGGGCGATATGACCTCCTCCGTACCTTCTCCGGCCCGTATCCGCATCGGCTCGGCACCCGATTCCTGGGGGGTGTGGTTCCCCGACGACCCGCAGCAGGTGCCGTGGGAGCGATTCCTCGACGAGGTCGCGGAGGCGGGCTACGAGTGGATCGAACTCGGACCGTACGGCTATCTGCCGACCGATCCCGCCCGGCTCGCGGACGAGACCGCCCGCCGCGGTCTCGGGGTGTCCGCGGGCACCGTCTTCACCGGATTGCACCACGGCCCGCAGGTCTGGGACCGGACCTGGGAGCATGTCGCGGGCATCGCGGCACTCACCCGGGCGATGGGCGCCGAACATCTGGTCGTCATCCCGTCGTTCTGGCGGGACGACAAGACGGGCGAGGTGCTGGAGGACCGCACTCTCACCGCCGCCCAGTGGCGCGACCTCACCACCCAGACGGAACGGCTGGCCCGTGAGGTGGGAGACCGGTACGGGCTGCGGATCGTGGTGCATCCGCACGCCGACACGCACGTCGACAGCGAGGAGAACGTCAGCCGCTTCCTCGACGCCACCGATCCCGGCCTGGTCTCCCTCTGCCTCGACACCGGCCATTACGCCTACTGCGGCGGGGACAGCGTGAAGCTCATCCGGACCTACGGAGAGAGGATCGGCTACCTGCACCTCAAGCAGGTCGATCCGGTGATCCTCGCCGATGTCGTGCGGAACGAGGTGCCGTTCGGCCCGGCCGTCGCGCGCGGGGTGATGTGCGAGCCCCCGGGCGGAGTGCCCGCCCTGGAACCCGTGCTGGACGCCGCGCGCGCCCTCGGGCGGGACCTGTTCGCCATCGTCGAGCAGGACATGTACCCCTGCCCACCCGACAAGCCGCTCCCGATCGCCCGGCGCACGCGTGAGTTTCTCCGCATCTGCGGGCCCGCCCGGCCGTCGGCCTGAACGAGCCGGCCTCCCGGCCGTCCCTCCCGCGTCCTCTCTTCCGTGTCACGTATGTCCGCGTTCAGCAGGTCTTGTGTCACGGGCTCGCGACGCCCCCTGCCCCGGCTCGAGGACAGCTCGTTCGCCGGGCGAGAGCCGCGTGCAGGTACAGCAGGTACAGAGAGGTGGCATTCATGGCGGACAGGACGCTCTGGTCGTACAAGGACATCGCCGCGCACATCCAGGTCCAGCCGGGCACCATCCGTTCGTACCGTAAGCACGGGCTGCTGCCCCCGCCCGACGAGGTCCGGCACGGGAAGCCCTACTGGTACGTGGACACCGTGCTCGCGTGGATCGCGTCCCGGCCCAGCAACCGGAAACGCTGAGCGCAGTGGGAGCCGGGCCGGCAACCGGAGACACCGAGGGGCCGTGGAAGCCCGGCCCGGCCGTCGGAGTCATCGAGGGCCGCGGAGACCCGGCCCGGTAGTCCTCAGACGGCCGCCTTCGCGGGTTCGATGATGGTCACACCCGCTCCGAGCGCTGTGCCCATCGCGGCGAGCGCCGCCGGGGCGGCGTCCAGCGGGATGGTGGAGGTCACCAGGAGGTCGGGGCGCAGGGTCCCTGCCAGGACCATGTCCATCATCGGCGGGTAGTCGTGGGCGGCCATGCCGTGACTGCCCAGGATCTCCAGCTCCAGCCCGATCACCCGTGCCATGGGCAGGACCGGGTCCCCGGCCGCCGACGGCAGCAGGCCGACCTGGACATGACGCCCCTGTCTGCGCAGACTCCGCACGGACGCGGCACAGGTGAGCGGGGAGCCGAGGGCGTCGAGGGACAGATGCGCGCCGCCACCGGTCAGTTCGCGCACGGCCTCGTCCGCGCCGGCCGGGTGCGCGGAGGCGTCCACGCACTCCGAGGCCCCGAACGCCCGCGCCAGCTCGAGCGCGTGCGGCGAGACGTCGACCGCGACGACCCGGGCCCCGCACGCCACTGCGATCATCACGGCCGACAGGCCGACCCCGCCACAGCCGTGCACGGCGACCCATTCCCCGGGCGCCACCCGGCCCTGGCCGACCACCGCCCTGAACGCGGTGGCGAACCGGCATCCGAGCCCCGCGGCGGTGGCGAACGAGAGCCCTTCGGGTACCGCGACCAGATTCACGTCGGCCTGTTCCAGCGCGACGTACTCGGCGAAGGACCCCCAGTGGGTGAACCCCGGCTGGGTCTGCCGCTCACAGACCTGCTGGGCCCCCGCCGCGCAGGCGGCACACCGGCCGCAGGCGCAGACGAAGGGCACGGTGACCCGGTCGCCGGGACGCCAGTTGTGCACACCGGCGCCCACCTCCTCGACCACCCCGGCGAGTTCGTGCCCCGGTACGTGCGGCAGCACGATGTCCGGGTCATGTCCCGCCCAGCCGTGCCAGTCGCTGCGGCAGAGCCCCGTGGCCGCGACCCGCACCACCACTCCCCCGGCCGGGGCTGCCGGGTCCGGCACGTCCCGTACGCGAGCCTCCTGCCCGAACTCCTCGAACACCACTGCCCGCATCGGTCCCCGCCTCCCATGTCCCGGCTCACGCCGCCCGGCTCCTGCTACCGGCGTTCACGCCGCCCGGCTCCTGCTACCGGCTCCTGGATCCGGCGAATCTACGCTCCTGCCGCGATCTTGTCCCGGTCCCGGTCCTGGCCGCCGGCTCCGGGTATCTTCTCGGCGTCCCGGTCCCCCGCCGCAACGGTCTCCCCCTCGCTCAGTCCGAACCGCCGGTGGAACGCGCGCAGCGGTGCGGGCGCCCACCAGGTGACCCGGCCCATCAGCTTCATCACGGCCGGGACGAGCAGACTGCGTACCACCATGGCGTCCATCAGCACGGCCAGCGCGATCCCGAGCCCGAGCATCTTGGTGTTGGTGACACGGGAGGTACCGATGGCGACCATGACCACGGCGAGGATGACGGCGGCGGCGGTGATCAGCCCACCGGTGTGGCGCAGGCCGTACGTCACGGAGTGCTCGTGGTCGCCGGAGCGGTCGTACTCCTCCTTGATCCGGGAGATCAGGAACACGCCGTAGTCCATGGAGAGACCGAAGGCGACGCAGAACATCAGCACCGGCAGGGTCGTCTCTATGTCTCCGGTGCTGGTGAAGGAGAGGAGGCCGGACAGATTTCCGTCCTGGAAGACCCACACCACCGCTCCGAACATGGCTGTCAGGCTGAGGGCGTTGAGCACGACCGCCTGGAGCGGTATCAGGACGCTGCCGGTCAGCAGGAAGACCAGGAGCAGCGTCACGACCACGATGATGCCCACCGCCCAGGGCAGCCGGTCCGCTATGGCGGCCTTGGAGTCGACCAGAACAGCTGCCGCACCGGTCACCGAGGTGTCGAACGGTGCGGGCTCGGCCCGGAGGTCGTGCACCAGGTCCTGGGCGCCCTGGCCGACGGGCTCACCGGCCGGCAGCACCTCGTAGTAGGCGAAGCCGTCGCCCGTGACGGGTCCGTCGACCCGCTGCACCCCGGGGAGCGCGTCGAGCCTGTCCCGGAAGTCGGCGTACTGGCCGGGACTCGCCGAGCCCTCGGCCAGCACCTCGAGTCCACCGCCCGGGCTCCCCGGGAAGCCGTCCCGTATGTGGTCCTGGACCACACGGGACTCGGCCGTGGCGGGCAGCTGACGGTCGTCCGCCGTGCCGAACTTCACCCCGAGGAAGGGCAGTCCCAGGAGCACCAGCGTGACCGTGGTGAGGACGGCGAAGACCGGCGCCCTGCGCATCACGAGCACCGAGAAGCGGGCCCACCCCCTGCCCGAGCCCTCGGCGCTCGGAGTCCTCCCGCCCCTGCCCGAGTCCTCGGCCGCGCCCGGAGTCCTCCCGCGACGCAGCAGCCGGCGCAGGTCCAGGGAGTTGACCCGAGGGCCGAGCAGCATCAGCGCGGCAGGCAGCAGGATCAGGGCAGCGGCGGCGGCCAGGAGCACCACGGCGATGCCGGCGTAGGCGAAGGAACGCAGGAAGTACTGCGGGAAGACCATCATCGCGGCCAGCGACACCGCCACCGTCAGAGCGGAGAAGAGCACCGTGCGGCCCGCCGTGCGCAGGGTGATGCCGATCGCCGTGCGGGTGTCCGCCCCGGCGGCCAGCTCTTCGCGGAAGCGGCGGACGATGAACAAGGCGTAGTCGATGGCGAGTCCGAGTCCCAGAGCCGTGGTGAGGTTCTGGGCGAAGACCGAGACGTCGGTGAGCTCGGTGATGCCGCGCAGCACCGCGTTGGTGCCCAGGATCGCGACGATGCCGACGCCGAGGGGCAGCAGGGCGGCGATCGCGCTGCCGAAGACCACGACCAGCAGCACAAGCGTCACCGGCAGCGCGATGAGCTCGGCCCGCAGGAGGTCCTCCTGGATGGTGGTCTGCATCTCGTGCCGCACGGCGAGGGGTCCGCCGACGGAGACCTCCACCGGACCGTGTGTGCCCCGGTAGGCCGGAGCTATGCGGTCGAGGATCTCTCCTGCGGCCTTCTCGTCGCCCGCTATCCGGGCGGCCACTATCGCCTCGCGCCCGTCCTCGGAGCGCAGGGCGGGGGATTTCGTCTGCCAGTACGAACCGACACCCCCGACGCCCGGCTCGGCCGACAGCCGCTCGGTGATCCGGGCGGCTTCGGCGGCCACCGCCGGATCGTCGACGGAGGCCCCTCCGCTGCCGATCAGCAGGAGCAGATTGGGCTGGGACGCCGGGAACTCCCTCTCCAGCACCTGGGTGGTGTAGGTCGACTCCGCATCAGGCGCCTCCCAGCCGCCGCTGCTCATACGGTCGGCCACCCCGCTGCCCGCGAACACGGCCAGTGCCGTGATCACCAGAGCCGCCAGCAGTGCGAGCCGTGGCCGTGCGGTGACGAGGCGGGTCCAGCCCCCGACGCGCTCCGGGCTGTCGACTTCGGGCATGGTGCGGTGTCCCCTTCACCGGGACCCGGGCAGCACAAGGCAGCATGGGTCGGTCATTGCCACGTACACTGGCAAACACGAGTCCTCGCTCGTGTTTTCTCAGAATGCGAGCACCCTCTCGTATTTGTCAACCGCGTCTTGAGAGCTGGGGATGAACGTGCCGGAGGCCAGAGCCGGAGAAGCCGCCGAGCCCGCACGCGGGGAGCGGAAAGGCCCGAGGGAGCGACAGGAAGGGGCAGGGCGGACGGGCGGGCGCAGCCCGGGCGCCCCGGGCGGCCGGGGCGCCGGGGATGCCGCCTCGGACACGGGAGCCGACCGGCCGCGCCGCCGCCAGGCGCGCGGCGAAGCGCGCATCGCACAGCTGCTCGAAGCCGCCGCCGGCGTCTTCAGCGCCAGCGGCTACAACGGCGCCAGCACCAACGCCATCGCACGCGAGGCGGGCGTCTCCCCGGGCACGCTCTACCAGTTCTTCCCCAACAAGGAAGCCATCGCCGTCGAGCTCGGCGACCAGCTCATGCACCGCTGGCGGGAGACGTACGGAGCCGCGTTCGTCGTCAGCCACCTGGAGCTGCCGCTCGACCGGATGCTGGACGCCGTCCTCGACCCGCTGATCGCCTTCAACTGCGAGAACCCGGCCTTCGCCGTCCTCACCCACGGCTCCGAGATCCCGGGCGTGATCAGTCGGGAGCACGACGTCCTGCACGCCACGATGCTGAGCAGGACCGAGCAGCTCCTGGGCACCTACCTGCCGGACCTCCCGGCCGACCAGACCGCCCGCATCGCCGCCATGTCCTTCGTCCTCTTCAAGGCCGGACTCGACCTGATCATGTCCCACGAGGGGGCGGAACGTGACGCGTACATCACCGAGTTGAAGTCCGTGATGTACCGCTACCTCGAACCCCTGACATGTGACACACCCGACAAGGGGACGCGAGACGCCAGGGATACCCCCTAGGGGTATAGTGGAGATACGGGCAGGCGCACCGGGCTTCCCGGTACCCTCCCGCGCCACACCCGCCACATCCATGTGTCCTGCGTAGAGGAGAACGACATGACGGCCGAAACGGATACTCCCCGGACCGCCGGATCCTGCTGCTCGTCCGGCGGTGGCCACAACGGCGGCTCGGCCGACGTGCAGGTGGGCGGCGTCACCGAGGTGTACGAGGTGAAGGGCATGACCTGCGGCCACTGCGAAGGGGCCGTGTCCGAGGAGATCTCCGCGCTCACGGGCGTGACCTCCGTGAAGGCGGAGGCCGCCACCGGAAGGGTGACGGTCACCTCCTCCGCCCCGCTGACCGAGGACGCCGTACGCGACGCCGTCGACGAGGCGGGCTACGAGCTCGTGGGCCGCGCCTGAGACCCGCCGCATCCGCCCGCCCCGTCCGGGGCCGCGCGCCGGCCCGCCCGCGCGGGCCGGCGCACTCCGGCGGGTCGGCGCACTGCACACGGCCCGGCACACTCCGGGGGCTCGCGTCCTCGACGGCCCGCACCTCGCGGCACCGCCTCGCACCTCCCCGCGCGCCCCGCACCTCCCGGCGGCACGATCCACCGGCGGCTTGCGCGCCACCCAGCACCTCCGTCGGGCCGGTTCCCTCACCGGAGGAAGCAGATACTGGTGGGGAAACGGCCCGACTGCTCGACCCAGGAGCCCGCACACATGGCCAGCACCACGGCAGCCGAGGCCCCGGCTGCGGAGACTTCCGAGGCCGAACTCGCGATCGGCGGGATGACCTGTGCCTCGTGCGCGGCCCGCGTCGAGAAGAAGCTCAACCGGATGGACGGGGTCGTCGCGACCGTCAACTACGCGACGGAGAAGGCCCGCGTCCGCTTCGCGCCCGGGACCGCGCTGGACGACCTCGTCGCCACGGTCGAGAAGACGGGCTACACGGCACGGCCGGTCGTACGCGCCGCCGCCGCACCGCACCCGCCTGCCCCGCCTGCGCCTGCCTCGCCGCAGCCCACGACGGCAGCTCAGGTTGACGGAGGCGTCGCCCCTGCGGAGGCCGGAGAAGGCGCCGATCCTGCTGAGGCCGACAGCCGCACGACCACACAGGCCACCCTCGACGCCGTCACGGACCGCCGCACCACCACACAGGCCACCCTCGACGCCGTCACGGACCGCCGCACCACCACACAGGCCACCCTCGACGCCGTCACGGACCGCCGCACCGACCCCGGCCGCAGCACCACCGCGTACGCCCCCACAGGCGCACTCGCGGACGCAGATCCGGACGCGGACGCGGACGAAGACACGGACCGCGACGCCGACGGGGAAGCCGGCCTCGCAGTGCTCCGGCAGCGCCTCCTGGTCACGGCGGTCCTCGCCGCCCCCGTGGTCCTGATGGCCATGGTCCCCGCCCTCCAGTTCGACAACTGGCAGTGGCTCTCCCTCACCCTCGCCGCCCCCGTCGTCGTCTGGGGCGGCCTGCCTTTCCACCGTGCCGCCTGGACCAACCTGCGGCACGGCGCGGCGACGATGGACACCCTGGTGTCCATCGGCACGCTGGCGGCCTTCTGCTGGTCGTTGTGGGCGCTGCTCCTCGGGGACGCGGGCATGCCGGAGATGCGGCACGGTTTCGACGTCTCGGCGTCCCGCTCCGACCCCTCCTCCACCATCTATCTGGAGGTCGCGGCAGGAGTCACCGTGTTCATCCTGCTGGGCCGCCATCTGGAGGCGCGGTCCAAGCGGAAGGCCGGCGCCGCCCTGCGCGCGCTGCTGCGTCTCGGCGCGAAGGACGTCGCGGTCCTCCGCCCGGCCGGACGACCGGAGGACGGAGCCACGGAGGTACGCGTCCCCGTGGGACGGCTCGCCGTCGGCGACCGTTTCGTCGTCCGCCCCGGCGAGAAGATCGCCACCGACGGCACTGTCGTCGAAGGCTCCTCGGCCGTCGACACCTCGATGCTCACCGGCGAGTCGCTGCCGGTGGACGCCGTCCCGGGTGACACCGTCACCGGCGCCACCCTCAACCTGTCCGGGCGCCTGGTCGTCGAGGCGACCCGCGTCGGCGCCGACACCCAGCTCGCCCGGATGTCCCGGCTCGTCGAGGACGCCCAGAACGGCAAGGCCTCCGCCCAGCGCCTGGCGGACCGGATCTCCGCGGTCTTCGTCCCCGTGGTCCTCCTGATCGCCCTGGGGACCCTCGTCGCGCACCTGCTCGCCACCGACGACGTCACGGGCTCGTTCACGGCCGCCGTGGCCGTCCTGATCATCGCCTGTCCGTGCGCCCTGGGTCTCGCGACGCCCACCGCCCTCATGGCGGGCACCGGCAGAGGCGCCCAGCTGGGCATTCTCATCAAGGGCCCCGAGGTCCTGGAGACCGCACGCAGGATCGACACGATCGTCCTCGACAAGACGGGCACGGTCACCACGGGGCGCATGACTCTCGGCCAGGTGCACACCGCGCCCGGTACGTCCGAGGGCGATGTACTCCGGCTCGCCGGCACTCTGGAGAGCGCCTCGGACCACCCCGTGGCGCGTGCGGTGGCCGCGGGGGCGGCGCTCCGCGCCGGAGCCGCGCTGCTCGCCCCGGCGGACTTCACGGACGTCCCCGGGCTGGGGGTGCGCGGCACCGTCGAAGGGCGCCGCGTGCTGGTGGGCAGGCCGCAGCTCCTCGCCGATGCCGGGATCACCCTGCCCGGTCCCCTGGCCTCCGCCCTGGCGGAGGCGGCGGCCCAGGGCCGCACGGCGGTCGCCGTCGCCTGGGACGGCACCGCCAGGGGGGTGCTCGAAGTGGCCGACGCGGTGAAGGAGAGCAGCGCGGAGGCTGTCGCGGAGCTGCGCGCGCTGGGCCTCAGGCCCATTCTGCTGACCGGCGACAACCAGGCCGTGGCGCACGCCGTGGCCCGCGCCGTCGGGATCGACGAGGTCCACGCGGAGGTGCTGCCCGAGGAGAAGGTGCAGGTCGTCCGGCGCCTCCAGGCAGAGGGCAGGTCCGTCGCCATGGCAGGTGACGGCGTCAACGACGCGGCCGCTCTCGCGGTGGCCGATCTCGGCCTGTCGATGGGGACGGGGACGGACGCGGCGATCGAGGCCGGTGATCTCACGCTTGTTCGTGGAGATATCAAGGTGGCCGCTGACGCCATCCGCCTGTCTAGGCGTACGCTGTCGACCATCAGAAGCAACCTCTTCTGGGCCTTCGGCTACAACGTGGCCGCACTGCCTTTGGCTGCGTTCGGGCTGCTCAGCCCCATGATCGCGGGTGCGGCGATGGCGTTCTCGTCGGTCTTCGTGGTGAGCAACAGCCTGAGGTTGCGCTCCTTCACATAATTTCTACAAAGAGACTTAGATCACACCGATTCGAGGGTAACCATCTGATGGGTTGGTGAGTCTAAGAGTGCGATGCCAAGGATGTCTTGGGGGACGTCCGATGGAGTGTCTTGGGGGACGCTCCTGGCAAGCGTGGCCGGGGCACGTGCACCGGGGAGCTTTGAGCGGCCCTCCCGTGCGTACGTACCCCGGCAGTCGCACAGCAGGACCGAACTGAATAGGCACCACCGCAAAACAACGGGAGTTCAGGCTCCCTTCAGACGCCCGGCCGGATCCCGTGGGGGGAATCCGCTCCGGGATATGGGAAGCGCCCCGTCCGTCGACCCGTGGGGGGATCGACGGCGGGGCGTTTCTCGCACCTGCCGAAGCATCAGGGCCCGGCACCCACGGGCCCAGCCTCGGGGCCCGGCACGACGGCTCCGCCGAAGAAGCCCCCCGAACGACGGCCCCCGGACCACTCCACCGAGCAGCCCCCATGACGCCGAATCGCCCCGGACACCGCGCTCTGACAGGACGAGCGCGGTACGCGGGGCGAAGGATGCCGGCCGGAGCGGCCGGGGTGGGGCAGCGGTACCAGAAGCTTCAGCGGCCCTCGGCCGGGACGAAGTCGCGCAGGACCTCGCCGGTGTAGATCTGGCGCGGACGGCCGATGCGCGATCCGGGCTCCTTGATCATCTCGTGCCACTGGGCGATCCAGCCGGGGAGGCGGCCGAGCGCGAAGAGCACGGTGAACATCTCGGTCGGGAAGCCCATGGCCCGGTAGATCAGGCCCGTGTAGAAGTCCACGTTGGGGTAGAGGTTGCGCGAGACGAAGTACTCGTCGGAGAGCGCGTGCTCCTCCAGCTTGAGCGCGATGTCGAGCAGCTCGTCGGACTTGCCGAGCGACGACAGCACGTCGTGGGCGGCGGCCTTGATGATCTTGGCGCGCGGGTCGAAGGACTTGTACACCCGGTGGCCGAAGCCCATCAGGCGGACGCCGTCCTCCTTGTTCTTCACCTTCTGGATGAAGGAGTCGACATCGCCGCCGTTGGCCTGGATGCCTTCGAGCATCTCCAGCACCGACTGGTTGGCGCCACCGTGCAGCGGGCCCCACAGGGCGGAGATACCGGCGGAGATCGAGGCGAACATGTTCGCCTGCGAGGAGCCGACCAGGCGCACGGTCGAGGTGGAACAGTTCTGCTCGTGGTCCGCGTGCAGGATGAGCAGCTTCTCCAGCGCCGAGACGACGACCGGGTCCGGCACGTACTCCTGGGCCGGGACGGAGAAGGTCATGCGCAGGAAGTTCTCGACGTAGCCGAGGTCGTTGCGCGGGTAGACGAACGGGTGACCGATCGACTTCTTGTACGCGTACGCCGCGATCGTCGGGAGCTTGGCCAGCAGCCGGATCGTCGAGAGGTGACGCTGCTCCTCGTCGAACGGGTTGTGGCTGTCCTGGTAGAAGGTGGACAGCGCGCTGACGACCGAGGAGAGCATGGCCATCGGGTGGGCGTCGCGCGGGAAGCCGTCGAAGAAGCGCTTGACGTCCTCGTGCAGCAGCGTGTGCTGGGTGATCTCGTTCTTGAAGGCCGACAGCTCGTCGACCTTGGGAAGGTCGCCGTTGATCAGCGTGTAGGCGACCTCGAGGAACGTCGAGCTCTCGGCGAGCTGCTCGATCGGGTAGCCGCGGTACCGCAGGATGCCCTGCTCGCCGTCGAGGTAGGTGATGGCGGATTTGTACGCGGCCGTGTTGCCGTATCCGCTGTCCAGCGTGACCAGGCCCGTATTGGCCCGGAGCTTCCCGATGTCGAAGCCCTTGTCGCCGACGGTGCTGTCGATCACCGGGTAGGTGTACTCGTCATCGCCGTACCGGAGTACTACAGCGTTGTTGGTGTGCTCGCTCACGTCATCCCTCACCGACGTAGTGCCTCTTCTTCGAGGTGCCCTGACTGTCTCCACCCTCCCCCATTTGGCTCAGGAGAGTGCACTCGGGGTCGTCCATTGGACCTACTGACGGCACTGAGTGCCGTCAACTTTCTCATCCTGCCCCCTGAGATCCGGTTCCGGAAGGGCTCAGTGATGTTTCCCACCGTTTTGATCGATCATTTTTTCGGAGGAGTCTCCGCCCGTTCCGCCTCGCAGCCGGAAATCCAGCGCCGTACAGCGTCTGCCTGCGGAAACGGTGCGGACTGCCTGGCCGATGGCCTTGCGCGAACCGACCAGCACGACGAGCTTCTTGGCCCGGGTGACCGCGGTGTAGAGCAGGTTGCGCTGCAACATCATCCAGGCGCTGGTCGTGACGGGGATGACGACCGCCGGGTACTCGCTGCCCTGGGAGCGGTGAATGGTCATCGCGTAGGCGTGGGCCAGCTCGTCCAGCTCGTCGAAGTCGTAGACGATCTCCTCGTCCTCGTCCGTGAGGACCGTCAGCTTCTGCTCGTCCGCGTCGAGGGCCGTGACGACTCCGACCGTGCCGTTGAAGACCCCGTTCTCACCCTTCTCGTAGTTGTTGCGGATCTGGGTGACCTTGTCACCGACCCGGAAGACCCGACCGCCGAACCGCTTCTCGGGCAGTCCCGGGCGGCCCGGGGTGATGGCCTGCTGGAGCAGGCCGTTGAGATGGCCGGCGCCCGCCGGACCTCGGTGCATCGGGGCGAGGACCTGCACGTCACGGCGGGGGTTCAGGCCGAACTTGGCGGGGATGCGCCGGGCCGCCACGTCCACGGCGAGCACCCCGGCGTCCTCGGTCTCGTCCTCCACGAACAGGAAGAAGTCGTCCAGCCCCTGGGTCAGCGGGGGCACCCCCGAGTTGATGCGGTGGGCGTTGGTGACGACGCCGGACTGCTGGGCCTGGCGGAAGATGGTGGTCAGCCGGACCGCCGGGACCGGACCGCGCTCGGCGAGCAGATCCCGCAGCACCTCCCCCGCGCCGACCGACGGGAGCTGGTCCACATCGCCGACCAGCAGGAGGTGGGCACCGGGTGCCACCGCCTTGACGAGCTTGTTGGCGAGCAGCAGATCGAGCATCGACGCCTCGTCGACGACGACCAGATCGGCGTCCAGCGGCCGGTCCCGGTCGTACGCGGCGTCCCCGCCGGGCTTCAGCTCCAGCAGCCGGTGCACGGTGGACGCCTCGGCGCCGGTCAGCTCCGAGAGCCGCTTGGCGGCCCGGCCGGTGGGAGCGGCCAGCACCACCTCGGCGCCACGCGCACGGGCCAGCTCGACCACGGACCGGACGGTGAACGACTTCCCGCACCCCGGGCCGCCCGTCAGCACGGCCACCTTGCGGGTGAGGGCGAGCCGGACGGCCGCCTCCTGCTCGGGGGCCAGCTTCGCCCCCGTACGCCGCGCGAGCCAGGCCAGCGCCTTGTCCCAGTCGACGTCCTGGAAGGCCGGCATCCGGTCCTCAGGCGTACGCAGCAGGCGCTGCACCTGGGCGGCGAGGGAGATCTCGGCGCGGTGGAAGGGGACCAGGTACACGGCGGTGACCGGCTGACCGTCCTCGGGCCCGGGCACCTTCTCCCGTACGACGCCCTCCGGGTCCTCCGCCAGCTCCGCCAGGCAGTCGATGACCAGCCCGGTGTCGACCTGGAGCAGCTTCACCCCGTCGGCGATCAGCCGCTCCTCGGGGAGGAAGCAGTGCCCCTGATCCGTGGACTGCGACAGGGCGTACTGGAGACCGGCCTTGACCCGCTCCGGGCTGTCGTGCGGGATGCCGACGGCTTGGGCGATGCGGTCGGCGGTGAGGAAGCCGATGCCCCAGACGTCGGCTGCCAGCCGGTAGGGCTGGTTCTTCACGACGGAGATCGACGCGTCCCCGTACTTCTTGTAGATGCGGACGGCGATGGAGGTGGAGACGCCGACGGTCTGGAGGAAGACCATGACCTCCTTGATCGCCTTCTGCTCCTCCCAGGCCGCGGCGATCATCTTCGTCCGCTTCGGACCGAGCCCCGGGACCTCGACCAGGCGCTTCGGGTGCTGCTCGATGATGTCGAGGGTGTCCACACCGAAGTGGGTGGTGATGCGGTCGGCCATGACGGGCCCGATGCCCTTGATCAGGCCGGAGCCGAGGTATCTGCGGATGCCCTGGATCGTGGCGGGGAGGACCGTCGTGTAGTTGTCGACCTGGAACTGCTTGCCGAACTGCGGGTGCGAGGCCCAACGCCCCTCCATCCGCAGGGACTCACCGGGCTGGGCGCCGAGCAGCGATCCGACGACGGTGAGCAGGTCCCCCGCCCCCCGTCCGGTGTCGACGCGGGCGACGGTGTACCCGTTCTCCTCGTTGGCGTAGGTGATCCGCTCCAGGACGCCTTCGAGGACGGCCATGTTCGGCATGGTGGACATGGTGCCGACGGTACCGGGCGGGTACGACAGACACCCCGCGCGGGCCCACGGCACCGGTGACCTTCCAGGGGCATCTGCCCGCTCGGCTGCCAACGCGCAGGACTTCCTGGCATCCGTCGCTGAAGCCAAGGCCGACGAGATCGAGTATCGCCCTCTGTTCGATCACATCGACGAAGTGGGTCAGGCATGAAGCCGACTCAGATCAGCGTCGGCTCAAAATGCCTCAGGCATCGAGCACGTGGGCAACTGCCAGGGCGATGCGGTCGATCCAGTTGATCGCATCCGTGACGTCGTGCTCGTCGATGGGGCGCCGCTGCTTGAGGTCCCCGTCCACCAGGTCGGCGTCATGAGCGATCTTGTTCCGCCGGTCCGTGATGGTGACGTACTGGGCCTTCAGTGTCTTCTCCGTGTAGGCCGTGCGGTTGCCCTGCCACGTGTTGATCTGCGCGGCCGCGCCCTGCCAAACGTTCTTGTCGGTGACCAGCTTCAGCGCCTCGGAGATCTTGCGCGGGTTCTGCAGTGAGGCGCTGCCCCACCTCTCCTTGACGTGCTCGACGACCGCCTCAGCCAGGGTGACGTCCCCTCGCTGCACGGCCTCGACCTGGCGCAGGGGGATTTCGTAGTTCTGGAGTTGCAGCGGCATGTCGGTGCCGTCCTTGGCCGCCAGTTCGGCGACGCGCCGGAAGAGCTCCTCGTGGAACCAGTGGTCGATCGCGGCCACCGACTGCACCCAGGCAGCCCGGTAGAAGTCGCCGACATCGATGGCCGCAGGCTTGAAGGGCGCCAGATTACGCCCGGCGTCCACCATCTTGCGCGCGTAGGCGATGTTGGTGGTGAACGCCTCGAACTGGCTGGTGTCCGGCCTCGGAATGGCCATGGGTGGAGCCCCCGTACTGTCACATGTGCACTGCCTTGCGTGAACAGCCTTCGCGACGGTCCGGGAACACGTCAAGCGGCTTGTGGGATCGCTGATTACTGATGTCCGGATCTCGCCTTGCGGGCCGTCAACTGTCCGGATCGAGGCTGTTCAGGTCCGGTCGCGCACCTCGAAACTCAGCGACCTGGAGAACCTCCCGCAGAGACTCGCTGAGCCGACTGGCGAGGAAGTGCAGCTCCACCCCGGTGGCCTTCGTGTCTGCCAGCAGGTCGGTGGCGTGGTCGAGCAGATCACCGGCCATGCCCAGCCGGATGCTGTCGATGCTCGCGGCCATCCGCGACACGGGGCCGGTGCCGTCGCCCAGGACATAGCTGGGCTTCCCTTCCAGCCCCGTCCCGGGCAGCAGCCTGAATGTCTGGCCTTCGTGCCGGTTCCCGTTCACGCGGCGACCTCTGTTCCGCGAGCGGGGAGGGGCAGCCCGACGGCCTCACCCGTCACGGCGTGCCACACGGTGCGACGCCCGCGCAATGCGTCTGCCACCTCACGCTCGTGCGCGGCGAGGTAGGGCCGCACCAGCGGGCTGTCCTCCCCGCGCAGCGGACGTTGCCCGGTACGGCGGGCGGTGGGGCCAACAACCAGCGTGACGGGTCCCGGGAGGGTGGGGGCGGGTGCCTTGTGGAGGCGCCGCAACAGCAACTCTGCGAAGCGACGGACGAGTTCTTTCATGACGGAGTGCTCTCCCTTGACTGCTTACCCACGAACGGATGCGTTGCGTAGCGAACTCATCACAGGGTGAGGCTGCGCGTGGCTACGCTCCAGGGGTTCGGGCTTGACGGGCTGCTTGTCAGGAAAGGGACTGAGGCCGGTGGCGGAGGAGCGGAAACCCCGCACGCAGAGGGAGAAGTACGGCGAGGAGCTCAGGCTGCGGCGGGTGTCGGCCGGCCTCACGCAGGAGGCCCTGGGCCGCCAGGTTGTGTGCTCGCCCACACTGATCAGCCATTACGAGGCAGGGCGGCGGCTACCAAAGCCGGATGACGCGCAGCGGATCGACATGGCGCTGGAGGCTGACGGCTTCTTTGTCAGATGGCTGGAGAACCTGGATTCCAAGTACGCCGACTACTTCGCCGCAGTGGTGGAGCTGGAGCGGGAAGCTTCAGAGATCCGGCAGTACGGGGCCCAGCTCGTCCCCGGGCTGCTTCAGACCAGCGCTTACGCTCGCGCAGTGTTCCAGTCAGCACGCACGAACTTCACTGACGAGGAACTTGACACCGCCGTGACAATCCGCCTAGAGCGAAGCAAGCTGCTGCGAGCGTCCCGAGCCCCCGTCGCATGGACGTTGCTCGACGAGGCAGTGCTCAGGCGACGTGTCGGAGGGCCTCAGGTGATGGCCGAACAACTGCACGCGATCGCGGACATGGCTGAACGCGGGCGCCTCCGTCTGCATGTGCTGACCTTTGATGCCGGGGCACACGCGCTGCTCGAAGGAATGCTCTATCTGCTCAACTTCAAGGATGCAGCTCCAGTTGCCTACGTGGAAGGTCTGTACACGGGCAACCTGGTCGACGATCCGGCACTGGTTGAGGCCTGTCACACGGACTACGCTCTCGCCCTAGGTGATGCGACCCCGCATCTGGAGTCAGTAGCACTGGTCAGGGCCATAGCGGAGGAACACGAACATGCAGGATGCTGAGCACAGCTTCGCCGGCTGGTACAAGTCGAGCTACAGCGGTGCCAACCAAGGCGAGTGCTTGGAAGTCGCTGCAGGTCACCCGATTATCCCCGTGCGCGACAGCAAGGCTCCGCACGGACCCGTCATCACCTTCTCCTCCCCCCGCTGGGCCACCTTCGTCGCTGCCGTCGTGGACGGCCGGTTCGACGCCTGAGTCCCACCGAAGTTCGGGTCCCGAAGCTCGGGATTCGAGGGCCGGGACGGGGCGGCTCACTCTTTCGTGGGTACGGGGACAGGTCCGGGCCCGACGCTTGAGCTTCGGGATTCGGGGGCCGGGACACGAGCCCCGAGGTTCGAGCGGTGCTTGTTTCCGGGAGGGAAAAGAAGGGGTTGGGGAAACCTCCCTGACCTTCCCGCCCCGTCACGGCCAGCAAGTATGACTAATCGTGACCAACTTGCAGCGCGGCGTCACGACGGCTTACGTTGCGCTCAACGAATCGACCCCGACGCGGTGTTGCCACACCGGCCGGGGCCTCACCCCAAGATCGAACGGACCCGATCTCGTGGCTATCGAGAACCTTAGTCCCGCCCTGCCCGCGCCCGCAGCTTCGCGCCCGTACACCAAGGCTCACCCCGGCTACGGCAAGCGCACCACACCCGAACAACGTCCGCCTCGCGCCGATGACTTCGCGCTGCTGCCCGAGCGGGAGCGGTACGTCGCCGGGTACGTCGACCGGCTGCCCGAGGGCGGCGCCATGGACGTCAAGTCGCTGGCCAGGTCGTTGCCCCTGTACGGGCAGATGGCCGTGAGCAGCGCGCTGCGTGCCCTGGGCGTGGCCGGTCACCTGCGGCGCGTTCGGTGCCAGGTCGTCGGCGAAGGCGGCCAGAGCCGGTGGGTCACCCGTACTTTCTGGTCCCGTACCGCGCATGACAGCGAGTGGTGGGACACCTTCACCCGGACCGGAGCAGGCGACCACCAACCCGCCACCGCGCCCCGGCCGGATGAAGCCGAGCCGGTGGAGCCTCCGCAGACCTCCGCTGCACCGTCCACGCCTCTCGTACCCGTGCAGCGGGCAACCTCCGAGGAGAGCCAGGCCGGGTACTCGCCCGCATACCTCGCCCTCGCCCAACTCGGCCGCAGAGAGCCGCGGCTGGCCCTGTCCGCCGCCGACTGCGCAGCACTCGAAGGGCTGGCCGCCGCATGGCTCGAACGCGGCGTGAACACGGACTACCTCACCCAGGCCCTCACCGCCGGTCTTCCCGCCCAGGTCGGCTCGCCCATCGGATTCGTGCGCCGTCGGCTCACCGACAAGATCCCGCCGCCCCTCCCTGTTGCGGCTTCGACGGCCGCCCACGAGGCTCGCGTTCACCGCGTCATGATGGAGTGCACCGAATGCGGTGTCCCCGGGCCGCCGGAGGCCCTCCCCGAGGGCCTCTGCCGAGCCTGCCGGGCGCCCTCCCCGGACACCACACCGGCCTCGTCCGCCGAGGTGCCCACAGAACGGGACGTACACGCGCTCGTCGGCAGCCTCCGCAACCTGATGAAGGCCCCCTGACTGAGGGCACCGGCCGGCCCGCTGCCCTCAGGCCCGCGAGAGGAACGCCTCGCGCAGAGCCGGGTCACGCAGTAGGTCGAGGGTCTCTTCCTCGCCGTCGAAGAGCAGGGCGGCGGCCGGGTGGTCCGACTGGTGGAACATCCCGACCAGCACGTCGGCGAGAGGCCGGTTCCACGCGACTCGCACGACTTCGGCCGCCTTGTCGTGCTGTCCCCGGTCCGTGGCGATGCGCCACAGCTCGACCGACTGCTTGGCGGTGCCGTAAGCCGTTCGACGCCCATCGACAAGGACACCACGTGAGTTGAGTCCGAACACATCTATGCACGCCGCGCCCTGAGGCGTAAGCGCCTTGTACGTGCACAGCGGCAGGACCAGCCGAAGGTGGGCGAGAGGGTTCTCAAGCGTGGGATCGAGTAACAGCGGGCTGCCGTCCTCAGCACGCGGGAATTTGCTCCGCTTCTGGTTGCTGTTGCAGTACGCGCAGGCAAGCAAGTGGTTGAGCCACTCGAAGGTGCGCACCGGAGCGAGGCTCTTCGGCTCGAAGTGGTCGATGTCCGTGCCCTGGCTGTCACCGCAGTACATGCAGCGCTGATGGCCGGGCGCCATGACGGCGAGGGTGGCCAGGAGGCCGTCGCGCACATGGCGTCGGACAGTGGTGTGGGCCCACAGCTCGGCCGCCTTGGCCTTGCGGCCGCTCTCAGCCGTCTTCTCGATCCGCTGGGTGTACGTCTTGAGCCTTGCCGTCGTGTCCGGCGGCAGATCGGCACGTTCCAGCCGGATCACTCCGTCTCGCCGCCCTCTCCGTCCCCGATCTCCCCCGCGAGGCGGTGAAGTTGGGCGGAGACCTCCTGGACACGCGCCGCCGGCGAGCTGCTGAGTAGGTGCTTGAGCTCCTGATATCGCTCGACCGTGTTCCGTGACACGTCCCCGTCATACACCTTGGTCTCCAGCGCGACGAACTCGGCGCGGGTGCGCTCGGCCTGCTCGGAATACGGAGTGTCGAGGCCGAAGAGATCGGACAGAACGGCGTCGTCACCACTGCCGTAGACGACTCGCTCGTACAGGTCCTCCGACACCACTTCCGGCCCGGCATCATCATTGATTCCTGGCAACCGAATCAGACCGCCAGGGTCGGCAGCCTGACAGATGTAAGGGCTGTGCGTGGTGACGATGAACTGAATGTTCGGAAAGTGCGAGGTGAGCCAGGGGCCGATGCGCCGCTGCCAGGAAACGTGGAGGTGAGCATCGACCTCATCAATGATGACGATGCCCGGAGCCTCGTTGAAGACCCTCTCGTCCTCCATATCCTCCAGCGTCAGGTCACCGAAGGCGTCGTAGATCTGCTTGAGGATGTCCACGACCAAGGCAGCAACCGTTCGGAAACCGTCGCTCATCTCGCGCAGCGGAAAGCGATGGCCGTCGCGTTCGACCCACAGCCCCTCGGAGTCGACATCCTCGATGTGGTAACCGTCCGGAAGGAGGCCATCCCTCAGGATGGACAGCGCAGCGGCCTTGAGGACAGCAGCTCCATCGCGGCCTTCTAGCGCCCTCAGATGTTGCTCGATAAGCCAGGTCACGCCCTCAGCGAGGGAGGCATCCTCATGGAAGAGGCTCGCCTGCCGGGCAACGGGTCCGGAGGCGAGCATGAGTCGCTGCACTTCTCC
Source organism: Streptomyces sp. NPDC005494 (assembly GCF_042872025.1). Classification (NCBI taxonomy): domain Bacteria; kingdom Bacillati; phylum Actinomycetota; class Actinomycetes; order Kitasatosporales; family Streptomycetaceae; genus Streptomyces; species Streptomyces sp. NPDC005494. Next base: position 992,582 of record NZ_JBIAJR010000001.1, read on the forward strand.
CGAACCGCCAGCCATGCGCCGGAAAGGCCCGTAGGCGGCGCAGAACCAGCCGACGGGGTTGTCGGACCAAGGGCCTCTTTGAGCGGCACTGCTCTGCGCGCCCGTATAACGGATCTCTTCCAGCGAGGGTTGAGTTCCTCTGCGATGCGAATACCGAGAGTCCGATGATCCGTCGTGTCGTGCCTTCCACTTCAGACCGGCCCAGAACGCACCGTTCGGCGGTCGGCCGTGCGTGAATCGATCGAAGTCCGCGTACCGAGCGATCTCCACCTCGACGCTGCCCTCCGACGCGCCCCGCGTGACCCAATTGTCGAAGTCGGGCACAAGACTGCGGGCGACCGCCGGCCCGCTCAGGGCCAATGCCAACGCGCGCAGGAGCGTAGTCTTCCCCGCCCCATTACGACCGGCTAGAACGGTCCAGCCAGCGTGCGATCCATCGGGTCGAGTCAGATGGAGGTCGACCATTCTCGCACGTGGAAACGCCTTGATGTCCGCAACGAAGAGGTGGCTGACGTACATAAGGAATGGGATCCGTTCAGTCGAAACTCTAGAAGCGGCAGGCTATTCCGGTTCAGCGTCGGCCGGGACCTCGCCACCCAGCGCCTCGGCGATCGCAGCGAACTCGCTGAGCGCTGCCTGAAGGTCCTGGACGATCTCGGCGGCGATCACCTCGGGCGGAAGCAGACTGTCGGCGTCTTCGAGCGCCGGGTCCTTCATCCAGGTGAGGTCGAGGTTCACCTTGTCGCGGGCGACCAGCTCGTCGTACGTGTACGCCTTGAAACGGCCGCCTTCCTCGGCGGAGGTGTCCACCCGGTCGGCAGGCTTCTCCCCGTATGCCTGAACGAACTCTTCCAGGTCGGCGCGGGTCAGCGGGCGCTGCTTGAGGGTGAAGTGCTTGGCGGTGCGGAGGTCGTAGACCCAGACCTTGGTGGTGTGCGGCTTGCCGTCCGCGCGCGGGGTCTTCTTGTCGAAGAAGAGGACGTTGGCCTTCACACCGCCCGCGTAGAAGATGCCTGTGGGCAGGCGCAGGATCGTGTGCAGGTCGAACTCGTCCAGCAAGCGCCGGCGGATCTTCTCACCTGCGCCGCCCTCGAAGAGGACGTTGTCGGGGAGGACCACCGCGGCCCGGCCGTCGATCGCCGTCAGCGACATGATGTGCTGGAGGAAGTTGAGTTGCTTGTTGGTGGTGGTGGCGCGGAAGTCGTCACGGTCGTAGGAGATGTCCTCCCTCTCCGCCTTGCCTTCCGAACCGATAATGGTAATCGCCGACTTCTTACCGAAGGGCGGGTTGGCGAGCACGAGCGAGGCGTGCTTGGAGCCCGGCTTCGTGGCGAGCGCGTCGCCGACGTCGATCAGACTCTTGCCCTCACTGCTGCCGATGCCGTGGAGCAGCAGATTCATCGCGGCGAGGCGGGCGGTGCCGGGGACGAGTTCGTTGCCCCAGATCTTGCCCTCGCCAAGCGCGAGGCGCTCTTCCCGGGTGAGGTCCTGCATGTGGTGCTTGCGAATGTAGGTGTGCGCGGCGATGAGGAAACCGCCGGTTCCGCAGGCGGGGTCGGTGATGGTGTCCTCGGGACGGGGACGCATCACCTCGACGATCGCGTCGATCAGGGGGCGCGGCGTGAAGTACTGACCGGCGCCGGTCTTGGTGTCCTCGGCTCCCTTGGCAAGCAGCCCTTCATAGGCATCGCCCTTGAGGTCCGCGTCGCCGACGGTCCAGTCCTGCTTGCCGATGAGGTCGACGACGAGTTTTTCGAGCAGGGCGGGCTCGGTGATGCGGTTCTGCGCCTTGGTGAAGATGGTGCCGAGGGTGGTGCCGGGGCGGGTCCCGAGGGCGTCGAGCACGTTGCGGTAGTGGAGTTCGAGTGCCTTGCCCTTCTTGGTCGCGATCGACTTCCAGTCGTACGCCTTCGGCACGATCTCGGCGGCATCCGCGTCCGAGAAGGGGTCGTCGTTGATCTCGTCGACCATCTTCAGGAAGAGGAGATACGAGAGCTGCTCGACGTACTCGATGGTGGAGAGGCCGTTGTCCCGGAGGACGTTGCAGTAGTTCCAGAGCTTCGCGACCAGGGTGTTCGTCTGGGCTGCGGCCTGCGGGGCGATCACGATGTTGTCTTCGACGGAGGCGATACCACCAGTGCCCTGGTCGGGGGTGGAGGCAGTCGTGGTCGCGGTCACAGGTCGAACTCCTGCTGTACGGAGTGGGCGGGTGCGGGGGTGGGGCTCGGCGCGGGTGCCGATACCTCGGGGGCCTTCGCCTTGGGGGCCACGGCGGGGGTCCGGCGGGCGCGCTTGGCCTTGGGGTGGGCAGCGCGGTCGGCCTGGATGCGGGCGAGGAGGGCGACGGCGGGTTCGTCGGCGGGGTCCTGGGGGACTAGGGCGCCGGAGAAGGCGCTATCGAGCAGTGACGCCCGCAATTTCTTCGAGCGCGCCTTCACCTGCCGCATCTCTGCGGAGAAACGACCAGAAGCCAGCAAATGGGCATCCACTTGGTCAGCGATGTGCCTTTGCTCCGCCGCAGGCGGAATGGGGATGCGCACTGCAGCCAACTCACGCTGCGAAATGTTTCGCATGGAGTCCTTGGTTCCGGTGGCCCGTGCCGAGATCTGCTGCCGCACATAAGGCGATGCCAAGGCCGTGATGAGCCAGGCTTTGTTCACTCCAGGCGCGGGAACCAAGCGCAGACTCTTGTCGCTGAGCAGGAGCCTGGGGCGGGTCTGCTTGACGATCACTGGGGCACCGACGTAGTCAGCGGTGTTCGCCCGACTGACGAGAATGTCGCCCTCTTTGATCTCATGACGTCTATCGAACTCCTTGCCAACGGGTACCGCCTTCTGCTCGGACACCCGGAACTCACCCCACGTCATCGCACTGACCTTGATGACACCCCATTCCTGGTCGCGAGCGGGGCGCGGTTCGCAGCGAAATGACTTACCAGCTTCGATGCGTGCAAGCACATCCTCAAGATTCCCCCACCGCCAGCCGTCCGGGAGTTCAACGCTTTCCGATAGCGATCCAGTAAATCGACCCCGAATAGCACCTTCAAGCTTCGGGATGCGCAGTTCACAGCGGGCGACGTTGGACGCTGCCGCATCCAGGCGGGAGAGGTGCCCTTCGAGGGCCTCTACGATGCGATGCTGCTCCGCCAGTGGCGGTATCGGGACGGACCAAGCCTTGAGAATCGTTTGGCTGATATTTGGCTGCGCGCCACCTTTTCCTACTTTTCGAAACGATTCGCGCTGCGACCGCAAATACCAGAACAGGAAACGAGAGTCGATGAGACCTTCGAAGGGAGTAGCGAAAGCGACAGCTTGGTTAGTAGTCAGCGAAATACCCGCGATGCCCAGCTTCCCGATTGTCGCTCCATACATCGCGATCAAAACGGAACCTTGCGGCACCCACTTGGCAGAGCTGGATCCCAATCCAGCAGCGGTAATGGTTGATTGTGCCGACTGGATTGTTTGATCCTTCAGGTCGCCACTGACAATCCACGGGATATCGCCGCCATAGTAGTGAGGAACGCCGCTCTTCGGAGTCCCTCCACTACCCCAGCTTGCGACTTCCCCTAGGGTAGCAAGCGCCCACCCCGTCGGAAGTTCCTTCTCGCTCAAGCCAGTTCCCGATTCAGCTCAGTCAACAGATCCAGCGCCGGCTCTTTCCCGCCGAACGCCATCATGAAGCCCCGCCCCTTGCCGCGCTCCGTGAACGGCTCCCGGGCAAGTTCCGCGGGCTCTATGCCGACATCGCTGGCGACGACGTCCCGGATCTTCTCCAGCCACCACCACTGGTCGTCCGTGAACTCGACGCCCGCCTGCTGCTGCCGTAGCAGCCAGCCCTCGAAACGCTCCTGGACAACCGTACGGTACGGACGGAGCTCACTGTCCGCGCCCAGTTCGTAACGGATCAGGCTTATCAGGTCCGGGAGGCCGGCCTCGCGGCCCGGGCGGGCCACCGCCTGGTTCAGGTCCTCGTGGAAGCCCCAGAGAACACTGGGCGTCCAGGAGCGCCTGGAGGCCCGGATCGTCGCCGCCAGTTCCTTGAGTGCCGCGCGGGCTTCGGCCGGGGAGACCGGGTTTCCGCTACCCAGCGCGACCTGGATCGCCGCGTTGCGGTCGCGCTGCTTCTTCAGCAGGTCGCCCCACTCGTCCAGGTTCTCGCGGGCGCGCTTCTCGCGCGGGATCTCCGCGACCTCCGTCACCGTGACGGAGGTCGTCTCGTCGTACGTCAGGTCCTTGTCACGGCGGATCTCCAGGATCTGGCGCCGCAGCTCCGGGTTGCCGGTGAGGACGGCCACGGCGTCCTCGACCAGCTTGCGGGCCGCACCCTGCCCGCCCTGCCGCCGTGCCTCGTCCTGGGCGTCGACGTCCACCGCGTCGACGATGCCCCGGGCGATCGTGGCAAGCGTCGTGCCGCCCGCCGTGTGCGTCAGGAGGTCGCGCTCCTCCGGCTTGAGCTGCTGGTTCAGCCGCGACAGACGCCGCTGAAGGATCTCGGCCTCCTCCGCGCTGATCGACCGGGACCCCGCCTTGTCGAGCAGCTTGGCCAGCGAGACCTGCTTGCCGGTGGCCGGGATCATGGGCCGAGCGTCCACCAGCGGAGAGGTGGTGACCCCTGCCGCGTCGATGAGGACAAACCTGTCCTTCGTCACGTCGTCGTCGGCGTCCGGAGTGACATTGCGCAGGTCATTGGCCGGGATGGTGCGCGCGCCACGCCCCTTCATCTGCTCGAAGAGCACAGCGCTGCGCACCGACCGCAGGAAGATCACGCACTCCAGGGCCCGCACGTCCGTGCCCGTGGCGATCATGTCGACCGTGACGGCGACCCGCAGTTGCGGTGAGTTCCGGAGGTCGTTGATCAGCTCGTCGGGGTTGTCGCCGTTCTGGCGGCTCTTGTACGTGATCTTCTTCGCGAAGCTGTCGCCACGCCCGAAGACCTCCTTGACCTGCTTGAGCACGTCCTCGGCGTGATCCTCACCGACCGCGAAGATGAGGGTCTTCGGGAGGTCCTTCCGCCCGGGGAACCAGCGCTGCCAGTTGTTCTTGTACGTGGTCAGCACCGCACGGATCTCATCGACGGTGATCACCGAGCGGCCGATCTGGCCGGTGGTGTAGGTGAGGTCGTCGTCGAGCTCCACATACCGCTGGGCGCGGGTCTTGCGGTCCTTGATGCGGACCGTGGTCCCGGCCTCGATCTTCGCGCCGCCCTGTTCGCGCAGGTCGGTGCTGACGCGGACGACATCGAAGTCGACGTTGACGCCGTCGGCGACGGCCTGCTCGTAGGTGTACTCGGAGACGGTGTTCTGGTCGAAGAATCCCCGGGTCTGTGCGGTGGGGGTCGCGGTGAGGCCGACGAGGTGGGCGTCGAAGTAGTCGAGGACGCCCCGCCACAGGCCGTAGATCGACCGGTGGCACTCGTCCACGACGATCAGGTCGAAGGACTCCGGAGGCACGTCCGGCTGGTACTCGACCTCGATGGGGAGGTCGGTGGCGTAGTTCATCCCGGGGTCGTCCGCCGTGTCGTCGGCGACGACCGTGCCGGACCCGGACGACTCGCCGGGAAGGGTCGCGTCAGTCGCCTGCCGCTGTGCATCTGCCGCGTCGTCGCGGGCGTCGTCGTCCGTGAGTTGCTCGCCCTTCAGCAGGGCGTACATCTTCTGAATCGTGCAGATGACGACGGACGAGGTGTCTTGGAGGCCGGCCGCACCGAGGCGGTCGACGTTGTAGAGCTCGGCGAACTTCCGGCCGTCGTCCGGGGTGGTGTAGTTGCGGAACTCCGACAAGGCCTGGCGGCCGAGGTTGTTGCGGTCGACGAGGAAGAGGACACGGCGAGCACCCGCGTGGCGCAGCAGGCGGTAGGTCTCCGTGACTGCGGTGAAGGTCTTGCCCGCTCCCGTCGCCATGTGGATCAAGGCGCGGGGGCGGTCCTGCGCGAGGGACTGCTCCAGGCCGCTGATCGCGTCGATCTGCGCGAGACGCAGACCGTACGGCTCCAGCTTCGGCATGCGGCGCAGACCGGCCCGGAAGGTGGGGGCGCGGCGGTCCTCGGCTCGCTCCATCCACGCGGCGACGGTCTCGGGGCGGTGGAAGGAGAACACTTCGCGGGAGCGCGCCTCGGGGTCGAGGCGGTTGACGAAGTAGGTCTCGGTCCCGGTGGTGGCGTAACGGAAGGCGAAGGGCTCCGACTCGCGCCACACGGCGAGGGCGTGCTCCTTCAGGACGCCCTTGGCGTAGCGCTCGTTCTGGGCAAGGGCTCCGGAGAGGTGGTCGCCCTCTCGCTTGGCCTCGATGACACCGACGATCTTCCCGTCGACGTACAGCACGTAGTCGGCGCGTCCGGTCGCGAGAGTGAACTCCCTCACGGCGACGCCCCGCCCGGCGAGCGGGTTCAGATCGGCACGGTCCTGGACGAGCCAGCCGGCCTCGTCGAGCATCACGTCGATCTTCTGCCGGGCCTGGACCTCGTTGAGCGGGGCCGGGCGCTGGGCCCGGTGCACGATGGCCTCGCGGGCGGCGGCGTTCACCCGGCGCGGCTGCTTGCGGTCGGTCTCGTACTGAGCGTGCTGCGCCGTCCGGAGGCTGACGATCTCCGCTTCCATGTCGACGAGGCGGGCGGCAAGCGCTGCCTTGGCCTGCTGGGCGCTGACCATCAGGGCTTCGGCCTCGGCACGTGCCCTGCGCTCGGCTTCGAGACGGTCGGTGGACTCGCTCAGCTTGACCCGCGACTGGGCGAGTGCGTCGCGGTGCCCGTCGAGCGCCTGCCGCAGCTCGGCCACCTCGGCCGGGTCCGTGAGGACGGGCATGGCCGGCGGTACGAAGGCGGTGACCGTGCGCTTTCCGGTGAGGGCGCGATGGTAGAACACTCCGAGCTCGTAGCAGAGGCGTACGGCCTCCAGCGCGCGGGTGGTGTCGAAGAGGTGGGCGTGGGCAGCCTCGTTGCGCTCGCGCCGCAGCTGGTCGAAGGCATCGCGTACGGCCGGGGACAGGGCGCGGATGTCCGAGAGGGCGCGCAGCCGGTCGATCTGCCGCGTACCCGCGACGCGGATGCCGGTACGGGTGACGAGGTCCTCGGCCAGGACCTCGCCGAACTGGCCGGCCTGGACCTGGGCGGCGTTGGGATTGCTGAAGACGTTGAGCTCAGCCTGGGCGCCGTACAGGGCCAGGAGCGGCTGGTGTTGGTAGAGCACGCCGAAGTTCGGAGATGCTTTGGCCAGGTCCCGAAGCCGGTCGTCCACGCTGTTCCCACCCCATTGGTACAAGCTTGCCGAGTTGATCGAGTCTACGAGGGAGAAGATGACCTGGCTCGCGGTTTTACCACGTGCACCGCCACCCGACGCGCAGGCGAACAACTGCCGTCACGTGAACATGGCGCAGGGACTCACCGGGCTGGGCGCCGACCACCTCGCCGACGAGCCGTGATCTCCCGATCCGCGCTGTCCCCCGGTCTCGGTCGTATCCGGGTCGAGGAGCACGGGGCTGCCGTCCAGGCACTCGATCACCGCTTCGACGGCCGTCAGCAGGTGACCGGCTCGACCAGCTCAGGGATCCGGCGTCCGTCTCCCGGCAGAGAGGCCACGGTCAGCCGCGCCGGCCTATGTCGAAGCGCATGTGGAAGTTGCCGTTGCCGTCCCTGGTCAACTCGCCACCGGAGATGAAGTGTTCACGCTCCGGGGGAAGACCCTTCACCGCGTTGTGCGTCTTCACCTGGTTGAGGGTCATCTTTCCGTTCACGGTGGCCATCACCCGGCTGTAGTCATCGCTGTTCTCGGTGAAGGAGATCTTGGACCGGTCACCGAGGATGGCGCCCAGGACCGCTTTGGCCTGTGGTCCTGAGATGTTCTGCCGGTAGATGTGGTCCGGCAGCTTGTCGGGGGTCCCGGTCGCGGCGTCCTTCGGGGCGGTCAGGGACTCCTTGACCTTCTTGTTCAGCCGGTTGCCCTTGAGGCCGTCCTCGTCGAGCACCGAATGAGCCGCGGTCCACTGGTTGAGGAAGACGTCGCTCGCGGTGTAGACGGGCGCCTTGGCCTCTTTCCCGGTGTCCTCGTCCACCGTGTCCTTGCTCTGGCGGTAGTTCTCCATCATCACCGCGAAGGAGCCGTCGTCGTCCTTCCCGAAGAGATTGCTGAACGCCCCGCCCACGAGCGGAGGCTTTCCCGAGGAGTCCGTCGGGTCGGGCTTGTAGTCCGTGGACCGTTCACTGATCTCGATCATCCGGTCCGGGATCGCTCGGCCGAGGGCCTTCAGCGCGGGCGAGTTCCTGGCCGTTCCCCCCGAGTCGGTGTCCTTCTCACGCGCGTCCGTCTTGTCGACCCACGCGTCGAGCCTCTTCTGCGGGTCCTTCTCGAAGGCCCGTTGCACCGGGACAGCGGATCCGGTGCCGGCCTGAAGGCTCTTCCGGAAGGCGGTATTTCCCGCTGAGCGTTGAACGGCGGCGACCTGTGAGGGGTTGAGCAGTTCCCGGGAAGCCGGAGACACCCCGGCGTACGGCCGGCGGAGGCCCGGCCGCGAGGAGGTTCGGGCCCTGGCGCCGCGGGCGGCCCCCACGCCCCCGTCAAGTCGCTCGTGTTCGGGCATGGCTCGCCTCTTCTCTCCATCGCGGCACAGGGGACGGTTCACCGTCACCCGTCCTCGGGCGGTTTTCAAGGACCGGGAGGGCACTCTCCGGAACCACCGCCTGCCCTCCCGGGCCCCCTGCCCCCGCGTACGTCCGGGCACGCGCCTCGCACGTCTTCCCGGGCCTGGGGACCGTGGCCCACAGGACTACATTCGGCCTGGTGAGGACGTCCGGACGGACGGCTCCTCTTTCGACGGGTATGCGCAGGGCTCCGACGGGCCGCCGTGCGTCGATCCCCTGCCTGGACGGAGATTCTCCCTTGGACACATCAAGAGCTTCCTGGCGCAACACCACGCACGACTGGACCGGCGCCGTGGACCTGGACCACCTGTCGGGGATTCGCCGGGACCTCGCCGCCTTCGCCCCCGGTGGCACCTGGCACCTCGTCCTCGAGGTGGTCGCCTATGCGGCCGACGAGGCGGAGTGCGGCGGTGGAGGACATTGCGTCGTCGCTCTCCACGCCGACGGATCCGTGTCGGTGACGGATGACGGGCGGGGCACCGACACCCGCTTCGACGAGCACGGCCAGGTGGTCAGGAAGCCGGTGATGGCAACGAAGGATCTGCGGTTCTTCGACGACCCCGGGGCGCAGACCCTGCCCGACGGCCACCCGCGCAGGGGCATGTCCGTGGTCGCCGCGCTCAGCGAACGGCTGGCGCACACCAACCGCCGCGGCAACGGATCCTGGACCCAGCTCTACGAACACGGTTCGCCGGTCTCGGACTTGGAGCGCCTCGCGGACAACGGTACGACCGGGACGACCGTCCGCTTCCGCCCCGCCGCACCCCTGCTCCCGGCGGACCCGTCGCCCGGCGATCTCGCCCTGCTGGCCACCGCCTGGCCGCACCTGACCGTCGAGGTCACGCGTGGGCGTCCTTCGCCCGCGTGACTCCCCCGGCCGGCGGCGCTCGTCATCCGCGTACTCGTGTTCCGGCACCGCGCCGGTCCTCTGCTCGCCTGCGCGCTCTCCTCACCTGCCCGCTCCCCTGACCTACGCGCTCCCCGCGGGAGCAGTCCTCGCAGGTCCGGCCGGTACAGTCCTCCCCATGGGAACTCCGGCGCTGCGGGCGATCGAATGGGACGGGACGCAGTGGGACGACCCGTCCGAGGAAAAGCTGCACGACCTGCTGGCCGACATGAGTCTGACCTGGCGATTCGTCATCGTCGAACGGCTGGACGCCGAACCCGCCGGTCAGCACTACATGCAGGTCCATCTCAACGACGACCTGAGCTACCAGGTCGAACATCGCGAAGGCGGCCCGGACAGGCACTTCCAGGCCCATGTGCCGTCCGATCACAGTCCGTTCTGTGTGGAGCCCGTCGCGGCCGTGGTCAACGACTGGGCCTTCGGACGTCCGGGCTGGCGGGACGCGCTCGCCTGGACCCCATGGCCGTCGGCGGAACCGGCGGGTTGAGGCCTCCGGCGCGCCGGGCCGCGCCCCGCCCGCCGTAGGAGCAGGCGACGCCTACGCGAGCACGGCCGTGGCCTCGATCTCGACGAGGTGCTCGGGCACGTCCAGCGCCGCGACGCCCAGCAGACTGGCCGGCGGAGCCGCGGCGGTGCCCAGCTTCGCCTTCGCCTCGGAAATGCCCGCGAGGAGTGAGGGCATCCGGTCCGGAGTCCAGTCGACGACGTACACGGTGAGTTTCACGACGTCGTCGAAAGAGGCGCCGACCCCCGCCAGGGCGGTGCCGATGTTCAGATAGCACCGCTCGACCTGAGCGGCCAGATCGCCTTCGCCGACCGTGCTGCCGTCGGCGTCCCAGGCGACCTGTCCGGCGATGTGGACCAGCTTCGATCCGGTCGCCACCGACACCTGGTGGTAGATGCCGGTCTCCGGCAGTCCCGGGGGATTCGCCAGGGTGATGGTCATGCTTGTCCGCCTCCTTGCCGCGCGGCCCCGAAGCGGCCGCCGCTTGCTCTCTTGTGGTTACTGGGAAACCGTAGGAGAGTGTGCGCTGACGTGGAAGAACGCACTTTTCGGTGACGGAGGAACCTGAAGGTGACCAAGCAGATCGGCGGCACGCCGGCGGAACAGGCGGACCTGCGCCGCGCGGATTCGCTGGCGCGCGAGATCTTCTCGGACGTGGCGAACAAATGGGCGCTCCTGATCATCGAGGCCCTGGGTGACGGCACGCTGCGCTTCAGCGAGCTGCGGAGCGCGGTGGAGGGGATCAGCCACAAGATGCTCACGCAGAACCTGCGCATGCTGGAGCGCAACGGGCTCGTCGAGCGGACCGTGTATCCGACGGTCCCGCCGAAGGTCGAGTACACCCTGACGGAGCCCGGCCAGGGGCTGCGGAAGACCGTGGACGTGATGTGCGAGTGGACCCACCGGAACCTCGGCCACATCGAGGCGGCCCGGAGCGGTTCCGACGGCGGCTGACGCAGGCTCACGACGGCTGACGGCGGCTGGTGGACGGGCACCGAACGGCCCCTGGTCACACTGCGCGCCCCGGCGCCCCGTCACGCGTCGCTCAGGGGAACGTCAGGCCCAGGTGCCGGTGGAGCGTTTCTCTCTGCTCGGAGGTGGCGAGGACCATGATGCTGTCGTAGCCGGCGCCCCGTTCCCGCGCGAAGCCGACGTTGCGCCATACGCGCGGGTCGTCGCCGTGGGCGGTCTCGGCGATGGCCCGGCAGGCCGCCTCGTGGTCGTAGTAGTCCTCGGCGAAGTGCTCGGCAGGGATGGACACGGGCCTGCCGTCCCTCAGGAACTCGATGGCGTCGAAGCGACCGCCGTCGAGGTCGCCTTCACCCTCGACCACCCGGACGTCGGTGACGGTGACCCTGCCACCGGCGGTCTCGGCCGCTTCCGCCAGCAGGCCCGCGTAGCCCTCGTGGATGGAGTCGATGTCGTCGGCGTGGACCGAGACCGCCACGCCGAAGCTCTCCAGGGCCCGGGCGGCCGCGTACTCGCCCAGTTCGTCGTCCGCGTAGGCGGCAGCGGCTTCGAGGGTGCTGCGCGCCGTCTCCTCGGACACCATGCCGGTGTCCCGCAGGAGCGCACCGATGCGCCTGTAGGTCGTCGAGGATTCGGTCGGCATCCCGGAGATCCTGCCAGACGGCGACGGCCGGGCCCGGAGTGGCCCCGGAACGCGGAATGGGGCCCGGCCCACAGGCCGGACCCCCCTCGCTTTCCCCCTCCGTCGGGCTTCCCGTCCCCCCGGACCCCTCCCCGGAAGTCCCGACGCAAAGTACGACCGGGCAAGGCGCCCCAAGGTTGCACGCCTTGACGATCTCTTTACCTTTGAGCCGCCGAACGGCTCTCAGCAGGCATGTTCCAGGTAACGCGCGGCGACTTCACCGATCACTTCGGCGCCGTCGCGGGCCCAGAGTTCCTCGTTGAAGATCTCGACCTCGATCGGCCCGTCGAAGCCGGTCGCCTCGACCTGCGCGCGCATCGCGCGGAAGTCCACGCAGCCGTCGCCCAGTTGCCCCCGGCCCACCAGAACTCCCGCCGGGAGCGGGGTGATCCAGTCGGCCAGCTGAAAGGAGTGGATCCGCCCGCCCGCGCCTGCCCGGGCGATCTGCGCGGGCGCCTGGTCGTCCCACCAGATGTGATAGGCGTCGACGACCACGCCGACCTGCTCGGCCGGGAAGCGCTCCGCGAGGTCCAGGGCCTGGGACAGGGTGGAGACGACGCAGCGGTCCGAGGCGAACATCGGGTGCAGCGGCTCGATCGCCAGGCGGATGCCCCGCTCGGCGGCGTACGGGGCCAGCTCGGCCAGCGCGTCCGCGATGCGCTCGCGCGCGCCGTACAGGTCCTTGTCGCCCTCGGGCAGACCGCCGGAGACCAGGACCAGGGTGTCCGTGTTCACGCCGGCCGCCTCGTCGACCGCGGCCCGGTTGTCGTCCAGGGCGCGGGCGCGCCCTGCCGCGTCGGCCGCGGTGAGGAAACCGCCGCGGCAGAGACTGGTGACGGCGAGGCCCGCGTCCCTCATCAGCTGCCCGGCGCGCTCGACGCCGTACTCCTGCACCGGGGCGCGCCACAGCCCGACGCTGCCGATGCCGGCCTTGGCGCAGCCCTCGACGAGCTCCGGCAGGGACAGCTGCCTGACCGTCTCCTGGTTGATGGAGAGGCGGGACAGTTCGGCCATCATCGGCTTCCTCCGTGGACGGTCAGCAGGGCGCGCATGCGGGCCTCGGCCAGCTCGGGGTCCGGGAACAGGCCCAGCCGGTCAGCCAGTTCGTACGCCTTGGCCAGGTGCGGGAGCGACCGGGCGGACTGGAGGCCGCCGACCATCGTGAAGTGCTCCTGGTGGCCCGCCAGCCAGGCGAGGAACACCACGCCCGTCTTGTAGAAGCGTGTGGGGGCCTTGAAGAGGTGACGCGACAGCTCGACCGTGGGGTCGAGCAGGTCACGGAATCCCTGGACGTTCCCGGTGTCCAGGACCCGCACCGCGTGGGCGGCGAGCGGTCCCAGCGGGTCGAAGATGCCGAGCAGGGCGTGACTGAAGCCCCGGTCGTCCCCGGCGATCAACTCCGGGTAGTTGAAGTCGTCGCCGGTGTAACAGCGCACCCCGCTGGGAAGCCGGCGCCGTACGTCGATCTCGCGCTCGGCGTCCAGGAGCGAGATCTTGATGCCGTCGACCTTGTCCGGGTGTTCCGAGATGACCTTCAGGAAGGTGTCCGTGGCGGCGTCGAGGTCCGCGCTGCCCCAGTAGCCCTCCAGCGCGGGGTCGAACATGGGACCGAGCCAGTGCAGGACGACGGGCTCGGAGGCCTGGCGCAGGAGATGGGCGTACGTCTCCAGGTAGTCCTCGGGGCCGTTCGCCGCGGCGGCCAGCGCGCGGGAGGCCATCAGGATGGCCTGCGCGCCGCTCTCCTCGACCAGGGCGAGCTGCTCCTCGTACGCGGCACGCACCTCGGGCAGGGTGGCGGGGCCGGTGAGCTGGTCGGTGCCCACACCGCAGGCGATCCGGCCGCCCACGGACTTCGCCTCGGCGGCGGAGCGGCGGATCAGCTCCGCCGCGCCCGCCCAGTCCAGGCCCATGCCGCGCTGGGCGGTGTCCATGGCCTCGGCGACACCCAGGCCGTGCGACCACAGGTGGCGCCGGAAGGCGAGGGTGGCGTCCCAGTCGACGGCCACGGGGTCGTCGGGGCTGATGTCGGCGTACGGGTCGGCGACGACGTGGGCGGCGGAGAAGACCGTACGGGAGGCGAGCGCGGCGCCGTTCGGCGCCAGGTCGAGCGGGGTGGCCCGCGGTTCGTACGGGCCCTGCGGGAGGTGGATGGTCACAGGGTCAGCTCCGGTACGTCGAAGCGGCGGCCCTCGGCCGAGGACTTGAGGCCCAGCTCGGCGAGCTGCACGCCCCGGGCGCCGGCCATCAGGTCCCAGGTGTAGGGCTCGTCCAGGACGATGTGGCGCAGGAAGAGCTCCCACTGGGCCTTGAAGCCGTTGTCGAACACGGCGTTGTCCGGGACTTCCTGCCACTGGTCGCGGAAGGACTCGGTGACGGGGAGGTCGGGGTTCCAGACCGGCTTGGGGGTGGCCGAACGGTGCTGGACGCGGCAGTTGCGCAGACCCGCGACGGCGGAGCCGTGGGTGCCGTCGACCTGGAACTCGACGAGCTCGTCGCGGTTCACGCGGACGGCCCAGGAGGAGTTGATCTGGGCGACGGCGCCGCCCGCCAGCTGGAAGATGCCGTACGCGGCGTCGTCGGCGGTGGCGGCGTACGGCTTGCCGTGCTCGTCCCAGCGCTGCGGGATGTGCGTCTGGACGTGCGCGGAGACGCTCGTGACCTGCCCGAACAGCTCGTGCAGGACGTACTCCCAGTGCGGGAACATGTCGACGACGATGCCGCCGCCGTCCTCCGCGCGGTAGTTCCAGGAGGGGCGCTGCGCGTCCTGCCAGTCGCCCTCGAAGACCCAGTAGCCGAACTCGCCGCGCACGGAGAGGATCTCGCCGAAGAAGCCGCCGTCGATGAGGCGCTTCAGCTTGAGCAGGCCCGGCAGGAAGATCTTGTCCTGGACGACGCCGTGCTTGATGCCGGCGTCCCGGGCGAGACGGGCCAGGTCGAGTGCGCCTTCGAGGTCCGTGGCGGTGGGCTTCTCGGTGTAGATGTGCTTGCCCGCCGCGATGGCCTTCTTGATCGCCTCGACGCGGGCCGAGGTGACCTGGGCGTCGAAGTAGATGTCGATCGACTCGTCGGCGAGGACCGCGTCCAGGTCGGTCGACCACTCGGTCAGGCCGTGCTGGGCCGCGAGTTCCTCCAGCGCGTGGGCGCGGCGGCCGACGAGCACGGGTTCCGGCCACAGCACCTCGCCGTCGCCGAGGTCGAGGCCGCCCTGCTCGCGGATCGCGAGGATCGAGCGCACCAGGTGCTGCCGGTATCCCATGCGTCCCGTGACGCCGTTCATGGCGATGCGCACTGTCCTGCGTGTCACGAAAGTTCCTCCATACAGCCGTAGCAAGCGCTTTCTATGCGGTATGACGCTAGCCTGCCGACAGCGACCCGGACAAGAGGGGCCGCGCCACAACTCCTCGGAGGAGAGCCATGACAGTCACCCTGGCGGACGTCGCGGCCCGCGCCCGGGTGTCCCCGGCCACCGTGTCCCGCGTGCTGAACGGCAACTACCCGGTGGCATCGTCCACCCGGGAGCGGGTCCTGCGCGCGGTGGACGATCTGGACTACGTGCTCAACGGCCCGGCCAGCTCACTCGCCGCCGCCACGTCCGACCTGGTGGGCATCCTGGTCAACGACATCGCCGACCCGTTCTTCGGCATCATGGCGGGCGCCGCGCAGAGCGAGATCGGCGGCCCGGGCGACGGCTCCGGCCGCGCGGGCGGCGAGAAACTCGCCGTCGTCTGCAACACCGGGGGCTCCCCCGAGCGCGAACTCACCTATCTCACCCTGCTCCAGCGCCAGCGCGCCGCGGCCGTCGTCCTCACCGGCGGCGCGCTGGAGGACCCGGACCACCAGGCCGCGATGTCCGCGAAGCTGGCGAAGCTCGCGGACGCCGGCACCCGGATCGTCTTCTGCGGACGCCCGCCGCTGCCGGACACCGACGCGGTCGTCGCCGCTCTCACCTTCGACAACCGGGGCGGAGCCAGGCGCCTCACCGAGCACCTGATCGCCCTGGGGCACCGGCGGATCGGTTACGTCGCGGGCCCCCTGGAACGCACCACGACCCGGCACCGGCTGGAGGGCCACCGCGAGGCCATGAAGGCGGCCGGGCTGCAGGGCGACGAGGAGAACCTCACCGAGCACGGCCCGTACGACCGGAGCTCCGGATACGACGCCACGGCCGAACTCCTGCGCCGCGCACCCGATGTGACCGCCGTCGTCGCCGCCAACGACACCGTGGCACTGGGTGCCTGCGCGGCGGTACGGGACCGTGGGCTCCGTATCCCCGAGGACGTCTCGGTCGCCGGATTCGACGACCTGCCGTTCTCGGTGGACGCCGTGCCGGCGCTGACGACCGTACGGCTGCCGCTGTTCGAGGCGGGGGCACGGGCGGGGCGGCTGGCGATGGGCAAGGAGACGCCGCCGCCCGGGGGCATCGCGACCATCGACGCGGAGCTCATGGAGCGGGGATCGACGGCGGCCCCTTCCCGCTGATCCCGTACGTGCGGGCCCCGCACCCCGAAAGATGGGGGCGACTCCCCCATGTGCCGGGCCCGGCATCCCCCCAGGATGTGCACGGGAGGTCCGCCGGGGCCTCCTCGGACCGGGGAGGTGAACGCGGTGGTGGAGAAGGAGACGATCGGTGGTACGGCGTTACCGGACGGCGCGGGCACCGGGGGCGACGCCCCCGTACGGGACACCGAGGACCACTTCCCGGTGCGGGGCACCGAGGACCACTCCCCCGTTCGGGACGCCGCGGACCTGTTCGGTCTCCGGGAGCCGGGTGAGCCCTGGTGGGTCGCCGGCACCGTCGGCCCGCTCCCGGCAGCCGAGCCCAGCTGGGCGCGGTTCGTCCGGGAGGCCGTCGCCCGGGCGCCGCGCACGGCGCGGGTGGCGGACCGGCCCTACCCGGAGCTGACCGGCTTCGTCCCGGTCGTCGCCCCGTTCGCGGCCCTGGCCGCCGACCGGACCGCGCGCACGGCGTCCGGGGACGGTGGCGGACAGGGGGGTCCGGTCTCCTGCTCGGCGGGGGTCCTGGACGGCTTCCGGCGCGACCTGGAACGGCGTCTGGCCCTGCTGGCCGCCCGGACCCTCGTGTCGGAGCTGCACGAGGCACGGATCGGCGGCCGTCTGAGCGGCTCCGGGCCGCACGAACGCTTCCGGGACTTCGTACGGCTGACCGCGGGCCGGCCGGGACTCGCTTCGCTCGTCACCGTCTATCCGGTCCTGGCCAGGATCCTCGCGCAGACGGCCATGAACGCGGCCGACGCGTTCGCCGAGATGCTCGGCAGGCTCGCGGCGGACAGGGAGGTGCTCGGGTCCTGGGCGGTGCTCGGCGACGGGGACCTCCTCGGTTCCGCCACGGCGCTCGGGGACGGGCCCGCGGGCCGGCTCACCGGCTACGGTCCCCACACCCTGACCGAGGTCGAGAGCGGTACGGGCGACTGCCACCGCGGAGGCCGGTCGGTGATGCTCCTGCGGTTCGCCGACGGCACCCGGCTGGTGTACAAGCCACGCCCGCTCGCCGCGCACCGGCACTTCGGCGCTCTGGTGCACTGGTTCAACTCCCTTGCGGGGACACCCGATCTGCGGGTGCCCCGGGTTCTGGACCGGGGCGCTTACGGCTGGGCGGAGTTCGTCGAGGACGCCGCCTGCCGCTCGGCGGAGGAGACCACGCTCTTCTACCGCCGGCTGGGCGCGCTGCTGGCGCTGCTGCACGTCCTGGACGGCACGGACCTGCACCACGAGAACCTCGTCGCCCACGGGCCGCATCCCGTCCTGGTCGATGTGGAGACGCTGTTCCATCCGCCCCTGACCCAGGCCCCGCCCGCCGATCCGGCCACCCGTGCCCTGCACGGCTCGGTGCACCGTGTCGGGCTGCTCCCGCAGTTGCTCGTCGGGGACACCACCGCCCTCGACATGTCGGCCGTCGGCGGCGGCCGGGCGGCCTCCTCGCCGCTGGAGACCGCCGCCTGGGCCGCGGCGGGCACCGACACCATGCACCTGGTGCGCAGGACGGGACGCTTCACCGAGTCGGCCAACCGTCCCACGCTGGACGGGGTCCTGGCTGACCCGTTCCAGTTCACCGACGCCCTCTGCGAGGGTTTCCGCGCCGCCTACACCGCCGTCGGCGAATCCCGTGACGAACTGCTGGGCCCCAAGGGCCTGTTGCGGATCTTCGAAGCCGACGAGACCCGCTTCGTGTCCCGGCCGACCTGGACGTACGCCACGCTGCTGCACGAGTCGACCCACCCCGACCTGATGCGGGACGCGGCCGAGCGCCAGCAGGTGTTCGCACTCCTGCGGACCGGCGCCCTGGGGGCCCCCGCGCTGGCCGGCCTGGAGGACGAGGAGATCACGGAGCTGTGGCGGGGCGACGTCCCGGTCTTCACCACGCGCCCGGATCTCACCGACCTGTGGAGCGGCGACGGGCGCAGGCTGCGCGGACCCGCCGGACCCTCCGGGCTGGCGCGGGTGGAGGCGAAGATCCGCGCCCTGGACACCGTGGACCGGCTGGACCAGGAGCGGATCATCCGCACCGCGATGGTGAGCACCTCGACGGCGCCCGCGCACCGCGCGACCGCCTCCGCGAGGCCGAGGACCGAGGCCACCGCACCGGAACCGGAGCTCCTGCTGTCCGCAGCGCGATCGGTGGGCGACCAGCTGGTCTCGCTCGCGTACCACGGGGGCAGCCGGACCAACTGGATCGGTCTGGAGCTGCTCGGCGAACGCTACTGGCGGCTCACCCCGCTCGCGGCGGACCTCGCGGGCGGCTACACCGGGCCGGCCGTGTTCCTGGCGCAGCTGGCGTCACTGACCGGGGCCGCCCGTTACGCCGACGCGGCCCTGGCCGCTCTGGCGCCCCTGCCGGGCCTGCTGGACGCGCTGCATCTGCGGGGCGACGACCTCGGGGTGCTCGGTTCCGGCGCCTTCTCCGGCCTGGGCGGCATCGCCTACGCCCTGGCCGAGGTCGGGACGCTGCTGGACGACGGCCGGGTGCTCGACTGGGCGGGCCCGGCCGTCCGGCTCGCCTGCGCGGCGAGTTCGGCCGAGGAGGGGCTCGGGGTGCGCGGCGGCGCGGCCGGCGGGCTGGTGTCGATGCTGGCCGTGCACCGGACCACCGGCAGGACCGAGGCCTGGCGAGGCGCCGAGCGGTGCGCCGAACGTCTGGTGGAGGCGCCCGCGTCGACCGGGGGGTTCGCCGACGGGGCGGCGGGCATCGGCTGGGCGCTGCTGCGGTTCGCCGGATCGGGGGGCGGCCCGCGCCACAGGGAGGCCGGGCTGGACGCCCTGCGCCGTGCCGTGCGGGGTGCCGTCGCCGGCCGGGCCTGGTGCGAGGGCGCCTCGGGGGTCGCGCTCGCGATCGCCGACAGCCCGCAGGCGCTGGCCGATCCGGAGCTCCGCGACTGGCTCGGGGAGCGGGCCGGCGAGGTGGCCCGGGCCGCGCCGCAGGGCGACGACAGCCTGTGCCACGGCGAGCTGGGCGTGCTGGAACTGCTCGGCCACGCCGCCCTGCCCCGGCTGCGCCCGCACTGGCTGCGCCGGGCCGGCACCCTGCTGGCCGCCGCCGACCGGGCGCAGCCGCACTGCGGGACGCCCGGACACGTACCTCACCCCGGGCTGCTCACCGGCCTGTCGGGCATCGGACACGGACTGCTGCGGGCGGGGTTCCCCGACCGGATCGGCCCGGCACTGCTCATGCGCCACTCCACGGGGGCCGACCGCGCCCACGTACCCATGACGATCCTGACCAACGACCGGAAGAAGAGACAGACATGACCCAGATCAGCGAATCGGCCGGATACGTGGACGTCACCGCGGCGCACGAGGGCGCCTTCGAGCACCCCGCGGGCCGGATATCGCTCGGCAACAACGGGGGGCTGGGGCTGCGCAGCAGACTTCTCAGCGCCGTGGACGGGGACACCAACGGCCCCGACCTGCCGTGGACCACGTTCACGGTCCCGATGTAACGTTTCCCGCCAACTGCGCACGTCATGACGGGAATGTGCCTACTGCCGCACTCTGTACGGCTCCAGTAGCCTGCGGCCATGCGTGCGAATTCGCCGGTCGTCGTCGGACGTGACGAGGAGATCGGCCTGCTGAGCAGCGCCCTGGATGCCGCGCGACGGCGTTCGGGGCGCGCGCTGTTCCTCGTCGGGGAAGCGGGGATCGGCAAGTCCCGGCTGGTGGGTGAGTGTGCCTACCGGGCTTACGGGCTCGGCATGCCGGTGCTGCGCGGACGGGCGGGCTCCACCGGCCTCGTCGTGCCGTTCCGGCCACTGGTGGAGGCCCTCTCCTCCCATTTCCGTGCGGCGGGCACGCCGACCGATCCTGAACTGACGCCGTACCACCCGGCGTTGGCGCGGCTGGTCCCGGAGTGGCGGAGCGGGGCGGCGGCCGGTTACACGGAGACCGTGGTCGAGCTGGCGGAGGCCCTGCTGAGGCTGCTGTCCGTCCTGGGCCGGGAGAGCGGCTGCGTGATGCTGCTGGAGGACCTCCACGACTGCGACACGGAGACCGTCGCGGTCGTCGAGTACGTCGTCGACAACCTGGCGGACCTCCCCGTGCTGCTGCTGGGCACCCTGCGCCCGGAGCCCGGCACAGCCCTCGACCTCGTACGCTCCGCCGAGCAGCGGCACACCGCGACGGTGGTGGAGTTACGGGGGCTCGACGACGCGCAGGTGCGGGCCCTGACCGGGGCGTGTCTGGAGACGCCGCCCGAGCTGATCCCCGAAGCGGTGCAGCGCCGCCTGGTCGAGCGGGCGGCGGGCAACCCCTATCTGGTCGAGGTGCTGCTCGACGACCTGCTGGACACCGGCAGACTGCGGCGTACCGGGGACGGCTGGGAGGCGGCGGACCAGCCCGACGGAACGCTCCCGTCGCGCATCCTGCGCAGCTGGGCGCACCGGCTCGACCGGATGGACGAGCCGGTACGGGACCTGTTGCTGACGGCGGCCACCCTGGGCGGCCAGTTCTCCGTGCCGGTCCTCCAGGCAGTCACCGGGCTGGAGGACCGGCCCCTGTTCACGCATCTGCGCTCCGCGGTCGAGACGGGGGTGATCGCCCCCGACGGGGCGGCTCCCGACCGTTACGCCTTCCGGCACACGCTCACCGCCGAAGCACTGGTCTCCTCCCTCGCACCGGCGGAGCGGGCGGCACTGGCCCGGCGCGCCGCGGCGGCCGTCGAACGGTCCGGGGAGCCGCTGGACGAGGACCGCCGGCAGCTGGTGGCCGCGCTGGAACTCGCGGCGGGCAACCGGGAACGGGCCGCTCTCCAGTTCGCGGAGGCGGGACGGCGGATGCTCGCCGCTGGTTCGCACGGCTCGGCCGTGGTGCTGCTGGAACGTTCCCGCTCCCTGGCGGCGGACGCCGACGTCGCCGCCGTCACCGAGTCCCTCGCGGTGGCCAGGGCCGAGGGCGGCGACCTGGACGGGGCCCTGGCGCTGGCCGACTCCCTGCCTCCGCTGCCCGCGCGCTCGGAGGCGGCGGCCCGGCGCGGGGACGCCCATATCAAGATCGCCTGGGTGGCCGTCATGGCGGAGCGCCCGAAGGACACGGCCCGTCAGATCGCCACGGCCAGAGCTCTGTTCGGCCCGTCACCGTCACCGGCGCGCCGGGCCTCGCTCGCCGTGGTCGACGGGCATCTCTCGCTGCTCCCCGGCGAGGACCCGCGCGAGCCGGAGGCTGCCGAGCTGGCCGCGCGCCGGGCCGCCGAGACCGCCGAGGCGGAAGGGCTTCCGGTCGTGGCCTGCCAGGCCTGGCAGTTGCTGGCACTCCTGCACCGGGAGCGGGGGTTCGACGCCGCCGACGCGTGCCTGGAGCGGATGCTCACCCTGTCCACCGAGCACTCCCTGCCGCTCTGGCGGGTGGAGGCTCTGGTGCGTCTGGGGGTGAACGGCTTCATGCGGACGGGTGAGGCGGCGCGTCTGCACTCGGCGCGGGCGGCGGCGGAGGAACTGGGCTCCCTGCTGCTGGCGCAGACGGTCGACGGGCTGCTCGCGATGAACGCCGTGATGTGCGCCCGGTGGGAGGAGGCGGAGGAGATCACCGCCCGGTCGGTGGAGGCGAGCGCCAGGATCGGCAACCACGGCGCGCACCGCTACCTGCTGCTGGCAGGGGCGGCGGCAGCGGCTCATCGGGGCCGCCGCCGGGAGACGGAGCGCGCCCTCGCCGCGTTCCGCAGGGCGGGCGGCGAGCAGTCCGCGCTGGTGCCCCTGCGGCTGGGCTTCTGCGGGGCCTTCGGCGCACTGCTGGAGGAGGACCGCCCCGGGGCTGTCGCGGCGCTGGACACCGCCCTGGACTGGGAGCGGGACCACCCCAGCTACTACTACCTCAGTGGTCGCTACGGACTGCGCCCGCTGCTGCGGGTGCTGGACGGCCTCGCGGGGCGAGCGGAGTACGAGGAGGTGGCCGGCGCGCCGGGTGCCGCTCTGGCCTGGAACAGGCAGTTCCTCGAACTGGCGGAGGCGGTGCTGCTCGGCAGGGAGGGCGACCCCGCCGGAGCCGCACGGCGGGTGGCGGCCTTCCACACCCGGTCCGCGGCCTTCCCGGTGGCACGGCATCTGGGCCTGCGGCTGGTCGCGGACGCGGCGCTCGCGGACGGATGGGGCGAGCCGGTCGTGTGGCTGCGCACCGCCGAGGAGTTCTTCCACGCGGCCGGGACGCAGCCGGCCGCCGCCGCCTGCCGTGCGGCGCTGCGGCAGGCCGGGGTGAGCGTGGCCCAGCACCGCGGGGGCCGGGACCGGATTCCCCCGCCGCTGCGTACGAACGGGGTGACTCCGCGCGAGTACGAGGTGTTCGTCCTGCTGGCGGAGCGGCCGGGCAACCAGCAGATCGCCCGGCGGCTGTCCATCTCGCCCCGCACGGTGGAGAAGCACCTGGCCAGTCTGCTGAGCAAGACCGGCAGGGCGAACCGCTCGGCCCTGTGCGAGTTCGCCGCGGAGTGCGCCGACCTGCCCTGATCACGCGGCGCGGGCCGGGGAAGGGCCTCGGGCCCTGGTTGGTACGGGGTCCCGGGACGGGCCTTGTACCGCGGCGTACAGGGTCCCTGGGGCGGGCCTTGGCCCCGGTGTACGGAGCAAAGAGCCCCCGGTACGCGTCTCGGACCCCCGTGTACGGGGGCGCGGCCCGTCCGGGTGGGGGAACGGCCCCGCAACATGGGGGCGTCGGGCGGCGGGGGTCGGGTGCGTGACGCGGAAGATGCGGGGCGCCCACCGATGTGTCGCGTTCCGTGGCGCGGCAGCATCGGCGGAGTACGGCAGATCGTCGCCCCTCCCCCGGCCAGGAGGCCCGCTGATGCCCCTCCCCCCTGTCCGCCCCGGCTCGCCCGGCGCGGTGTACTTCTCCCTGCTCGGGCCGCTCTCGGCGGTGATCGACGGCAGGCCGCTGCCGCTCGGGCCACGTAAGCAGAGGCTGGTGCTGGCCACTCTGCTGTCCCGGCCCAACACCCCCGTGCCGGTCGACGTGCTGACCGACGTGGTGTGGCCGGAGGGCCCGCCACGGACGGCGCGCAAGAACCTGCAGGTCTACGTCAGCGCCGCCCGTGCGCTGTTCGGTGCCGTGGACGGCGACGACCGGGGCAGGGTGGTGCACGACTGCGGCGGCTACCGGCTGCGGGTGGAGGAGGGCGAGCTCGACACCCTGCGCTTCAGGACACTGGCACGGGCGGGCCGTGCGGCGGGCGAGCGGGGCGACCTGCGCACGGCCGCCCGGCTGCTGCGGGAGGCCCTGGACCTGTGGGGGGAGCGTCCGCCGCTGCACGACCTCCGGGACTCCGCGGGGGTGGCCGAGGAGGCCGAGCGCCTGGAGGCCCGCTGTCTCACGGTCTACGAGGACTGGGCCGAGGCCGAGATCGAGACGGGCCGTGCGGGGGTCGCGGTGGACGGGCTCCGGGACCTGGTGGAGCGCCACCCCTTCCGGGAGCGGCTGCGCGCCGCGTGGATGAACTCCCTGCACCAGACAGGCCGTCAGGCGGAGGCCCTGGCCGTGTACGACGACTACCGGCAACTGCTCGCACGGGAGCTGGGACTGGAACCGAGCCCGGCGATGGCGGGCCTCTACCGGGCCATGCTGGGAGAGGGCCGGGCGGCGCGCGCCTCGGGCCCCAGGAACGCGGCCGGCGGGGTCTCGCTCCCCGCGGACAGCCGGCACTTCACGGGCCGGGAGGACGAACTCGCGGACCTGCTGGACGTGTCGGGGGACCCGGAGGGCGCGGTGCTGGTCGTCTCCGGCCCGGCCGGGGTGGGCAAGTCGGCCCTGGCCGTCCGGGCGGCGCACCTCCTCGCGGACCGGTTCCCCGACGGGCGGGTCCACGTACGGGCGCGTCAGGAGAACGGCGTGGCCCGCGCCAGGAACGACGTGCTGGAGGAGCTCGGGCGGCTGTGCGGGGTGGCCGGGCGGGGCCTGCCCGATCCCGCACAGGCCGAGACCGCCTGGCAGGACTGGCTGTCGCGGCACCGGGCCCTGATCGTGCTGGACGACGTGGCGGACGAGGCGTCGGTGCGTGGACTGCTGCCCAGGTCCGGGCGATGTTCGATGCTGCTCACCTCCCGGAGTCAGCTCACCGGTCTCGAAGCGGTGCACCGGACGGCGCTCGGCGTGCCCGGGGAGGACGAGGCCCTGGCGCTGCTGGAGACGCTGATCGGCCGGCCTCGACTGCGGGCGGACCCGTCCGCCGCGCTGCGCGTCGTGCGGGCGTGCGGGTGCCTGCCCCTGGCGGTGGCGGTGAGCGGGATGCGCCTGGCGGTGCTGCGCCACCTCCCTCTGGCGGAGTACGCGGACCGGCTCGACGATCCGGCCGGGGCGCTGGAGGAACTGGTGGCCGGAGACGTGTCCGTCCGCTCCCGGCTCGCCGCGTGCTGGCGGGACCTGGGCGCCGGCGACCGGGGGGCACTGGTCCGCATCGCCGGGCTGCCGGAGGACGGCGGATTCACGCTGGAGCGGGCGATGGCGGCGCTGGACCGCGACGAGCGGGGCACGATTCGCGCGGTCGAGTCACTCATCGGCAGCGGGGCGGTGACCTCACCCTCGGGCGAGGTCACCGCGCACGCCGCGCTGTACGAGGTGCCGCGGCTGCTCCGTCTGTACGCCCGCGAGGAGGCGGGCCCGGAGGCGGCCGGCGCACGGCAGCCGGCGCTCTCCCCCGGAGACGGGGCTTCCCGCCTCCTCGGCTGAGGAGGCGGGGCTGCGCGCCTCCTCAGCCGAGGGTGAGGAGGTCCAGCAGGCCGGGGAGGCCCTCCCCGGCCTGCTGGGCGTGGGGGTTCCGTTCCGCGGCGCCCCCGTCGCGGCCCCCGGACAACACGTGCGCGGCGCCCCCGGCGCGGCCCCCGGACAACACGTGCGCGGCGCCCCCGTCGCGGCCCTCTGACAGGAAGTGCAGGGCCAGCAGCAGCCCGGCCGCCCCGGTGCCGAGGTCGGCGGAGAAGCGCCGCAGCGTCGCGCCCGGGACGAGCAGCCGGTCCTCGTCGGCGACGAGGTGCCAGGCGAGGTTGCGTACGGAGGTCAGGACCCCGGGCCCGGTGCGGGTCACGGGGTCGAGCTGGCCGGCCGCGGCGGCCAGGCCGGCCCGCCCGGTGAACAGTCCCGGCTCACGGACGAACTCCATGGCGCAGCCCTCGGCCACGCCCGGGATCAGGGCGCTCAGCTCCTCGTCCGCGTACCGGGCCGTGTACGCCTGGGCGACCAGCGCGATCCCCGAACTGCCCTGGTCGAGATAGAGCAGATGGCGTCGGCCGTCCTTCACCTGGAGGGAGCCGTCGTCCATGGTGACGAGGTGTCCGGCCTCACGGGCGAGGGCGGTACGGGCGGCCCGGCGCAGCCATTCCTCGCCGGTCAGCGCGTGCAGTTCGAGGAGCATCAGGGCGGCGCCGCTCAGCCCGCGCAGCAGGCCGGCCGACTCGGGCAGCCGCAGGCCGTCGACCTGTTCCCCTCGCACCAGCCGGTCCAGGTCCCGGGCCGTGCCCAGGGCGCTCTCGATCAGAGCGGGATCGGGAACCGTACCGCCCAGGCGGGCCATGCGGAGGGCGGCGAGCGCGGTGCCGGCCCGGCCGGTGAACAGATCGGCCGACGCGGTCGCGGGTGCGGCGGACATCGCGCGCTCCCACACCTCCCGCCCCTGCCCGGTGCGGCCGAGGAGGCAGAGCACCAGCGCGGCGCCCGGCAGCCCGTCGTAGAGTCCGGCCGCCCCGGCGGGGTCCCTGCGCAGCGCCGCCGCCGCGAGCCAGTCGGTCCACTCTCCGGGGACGGGGGCACCGGCCCGGTGCAGGGCGTACAGGACGCCCGCCGCGCCGTTCACCAGGTCGGTGCCGCCGGTGGCGAAGAGGCCGGGGCCGCCCGGGAAGAGGCGGTCCGCACGTCCGGGTGTGGCTCCGGCGTGGATGCCGGCGAGGAGCCCGGTGCGGAGGCTCGCCCAGTCGACCTCCGGCCCGTCGAAGAGCGCGGCCACCTCGGCCTCGCGCCGCCGTGAGGCCTCCAGTCCGTGGAGCAGTCCGGGCCGGGCGGGTCCCGCTCCGGGCGGCAGCGCGTACCGCTGCCGGGCCCAGCTCTCCAGGGTGAGGGCCTTCGCCCTCTCCAGCCCGGCCATCTCCATGACCGGCATCAGCATGGCGAGCCAGGTCGCCCAGAGCGCATAGGCGTCGGCCTCCGCCCCGGGGGTGCCCTGGGGTGCCTGGAGACCCTGGGCGCCGGCCAGCGGGGTGGTCACGTCGTCGAGGGCGGTGGCGTACTCGAAGTCGACGAGCGCGATCCGGCCGTCGGGCCGGACGATGATGTTGGAGGGGTGCAGGTCACCGAAGCGCAGCCCGCGTGCGTGGATCGCCTCCAGCGCCCGGGAGAGCTGCCGGGTCACCGACTCGGTCCACGCGACGTAGGGGGCGAGTTCGTCCGCCGAGTCCGCGCCGCGTACGAGGGCGAAGCGGGCGACGATCTCCTCCAGCAGGGTGTTGCCCTCGATGTGCTCCTCGATCAGGAAGTGGTGCTCCCACACGGTCCGCACCCCGTACACCTCGGGTACGCAGTCCAGTCCGGCCAGCGCCGTCAGCGCCCGGTGCTCACGGTGCAGCCGGGTGACGGCGTCGTCGCCCGTGGCGTCGAGACCGCAGTGCGGGCGCGCCTCGCGCAGCACCACGCGCCGGCCCGTCCCCCGGTCCTGGGCGAGGTAGATCCCGCCCGCGCTGGAGAACTGGAGGGCCTCGGTCACGGTGTAGGGGAAGGTGTCGTCGCGGGCGGCGGCGCGCGCCGCGAGGTGCGGGCGCAGGGCCTCGGGGACCTCGACCCAGGAGGGCACCCGGAAGACCACGCCGCGCTCGTCCGGGACGAGCGTCCCGGAGGGGTCGCGCAGGGCGAGGACCTGGCGGCCCTCGGCGTCGGCGCACCAGCGGGGGACGTAGGCGCCGTAGCGTGTGTAGACCGGCGCGTCGCCGATCCGCAGGTCGCTGAGGATGTAGGGGCCGCTGCGTCCCGCCAGGGTCCGGGACAGCTCGTCGGCCAGGGCGAGGAACACCGTCTCGTCGGGCGGGTAGGCCGCGACGAACTTGCCGGCGCCGCTGCGGTTCATGTACTTGCCCGCCACCAGCAGCAACGCCTTCTCGCTGCGCAGGAATTTGAAGGGCACACCGTGGCGGACGCAGATCCGTGCGGTGTCCCGGAGGGTGGCCTCGGCCTCACCGGGGACGGTGGACACATGGATCTTCCAGCCCTGCTCGGCGGGTTCGGCGTGCTCGGGCACCAGCGAGGTCCACAGGCCCACGGCCTCACGGCGCCAGCCCGGCGGAGGCGGATCGGTGTCGAGCCGGTACCGCGACT
Source organism: Streptomyces sp. NPDC005494 (assembly GCF_042872025.1). Taxonomy (NCBI): domain Bacteria; kingdom Bacillati; phylum Actinomycetota; class Actinomycetes; order Kitasatosporales; family Streptomycetaceae; genus Streptomyces; species Streptomyces sp. NPDC005494. The sequence continues at coordinate 1,020,062 of NZ_JBIAJR010000001.1, forward strand.
CCTCGTCGGGCAGCCGGGCCGGAGTGTCGAAGTACGTACGGTCGGCGAGGCAGTACAGCTGCGTTTCCTGGATGCCTGGCACGCTCGGCTCTCTCTTCTCGACGCCCGCAGGAGCGGCGGACGGTGTCGGTGGGCCGCGGGCCCCGGTTCGCGGATCAGTCCCCGGTGGCGGAGGGCTTCGCGCCCGCAGGCGCGTGGGCCGGTCCAGCCGTGGGCTCGGTGCCGGTCCCGGCCCCCGGGTCCTGGGAGCGGGTGGGTTCCTCCGCCCCGGGCGGGGACGGCTCCGTCCGCGCCGAGGGGGCGAAGGTGACCACGAGCGCGGAGACGGCCAGCACGCATCCGGTCAGCGCGAAGGCCCAGCGGGCGCCGAATGCGGTCAGCAGGGCTCCTCCGGCCAGCGGCCCGAACGGCTGGACCATGGAGGACAGGAAACCCGCCGCGCTCTGCACCCGGCCCACCCGCTCCTCGGGGGTCACGACCAGGAGCTTCGAGAGGAATCCGATGCTGGCGATCGTCGACAGGCACATGGTGAGCGCGCACACGAGCCCGGCCACCACCGGCCGGCTGACCCAGGCCATCACCCCGGCTGCCGCCACACAGGTCCAGCAGGTGGCGACGATCAGGACCCGGGAGTGCCGGGCGGGGCTGATCCGTGGCGCGAGCAGTGCCCCGGACAGCGCCCCGGCGGAGACACAGGTGAGGACGAAACCGCCGCCGATGCCCGACGCGCCCCCGTCGGAGAACGCGGTCAGGGCGGTGAAGGTGAGTGCCCCGAAGGCGAAGTTCATGCCCAGGCCGAACACGAGGAGGACCGTACGGAGGTAGGGCAGGCCCCACAGGAAGGTGAGGCCCGCGAGGAGCTCGCGCCGGCTGAACACGGCGCCCGCCTTCGCCCTGGCCCGGGAGCGGGTGCGTACGAGGGCCACGCAGACGGTCGACAGGAGCAGGCCCAGCGCCTCGGCGGCGAACGGCAGGGCCGGGTGGATGCCGAACAGCGCTCCCCCGACGAGGGGCCCGACGAGCCGGGCGGTCTGGGTGCGTGCCTGGAGCCGCGCGGTGGCGGTGCCCATCTGGTCGGCCGGGACGACCGCGCGCATGAGGCCGAAGACGGCGGGCCCGTAGACGCTGCCGATCACCGCGCCCGCGGCTGCGCAGAGCAGCACGAGTGCCATGGGGACGTGTCCGGACCAGACGGCCGCGGTGAGGGCGGTGACGACGACCAGGCTGCCGACGTCGCAGATCCGCATGAGCCGGCGGCGTTCGACACGGTCGGCCATCACCCCGCCGGGCAGCATCGTGATCAGCACGGCTCCCACGGACACCGTCCCGATGGCCCCGGCCTGCACCGCCGATCCGGTCTCCTTGAGCACCAGCAGCGGAAGGGCGAGGGCACTCATCTGCCCGCCCAGGACCGCGAAGAGGCCGCTCAGCCAGAGCAGCCGGAAATCCCTGTTGCCGCGCAGCGGCGTGGTCATCGTGAACTCCCGGGGACGGTCTGGGTCATGACGAGGGGTGCGGGCCCGTCCGGGCCGCGGAAGCGACGGCGGGGCGGCTCCGTCATGACGGAACCGCCCCACATCACCGGCCGGCCGGGCGCCACGGCGGGAGGTCCTGCCCCGTCCTCCGTGGCGCCGCCCCGGTGTACCCGGTCAGTCCGCGAGGACGACGCTGATCACGCTGACGCAGCTGCCGCCCGGGGCCTCGATCTCCTTGTTGGCCGTCTCCTGGAGGTCCAGTACGGAGTGCGCCTCGACCTCGGGGGTCTCCTCGTTGTTGTCGTCGGCGGCGGGCTTGGTGTTCTCGGCCATGATGGTCTCCGTCCACTCGTGACTGCACTGGTTCCGGGGGCCCTGAGGTGCCGGGTTCCGGTGCGGCGGGCCGTTGCCTGCCGTTGCCGAGAAAGTTAGGAGGGGCCGCCTGGCGAACGCTTCGGCAGCGGTATGGCTCCGGTATCGGCCCAGTTCAGGACGGCTTCCCGTGCCGTCCCCGGGCCGTGCGGCGCGTGCGGGACCCCTCCTGAGCTGCGCCCATACCGCTCCTGAAGCATCCGTGGAGCGTCGTCGAACCGCGGGCCCGCACCCTGGGTGCACTTCCGCGCACGCCGGTGGGTCCACGGGAAACGGTCCCCCGGTGCGCGCGCTCCGGCCCCGCGAAGGAGGCGGCCCCGCATGGAACTCGGCGAACTCGTCGGACGGCGGCCCTTCCCCGCCGCCGGCCTGCTGCTCGGCCTCACCCGGCGCTGCCCGCTGAGCTGCGCCCACTGCTCGACCGGATCGTCCCTGACCGCGCGGGAGGAACCGGACGCGGGCGCCTTGGTGCGCTTCGTCGGCTCGTTCACCCGGGAGAACCGTCCCGACGTGGTGATGCTGACCGGTGGCGAACCGCTGCTGGTGCCGGCGCTCGTCGAGGAGCTGAGCGCGCGGGCCCGCGCGGCGGGATCGCGTACGGCGCTGCTCAGCGGCATGTTCTTCGCCCGCTCCCGGGAGATCCCGCCGCCGGTCCTGCGCGCGGTCAGGGGCGTGGACCACTTCTCCGCCAGCCTGGACGCCCACCACGAGCGGGAGATCCCCCGGGCCGACGTGTTCCGCGCGGTGCACCGCATCCGGGAGACGGGTGTGGCCGTGAGCTTCCACCTGACCGGTACGGGGGCGGACGACCCCTACCTCGCGGACGTCACCCGCGCCATCGACACGGAGTTCGGCGGCCAGGTCCCCTCACTGGTCAACGAGGTGCGTCCGTTCGGCCGGGCGGCCTCCTGGGCCGCGCCCGCCCGTACCGCCCCCGAGCCCGGCACGGTGTCCCCGTGCGCCATGGCCGCCTGGCCGGTGGTGGCCTTCGACGGGGCGGTCCTCGCCTGCTGCAACCAGGACACCGTGGACCTGCGGCCCGCACCGGCCCATCTGTACCTCGGGCACATCGGCACCGACGACTGGACGGCCGTGCGCGGCCGGGCCCTGGAGTCACCGGTGCTGCGGATGATCCGCACGGTCGGCCCCGCCCATCTGGCGGCGCGTGCGGGGGTGTCGCGGGAGGGCGCCTCGTACTGTGACGGCTGCCGGGCCCTGGGCTCCGGGGACGGGGTCGCGGACGAGGCCCGTTCGGTGGCGTCGGGGGCCGCCGGGGCGCTGCTGGACCTGGTCGCGGCGCGGCGGGGGGCGGCGGAGGGCGCGGTGGGTGTCGTACGGCACCACGGCTGCGCCGCGTACGCGCCCCTGGTCCTGGCCCGCGTATCCGCCGGGGACGGTGCCGGATGAGCACGCACGGGCCGAGCTCCTCGGCGCGGCTGCGGATCATGCTGCGGCTGCTGGACGCGGAACTGCTGGGCGCGATGGAGCACATGTGGCGCGCGGAGGAGCTGCTGCCGCGCTACCGGCGCTATCTGTGCGCCATGCACGCCGTGGTGCGGGCCTCCGTCCCGCTGATGGAACGCGCCCTGGAGCGGGCCACGCTGCTGGACATGAGGGGTGACCCGCTGGGCGGCCCGCTCGCGGCGTACCTGCGCGAGCACATCCAGGAGGAGAAGGACCACGACGCCTGGCTGCTGGAGGACGCCGAGGCGGCGGGCTCCCCGCCCGGGGACGCGCTCGGCCCGATGCCGTCGCCCGCCGTCGCCGCGCTCGCGGGCTCCCAGTACTACTGGGTCGAGCACCACCACCCGGTGGCGCTGCTGGGCTACATAGCGGTGCTGGAGGGGTACGCGCCCGCCCCGGACCTGACCTCGCGCATCGCGCGCGCGACCGGTCTGCCGGACGCGGCCCTGCGGACCGTACGGGAACACGCGGCGCTGGACACGGGTCACCTGGACGAGCTGTACGCGCTGCTGGACCGGCTGCCGCTGACCCGTGGCCAGGAGTCGGACGTCACGGTCAGCGCCATGCACTCCCTCGACGCCCTCACCACGCTGTTCGTCCGGCTCGGGCGCTCCGCGGCGGCACCGCCGCCCCGGGGGGCCGGACCTTCCTCACCGACGGGAGTCACCCCATGACCCGACCATCCGAAGGCGACGGCACCCCGAGGGCGCCCGGGGACGGTGAACAGCCTTCGCTGCCCGCCGCGTTGTACGAGGCGGGGCTGCCGGTCGACCTGCTCACCGACGAACAGCGCCTCGTGCTCAGCGAGCTCACGGAGGAGGAGCTCGCCGTGCTGCTCGACATCAAGAGCCGGCTGGACGCGGTGGAACCCGAGGTCCAGGCACACGGCGAGATCGCCGGCGGCGCCCTGTTCTGAGCGGTTCCCGGGCGGGGGCGGTGCCGGAGCGCCGGCCGCGCCCCCGCCCGGCGGCGCGGCCCCTGCCCGGCGGCGCGGCCCCATCCCCGGAGAGAAGGGAACGTCATGACCTGCACCACGTGCCGCCAGGACCTGCCGGAGAACGCCAGGTTCTGCTCGTCCTGCGGGACTCCCTGCGCCGCCGCCGCCACGCCCGGGGAGGACGAACGCAAGCCGGTGACGGTGCTGTTCTGCGATCTCGTCGGTTCCACCGCCCTGTCGGGCGTGCTCGACCCGGAGACCCTGCGCACGGTCACCCTGCGGTACTTCGAGGCGATGAGCGCGCAGATCGTGGCCCGGGGCGGCACTCCGGAGAAGTTCATCGGTGACGCCGTGATGGCCGTGTTCGGTGTGCCGGTGGTGCGGGAGGACGACGCCCGGCGGGCGCTGGCCGCCGCCCTCGGCATGCGGGAGGCGCTGGCCGCGCTCAACGAGGAGCTGGACGCCACCCTCGGCATCACGCTCGCCACCCGGGTCGGTGTCAACACCGGCCAGGTGGTGGCGGGCGGAGACGCGACGGCGCGTCAGGCGCTGGTGTCGGGCGAGACCGTGAACATCGCGGCGCGCCTGGAACAGCACGCCGGGGCCGGCGAGATCCTCATCGGCCCCGACACTCTGCTCGCGGCCGGGCCGACGGTCTCCGCCGAGCCCACCGGGCCGCTCCGGCTGAAGGGCAAGCAGGACACCGTGGAGGCCTACCGGCTGCTGGCCCTCGGGGCGGACGATCCGGAGCTGCTGCGCCGCTTCGACGTGCCGTTCGTCGGACGCCACGCCGAGCAGGCCGCCCTGGACGCGGCCCTGTCGGACGCCGTGCGCGGGGGGCGGGCGGGACTGCTGCGCGTCCTCGGCGAGCCGGGCATCGGCAAGACCCGGCTCGTACGGGAATGGCTGACCCGGCGGTCCGCATCCGGAGAGCTCTCCTACGGCGCCGGCCGGTGCCGCGGGCACGGCGGGCAGGGCACGCTCACCCCTCTCGCCGACGCCCTGCGCGCACTGCCGGCCCTCTCCGCAACCCAGGAGGTTCCGCCTTCGTCCGGCCCGGCGGACGACGACGCGATGACCCTGCTGTCCGCCGGTCTGCTGCGCGACGGCACGCCGAACGCCCCGTTCGAGGACATGTGCACCGCGCTGGCGACGGTGCTGGGCCGGGCGGCCCGGAAGCGGCCCCTGGTGCTCGTACTGGACGACACGCATGAGGCCGCGCCCCTGTTGCAGCGCACCCTGGAACGGCTCGCGGACGGTTCGGGGCCCGCGGGTGTACTGATCGTCTGTGTGGGCCGCCCGGACGGCACGGCCGACTCCGCGGACTGTCTCCAGGTCGCGGGGCTCACCCGCGAGGAGAGTGTGCGGCTGGGGGGCCTGCTGGCCCGGCTGGACGGTGGCGCGGGAGCGGTGGACGAGCGGCTCCTCACCCGCGCGGAGGGCAATCCTCTCTACCTGGAACAGCTCCTGGTCGGCGGCCGGATGGAGGGTTCCGGACTGCCACCCACCCTCCAGGCCCTGCTGGGCGCCAGGATCGGGGCGCTCGCCAGGGCCGAGCGGACCATGGTCGGCTTCGCCGCCGTGATCGGCCGCGAGTTCACGTCGTCCGAACTCCTGCTGCTGGAGACGTCGGCGCGGCTGGCCGAACTGCGGGGACCGGCGGCGGTGGACTTCCCCTCGCCGGACCGGGCGCACGCGCTGAGGCGCATCGAGGAGGTGCTGGTCGCCCTGACCGGGCGGCGGCTGGTGGAGGCGGGGCCGGGTCAGGTGCCGTCCGCCTACCGCTTCAGCAGCGGACTGGTGCACGAGGTGACGTACGCGTCGTTGTCCAAGCGCGCCAAGGCGGACCGGCACGCCTGGGCGGCCGAGCTGCCCGGGGTGCTGCGGGCCGGCGACGGCGCCGTGGGCGGCCACCTCGAACGGGCCTGCCGCTACCGGACGGAGCTCGGGCTGCTCGACGACCTGACCGCGCGGCTGCGCGGCCGTGCCGCCGCCGCGCTGGGCCGGGCCGGGGCCCTGGCGGCTGCACGGTCCGACCTGGCCCGGTCGGGCGACCTGCTGGAGCGGGCCGTCGAGCTGGACCCGGACGACGCGGGCTCGGTCCGCAGGCTCGGCGAGGTCCGGGTGGCGCTCGGGCAGACCGAGAGCGGGGCCAGGCTCCTGCGCCAGGTACGCGAACTGGACTCGGCTTCCGTGGAGTCCGCGCATGCCAGGCTGGCGCTCGCGGTGCTGGACCCTTCGGGCCCAGGCCCCGGGGTGACGGCGACGGCGCGTGCGGTGCTGCCGGTCTTCGAGGCCGCGGGCGACGCGGTCGGCCGGGCCAGGTCCCATCTGCGGCTCGCCCAGCACCTCCAGCGGGCCGGCCGGCACGAGGAGGCGGAACGCGACCAGGCGCGGGCCCTGGAACAGGCCGTCCTGGCCGAGGCCGAGCCGGAACGGGCCGGAGCTCTCGGCGCCATCGGCATCTCCCTGTGGCGAGGGCCTGTGCCCGCGCCCGAGGCGGTCGCCCGCTGCCGCGCCCTGCTGGCGGCGCACGGGGAGGGCCGGCCCACGGTCAGGCTCACCCTCAACTGCCCTCTGGCGGTGCTGTACGCGCTCCAGGACCGGCCCCGCGAGGCGTACGCCTGCCTCTCCGAGGCCCAGCGGCTGGCCGGGAAGCTGCGGTTCGCCGAGGCCGAGGTGTTCCTGCCCGTCTTCCGGGCCTCCGTGGAGGCGCTGCTCGGCAACGGCGGCGCGGCCCTGGAGCTGCTGGCCACGGCGGACGAGGCCGCCCGGCGCGCCGACGCGGCGGGGCTGCGGACGGCCGTGGCGCTGGACGCGGCCCGGATCGAGCTCGACGAGGGCCGGCCCGGGCGGGCGGCGTCCTGGATCGCGGGCATCGGGGAGCCCTCCGAGCTGAGCCCCGCCGACGCCGTCGACCTCGACGGGCTCCGGGGCCGGCTGGCCGCCGCGGACGGGCGTCCGGCGGAGGCGGCCGGCCACGCGGACCGGGCCGTGCGGGCGTCGCTGCTCACGGACTCCCCGCTGGTCCGGGCGACGGCCGAACTGGACCGGGCCCGCACGCTGTTCGCGCTGGGGCGGCCCGCTCCTGCGCTGGCCTCGGCGCGCATGGCGCGGGAGCACTTCGTGAGCAAGGGGCATCTGCCGGGGGCCCGCCGGGCCGCCGGCTGTGTGCCGGACGAGGCCATGGTCACCACGACGGAGAGGAGCTGACCGATGGGAACCGTCGGAACAGGCACGGTACCGGGGCAGGGACTCACCTGGAGTCTGCGCGGGCGGGGCCCCGAGGACGTCCCGGTCCCCGCCGACGAGGGGCCGCCCGGTGGACGGCCCGCGCGGCAGGCGACCGGGCGCGGGGTGCGGGTGTGCGTGGTGGACTCCGGTGTGGAGCTCGACCATCCGCTGGTCGGTCCGGTGGAGAGTTCGTGGGTGGCGGTCAAGGATCCCGGGAGCGGGGCGATCACGGTCGAGCCGACCACCACCGGCGACACCTGCGGACACGGCACGGCGTGCGCCGGGATCATCCGCCGCACGGCACCCGACTGCGAGATCCACAGCGTCCGGGTCCTGGGCGAGCGGTTCTCCGGCACCGGTGAGGTCCTGATGGCAGGGCTCCGCTGGGCCGTGGACCAGCGCTTCGACGTGGTGAACCTCAGCCTCTCGACCACCCGCACCCGCTTCGCCCAGGAGCTGCACGGCCTCGCCGACCGTGCCTACTTCGGCCGTACGGTGATCGTCGCCTCGGCGCACAACACACCGGTGGAGAGCTTCCCGTGGCGGTTCGCCTCGGTGATCTCCGTGGGCAGCCACCAGGAGGACGACGAGCTGCACCTCTACAACCCGGAGCCCCCGGTGGAGTTCTTCGGACCGGGCCAGAACGTGTCCGTGCCGTGGCTGGGCGGCCGGACGATCCGCACCACCGGGAACAGCTTCGCCACCCCGTACGTCGCGGGGCTCTGCGCCCGCGTCCTGTCCGGGCATCCCAGGATGACGGCTTTCCAGCTCAAGAACGCCCTCTACCTCTCCGCGGCCAACGTGCACGCGGACCCGCGTCCTTCCACAGCGGCAGGAGACACCCGTGACGACTCCGAGAACTGACGCCATGCTTCCCTCCCCGTCCTTCCGCGCCCCGGGCGACGCCGCCCGGCACGAGCTGCTCCAGTCGGTCGTCGACGTGGCGCGGGCGATCTTCGGGGCGGCGGCCAGCTCCGTCTGCCTGCTGGACGAGGAGGCGGACGAGCTGGTCTTCCAGGCGGTCTCCGGCGAGGGGGAGGCGTTCCTGGTGGGGCGCAGGTTCCCCGCGGGACGCGGCATCGCCGGCTGGGTGGCGACCTCGGGTGAGCCGATGGTGGTGGACGACCTGAGCCTGAACACCTCGTTCGACCGCTCACTGGCGGAGTCCACCGAGTACGTCCCGGACGCCCTGATGGCCGCCCCGCTGATCAGCGAGGCCCGGGTCCTCGGAGTGCTGGAGGTGCTGGACCCGTCCCCGCAGGCCCGGTCGGGCGTCCGCGAACTGGACCTGCTGGCGATGTTCGCCCGGCAGGCCGCGGCGGCGCTCCGGGTGCTCGCCCCGCATGCGCCGGAGCCGGGCGGGTGGGCGCTGGAGGGCGAACGCCGGGAGGACGCGCTCCAGTTGCTCGGCAGCCTGGAGCGGCTGCTGCGGGGCACGGGCTGACAGGGCCGTACGCTGGGCGCCGCGCGGGAGTGACGGCCGGTTCCGCAGGGCAGGAGCCGGGTGAGCGCCGGGGCCGGTCCCGCGCCGGCCCCCAGTGGAAGGACACAGATCGTGAAGCTCGCTTTCTCGACCCTCGGAGTGCCGGGGATGCCCGTCGCGGACGTGGTGCGGCTCGCCGCCGGGCACGGTTACCAGGGGGTCGAACTGCGCGCCCACCCGGAGGAGCCGGTGCACCCCGGCCTCGGACCGCTGGAACGGGCCGCCGTGGTGGAGGAGTTCAAGCGGGGCGGGGTCGAGATCCTCACCGTCGCCGGGTACGTGAAGGTCGCCGCCGCGGGCGAGGACGAGCCGGTGCTGGCGGAGCTCGCCGGGCTGGTGGAGCTGGCCCGCGACCTGGGCGCCCGGTACGTCCGGGTGTTCCCCGGGGGCGGCGACCAGGACCCGGCGGAGGCCGACGCGATCGCCGCGCGCCGTCTGGGGGCCGCCGCTCCGCACGCGGCGGACCTGGGCGTACGGATCCTCCTGGAGACCCATGACTCGCACCGGGCCGGGGCCGACGTCGCGCGGGTGGTGGGCACCGTCGGGCACGGGCAGATCGGCGCGATCTGGGACGTCATGCACACCTGGCTGGCCGGCGAGGAAACCGCTGCCACCCACGCGGTGCTGGCGCCGCACCTCGGATACGTACAGGTGAAGGACATCGCCTCCGCCGAGGACACCACACCGCTGGCGCTCGGCGCGGGGGTGCTGCCGCTGAAGGCGTGCCTGGACACGCTGGACCAGGACGGCTGGGTGTGCTGGGAGTACGAGAAGCGGTGGTATCCGCAGGCCGCCGGACTCCCGGAGCTGCTGGCGGCGGGCCGGGAGCACATCCTGCGGCTGGGCGCGCCGAAGCAGTAGGTCAGGCCCGCGCCTCCTGGACCTCCGGCAGCGGCGCGACGGCCGCGCGGGGCCTGGCCAGGGAGGTCAGCGCCACCCCGCCGACCAGCAGCGCCGCCGCGCACCAGCGCAGGGGGCTGATCGGCTCGCCGAGGAAGAGCGCCGCCGAGGACATCCCGAAGACGGGCACGAGCAGGGTGAACGGCGCGACGGACGAGGCGGGGTGGTTGCGGAGGAGGAAGCCCCAGGCCCCGAAGCCGAAGACCGTGGTGATCCACGCCACGTAGACGATGATGCCCACCCCGCTCCAGTCCAGCGCCGCCAGGGCCTCCGCGTCACGGTCCCAGCCCTCGAGGAGCAGGGACAGGCCGAGGAGCGGGAGTACGGGCACCGTCGACACCCAGACCATGAAGTTCAGGGAGTCGCGTGGCGCGGCCCTGCGCGTGAGGACGTTCGACACCCCCCAGCAGGCCGCCGCCGCGACGACGAGGACGAACGCGAGCACGGGCCCGCCCGCCCCCTCGTCGACGGCGGCGACACCGATGCCGGCGAGGGCGACGCCCATCCCCAGCACCCGCGTCCGGCCCGGCCGTTCGCCGAGTGCGGCCGCCGCGAACAGCGCCGTGAAGACGGCCTGGACCTGGAGGACGAGGGAGGAGAGCCCGGCGGGCATCCCCCGGTCCATCCCGATGAAGAGCAGCCCGAACTTGGCGACCCCCAGGACCAGGCCCACCGCGATGATCCACTTCCACGCGACGGCGGGCCGCCCCACGAGGAACACTGCGGGGAGCGCGGCGACGAGGAAGCGCAGGGCGGAGAAGAGGAGCGGCGGGAAGTGGGCGAGACCGAGCTCGATGACGACGAAGTTCACGCCCCAGACGGCGGCGACCAGCGCGGCCAGGGCGATGTGGAGGGGACGCATGTCCCGAGCATCCGACGACGGGACCATGTAGCACCAGCGCGGATTTCTTCATGGTTGGATTGAGCGTTGCTAATCCTTCCCCTCCCCCCGCGCCCCGCCCTTCGTCCACCGGCTCACCGCCGCCGTCCGCCGTCCGCCATCCGTCCGGAGGTCCCCGGTGCTCGACCTGTCCCGGCTGCGCGCCCTGCACGCCGTCTCCGTCCACGGCTCCGTCGCGGGGGCCGCCTCCGCACTCGGCTACACGGCCTCGGCCGTCTCCCAGCAGATCACCAAGCTGGAGCGCGAGACCCGTACGACGCTTCTCGAACGGCGTGGGCGCGGGGTCGCGCTCACCGAGGAGGCCCTGCACCTCGCGGCGACCGCGCAGCAGCTGCTGGCGATCGTGGAGCAGGCCGAGACGACGCTCGAACAGCGCCGGGGAGTGCCGACGGGCCGGCTGTCGATCGCCGCGTTCGCCTCGGCGGCGCGCGGGCTGCTGCCGGGGGTGCTGGCGGAACTGGGGCGGGAGTACCCGACGCTGGACGCACGGCTGACGGAGGTCGATCCGCACCTCTCGGTCGATCTGGTGGCGAAGGGTGTGGTCGATCTCGCGGTCGCCCACGACTGGGACATCTCGCCGCTGCCCGCGCCGGAGGGTGTGTCCCAGGCGGTGCTCGGCGACGATCTCTGCGATCTGCTGGTGGCGGAGGGACACCCGCTCGCCGGCCGGGACGCGGTGCGGCGGGAGGAGCTGGCCAAGGAGCGATGGGTGTGCCAGCCGCCCGGCACGGTGTGCCACGACTGGCTCGTACGGACCCTGCGGGCGGCGGGATACGAGCCGGACATCCGGCACCAGGCCGAGGAGAACCACACCCAGCTGGCCCTGGTCGCCGCCGGTCTCGGCGTGGCCATGATTCCCCGGCTGGGCCGGGGGCCGCTGCCGCCCGGGGTGGTCGCGGTGCACCTGGATCCCGTACCGGTGCGACGGCTGTACGCCCTGTGGCGCGAGGAGGCGGCGCGGCGGCCCGCGATCATCGCGGCGGTGTCCGTACTGCGCGGACGGGGCACGGCGGCGGGCCTCTCCTGAGCCGGCCGCCTCGCGCGGGTGCGGGTACCTGCGGGCGCGCGTGAGTTCGGGCGCGTGTGCGTGCCTGCGTGCGTGGACCGCGCGTGAGTTCGGTCGTGTGTGCGTGCCTGCGCGTGGACGGATGCCACCCGCCGGCCGTGCGTGTCACGCGATTCTCGTACCATCCTCTTGACTGGTAGTTACTTTCCATATATCCGTACCTTCTTGGAAGTTTCTTTCAGCACCGGAAGGGGCTCACGTGCACCACCGCACCTCCAGACGCACCCTCCTCACCGCCACCGCAGCGACCGCCGCAGCCGCGGCGACCGGCGCCGTCGCCCTTCCCGGGGCCGCACGGGCAGCGGAGTCCAGCACCTCCTCCGACAGCGGTCTCAAGCGGCTCATCGCCCGGATGAGCCTGGAGGAGAAGGTCGGCCAGCTCTTCGTGATGCGGGTGTACGGCCACTCCGCCACCGCGCCCGACCAGGCGGACATCGACGCCAACCTGGCCGAGATCGGGGTCCGTGACGCCGCAGAACTGATCTCCACGTACCACGTCGGCGGCATCATCTACTTCGCCTGGGCGCACAACACCCGGGACCCGCACCAGATCGCCGACCTCTCCAACGGCATCCAGCGGGCCGGGCTCGCCGGGCCCACCCCGCTGCCGCTCATCATCTCCACGGACCAGGAGCACGGGATCGTGTGCCGCGTCGGGGAGCCGGCGACCCTGCTGCCGGGCGCGATGGCGCTGGGCGCGGGCGGATCCCGCTCCGACGCGCGCACGGCGGGCCGGATCGCCGGGGCGGAGCTGGCGGCCCTCGGGATCAGGCAGAACTACGCGCCGGACGCGGACGTCAACGTCAACCCGGCCAACCCGGTCATCGGCGTACGCTCCTTCGGCTCCGACCCGGAGTCCGTGGCCGGTCTGGTCGCCGCGCAGGTGAAGGGCTATCAGAGCTCCGGGGTCGCCGCCACGGCCAAGCACTTCCCCGGCCACGGCGACACCAGCACCGACAGCCACACCGGCCTGCCCGTCATCCACCACACCCGGGAACAGTGGTCCGAGCTGGACGCACCGCCGTTCCGGGCGGCCGTCGCCGCCGGCATCGACTCGATCATGACGGCGCACATCGTGGTACCGGCCCTGGACCCGGCCGAGGACCCGGCCACCCTGTCCCACCCGATCCTCACCGGCATCCTGCGCGAGCAGCTCGGCTACGACGGTGTCGTGGTCACCGACTCACTGGGCATGGAGGGCGTCCGCACGAAGTACGGCGACGACCGCGTCCCCGTCCTCGCGCTGCTGGCCGGCGTGGACCAGTTGCTGAACCCACCGGATCTGAAGGTCGCCTGGACCGCCGTGCTGAACGCGGTGAAGAGCGGCGAGCTCAGTGAGGCCCGCATCGAGGAATCGATCCTGCGCATCCTGCGCCTGAAGGCGAAGCTCGGCCTGTTCCGCGATCCGTACGTCACCCACCGGGGTGTCGACCGCACCGTCGGCATCGCGGCGCACCTCGCCGCCGCCGACCGGATCGCCGAGCGGACGACCACCCTGCTCGCCAACACCGGTTCCCTGTTGCCCCTCTCCCGCCGTTCCCACCGCGACCTCCTGGTGGTCGGCGCCGATCCGGCCTCGCCCTCCGGCACGACCGGGCCCCCGACGAGCACGCTCGCCGGGGCGTTCGAGGAGCTCGGATACACCGCGACCGCCCTGTCCACCGGCACGGCCCCCTCCCAGGCGAAGATCGCCGAGGCGGTGGCGGCGGCACAGGGCAAGGACGCGGTGGTCGTGGGCACGTACAACGTCTCGGCGACCAGCACCCAGCGCACGCTGGTCAGCGCGCTCGTGGCGACCGGCGTACCGGTGATCACGCTCGCGATCCGCAACCCGTACGACATCGCCCAGCTGGCCGGAACCGGCTACGCGGCCGCTCTCGCCGCGTACTCCTGGACGGACGTCGAACTCCGGGCGGCCGCACGGGTGATCGCGGGACGGGCCGAACCGGAGGGCAGGCTGCCGGTGCCGGTGCAGCGGGCGGACGCTCCCGCACAGGCGCTGTACCCCGTCGGATACGGGCTGTCGTACCGGAGGCAGGCCTCACCCGCCCGATGACCACCCGATGAGCTGAAAACCCCCCGTTCGCCTGGCGTGTGCCCGCTCCGGCGGGTCACGCTGGGCGCACGTCCGCAGGGACGCACAGGGGGGTTCGTCCATGGAGAAGCGCCGTGCCGCGCGGGTGTGGCGCGCCCTGCTGCCCGTCGTGGCGGCGCTGTCGCTGGCCGCCTGCCGGCCCTCGGTGGGCACCCCGGCGAGCGGGCCCGGCGGCAGTCCCGCGCCCTCCGGTCACGGGACGCAGTTCCTTGGGCCCGCCGACTGCAGTACGCGCGGTGAAATGTTCCGTGAGGTCTCGTGCGGGAGCGAGAAGGCGGCGGCGCGGGTGCTCGCCCGCCACACCGGCGCTCCGCCGGACGGCCCGGCGTGCCCGTCCACGACCGACTTCGTCCTGCACATCTCCGGGGGTGGCCCTGCCGCTCCCCGGGGATACGCCTGCATGCGCAACCTGGAGCCCCCGCACCCGGGCGATCCGGGGCAGGGCGGCGGTCCGCTGACGGTCGTCGGGGACTGCGTCCACGGCTTCCGCGAGGGCGAGGTCAGGGAGACCGCCTGCGACGGATCGGGAGAAGGGCCGGCGGAGTTCGAGATCGGTTCGGCGGTGGCACGGCGCGCGCTCTGTCCCGGCACGACGGATCTGTATGTGCGCCTCGGCGGGGACAGACCGGTGGGCTGTGCCCACCGGATGTGAACACCCGGCGGACCCAGCCCACTTCGGTACGTGCGGTGAAGGACTACGGCCGCAGTGTGCCCTGGTCCCGCTGGAGTTCGGCGTCACGCTTGTCCAGCCGCGCGTCGAACTTCGCGAGCGGCTTCGCCTGCGAGGGATCGGCGACGACGGCCGCGGGCGCGACCCCGGCCCAGCGCAGGATGGCCGCCGTGGCGGTGGCCTTCTCGTCGGCGACGAGTCCGGCGACCTTGGAACCGTGGTTGCCGCCCGGCACGGTGTAGACGTAGCTGTCACGCGCGCCCCGGCCGAGGCGGAAGGGCTCGGCGCCCCACGGGTCGTTCTCGCCGTAGACGTACAGCATGCGTGTGGCGTTGTGCCTGACCCAGTTGTCCACGTCCCGCATCGCCGACGGCTGGAACTTCATCGGGATGGAGCGCGGCACGAAGGTGCGCGGCGGCTGGTAGCCGTAGCGGCTCAGGTCGCCGAGCCAGGGCTGCTCGATGTCGGGCGATCCGAGCTGGGTGCCGGCCTGGTAGTAGTACGGCGTGTAGGTCCCCAGGCCCTGGTCGGCGTAGGCGGAGAAGCCCGAGATGCCGTCGACGGAGTCCCAGATCTCCTGGTCGGTGGCGTTCGGGGCGTCGGCCGGGATCGAGTCGCAGTCGGCGAGCAGGCTGTACTGCCAGTACGCCCAGACGTAGTCCATGACGACGGCTTCGTACGCCTTGTCCAGTGTGCCGACCGTGTTGAAGGTGAGGCCGTTCTCGGCGGCGTACGCCTCGTACTTCTTCTCCAGCGGTTCCCGGCGGACGAGGGCCTCGCGCTGGACGCCGTTCAGCCGGTCGCGGCACTCCTTCGTCCCGACGTTCTCGAAGAACCGGTCGTACGCCGAGTCCTCGTTGTTGTTGACGTCGTTGGGCGCGACATAGGCGACGACGCCGTCCATGTCCTTCGGGTAGAAGCGCTCGAAGTAGGTGGCCGTCATGCCGCCCTTGGAGCCGCCGGTGCTGAGCCAGTTCTCGGTGTAGATCTTCTTCAGCGCGGTGAAGACGCGGTGCTGGTCGCTCGCGGCCTGCCAGATGTCCAGCTTCGACCAGTCGGCGGGAGCCGGGCGGGACGGGGTGAAGAAACGGTACTCCAGGGAGACCTGGTTGCCGTCGACGATCTGGGTCGGCTCGCTGCGGCTGGGGTTGGTGGAGACGTTGTAGCCGCTGGTGAAGAAGACCGTCGGCCGGGTCGTGTCCTTGTGCAGCAGGGTGATGCGCTGCTGGAAGGTGCCCTTGGACGGGTGCCGGTGATCCACCGGCTGTGTGTAGTTGAGGACGAAGTAGCGGTAGCCGGGGTACGGCTTCTCCTCGATCAGACTCATCCCCGGGATGGCCAGGATGCGGTCCTTGATGTCCTCGCTGCTGCTCTCACTGCTGCCGGCAGAGCCGCTGTTCTGCTTCGCGGCCGGTTCTGCGGCGGTGGCCGCTCCGGCCGAGGCTCCGGTCGCACTCACTGTGCCGATGAGCACCGCGAGCGACAGAATGCCCCTGAGCGCCTTGCGCATGCACCCTCCCCTTGATTCACGACAGACGCCGTGAACCTAGCGGGGGTAACACCTGCCACGCCAGACCCGGTTGCACCTCAGCACAGGATCCACCCCGTGGAGGCGGAGGAGCCGGCGACGGAACCGGAGGCGCGGACACAGCGGTTGAGCGCGTGCACCTTCACGGGGCCCGCCAGCTTGGTGAACTTGCCGCTGTCGACGACCGCCCGGCCTCCTCGCGGCTGGAGCGACACCCTCATCGAACGGCGCGCGCCCGGCTTCTTGGCGACCGCGACGGCGCACGCGTAGGAGCGTGTCTCGTAGACGCGCAGCGTGCCGGTGGCGAACTTCACCGTCTTGGCGAGCCGCCCGGAGCAGCCGGACGCGGCCTGGGCGGGGGCTGCCCCGGTGGGCCCCAGGACGAGACCGAGAGACCCCAGCAGCGGCAGGACGAGGAGCGTCACCGCCACACGCCGTCCGGCTCCCCGGAATGCCGGCCGATCCGGCCGCTCCGGCCGTCCCGATGACCTCATCGGTCTCGCCACCTCGTCCACCCCACCCGTCCCATCGAACGTTCTGACCCCCGACCGACACATGTACGCATGGGTGTACGACGCGCGAAGGGGGCCATCAGGTTGCGGACGGACTCATACTCCTGCCGGAGCGTTCCCTATGCCCTCGTCCATGTCCTCCCCTATGAAGGTCCGCCACAGCCGCGCGTACGCGCCTCCCCTGGCCAGCAGCTCGTCGTGGGTGCCGTCCTCGGCCACCCTCCCCCGGTCCATCACCACGACCCGGTCCGCGCGGGCCGCCGTCGTGAGCCGGTGGGCGACCACGAGCGTGGTGCGCCGCCCCGCGAGACGGTCGGTGGCCTGGTTGACCTGGGCCTCGCTGGCCAGGTCGAGCGAGGCGGTCGCCTCGTCGAGCAGCAGGACGTCCGGGTCGACCAGCTCCGCGCGGGCGAGCGCGATCAGCTGGCGCTGGCCGGCCGAGAGGTTGCGGCCCCGCTCGGCGACCTCGTGCAGATAACCGCCCTCCAGCGTGGCGATCATGTCGTGCGCACCGACCGCCCTCGCCGCCGCCTCCACCTGGGCGTCGGTGGCGTCAGGAAGTCCGTACGCGATGGCGTCACGCACCGTCCCCTCGAAGAGGTAGGCCTCCTGGGGCACGACACCGAGCCGGTGGCGGTAGGCGGTCCTGTCGAGGCGGCGCAGATCGGTGCCGTCCGCCGTGACCCGGCCGCTCGTCGGGTCGTAGAAGCGGGCGACGAGCTTGACCAGCGTGGACTTGCCGGCTCCGGTCTCGCCGACGAAGGCCACCGTCTGGCCCGCCGGGATCCGCAGATCGATGCCGGTGAGGGCCTCGTCCTCGCCGGAGTAGGCGAAGGACACGTCCTCGAAGGCGATCTCGCCGCGCAGCGAGGTCACCTCCAGCGGCTCGTCGTGATCGGCCGTGGAGGTCGGCTCCCGCAGCAGTTCCTGGATGCGGCCGAGCGAGACGCTGGCCTGCTGGTAGCCGTCGAAGACCTGGGAGAGCTGCTGCACGGGCGCGAAGAACAGGTCGATGTAGAGGAGGTAGGCGACGAGTGCGCCCGTGGTCAGCGTGCCGTTGTCGACGCGGCCCGCGCCGACGATCAGCACGGCGGCGGCCGCGACCGAGGCGAGCAGCTGCACGAAGGGGAAGTAGACGGAGATCAGCCACTGCCCGCGCACCCTGGCCTGGCGGTAGTGGTCGCTGCGCTCCGCGAAGCGCTCGGCGCCGTCGTGCTCGCGGCGGAAGGCCTGCACGATCCGCAGCCCGGCGACGGACTCCTGGAGGTCGGCGTTGACGACACTGATGCGCTCACGGGCGAGCTCGTACGCCTTGACGCTCTTGCGGCGGAAGAAGAAGGTGCCGACGATCAGCAGCGGCAGCGTCGCGAAGACGACCAGGGCCAGCTGGATGTCGAGGACGAGCAGTACGACGGTGATGCCGAAGAAGGTGACGAGGGAGACGAAGGCCGTCACGAGACCGGTCTGAAGGAACGTCGAGAGGGCGTCGACGTCCGTCGTCATCCTCGTCATGATCCGGCCGGTCAGCTCGCGCTCGTAGTAGTCGAGGCCGAGCCGCTGGAGCTGCGCGAAGATCTTGAGGCGCAGGGAGTACAGCACGCGTTCGCCGGTGCGGCCCGTCATCCGGGTCTCGCCGATCTGGGCCGCCCACTGCACGAGGACGGCGAGCAGGCCGAGGCCGGCCGCCGCCCAGACCGCGCCGAGCGCCATCTTCGTGACGCCGTCGTCGATGCCGTGCCGGATCAGCACGGGCAGCAGCAGGCCCATGCCCGCGTCGACGGCGACCAGCCCGAGGCTCACCATCAGCGCGGCCCCGAAGCCGTGCAGCAGCCTGCGCAGGCCGTAGGACTGTTCCGGGCGTACGGCGCTCGCCTCGTCGATGCCGGGGGTGTCGGTGGCGGGCGGCAGCGCGTCCACCTGGGCGAGGAGCTCGGGGGTGGCGGGCATCCCCGCGGCGGCCGTGTCGCGCTGCTCCTCCTTGCGGATCCACAGCCCGGGGGTGACCCCGCGCTCGGCGTCGAACTCCGCGTCGAGCTCCTCCAGGAGCGCGCGGTCGTCCTCCGGCTCCGCCGCGGCTGTCTGCGGCCGGTGGCCGGGAGAGGTGCCCCGCATCTCGTCCGGGTCGGTGAGCAGCCTGCGGTAGAGCGCCGAGCGGCGCTCCAGCTCGGCGTGGGTGCCGATGTCGGCGAGCCGCCCCTGGTCGAGGACGGCGATGCGGTCGGCGAGGCCGAGGGTGGAGCGGCGGTGCGCTATCAGCAGGGTGGTGCGGCCCTCCATGACCTGCGCCAGCACCTCGTGGATCTCGTGCTCGACCCGGGCGTCCACGGCGGAGGTCGCGTCGTCCAGGAGCAGCAGGCGGGGGTCGGTGAGGATGGCCCGGGCGAGCGCGACGCGCTGGCGCTGGCCACCGGAGAGGGTGAGGCCGTGCTCGCCGACCTTGGTGTCGTAGCCCTCGGGCAGCTCGGAGATGAAGCCGTGGGCCTGGGCGGCGCGCGCGGCGCGCTCGATCTGCTCCTGGGTGGCGCCGGGGTACCCGTACGCGATGTTGGCGCCGACGGACTCGGAGAAGAGGAAGCTGTCCTCGGGCACGAGCCCGATGGCGGCCCGCAGCGACTCCTGGGTCAGCTCGCGGACGTCGTGGTCGCCGACCAGGACGGCTCCGTGCGAGACGTCGTAGAAGCGGGGCAGCAGGAGCGAGACCGTGGACTTGCCGCTGCCGGAGGCACCGACCACGGCGACGGTCTCACCCGGTTCGATGGTGAGGGAGAAGCCGTCGAGGACCGGGCGCTCGTCCTCGTAGCCGAACCGTACGTCGTCGAACTCGACGCGCGCGGGGGCGTCGGCGGGCAGCTCCTTCGTGCCGTCCTTCATGGACGGCTCGGTGTCGATGAGCTCCAGGACGCGCTCCACACCGGCGCGGGCCTGCTGGCCGACGGTGAGGACCATGGCGAGCATCCGGACCGGGCCGACGAGCTGGGCGAGATAGGTGGAGAAGGCGACGAACGTACCGAGGGTGATCTCGCCCCGGGTGGCGAGCCAGCCGCCGAGGGCCAGCATCGCGACCTGGCCGAGCGCGGGCACGGCCTGGAGCGCCGGGGTGTAACGGGAGTTCAGCCGGATCGTGCGCAGCCGGCCCGCGAAGAGCTTGCGGCTGACCTCGCGGAGCTTGCCGGTCTCCTGCTCCTCCTGTCCGAAGCCCTTGACGACCCGGACGCCGGAGACGGCCCCGTCGACGACTCCGGCGACGGCGGCGGCCTGGCTCTGGGCGTACCAGGTGGCGGGGAAGAGCCGGGCCTTGGAGCGGCGGGCGATGAACCAGAGCGCGGGGGCCACGGCGAGGGCGACGAGCGTCAGGGGCAGCGAGAGCCACGCCATGATCACCAGGGAGATGAGGAAGAGCAGGATGTTCCCGATGGTCATCGGGAGCATGAACAGGAGCCCCTGGATCAGCTGGAGGTCGCTGGTGGCACGGCCGACGACCTGACCGGTGGAGAGCTCGTCCTGCCGCTTCCCGTCGAGCCGGGTGAGGGTGCCGTACATCTCGGTCCGGAGATCGTGCTGTACGTCGAGAGCGAGCCGGCCGCCGTAGTAGCGGCGGACGAACGTGGCGGCGTAGACGAGGACGGCCGCCCCGATGAGCAGGCCCGTCCACACGCCCAGGGAGCGGGTGTGGCTGCCGACGACGTCGTCGATGATCACCTTGGTGATGAGCGGGACGAGGGCCATCACGGCCATGCCGGCCAGCGACGAGCCGAGGGCGAGCACGACGTTGCGCCGGTAGCGCCACGCGTACCCGGTCAGCCTCCGGCCCCACCCCGGCTGCTCCGCGCCCCGCTGCCCCGCGCCGCCGTCCTTCGCGGTGGCTCCGTGCTCGGCGGGACCCTGCTCGGCCGGGCCGTGTTCCGCCACGCCCTGTTTCTCCGCGCCCGCCACCCGTGCCTCCTGAATTTCGCCCCGTTGCCCCACCTGACCTACCGCATGTCCCCAACGCGGCCGGCAGCGGATTTCATCCTTCCGCAACAATTCTCGGCCGATGGGCCCAGGGGTGCCCGGGGTGGTCCTAGGACCAGCGGGGTATGGATGTCCGCGCTCACAGGGCTCACAGGAACGGGGAAGGCGATGACGAACGACCCGAAGGCGGAGGCGTACCTCTGCGGTCGGCTGTACGCGGCACTGGCGGAACTGGAGAGACTCGGCGAGGGCGATCACCATTCGCTCGGCCGGGCGGACGTCGTGCGGAAACTGGCCCTGGAGCCGTCCAAGCACCTGACCAAGCACCTCCACGCGGCCGGGAAGTACCTGCTGGCGGCCAGGAACAGAGGGCAGGCGAGGCCGGCGGCCGTGGTGTTCAGGTCCCTGCCCGATCTGCTGCCCTCCGGGAGGGGCCTGCCCGGCTCCCTGCGTGACAGCGCCCTCCAGGAGCGCTTCCACGAGGGCCGCGCCGCGCAGGAGGCGGCGATCGGTAAAGCCGTGTGAGCGGATCGGCGGCCGGTCCCCGGGGCTGCTCCGTCCCGGGGACCGGCCGCCCTCCCCCTGAACGCGCGCCGGCGTGAGGGTGCCTCGGCCTGGAGGTGCCTCGGCCCGGAGGTGCCTCGGCCCGGAGGTGCCTCGGCCTAGAGGTGCCTCGGCCTGGAGGTGCCTCGGCCTAGAGGTGCGTCGGCTCGAACATCTTCAGCAGTGCGGGGAGCACCACGACCGACGGGCCAGGCGCGGCGAGGGCCTTGCCGAGGTCGGCGGCCAGGGTCTCCGGGCTGGTGAGGACCGCGGGCACGCCGAAGGACTCGGCCAGGGCGACGAAGTCCGGGCGGGAGAGCTCGGTGGCCGTGGCCTCGCCGAAGGCACCCGTCATGTACTCGCGCAGGATGCCGTAGCCCCCGTCGTCGACGATCAGCCAGGTGACGGGCAGGTCGTACTGCCGCACGGTGGCGAGTTCGGCGATGGAGTACATCGCGCCGCCGTCACCGGAGACCGCGAGCACCGGCTTCGTCGGATCGGCGGCGGCCGCGCCGATGGCGGCCGGGAAGCCGTAGCCGAGACCGCCCGCGCCCTGCGCCGAGTGCATCGTGTTCGGGTGGCGGGCGTCGAAGGCGGACCAGGCCCAGTAGGCGAGGATCGTCATGTCCCAGAAGCTGGGCGAGCTGTCGGGCAACGCCTCACGTACGGAGGCGAGCACCTGCTGCTCCAGCGTGAGGTCCTGGGCCGAGATCCGCTCGTGGACCCGGTCCAGCAGCGACCGTACGCGCTCGGCGGCGGTGTCGTCCTCGCGGGGCTCCACCGCCTCCAGGAGGTCGGCCAGGGCCTCGCGGGCGTCGGAGTGGATACCGAGGGCGGGGTGGTTGGACTCCAGCTTCCCGGCGTCGGCCTCGATCTGGATGACCCGGCCTCGCGGCGCGAAGGTGTGGTAGTTCGAGGAGAGCTCGCCGAGCCCCGACCCGACGACCAGCAGCACGTCCGCCGACTCCAGGAAGTCGGTGGTGTACCGGTCCTCCAGCCAGGACCTGAGCGAGAGCGGGTGCTCCCAGGGGAAGGCGCCCTTGCCGCCGAAGGTCGTGACGACCGGGGCGTCGATCTTCTCCGCGAGCGCGCGCAGCTTGCCGGCGGCGTCGGAGCGTACGACCCCGCCGCCCGCGATGATCACCGGACGCTCGGCGTTCGACAGCAGGTGGGCCGCCGCGAGGGTCAGCTCCGGTCGCGGGTACAGCTCGCGCGGGGTGGCGTCGAGCGCGCTGACCACGGGCAGGACCGTCCCGGCGAGCAGCACGTCCTGCGGGATCTCCACCCAGACCGGCCCGTGCGGGGCCGTGAGCGCGGACTCCCAGGCGGCGGCGATCGCGGAGGGGATCTGTGACGCCGTGCGGACGGTGTGCACGGACTTCACGATGTCCCGGAAGGACGCCTTCTGGTCGCGGAGCTCGTGCAGATAGCCGTGGCGCCCACCGCCGAGTCCTGCGGTGGGGATCTGGCTGGAGATCGCGAGCACGGGCGCGGACGCGGCTGCCGCCTCCTGGAGCGCGGCCAGGGAGGTGAGCGCGCCCGGGCCGGTGGAGAGCAGCAGGGGGGCCACCTCACCGGTGATGCGCCCGTAGGCGTCGGCGGCGAAGCCCGCGTTGTTCTCGACGCGCAGCCCGATGTACGAGAGCGAGGAGCGGCGCAGCGCGTCGAACATGCCGAGCGCGTGCTGTCCGGGCAGCCCGAAGACGGTGGTCGCGCCGAGACCCTGGAGGGTCTCGACGACGAGGTCGCCGCCGTTGCGGCCGGACGGGGGGTTCAGTGCCGCTTCGGCCTGGGCGGCGGTGAGCTGCGGGCGGTCGTCGTGGTCGTGGCTCACTGGGTGCGGCCCTCCGCGATCTGGCGGGACATGATCGTCGTCAGCTCGTACGCCGTGTGCGAGGCGGCGACGGACGTGATCTCCGCGTGATCGTACGCCGGGGCGACCTCGACCAGGTCCGCCGAGACGAGGTGGCAGGAGGAGAGCCCGCGCACGATCTCCAGGAGCTCGCGCGAGGTGAGGCCGCCTGCCTCGGGGGTACCGGTGCCGGGTGCGTGCGCCGGGTCGAGCACGTCGATGTCGATGGAGATGTAGAGCGGGCGGTCACCGATGCGCTGCCGCAGCTGGTCGGTGATCTCGTCCACGCCACGGCGCATGACGTCGGCGGACGTGACGATGCCGAAGCCCAGCTTGGCGTCGTCGGTGAGGTCCTGCTTGCCGTAGAGCGGGCCGCGGGTGCCGACGTGGGACAGCGCCTCGGTGTCGAGGATGCCCTCCTCGACGGCGCGGCGGAACGGGGTGCCGTGGGTGTACTCGGCGCCGAAGTAGGTGTCCCAGGTGTCCAGGTGGGCGTCGAAGTGGAGCAGGGCGACGGGGCCGTGCTTCTTGGCGACGGAACGCAGCAGGGGCAGCGCGATGGTGTGGTCGCCACCGAGCGTCATCAGCCGGGCGCCGGTGCCGAGGAGGTCGTCGGCGGCGGCCTCGATGGTCTCGACGGCCTCGTTGATGTTGAAGGGGTTCGCGGCGATGTCCCCGGCGTCGGCGACCTGGGCGAGTGCGAACGGGGAGGCGTCCTGCGCCGGGTTGTACGGGCGCAGGAGCCGGGAGGCCTCGCGGATGGCGTTGCCGCCGAAGCGGGCGCCGGGGCGGTAGGAGACACCGGTGTCGAAGGGCACGCCGACGACGGCGACATCGGCGGAGCCGACCTCGTCGAGCCGCGGCAGCCGGGCGAACGTCGCGGGTCCGGCGTACCGCGGGACGCGGGAGGAGTCGACGGGTCCGCGCGGCGTTTCGTTGCTGCTCATGAGTGCGGGTGCCTTTCGTTCAACGATGCACGCCTTGTGGGCGTTGATCCGGTATTCAGTCTTTCAGGGGGCGGACACGGGCTGCCCTCTGAGGTGGGGGCCGGCCCTGAGGTGAGGGCCGGTCCTGAGGTGGGGGCCGGTCCTGAGGTGGGAGCAGGCCCTGAGGTGGGAGCAGGCCCTGAGGTGGGAGCCGGTCCACCCCCTGCGACGGAGAAGGGCTCCGCGGTGCGGGAGGGCCCGTCTCCGGCACGGTGGGTCAGACGGTGACCGCGTCCGGGGTGGCCGGGCCCTCGGCACCGTCCTCGGCACCCCGCCCGGCCAGCCGCTCGCGCCATGCGGCCAGCACGGCGGCGTCGGTCGGCTTCGTCGCCAGCGAGACGACGACGTACACGGCGAGCGAGGCGAGCAGCCCGTAGTAGACCGGCTCGTTCGCGAGGATCCCGTACCCGGCCATCAGCCCGATCACCGCGACGCCGCCGACGACGACGGCGGCCAGCGCGCCCGCCGCCGTGCCCCGGCGCCACAGCAGACCGCCCAGGATCGGGACGAGCAGCCCGCCGACCAGCAGGTTGTAGGCGACGGTCAGGGCCTCGACGACGTCGTTGAGCGCGATGGCGATCACGATCACGGCGACGCCCATGATGAGGATGAACGCCCGGTTCCCCTTCACCTCGTCCCGTTCCTCGCCGCCGCCCCCGGCGACCACGCCCCGCAGCCGCGACCAGATGTCGTTGTTGGCCACGGTGGCGCAGGCGATCAGCGCGCCGGAGGAGGTGGACATCACCGCGGCGAGCGCGGCGGCCAGCACGAGCCCGCGCACGCCGACCGGCAGCTCGTCCTTCACGATGGTCGCGAAGGCCGCGTCCGCGCTGGCCAGCTTCGGGTACATCACCTTGGCGGCCGTGCCGATGACGGCTCCGGCGATCGCGTACACCAGGCAGTAGGTGCCGGCGACGGTGCCGCCCCAGCGTGCCGTGCTGTCGCTGCGCGCGGTGAACACGCGCTGCCAGATGTCCTGGCCGATCAGCATGCCGAAGGTGTAGATCAGGACGTACGTGAAGATCGTCTCGCCGCCGATGCCCAGCGGGTCGAAGTACTCCGTGGGCAGCTGCGCCTTCATCTCGCTGAAGCCGCCGGCCTTGATCACGGCGATCGGCAGGAGGAGGAGCAGAACGCCGATGGTCTTGACGACGAACTGCACCATGTCGGTGATCGTGATCGACCACATGCCGCCGAGCGTCGAGTACGCGACGACGATGGCGCCGCCGAGGACGATCGCGACGGTCCGGTCGATGTCGAACAGGACGTCGAAGATCGTGGCGTAGGCGATGGTCGACGTCACCGCGAGCATCAGCGTGTATGCCCACATGACGACGCCCGAGATGATCCCGGCCCGGCCGCCGTAGCGCAGGTCGAGCATCTCGGAGACGGTGTAGACCTTCAGCCGGGCGATGCGGGCGGAGAAGAACACGGACAGGGCCAGCAGCCCGAGGCCGATCGTGAAGACCATCCAGGCGCCGGAGAGCCCGTACTGGTAGCCGAGGCCGACGCCGCCGATGGTCGAGGCACCGCCGAGGACGATCGCGGCCATGGTGCCGGAGTACATCCAGGGGCCGAGCCGGCGCCCGGCGACCAGGAACTCACTCTTGGACTTGGCGCGGCGCATGCCCCACCAGCCCATGGCGAGCATGCCGGCCAGATAGACGACGATCACCGCGTAGTCGACAGCCATGGGCTTACCTCCGTCTCGTTTCCGTTCGAGGTCACGTGTCGTCAAGACGGTAGGTGGCTGGAAGCCGACGCTGAAGTGTACGTTTCCTCCATCCTCACCTCGCCGACCAGATGGATCATCCATGCCGGACTCCCCCGCCGGACCTCCTTCCCCGCCCATCCCGCTGGCCGGACTGCTGGCCCGGGAGGAGCTCGGACTGCACCGGATCGCCGGTCCGGACCACGCGGATCTGCTGTGGGTGCACACCTCGGAGATGGCCGACCCGTATCCGTATCTGCTCGGCGGCGAACTGGTGCTGACCGCGGGGGTCCAGCTCGCCGACGCCGACACCTATGTGGCCCGGCTGGTCCAGGCGGGGGCGGCGGCGCTCGGCTTCGGGGTGGCGCCGGTGCACGACACGGTGCCGGAGGCCCTGGTGGAGGCGTGCGAGCGGCACGGGCTGCCGCTGCTGGAGGTGCCGCCCGAGACGCGCTTCGCCGCGATCGCCCGGGCGGTGTGGCGGCTCATGGCGGAGGCCCGCCACCGTGAGCTGCGCCGGGTGACCCGGGCCCAGCAGGCCCTGGCGACGGCCGCGGCCCGGCCCGACCCGGTGCCAGCGGTGCTGCGGCAGCTGGCCGTGCAGCTGGAGGGCAGGGTCGCGCTGCTCACGGCGGACGGCGAGGTGCTGCACGCGGCGGGAGGACGTACGGCACCGGATGTGCGGGCGGCACTGGCGCGACTGGCCCGGGTGGTGACCCCCGCACCACCCGCCTCCCCCACCACATCCGCTTCCTCCGTCTCCTCCACGTCACCCGTGTCGTCGGTCTCCCCCACCTCACCCGCATCGTCCGGCTTGCCCGCCTCATCCGCCTCATCCGCCTCATCCGCCTCACCCGCACCGCCCGGCTCGCCCGCCCGGAAGCCGAGCCCCTCCTCGGCGACCGACACACGCGGCGGAAGCCAGCTCTCCGCGTACGCGCTCGGCGGTGCGCAGGGCCTCTCCCTGGTCCTGGCCACGCCCCGGCGTGAGTCCGGCGACCACACCGTCGCCGGTATCGCCGTCGTACTCCTTTCGCTGCTCACCGCCCCGCACCAGGGCGCGGACGCGGCGGGCCGCTCGGCCGCGCTCGTACGCCTGCTGCTGGGCGCGACCCCGCAGGAGGTGGCCCCGCTGCTGGGCGACGGCGACTCCTGGACGGTGGTCCACGCCCGGCGCACCGACGGCGCACCGGCCGACGCCCTGACCGCCGGCGCGCTCGCCGCCGCGCTGGGCTCCGCCCTGTCCGACGTGGACCGGGAGACGGTACGGGTCCTGCTGCCCGGCGTCGCCGAGGTGGCCCCGCAGCCCGGCTGGACGCTCGGCGCCTCCGAACCCACCCCCGCCTCGGCACTGCCCGCGGCCGATGCCCAGGCGGCCCGCGCACTGGGTCACGCGGAGGCCACCCACGCCGCCCTCACCAGACACCGCCCCGGCATCGGAGGTCTGGCCGACCTCATCCCCCCGGACCGCGCCGAGGCCCACTCCCGCGCCCTCCTGGCCCCGTTGACCGAACCCCTGGCCGAGACCCTGCGCTGCTGGCTGAGCCTCCACGGCAGCTGGGACCGCACGGCGGTGGCCCTGCGCATCCACCGCAACACGGTGCGCCAGCGCATCGCCCGGTGCGCTGCGCTGCTGGACGCGGACCTGGACGACATGGACGTACGGACGGAGCTGTGGTTCGCGCTGCGATGACCCGGCCCCGGACGCGCCGCAGCGCCGTCCATCCGTGCGTCCGTGCGTCCGTGCGTCCGCAGGGCGTTCACCCGGAGGGCTCGAGGCCCATCCTCACCAGCGCGCCCGCCTCGCTGATCAGCAGTTCCGGCACGTGATCCTCGTAGAAGCGGATCTGTCCGATGACGCCCTCGGTGCGCGAGTGCCGCGCCAACTGCTCCAGGAGCGGCTCCAGGTCCGGCAGGGACTCCGCGTGCACCTCCTGCCGCACGGTCAGCGACCAGCCCTTCTCGCCACGGGTCAGCTCGCCCACCAGCAACCCACCGGTACGGGCGGCCGGACCGCGGTCGGCCAGGAGGGGGCAGGCGTCGGCAGGTCGGCCTGCGGGGGCACCCTTCGCGTCCTCGTGTCCGCCCGCGTCGGTACCGAGGTGCCACCTCAGTCCGTCCACGAACTCGCCCGGCGTGGCAGCACCCAGGTCCAACGCGAGGTCCACCACGAACAGATCACCCATGCCGGGAATGTACAGCGGTCACCGCACGGCCGGCCGACGCCACCGGACCGCTCCTCCTCCGGCCGCCGGGCAGGCCGCCGTTCACCATTCCCGCGTGGCGATCAGTTCCTCCGCGTCCGCCCCCGCGAAGCCGTACGCGGTCGCGATGCGCCAGAAGTCCTCGCCTATCTCCTCGCGCGCGGTGGTCTCGATCTCGCTTCCCGCCGCCTCGAACTCGGTTTCCAGATCGTTGAATTCCTCCGTCGCCGCGTGAGTCAGCGCATAGAGCGCCGGCAGGCCGTCGGGCCGCTCGGCCTCGATCCGCTCGCAGAGCCGCACCAGGACGGCCTTCCCCTTGTCCACGACGTGGTCCGGGAAGTACTCGTCCGCGTACATCCCGCCCAGGAACGCGTGCCCCGCCATCTGCCGGTTCGTGATCGTCACGACCGTCCCCCCGTCACATCCTTGCTCCGTCCACTCGATGGTGCACCACACCACTGACAGAGCCCGGCCGGACGGGGAGCAGACAGCGGACAGCGCCTGCGCGCCGGTGCGCACAGGCGCGCTCCGACGCGTCGAACAGGCCTCGCGCGCCCCCCTTTCAGGGCCTGTCCGGGCAGGTCAACGGGGTGGCACGCTGCCGTTGATCACGGGCATCGCCCGGCACGCAACAGCGAAAGGTCTCTCCGTGAAGCGCATCACCGCACTCGCCACCACCGCGATCGTCCTGGCCTTCGGACTGGGCACAGGCCCCGTCTCGGCCACGGACACGACCAGGCCGACAGCCACCGGGGCCTCCGCTCCGAGCGCCGCGTTCACGCGCTGCACCCACGGTTACTTCTGCGCCTTCGACGGGTGGAACGGCGAGGGGACACGCTGTCAGTGGTCGGCCGCCGAGATGCGGAACACCGCCGACAACTGCTCCTTCATCCGCGCCGGGAAGAACGTCCGCTCCGTGTGGAACAAGACCGAGCACCGCGTGCAGTACTACACGCAGACCAACTTCAACTCGCGTGTCGGCTCCACGCTCGCCGGTCAGGGCGGCAACCTCCAGGGGAACTACCAGATCCGTTCCTTCCGGCCCCAGTAGGCCGCGCCCGGCCCGCCCCGTGGGGCGGGTGCCGTGACCGGTGCCGACCGGGCGGGGTCGCTCACCGCACGCGGGAGCGGTCCTCGCCCTCGTCCTCGTCGTCGTCCCCCGGGATGTGGACGTCGAAGACGTTGATGTTGATCTCGACGACCTCCAGTCCCGTCATCGACTCCACCGCGTCGGTCACATTGCCCCTGACCTTGTCCGCGAGTTCGTGGATCGCCACGCCGTACTCGACCTCGATGTCGACATCCACTGCGGCCTGCTTCTCGCCGACCTCCACCTTCACGCCACGTCCGCCACCGGAGGACCCGCCCACGCGCCCCGCAACGGCGCCTATCGCCTTCGACGCGCCCCGGCCCACCGAGTGCACGCCCTCGGTCTCGCGGATGGCTATACCGGCGATGGTGGCCACCACTCCGTCGGCGATGGTGGTCCTGCCACGCGTCTTCTCACCCGAATTCCCGCCCGGGGTTCCGAATTCAGCCATGACTGCCTCACAGGGAGTTGATGCGGCGAGGCTGCTCGCGTCCTCACCGGCTCTCATTTCACTGTGCGCCTGACCGCCCTCCCCCGCCATCGAGGCATACGCAGCGCTCCGTCCGGCCACGCTCCGCCACCGGTCCGCCCGGGCGCCCCGCGGTGTGCCCGCGCGTGCTGCGCATCACCCTGGACAGCCACCGTGACCGCCGGGTAACTTTTGAACCGGGACTGAGCAAGCGCTTAGCCACCGCGACCGAAGCTGAAGCTGACACCAGGAGGCATCCCGTGCGCCGTACGGTTTACAACGAGGACCACGAGGCGTTCCGGGAGACCATCCGCGCCTTCATCGAGTCCGAGGTCGTCCCCGTCTACGACGAGTGGTTCGCGGCGGGCCAGGCGCCCCGCGACTTCTACTACAAGCTCGCCGAGCTGGGCATCTTCGGCATCGAGGTGCCCGAGGAGTACGGCGGCGCGGGCGTGGAGTCCTTCAAGTTCGAGGCCATCCTGTACGAGGAGACCGCCCGCGCGGGCATCTCCTTCGGCGGCTCCGGTGTGCACGTCCTGCTCTGTCTGCCGTACCTCAAGGCGTACGCCACCGAGGAGCAGAAGAAGCGCTGGCTGCCGGACTTCGTCTCCGGCAAGTCGATGTACGCGATAGCCATGACCGAGCCGGGCACCGGTTCGGACCTGGCCGGCATGAAGACGACGGCCAAGCTCTCCGAGGACGGCACGCACTACGTCCTCAACGGCGCCAAGACCTTCATCACCGGTGGTGTGCACGCCGACAAGGTCATCGTCTGTGCCCGCACGGACGCCCCCAAGGCCGACGACCGCCGCCACGGCATCTCGCTCCTGGTGGTCGACACCAAGTCCGAGGGCTACTCGGTCGGACGCAAGCTCGACAAGCTGGGCCTGAAGGTCTCCGACACCGCCGAGCTGGCCTTCGTCGACGTCAAGGTTCCCGTCGAGGACCTCCTGGGCGAGGAGAACAAGGGCTTCTCCTACCTCGGCCAGAACCTCCCGCAGGAGCGCCTCGGCATCGCCGTCGGCGCGTACGCGCAGGCGAAGGCCGCCGTGCGGTTCGCCCAGCAGTACACCCAGGACCGCACCGTCTTCGGCAAGACGGTCGCGTCCTTCCAGAACACCAAGTTCGAGCTGGCCGCCTGCAAGGCCGAGGTCGACGCGGCCGAGGCCGTCTGCGACCGCGCGATCGAGGCTCTGGACGCGGGTGAGCTCACCCCCGCCGAGGCCGCTTCGGCGAAGCTGTTCTGCACCGAGGTCGCGCACCGCGTGATCGACCGCTGCCTCCAGCTGCACGGTGGCTACGGCTTCATGAACGAGTACCCGATCGCCCGGCTCTACACGGACAACCGCGTCAACCGCATCTACGGCGGCACCAGCGAGGTCATGAAGTCGATCATCGCCAAGTCCATGGGTCTCTGAGAGCGGCTACGTTCTCATCCATGAGCGCAGCACTCGACTCCCTGCTCGATCTGCTCGACCTCGAGCAGATCGAGCAGGACATCTTCCGGGGCACGAGCCGTTCGGCCGTGGTGCCCCGCGTCTTCGGCGGCCAGGTCGCGGCCCAGGCCCTGGTCGCCGCCGGGCGCACGGTCCCCGACGACCGGGGTGCCCACTCCCTGCACGCGTACTTCCTGCGCCCGGGTGACCCCGGCGCGTCCATCGTCTACAGCGTCGACCGGATCCGCGACGGGCGGTCCTTCACCACCCGCCGGGTCGTCGCCGTGCAGCACGGCAAGCCGATCTTCCACCTCTCGGCGTCCTTCCAGGTGCACGAGGAGGGCTTGGACCACCAGGCCGTCATGCCCTCGGCGCCGGACCCGGAGACCCTGCCGACGACGGCGGAGATGCTGCCGCGCCACGCGCACCGCTTCACCGACCCGAGCATGGTGGACCGGCTGCTGGAGGCCCGGGCGGCCGTGGACCTGAGGTACGTCGACGCGCCTCCGTTCGCCACCGCCGGCGAACCGCGCGAGCCCCGCTCCCAGGTCTGGTTCCGGACCCACGGCAAGCTGGCGGACGATCCCCTGCTGCACGTCTGCCTGGCGACGTACGTCTCCGACATGACGCTGCTCGACTCCGTGCTGCTCGCCCACGGGCGCGGCGGCTGGTCGGTCGGTGACGTGGTGGGTGCCAGTCTCGATCACGCGATGTGGTTCCACCGCCCGTTCCGCGCCGACGAGTGGCTGCTGTACGACCAGGAGTCGCCCTCGGCCTCCGGCGGACGGGGTCTCGGGCAGGCGAGGATCTGGACGGCGGACGGGAAGCTGGCCATCACGGTCATCCAGGAAGGGCTCGTCCGCGTCCCGAGGGACTGACACCGCGTCCCGAGGGACTGCCACCGCGTCCCGAGGAACTGGAGCGCGCCCCGAGGAACCGACGTCGCGTCCCGAGGGACCGGAACCGGGTTCGCACTTCACGCCGCGTCCCGAGGGACCGAACCCGCACATTCGGACATACTGCCCACCATGGGTGACGAGCAGACCGAGGGCGGCGAGTCCACGTTCACCGTCGTCGTCGCGGCGGCGGCCAATCTCGGGATCGCCGTGGCGAAGCTGGCGGCGGGACTGATCAGCGGTTCGAGCGCGATGCTCTCGGAGGCCGCGCACTCCGTCGCCGACACCGTCACCGAGGTCATGCTGCTCACCGCGCTCAAGCGCAGCGAGAAGCCGCCCGACGAGGCCCATCCCCTGGGCTACGGCCCCGAGCGGTACATCTGGGCGATGCTCGCCGCCGTCGCGACGTTCGTCGGCGGCGCGGTGTTCTCCCTGTACGACGGGATCCACACCCTGCTCAAGGGCGAGGAGCTGGGCGATCCGCTCGTCTCGTACATCGTGCTCGCGGTGGCCTTCCTGCTGGAGGGCTTCTCGCTGCGCACGGGTGTCCGGCAGGTGCGCGGCGAGGCCGCCCGGCTGCGGATGCCCGCGCCGCGCTATCTGCGCCGGACCCCCGACACGGCGGTCAAGGCGGTCGTGATGGAGGACTCGGCGGCCCTGGCCGGACTGCTGCTGGCGGCAGGCGGTCTGCTCGGCGGGCAGCTGACCGGTTCCGGGGTCTGGGACGGCATCGCCTCGGTCCTGATCGGCTTCCTGCTGGTGTACGTGGCCTGGGTGCTCTGCCGGTCCAACGCCCAGCTGCTGATCGGCCGTCCGCTGCCGGCGGAGATGCGGGCCGGGGTGCGCGAGGAACTGCTGTCGGTGCCGCACATCGTCGAGGTGCTGGAGCTGACCACGCTGATCCAGGGCCCCTCGGAGCTGCTGGTCGCCGCCAAGGTCGACTTCCGGGACGCGTCGACGGCCCGGCAGATCGAGTGGGCGTGCGAGGAGGCGGAACAGCAGTTGCGGGAGCGCTACCCGGCCGTCCAGCGGGTGTACCTGGACCCGACTCCGGGGCGCAGGCAGCGGCCGGAGGCGCGCGCCGGCAGCTGAGACGGGCGCCGGTGGACCGGGCGTGAGCCGGTCGCACAACGGACGGGCGGAGTGCTGCGAAAGGCCGGGGTCCGGGCTCCGCGCGAGGGGTAGGACCCGGCCGTCCGCTTCGCCGAGCGAGGAGTACCCGGCCATGACGCACCACCCGCCGCCCTTCGTCCTGGACCCCGCCGCCCGCGACGCGGAGGCGGAACACGCACTCCTGCGCGCCCAGGGGTCCGCCGCCCGTATCGACATCCTCGGGGTGGAGGCCTGGTCGGTGACCGATCCGGTCCTGCTGAAGGAGTTACTGACCAGCCCGGACGTGTCCAAGGACGCGCGCCGGCACTGGCCCGGCTTCGAGGACGCCGTGCAGACCTGGCCGCTGGCCCTGTGGGTGGCCGCGACGAACATGTTCACCGCGTACGGCGGGGACCACCGGCGTCTGCGCCGCATCGTCGCCCCGGCGTTCAGCGCACGGCGCATCGCCGCGCTGCAGCCGACCGTCGAGGGCATCGTGGAGCGGCTGCTGGACGGACTGGAGGCCACGCCCCCGGGCGAGGTCGCCGACGTACGGGAGCTGTTCGCCTATCCGCTGCCCATCGCGGTCATCGGCACGCTGCTGGGTGTCCCCGAGGACCGGGCCACCGAGTTCCGCGGCCTCGTCAACGACGTGTTCGCCACCACCCTGACCCCCGAGGAGGCCGCCGCCAACGCGGAGCAGCTGTACGCGATGCTCGACGCCCTCATCGCCGCCAAGCGGGCCGATCCGGGTGAGGACATGGCGTCCGTGCTGATCGCGCTGGGTGAGGAGGGCGCCGACGGGCAGACCCTGGCCGAGGAGGAGCTGCGCGACACGCTGCTCCTGATGATCAACGCCGGTTACGAGACCACCGTCAACCTGATCGACCAGGCCGTCACGGCCCTGCTCACCCATCCCGAGCAGCTCACCCACGTCCGGGAGGGCCGCGCGACGTGGCCGGACGTCGTGGAGGAGGCCCTGCGCCACTCAGCGCCGGTCAAGCACCTTCCCCTGCGGTACGCCCTCGCCGACATCCCGTTGCCCGACGGGCGGACCATCGCGGAGGGGGAGGCGATACTCGCGTCCTACGCGGCGGCCAACCGCCACCCCGGCTGGCACGCCGATCCGGACGCCTTCGACGTCACCAGGATCACCAAGGAACACCTCGCCTTCGGGCACGGCATCCACTTCTGCCTCGGCGCGGCGCTGGCCCGCATGGAGGGGGAGATCGCGCTGGGAGCGTTCTTCGAGCGCTTCCCCGACGCCGAACTCGCCCCTGCCGACGGAGACATGCGGCCGGTGGCCTCCCTGATCAGCAACGGCCACCGGTCGCTTCCCGTGCGCCTGCGCCCGCGCCGGAGCTGACCCGGCGGGGGTGAGCCGGCTCAGCCGAGATCCGCGAAGAACTCGCGTACGTCCGCGACGAGGAGTTCGGGCTGCTCCAGGGAGAGGAAGTTGCCGCCGCGGTCGAACTCGGTCCAGCGGACCACGTTGTGGTCGCGCTCGGCGAAGCGGCGGATCGCGACGTCGGACGGCAGGGCGACGGCCACCGCGGTGGGCACGGTGCCGCGTTCCCTGGGCGCCCAGGCGCTCGGGTCGTGGGCCATCTCGTAGTAGAGGTGGGCCGAGGATCCCGCCGTGGCGTTGAACCAGTACGGCCTGACGTTGGACTACCGGGATCACTCGGGAGCCTCGGCGCGCCGCCTGGTCGAGCCCCAGCGCGTCGTGAACTGGGGCCGTCGCTGGTACCTCGTGGCGTGGGACGTGGACCGCGAGGACTGGCGCGTCTTCCGCGTGGACCGGCTCACGCCGCGGCTGCCGGCCGGCCCGCGCTTCGCCCCCCGGGAGGACCCGGAGGGGAACGCGGCCACGTACGTCGCGGGAAAGGTCTCGGCCGCGGCCTGGCGCCATCACGCCCGGGTGACGGTCCACGCCCCCGCGGCGGCGGTCCTGGAGCGGATCAACCCCGCCGTGGGGTCGGTGGAGACGGTCGACGCGGAGACCTGCGTCCTGGACACCGGAGCCGACTCCCTGGACTCCCTCGCCGTCCATCTGGGCATGCTGGGCTTCGACTTCACGGTGACCGAGCCACCCGAACTCGTGGCGCACCTGAGGGAGCTCGCCGCGCGTTACGCACGCTCCACGGAGGGGAGCAGCCCGGCCGCGTCCAGCAGGTAGTCGGTCATCGGGTCGTAGAACCGGGGGTCGGTGACGTGGTCGTCCAGGGGCACGGTGACCTGGAGGGTGCCTTCCGCCTCGCCCAGGAACAGCGCGGGGTCGTTGCAGTCCGCGTAGCCGATCGAGTCGATGCCGCGCTGCCCGGCGCACCCGGCCCAGCCGTGGTCGGCGACCACCAGGTCGGGCTGCGGGCGGCCCTCACGCTCGAGGGCGTCCAGGATCGTGGCCATCGGTACCGGGGAGTGGGTGTGCCACAGGGTGGCTCCGCGCTCCAGCACCGCGACGTCGGCGAACTGGAAGACCATGCCCTCGTCCGCCATCAGGCCGCCGGGGATCCGTACGATCTCGCATCCGGCGGCGCGCAGGGCGTCCGCGGTCTGCCGGTGCACGTCCAGCAGCCCGCCCGGGTGCCCGGTCGCGAAGAGCACCCGCTCCCCGTCGGCCGCCGCCTTCCGCAGCCGGGCCGCCATACGGTCGAGGGCGTCGACCGTCAGCTCCGGGTCGATGGTGTCCTGCCCCTGCCGGTGCTCCGGGTCGTCGCTGACACCGCATCTCTCGGCCATGACGGCCAGCACGTCCTGCTCGTCGCTCCACCGGTTCCCGAGCTCCAGGCCCAGCCAGAAATGGCGGTTGCCGTTCGCGAGCTGGCGGTAGTGGGAGAGGTTGTTGTCACGAGGGGTGGCGACGTCGCCCGCGATGCGCGTGCGGACGAGGTGCTCGACGAGGGCGGCGCGGCTGGGTATCGGCATGCACCCATTGTGCCGTCGGGGGCGCGCTGTGTGCCCGGTGTCTCGTACGGCGAAATCCCCCGTCAGCGCGGCGCCGGTTCCGCCCCGCGTCCGTTCGCCCGCACGACTCCCGCGCGCGGCCCGGGGGCGTGCGGGCGGCGCCCGGCCGGGAGGGCCCGCGCTCCGCCCCGGCCCGCCAGCCGGCAGCCGAGGCAGCCGGGGTGGCCCAGGCGGGCGCCGGTGTCACGGGTCCGCCAGCCCTGGAGGGCCGGGGGGCGCGGCCCGGTGGCCTTGCCCCATCCCGCCAGATGCAGGATCCAGCAGGTCAGGGCCGCGAGGACCACGATCGCCACGCCGAGCCACAGGACCGCGGCGGACGCGGTGACGACCGCGGCGCCCAGCACCGTGCTGCCCAGGGCGCCGATCGACGTACCGGTCCATCCGGCCACGGTGTGGCCCAGGTCGTGGTCACCGTGCGCGCTCACGTCGGCTCCTCGGGGTGTGATAGTTCAGCGACCGGCTCTGCACCGGACGCCAATAGCTTACGAACTAAGTAACTTAGAGACTAAGGGGATTTCGGGTGGACGGCAAGAAGCGTCCGGAGGCGACGGCCGGCCAGGCGCTGCAGGCGATGGACCGGATGATCGCGCTCGCGCAGTTCGGGCAGCACGACATCGCCGGGCGGCTCGGCCTGAACACCACCGACCTGACCTGCCTCGGCTTCGTGATGGAGGCAGCACTGGCGGGCGGCGCGCTCACCGCGGGCGATCTCGCCGAGCGGGCGCGGCTGACCACCGGTGCGGTGACCGGTGTGCTCAATCGACTGGAGAAGGCGGGCTACGCCCGGCGCCGGCCCGTCGAAGGCGACAGGCGCCGGGTGCACGTGGTGATGGAGGAGTCGGCCCAGGCACGCGTCCTGGCGGTGTACGGCCCGTTCTACGACCGCCTGGGCACGCTGTTCGCCGACTACGGGCCGGAGGAGATCGCCGTGCTGACCGACTGGTTCACCCGCGCCCGGGCGGCCATGCAGGAATCACTGGAGGAGATCAGGGGCGGTACCGAGGGCGGCAGCTGAGCGGCGCGGACGGCGGCCACCGGCCCCGGGGCCTACGCGGCCGCCGCGGCGAACGCCCCGCGCGCCAGCCGGTGGAGCAGCGCCGCCGTGGCGGCACGGTCCGGGAGGGCTTCGGGGCGGGTCAGGTGGGGGGTGGAGTTCAGCAGGCCGAACACCGCGTGGACGGTGACCCGGGCCTCGCTCTCCGCGAGGGACGGATAGAGGGCGCGCACGACCTCGACCCAGACCTCGACGTACTGCCGCTGGAGCTGGCGTACGCGCTTGCGGTCGGTGTCGCGCAGGCGGTCCAGCTCGCGGTCGTGGAGGGTGATCAGGGGACGGTCGTCCAGCGCGAAGTCGATGTGACCCTCGATGAGGGCGTCGAGGAGCGCCTCGGGGGAATGACCGCCGGCGGCGTCGTCCTCGGTGACGCGCAGCCTGCCGCCGGCCAGCAGGCGCTCGCTGATGCCGACGAGCAGCTCGGCGAGCATCGCGTCCTTGCCGGGGAAGTGACGGTAGAGGCCGGGGCCGCTGATGCCGACCGCCGCCCCTATCTCGTCGACCCCCACACCGTGGAAGCCGCGCTCGGCGAAGAGGCGGGCGGCCTCCCTCAGGATCTGCTCGCGGCGGGTGGGGGCCGCGACACGGGCGGCGGCATGGGTGCTCATGAGGATTCATTCTAGACAGGCGGGTTAGCGCTCGTTAACCTGAGCGACATGCGTTAACGCTCGTTAAGGCCGGTCGGCACACGCGGGGGCGGCCGGCCCGACTCTCATCCCACCACCGCGGTACGGGCAAGGGGGCTCGACAGGATGCAGCAGGCACCGGTCCTGGTGAGCGCGGCCGATCCCGCCTCGGAGGCCTGGCAGGCCAACGAGGCGGCGCATCACGCGCTCGCCGACGAGCTGCGCAAGCGGCTCGCCACGGCACGGCTCGGCGGGGGTGAGAAGGCCCGCGCCCGGCACGTGGCGCGAGGGAAGCTGCTGCCCCGCGAACGCGTGGACGCCCTGCTCGATCCCGGCTCGCCCTTCCTGGAGCTCGCACCTCTCGCGGCCGAGGGGCTGTACGGGGGCGCGGCACCGGCGGCCGGGGTGATCGCCGGAATCGGGCGGGTCAGCGGCCGGGAGTGCGTGATCGTCGCCAACGACGCGACCGTCAAGGGCGGCACGTACTACCCGATGACGGTGAAGAAGCACCTGCGCGCCCAGGAGGTGGCCCTGGAGAACAGGCTGCCGTGCCTGTATCTCGTGGACTCGGGTGGCGCCTTCCTCCCGATGCAGGACGAGGTGTTCCCCGACCGGGACCATTTCGGGCGGATCTTCTACAACCAGGCCCGGATGTCCGGTGCGGGGATCCCCCAGATCGCTGCGGTCCTCGGCTCCTGCACGGCCGGCGGGGCGTACGTCCCGGCCATGAGCGACGAGGCCGTGATCGTCCGGAACCAGGGCACGATCTTCCTGGGCGGCCCGCCCCTGGTGAAGGCCGCCACGGGTGAGGTCGTGACGGCCGAGGAGCTGGGCGGCGGCGAGGTGCACTCGCGCACGTCCGGGGTCACCGACCATCTCGCCGAGGACGACGCGCACGCGCTGCGGATCGTGCGGAACATCGTCGCCACGCTCCCGGACCGGGCCCCGCTGCCCTGGTCCGTGGAGCCCGTCGAGGAGCCGAAGGCCGATCCGGCCGGACTGTACGGCGCGGTGCCCGTCGACTCGCGTACGCCCTACGACGTGCGGGAGGTCATCGCCCGGGTGGTGGACGGCTCGCGCTTCGCGGAGTTCAAGGCGGAGTACGGCCAGACGCTGATCACCGGCTTCGCGCGGATCCACGGCCACCCCGTCGGTATCGTCGCCAACAACGGGATCCTGTTCTCCGAGTCCGCCCAGAAGGGCGCGCACTTCATCGAGCTGTGCGACCAGCGCGGCATCCCGCTGGTGTTCCTCCAGAACATCTCCGGCTTCATGGTCGGCCGGGACTACGAGGCCGGGGGCATCGCCAAGCACGGCGCCAAGATGGTGACGGCCGTGGCGTGCACGAGGGTCCCGAAGCTGACGGTCGTGGTCGGCGGATCGTACGGCGCGGGGAACTACTCCATGTGCGGCCGGGCGTACGGCCCGCGGTTCCTGTGGATGTGGCCGAACGCCAAGATCTCCGTCATGGGCGGCGAGCAGGCCGCCTCGGTGCTGGCCACCGTCAAGCGCGACCAGATCGAGGGGCGCGGCGAGGAGTGGCCCGCCGAGGAGGAAGAGGCCTTCAAGGACCCGGTCCGCGCACAGTACGAGCAGCAGGGCAGCGCCTACTACGCCACCGCCCGGCTCTGGGACGACGGCGTGATCGACCCGACGGAGACCCGCCAGGTGCTGGGGCTCGCCCTGACCGCGTGTGCCAACGCCCCGCTGGGCGAGCCCAGCTTCGGCGTCTTCCGGATGTGATGTGAGGACTTCCATGTTCAGCACTGTTCTGGTCGCCAACCGCGGCGAGATCGCCGTCCGGGTCATCCGGACGCTGCGCGAGCTCGGCGTGCGGTCGGTCGCCGTCTTCAGCGACGCCGACGCGGACGCCCGGCACGTCCGGGAGGCGGACACCGCGGTACGGATCGGGCCCGCGCCCGCCGCGGAGAGCTATCTGTCGGTGGAGCGGCTGCTGGACGCCGCCCGCCGCACGGGCGCCGAGGCCGTCCATCCGGGATACGGCTTCCTCGCCGAGAACGCGGGCTTCGCCCAGGCGTGCGCGGAGGCGGGCCTGGTCTTCATCGGCCCGCCCGCCGCGGCGATCTCGCTGATGGGCGACAAGATCCGTGCCAAGGAGACCGTCGCGGCGGCCGGCGTGCCTGTGGTGCCCGGCTCCTCGGGGAGCGGGCTCACCGACGCGCGACTGGAGGCGGCGGCCCGGGAGATCGGGATGCCGGTCCTGCTGAAGCCGTCGGCGGGCGGCGGCGGCAAGGGCATGCGGCTGGTGCGCGAGGAGGCGCTGCTCGCCGACGAGATCGCGGCGGCCCGGCGTGAGGCGCGTGCCTCGTTCGGTGACGACACGTTGCTCGTGGAGCGGTGGATCGACCGGCCGCGCCACATCGAGATCCAGGTCCTGGCCGACGCGCACGGCAATGTGATCCACCTCGGCGAGCGCGAGTGCTCGCTCCAGCGCCGCCACCAGAAGATCATCGAGGAGGCCCCCTCGGTCCTGCTCGACGAGCGGACGCGGGCCGCGATGGGCGAGGCGGCCGTGCAGGCGGCCCGGTCCTGCGGCTATGTGGGGGCGGGGACGGTCGAGTTCATCGTCCCGGGCAACGACCCTTCCTCGTACTACTTCATGGAGATGAACACCCGTCTCCAGGTCGAGCACCCCGTCACCGAGCTGATCACCGGGCTCGACCTGGTGGAGTGGCAGCTCCGGGTGGCCTCCGGCGCCCGCCTGCCGTACGCACAGGCCGACATCACCCTCACCGGGCACGCCGTCGAGGCGCGGGTCTGCGCGGAGGATCCGGCGCGCGGTTTCCTGCCGTCCGGCGGCACCGTGCTCGCGCTCCACGAACCGCAGGGCGGCGGCGTGCGCACGGACTCGGGCCTCAGCGAGGGCGTCCCGGTCGGCAGCACGTACGACCCGATGCTCTCGAAGGTCATCGCGTACGGCCCCGACCGGGCCACGGCGCTGCGCCGTCTGCGGGCGGCGCTCGCGGACACGGTGGTGCTGGGCGTCCCGACGAACGCGGGCTTCCTCCGGCGGCTGCTGGCCCACCCCGCGGTGACGGCGGGCGAGCTGGACACCGGGCTCGTGGAGCGGGACGCGGACAGCCTGGTTCCGGACGGAGTGCCCCAGGAGGTGTACGCCGCCGCGGCCCTGCTGCGGCAGCCACCGCCCCGGCCGGCCGCCACCGGATGGGTGGATCCGTTCTCGGTGCCCAGCGGCTGGCGGCTGGGCGGAACACCTGCCGAAACCTTCCACCACTTCCGGGTGCCGGGCCACGACCCGGTGCGCGTGGGGCTGCGTACGGGCGCGGAGGGCACGGCGGCCCTGACGTTCGGCCACGCCGGGGACCGCGAGGAGCATGCCGACGCGTGCGGCCCCCTGCCCTCGCTGCCCGGCTCGGAGAGCTCCAGGCTCGTCGAGGTGTCCGGGCAGCGCGTCGTCGTCGAACTCGACGGCATGACCCACGCGTTCAGCAGGGCGTCCTCGTCCGAGGGGATCTGGCTCGGCAGGGACGGAGACAGCTGGCACGTACAGGACCACGACCCGGTGGAGGCCTCGCTCAGCGGCGCGGCCCGCTCGGGCGTGGACACCCTGGCCGCGCCCATGCCGGGGACCGTCACGGTGGTGAAGGTGGCGGTCGGGGACCAGGTCGTGGCCGGCCAGAGCCTGCTGGTCGTCGAGGCGATGAAGATGGAGCACGTCATCTCCGCCCCGCACGCCGGCACCGTCACCGGGCTGGACGTCACCGCCGGCGCCACGGTCGCGATGGACCAGATCCTGGCCGTGGTGACCCCCGAGGAGGAGTCGTGACCGGCATCGGACTGCCCATGAGGGTGCCCGCGGCAGATCTGCCGGCCCGGGTCCGTATCCACGAGGTCGGCGCGCGCGACGGTCTGCAGAACGAGAAGTCCGTCGTACCGACCGAGGTGAAGGCGGAGTTCATCCGCCGGCTCGCCGGGGCCGGGCTGTCCACGATCGAGGCCACCAGCTTCGTGCATCCGAAGTGGGTGCCCCAACTGGCCGACGCGGAGCAGCTGTTCCCGCTCGTCTCGGACGTCGCGGACGCCGGTGAGGTGGCGCTGCCCGTCCTCGTACCGAACGAGCGGGGCCTGGACCGGGCGCTCGCGCTCGGCGCCCGCCGGATCGCCGTGTTCGGTTCGGCGACCGAGACGTTCGCCGCCCGCAACCTCAACCGCACGGTCGACGAGTCGCTCGCGATGTTCGAGCCCGTCGTGGCCAGGGCCAGGGCGGCCGGGGTGCACGTGCGGGGCTACCTGTCGATGTGCTTCGGCGACCCGTGGGAGGGGGCCGTGCCCGTCGCCCAGGTCGTCCGGGTCGCGAAGGCGCTGATGGACCTCGGCTGCGACGAGCTGTCCCTCGGCGACACGATCGGCGTGGCCACCCCCGGCCATGTGCGGGAGCTGCTCTCCGGGCTGAACGAGGCGGGCGTGCCCACCGGCACCATCGGGGTGCACTTCCACGACACATACGGCCAGGCGCTCTCCAACACCCTGGCCGCGCTCCAGCACGGGGTGACGACGGTGGACGCCTCCGCGGGCGGCCTCGGCGGCTGCCCGTACGCGAAGAGCGCGACCGGAAATCTCGCCACCGAGGATCTCGTGTGGATGCTCGACGGCCTCGGTGTCGACACCGGGGTCGATCTCGGCGCACTCACCGCCACGAGCGTGTGGATGGCCGAACAACTGGGCCGCCCGAGCCCGTCCCGTACCGTCCGCGCGCTGTCCCACGAGGAGTGAAGCACCCATGTCCCTTGACCACCGGCTGACCGCCGAGCACGAGGAACTGCGGCGTACCGTCGAGGAGTTCGCCCACGACGTGATCGCCCCGAAGATCGGCGACTTCTACGAACGCCACGAGTTCCCCTACGAGATCGTGCGCGAGATGGGACGGATGGGCCTGTTCGGCCTGCCCTTCCCCGAGGAGTACGGCGGCATGGGCGGCGACTACCTCGCCCTCGGGATCGCCCTGGAGGAGCTGGCCCGGGTCGA
This sequence comes from Streptomyces sp. NPDC005494, assembly GCF_042872025.1. NCBI lineage: Bacteria > Bacillati > Actinomycetota > Actinomycetes > Kitasatosporales > Streptomycetaceae > Streptomyces > Streptomyces sp. NPDC005494. The sequence continues at coordinate 1,062,583 of NZ_JBIAJR010000001.1, forward strand.
CTCCTCCGTGGCGATCACCCTGGAGGCCGGCGTCTCGCTCGGCGCCATGCCGGTCCACCGGTTCGGGACCGAGGAGCAGAAGCAGCGGTGGCTGCCGAGGCTCTGCTCGGGCGAGGCGCTCGGCGCGTTCGGGCTGACGGAGCCCGACGGCGGCTCGGACGCGGGCGGCACACGGACGACCGCGGTGCTGGACGAGGCGACGGACGAGTGGGTGATCAACGGCTCCAAGTGCTTCATCACCAACTCCGGTACGGACATCACGGAGCTGGTCACGGTCACGGCGGTGACCGGCCGCAAGGAGAACGGCGCCCCGCGCATCTCCGCGATCATCGTCCCGTCCGGCACCCCCGGCTTCACGGTCGCCGCCCCGTACTCCAAGGTCGGCTGGAACGCCTCCGACACCCGGGAGCTGTCCTTCTCCGACGTCCGCGTCCCGGCGGCCAACCTGCTGGGCGAGGAGGGGCGCGGATACGCGCAGTTCCTGCGGATCCTGGACGAGGGCAGGATCGCGATCTCGGCGCTGTCGACGGGCCTGGCGCAGGGCTGTGTGGACGAGTCGCTGAAGTACGCGAAGGAGCGGCACGCCTTCGGGAAGCCGATCGGCGCCAACCAGGCCATCCAGTTCAAGATCGCCGACATGGAGACGCGGGCGCACATGGCCCGGATCGGCTGGCGGGACGCGGCCTCCCGGCTCGTCGCGGGCGAGCCGTTCAAGAAGGAGGCGGCGATCGCGAAGCTGTACTCCTCCACGGTGGCGGTGGACAACGCCCGGGACGCGACGCAGATCCACGGCGGGTACGGCTTCATGAACGAGTACCCGGTGGCCCGCATGTGGCGCGACTCCAAGATCCTGGAGATCGGCGAGGGCACGAGCGAGGTGCAGCGGATGCTCATCGCCCGGGAGCTGGGGATGGACGCCTGAGACTCCGAGGGCCGAGGGATATCTACTCCACATCAGGTGTATATATCCCTCGGCCCTGGGAGGTCCGCCATGGCGAAGACCCGCGTGGATGTGGACGACCGGATGCTGGCCTTGGCCCAGCAGCAGCTCGGCACCTCGACCAAGCGGAGACGGTCAACCGAGCACTGACGATAGCTGCCGCGGTCAGTACGGACGACCGGGTCCGGGCCCTGCGCTGGCTGCAGGACAACGCGCACCAGTTCCTGGACTTCGGCGTCCTGGAAGAACGGGAGCGGTCAGGTCTGTGAGCTGTCTCGCCGGCACATCGGCCGTCTGGCGACTGCTCCGGCGCCATGTGGAAGAGCCGTGGCCGAGGCGCGTCGCCCGAGGCCTCGTGTCACTCTGCCCGCCCGTGGAGTCCGAACTCATGCCGACCCTGCGGGCGGACCGGGACCACGAGCCGTTCTTCACCATGCTCGGCCAGACTTTCGGATGGGTTCCCGCCCTCGAAGACCCCTGGCCGAGGATCATCGAAGTGCAGCGAGAGCTCGTGCGGATCGGCCACCACAGGGGCCCCTCGCCCATCGACATCCTCATCGCTCTCACAGCCCGGCAGCACCGGCTCACCGGGCTGCACGTGGACGACGACTTCAGCGCGATCGCGAAGGTGTGCCCGGACATCGACATGCTGCGCCTGCGGCCGCTCACCGGCTGAGCTCGGGCCTTCGCGACAGCCGCCTCCCCCGGCCGGGGGACGGCGGCTTTCCTCGGGGACGGCGGCTTTCCTCTGCGCGAGTAACGGAACGGTCGCTTCCCTTGCCCTGTCCGGTGGCGACATGTGAGGTTAGGCTAGCCTTCCTTCAGATCACCGACGGGCGCCCTGCGGCGCGTACGAAAGCAGACCCACTCATGGCCAACCTCCGGACCAGCCCACTCTCCCGCCGCGGCCTGCTGGCCGCCGGTGGCGCCGTAGGCCTCGGCGCCGTCCTCGCAGCCTGCGGTGACGGCGACGAGAACACCTCCGACTCGGGTAAGGCCTCGGAGAAATCCGGCCCCTGGTCCTTCAAGGACGACCGTGGCCAGACGGCCGAGGCGCAGTCCGTGCCGAAGAACATCGTCGCGTTCATCGGCGTCGCCGCCGCGCTCCACGACTACGGCATCGAGGTCAAGGGCGTCTTCGGCCCGACGAAGACCGCTGACGGCAAGCCCGACGTGCAGGCGGGCGACCTGGACATCAGCAAGGTCGAGGTGCTCGGCAACGTCTGGGGCGAGTTCAACGTCGAGAAGTACACCGGCCTCGCGCCGGAGCTCCTCGTCACCGCCATGTGGGAGAAGGACGCCCTCTGGTACGTGCCGGACCAGTCCAAGGACAAGATCCTGAAGCTGGCCCCGAGCGTCGCCCTGTGGGCCGCGCAGACCACGGTCCCCAAGGCGATCCAGCGCCACGAGGACCTCGCGGCCTCCCTCGGCGCCGACGTCAAGGCGAAGAAGGTCACCGACGCCAAGGCCGCGTTCGAGAAGGCCGCCGCCCGGCTGCGCGCCGCCGCCAAGTCCCAGCCGAACATCAAGGTGCTGGTGGGTTCGGCCAGCCAGGACCTGTTCTACGTCTCCCTCGCCAAGACGTCCGCCGACACCCTGTACTTCCAGGAGCTCGGTGTGCAGTTCGTCGAGCCGAAGGTCAACGAGGCCGGCTTCTTCGAGGAGCTGAGCTGGGAGAACGTCGACAAGTACGGTGCCGACATCATCATGATGGACAACCGTTCCTCGGCCCTGCAGCCGGACGCCCTGACGTCCAAGCCGACGTGGGCCCAGCTGCCCGCGGTCAAGGCCGGCCAGGTCATCCCGCGTACGACGGAGCCCATCTACTCCTACGACAAGTGCGCGCCGATCCTCGACGCCCTCGCCGAGGCCATCGAGAAGGCGAAGAAGGTCAGCTGACCTCCGGGCCCGGCCGGGATCCGCTCCCGGCCGGGCCTCCTCCGTCAGCTCCTGGGAGGAGCCCTCGCATGAGGACCGCTGCCGCGCCCACCGTCGCCCCCTTCCGGTTCTGCGGCCTGACGGTCCTGCGGGCCCGTCGGCTCAGCCCCTCCATGCAGCGGGTCACCTTCGGTTACTGGCGACGGGGAATGAGCGGGACGAGCTGAGGCAGGAGGCGACGGCAGCGTCCGCGTAGCCGGCTTCCACCCGCCGCGCACCGCGTACGACGACCGCCCTGTGGGCGGCGGCCGAACCAAGCTGTATCCGATTCAACCAAACCGTACAGTCGGTTACGTACGACGAGGGTGACGGCCTCCGCACGGTCCGCACAGCGGCGAAGCCCCCCTCCCCGCCCGCCGCCTCGCCCTGGGGACGGGCGCCGCGCCGGAGTGGCCCGCCGGCCGCCCGCCGGTCCGCGGCTCCGGCCGGGCTCCCCCGCGAGCGCCCGCCGACCCCGGCCCCGCACAGCCACGGCCGCTACAGCGTGTGGGGCGACCACGGGTCGGCCGAGCAGCCGCTTCGGCGCCCGCCGCTTCGCACTGGACCACCGTCAGGTCGACGCGGGGGCGATCACCCGCCACCGGCACGGCCCGGACCTTCCCCTGGAGGCGCCGGAATCCTTCGTCGGTCCGCGCCCCACCCTGGGCCTGTCGGCCGAGATCCTGTCGGTGTACCTGGCGGAGATCTTCCCCCCGCCCTGGCCGGAACCGCGTACGGACCGGCCGAGGAACCGACCACGGCCGCACAAGCCGCCGTGGCCGGTTTCCGAGCCACCGGGTCAGGCGTGACCGAGGGTCACCTCCCGCTCTTTCGCCAGCAACGGCGGGCTCGGCGCCGGGGTCGACGAGCGCCGCGCGTCCGAGCCCGGGGCGGCGGCCGGAATCCGGCCGGACCGGTCGGCCGCGCGGCGTGATCGCGCCACCTTCACGGCGGGCGCGGGGCTCGGCCACCGGCTGACACCCGTCCACCGCCGACAGCGGTGGAACAAGCCGGCCGCCTCCGGTGTCCGGCCCCGCCTTCTCGGCGTGCCTGGATGAGAACCTATGCGACATCTCCGGCATAAGCACTTCACTCCATGAGATTTCTGCCCGATTTCGGGCAGATTTCTTGCGAACCAGGCCCGCTCCACGCAATATCGACGAGTGCTCGAACGCCGCCCTACGCATGACGACCTCATCGACCACCTCGTACGCTCCACCGCGCTCCAGCGCGGTGAGGCCGCCAGGGTGATCCTCGACGTGCTGGCGTACTTCGACGAGACGACCGAGGACTTCGTCCGGCGCCGCCACCGCGAACTGCAGGCGGGCGGCCTGGTGAACGCGGAGATCTTCGAGCGGATCGCGGCCGAGCTGCCGCACCGCGCGGTGGCACCGCAGGAGCTCTCGCTCCGCCAGCTGCGACGCATCGTCTACGGCTGAACCGCACGGGCGGGCCGGGCACCGAACTTTTGTACGTCGATGGAGGGGCAGAAGAAGCATGTGCGGAATCGTCGGTTACATCGGGAAGCGTGACGTGGCTCCGCTGCTGCTGGAAGGCCTGCAGCGGCTGGAGTACCGGGGCTACGACTCCGCGGGAATCGTCATCACGGGCAAGGCCGCGGCGGGCAAGCCCGGCACCCTGAAGACGGTCAAGGCCAAGGGGCGGGTCCGCGACCTGGAGGCCCGCGTACCCAAGCGCTTCGCCGGCACCACCGGGATCGCCCACACCCGCTGGGCCACCCACGGCGCCCCGAGCGACGAGAACGCCCACCCGCACCTGGACGCGGAGAACAAGGTCGCCGTGGTCCACAACGGCATCATCGACAACGCCTCCGAGCTCCGCGCGAAGCTGGTCGCCGACGGCATCGAGTTCCTCTCGGAGACCGACACCGAGGTGCTCGTCCACCTGATCGCCCGGGCGCAGGCCGCCACGCTGGAGGAGAAGGTCCGTGAGGCGCTGAAGCTGGTCGAGGGCACGTACGGCATCGCCGTCCTGCACGCCGACTTCAACGACCGCATCGTCGTCGCCCGCAACGGCTCCCCGGTCGTGCTCGGCATCGGCGAGAAGGAGATGTTCGTCGCCTCCGACGTGGCCGCCCTGGTCGCGCACACCCGCCAGATCGTCACCCTGGACGACGGCGAGATGGCCACCCTCAAGGCCGACGACTTCCGTACGTACACCACGGAGGGCTCGACCACGACGGCCACGCCGACCACCGTGGAGTGGGAGGCCGAGTCGTACGACATGGGCGGCCACGACACCTACATGCACAAGGAGATCTCCGAGCAGGCCGACGCCGTGGACCGCGTGCTGCGCGGACGCATCGACGACCGCTTCTCCACCGTGCACCTGGGCGGCCTGAACCTGGACGCCCGCGAGGCCCGCGGGGTCCGCCGGATCAAGATCCTGGGCTGCGGCACCTCGTACCACGCGGGCCTGATCGGCGCCGGCCTCATCGAGGAGCTGGCCCGCATCCCCGCGGACGCAGAGCCGGCCTCCGAGTTCCGCTACCGCAACCCGGTCGTGGACCCAGACACCCTCTACGTGGCCGTCTCGCAGTCCGGTGAGACCTACGACGTCCTCGCCGCCGTGCAGGAGCTCAAGCGCAAGGGCGCGCGGGTCCTGGGCGTCGTGAACGTGGTCGGCTCGGCGATCGCCCGCGAGGCCGACGGAGGCATGTACGTCCACGCGGGCCCCGAGGTCTGCGTGGTCTCCACCAAGTGCTTCACCAACACCGTCGTGGCCTTCGCGCTGCTCGCCCTGCACCTGGGCCGCATCCGCGACCTGTCGGTCGCCGACGGCAAGCGGATCATCGAGGGCCTGCGCAAGCTGCCGGAGCAGATCGGCCAGATCCTCGAGTCGGAGGAGGAGATCAAGAAGCTGGCGGAGGAGTACGCGGGCGCGCAGTCGATGATGTTCATCGGCCGCGTCCGGGGCTACCCCGTCGCACTGGAGGCCTCCCTCAAGCTCAAGGAGATCTCCTACATCCACGCCGAGGCCTACCCCGCCTCGGAGCTCAAGCACGGCCCGCTCGCGCTCATCGAGCCGGCGCTCCCCACGGTCGCCATCGTCCCGGACGACGACCTGCTGGAGAAGAACCGTGCGGCGCTGGAGGAGATCAAGGCCCGCAGCGGCCGCATCCTGGCCGTCGCCCACCGTGAGCAGGAGAAGGCCGACCACACGATCGTCGTCCCGAAGAACGAGAACGAGCTGGACCCGATCCTGATGGGCATCCCGCTCCAGCTGCTCGCCTACCACACGGCGCTGGCCATGGGCCGTGACATCGACAAGCCGCGCAACCTGGCGAAGTCCGTCACCGTCGAGTAGCCGACGCCCGCCGCTCCGCCCGGAGCGGGCACGCGGAAGGCCCCTGACGCCTCGTCAGGGGCCTTTCGTGGTCTCAGGGGATGACGATGACGGGCCGCTGTGCCCGGCGCGCCAGGCGGCCGGCGACGGACCCGAAGATCCGGCCCACGATGCCGTGCGTGGAACCGACGACGATCGCGTCGGCCGAGTACTCGCGGCCGACCTCCTCCAGCTCGTGGCAGATGTCCCCGCCGCGCTCCACGAGCACCCAGGGCACCTCGGAGAGGTAGTCCGCGCAGGCCAGCTCCAGGCCGAGGACCTCGGTGCGGTGATCGGGGACGTCGACGAAGACGGGGGGCTCACAACCCGCCCAGACCGTGGTCGGCAGGCGGTTGGCCACGTGGACGATGATCAGCCCGGAGCTGTGCCGGTTCGCCATGCCGATGGCGTACGCGAGGGCTCGCTCGCTGGACATGGAGCCGTCGAAGCCGACCACGACGCCGTGCCGGAAGGCGGGATCGCAGGACGGGCGCGACTCTACGACCGGCTGCGGTACCGACCCGGGGTCGGCTACCTGCTTGCGGTCTGCGGGTTCAGGGATTTCGTGACCGGCCATCGGTGTCTCGGCGAAGAGAGTCCTCGTGAGGAGGGAGCGGTTTGGAGGTGTACCTGCGAGCGGTGAAGCTGTGTCCGGGAAACATCTTCCCAACCCTTTACCCCCAAGGGTACGGCGCCACTCCTTCACTGCCCAGCCTTCGCACGGCGCGCGCGGCGATGGAGGGAGCATGCCGGAGACCGCTCCGTATGGCAATGCCGGTTGCGTCCTACATCCAGCTCCGCGCGCGGGATCCTGCCGGTTCCTGCGGCCCGGCCGGCCGCCGGATCACGGGGGCACCCCGCAAGACGGCCGAATACGCCACTCGCCCCCTCCCGCACCACGGCGGTCACCCCCCGCCATCGACCGATCGCGCATCGTTCATCCCCTGAGGCCGGACAGCCTCCAGGGGCGAAAGGGGCGCACAGAAGCTCATGAGGAATGGGGTCGTACGCCGGTCGCATGACTTGAATACGCGCACGCGACCATCGGTTTTCAGCCAACTTCTCCCCCACCCCCCGGTCTTGGCCAAACAGCAGCCCAACCCACGTGCCAGCAGGCAGGAATAGACCGCGCGGTACGCTTTGACCCTATGGGGACGGGCCATGATCGCGAGGCGCACTTCCCTGCGGGGCTCGCGAGTGGAACGCTTCGTGATCGAACGCTTCGCGCCACGTTGCCTTGTCGACATAGCGCCGGTGGGGGAACGTGTCACGGCGGCACCACGGAACGCAGTAGATTCGATCTTGAGTCGAGGACTGGGGACGTGTGCGAGACCAAGGGGAAACGTGCAGGAGCGACAGGCCCGTAGGGACCAGGAAGACGCGAACACCGAGGGGGGCTTAGCGTCATGAACCAGGACTCCGCCACCGCAACGGAGGCCGCACGGAAACTGACCGGGCGGCGACGCCGGGAAGTCGTAGCCGTACTGCTGTTCAGTGGGGGCCCTATCTTCGAGAGCTCCATTCCGCTCTCAGTTTTCGGAATCGACCGGCAGGACGCGGGAGTTCCGCGCTACCGGCTGCTGGTGTGCGGAGGTGAGGAGGGACCGCTGCGCACCACGGGCGGGCTCGAACTCAGCGCGCCGTACGGCCTGGAGGCGATCAGCAGGGCCGGCACCGTCGTGGTGCCCGCCTGGCGGTCCATCACCTCCCCGCCGCCCGCCGAGGCCCTGGACGCGCTGCGCCGCGCCCACGACGAGGGCGCCCGCATCGTCGGACTGTGCACGGGGGCCTTCGTCCTCGCGGCAGCCGGCCTGCTGGACGGCCGGCCGGCCACCACCCACTGGATGTACGCACCGACGCTGGCCAAGCGCTACCCGTCGGTGCACGTCGATCCGCGTGAGCTGTTCGTCGACGACGGCGACGTGCTCACCTCGGCCGGGACCGCGGCCGGAATCGATCTGTGCCTCCACATAGTCCGCACCGACCACGGCACCGAGGCGGCCGGGGCCCTGGCCCGCCGGCTCGTCGTGCCGCCGCGTCGCAGTGGCGGCCAGGAGCGCTACCTCGACAGGTCTTTACCCGAGGAGATCGGCTCCGACCCGCTCGCCGAGGTCGTGGCCTGGGCGCTGGAGCACCTCCACGAGCAGTTCGACGTGGAGACGCTGGCGGCGCGCGCCTACATGAGCAGGCGGACCTTCGACCGCAGGTTCCGTTCGCTCACCGGCAGCGCTCCGCTCCAGTGGCTCATCACCCAGCGCGTACTCCAGGCCCAGCGGCTGCTGGAGACCTCCGACTACTCCGTGGACGAGGTCGCGGGCCGCTGCGGCTTCCGCTCACCGGTCGCGCTGCGCGGGCACTTCCGCCGCCAGCTGGGGTCCTCCCCCGCGGCGTACCGGGCCGCCTACCGGGCCCGCCGCCCGCAGGGCGGAGGACTGGAGGGCGTCGGCGCGGTGCTGGAGGCGTCCGTGCCCGTCCAGGGCACGGCGGCGAACCGGCGGGCCGTCGCGGCGGCCACGTCCGGTCCGTCCCCGGTCACCGCGGCGGCGCCTCCGGGGGGCCTTCCGGAGCGCCTGGGACCGGGTCCGGAGGCGTACATCACCGGGCGCCCGGCCCTGCCGGGACAGCGGAGTGCCCCGTAGGGTGGGGCTCATGAACGACCGCATGGTGTGGATCGACTGCGAGATGACCGGGCTCTCGCTGACGGACGACGCACTCATCGAGGTGGCCGCCCTGGTCACCGACTCGGAACTGAACGTGCTCGGTGAAGGGGTGGACATCGTGATCCGCCCACCGGACGCGGCCCTGGAGACGATGCCCGAGGTGGTGCGGCAGATGCACACCGCCTCGGGCCTCCTCGACGAGCTGGCCGGGGGCACGACCCTGGCCGACGCGGAGGAGCGTGTCCTGGACTACATCCGCGAGCACGTGAAGGAGCCGGGCAAGGCCCCGCTCTGCGGAAACTCGGTCGGTACCGACCGCGGCTTCCTGGCGCGGGACATGCCGTCACTGGAGGGCTACCTCCACTACCGGATCGTCGATGTGTCCTCGGTCAAGGAACTGGCGCGCCGCTGGTACCCGAGGGCGTACTTCAACAGTCCGGAGAAGAACGGCAACCACCGGGCGCTGGCCGACATCCGCGACTCCATCACGGAGCTGCGTTACTACCGTGACGCGGTCTTCGTGCCCCAGCCCGGCCCGGACTCGGCCCGTGCCAAGGAGATCGCGGCACGCCACACGCCGGCGGCCGGACAGTAGCCACGAGACGCGCTGGTCACGGGCCCGCGAGGGCCTGTGACCCGGTCCCGGAGAAGTCGGGCGCGAGCACCCTCCAGGACCCTGTACACTTTTTCTCGGCCGGTCAGAAAAGCGACCGGGCAGCATGGTGGGTATAGCTCAGCTGGTAGAGCACCTGGTTGTGGTCCAGGATGTCGCGGGTTCAAGTCCCGTTACTCACCCTGAATGATCAAGGCCCGGTCCGGGACACACGGACCGGGCCTTCTTCATGCCCTCGCGCGCGCGCCCGGACCTTCCCGCGGCCCCCGTCCGAGCCCGTCCGAGCCCGCCTGAGCCCGCCTGAGCCCGCCTGAGCCCGCCTGAGCCCGCCTGAGCCGAGCGTGTCGGCCGTCACACCGATCCGTGCCGCATGGACCACCGATCGCCGGGCAGAGGACCGTACAGGCCCTGCCGCGCTATCCCCCGACGCGGCAGGGCCTCCCTCCTCCCCCGGCCCGGACCGGAGCCTGTGTCAGCGGCCGGCCTCGGCCCCGCCCGGAGCACGGCGGGCTCCCCGCGCTTCCAGCTGGGCGATGACCTGGGCGTGGAAGCGGTCCACCGCCTCGTCGACACTGCGGATGAAGCCCGACTCCGCGTTGCCGCGCCCGTTGCCCATGCCCTTGAACAGCGAGAGGCGGAAGCCGGTGATCTCCGCCCCGTCCTTCGGGAGGAGGTCCGCGGGCTCGGGGCGCAGCCGCTCCAGCGTCCCCCGCGGCCCGGCTCCGTCCCCCTCGACGAGCGTCTCGATGTGCAGGTCGGCCGGTGCGGCCGCGAGTTGGCGGATCAGCCGCTTCGCCCGGCTCAGCGGATAGCCCTGGTCGGGCGCCGGCACCTCGATCGACGTACGCAGCTTGCCCGTACGCAGGTCCGCGGCGATGGCCAGGATTCCCGGGGTCCCCTCCATGCGGAGCTCTGCGTCGAGCCGCCCCTGGGAGCACAGCCGGCCGGCGAGAGCGGCACGGCGGGCGCCGGGGTCGGACCCTCGCCGGGCGCGCTGGACGGGCAGCACCTTCTGGCCGATCTCACCCCCGAGGCGCAGGCACACCTGTCGGACGAGCCTCTCCCAGCTCTCGATGACCTCCGTGGCGCGCGGGTCGCCCGGGCAGAGGGTCTCGTCGTCGATCCCTCTGCGTACGGGCACCCAGGCGGCCCCCATGTTCTGGAAGCCGTGACAGCCCGAGTGCTCGTGCTGGAGGTAGTGCAGCAGCTCCTGGAGCAGCCAGGCGTGCGCGGCGTTGCCCACCCCCTCGTGGCGGATCAGCATCTGCGCCTGATGGGCCACCTCGGCCCAGGAGAGGTGCCAGAGCGCCACTTTGTGCTTGCGCCTGCCGTCGACGCGGACGTCCACGAGGGGGCTGCCTTCGAGCGCCACGTCGTTGGACAGGGTGATGACAGCCTCGTAGCCCCGCCTGGCGGCGATGTCCATGTACGCCTGCACCTGGTCCGGCTTGAGGGCGTTGCCGTTCGTCTTCGTCTCGACCAGCGCCGTCCACAGTTTGCCCGCCCGCTCGACGCGGATGACCCCGTCGGGGCGCCGAGGGGTGTCGCCGTGCGGCAGGGAGACCTCCGTGAAGGTCTCCATCCGTCCCGCGGGCGCGCCGAATCCGGCGGTGAGGCGGCGGCCGAACTCCGGCACCTGGGTCATCACCGACAGCAGGACCGAGGTGGCCCGGGTCTCGCGCTCGCGGTCGTTCTTGAGTGCGGAGAGAGGGAAGAGCCTGGCCGTGCGCCAGGAGTCGTTGTCGGCGAGCGACTTCCTCGCGGTCCTGGGGAGCGTGACCTTCTTCCGGGCCGTGCGCGGCCGGGACCGGGGCTTCGGTCCGGACCTCGCCGCCTCGGCGGGCGCAGGGCCCAGGGGCAGCGTCACCGGCGCGCGGGGCGAGGGGATGGCCGCCTCCGGCGCCGGGCCCGGCCGTCCCGGCGCCTGCGCGGCAGGCACCTGAGCGACGGGCACCTGAGCGGCTGCCTCGGCGGCCGTCTCCGCGCCTTCGTCCCCGGTGGCCGTTTCCGCGCCTTCCTCCTCGGCGTCGTCCTCGATGTCGACGCCGAAGTCCGTGGCCAGCCCGGCCAGCCCGGACGCGTAACCCTGGCCCACGGCCCGGAACTTCCACTCGCCGGTCCGCCGGTAGAGCTCTCCGAAGATGAAGGCGCTGACGGCACCCGCGTCCTCGATGGAGAACTGGACCAGGCTGTCGCCGGAGCTGTCCGCGAGCCGCAGCCGGAGGTCGTCCAGATCCCCGAAGCAGGATCCGCCGTAGCGGCTCGCCGCCACGACGATCTGTTCGACCTCCGGCGGTACGGCGTCGAGGTCGAAGCTGATGCGGTCCTCGTCACCGTCGGCCGTGGGGGTCTTCCCGAGCAGCTGGACGCTGCCGTTGCCCGCGACCGGGTTGTTGTAGAAACAGAAGTCGGCGTCGCTGCGCACCTTGCCGTCCGCGTCGAGAAGGAGCACGGAGACGTCCGCGTCGCCCTCCCCGGTCGGGCTGCTCCAGCCCAGGCTCATCACCACGGACCCGACGTCGTCGCTCAGCGCGGACAGGCCGATGTTCGCGCCCTTGACCATCTCCTGCATGCGGCCCCCAACTGCGCTGCCGGGCCGGAACGCACACGCGCGGCAGGTCGTTACGTGACGTTGTGTGGTGCGTCACACGTTCGCCGGACGTCGGGAACTGTAGCGGCCGAGCTGTGAGGTCATGGAGGAGTTGTGAAAAAAATGCTCACTACGTGTACGCCCCGCCACCCTCTCCGTACACCCGCGTCAGGACGACTCCCGTACGACCAGCTCCGTCGGCAGCACGATCCTCGGGCGCTCCTGCGCGTCGTCGCCGGACGAGTGGTTCGCGATCTCCTGGAGCAGGACGCGGGTCATGGTGCGGCCCATCTCCTCGATCGGCTGGCGCACGCTCGTCAGGGGCGGGTCCATGTGGCGGGCCACGGCCGAGTCGTCGAAGCCGATGAGGGCGACGTCGTCCGGGATGCGGCGGCCCGACTCGCGCAGCACCTGGCGGGCTCCGGCGGCCATGACGTCGGATGCGGCGAACACCGCGTCCACGTCGGGACGGCGCTCCAGCAGCTCGCGCATGGCGCGGGCGCCGCCCTCCTCGCTGAAGTCGGCCGGGGCGATCAGCCGCTCGTCGGGGTCGAGGCCGGCCGCGGCGACGGCCTTGCGGTACCCGTCGAGGCGGCGCTGCGCGCCGTAGACGTCCAGGCGGCCGGTGATCGTCGCGATGCTGCGGCGGCCTCGCGATATGAAGTGGTCGACGGCCGCCCGGGCGCCCTCGAAGTTGTCGGAGTCGACGGAGGCCAGGGTCTCCGCCGCATGCCTGCGACCGCTGATCACGGAGGGCATGCCCAGCTGTTCCAGGAGATCGGGGAGCGGATCGTCGGCGTGGACGGAGACCAGGAGCACCCCGTCGACCCGGTGAGCGGTGAGGTACTGCGCCAGCCGGCGGCGCTCGCGGTCGTTGCCCGCGAGGGTCAGCAGCAGCTGCATCTCGGTGTCGGCCAGAGCGGCTCCGACACCCCGGACGATGTCGGAGAAGTACGGTTCGGCGAAGAACCGGGTCTCGGACTCGGGCACGACGAGGGCGATGGCGTCCGTGCGGTTGCCCGCCAGCGCGCGGGCCGCGCGGTTGGGCACGTATCCCAGTTCGGCGACGGCCGCCTCGACGGCCTCCCTGGTCTGTGCGCTCACCCGGGGCGAGCCGTTGATGACGCGGGAGGCCGTGCCCCGCCCCACTCCGGCCCTGGCCGCTACCTCTTCGAGCGTGGGCCGCCCGCCACTCCGTACTCGCGCTGCCGCCATGGCTGCCTCCCGTTCGCGGTCAATTTCTCACAGCGCCCTGGCCAAACCAAGTCCCGCTGTCCGATCCCTTGACACTTACTCGGACCGAGCGGTCCCTCCGCAGCGCCACATCTCTTGGGAGCGCTCCCAAGCCTACGGGGTGAGTATGACGATTACGTAAGAGGACGCAGAAAAGCGGGACCCGGCTCCGTGCCGGGTCCCGCTGTCGAGGCTGGTCAGGGTCAGACGGTGCCGACCGGCGGCAGGGCGTGGCGGCGGATCACGTCGGAGTACCAGTGGGCGCTCGCCTTGGGGATGCGGCGCTGGGAGGCGTAGTCGACGTAGACCGCGCCGAAGCGCTTCGAATAGCCGTACGCCCACTCGAAGTTGTCCATCAGAGACCACAGGAAGTAGCCCCGGACGTCCGCGCCGTCGGCCACGGCCCGCTGCACGGCGTCGAGGTGGCCGTGCAGATAGGCGATCCGCTCCGGGTCCTCGACCTTGCCCTCGGGCGAGACGTAGTCGTCGAAGGCCGCGCCGTTCTCCGTGACCATCAGGGGCAGACCGGGGTGGTCGCGGCTGACGTCCATGAGCAGGTTGTAGAGCCCGTTGGGGTCGATCGACCAGTCCATGGCGGTGCGTTCCTTCCCCTCGGCGAGGTGGAAGGCGACGTGCTCGGAGCCCGGCCACGGGGAGTGGGAGCTGGCGCCGTGGGCGTCGCTGCGCGCGTAGACGGCGCCCTCGACCGGGCTGGAGACCAGGGTGGGCGTGTAGTAGTTGATGCCGAGCGCGTCGACGGGACGGGAAATGGTGGCGAGGTCGCCGTCCTTGACGAGTTTGGACCAGTCCACCAGGTGCGAGGTGTCCGTGATCAGGTCCTCGGGGTACTCCCCGCGCAGCATGGGGCCGGTGAAGACCCGGTTGCCGACGGCGTCGATGCGGCGCGCGGCGTCCGCGTCGGCCACGCTGTCGGTGAGCGGGCGGACCTGGTGGAGATTGAGGGTGACCGAGGTCTGCGCAGCAGCGGGGAGTTGGGCGCGCAGAACCTCGATCGCCCGGCCATGGGCGAGGTTGAGGTGATGGGCCGCCTGCAGCGCCGCTGCGGGCTCGGTGCGGCCGGGGGCGTGCACGCCCGAGCCGTAACCGAGGTAGGCCGAGCACCACGGCTCGTTGAGGGTGGTCCACATGCCGACACGGTCGCCGAGTGCGCCGGAGACGATCGCGGCGTAGTCGGCGAAGCGGTCGGCGGTCACGCGCTCGGGCCAGCCGCCCGCGTCCTCGAGCTCCTGGGGCAGGTCCCAGTGGTAGAGGGTGGCGACGGGCATGATGCCGGCGTCGAGCAGTTCGTCGACGAGCTTGCGGTAGAAGTCCAGACCGCGCTCGACGGCGGGGCCGCGGCCGGTGGGCTGGACCCGGGACCAGGAGACGGAGAAGCGGTAGGCCTTCAGCCCGAGCCGCTTCATGAGCGCGACGTCGTCACGGTAGCGGTGGTAGTGGTCGGCGGCGATGTCGCCGGTGTCACCGTTGCGGACCTTGCCGGGGGTACGGCTGAAGGTGTCCCAGATGGACGGCGTGCGGCCGTCCTCGGCGGCGGCGCCCTCGACCTGGTAGGAGGCGGTCGCCGCACCCCAGATGAAGCCCGTGGGGAACTGTGCCTCAGGCGCCTGCTTCGGGGTGGTGTCGGGTCGTACGGCAGTCATGCGGGAGCGCTCCCATGAGGTGGAGGGACAGGGACAGGAAGTGCGGGGGCCCCGGCCCCGTACGGCCTGCGGTCAGGTACAGGCCGTACGGGACGGCCGGGGGCCGGACCAGGACGGAACGGCGGGCCCGGGGTCGGACCGGGAGGAACGGCGACGCCGGGGCGGGCGGGGTCAGCCCTTGACGGCGCCGGACATGATGCCCCCGACGATCTGCTTGCCGAAGATCACGAAGACGACGAGCAGCGGCAGGGTGCTGATCAGCGCGCCCGCCATGACGATGCTCTGGTCCGGCACGTAGGACGCGCTCAGCTGGCCGAGGGCCACCTGGAGCGTGGGGTTCTGCTGGTTCAGTGCGAGGTAGGGCCAGAAGAAGTCGTTCCAGGACTGGACGAAGGTGAGCATGCCGAGCACCATCATGGCGGGGCGGGCGACCGGCAGCACGATGCTCCACACGATGCGGAGGTTGTTCGCGCCGTCCATCCTGCCCGCCTCGATGAGCTCGTACGGCAGCGCCTCCAGGAGGTACTGGCGCATGAAGAACACACCGAACGCGCTGACGAGGGTCGGGAAGATCACCGACTCCAGCTGACCGCCCCAGCCGATGTCCGACATCATCATGAAGAGTGGCACGACGCTGAGCTGCGGGGGGATGGTCAGCGTGGCGATGACCGCGGTCATCAGTGCGCCACGGCCCTTGAAGCGCATCTTGGCGAAGGCGTATCCGGCCAGGGTGCAGAAGAACAGGGTGGCCAGGGTGATGCTCGCGGACACGATGACCGTGTTCAGGATGGCCTTGCCGAGGTTGGCCTGTTCCCAGGCCGCCTCGAGGTTGTTGAACAAGTTGCCGCCCGGGATGAGCGGCGGCGAGGTGTCGAGCACCTCGTCCTGGGTGCGGGAGGCGGCGACGAGCGTCCAGTACAGCGGGAACAGCGAGCCGAGGCCGACGACGGCGAGCGCGAAGTAGGCGAAGGGGCCCGCGTGGTGCTGGCGGCCGGCCCCCGGCTTGAAGCGGCGGCGACGCGGAGGCTCGTCACGGACGGCCTTGGAGACGCGGCGGTGGTCCGGAGCGGTGACGGTGCTGGTGGTGGTCATGGGTATCGCTCCCCGTCAGGCCGCGGTCTTGCGCACGAAGCGCCCGACGAGCCAGTTGATCGCGGCAATGAGCAGCAGCAGGACGAGCATGGCCCAGGCGACTGCGGCGGCCGGACCGAGGTGCCCGAGGTTCCAGCCGTAGTTGTAGAGATAGATGCTGAGGGTCTCGTACTGGTGCTCGGTGCCGCCCTGGGCTCCGATCTGGCCGCCCTCGAGCAGGAGTGGCTCACCGAAGAGCTGCATCGATCCGATGGTCGAGATGACGATCGTGAAGAGGATCGTCGGCCGGAGCGCGGGGATCGTCACGTTGCGGAACTGCTGCCAGCGTGAGGCGCCGTCGAGCGAGGCCGCTTCGTAGAGGTCGGACGGGACCGCCTGCATCGCGGCCAGGTAGATCAGCGTGTTGTAGCCCGTCCAGCGCCAGATCACGATGACCGCGATGGCGATGTTGGAGGACCAGTGACCGTTGGCCCAGTTCGTCTCACCGATGCCGAAGAAACCGAGAACCCAGTTCAGCAGGCCGCCGTCGGCCCGGAACACCAGGGCGAAGACGAGGGCCGCGGAGGCGACCGAGGTGGCGTACGGCGTGAGGATCACGGTGCGCCAGAAGGTGCTGGCCCGCAGTTTGTAGTTCAGCAGGTGGGCGAGGCCCAGCGCGATCATCAGCTGCGGGACGGTCGAGATGACGCCGATGACGAAGGTGTTGCTGACCGCGGTCCAGAACTCGCCGTCCTGGAGGATGTTGCTGAAATTCTCGAAGCCGACCCATTCCATCTGGTCGAGGCCGGTCATCTCCACCCGGTGGAGGGCTATCCAGCCGGTGTAGATCAGTGGGTAGAGCCCGAAGGCCCCGAACACGAGGAAGAAGGGCGCGATGTAGGCGTACGGCGACGCCTTGTCGTCGAAGCGCCAGAGCCGGCTGCGCCACGCCTGGCGGCCGGGGGACATGGGCTTCGGGGCGCGACGGCTGGGCCGCGAGCCCTGTACGTCCCTGGTGGGGGTGGTGGTTGCCACAGGTGGGAGTCCTTCCCTGGGGTGTGCCGACACCGCAGGGGCATGCCGGACCTCTGGTCAGGTCCGGCGGAGGTGTCGGAGAAGGTGCGCGGTGCCGGTAGGGGAACCGGCACCGGTGCGGGCCGGCCGGGACGCGTGGAAGGCGTCCCGGCCGCCCGCACCGGCGAGGATCAGCCGATCACCTTGTCGATGGCCTCGGTCGCCGCCTTCCAGGCGTCGTCCGGCTTGGTGCCGCGCTGCTCCATGTTGTTGATCTGCGTGCCGATGGTGTCCTTCATGACGCCGTCCTTCGGGCCGAGCACGGCCGCGGGGATGACCTGCGCCTCTTCGGCGTAGATCTCACCGATCGGGGCGTTGTTGAAGTACTCCAGCTTGGCGCTCTTCACGTCGGGGAGCTCGTACGCGCCCTTGTTCGACGGGAAGAGACCGGCGGCCTTGAAGACGGCGGCCTGCTGCTCGGGGGCGGTCAGCCACTTGACGAGCTCACCGGCCTCCTTGACGTGCTTGCCCTTGGCGGGCACGGAGAGGAACGAACCGCCCCAGTTGGCCGCGGTGTCACCCGGGGTACGGGCGATGTCCCACTTGCCCTTGAACTGGTCACCGGAGTAGGTGGCGATCTGCGCTGCCATCCACGCGGGGCACGCGACGGTGGCCATGGTGCCCTTGCGCAGGGCGGCCTGCCACGGCGGGCTGAACTGGGCGAGGCCCTGGGTCAGCTTCTTGTCGACCGCCTCGGAGGCGAGCTTCCAGCCCGCCTTGACGCCGGCGCTCTCCTTGTACATCGGCTTGCCGTCCTTGGCGTAGTACTGCTCCGAGTCGGAGCTCACGACGCCGTTGTACATGGCACTGGCGGAGTCCATGAAGAAGGTGCCCTTGGGAGCCTTCTTCTTGTACTCCTCACCGAGCGCGAGGTAGTCCTCCCAGCCGCCGGCGAGCTTCGCGGCGACCTCGGTGCGGTCGCTCGGCAGCCCGGCCTGCTCGAAGAGGTCGCGGCGGTAACAGATCGACATCGGGCCGATGTCGGTGCCGGCGCCGATGACCTTGCCCTCGTCGGTGGTCGCCTGCAGCGCCTTCCAGTTCACCCACTGGTCGGTGTCGATGACCTTGGAGAGGTCGGCGAAGGCGTCCGCCTTGGTGTCGACGAGCTCCTTCACACGGCCGACCTCGATGCCCTGCACGTCGGCCAGGCCGCTGCCCGTGTTGAGCTGCTGGAGGAACTTGGGGTAGTAGACCTTCTCGTCGGCCGTGACGTTTTCCTTGACCGTGATGTTCGGGTGGAGCTCGTGGTACTTCTCGAAGAGCCCCGCCTCCTTGTAGCCGAACTGTCCGAAGTCGGCCACGGTCAGGGTGATGTTCCCGTTCGCGTCGGACCCCTCGGAGTCCGATCCCGAGTCGCTGCAGCCGGTCAGCAGCAGGGCGGCGGCCGTGAGGCCCGTGGTGGCTATGACGGCGGTTCTGCGGCTTCGACCTGCGACGGTGCGGGTGATGCGCATTCCACTACTCCTTGTTCCAGGGTGGGACTGGCGTTCGATGTGCTCGGCAGACGCGCTGTGGGTGCGGATGCCGGTCGTACGGAGAAGACATGGGCCGTGCCGTCCCCGTACGAGCGAAAAAACCTCGTCCGATATGGGAGCGCTCCCATGCGCTGTTGCCGGAAGATTGCTGCCTCAAGGGGGTGGGTGTCAAGACTTGAAGACGCTTCCGTTGCCCGAGCGTGTCCTGCAAGTCACGCGACCGTGTCCGGCAGAGGGCTTGCGTTAACTCTGACGTCCTGCATGCGTCATCTGCTGCGGCCCGAGTCTGCGCAGGTCAGGTGGTGTTGGGCCACGAAACGCCTCTCGTGGGGACCGGAACGGCCCGGCCACGGCCGGTATTTCCACGCCGGATCCGAAAGGGTGCCGGGCAGCGCGGCCCGGCGATCACGCCCGCCGGAAAATGAACGGGGCGAGGCCTTGTGGGGGCGCCCTGGGGGGTCACGAGGTCTTCGCGCGTTCTTTCCCCGAACTCCGTTGCATCACGGAGCGGTTCCGCTTGTGCCGGGACGCGGCCCCTGAACCGCCCCGGCGATCGGACGGGGAGGCCGCGGCGCGCGCCGCGGCGGGAACGGCAAAGGAGCGCGCGCCCCGGGCCGGATGTGGGGGGGGTGGGGCCGGCCGGGGCGCGCGCGTCGAGGGGTGGTCAGGGGGGCGTGGCTACCGGAAGGCGCCGAACGCCTTGGTGAAGGCCAGCGGCTCCTGGAGGATCGAGCTGCAGGTCGCGTCCGCGGCCGGCTTCGCACCACCGGCGCACTGCACGTCCCGCGTTCCCGACCACATCGCCAGCCGGCCGATGCCCTTCTCCTCGGCGAAGCCGACCAGTTGGGTGGCGTCCTCGACGGTGAAGACCTCGGTGGCGACGTCGTTCACGCCGATCATCGGGGTGACCGCGACGGTCTTCCAGGCAGCCGCGTCCGAGAGGCCGAGCACGCCCTTGAGCTGCGCCTGTGTGGCGGTGGCGGCCTGGACGGCGTAGTCGCCCATGTCACCGCTGTAGGAGGCGCCGTAGTCCATCGCCATGATGTTGACCGCGTCGATCGTGACGCCGTTCCTCTTCGCGTCCGCGATCAGGTCCACACCCGGCTGGGTCAGCCCCTCGGGCATCACGGGCAGGGTGAAGGAGACGTCGAGGTCCGGGTGCGCCTCCTGCAGCTGGGCGATGGCCTGCGCGCGGCGCGAGTTGGCCGCGGCGTCCGGCAGGGCGCCGCCCTCGATGTCGAAGTCCACCTTGGTCAGCCCGTACGCGTCGACGACCTTCCCGTACGCGGCGGCGAGCTCGGATGCCGAGGAGCAGTTCAGCGCCAGTTCCGCGCCGGCCGCACCGCCGAAGGAGACCCGGACGTCGCCGCCCTCGGCGCGCAGCGCCGTGATCTGCGAGGCCACGTGGTCGTCCCCGAGCCCCGTCACGCCGCCCCACAGCGGGGCGCAGCCGCCGCCCGAGGTGATGAAGGCGAGGGTGAACTCCTTGACGCCGGTCCTGGAGGCGGTGTCCAGCAGGTCGTAGGCCGGGTGGAGGGAGGTGTCGACGTACGGGGAGAAGCCGGCGCCGCCGGTGGACCCGCCGGGCGTCTGCGACGGCTCTGCGGTCGGTTCCGGATCGGCCGTCGCGGTCTTCGTGGGCTCCGGTGCCTCGGTGGGCGCCTCCGTGGGCGCTTCCGTGGGCGTGGGCGTCCCGGTGGGGCGTCCGCTGGGCTCCGGCGTCGTACCGCCCTGCGCGGAGCAGGCGGCGTCGTTGATGAGACAGCCCTCCGGGTCGGCGGCCGTACCCGTGGACGCCGTGACGAAGCCGATCGTCACGGAGGCGCCGGGGGCGATGTCCGCGTTCCAGCTCGCGGGCTTCACGGTGACGTGGTTGCCGCTGACGGTGTGCTCGCCGTTCCACAACGAGTCGATCTTCGTGCCGGCGGGCAGGTCGAATTCGAGTGTCCAGCCGGACTGCACGGTCGCGGTGTCGTTCGAGACGACGTACTGACCGGTGTATCCGCCGGTCCAGCCGCTGGTCCTCGTGTAGGCCGCGCCGACCGCCGCGGCCTGGGCGGTGCCGGTGAGGGCGAAGACCGTACCGCCGACGACCGCCGCGGCGACGAGGGCGCCGACCGCCTTCGTGCGGGTGCTCGTCCTGCGGCGGTGCGTACTGGTGACCATCGCGTGCCTGCCTCTGTCCTGCTGGGGGGTGGGGGGTCCGCGTCAGCACGCTAGCCGCCCCGGAACAGGCAAAAGGGACGCATGGGACCGGAGTTGAGGTTCTTGAGGTGGGCTTAAGGAGGGCATCGGCGCCGGTTAAAGGTGGGAGCCGGCTCCCGGACCGCCCCGGAACGCTGTGTTCCGGCTCCTCACTCCCCGTGGTCCTCGCCTGCCGCTCCGCCGCCCCACCCGGTGACCCCCGCGTGCCCGTTCGGCCGCGCCGCCGTCGAGCCCGATCCAGATGCGGACCTCCGTGCCGCCGAGCACCGAGCGCCCGATGCGCAGATCTCCGCCGGTGGATTCGGCGACCCTGCGGACGATGTCGAGGCCGAGGCCGGTCGATCCCACCCCGCCCTTCGCGCCGTTGCTCCCGCTGGCTCCCCTGGCCAGGGCGGATTCCGGATCGGGTATGCCGGGCCCGGCGTCCGACACCAGCACGATGACGGCGTCGCCGCTGTGGTGCACGTCGACGGCGAACGCGGTGCCCTCCGGGGTGTGCCGGAAGACGTTGCCGAGCAACGCGTCGAGGGCTGCGGCCAGTTCGGGCCGGCCGACGGGGATGCGTACCGACCGGTCCACGCCCGCGAGGCGCACCGTGCGGCCCTCGTCCTCGGCCAGCGCCGACCAGAAGCCCATGCGTTCCCTGATGACCTCGGAGGCGTCGCACCCGGCTCCGGCGCCCGGGGGGCCCTGGGTCTGGGGGCGCTGCTCGCGTGCCGTACGGATGATCGTGTCGACCTCGTGCTCCAGCTGTTCGACGGCGGCCCTGGTCTGCTCGGCGGCCGGGCCCTCGCCCAGCGAGGCGGCGTTGAGGCGGAGCACGGTCAGCGGGGTGCGGAGCCGGTGCGACAGGTCGGCGGCCAGCTCGCGTTCGTTGGCCAGGAGCTGGACCACCTGGTCGGCCATGGAGTTGAAGGCGACCGCCGCGGAGCGCAGTTCGGTGGGCCCTTCCTCGGGAACCCTGGTTCCCAGCCGCCCCTCGCCCAGGTCGAGGGCGGCGCCCGCGAGGCGCTGCGCGGGCTCCACCATCCGCACACCGAGCCGGTCGGCGACGGCCACCGAACCGACGACGAGCGCCACTCCGACTCCCGCGAGTACCAGCCAGGCGGTGCCGACGCCGTTGGACACCTCGTTCTCGGGCACGAACACCTCGACGACGGCGATGCCTCCGGAGCCGAGCGCCGTGGGCTGGAGCAGCGCGGAGCCGCCCCGGACCTCGGCGATGGCGGCGCGGCCCGACTTCCGTACGGTCTCCAGGTCCGCCCGGGTGGCCCGCCGGGTGCCGATCTCCAGCCGGGAGCCGCCCTGTTCGGGGGCGGGGACGTGCACCGCGAGGCGTCCACGGCCGCCGGGCTCGGTGGACAGGACGGCCCGGGTCAGTTCCTCACGGTCGGTGGTGATGGTGAGGGTGGGGCCGATGGTGGCGGCCTGCCGCTCGGCGTCGGAGAAGGCGCGGTCGCGGGCCATCTCCTTGATGACCAGCCCGAGCGGCACGGCGAACGCGATCACGACCATGGCGGTGACGGCCAGGCAGACCTTGACCAGGGCCCATCTCATGCGGGCTGCCCGGCCGCCGGAGCCGGGGGTTCGAGCTTGACGCCGACTCCGCGCAGGGTGTGCAGATAGCGCGGCCGTGCGGCCGTCTCCCCCAGCTTGCGACGCAGCCAGGAGAGGTGGACGTCGATGGTCTGGTCGTCGCCGTACGACTGCTGCCAGACCTCGGCCAGCAGCTCGCGGCGCGGGACGACGACGCCGGGGCGGCTCGCGAGGAAGGCCAGCAGGTCGAACTCGCGGCGGGTCAGGTCCAGTGCCGTGCCGTCCAGTTCGGCCTGCCGGCGGAGCGGGTCGATGGAGAGTCCGCCGACCTGGAGGACGCGCGGCGGCGGGGCCTGGGCGCCGGGCCCACGGGTGCGGCGCAGGACGGCCGCCATGCGGGCGGAGAGGTGCTCCACCGAGAACGGCTTGGTCAGGTAGTCGTCGGCCCCGTCGTTGAGCAGCCTGACTATCTCGGCCTCGTCGTCACGCGCGGTCGCGATGATCACGGGTACGTCGGTGATGGAGCGCAGCATCTTGAGGGCCTCGCCGCCGTCGAGGTCGGGCAGTCCGAGATCGAGGACGACGACGTCGAAGCGGAAGTGCGCGACCTCGCGCAGCGCTTCGAGCGCGGTTCCGACGCTCCGTACCGTGTGGGAGGCCTCGGTCAGGTGCCGGATGAGGGCGGAACGTACGAACTGGTCGTCCTCGACCACGAGCACACTAGGCATGCGCCGCACCGTAGCCCATCCGGAGGAACACGGTCCCCTCCAGGACAGCGCGTGGACGGGTGGTGCAGGATGTGCCCGATGCAACGAGGACTCGTACACGTGATCGCGTGGTCGCTCGCCACCGGGGCGGCGGTCACCCTGTCGTGGTGGGGCGTGCACACCGTCATGTCGGGGACGGCGTACGACCCTCCGCTCGCCGTTCCGATCTCGGTGGAGGCGCGGGGCGGTCAGGCCACGGACGAGCCGGTGTCGTCCTCCACCCACCGCGCGCTGCCGTCAACGACCCGCTCGCCCTCGGCCTCGCCGTCCCCGAGCAGTGCCGCCCCGTCCCGCGCGCCGGCCTCCCCGCGGCCCTCCGCCCCGCCGTCGGGCGACCGGAGCCCTGCGGAGTCCCGGCCGCCCTCGGCGGCCTCGGGCAAGATGAAGAGCTACCCGACACGAGGCGGCCGGGTCGTCCTGGAGCTGGCGGACGACTCTGCCGAGCTCGTGTCGGCCACGCCGGAGACGGGCTGGTCGATGCAGGTGTGGACGAACCCGGAGTGGATCCGGGTGGACTTCGGCGACGGGGCGGGCGCGACGGTCTCCGTCTTCTGCACCTGGAACGGACATCCGCCGATCGTCGAGGTCGTCGACCAGTGAGCCCGCCCCGTCCGTGATCACCCGGAGACGGCGGAGGCGCCGGAGGGGCCGAGCGGGGCCAGCGCGTCGAGCTCGTCCCGGATCTCCTTCTCCAGCTCCAGCTCCAGCCCGTCCATGGCCTCGTCGAGCTGGGCCACGCTGCTCACGCCGAGCACCGGCATGACGGGCACCGGGCCCCCGGCCATCCATGCCAGGGACAGCTGGTTGGCGGTCACTCCGAGCCGTCCGGCCAGTTCGCGCAGCCTGCTCAGCCGCCGCTCGTTCACAGGGCTGCGGTACTCGGGCGAGAGCGGCCGGTCCGCCCGCGTGAGGGCACCCTGGAGCAGCGGCGAGTACCCCTGGAGCAGCGCGCCGTGCTCGCGGGCGTGGGCGAACAGGTCGTGGTCCAGCGGAAGCTGCGGCCGGATGTCGGCCGCCGGGTCGGGCCAGAGGTAGGAGTGGCGTGCCTGGATCACCCTCGGGGCCGCCGTCGTCGGGTCGTCCGCGGCGAGGCGTGCCGCCTCGGCCAGCCGGGCGGCGCCCGGGTTGCTCGCGCCGACGACACCGACCCGCCCCGAGCGCACGAGCTCCGAGAGGGCGCCCAGGGTGTCGGCGAGCGGCGTCCTCGGGTCGTCGGCGTGGCTGAAGTACACGTCGACGGAGGGGCGCCCCAGCCGCTCGGTGCTCCGCTCGAACTGCTTGAACACCACGTCGGGGGCCAGCCCTTCGGCGGATTCGGGGAACGGCCCGTCCAGCGGATCGGGCAGGCAGCCGACCTTGGTGGCGATCAGCATCTCGTCCCGGACGCCCGCAGCGGCCAGCCAGCGGCCGATGACCAGTTCCGACTCCTCACCCGTGCCGCCGGGCGACCAGAAGGCGTAGCAGTTCGCGGTGTCCAGCAGCCGGCCGCCGCGCTCGGTGTAGCGGTCGAGGATCTCCCGTGACGTCCTCTCGTCGACGGTGGTGCCGAAGTACATGGTGCCGAGGGCGACTCGGGTGCCTCGGAGCCGGTCCATGACCGACTCTCCGTAGACCGTCGTCAGCATGCGTCGTCCTTTCGTCGGTGGTGCGGTGAGGAGGAGGGAACGTGGGAGGCCGGAGCGTGGGTCGCGGGGACTGGGCGGGGTGTCCGCGCGGCCAACGAACCGTAGCCGAAGGCGAGTACGTCAGCAGCCGCCAGAACCAGCCGACTGGCGGCGGCGGCCGCGGCGGCCTCCGGGGCGGGCAGGACGGAGGCGAGGGACACCGCGAGCAGCGCCTCCCGCACCCCGAGCCCGTCCGGGACGACCACCACCAGACTGCTGAGCGAGGTCGCCACGGCGAACCCCGCGACACAGGGCACTACGGCCGCGAGCGGGTCGGCGCCCAGGGCGACCGCGAGCAGCCAGAGATGGACACCGGTCACGACCCACGACACGGCGCACAGCCACACGGAGCGGCGCAGCACGGGGAGCGGGACCGGCGCCAGCCTGCGGGCCAGTGACGGCACCGTCTTCACCAGCCGCACGGAGAGCGCCAGCAGCCGGGGCAGGACGAGCAGCAGAACCGGGACCAGGGCGGCGGCCACGAGCGCCGCCCCCGTCCCGTAGGCGTGCCGCGCCAGGGCGGCCAGCCCCAGCACCCCGCCGGTGCCGAGGGACACGGCGGCGTACAGCCCGAAAGCGGCGGTGAAGTGGAAGACGGTGATCCCCGAGGCCGCCGCGAGGCGGGACTGGAGCACGATCGACCACATCACCCCCGGTACGTACTTGCCCAGTTGGCCCGCCGCGAATATGCGTACGGCCGAGGGGCGGGACAGGGGGACCGACAGGGCCTGGAGGGGTTCGCGCCAGGAGAGTGCCGTCAGCCACAGCCCCGCCAGCGCCGGGACCAGGGCCAGGGGCAGCACGGGTCCCAGCAGTCCGACGGCCGTGCGGGTGGCCGCCCCGTCCCGGGCGAAGGAGTGCACCAGGAACCCGGCACAGAGCACGAGCACCACGGCGGTCGTCGTCCCCCGGACCCAGGGGCGCCGCGCGAAGGCCCGCACGGAGGCCCGGCGCCCCCGGCCCTCCGGGGGCGCCCCCTCACCGGAGACAGCCGGTCCAGGCACGGTGCCTCCGGGCGCCGTCCTAGACATCGGCGACCGCGCCGCCCGTGGCCGGCGGGTTGGAGTAGCGGCGCCTGAAGGACGGTGAGCCCGTCCAGCGGACCGCCCCCACCAGGGCGGCCACCCCGGTGGTAGCGGTCATCAGGGTGTGCAGCCCGGCCATCAGCGGCAGGGCACGTACGCCAGCCGTCGCGCGCAGGAACTTCAGCAGGCCCCACTCCTCGGCGACGAACACCGCCGCCCCCGCCGTGGCCGCGATCGCGCCCGCCACCGGCCACAGGGGCGCCGCGGCGAGCCCCGCCAGCGCCAGACCGGTACCGGCGACCGCCTTCGGGCGGTAGGCGGTGTCCGAAAGCTGTGGTCTGCCCGCACGGTCGCGGTCGCCGAACAGCGCGACCAGGGGGACCGAGCGGCGGTACTGCTTGCGCAGCAGAATCCCGATCCTGTCGTCGTCGTCGTGCCGGCCCACGATTCGGGGGTCGAGCAGCACGGTCGAGACGGCCGAGAGGCGAGCCCCGTACTCCACGTCCTCGGTGTCGCGCAGGCTCTCGTCCAGGGGACCCGCGCGGTCGTAGGCGGCGCGGGGCATCGCCCCGAGTGAGAAGTACGCGGCCTTGACCTCGCCCGCCGTGCGACGCCGCCAGTAGTGCCCGTGCAGCACCTTGTAGCGCTCCACGGCACCGTCGTCGATCAGCGGTACCGAGTCGTAGATGCCGCACACGAAGCCGATCCGCGGATCCGACTCCAGTACGTCCACCGCGCGCCGGACGGCGTCGGGGCGCAACGCGATGTCGGAGTCGAGGAAGAAGAGGACGTCACCGGTGCTGTGCCGCACCCCGGTGTTGCGGGCGGCGGAGACCCCCGCGTTGGCCGTACGGATCAGCCGTACGGGGAACTCCTCGGCGATCCGGGGGGATTCGTCGGTGCTGCCGTCGTCGACGACGACGATCTCGATGTGCGGATAACTCTGGGCGGCCACGGCCGTGAGGCACTGGCGGATGGTCCGCGCGTAGTTGTAGTTGGGAATGATGACGGAGACAAGGGTCGGTCGCACGAGCACACCTCACAGGAGTCGGCCGGCGGCCAGGCAGGCCAGCCACAGCACGGCGTTGATCACGAGCGGCACATCCGTGAGCACATCCCGTCCGGGCTCCCCGCCGCTGCTCCTGACCGCCACCATCTGGACGTAGCGGCAGACGGCGAAGACGGCGAAGGGCACGGTGGCGACGGCCAGTACGGCCGCGTGCGGATGGGGCGCGGACAGGACGAACAGCTCGTAGCTGATCAGCGTGGCGGCCAGCAGCAGGGTCATGAGCTGGTCGAGCAGCGGCACCGAGTACCCGGCGAGGGCCGGGCGCTGGGCGGAGGCCTGCCCGAGCAGGTCGGCGGCGGCCAGTTCGTGCCGGCGCTTGCCGAGCGAGAGCAGCAGGCAGGTGCAGTAGACACAGATGATCAGCGCGGGGTTGAAGGGCGCCGCCACCGCCACGCAGCCCGCCACGGCGCGCAGGACGAATCCGGAGGCGACCAGGCTGACGTCGACGAGCGAGTGGTGCTTCAGCGCCAGGCAGTAGGCCAGGTTGATCACGCCGTACCCGGCGATCGCCGCCTGGGCGGCGCCCGGGAGGACCGCCGCGCAGGCGACCGTGGTCGCCAGGCACGTCGCGCCCAGCAGCGCCGCCCCGACCGGGCCTATCCGCCCGCCGGCCAGGGGCCGGTGGCGTTTGACCGGGTGCAGCCGGTCCCGTTCACGGTCCAGCCAGTCGTTGAGCACGTAGACGGCCGCCGAGGCCGCCGTGAACGCCACGACCGCGGCGACGCCGCGTCCCGGGTGCCGCGTCAGGGCGGCGGGGTCCAGGGCCAGTGGGACGACCAGGACGAAGATGTTCTTGATCCACTGCCTGGGCCGCAGCAGCACCAGCGGCGCGGGCATCCTCCTCCGGCGCCTCGGCGGTGTGCGGACCGCGCCCGCCCCCGGAGGGGAGGCGGACCGCTGGCGCCCGCGCCATTCGCGTAACGGGACCTCGGCGGTCACGACGGCGGTGGCCGCCCCGCGCGACGGGGGCGCCGGGACCGTCCGGCTCTCCGCGCTCCCGGTCTTCACGGCGTCCCCGCCACCGGCCCGGTTCACAGCCGCCCGCCGGGGAGCAGCCGCCGGAACGCCTCTTCGTGGGCGTCGAGGAACGCGTCCCCGCCGAACAGCTTGGTCGCCGTCTCCGCTCCGGCCCTGCGGTCCTCGTCCGGCAGGTGAGCCATCTCCAGCAGTGCCTCGCGCAGCGCCTCGGGGTCCCGGGGCGGAACCAGCCGCCCGAAGCCGGTGGACGCCACCGGGTAGCGGGAGCCGGACAGGTCGGTGCTCACCGGGGGGACCCCGGCCATCATGGCCTCGACCTGCACGATGCCGAAGGACTCGGAGATCGACGGGAGCGCGAAGACGTCGATCGAGGCGTAGAAGTCGCGTACCGCTTCGCCCCGCAGCAGCCCGGTGAAGCGGATCCGCGGGTCGTCGCCGGCCTCCGCGCGCAGCTCGGCGATGTTGCTGCCGCCCGCGACGGTGGTGTAGTCCCCCGCGATCAGCAGCCTGGCCTTCGGGTCGGACATCGAGCGGAAGGCGCGGATGAGGTACTCGATGCCCTTGTCGACGGTGATCCGCCCCATGAAGCCGATGTGCAGCCCGTCGCCGTCGCGCAGCCGCGGCGAACCGCCGTTGCGGTCGACGCAGGGCGAGGAGATGGGGACGAGCCTGCGGCGGCGGATCGTCGGCCAGATCCGCGAACCCCGCGCCTGGTCCTCGCTGTTGGTGATGACGATGTCCGCCTTGCGGACCGCCACCTTGCAGACCTCGTCGACGGCGCGCATCCCGAAGCGGTTCACCGGGCTGTCAGGCAGGAACACGTCGATGTGGTACGTCACGACGAGACGGGCGCTGCCCTTCAGCGCGGCGACGAAGGCCGCCTCGGGGTTGGGCAGGTGCATGTGGAGGATGTCGGAGCGGGCGGCGAGACGCCGGGCCAGCAGCGGCAGCGCGGGGGACACGAAGCCGCGGCTGATGTTGGCGAGAACGGGCGCCCGGAAGACATGGACGCCGTTGATCACCTCGTACCGGGGCAGCTTCGGGTCGTGCTGGGCGCACACCACCGCGATGTTCCAGCCCCGGGCGGCCAGACCCTCGGCGGTCAGCCGCGCGGCCTCTGTCAGGCCGCTGACGTAGGGGGCGTAGTAGTCGAGCATCACCGTCACGTGGAACCGGCTGGGGCGCATGGTGGATCCCTCGCTCAGGGGGTTGTCCTGCGGGCTCATCGGGTCTCCTTCGGGTGTCCGGAGGCGGTGGGGTCGGGAACGACGAGTCGGATCTCCTGGGCCGCGTGGTCCGAGAAGTCCCCGCCGCCGTCGAAGCGGTAGCCGGGCACGGCCAGGTCCTCGGTGGTGAACAGCCAGTCCAGCCGCCACAGCCGGGGCAGCGGGTAGTCGGAGACGGGCCAGGAACGGGCGGGCAGGACTCCGCTCCCGGGGCTGTGCACCTGGGTGCCCGGGGCGGGGTCGAGGAGGCCGCCCGTCCAGGGTGAGTTGAAGTCCCCGGTCAGCAGGGCCGGGTGGGGGTTCTCCGCGAGATCGGAGCGCAGGGCGTCCAGTTCGCGGTCGCGCCATTCGTACTGGTCCCGCAGGAAGCGGTAGAAGCGGCCGGAGAGCGGGTTGTCGCCGACCTGGAAGGGGACCGGCATGTGCACGTTGTAGAAGGAGACCGTGCGGTCCCCGACCCGGATGTCGGTGCGCTGCGCCTTGCTTCCCTCGTGGTACCAGGCCGTGCCGGTGTCCGGGACGCGGCGGTGGTGCTCGGCGACCACGGGCAGCCGGGAGAGGGTCAGCAGCTCCCCCTCGACGGAGACGTGGTAGCCGGGGAACTCCTTGCGCAGCCGGGCCGTGTCATCGATCCTGACCGGCTCGTCCCCCTCCCAGTAGAGGTACTCCTGGAGGAGGTACACATCGGCGTCCTGGGCCCGCAGGAAGGCGTAGAAGTCCTGCTTGTCGTCGTCCATCTGCCAGTAGTCCGTGCTCCAGGCGAACACCTTGACCTCGGTGCCGCCGGCGGTGGTGCCCGTGCTGCCGCCCGGCCGGCCGGGTCCGAAGCCGGACAGGTGGGCGCCGGCCAGGAGCAGGAGCACCAGCACGGGGGCCAGCCATCGGCGTACCGGCCGGGCGAGCGGTGTCACCGCGAGGAGCAGCAGCGGCACGGCCACCAGCGTCAGCGGGGGTACCGCCTCGACGAGCAGCCACAGCCACCAGTTCCCCGCGAGCAGGACGTGCAGGCCGAGGAGCAGGGTCCAGGCGGCGCAGGCCCCCACCAGCAGGCGGGTGCCCCGGCACCAGCGGCGGGCCCGGGGGGCTTCTCCGGGCCCTTCGGCCGCGGACCCGCCCGGGGAGGGCGCGGACTCGGTGTCCCCTTCCGCGCCGGTGGGTTCGTGCGTGGGGGGTACCTCGTCCGTGCCGGGGAGACCGGAAACGGGCATGGGTGTCCCCGGCACTCGGGCTCCGGCCATGTCAGAAGAAGACCTTCGCGAGACCGAGGGCTCCCTGACGCCAGGGGTCCGTGCTGGTCCGGCCACCGTCCCGGCTCACCGCCGGCGGGGCGGCCGAGCGCTGCCCGCGCCACCAGGAGTACGTACGCAGGATGGCTTCCCGGTTTGACTGGCGGGGCCGGAAGCCGAGCCGTTCCTGTGCCTTGTCGACGCTGACGTAGGAGTCGTCGAGCAGCTTGTAGAGCAGCCGCCCGTACACCGGGGAGATCCCCGTACGCTCCAGCGCCCGCAGCACCGCGACGGCGGGACGGCCCGGGATCGATCTGACCGACTTGCCGTGCCCCGCCGCGTCCAGGACCGCCTGGAAGTCCTCGCGCAGGGTGGCGAACTCGACGGCGCCGATGTTGTACGTGTCGTGCGCGACCTCGTCCGGGGCCCGCAGCACGGTGATCACCGCGTCCACGAGGTCGTCCAGGGCGAGCATCTGGATGCGTACGTCGCCGCGGCCGAGCACCGGGAAGTTGCGGCCCTCCTCGGCCCACTGGAAGAGCATGTCGAACAGGCCCATGCGGCCCGGCCCCACGAAGGTCTTGGGCCGCAGCACCGGCAGGCACATGCCCTCGGCGCGGTACCGCTCGGCGACCTTCTCCGCCTCCGCCTTGGCCCTGCTGTAGGTGTCCACCGGCTCGTGCGGATGGTCCTCCGGAGTCGGCACCCGCTTGGGCAGCCCGTACACAGCGGTCGAGGAGATGTGCACGACCCTCGGGGTCCGTACGGTCCTGGCCGCCTCCAGCACGGTGGTGGTGCCTTCGACGACGATGGACCGGATGTCGGCGGCGGGGTAGCTGGGCAGCGCCGACGCGCAGTGCACGAGGGCATCGGCGCCGTCGAGCGCCCTGCGCACAGCGCCCGCGTCCCGGATGTCTCCGGTGGAGGAGGTCAGGCCGGAAGCGGCCGGCACCGGCCTGAGGTCGAAGGCGTGGACCTCTCGCCCCTCCTTCAGCAGCCGCTCCACCAGGTGCGCGCCGAGCACACCGGCGGCTCCGGTGACCGTGACGCGGCCGGGCAGTGCGGACAGGGCGCCCTTCTCGTTCCCGGGGTTCACCACAGCGAGCTCACCCGCTCCTTCATGAAGCGGGCCAGCAGCCGGCTCATGCCCTCGGAGAGGGTGGCGTCCAGGGCGTCGAGGAAACGTTCCACCTCGTCCGGTCCTGCCACCAGGGGCGGGCTCACGACCAGCGGGCTGCGGCCGTTGAGCGTGTAGTAGGAGTAGACGTCGTGCTTGCGGTACAGGGTGTCGATCACCGCCGCCGTGATGATCTTCGTACGGATCAGCGGGTCCTTGGCGAGACCGCCGGCCGGCAGCTTGCCCACCAGGTCGAGGATCTTGGGGCCGCCGGAGAGGAAGACCCCGAACAGCGCCCCCGATCCGCGCACGTCGGCGATCAGGTCCGGGTAGGTCTTCTGGATGCGTTCCAGCCCCGGCCGCAGGACGTCCTCGATGGCACGGGCCCGCGCCGGGTAGTCGTCCTCCACCGCGACGGAGATCGCCTCGATCGCGGTCGCGGTCTCCTCGCCGAAGCCGTAGTACGTCGTACTCGTGCTCTGCATCATGGCGTCCGTCATGTTGTCGTACACCTTGCGGAAGACGGGTTCGCGTGCCACGAAGGCGGAGATGGAGGACTTGCCGCCGCCGAACGACTTCGAGGTCGTCACGACGTCCGGCACCAGGCCCTCGTAGCGGGTGAAGTGGAACATGCTGCCGGTCTTGCCCCAGCCGGTGTAGATCTCGTCGAAGATCAGGATGATGTCCTCGGCCGTGCAGAGTTCGCGCAGCCCACGCAGGAACTCCTCGGAGCACCAGCGAATCGTGGACGCGCTGAACGGCTCGATGAGCAGCGCGTACACATCGCTGCGGCCGTTCGCGTCGCGGGCCTCGGCCAGCGCCCGGCGGACGGATTCGAGGTCGCCGTAGGCGAAGGTGCCGATACCGGGGATGGTCGGGAAGTCGAAGTGGTTCTGGGTGCTCCCGGTGAGCCCTCCGGAGCCGAGCAGCTTTCCGTGGAAGCTGATGTCGGCCCGCAGAATCCGCTTGCGCTTGCCACCGTGGTACTTGTACGCCATCTTGACGGCCCCCTCCACCGCCTCCGCACCGGAGTTCGGCAGGAAGGAGCGGTTGAGGTCGCCCGGCAGAACGGCCGCCAGGTTGTGGCCGAGAGCGGCCAGATAGGGCGAGAAGTAGGTCTTGTGCACCTCCATCCGCCGCTGTTCCTGGAAGCGCTTGCGGGCCGCCACGATCCGCGGGTGGTTGTGCCCGTGGTTGAGTACGCCCACGCCACCGGTGAAGTCGAGGATCCTGCGTCCGTCGCGGGTGTGGACGTAAGCGCCCTCCGCGTGGTCGACGAGCTCCTGGCCGAAGCCGAAGGAGGTCATCAGCCTGACCTGGCTCTTGTTGATATAGGTGCGGTAGAGATCGTGCACCTCGTCGACGTCGAGCTTCTCCGCCTCGTCGAGAGTGATGAGCTGTGCCATTGGGCCTCTCCCATGCAACGTCATCGTGCGACATCGTTGTCTGCCGGCACGAACAACGTCGCACGGGAGTGGACCCTGGCACGAGGTGCCACCGGCGTCCGGTGGCGGTACGGCTACTTGTGGACAGCGATCCCCTCGTCGGCCGGAACTCCGGCCGGGGCATCGGTCCGGTCGTCGGCCTCATCGCCCTGGTCATCGGCCGGGACGCCGCCCAGGACGTCGTCCGTGCCACCCTCTGCGGCCTGCCGGCCGATGAGGACACCGGCCTGGAACCGGCTGGTGGCACCGAGTTCCGTCATCAGCGCGGAGATATAGCGACGGCAGGTACGGGTCGCCATGCCCAGCCGCCGCGCGATGACCTCGTCCTTGAGCCCCATGGCCATCAACCGCAGGATGGAGGACCGCAGTTCCGCGCTCACCTGCTGCTGGTCGGCGGGCTCCGCACTGTTGAAGGGCCGGCCCACCTGCCAGGCCGCTTCGAAGGACCGGCAGAGATAGGCCACCAGGGTCGGATCGGTGACGACGGCCGCGCCGGGCGGCTCGGCGCCCTTCCTCTCCTTGGGCACGAAGGCGGTGTGGCGGTCGTAGACGATGAGCCGTTCGGAGAGCTCTGCCGAGGTCCGCACCTCGGCACCCTCTTCACAGATCTGGGCGACATAGCTGCGGGTGGTGAGGCTGGAACGCGCGGTGTGCTGATAGAGCGTGCGGACCCGGACACCGCGCCGCAGTAATTCTTGCGTCTGTACGAGATCCTGCTGAAGAAGTGGCGCCGACCTGCCACCCCCGGGCTGAAGACTCAGGCGTTCTTTGACACAGCGATGCCGGGCGAGGTCGATCTCACGGCGCACCTCGGCGGCATTATCGAGAACGCGTATCGACACATCTGTGCCATGGCGGTGCTCGACTGAGCGATATAATGCTGACAGCGCGTTCAACTGACGGTGAATTCCGGCTATCTGTCTTCGCTGACGGGCGACCGACATCTCCAGCGGCGCAATCAGTTCGACCTCGACGACCTCCGGGTCGAGCGGGATCGCGGGGCCGGCGCCCGGGCTCAACAGGCGCAAGTCCTGTAGTGCGGTGCGCGCTTCGGTGATCCGTACCCGCTCCACACCGAGCTCGGACGCGATCTCCTCGTCGATGAAAACACCGGCTCGCAGCGCTGATCTGTAGGCGTCAACCGCGAGTTCGTCCAACAGTGACTGGCTCTCCACGAGCACCCCTTCGCTCGACGTCCGACGCTTTCCACTTGTGGCCGCGCCATCATAGGACACCCAATGGACCAGGATCGGGACGGTTTTTGCTGGCAAGCTCTTCACGTCCCGAAGAACGGGTGCCGCGCGTTGTCGAATGAATCGAATCGAGGGAGAAACAAAATGGCGCACAATCGCCGGTTTGAAGTCCGTTCCCTGGTAGCGCCCCTCCTGATGGCCGGAATTGCTGGTTCCGTCGGCCTCGCTGTTTTCGCCGGTTCCGTCGTCCCTGTGGGTCCGGGATCAGCCCTCGTCACGAGCGCCGATGACAAATGGGACTCCACGCCTCACACCCCCGGCGAGGGGACGGCCTCGGCCGCTGCCGCCCGGTACTAGCGCGGCCGCGTCCGGGGCGGGGTCCGCCTCAGCGAGGGCTGCTTTTCAGCCGCTCATCGGACGCGCGGGAGGCGAGCGCGATCCTCGCGATCCGCAGAAGGGTCGACGCGCCTCCCGCGCGCAGGTTGTCGAAGACCAGCCACAACAGGAATCCCCTGGAGGTGTGCGGACTCACCCGCACCCTGCCCACATGGAAGCGGTCCGGGTCGCCCGCCGTCAGCGGAGTGGGGACAGAGCCCAGCACATTCCCTTCGCGCAGCACGAACGCTGCGCGCGCCGTGGGACCGTCGTGCGTCACGAGGTCGCCGCACACCACCCGATCGTCGTGCGTCGCGAGGTCGCGCACCACCTGGCCGTCATGCGTCACAAGGTCGTCGTGCACCACGAAATCCGGGAGCGAGGCCAGGAGTTCCACGAGCCCCTGCCGGTCTACCGGGTCGCCGGTCTCCACGAAGAGCGTCGCCCCGTGCCCGCTGACCACCGGCACCCGCACGCAGGTCACCGCCACCTCCGCGTCCGGCAGCCCCAGGACCCGCTGCGTCTCCTCGACGAGGCGCCGTTCCTGACAGCTGGCCCCGTCCTCCAGGAGCCGGTCCACGGCCGGTACGACATTGAACGCCAGGGCGGGGCGGAAGCCGTCTGCGGGCAGCTCCGCCCCCGGGTCGCTCAGCGTCAGCTCGCTGCCCTCCAGCAGTTCGTCGACTCCCTGGTGGCCCAGCCCGGAGGCGGACTCGTATGTACTCATCACCACCTGGCGCACCCCCCGCCACCGCTCGACCGCGTGCAGCAGGAGCGTCAGCGGCACCGTCATGCCGCTGGGCACCGCGACGGCCTCCGGGCACTCGGCCAGCAGGCAGTCGTTGACCGACGGGACGACCAGCGGGACTTCCGGGTGCGCGCTGAAGGCACCGGAGGCGTCTACGACCAGTGCGCCCGCCGCCATCGCCACGGGCACCCATCGGCGGCTCACCGCCTCGCCCGCGCAGAAGAGCACGAGATCGGCGCCCGCGAAGTCGAAGTCCTCCAGGTCGTGCACCGTCTTCGTACGTCCGCCGACGGGAATCTCCCGGCCCGCCGACTGCGCCGAGGCCACGAGCCGTATCTCCCGGTGCCGCATGCGGTGTTCCCCGATGAGTTCGAGGACGGCGGCTCCGAGCGCACCGGTCGCGCCGACCAGGACGATGCAAGGGTCCGCGGAGCGTTGGGCACGTACCATCAGGTACTCCGATCTGGCGAGGGCCGAGCTCAGGCACGCGTTCCGTGGACGGTCCGGCCGGTGGCACATCGTCTCCGTGCCGGAAGGCGCGGAGAGCTCGCGCGGCAGGAACGGCTCAGCCGGTTCCGCGTCGTCGCGACCCCCATGAAAACGCCGAACCCGCGGCTCCGGCACAGGGCGGTGCTGTCAGGAACCGGACAGGCCGGAGCATGCCATCGCACGTCCGGTCGATCCGGTCACCGCGGGCGGCTCAGTCGAAGGTCCCGGGCGGCGGAGCCGGGGACGCCTTGGCACCGGCGTCGGTGACGACGGCGGCGCCTCCCGTGAAGTCGACCAGCGCGCGGCCCTGTTCGACGCGGCCGGGGTGTGGGTCGCTCGCGATCCGCCGGGTCAGTTCGGCGACGGCGACCGGCAGGTCGGAGGCGACGAGGACGGCGTTGCCGAACCGTCGTCCGCGCCAGACCGCCGGGTCGGCGGCCAGGGCCAGTTCGGGGAAGAGCGAGGCGGCCGTGGCGATCTGGCCGCGCAGATGGGCGAGCGGCGGCCCGTCGGCGAGGTTCGCGGCGTACTGCCCGCCGGGCCTGAGCGCCCTGCGTACGTCCGCGAGGAATTCGGCCGAGGTCAGGTGCGCGGGGGTACGGGCGCCGCTGAAGACGTCGGCGATCACGAGATCCGCCCAGCCGTCGGGGACCTTGGCGAGCCCCGCGCGGGCGTCCACCGAGCGGACCCGTATCCGGGCCTGCGGATCCAGCGGGAGCTCCCGTCGCACGAACTGCACCAGGGCGGCGTCGATCTCGGCGATCTGCTGGGTGGAGCGGGGCCGGCTCGCGGCGACGTACCGGGCGAGCGTGAAGGCCCCGCCTCCGAGGTGGACCACCTGGAGGGGCCGGCCGGGGGGCGCCGCGAGGTCGATGACGTGGCCCAGCCTGCGCTGGTACTCGAACGAGAGGTACGAGGGGTCGTCCAGGTCCACGTGGGACTGCGGGGCGCCGTCCATCAGCAGGGTCCAGCCGCGCGGGCGTTCACGGTCGGGCACCAGCTCGGCGAGGCCGCCGTCCACCGTCGCGGAGACGGGCTCCTGCCGGCGCTCGGAGCGCCTGCGGTCGCTCGCCCCCTGTGCCGCACCTCGACGTGCCACGCGCGCTCGTCCTCGCTCACCGGTTCGGGCCGGCTGCCTGGAAGAACCGACGAGGGCGGGAGATCCGCCCACCTCGCCATTATGGCCTCAGCGGCAGTTGTCGGCCGCCTCGATGAGCCGTGCGGCCTGGTCGAGGGCGGCCCGGAGGACGGCCGGGTCGGTGACGGGGGCCTCCGCGGCGGGCGGCAGGAGCCAGCCGCCGCCGATGACGGGCGGCTCGGCGGGGACACGGAACCCGCGGCCGTCCGTCTGCGTACACGCGCTGCCGGGTACGTCCCACGCCGCGGCGGTGCCGGGGGGCACGAGGAAGCCGAGGACGGCACAGGCCCCGTCGTGCAGAACGGGACCGACGGCCTCGTTGTCCGAACCCCTGCGCAGGATGTCGACGGCTTCCAGGCCCTGACGCGCCGGGACGGTCACCAGGTCGCACGGTGTGGTTTCCGGGCCCATGTGAGGCAAGGGAACCCCTCCTCTCGTCTCGGCGGGGCCACGCCCCGTCTCCACATGGACCAACGCGCCGACGGCGTCAAGGGCTACGGCGGCACGCCGCCGCAAAGGGTGGCAGTTCATGGCAGATCAGGGGCGAGATGTCCAATTTATAGGCAAACGCTGTCTGTGTGCCCCGTCACAGCCGGTACGTTCTTGCTCCGCCGGGACACCGGAAGCAGGAGCCCGGCTGCACCAGAGAGGGCCCCGCCATGGTGTCGACACGGGCAGTTCCCAACCTCGCCTTCCGGCGGCTGCGCGGACGGCGCTCCGCCGGGGAGTTCGCGGCGGCGGTCCGCAGGGCCGCCCGTGAGATCGGTGAACAGGTCGCGTGCGACGCCCGGTACATCGGACGCGTGGAGTCCGGGGAGATCCGTTGCCCCAACTACGCGTACGAACGGGTGTTCCTGCACATGTTTCCGGGCGCGAGCCTGGAGGACCTGGGCTTCTCGTCCCGCGAGAGCGTGCGCGGACGGGGGGCCCGCACGGCACCTGCGTCCCTTCCCACCACACCCCCCACGCTCGACTGCGACATCGACGAGGAGAGCGACGTGCTGCGTCGCGTGTTCATGACGAGCGGCACCACCACGGTGGCAGCCGCGTCCCTGGGCCTGGGCGGCAGGCCCGCCACGGCGGGCCCTCTCGCCGTGCCCGTCCAGCGCCGCGTGGGCGAGGCCGAGGTGAGCGCCGTGGAGAAGGCCGTGCGCCAGATCCGGCTGCTGGACGACCGGCACGGTGCGGACGGTCTCTACCGGCGAGCGTCCCAGCCGCTCCGCGCGGCGTACGCCCTGCTCGACAGCGGGACGACGACGCGGCGCAGCACGGCCGACCGGCTGCACGCGGGCGCCGGGGAGCTGGCGATCTCGGTGGGCTGGCTGGCCCACGACTCGGGGCGCACGGAGGACGCGCGCTCCCATTACGCGGAGGCGCTCGCGACGGCGCGGCTGGCCGGGGATCCCGCGCTGGAGGCGCACGCGTTCTGCAACGCGTCGTTCCTGGCCCGTGACACGGGGCGCGCCCGGGAGGCCGTCCGCGCGGCGGAGGCCGGGCAGCGGGTGGCCGGACCTCTCGGCTCGCCGCGGCTGCTGGCCCTGCTGGCGTTGCGGGAGGCGGGCGGCCGGGCGTGGCTCGGGGACCGTACGGGGTGCGAGCGGGCGATCGGGCGGGCCCGTACGGCGTTCGAGCGCGGGGCGAGCGAGGCGGACCCGGAGTGGATGACCTTCTTCCGGGAGGCGGAACTGGAGCTGCTGGAGGCGCAGTGCTGGTCGGCGCTGGGTGACTGGCCGCGGGCGGCGCTGCACGGGCGCCGGGCGACCCGGCTGCAGGACCCGCACTTCACCCGGAACCTCGCGCTGTACAGGGCGCAGCTGGCGGGTGACCTGGCCCGGGCCGGCGCGGCCGACGAGGCGGCGACGGCGGGCCAGCAGGTGCTGGACCTGCTGGACCGGGTCCAGTCCTCCCGGATCAGGGGGATGCTGGCGAGTGCCGTACGGGCGCTACGGCCGCGGGGCGGCCCCGAGGTGACGGCGCTCCTTGCCCGCTACGAGGAACTCCCGCCCCTGTCCTGAGCGCCGTGCCGTGCCCCCCGGCCGGGCGCTCCGTTCACCGTGCGAGTGGTGGGGCCGGGCCGGCCGGGCGGACGGGGTCAGCGGTCCAGGTGCCCCGTGTCGTTCCAGCGTTCCAGGGCAGGAAGTCCGTATGCCCAGCCAAGCACCGACAGCGAAGTCGGCTCCAGGCGGATCCGCGCGGCGAAGGAGACGTCCTCGCCCAGCCACCGCGCCCCCAGCGCCCGCAGGATGTGGCCGTGCGCGAAGACCAGCACGTCGCGGTCGGCCGAGCGCGCCCACGCGACCACCTCGTCCGCCCGGGCGGAGAGCTCCGCCAGGGTCTCGCCGCCGGGTACTCCGTCGCGCCAGATGAGCCAGTCCGGCCGGTCCGCCCTGATCTGCGCCGGGGTCAGCCCCTCGTAGTCCCCGTAGTCGAACTCCATCAGCGCGTCCCAGGGCTCGGCCCGGTCGCCGAAGCCCGCGATCGCGCAGGTCTCGGAAGCCCGGACGAGCGGGCTGGTCCGCACCTCGACCCCGGGCAGTCCGTCCCAGGGCTCGCGGTGCAGGCGCTCGCCGAGCAGTTTGGCGCCCTCACGGCCGGCGTCGAGGAGGGGGATGTCGGTCCTGCCGGTGTGATTGCCCTGGACGGACCACTGTGTCTGGCCGTGCCGGGCGAGCAGGATTCGCGGTGCCATGACGGCTCTCCCTGAAAAAATACTGAGATCCGATGATCGGGGGACCCTAGGATCTGGTGGGTCCGGGACAGCGGTGTCCGGGACAGCGACGGGGTGACGGGCACGGGCAGCCGGCTGGGGACCGGTGCGGGCAGAGACCCCGACTCCATCATCTACCACTCACTCCACGGGCAACCTGCGGGGCGGCACCGGCGTCCCTCTCAGCGCACGACCAGGGACGTCCGCGGGGGGCGCACCCAGGAGAAGTCAAGGCATACGACCGCCGTACGGTTGAACACCCGCCGACGGCCGCATGACATGGGGAGAGCTACCGGATGACGTACGCCACCGCCGTGACCCCGTCCCGTGGTCACCGGCCCCGCTGGTGGACGGAGCTTCCACTGATAGCGGTGGTGTACGGGCTCTACTCGATGGGCCGGCTCCTGGTCCGTGAGGACATACCCGCGGCCGTGGACAACGGCCTCGCGATACTCCGCCTGGAACAGGCACTGCACATCAACGCCGAGCACCCCCTCAACCGGCTGCTGACCGCTCACCCCACTCTGGGGATACCCGCCGACTTCGCGTACGCCTCCTTGCACTACGTGGTGACGCCCGCCGTGCTGGTCTGGATGTTCCGGCGGCGCACCGCCGCCTACCGGGCGGCCCGCACCTGGCTGATGACCTCCACGCTCCTCGGGCTCGTCGGCTTCACCCTGATGCCGACCTGCCCGCCCCGGCTGCTCGACGCCCACCACGGTTTCGTCGACACGATGGCCCAGTACAGCGACTACGGATGGTGGGGCGCCGGCGCGAGCGCCCCGCGCGGGCTCAGCGGGATGACCAACCAGTACGCGGCGATGCCGAGCCTGCACGTCGGCTGGGCGGTGTGGTGCGGCGTCCTGCTGTGGCGCAACGCCCGTCACCCGCTCGTGCGGGCACTGGGTGTCGCGTATCCGCTGGTCACCGTGCTCGTCGTCATGGGCACGGCCAACCACTATTTCCTCGACGCCGTGGCGGGGGCCGGCGTGATGGCTGTCGGCGCCCTGCTGACCAGGCCGTTCATGCGGCTCGCGGACCGCGTGAATGACCGGGTGAGGGCCGTCTTCGTACAGGTCCCCGTACCCGTCACCCCCGTCAGGTCCACGATTGTCAGTGACGGATGCAAGACTTCGGCGGGTGAGCGAATCCCCGGCCAGCGGACCTCCTCCGCAGATTCCAGCGACGCGAGCACCGGCTCAGCGGCCGAAGCCAGCGACGACGCTACGGCAGCGGCTCGCTGAGCTGCGCGGACCGTCCGTCGCGCCGCATCCGCTCGACGCGCGGGCCCTGGCCGCTCTCGCCGCCAACCCGGGGTGCAAGCGCCGCGCCCTGCTCGACGGCGCGGGCGTCGACAAGGCCGTGCTGGCCACCGCGCTCGGTTCCCCCGCCGCTTTCGGGCAGTCGCAGTTCGCGTTCATCCGGGGCAACGCCTTCGAGGCGAAGGTCAAGGCCGACGGCGGTACA
Source organism: Streptomyces sp. NPDC005494 (assembly GCF_042872025.1). Taxonomy (NCBI): domain Bacteria; kingdom Bacillati; phylum Actinomycetota; class Actinomycetes; order Kitasatosporales; family Streptomycetaceae; genus Streptomyces; species Streptomyces sp. NPDC005494. The sequence goes on from NZ_JBIAJR010000001.1 coordinate 1,103,537, forward strand.
GAGCTGATCCGCCTGCTGTCCGAGCGGCTCGGCGGCGGGGCCGAGGCACCGGCCGGGGCCACGGTTCCGGATCTGACGGCCGCGGGCCCCGAGGGCCGTGCCGCACGCACGGCGCTGGCACTGCGCGAGGCCACGGCGGCGGGCGGCTGGGCGCTGCTCGACCATCCGATGCTCGCCCTGGAGGTGGCGGGCTCCCCCGCCTATCTGGAGCCGGACGCGGTGGTGGTACACCCCGACGGCACCTGGACGGTCGTCGAGATCAAGTCCTTTCCCATGATCGACAGCTCGGCGGACGCCGCGAAGGTCGGCGCGGCGGCCCGGCAGTCCGCGGTCTACGTCCTGGCGCTGGAGCGGATCGCCGCCGTGACCGAGGGCGCCGAGGTGGGGCACCGGGTGCTGCTGGTCTGCCCCAAGGACTTCTCCAACCTCCCGACCGCCTCGGTCGTGGACGTGCGCAAGCAGCGCGCTGTCACCCGCCGCCAGCTGACGAGGCTGACCCGCGTCGAGGACATCGCTGCCGCCCTGCCCGAGGGCACGACCTTCGACCCTGGCTGCTCCGCCGAGGACCTCGGCGCCGCCGTCGAGGCGGTCCCCGCCGCGTACGCCCCCGAGTGCCTGGCGGCGTGCGAGCTGGCCTTCCACTGCCGGGCGAAGGCCCGCGCGGAGGGCGCGGTGGAGTCGCTGGGGCGCAGCGTGCGGGGTGAGCTGGGGGGCCTGACCACGGTCGCCGGGGTGCTGGCCGCCGCGGCCGGCAAGGAGGGCGATCCCGCGGACCCGACGGTGGCGGCACTGCGCAGGGCCGCGGCACTGCGGGCCGAGGCCCTGGAGAGCGTGAGCGGCAGGGTGCCATGTCCCTGATCAGCACCCTGGCCCGGCTGGAGGCGGTGGACAGCGGGCGGGCACAGCCGCTGGCGACCGTCCGCCACCGGCATCTGACCGACCGGCCGCTCGTGCTGGTGCCGCTGACCACCGCCGGCGAGGCGGGCGCGCCGCTCGGCGCGCTGGTGGGCACGGACCGGGAGGCGCCCCGGCTGCTGTCGGTGGCCCAGCCGCGCGACCGCGATCTGCGGTTCGCCTTCCTCGCCGAACTGGCGGAGGCGGTGCTGCCGCACATCGAGTCGTACGCCGATGCCGTCGAACCCGCCGCCCGCAAGGAGACGGATCCCGAGACCGGCAAGAAGGTGGACGTCGAGGTCGAGCTGTGCACGGACGCGGCCCAGCTGATCGTGCCCAGCCGGGCCGGCGTCGAGTTCGTACGGCTGCTGGGGCGGTCCATGCGGTTCCGGCGCACCGTCGAGGACGACCCGGACACCCCGTATCCCGCGCCGGCCCGGGTGCCGCTGCTGGGGCGATGGCTGACGCACTACGGGGAGCGGGCCCGGGTGCCGGGCTCGTCGCTGCTGCTCGCCACGACGGATCTGCTGAACCGCCACTGGGCGACGGGGCAGAGCAGCCTGGAGGACCAGCACCTCGGGGCACTGCTCGCGTGGGTGGACCCGCCGGGCGGCGGTTCCGGTGCCGAGGCGGCGCTGCGGGCGGAGCTGGAGCGGGACCGCGCCGGCCAGCTGGTCTGTCCCCCGGCGGGTCCGGCCACGGATCCGGCCTTCGACAACAAGCTGCTGGCGCCCGCGATCGAGCGGTTCGACCGGGCGCGCACGGCGCTGGCCACCGCGCAGGACGGCCCCGACTTCGACACCCGGCTCGGTGAGCAGAGTGACGCCGAGCGTGCGATCAGGTCGCTGCTCGCGGGGGTGCTGCTGCCCACGTGGGACGCGGTGTGGCGGAGTCTCGACCTGTTGCGGGAGCTGCCGGAGGGTGCCAGGGCCGAGGACCGGTGGTCGAGGGACCGCTGGTCCTTCACCGGGCACCGGGACCGGGTGCGCGCGGGAGAGCCGCCGCAGCCGCGCCGGGACGACGCGGTGACCGCCGCGCAGAAGCTGGCTTCACGGGAGACGGCCCAGGCGCAGCTGGACGCCCAGGAGGCGCTCGACGATCCGCTGGTGATGGCGGGCAGGCGGCTGGCGGGCGAGGCGTTCGTCGGGGAGGTGGCGGAGGTGCAGATGGCGTACAGCGAGTCGAAGCGGCCCTCTCCGCGCCCCCTGGTCACGGTGCGCACCGCCGAGCGCCCGCATCTCGGTGAGCGGACCAAGGTGTACCGCTCGCTGGACGGTGACCCCGGCAGATCGCAGACGGCCGAGTTCGTGGAGTACGCCTCCGAGGACCCGGACGACGGCACGGTCTGCCTGGTGCTGCGGATCACGGACCGGATGGGGCGTGGCAAGGAGCCCGCGCCCGGTTCGGTGCCCGAGCCGGGCGACCGTATCGCCTGGACCTTGTTCGAACACGATCAGCGGGGCGGTCCGAAGCTGCCCGATCCGGAGAACACCCCCTGGACCCACGGCGGCCCGCCGGGGTCGGGTGGCGGGCAGGCCGAGCAGCCGGACTCAGTGACCGCGGAGGACCTCCTGTGACAGCCGTTCTCGACCCAGGCGCCGCGGCGGCCCGGGCGACCGACGCGATCCTCGGCGACACCCTGCGCGGCACGGCGCGCGGCATCGTGGTGGACTCCCCGCCGGGTGCGGGCAAGTCGACACTGGTGGTGCGCGCGGCGCTGGAGCTGGCCGCCGCGGGGCGCCCGCTCATGGTGGTCGCGCAGACCAACGCCCAGGTGGACGACCTGGTGGTGCGGCTGGCGGAGAAGGAGCCGGGGCTGCCGGTGGGGCGGCTGCACAGCAGCGACTCCGATCCGTACGACAAGGTCCTCGACGGCCTGGACAACGTACGGAAGTCGGCGAAGGCGGGGGATCTGGCGGGGCTGGACATCGTCATCTCCACGGCGGCGAAGTGGGCGCACGTGAAGAACGTGGAGCCGTGGGGTCACGCGATCGTCGACGAGGCCTACCAGATGCGCTCCGACGCTCTGCTGGCCGTGGCCGGGCTGTTCGAGCGGGCCCTGTTCGTGGGGGACCCCGGGCAGCTCGACCCGTTCTCGATCGTGGGCGCCGACCAGTGGGCGGGGCTGTCGTACGACCCGTCGGCGAGCGCGGTCTCCACGCTGCTGGCGCACAATCCGGAGCTCCCGCAGCACCGGTTGCCGGTGTCCTGGCGGCTGCCCGCGTCGGCGGCGCCGCTGGTGTCGGACGCGTTCTACCCGTACACCCCGTTCCGTAGCGGTACGGACCACGGCGACCGGCGGCTGTCGTTCGGCGTGCCCTCGGACGGGTCGGGCCCCGACCGGGTCCTGGACGAGGCGGCGGAGTCCGGCTGGGGCCTCCTGGAGCTCCCGGCCCGGCACACCCCCCGCACGGACCCCGAGGCGGTGCGGGCGGTGGCCGTCGTGGTCCGCAGGCTGCTGGACCGGGGAGGCGCCGCCACGAGCGAGCGGTCCCCCGGCCCGGTGCCGGTGACGGCGGAGCGGGTCGCGGTCGGCACGGCCCACCGTGACCAGGCCGCCGCCGTGCGCGCGGCGCTCGCGGATCTCGGCGTGACGGGCGTCGCGGTGGACACGGCGAACCGGCTCCAGGGCCGCGAGTTCGACGTGACCGTGGTGCTGCACCCGCTCTCGGGCCGCCCGGACGCAACCGCCTTCCACCTGGAGACGGGCCGCCTGTGTGTGCTGGCCTCCCGGCACCGGCACGCGTGCGTCGTCGTGTGCCGCGCGGGGGTGGCGGACCTGCTGGACGAGCACCCGTCGACGGAGCCGGTCCAGCTGGGCGTGACGGTGAAGTTCCCCGACGGCTGGGAGGCCAACCACGCGGTGCTGGCGCATCTCGCAGAGCACCGCGTGCATTGGGCGCCCTGATCCTGGGCAGCGCTCTTGCGCCGGGCTGGACAATGGAAGGTGGCCGTCCGGCCGTACGAGGAGGGAACACCACATGGCACAACCCGAGCGGGACGAACGGCAGAGGCTGCGTCCCGCGCCGCTGCTCTTCGAGCCGTCGGAGGCGGCAGCCGATCCGGAGCACTTCTTCGACCTGGAGTCGATGGAGGACCCGAAAGAGCTGCTGTCCCGCGCGACGGAGCTGACTCTCGCCTTCAGGGCGGCGACCGACCGGGCCGTGGAGTTCCAGGCCGTCGCCGCCGCGCAGCTCGCAGATCCGCGCCGTTTCGACCGGCTGACCGCCGCGGACATAGCCGCGCGCGCGGAGTGGACCGAGGACTACGCCAAGAAGATGATCGAGTTCGGCCGGTCCCTGCTGAGCGACCCCGCGCCCTGACCCCGCCCTCGGGCGTGAGGGTCGGCCCGCGCCCGGTGCTCGCCCCGCCACGGGCGGCGAGCCGAAGCGCGGGCACCCGGCTCCGGCGCGGGTGACCGACTCCGGCGCGGGTGGCCGGCTCCGGCGCGGGCGACCGGCTCCGGCGCGGGCGACCGGCTCCGCTCACCTCGGGTACACCCGTGGCATATGCCGCCGGGCAAGATACCCGCTCGTGTCCGACCCTGTCAGGTGTTTCGCAACTCTCGGGAACAGTAGCGTCACGCCCGGTAGACATGACGACATGAGCGCATGGCTGAATGACGAAACGACCCTGCGAACCGGTGCCACCCCGCGCCACGGCGTCGACATCTTCACCCTGCTGCGGGACCGCGCCGACAACCGCGCGGCCGACGACAGGGCAGCCCAGGTCACCGCCTCCGGGGCTGCCTGGCTGGCCGGCGCCTCGCCCAGCCCCCGCAGCACGCTCTCGCAGTGGGAGGCCCGCCCCGGTTCCCCCGGCGTCCTGCCGTGCGGCTCCTCCTTCGACGTCGTGAACGTCCCCGCGCTCTTCGGCCGGCGCATGCTGGAGCGGCTCTGGGCCGAGGGCCCCGGCTCGGGCCCCGTCGCCACGCACCGGGGCAGGATGCTGCTGTTCGCCTCCCCGGGCACCGCCCAGCGGCTGCCCTCCCTGCTGGCCTGGGAGGAGTGGGGCACGGGTTCCGGCGGCCCTCGGGCGGCCCGGGGCTGTCTGCCCCCGCTGCTCTGCCACGGCGCCGGGGACGCGGTCACCGTCCCCCCGCTGACCGGTGGCGCGGGCTCCGGCGGGCCCCGCTGGGTGGTCGCCCCGGACACCCGGAACCCCTGGCTGCCGGGCCCCGACGTACTGCTCTGGGCCTGCGTCCGGGTGGGCAGGTCGGCGGCCCCGTCGACCACGGGGAATTCGATTTTTCCTCCCGCCGATCCGGGTGCTAATGTCTACGACGTCAGCAGGCGCCGCTAGCTCAGTTGGTTAGAGCAGCTGACTCTTAATCAGCGGGTCCGGGGTTCGAGTCCCTGGCGGCGCACAGACGGAGGAAGCCCCCTCGCTCACGCGAGGGGGCTTCTTCGTGCTCCCCCCGGGGCCGGTCAGGTCCCCGTGGTGACCCTGACGGTCCAGGCGCCCGATCGTGTCCGGTCGGCGACCTCGATGCGGACGCGTTCCCCCGGAACCGTGTAGCGCTCGCCCTCCCGGAGCGGCGCGTCCGCGAGCGGCGGGTAGACCGAGCGGTCCCAGCAGGCGTCGGAGTCGGGGTGGGTGTCCAGCACCTCGACCGGTCCGCCGCCTGAGGGCGTCGCGTTGCGGATGCGGTAGATGAGCACGCCCTCGGTGCACGTCGTCCGGTCGTTGCCGACGGCGCTGCGGGCCTCGACGGCCAGGGCGCTGTCGGTGCCGGTCCGGATGACCGCGAGCCGGGTCCCGACGGAGGCGCCCGGCACGGGCACCTCGGCCATGGGTTCCAGGGTGAGGTCGGCGGCGCCCTGCACGCACACGACCTCCTGGCCGCCCAGCCAGCCGAGCTTCCACTTGTGCCAGCCGAACAGGTCGGGGGCCAGCCCGAACTGGCTGCCCATCACGTCCCAGTCGCCGACGTAGGTGTCCCAGTCGCCCTTGCCGTCCGCCGGCCGGTGGTAAAGGTCGGCCAGGTCGAAGACGTGTCCCGTCTCGTGCGCGAGGACGTTCCGGTCCGGGGGGTGCTCCTCGAACACGGTGACCACGCGCCTGATGTCCGCGCCGTCCGCGCGCAGGGGACGGTCGAAGTTGACGACCTTCGTGGCGTCGGAGTCGACACCGGGAGCGTCCGGGTCGGCGACGAGATAGACGATGTCGTAGTCCGAGAAGTCGACCTCTTCGTCGGCCGCCTCGATCGCGTCCCGCAGATAGGAGCTGCGCTGCTCCGAACCCCAGTCGCGCTGTATGCCGTACCAGGTGGAGGGGCGCGGCATGCGGGTCCACCGCTTCTGGGGATGGGCGCGCAGGGTGAACTTCCCGTACGAGGCGCGGTGGAAGAAGCGGGCGGTCGAGGGGAAGTAGTCGGCGGCCAGCAACTCGGGCGGAACGACGGGATCGGAGTCGGGGAACGAGAGGAAGACCATGACGGCGTCGAGGCGCCGGTCGGGGCGCGGGTAGGCGTCGTTCCAGCTGTCGAGGCCCAGCGAGTGGTGCGCGCCCGTCCTCGGCAGCGCACACGGTCCCGCGTCACGCGATGCCGCCACCGCGGGGCCGGCGACGAGTCCGGTGGCGGCGAGCGCCAGGAGGGCGGTGAGAGCAGCCGCCGCACTGCGCAGACTCGGCCTCTCCACTCCCCCGGGTCCGTGCTGACGCGGCACATCTACCTCCGGGTGGCGACGTGGGACTTCTCGTTCACCCTGTGCCGATTCGGCCCCGCATGCCCTGTTGTGCTGCCCCACACGGGTCAGCAGGGGGCGGCAGGGCGATACGGCAGCCACCCGTGTCGCTCACAGGTAGTCACAACCGATCACCCGAACATCCGAATAAAGCAAATCAACACAGAAGCGATCATGTCTGAGCAAAGGGCATAACGACGTCACGCGCGGAACAGGCGTGGGCCATGCGCGTGCCACGGGCCCGAAACGACGGGCGCGCTGGAACGCCCGGCGCGCCACCCTCTATGCTTCACCTCGCTTTCCTGCGTGGTTCCCGCCTCTGGCACGGCGTTTCGCTCCACGCCTCTGCCCGGCCACATCTGTTCACGACAATCTGCACAGCGGGAGCGAGCGGTGAGCGGAACCTTCGAAGGGCCGGCGCACGCGGCGGGCACGGCCCCCGGCGCGGGACCGCCGGAGGTCACGGAAAGTGATCAGCAGAGGTCGGTCCTCGCGGAACTGCGCGACTACCGGGCCGCCTTCATGGCGGCCGGGCTCGCGATGGCTGTCGTCGACCACCGGGGCCGCGTCGTCAGGGCGAACGACGCGCTGGGCGCACTGCTCGGCGCCGACCCCGCTTCCCTGACGGGACAGCCCGCAGCCGACCTGGTGGGCCTCGGCTCCGACCGCGCCGCCTGGCAGGCCTACAGCGAGGTCCTGGAGGGCGCCAGGTCCGGGTTCCGCCGCACCCGGCGGATCAAGCACGCCGACGGCCGCCCCCTGTGGGCCGAGGTCACCGTGGCGCCGGTGCCGGGCCCGGCCACGGGCGCGGGCCGCGTCCTGCTCTCCGTCGCCGACGTCAGCGACCGCCGTGAGCTGCGGGAGCGGCTGCGCCACCTGCGGATACACGATCCCGTGACCCGGCTGCCCAACCGCACGCTGTTCTTCGAACGGCTCGCGACCGCGCTGGAGACCCCGGCCGGCCAGGACGGCTCACCGGTGCGGCACAGCCGGATCGGGCTCTGCTACCTGGACATCGACGGCTTCAAGGCCGTCAACGACACCCTGGGGCACGCCACCGGAGACCGGCTGCTCGCCGCCGTGGCCGGGCGGCTCACCGACTGCGCCGAGACCGACGGCCACGGCAGCGAAGGCCGCGGGTCCGGGGGCCATCTGGTGGCGCGCCTCGGGGGTGACGAGTTCGCGATCCTGGTGGAGGACTCCTCGGGCACACACCAGCTCACCGACCTCGCCCGTTCCGTGCTCGCGGCCCTCCAGCGCCCGTTCGACGTGGGCGGGCACCGGCTGTCGGTCTCCGCGTCGATCGGGGTGGTGGAGCGGTCGTCGACGGGCACGTCGGCCACCGCCCTGATGCAGGCCGCCGACACCACGCTCTACTGGGCGAAGGCGGACGGCAGGGCTCGCTGGACCCTCTTCGACCCCGAGCGCAACGCGAACCGGATGACCCGGCAGGCGCTCTCGTCGACGCTCCGCCCGGCCGTCGAGCGCGGTGAGTTCACGCTGGAGTACCAGCCGCTGGTCGGCATGGCCGACGAGGTCGTACGGGGGGTGGAGGCCCTGGTCCGGTGGAACCATCCGCGCTTCGGGCTGCTGGCACCGAGCCGGTTCGTCCCGATCGCCGAGGAGGACGGCACGATCGTCCAGCTCGGCCGGTGGGTGCTGCGCACGGCCTGCCGCCAGGCCCGCCGCTGGCAGCAGGAACACCCGGACGAGCCCCCGCTGTTCATCAGCGTCAACGTCGCCGTTCGCCAGGTGTGGGACTCCGACCTGGTCGCCGACGTGGCGGAGATCCTCGCCGAGACGGGCCTGGAGCCCGGACTGCTGCAACTGGAGCTGACCGAGTCCGCCGTCATGGGTTCGTCCGGCCGGCCGCTGCGGGTCCTCCAGGCGCTCAGCGACATGGGGGTGCGGATCGCGATCGACGACTTCGGCACCGGCTACTCCAACCTCGCCTATCTGAGCCGGCTGCCCGTCTCGGTGCTGAAGCTGGACGGCTCCTTCGTGCGTGGCTTCCGTTACGAGGACGGCGCGCATCCCAGCCCGGCCGACGAGACGATCGTCGAGGCCATGGTGCAGCTGGCCCATCGCCTCGGGCTGACGGTCACCGCGGAGTGCGTGGAGACCTCGGGCCAGGCGGAGCGGCTGCGCAGGATCGGCTGCGACACCGGGCAGGGATGGCTGTACTCGCGTGCGGTGGCACCGGAACGGATCGCCGAGCTGATCGGCACCCGAGCCGCCGGGAGCTGAGCGGACCCGCACCGTCCCACCTGGCCCGCCGGTCCAGGTGGCCCAGATGCTCCAGGTGGTCCAGATGCTCCAGGTGGTCCAGATGCTCAGGTGGTCCAGATGGGACGGACGGGCAAATCCGTTGGCTCAGCCCGCCGCCGGAAGCCCGTAGGCGTCCGCGATGAGTTCGTACGACCGCAGCCGGGCCTCGCCGCCGTGCGCGTTGGCGGTGATCATCAGCTCGTCCGCGCCGGTGCGCTTGGCCAGGTCGTCCAGTCCGCCGCGGACCTCGTCCGCCGTGCCGTGGACGATGTCCTTCAGCCAGCCGTCGACGAACTCGCGCTCCATGGGGCTGAAGGAGTACGCCTCCGCCTCCTCGGGACTCGGCACCAGACCCGGGCGCCCGGTGCGCAGCCGGACCATCGACAGCGCACCCGTCAGCACCTGGCGCCTGGCCTCGCGCTCGTCGTCCGCCGCCAGCGCCGCGACCCCGATGAGGGCGTAGGGGGCGTCGAGTACCGCGGACGGCTTGAAGGACTCGCGGTACAGGTCCAGGGCCGGCACGGTGTTGCGGGCCGAGAAGTGGTGGGCGAACGCGAAGGGCAGGCCGAGGACACCGGCCAGGCGGGCGCTGAAGCCGGAGGAGCCCAGCAGCCAGACGGGCGGGCGGCCGGGCGACTGCACACCGCCGGGCGATGTGGCCTGCACGGGCCCCGGGACGGCGTGGATGCGGGCGTAGGGGTGCCCGTCGGGGAAGTCGTCGTCCAGGAAGCGGGTCAGCTCGGCCAGCTGCTGGGGGAAGTCGTCCGCGCCCTCGTTCAGCCGGTCGGTCCGGCGCAGGGCCGCCGCGGTGGCACCGTCCGTGCCGGGGGCGCGGCCGAGGCCGAGGTCGACGCGTCCGGGGGCCATCGCCTCCAGGGTGCCGAACTGCTCGGCGATGACCAGCGGGGCGTGGTTGGGCAGCATCACGCCGCCGGAACCGAGCCTGATGCGCTCGGTGTGGGCGGCCAGGTGCGCCAGGATCACGGCGGGCGACGAGGAGGCCACCCCGGGCATGGAGTGGTGCTCGGCGACCCAGTAGCGGTGGAATCCGCGCCGCTCGGCGAGCGTGGCGATGTCCACGGCTGTGCGCATGGCCTGGGTCGCGGTGCGGCCCTGGCCCACGGTCACCAGGTCGAGGACGGAGAGGGGCACGGGGGCCGTCCCGCCTGCGGTGCCGCGAATCTCGTCGCCTCGGTTCTCGTCCACGTGTTCGGCCTCTCCGGTGCTACGTCTGCGTATCGGAGGGTGCAAACAGGAGGATGGCTCCGCTTATTCCCCCGCGATCACCGGGGATGGCGCACCGGCGGTGGCGAGGCGGCCGTCGTCGCCGTGGCGACCGCTACTCGCGGACCTCGATGCCCCGGGGTTCGGCGGCGCCCAGCGGGGGCTCGCGGGTGGCGAAGAGCGTGCCGAGGGTGGGCGCCCAGATCCGGCGCTCGGCGAGCCGCAGGCCCTCCCAGACCGTCACCTGGTTCGCGGTGAGCACGGGCTTGCCGAGCAGTTGCTCCAGCTCCGGGACGTGCGCGGCGGTGTGGAGGGCGTTGTCGGGGAGCACCACGACCTCCGCGTCGGGGTGGTCGCCCGCGACGGCCAGTTCCTTCACCAGCTCCACGTCCGCGGCGGCGGCCTCGGAAGCCCTGATCAGCCCGCTGCCCCGCACGGCGGCCACCTCGACGCCCCCGGACTCCAGGAAGCCGGCGAAGAGCGCGGCGAGATCCTCGGGATAGCTCGCGGCGACGGCGACCCGGGTGGCACCCAGTTCGCGTACCGCGTGCACGAAGGCGAAGGAGGCACTCGAAGCCGGGAGCCCCGCGGCCCTGGCCAGACCGGCGATCTGTTCGTGGCCGCCGTCCCAGCCGTAGGCGAAGCTGCCGCCCGTGGAGGCCCAGACCACCGATTCGGCGCCGGCCATCCGCAGTTCCTCGACGCCGGCGGCCAGCCGGTCGGGCGCCCCCGCCGCGCGGAGGGCCTCGACGGTGCGGGAGTCCCCGTCGGCCTCGGTGTGGAACAACGGCACCCTGATGTCGCTGTCGAGCATGACCTCGATCCGCGGGAAGTCGTCCTCCGCGGCCTGGCCAGGGTAGAGAAGTCCTACGGTCGTCATGTCCATCCTTCCGTGCGTCCGGATGTCCTGCTGCCGCTCGTGTCACCGCTGCCCCTGCCTGGGACAAGTATTCCCCTTCCAGCCGTGCGCCGTCGCCCGCAACTGCTCTGACCAGCGGTTCTCTCCATGGCGCCGAGGTCCTGTTGACGCGCGTGCGCGCCGGTGCGAGCGTGGTGTGTCCTGATGACCACTCCCCTGATCCTCGTGCTGGGCGGCGATCCGCCACCCCGTCTGGGCCGGCTCACCGGGCGGGCCCGTGTCCGGTACGCCGACGAGCGCACGCTGGCCGGACAGCTCCCCGACGCCGACGTCCTGCTCGTCTGGGACTTCACGTCGGACGCCGTCCGCGAGGCCTGGCCCGGTCCCGGACGGCGGCCCGGCTGGGTGCACACGGCGAGCGCGGGGGTGGACCGTCTGCTCTGCCCCGCACTCGCCGCGTCCCCCACCGTCGTCACCAACGCCCGGGGCGTCTTCGAGCTGCCGATCGCCGAGTACGTCGCCGGTCTGGTGCTCGCCTTCGCCAAGGACCTGCCCCGCACGCTGGAGTACCAGCGGCGGCACCGGTGGCAGCACCGCGAGACCCGCGGTCTCTCCGGCACCCGCGCCGTCGTCGTCGGCGCCGGTCCCATCGGCCGGGAGATCATGCGGCTGCTCCACGGTCTCGGCGTCCGGGTGGCGCTCGTCGGGCGTACGCCACGGCGCACGATCCACGGCGCCGAGGACCTGGACCGGCTGGCGGCGAGCGCGGACTGGGTCATCGGCGCGGCCCCGCTGACCGACGAGACGCGCGGGATGTTCGACGCGCGCTTCTTCGGGCTGCTCCAGCCCTCCGCGCACTTCATCAACGTGGGCCGGGGTCCGCTGACCGTCGAGGAGGACCTCGCCGAGGCTCTGCGCAGGCACTGGATCGCCGGCGCCGCCCTGGACGTGTTCCAGGAGGAGCCGCTCGGCCCCGCCCACCCGTTGTGGGACGTGCCCGGGCTGCTGATCTCCCCTCACATGAGCGGGGACACGGCGGGCTGGCGGGACCGGCTGGGCGAGCAGTTCGTCTCGATGTACGAGGCGTGGGCCGCCGGGGAGCCGTTGCCCAACACCGTGGACATACAGCGGGGTTACGTACCTTCTGAGGACATCTCGCATCCGTAGTCCGGCATGAGGGGCAGTCATGAACCGTCCCTGCGCGGGGAATACGCAATACGCCCCGCACGCCGGCCGTCGCCCCGCGCCGTCGTCGAGACACGGAAAGGTCACCCTCCGGCCACCGTTGGGTTACATGGCGAGGCGACCTGCATAAGAAGCCTGGATCGGGCAGGTGCTCACCCTGTCCGGACTGTTCGACACCCCGATTTCTCCAGGAGATTGCGAACCATGGCTGACTTCCCTCACCTGTCCCGTCGGGGCTTCCTCAATCGAACGGCGGCGGTGGGAGGTCTGCTCGTCGTCCCCGGGCTGCTCAGCGCGTGCAGCAAGACCGACGCCGGCGCCGCGGACGGCGAGGGCGCCCTCGACAAACTCCGCAAGCAGGGATTCGTGCGGGTCGCGTACGCCAACGAGGCCCCGTACGGCTACATGGAGGGCAAGGAACTCAAGGGCGAGGCCCCCACCCTGCACCGGGAGATATTCAAGGCGCTCGGCGTCGACGAACTGAAGCCCACTCTCTCGGAGTGGGACGGTCTCATCCCCGGCCTTCAGGCCGGGAAGTACGACGTGGTCAGCGCGGGCATGGCCATCACCCCCGAGCGGTGCGCCAACGCCCTCTTCTCCGAGCCGGAGTTCATCTCCCCCACCGCCCTGATGGTGAAGAAGGGCAACCCGAAGAAGCTCACCGACCTGGCGTCGGCGAAGGCCGCGGGCGTCACCGTCGGCGTGATGTCGGGTGCGGTAGAGGGCTCCTACGCCAAGGGCGCGGGCATCGTCGAAGGGAAGATCAAGACACTGCAGAAGCCGCAGGACGGCGCGGACGCCGTCAAGGGCGGCAGGATCGACGCCTTCCTGCTCACCGGCATCTCGCTGCGCTGGCTCGCCAAGACCAACCCGGAGACCGAGGTCACCGAGGCCTTCGTCCCCGAGCTGGACGGCGAGCAGCAGTTCTCCCCGGGCGGCGCGGTCTTCCGCCAGGGCAACGAGGACCTGCGGGACTCCTTCAACCGCGAGCTCAAGAAGATCGTCTCCGACAAGTCGCGTTACGTGAGCCTGCTCCAGGAGTACGGCTTCGGCGCCACCGAGATCCCGCCGGCCACACTGAAGACGGCCGACCTGTGCAAGGGCTGACGGGGGCTGAACACACCGTATGAGTGACTTCTTCTCCACGTTCCTCGACGAGTTCCCCCAGGTCGGAGCAGGCCTGTGGGTGACCGTCGAGGCCACTGTCCTGGGCGCCCTGGTCGCTCTCCTCCTGGCGTTCGTCCTCGGCCTGGCGGCGGGCAGCAAGCTGCTGCTGGTGCGCGGGGTCTCCCGGACCGTCGTGGAGTTCTTCCGCGGCACCTCGCTCTACATCCAGCTGTTCTGGCTCTACTACGCCATGCCGCAGCTCACGGGGTACGAGCTCTCGCCGCTGCTCTGCGGCGTCGTGGCCTTCGGCCTCAACTACGGGGCGTACGGCTCGGAGGTCGTGCGCGGCGCGATCAACTCCGTGCCGCGCGCGCAGTACGAGGCGGCGGTGGCGCTGAACATGTCGCCCCTGCACCGCATGCGGAAGGTGATCCTGCCGCAGGCCTGGGTGCAGATGATCCCGTCCTTCACCAACCTGCTGATCCAGCTGCTGAAGTGCACGCCACTGCTGTGGCTGATCTCGGTGGCCGATCTGATGACCGTGATCCAGCAGATCCGCGATCGCACCGGTGAGACGCTGGTGGCGTATCTGACCCTGCTGGCGGTCTACTTCGTACTCGCCTACGCGCTGACCCTGCTGATGAATCTGCTGGAGCGGGCCGCCAAGAGGCGGCTCGGCCTGCACACGGGCGCGGGGAGTCTGCTGAAGTCCCGCAGCGCCGAACCCGCGACGACGGCCGGAGGTGCCCGGTGAACCAGGGATTCGACTGGGATGCCGCAGGCGACGTCCTCCCCCTGCTGCTGGAGGGGTTCAGGGTCACCCTGTTGGCGACCGTGCTCGGCACGCTCGTCGCGGCGGTGCTGGGCCTGGCGATCGCGGTGGCCGCACGGGCGCCGTCCCGCTGGGTGACCGTGCCCGTGAAAGCGGTGATGGAGTTCGTCCGTGCCACCCCGCTGCTGGTCCAGCTGGTCGGCGCGGCGGCCCTCTTCACCTCCGTGGAGCCTCTGACCGTCGGGATCGTGGTCCTGGGCATCCACTACGCCACGTACACCTCCGAGGTGTACCGGGCCGGGATCGACGGGGTGCCCAAGGGGCAGTGGGAAGCCTGCCGGGCCCTGTCACTGCCGCCGCGGCGCACCTGGCAGGCCGTGATCCTGCCGCAGGCGATACGCAACGTGCTGCCCGCCCTCGGCAACTACGCGATCTCGATGTTCAAGGAGACCCCGTTCCTCGCCGTGATCATGGTCCAGGAAATGGTTTTCGAGGCCCGGAAGTACGGGGCCGACCACTTCGCCTACACCGAGGCGTTCACGCTCGCCGGCCTGGTCTTCCTGGTCGCGAGCTACCCCACCTCGCTGCTGATGAGAAAGCTGGAGAAGCGTCTTGGCCACTGAACCCGCCCCCCTCAAGGAACCCGCGGACGCGGCCGGGGACCCCCTGGCCACGGGCGTCGAGCCGCTCGTCCGCTTCGAGAAGGTCGTCAAGCGCTACGGCGACCACGTGGTCCTGGACGAGCTGGACTTCACCGTGCGGCGCGGCGAGCACGTCACGCTGATCGGTCCCAGCGGCTCCGGGAAGACCACCATCCTGCGGCTGCTGATGACGCTGGAGAAGGTCAGTGACGGGGTGATCTGGGTCGACGGTGCGCCGCTGACCCATGTACGGACACCGTCCGGCGCACTGAAGCCCGCGGGCGACAAGGAGCTGCGCGAGTCCCGGAAGAAGATCGGGATGGTCTTCCAGCAGTTCAACCTCTTCCCGAACATGAAGGTGCTCCAGAACATCACCGAGGCGCCCGTCCACGTGCTCGGCATGGACCGGGACGAGGCGGAGGCCCGGGCCCGGGAGCTGCTCGACATGGTCGGGCTCTCGGGGAAGGTCGACGCCCACCCCTCCCAGCTCTCCGGGGGCCAGCAGCAGCGTGTCGCGATCGCCCGGGCGCTGGCGATGCGGCCGGAGATCCTGCTGCTCGACGAGGTGACGTCGGCGCTGGACCCGGAGCTGGTGGCCGGTGTGCTGGAGCTGCTGTCCGAGATCGCCCGGAACACCGACATCACGATGCTCTGCGTGACCCACGAGATGAACTTCGCCCGGGACGTGTCCGAGAAGGTACTGATGTTCGATGCGGGACGGGTCGTGGAGTCGGGGTCGCCCGAGAAAATATTCACCGCCCCCGAGCACGAACGTACGCGCGAGTTCCTGAGCGCGGTGCTGTGACCTCTCCCTCGGCGGCGCGTTCGTGACCTTGACATATGCCGCAGGAAAGCGCCCCGGTCGTCGCGGCCGGGGCGCGTCATGAAGTGGTCAACACCCCCTCCGTTTCGGGCTTTTGGCCACTATCGTTGGCCGAGAGCTTGTGGTCGCAACCTGGTAGAGGCCCTGGAGGGGGAACCGTGGCGTTGAAGCCCGAGCCGAAGGCACCGTTCCATTCGGTGCAGTACGCCCTGCGCGTGCTCGAATCCGTGTCCACGCACGGCGACGGGGTGACGGACGCCCAGCTCTCCCGCGAGACCGGACTGCCGCGCGGGCATCTCACCCCCCTCCTGCTGACCCTGCGCCGCGAGGGGTACGTCGAGCAGGTGGCCGACGGCGCGTACGTCATCGGTGCCTCACTTCTGGAGCTCGGCTCCGGCACAGCGCGCAGGCGCGCCCTGGAGGCGAAACTCCACGAGACACTGGTGCAGCTGCGCGACTCCCTCGGCGCGGCCGTCTATGTCAGCCGGTACCTCGACGGGGAGATCCGGGTCACGCAGGTCGCCGACGGGCCCCGCACACCCGCCGTCAACGAGTGGGTGGACTTCCGTTCGGCCGCGCACGCCAGCGCGATCGGCAAGTGCCTGCTGACGCAGCTCGACCAGAACGGCCGGCGTGACCATCTGTCGCGGCACCGGATCGCGCGGCTGACGTCGCGGACCATCACGAACGAGAAGGTCCTCTTCTCGAAACTCGACAGCCAGCCGGCCACCGTGCCGGTCCTCGACCTCCAGGAGTACGCCGTGGGCACGGTGTGCGCGGCGGTCCCCCTGACCGCCGGGTCGTCGGCGGGATGCCTGGCACTCTCCCTGCCGATCGAGCACGCGCACCGGCTGCGGGAGGCGGCGGCCACGCTGAACCGGCGCGCGGCCCCGGTCCTGTTGTCGATGGCGCTCTGAGCCGGACGCGACAGCCCCCTCCGACGGGTGGTCACCGCCACCCCGCACTCGGTATACATGACCTGCGGGCCCGCAGGTCAGGGGCGGGCCCGCGCCCTGGAACACCGCCCGGGTCCACCGCGGCCCTGCGTGAGCGCACGGTCACCCGCCGGCCTCCCGGGCGTGAGCGCACGGTCACCCGCCGGCCTCCCGGGCGTGAGCCCACGGGCACCCGACGGCCTCCGGAGCCCGGGGTCGCGGGCTCCGGAGCGTGCCGGCCGGGCAGTGGCGAGGCGTGTGGGGAAGGCCACCTCCGGGGGCCCGGGGCACGTGTCATCAGCACCCCCACGGACCAGGTATTATTTTCGAGTCAGCAGGCGCCGTTAGCTCAGTTGGTTAGAGCAGCTGACTCTTAATCAGCGGGTCCGGGGTTCGAGTCCCTGACGGCGCACCGACACCACAGTGGGCGGTCTCCTTCCGAGGGGACCGCCCACTGTGCTGTGTGCCGTGTGCGTCAGAACTGCACGTCGGAGCAGGCGTAGAACGCGTTGGTGGTGTCCGCCACGTTCCACACGGCCAGGATGATGTGCTTCCCGGTCTTCTGGGTGGGGATGGTGCCCTGGTGGGTCAGCGTGGCCGGGGGCTGCTGGTTCCCGTAGGGCACCGTCATGAAGGGCTGCGATTCCAGAGCCGCCCTGGTCAACGGCTTGGTGGAGTCCCAGCCGTTCTTGGTGATGTAGTACCGGAAGTCACTCGTGGAGTGGCGGGCCGTGAACTGCCAGCGGAAGCTGTAGCCCTGTCCGGCGGTGACCTTGGTGGCGGGCCAGGCGCCGCCGCGCGGGTCGTCGAGCTGGGCGAACTGGCTGTTCCCGCCGGCACAGATCTTGCCGTCCGCCGGTCCTGCCGCCGGGAAGCCCTTGGGACCCTCCACGCTCTGCGGCTCCCACTGGATGTTTCCGCAGTTGGTGACGGTGCCGTTGGCGCAGAGCTTCTGCCGGCTGATCGGTGAGTCGGTGTAGCCGTGGCTGCTCGCGCTGCTGGTCGCGAACATGGAGGCGCCGGCTATCGCCAGGCCGATGACGGCCGCGCTTGCCCTTTTCCGCATGCTGTGTCGCTCCTCGAGAACGTGGGGGAGGTTCTGGGGCTCTGCTGCGCGCATGTTTTTTTGCGGTCTAGACCAAGTCCAGATTATTGACGCTGCATGAACATGTCCAGACCAATGTGGGGACTGTTTCGGTGCGCGCACCCCTGTCCCGAGGAGCCTTCAGGCCCCTTCGCCGCCGCCGCGCCCGGTGTAGAACGCCACCGTGAGGTCCCTGACCAGTGCCTTGTGCTCGTAGGCGTCGAGCTCCACGATGCCGCGCGCGGTCAGCCGCCCCACGGTGTCGTCCACCGCGTCGACCACCGAGGTCAGCACGCCGTCCCGGTGCTTGGCGTCGAGGGCCGCCACCCGGCACCGCTGCATCGCCGCCGCGACCTCGGGGGCGTACTCGATCCCGGTCGGCTGCGCGGAGTACACCTCGATACCCACGGGTACGCAGTCCGCCTTCAGCATCCTGGTCAGCGCGTTCCCCACCGTCTCGGCGTCGCGCAGGGTGCGGGTGTCCTCGTGGAAGGCGTCGGCGGGGAGCTGGGAGAGCACCCGGGCCAGCGCCGCCTCGACCTGGTCGCGCAGGTAACGCTCGTGGTCCGCGACACCGAGGGTGGCCCGCGCGGTGTCCTTCACCCGCCACACGACGAGCACGACCGCCCGCAGCGCGGTCCCGTTCGCGTCCACCGCGGGAAGCGGCTCGCTGCGCCAGTGCCGCAGCCGTACGTCGACGCGGCGGCGCAGCAGGAGCGGCGAGATCCACAGAAGTCCGGTGCGCCGGACGCTGCCCCGGTAGTCGCCGAAGAGCGTCAGCACCGACGCGTGCCCGGCCCGGCCCCGGCCGAGGCCGCCGAGCGCGAGGAGCACCAGGGTCAGCAGCAGCGCGAGCAGCGCCCAGGCCCCGGTGCCGATGCCGTCGTACGCGCGTGTCCCGAGCCCGAGCCTGCCGGTCACGGCGGCGGGCAGTGCGCCCTGCCATCCCAGCACGGCAAGCCCGGCGGCCGTCCCCGCCGCCGCGGTCAGCAGTGCGGTCCACCCGGGCAGCACGGGCCCGGGCCGTTCGGTGAGCCGGGGGTCGGCGAGCGGCGCGGGCCGGGTGGACGCCTGCTCCTCGGGGGAGCGCGGCATGGGCGGGCGCCGGGCACCGGGCCGCCGGGGGAAAGGCGTTCCCGTACCGGCGGGGCTCGCACCACCGGGGGCGGTGCCGCCCGGGGCCGCGGGCCCGCCGGTGCCGTCGCCGGCGGCGTCACGGAAGAGCAGGTGTACGGGGATGGGCGCGGTGGTCTCGGTGGTGATGACGGGCTGTCTGCGACCTGCACCCCACCAGGCGACGGGGTCGGCGGCGCCCACGCCGACGGTCACCGGTGCACGCTCCTCATCCACGGGGAGACGCTTGCGCAGGCCCGCCACGCTGTCCGGTTCGCTCCCCCGCTCCTCCGCGGACTCCTCCGCGCGGCCGTCGCCGGTCACCACGGCGGGGGCCGGTTCCAGGCCGACCAGCGGGAAGTCACGAGCGGGCACGGCGGCCCGGCCCACCTCGGCCACCGCGTCCAGCGCCGGGCCGAGGTCGGGCGGGATGTCCTCGGTCTCCTCACGGAGCGCCGGCTCCTCCGCCCGTGGCATGTCCTGCGGGAGGCCACGCACGAGCGCCTCCGTCACGAACGGCCGTACCGCGAAAGGCTCCACCGCGAGCGCCTCCGTCACGAACGGCCGTACCGCGAAAGGCTCCACCGCGGGCGCCTCCGTCACGAACGGCCGTACCGCGAAAGGCTCCACCGCGAGCGCCTCCGTCACGAACGGCTCCGCCTCAGCCGGCTCGGCCGCTTCGGCCGGCTCCACCGCAGGCGGCTCCGCCTCGGTGGACCCCGCCCCGGTGGGCCCGGCCCCGGCCGCGCGCGCCCCGGTGGGCCCGGCCCCGGCCGCGCGCGCCCCGGTGGGCCCGGTCCCGGCCGCGTGCGGTTTCGGGGGTGCCTCCTTCGGGATCTCCGCCTCCTCCGAGGGCTCCCCCTCGGGCTCACGCACCGCGACGGCGTGCGGCCCGGCCTCCACCGATCCGGCCGCCGCCGCCCCGGGCACCTCCGTGACGAACACTCCCGGCACCTCGCCGGGCGCATCCCCTGGGCCGGGCACGATCACGCGCGCGTCCCGCTCGCCCAGCTCGTCCCACTCGCCCCGTACGTTCTCCGTGGATCGCATTCCCGCCTCCGTCATGTCCGTTACGCCGTTGCAGCCGTCACGCGAAGAGCCGTCGCCATGTCTCCGGCCCGGGGTATCCGTCCGCCGCGCTCCCGCTCCAGCCCTGGGCCTTCTGGAAGGCCTCGACGTTGCGGCGGTCGGCCTCCGTCCAGCGCGGGCCGGGGCCCGTCACGTAGTGCTTGCCGTATCCCTTCTTCACCAGCTGGGTCCCGAGCTTCTGGACGTGGCTGCTGGACTTTCCCGGGGCGAAGTAGCTCTTGCCGGGGTAGGGCACGGCACCGTTCGAGCCGGTGCCCGTCCCGGCGGCGGGGATCTTGCGGCCGGTGCCCTTGACCAGCAGGTTCCAGGTGGCCGGGCCCGGGACGCCGTCCGCCTCCTTGCCCTTCCACCCCTGTGCCAGCTGGAAGGCCTGCGTCGCCCGCTTGTCCGCGTCGCTCCAGCGGGGCCCCGCGCCGTTTTTGTAGAAGCGCTTGCCGCCCTGGGCGATGAGCATCTGTCCGAGGCGGGTCACGTGCGCGTTGTTCGCGCCCGGGCCGAACTTCGCCGCACCCGGGAAGGAGGTGGCCGTGCCGCCGCTCCCGCTCGCGCTGACCACGCCCTTGTAGCGGTAGGCCACGTACTTGGAGGAGTTGCTCCAGTACGCCATCGGCGTCGTCGCCTTCCTCGCGTGCGGGCGGGTCTGCTCGTAGGCGAGGTAGTGGGTGTGCGTGTGGTCGGACCAGCCCCCGAAGACCGTGACGTGCGACCCCACCGCCGGGTCGGCCAGGTTGTGGAAGAGGAGGATGTCGCCGGGCTGCAGGTCGGCCCGGGCGATCTTCGTCCCGAAGGTGGCGAGGCTGCCGGTCCACTCGTTGGCGGCCAGGTTCCAGGCCATCGACACGAAGCCGGAGCAGTCCTGCCGGTACCCGTCCGACCAGTACGCCGTCATGTCGTACGGGACCTTCGCGGTCACCCACTTCTTGGCGCGGTTGATGATGTCGGCCCGCGTCGTCGTGCGCAGCGCCGTGCCCTCTCCGGCGGGCGGCCCCGAAGCTCCGCCGCCGTTCAGGGGCCCGACCTGGCCCTGCGGTGTGACCGGCTGAGGTTCGGCCGCCGTGTCCGCGCGGCCCTTCGCGCCGGCGGCGGTCGCCGCCGCCGGCCCGGCGCCGCAGGACAGGACCACGCCCGCCGTGGTCACCAGCACCAGCGCGCGGCGTGCGCCGTGCGCGGCCGGGTGTCCGCCGTGGCGCACGGGCAGCCCGGCGGCCGTGCGCCGTCGCTGGGCACAGCCCGGACACCCGCAGTCGGCAGCGGGTTCGTACTCCTCGAAGACCGGCACAGTCATGCGGCTCCTCTTCCCTTCGGCGGTCGTCCAGATCGTCCGTGCGTCAACGTTCCCGACATACCTCATGGTGACGGACTAAAGGGAAAAAACGACCATCCGACAGGCCGGGCCGGAGAGGAATTGGTCAGGAGCACACCCGCTCATCGGGTAAAGTTCTCCAGGTCAGCAGGCGCCGTTAGCTCAGTTGGTTAGAGCAGCTGACTCTTAATCAGCGGGTCCGGGGTTCGAGTCCCTGACGGCGCACGCATGAGAGAGGCCCCTTCACCGAGTGTGAAGGGGCCTCTTTCACGTGCGCATGGCGCGCGAGCGCCCCTGAGCGCCTCCCGCCACCTCCGTACGCCTCCCTCGCCGCACGTACTCAAATCGCATGTATGGCTGGCAACCGGCACGTATCACCCTTGCGTTCATGCCCACGAATCGGACAACCTGACCAGGTGTCGTCCGGGGATCGGTGGATCTCCCGGCCGGGGGGAAGCGGGTTCGACCGCCTCACGAGGTGGGGAACACGCTCGGATACGCACACGTGAAAAGCACGCAGAGTTGCTGCGTGCGGGGGGATGACCATGACGTCGACGCCGCCGGGCGACCGGCAGCACAACGACCCTGCCCGGACGGTGCAGCTGCGGTTACCTCCGCAGCCACGCGCCGGGCGGCCCGGGCGGCAGCCGAAGGCTCCGCCCCGCTACGACTACGAGCACCACAGCCGGCTCGCCGGGCCTCTGACCCAGCCCGAGGCCGGCCGGCCCTACACGGTGCGCTACCGCTCGCTCCTCTCGCAGGAGCCGCACCGGATACGCGCGGCACTGCTGCTCGGGGCCGCTCCGCTCGTCTCGCTGGGCCTCTTCGTGTGGCTCATGCAGCCCGGGCACTGGACGGAGCGCGACCCGAATCTCGACAACGGCACCCTGCCGGCCCTCGACATCGTGATGCTGGTCGCGATCGGCCTCATCGAGCTCTTCCGCACCATGAACGTCCTGTCGAACGCCCACGCGACGCTGGTCGCGCGCGACCCGGTCCCCGTCGTCCCCGAGAGCGGTACGAGAGTCGCCTTCCTCACCTCCTTCGTCCCGGGCAAGGAGCCCCTGGAGATGGTGACGAGGACGCTGGAGGCCGCCGTGCGCATCCGGCACCGGGGGCTGATGCACGTCTGGCTGCTGGACGAGGGCGACGACCCCGCCGTGAAGGAGGTCTGCGCCCGCCTCGGGGTGCACCACTTCTCCCGCAAGGGCGTGGCCCGCTGGAACATGCCGAAGGGTCCGCACCGCGCCCGCACCAAGCATGGCAACTACAACGCCTGGCTCGACGCGCACGGCGACGCGTACGACTACTTCGCCTCGGTGGACACCGATCATGTCCCGCTGCCCAACTACCTGGAGCGGATGCTCGGTTACTTCCGTGACCCGGACGTCGGCTTCGTCATCGGTCCGCAGGTCTACGGCAACTACGACACCTTCGTGACCAAGGCCGCCGAGTCCCAGCAGTTCCTCTTCCACGCGCTGATCCAGCGCGCAGGCAACCGCTACGGCGCGCCGATGTTCGTCGGCACGAGCAACGCCGTCCGGATCTCCGCGCTCCGGCAGGTCGGCGGCCTCTACGACTCGATCACCGAGGACATGGCCACCGGATTCGAGATCCACCGCCACCGCAATCCGCTCACCGGCAGGAAGTGGCGCTCGGTCTACACCCCGGACGTGCTGGCCGTCGGCGAGGGCCCGACCGCGTGGACCGACTTCTTCACCCAGCAGCTGCGATGGTCGCGCGGGACCTACGAGACGATCCTCAAGCAGTACTGGAAGGGCTGGTTCTCGCTCCCGCCGGGCAAGCTCTTCAACTACACGATGATGATCATCTTCTACCCGATGTCCGCCCTGAACTGGATTCTCGCGGCCCTGAGCTGCGCCCTGTTCCTCGGCATGGGCGCCTCCGGTGTCCAGATCGACCCGGTGGCCTGGATGATGCTGTACGGCAACGCCTCGGCGCTCCAGATCGGCCTCTACGTCTGGAACCGGCGCCACAACGTCTCGCCGCACGAGCCCGAGGGTTCCGGCGGTCTCGCGGGCATGGTGATGTCGGCGCTCTCCGCGCCCGTCTACGCCCGCTCCCTGATGGACACGGTGCTGCGCCGCAAGAGCTCCTTCGTGGTGACGCCCAAGGGCGACTCGTCGAGCCCGGACACCCTTTTCGGCACCTTCCGCATCCACCTCTTCTTCATCCTGGTCTTCGGCGGTTCGATCGCCGCGTCCTTCGTCCTCGGCCACAGCCACCCGGCGATGCTCACGTGGGCCTGCCTGGCGCTGTTGATCACCGCGGCGCCGATCGCCGGCTGGCGGTACACGGTCCACGCCGAGCGGAACAGGCCCCGGGACACACCGGCCGCGCCCGCGTCCGGACCCGCGCCCCGGGCCGCCGAGCCGCCCCGGGCCGGTCCGCCCCGGGCCGAGCCCGCGTGGGCGGGGAACGACGACACCCTGCGGATCGCCCTTGGGGGGCCTGAGCAATGAAGTACCGTCCGAGCCGCCGTACCCGCCGCCTGGCGATCGGTACGGCGGTGGTTCTGGCACTCGCGGGGACGAACGGGCCGTGGCTGTACCGCTTCGGTACCGAGCGCTATCACGCGTACACCATCAACCAGCAGGACTACATGGCGGAGAACGGCCACTGGGACTTCCTGGACGTCCCCGCCGAATTCCGCGTCAACACGATCCACGCGGCGCTGCTGCACACCGGCAAGGTGCTGCTCGTCGCCGGGTCCGGCAACGACCAGAAGAACTTCGACGCCAAGAGCTTCCGTTCGGTGCTCTGGGACCCGGAGAAGAACACCTTCGAGAACATCCCCACGCCGAAGGACATGTTCTGCGCAGGGCACACCCAACTGCCGGGCGGGAAGCTGCTCATAGCCGGGGGCACGAAGCGCTACGAGAAGCTGGAGGGTGACGTCACCAAGGCCGGCGGTCTGATGGTCGTCCACAACGAGGACCCGGACAAGCCCGTCACCCTGCCCGCCGGCACCCGCTTCACCGGCCGGGACACCGGCAGGACCTACGTCTCCAAGGACCCGGTGCTCGTGGAGAAGGCCACCAAGGTCTTCGACAAGGGGACCGGGGCGTTCCTGCGCAACGAGCCGGGGCTCGGCAGGATCTACGTCGAGGCGCAGAAGTCCGGCGCCGCGTACGAGACGGGGACCGAGGACAACTACCGGGTCTCGGGCCTCAGCCGCTCCGACGCCCGCAACGTCTACGGGATCGCGCAGAAGCTCGCCCTCGACAAGAAGGACTTCCAGGGCATCAAGGAGGCCTACGAGTTCGACCCGGTCGCCGAGAGGTACATCCCCGTCGACCCGATGAACGAGGCCCGCTGGTACCCGACGCTCACCACGCTGGAGGACGGCAGGGTCCTCGCCCTCTCCGGCCTGGACGAGATCGGCCAGATCGTGCCGGGCAAGGACGAGATCTACGACCCGAGGACGGGGAAGTGGACGTACACCGGCGTCGTCCGCAGGTTCCCCACCTATCCCGCCGTCTTCCTGACGGCCGACGGCAGGCTCTTCTACTCCGGCTCCAACGCCGGTTACGGCCCCGCCGACGTGGGCCGCGAGCCGGGCGTCTGGGACCTGGAGTCCAACACCTTCACGAAGGTTCCCGGGCTCAGCGACCCGGACAGGATGGAGACCTCGGCGACCGTACGGCTGGCCCCCGCCCAGGACGAGCGGTACATGGTGATCGGCGGGGGCGGCGTCGGTGAGTCGGAGAAGTCCAGCGAGAAGTCGCGCCTGGTCGACCTGACCGAGGACGCCCCGCGCTTCACCGACGGCGCCTCGCTCTCCGAGGGCACCCGGTACCCGAGCGCCTCCCTCCTCCCGGACGACTCGGTGCTGGTCACCGGCGGTTCGGGCGACTACCGGGGGCGCGGCGGTTCGGACGTCCTCCAGGCCAGGCTGTACGACGCGGAGTCGGACACCTACCGCCGGGTCGCGGACCCGGCGGTGGGCCGCAACTACCACTCGGGGTCCCTGCTCCTCCCCGACGGCCGGGTCATGATCTTCGGCTCCGACCCGCTGTACGCCGACCGGGAGAACACCCGGCCCGGCACGTTCGAGCAGCGCATCGAGATCTACACACCGCCGTATCTGTACCGCGACGGGCGCCCGGAACTGACCGCGGGCCCCGAGCGCATCCCCCGGGGCGGCACCGGCATGTTCACGACCCGGCACGCGTCGTCCGTCACCTCGGCGAAGCTGATGCGGCCGGGCGCGGTCACCCACGTCACGGACACCGACCAGCGGTCCGTCGCACTGGAACTGAAGAGATCGGCCGACGGCATCACCGTGACGGTGCCGGAGAACCCTGCGCTGGTCCCCTCGGGCTGGTACATGCTCTTCGTCACCGACGCGGACGGCACCCCGTCGGAGGGCATGTGGGTGGAGATCCCCTAGAGGCCGTCCGGTACGAGGGCCGTCCGGGACGAGCGCCGCCCGGTACGGGACGGCCGCCGCCCCGTACCGGACGACCGGCCCACCCGCGGGAGGGCCGGCAGTCCTCGCTACTTCGTGGCGCGGGCCAGGTCCAGCGCATACGCGGGCCACCAGTCGCCGGCCTTCGGGCCGCCCTTGCAGTCGCCGTCCGATTCGCCCGGGCGTTTGACCCACAGGTAGGCGTCGACCAGTTCGTCGCCCGTCCTCGTCGTCGGAGGCTCGCCGAGCGCCCGGCCGGGCGGGTTGCACCACTTCTCCGCGGGGTCGCCGCCGTCGTACGGGCCGTTGCCGTTGCGGCTGGTGTCGATCACGAACGGCTTGCCGCCGACCCGGGCCGACAGCCGCTTCCCGAAGTCCGTACTGGCCTCGGTCGTCTCGAAGTTGGACACGTTCAGCGCGAAGCCGTCCGCCGTCGCGATCCCCGCACGCCGCAGCGGCTCGTCCAGGGCGGCGGGCGTCTGCCATCCCGCGTTGCCCGCGTCGATGTACACCGTGGCCCCGGGCTGCCGCTTCAGGCGCTCGACGGCGCCCTTCAGCAGCGCGTACCGCTCGTCGTGCAACTCCCGTGGTGTGCACCCGTCCACCAAGTGGAGCAGCGCGTCCGGTTCCAGGACCACCGTGGCCCGGCGGTCGCCGATGCCCTGGGCGACCCCCTCCAGCCATGCCCGGTAGGCGTCGCCGTCGGCCGCGCCCCCCTTGGAGAACTGGCCGCAGTCCCGGTGCGGGATGTTGTAGAGGACGAGCACCGGCTCCCGGCCGGCCTCTTGCGCCGCCCCGGTGACCGCCTTCACCGCCTCCTGCGGGTCCTCCGGGCCGATCCACTCCCCCACCGGCTGCTCGGCGATCCTCCGGATCAGGTCGGCGTTCTCCTTCTCGCCGCCCTTCACGTAGGCGGCGACCTGTCGTGCGGCGTTCCCGTCGGGATTGACCCAGTACGGGCTGCCGCCCTCGGGCTGCCCGCCGACGGCTGCCGGTGCACCCTTGTCCTCGTCGCCCGGGGTCCCCCCGCCCTCGGACGAGGAGCACCCTCCCAGAAGCAGCACCGCCCCCAGCCCGGCCACCGCACGCGCCCACGGCCCGGCCCAACTGCCGTACATCCACTCCCCCTTGTGCCGATGACACATCGGTCGAAAACCATCCTGGCACAGCGGGAGGAGCACCGGACGCTCCCGCACGGATCCGGACATCCTGCCGGAAACCCTCCGGCAGGCGCGGTCCGTCCCCCTACAGTGGCGAGTCGGTACGGGTGATCCGACCTCCCGCGCCGCACCCGCGCTACTCCCGCAGCCGGGGGCGCCGCGGTCGAGGGCCGGCCCGGCCGGCGACTCCGAGGGGGAGCGGGTGCCGGCCGGGCCGGGCGGTGCTGCCGGGGGCTGCTCAGACGCGGCTCTTCGCGCCGCCGCTCCCGCTCTTCGCGCCGTCCTTCTCCGCCGTGAGGTACGCCGAGACCA
This sequence comes from Streptomyces sp. NPDC005494, assembly GCF_042872025.1. Taxonomy (NCBI): domain Bacteria; kingdom Bacillati; phylum Actinomycetota; class Actinomycetes; order Kitasatosporales; family Streptomycetaceae; genus Streptomyces; species Streptomyces sp. NPDC005494. Next base: position 1,130,425 of record NZ_JBIAJR010000001.1, read on the forward strand.
CGACGTTGGCCGTGTACGCGTGGGACGTGTGGTCGTACGTGCCACCGCAGGTGATCAGCCGGAGCTCGGCCCGGCCGTCCTGGCGCTGTCCGTACGCCTTCTGCGCGTCGAAGCGTTCCCGGGTGAAGACCTGGACGTCGTCGATGGTGAACTCGGCGATCTTCCCGTCGGACCGGCTCACCCGGACCTTCTCGCCCGGGCGGGCCGCGCTGAGTCCGTAGAAGACGGCGGGCTTCGTCTCGGTGTCGACGTGACCGACGAAGAGCGCGGCGCCCTCCGTCCCGGGCTCGGTGCCCTGGCCGTACCAGCCGACGGCTCCCGGTGTCGCGAACGGCGGGGGCTCGATGGCCCCTTCGCCGTCCAGCCCGCGCCGCACGATCTCGGCGTCGATCCCGATGGAGGGGATCTCGACGCGCTGCGGTGCGGCGCCGTCGAGCGGGTCGTGGGGAGGCGGCAGCGGCACGCCCAAGGGGCGCCCGACCGCCGCGACGTCACCGGTCGTCGGGGCCGAGTTGCCGGCGGTGGCCGCGCGGCCCCACAACCACAGGCCCAGCAGGAGGACGGCCCACGCGACACCGGTGAGCAGACGCCCTGTTCCCGCGGGGCGGTCGGCGGCGGACATGTCAGCCCTGCGCCGAGCGGCGGCGCCGCACGCTGCGGAAGGCGACGGCGACGGCCGCGACGGCGCCCAGGCCGAGCCCGATCACGGCGTGCCGGGTGCCGGGGCCCTCGTCGGCGGCTTCCTCGGCGAGCACCGCCGTGCCGCCTCCGCCCGCCCGGACGGGGGCGATGGGCGAGGGCCTGCTGTGGTGGACGACGGTGACGGTGCCGGTGGCCTTGCCGTGGCCGTCCTTGCAGGTCACCCAGATCTCGTAGTCGTCGGGCGCGGCGTCGGAGCGGATCCGGGCCTGGGCGACGAGGTCCTTGCCGTCGCCCCGCTCGAAGCGTGCCTCGGAGGCGAACGCTTCGGAGTTACCCCGGGCCGACCTCCCCTTGCCGCAGATGTCGACCCGGAGTTCCACCTCCCCGCCGGGGGAGACACGGGACGGACTCACCGAGACCGTCCCCGAGCGCTTCTCTTCCCTCGGGTCGTCGCTCTTCGATTCGGCCAGGGCGGCGGACGCGGGAAGGGCTATCGTCGCGGCCGCCACTGCGGCACAGAATGTGATGGGCAGTGAACGCATCGTAAACCTCCTAGGGGAAGGTTCACGCTCCGGGCGGCGTCCCGCATCCGCTGTAGCCCGGTCGGGTTACGGGACGGGCAGGTCGACCAGGTCGACGAGGTCGGCGATGGAGTCGACGACCGTGGAGGGACGGAAGGGGTAGCGGTCCATGTCGTCCACCGTGGTGAGGCCGGTGAGCACCAGGAAGGTCTGCATCCCCGCCTCCAGCCCGGCCAGCACGTCGGTGTCCATGCGGTCACCGATCATGGCGGAGGTCTCGGAGTGGGCGCCGATGGCGTTGAGCCCGGTGCGCATCATCAGCGGGTTGGGCTTGCCGGCGAAGTACGGCGACTTGCCGGTGGCCTTCGTGATCAGCGCGGCCACCGAACCGGTCGCGGGCAGCGGGCCCTCCGCGGACGGGCCGGTCTCGTCGGGGTTGGTGCAGATGAAGCGGGCACCCCCGTTGATCAGCCGGATCGCCTTGGTGAGCGCCTCGAAGCTGTAGGTCCTGGTCTCCCCGAGGACGACGTAGTCGGGCTCGTGGTCGGTGAGGACGTAGCCGATGTCGTGCAGCGCGGTGGTGAGTCCGGCCTCGCCGATGACGTAGGCGGTACCGCGCGGACGCTGGTCGTCCAGGAACTGGGCGGTGGCCAGGGCGGAGGTCCAGATGTTCTCCACGGGGACGTCCAGACCCATGCGCTTGAGGCGCGCGTGCAGGTCACGGGCGGTGTAGATGGAGTTGTTGGTGAGGACCAGGAAGGGCAGACCGGAGTCCCGCAGCCGCTTGATGAAGGCGTCGGCCCCGGGGATCGGCGTGCCCTCGTGGATGAGGACGCCGTCCATGTCGGTCAGCCAGGACTCGATCGGCTTGCGCTCTGCCATGTGACGGGCTCCTGCCGTACGCACTGTGCACTCTGGGTGCTGGACGCCGGCGGCACCGCGTTGTGCAGCGCCGACACCCTGATCTTAGGCAGCCCGCCCGGGCCGGTGGAACCTGCGGGAGCCGACAGCCGGTCCGCACCGGCCGCCTGCCTCCGCCGGCCCGCTCCGGCCGCGGTCTCAGTCCCGTACGCGGCGGATCCTGCGGGCGCCCGCCAGCGCCGCCACACCGCTCACGAGCAGGACCCCGGAGGCGATCCCGGCCGCGGCCGCCTGGTCGTCCCGCCCGGTGCGGGCCAGTTCGGGGTCCCCGGACCCGGTCCGCGTCCCGCTCTCCTCCCCGGTGTCCGTCCCCGGGCCGGTGGGCTCCAGGTCGCTGCCGCCGTCGGGGTCCCCCTCGACGATGTCGAAGGTGTAGTCCTCGGACTCCCCGACCCAGTCGCCGTCCTCGCGCTTCTCCCCTGCCGGCAGGCGCTGCACGACGGCCGCGCTGACCGTGACCCGGCCGGGCTCGGTGTCCGAGGTGAAGCCCATGCGGACCTGGACGGTGACGGTGCCCAGCGCCGGCACGGTGAAGCCGGGGAAGTCCCCGTCCTCGGCGCCGAAGACCCCGATCTGTTCGTGCCGTTCCGTGGTCTCCCAGGTGACGCGGTGCCGGTTGTCCGGATCGGACCGCTCGGAGAACTCCAGCTGGATCCGCGCGGGGGTGAGGGTGCGGTCCTCATCGGTGAGCACCAGCACGGGGTGGATGGCCCGGCAGAGCTCGGACGTGGTGTTGGTGAGGTCGAGGTACCAGATGCCGTAACCGCCGCCGGAGGCGTACGTGTCCGGGCCGCCGTGGATCCGCGTCTCGATCGGGAAGCGCTCGGCGTCCGGCTCACCGCAGCCGGGCTGCCGGTCGTCGGCGACGACGGCGGTGGGCGCCGCCGGTGCGGCATCCGCCTGGGTGCCGGCGAGGAGGACGGCGGGTACGGCGAACCCTGCCGCCAGCCCGAACGTCCCGAGGGTGGAGAAGACACGGCCGTCGCGCGGCCGTACGGGGGGTTTGGGGCCCATCGGAGAACACCCTTTGCTGCTCGCGAACGACCGGCGCGGAGAGCCGCCGGCTGCCGCGGACGAGGCTGCCAGGCGGGTGCGGGCGCGGCCACCGCCGGGCGCCGCACACCGCCCGTTCGAGCGCGGTAATCCGCCCGATCAGCTCTGCCGGCCCCGGCCCCGGCTCCCCCGCCGCCCGGTCAGCCGGTACTCCCCCGCTCGCCGCCCGCCCGGTCAGCCGTACCCGGTACCGGCAGCCTCCCCGCTCGGTCAGCTGTGCTCGCCCGCCTCGCCCGCGCGGCCGAAGAGCGGCGCCAGGACGAGCTGGGCGGCCCCTTCCGCGACGGGCCGGTCGCCGCCGCCGGCGACGGCGACGGGTACGGCGGCGGGGACCCCTTCCCGTCGGGCGCGCTCCTCGACCACCTCGCGGACGCCGCGCAGATAGGCCTCCTCGTGCGCGGCCACGGTCCGGCCGCCGAGGACGACCCGGTCGATGTCCAGCAGCCCGACGAGGTTGGCGGCGCCCGCTCCGAGGATCCTGGCCGCCTCGGTGACGTCACCCCGGGCGGCGGCGCTCAGGCAGAGGGCCTCGATGCAGCCACGCCCGCCGCAGTCGCACGGGGGGCCGTCCAGCTGGAGGGTCTGGTGGCCGAACTCCCCGGCGCCGGTACGGGCTCCGCGGTGCAGGGCGCCGCCGAGGACGAGCCCGGCTCCGAGGCCGGTGCCCAGGTGGAGATAGGCGAAGTCGGCGTCGGCGGGCTCGCGCAGCGCGAGGCCGAGGGCGGCCGCGTTGGTGTCCTTGTCGAGGACGACGGGCAGCCCGGTGTGCGCGGCGAGGGCGTCACGCAGCGGGTAGCCGTCCCACTGCGGGAACCCCGTGACCCGGTGCAGGACCCCGCTGCGGTGGTCGAGCGGGCCGGGGAGGGCGGCGCCCACGCCGAACACCTGGCGGTCCCCCGCCCCGGGGGCGGCTGCCCGTACCGTCTGCACGGCGTGGGCCGCTGTCGCGAGCACGTCCGCGGCCGGGGCTCCGAGGTCGAGCGGGAGGGCGTGGGTCGCGACCGTCGTGCCGGCGAGGTCGGCCAGGACGGCGGTGAGCTCGTCGCGGTCCAGGTGGAGCCCCACGGCGTATCCGGCGTCGGGGACGAGCCGCAGGACGGTGCGGGGCTTGCCGCCGGTGGAGGCGAGGCGGCCGGCTTCGGCGGCGAGTCCCTCCGCGCGGAGTCTGGCGGTGATCTTGCTGACGGCCTGCGGGGTGAGGCCGGTGCGCTCGGCGAGCTCCAGCCGGCTGATGCCCTGCTCACCGGCCACGCGCAGCAGGTCGAGGACGAGCGACGCGTTGTGGTGGCGCAGGGCCGGAAGATTCGCCCCGCCGCTCCTGCTGCTGCTCCTGTTCACGCCACCATTGTCCCCATCGCTTGCACTTTGGCAACAGCGTTGCTTAAGTGGTCGGTATGACTGCCAACGCTCCTCTCCGCGTCGGGCTCGTCGGCTACGGCCTCGCGGGCTCCGTCTTCCACGCCCCGCTGATCTCGGCGACCGGGGGTCTCGTCCTCGACACGGTCGTCACGTCGAACGAGGAGCGGCAGGCTCAGGCCCGCGCCGAGTTCCCCGGCGTACGGTGCGTCGAGTCGGCCGACGAGCTGTGGCCGCGCGCGGACGAGCTGGACCTGATCGTGATCGCCTCGCCGAACAAGACCCACGTGCGGCTCGCCAGGACCGCCCTGGAGGCGGGACTGCCGGTGGTCGTCGACAAGCCGCTCGCCGGCACGGCCGCCGAGGCCCGCGAGCTGGCGGCGCTGGCGAAGGAGCGCGGGCTGCTGCTCTCGGTGTTCCAGAACCGCCGCTGGGACAACGACTTCCTCACCCTGGCCGCCCTGATCGAGGAGGGCGAGCTCGGCGAGGTGCTGCGCTTCGAGTCCCGCTTCGAGCGGTGGCGTCCGCAGCTCAAGGGCGGCTGGCGCGAGTCGGGCGACCCGGACGAGATCGGCGGGCTGCTCTACGACCTGGGCAGCCATGTCGTGGACCAGGCGCTCACCCGGTTCGGCCCCGCGGTGCAGGTGTACGCGGAGTCCGACGTACGCCGCCCGGGTGCGGTGACCGACGACGACACCTTCATCGCGATCACCCACACCAACGGGGTGCGCTCGCACCTGTACGCCTCGGCCGTCACCGCGCAGCTCGGCCCGCGCTTCCGGGTGCTCGGCTCGCACGCGGGCTATGTGAAGTACGGCCTGGACCCGCAGGAGGCGGCCCTCCGCGAGGGCGCCCGCCCGGTGGCCGGTGTGCCGTGGGGCGAGGAGCCGGAGCAGCTCTGGGGCCGGATCGGTTCCGGCGAGTCGCCGCTGACCGGGGGCGGTGATCCGGTCCGTACGCTGCCGGGCGACTACCCGGCGTACTACGCGGCCGTCGCCTCGGCCCTGCGCGGCGAGGGGGAGAACCCCGTGACGGCCCTGCAGGCCGCCGCCGCGCTGGACGTCCTGGAGGCGGCGCGGCGCTCCGCCCGCGAGGGCGTGTCGGTCACCCTTCTCCCCCACCCCGACGAGGAGCAGCACGCATGAGCCCCAGCTCTCCGACCATCTCCGAGCTGATCGCGCAGGAGCGCCGGCTGACGCTGCCGCGCTTCGGCTACGAGGACGCCTACGCACTGGGCGGCCTGCTGGTCGCGCTGGCCCGTGAGCGGCACGCCCCGGTGGCGATCGACATCCGGCGGGGCAGCCAGCAGCTGTTCCATGCCGCGCTGCCCGGTTCGAGTGCGGACAACGACGCCTGGATCGACCGTAAGCGGCGGGTGGTGGAGCGGTACGGCGAGAGCTCCTACCTGGTCGGTACGCGTTTCCGGGCGAAGGGCACCACCTTCGAGGAGTCCTCGCGGCTCGACCTGGACACCTACGCCGCGCACGGGGGCTCGTTCCCCATCGCGGTGGAGGGCGCGGGCGTGATCGGCTCGGTCACCGTCTCGGGGCTGCCGCAGGCGGAGGACCACGCGCTGGTCGTCGAGGCGCTGGAGCAGTTCACCGCCAAGCCCTGAGCGACGGGCGACGGAAGCGGGGGCGGGCCGCCGGGTGTGTGACCGGCGGGCCGCCCCCGCTTCTGCGCGCCGCCCGCTCCTACGCGTCCTTGAGCTCCTGGCGCTGGCGTCCGAGCCCTTCGACCTCCAGCTCCACGACGTCCCCGGCGCGGAGGTACGGCTTCGGCTCGGGGCGGCCCATGGCCACGCCCGCCGGGGTGCCGGTGTTGATGACGTCACCCGGGTAGAGCGTCATGAAGTGGCTCAGATAGCGCACGACCTCACCGACCGGGAAGATCTGCTGGGCCGTCGTGCCGTCCTGCTTCAGCTCCCCGTTGACCCACAGCCTCAGCGGCAGCGCCTGCGGGTCGGGCACCTCGTCCGCGGTGACGAGCCAGGGCCCCAGCGGGTTGAACGTCTCGCAGTTCTTGCCCTTGTCCCAGGTGCCGCCGCGCTCGATCTGGAACGCGCGCTCGGAGACGTCGTGCGCGGTCGCGTACCCCGCGACGTGCCCGAGTGCCTCCTCGGCGGAGTCCAGGTAGCGGGCGGTGCGGCCGATCACGACGGCGAGTTCGACCTCCCAGTCCGTCTTCCGGCTGCCGCGCGGCACGAGCACCGTGTCCTCGGGCCCGACGACGGTGTCGGGGGCCTTGAAGAACAGGATCGGCTCCTCCGGGATCGCGGCCCCGGTCTCGGCGGCGTGGTCGTGGTAGTTCAGCCCGATGCACACGATCTTGCCGATCCGGCCGAGGGGCGGCCCGATCCGGAGGCCCTCGGCGTCGAGCGCCGGGAGAACGTCGGGCGTCTGCGCCGCCTCCCGGACCCGGGCCAGGGCGGAGGCGTCGGCCAGGAGCTCGCCGTCGATGTCGGCGACGAGGCCCGAGAGGTCCCGCAAGGTCCCGTTACGGTCAAGCAGTGCGGGGCGTTCCGAGCCCGCCGTACCCACTCGAAGAAGCTTCAACGGTCCATCTCCCCTTGGTCGAGATCCAGCCCGTCGATGGGTTGCGGCCAGCGAAAGGCTTGGCCGATCCTCCAAGACATCGGATCACTCCGCAAGACCCTGTTCACACACTGGACCCGGCAGGGCTAGACGGCGGGGGCCAGGGCGGACTCGGCCGCCGGGGTGTCCCGGTAGAGGTAGGCGCGTTCGAGGGCGGTCCAGGTGGTGCTGGTGACGATGTACAGCGCGGCAGCCAGCGGCACGAAGGCCACGGAGAAGAGGGTGAGGAAGGACATCAGCGGCATGACCTTCGTCATCGCCCCCATGCCGGGAACGGGCTGTCCGTCGGGGCCGGTGGCCGGGGTCATCGGGTTCGCCGCCATCTGCCGCTTGGTGCGGCCGTAGTTGAACGTGGCGACGGCGGCGACGATCGCGAAGAGCGCGAGGTAGACCAGGCCCTGCGCACCGAACGGCCCGCCCTCGGCCAGCGCGTCGTGCCAGCGCTCGCCGAGCGGAGCGCCGAAGAGTTCGTGACTCAGCAGCGAGTTGGGGTCCCCGCCGATCGTCCGGCTGGAGAAGAGGTGGTAGAGCAGGAAGAACGCGGGCATCTGGAGCAGGCTCGGCAGGCAGCCGGAGAGCGGCGAGACCTTCTCCTTCGCGTGGAGCTCCATGAGCGCCTTCTGCATCCGGTCGGGGTTCTTGGCGTGCTTCTTGCGCAGCTCCGCGATCTGCGGCTGGAGCTTGGTGCGGGCCTTCTGCCCGCGCGCCGCCGCCCGCGAGAGGGGGTGGACCGCCAGGCGCACGAGTGCGGTGAACAGGACGATCGCGGCGGCGGTGGACGCGTTCTGGAAGAGCGGCTGGAGCAGGTCGGCGAACGCGCCGACCAGGCTCGCGAAAGCGGACATGAATGCGGACATGGGTGAGCCCTCCGGGGGTCTCGTCGTGCCGGGAAGTGGTGAACTCGGCAGGACGACCCACGCAGCGGGTCGGAAGAAGCGTGCCCTCTACGCGGCCGTCAGGAGGGCGGAGCCGGGCGCTCGGGGCCTGGTGCGGCCCCGGGCGTCGGGGTCCCGTTGCGGAAGGAACGCGGTGCGCTTCTCCCGGTCCCGGATGGCGGTGCGCACCTTCGTGCGGGGCACGGGGCAGGCGCAGCGCGCGCTCATGACGGAGCAGGCGAGGAGCGCCGAGCCGGCGGCCGCGGTGGCGGCGAGCGCGACGGCGGCGGAGAGGCTGCCGCCTTCGGCGAGCAGGACCTCGGTGAGGAAGAGGACGAGGAAGGCCGCGGGGCGGAACAGGCGGGCGACGGCTCGGCGTACGCGGTTCATGGCGTCGTCCATGGGCCCTCCCCCTTCGCGTTTCGCCCGATCGGTGTCCTTCAGCCGTTATACACGATCGGCGTCCAGCGGCTGAAGGAGCCGGCGCGGGGTGAGCAGTGCGCGGCTGACGGGGTCCTCGGGGTCGGGGTCGAGTCCGGGGCCCGGCCGCATCTCCACGTCCTCGGGCGGTACGCCGGTGCCGCAGGCCGGACACTGCCCGTAGGCCCCGAGTTCCGTGCCGCAGCCGGCGTGGACGAAGAGGCGCATGGGGAGGGTGCCCTCGATGTGCTCGCGGCCCCAGAGGCCGAGGGAGCGCACGGTGGGCCAGAGCGCCTTGCCGCTGTCGGTCAGGACGTACTCGTCACGCGGGGGCGACTCCTGATAGCGGCGCCGGGCCAGGACCCCGGCTTCCGTGAGCGCCTGGAGGCGGGAGGCCAGGACGGCGCGCGGGATGCCGAGATGGCCGAGGAAGTCGTTGTAGCGGCGCACGCCGTAGAAGGCGTCCCGCACGACGAGCAGGGTCCAGCGCTCACCGACCACTTCGAGTGCGCGGGCGATGGAGCACTGCTGTGCCGCGTAGTCCTTGCCGAGAGCCATGCACCTCACCCTACTCCAACGGTTCGATGAACGAACCTACTCGTGGTAGCGTCACCGCCGTCAGGTTCATTCACCGAACCTTGAACGGGCCCGGGCACCACGGCGGGCCATTCCCGGAGGGACGTCATGACCCAGCAGTCCGTACAGACCGGCCCGGCACCCGTGCGGCGGCCCGCCCGCCCCCACCCCGCCCGCCGGCCCGGCGCGACCCTCGCCGTGACGAGCGCCGCCACCACCGTCGCGCTGATGAACTACACCGCGCCCATGACGGCCCTTCCCGCCCTCTCCGCCGCCTTCGCCACACCGCCCGCCGCCCAGGCCTGGCTGCTCAACGGGGCGCCGCTCGGCCTCGCGGTCCTGCTGCTCGTCGCGGGAAGCCTCGCCGACGACTTCGGGCGCCGCAGGCTCTTCCTCATCGGCACCCTCGGCCTCGGCGTCACCACCGCGCTCGCCGCCCTCACCACCGGCACCCTCGGCTTCACCCTGGCCCGCGCGGGCCAGGGTGCCGCCAGTGCCGCGATCCTGGCCACCAGCCTGGGCCTGCTGGTCGACGCGTATCCGGTGGGTCACGCACGGATCAGGGCGATGGGGGTGTGGGGAGCGTTCGTGAGCGCCGGGATCGCCCTCGGCCCGCTCCTGGCGAGTTCGCTCGGGACCCTCGACTGGCGTCTGACCTATCTCGCACTGGGCCTCGGCGCGTTCGTCACGGCCGCCTTCGCCTTCCGTACGCTCCGCGAGTCCCGGGCACCCCGCCCCGGGCGCCCGGACCTGGCGGGCGCCGCCGTGCTCGGGCTGGCGATGACCGCACTGCTCACGGCCCTCACCCTCGGCCGGGACGGCTGGCTGCGCGCCCCTGTGGGACTGCTGCTGCTCGCCGCGCTCGCCCTGACCGCCGTGTTCACCGCGGTGGAGCGCCGGGCCGCCGCCCCGGTGATCGCCCTGTCGCTGCTGCGCAGCCGCGCCTTCCTGGCGGCGTCGGCGGGCGGCCTCTTCACCGGGCTCTCCGTGATCGGCCTCTTCAGCTATCTGCCGACCCTGCTCCAGCACTCCCTCGCGCTCTCGGCACTCGACTCGGCCTGGCTGTTCCTGCTCTGGTCCGGCACCTCGTTCGTCGTCGCACTGCAGTCGAGGCGGCTGGCGGGCCGGGTGGCCGCGCGCCATCAGCTGGCGGCCGGTTTCGCGCTCCACGCGGTGGCCCTGCTGCCGATGCTCGGGACGCTGACCGGCACCGGCGGTGCGAGTACCTCGGTCTGGGCGCGCCTGGTCCCCGCCCTCGTCGTGGCCGGCGCGGGCAGCGGCCTGCTGAACGCGGCGCTGCCGCGCCTCGCGGTGGAGTCCGTGCCCCCGGAGCGCGCGGCCATGGGATCGGGCGCCAACAACACGGCCCGCTACCTCGGCTCCTCGGCGGGTGTCGCCCTGACGATCGCGGTGGCGACGACCCCGGCCGGCGCCGACGGGGCGATCCTGCTGTCCCTCGCCATGGCCGTGGCCGCCACGGTGGGCGTCCTGTTCCTGCGGGACCGCCGAACACGCTCCTGACGCGGCCCCCCTCCGCGCATCCGCACACACGCGGGGGCGTCCCGGCCGGCATGTCAGCACGCACACGGAGGGTCCCGGCCGGCAGGCCCGCAGGCGGAGACGTCCCGGCCGGCAGGCCCGCACGCGGAGGCGTTCCGTCCGCCATGCCCGCGCGCACCCGGAGGCGTTGCCTGCGGCACATCCGCAGGCACGCGGAGGCGCCTTTCCCCGCATATCCGCAGGCAGGCGAGGCGCCTCACCCGGCCGTCCGGCGGCTCCTCCGGGACTCGGCCCCACTCCCTCTCACCTCGCCCCCGTACCGCAGTACCGTGTGGCCATGCGCCCCGACACGCCTGCTGACCACATCACCGAAGCCGAGCGCCTGCTGCGCACCGCGGCGCAGTACCCCGAGGATCACGAACCGCTGTTCCTCCAGGCCGCGGCCCATCTGGAACTCGCCGGTGAGCGCCCTCGCGCCACCACCCTCTACGACGAACTGCTCGGTTCGTCCGACACCGCAGTCGAGAACCCGCATCTGGTCAAAGCCCTCAAAGCGGCCAACCTCTGGGAGTACGGCCACGAGGCCGAGGCCCGCGCGATCATCGACGGCCTCCGCATCGCGGCGCCGCTCGAAGCGGCTCCCTGGGAGATCGCCGCCGAGACCCTCGAAGCACACGACGAGCTGGAGTCGGCCCACGACTTCTTCTCGGCCGCACTGACCCTCCTGATCGCCCCTGGCGAGGAAGTCCCGTACGCCACACAGTCGCTGCTCATCGGCCGGCACCGGGTGCGCCGGCTGATGGGCGTAGCGCACGACCCGTGGGACGAGCTGGCCGACACCCTGCACACCGCCGCCGTCCCCCTCGACGAGCTGCACGACCCGAAGCGCCTGTGGTCGCTCGGCTCATCGGACCCGGGCGAGCTCCAGGCCGAGATCACCCGGCTCCGCGCCGAACTGGGCACCTACCGGACGGCGTTGTCCCGGCCCTTCCCCGTGGCGGTGCTGCACTGGCCCGAGGACGAGCTGCGTGAACTCCTGGCCGCCTACCCGGAGCTGGCCCAGGAGTACGTCTCGCACCAGGACCATCTGGCGCGCCTGGAGGCCGCGTTGAGGGACCTGCACTCCGCCGGTACGCCGAATCTTGGCATCGTGACGGGCACGGTGCCCTCCTACGAGGCGTTCGCCGCGTCGGAGGCCGCGTCCCCGTCCGACCCCGATCTCCTCCCGCAGTACGCGACGACCCTGGCGGCCCGTGGACGCGCCGTCCCGTGGCCCCCGGCCCGCAGCGCGGCGTGCTGGTGCGGCTCGGAGCGCTCGTACCGGGAGTGCCACGGCGCCGCCTGACACGGCGGGGCGGTGCACCGGCCGGCGGGCCCGTCCCGCAGGCCGGGCCGGCGCACCGGGCCGTGAACGCGGCGCGCGACCCGGCAGCCGGTCACCGCCCCGCGAACACGTCCCGCAGCTCGTCGTCGAGCCGGGCGGCGGCCTTGGCGGTGTCGGGTCTCCCCTCGGCCAGCAGCTCGTACACCCGGGACTGCAACAGCTGGGTGAACGCGCCGTAGTACGGGGTGCGCGGGCGCTGCACGGCGTCGTCCAGCACCGCGCGGAGCGTCCGGACGTACGCCTTGCGCTCGTCCTCACCCTGTTCCTCCGGCGCGCCCTCCCCCCGGGCGCCAGTGCCCGCCGCCTTCGGCGCGTCACCGCCCGGGCGGAGCGCGGCAGCGACGTCGGGCCAGCAGGGCGCCGGGGCGCTTCCGTACGACGAGGCGCGGGTAGCGGCGAAGCCCGCGTCGAAGAGACAGCTCTCGCTCCTCCTCGACGTCAGGAAGGTGATGAGCTCGCGGGCGTCCGCGGCGCGGGGCGAGTCCGCGGTGACGGCGAGGTTCTGCCCGCCGAGCACGGACCTGCCCGGCAGCCGGTTCACGGAGTACTGGTCCGGTTTCATCAGGTGGCCCAGCGCCTTGTAGACGTACGGCCAGTGGCGCAGGAAGGCGGCGCGCCCCTCGGCGAAGTCGGTCAGGGAGGCCGTCTCGTCGGAGGTGGCCGCGGCGGGCTGCACGCGCCCCTTGTCGACGCGGTCGAGGAGCTCGTCGAGCCCCGCCTTCAACCGGGTGGCGTCGGAGACGTAGTGCCCCTCACCGTCGGTGAGCTCGACTCCCACGCTCGCGAACGCCTCGACGGTGTTGACGGTCAGCCCTTCGTAATCCTTCAGCTGGGTGGTCCAGCCGGCCCGGTCGCCGGGGCCGGCCGGGTTCAGTCCGAGGGTCCTGACGGAGGAGTAGAGCTGCTCCCAGGTCCACTTGGCGGTGGGCTGCTTGTCCGCCTTCATGTCGGCCTTCGCCATGAGGTCGGGCCGGTAGTAGAGCAGCCCCACGTCGGTGTTGAACGGCCGGGCGTAGGAGCGGCCCTTCCAGACGGTGGTGGCGTGGACCTCCCGGATGAAGTCGAGGTCGTCCTCGGAGGCCGGTCCGGTGCCGGTGCTGTCGACGGGCATCGGGCTGATCAGCCCGGCCTCGGCGAACTCGGGTATCCAGGTGATGTCGAGGTTCACCACGTCGTAGCGGGCGCTGCCCGACTGGAGGGCGCCGAGGAGCTGGCTGCGCTGCTGGTCGGCGCCTCCCGGCAGTTCGACGAGCTTGGCCTGCTTGGCCGGGGAGCCGGCGTGCTGCCTGTTCCACTCCTCGACGAGCTGCTGGCGCACGCTGCCCGAGCCGGTGACGTCGAGCCCGCTGGCCACGACGATGGGCCCCTCGGCCGCCGGGTCCCCGTCGGCCGGCGCCGGCGTGCCGTCAGGCCCCGTACAGGCGGCGGAGGCGAGCGCGAGCAGGCAGCCGAGGGCGACGGCCGCTCTCGCCCGGCGGCGGCCCCGCCGGTCCGACCCGGTCATTCCGCGTCCCCCGTACCGGTCCGACCCGGTCATTCCGCGTCCCCCGTACCGGTCTTGGCGACCTCAGCCGCCAGTTCGGCCGCGATGTCGTCGGCCGGGTCGAGGCAGCGCCCGCCGCTCGCCGTGGCGAGCCGGTCACCGAACCGGCCCTGCGCGCAGGCGCCGTTCCGCAGCGAGACGGTCACGATCCGCACGAGCGGCTCCCCCCGTGCCTCCGCGACCAGCTCGGTCTGCTGGGCCTCACCGACGTCCTCGAAGTCCTCGCCGTCGGTGACCACCACGAGGAGCCGCGGTTGTTCCTCCTCGTCGCGCCCGCTCCGCAGGGTGCCCAGCGCCTCCTTCAGGCTCTTCGCCACGCGGGCGTCGTGGGCGACGGCCTCGGCACCGGCGACGGACCTCTGCGCGGTGGCCCGGGTGTGCGGGCCGAAGAGCACGGCGTCCGTGGCCGCCTCGCCCTTGGGGACGGCCATCAGCCATACGCCGTACGCGTCCCCGGCGCCCAGCGAACTCATCGAGCGTGCCACGAGGTCCTTGGCGCGTCCCGGGCCCTCCCAGAGCCGCTCGGCCGCCATCGAGGTCGAGTTGTCCAGGAGATACAGCACCTTTCCGGGGCCGAGCGCCTCCCGGTAGTCCTTCAGGGTGTCGCTCAGTGACGCGGTCACGTCCGTGCCCGCTCCGGTCGCCGGGACCTGTTCGCGAACGGCCGACGTGTTGTCCTCGGACCCCAGGACCGAGTCGTCGCCGGGGTCGACGGGGCCGCCCTTGCCGACGCCCCGGAAACCGTCGTCGGTGAAGCACCTCTGCGCGTCCGGGTCCGTGGCGAGCCAGTCGTAGAAGCCGCGGACGGCCGCCTCGCGGGCCTCGGCGTCACGCTCGGCCCCGTCCCACGTGACGCGGACGAAGGGCAGGTCGAGCATCGGTACGTCGGAGGGGTAGTGCGCGACGCGGTGCGCCAGGGCCTCCGTCGCGCAGGCGGGCCGCCCGGGCCGGCCCGCCGCCAGGTTGAACTGCGCCAGTGTCTGCTCCGGTACGAGGACCGCGGCCCGGTCCTCCAGCGTGTTGCGGGTGCCGTCGGCCAGGGCGCACATCAGTTCCCTCGCGGTCGAGGGCATGGGACGCATCGCCTGTGCCATGCCCCGTTCGAGCGTCGACGCCGGCTGGGCACCGGAGGCGGCGTAGAGGGCGTCGGTGGCGAGCAGGGCGCCCTCCGTGGCCTCGGGGTCGGGGCGCAGGATCTCGACCGCGCCCGGCTGGGCGGCCTCCAGACCGGAGATGATCGCGCCGAGCGGATCGTCCGTCTGCAGGGACTGCGCCAGGCTCATGGTGTCGGGCACGCCGAGGACCATCGGCGTGTAAGCGACGGAGCCCAGCCGGTCGAGGTCCACGACGCTCTTCCCCGCGTCCGCCGCGGTGTCCGCCGTCCCCGCACCGGCCGCACCCGTGCCGCCGTCGCTCGGCCCCTCGGCCGTCGCCCGCTGCCAGGCTGTCCCGGCGGCCGGTATCCAGATGTCGGGCTGCGCGCCGACGTCCCGCTGGGGCTGCGGGCAGTCGCCGGAGACGGGGCAGGCTTCGGGCTCCTGCCAGAGCGAGGAGGAGCGGAAGGCCGCCACGGCGTCGGCCGCCTTGGCGTCGTACACGTCGATGCCGACCGTCCGGCATCCGTCGCTGTCCCGCTTCGGATAGGCGTCGGCCGCCTTCTGGACGGTGGGCCGCAGATCGGGGTCGGTGAGCACGCGCAGTTGCAGGGGCGAGGCGCAGGCGACGTCGTCCGTGGAGCGCAGGAAGTGCCACAGCCCTCCGCCCGCCAGCACGAGGACACCCGCCAGGACGAGGACGGTCACACGGTTCACGAAGCGGCCGGGAGCGGGCAGCAGGCGGCGGGCGAAGGCGGGGAGCACCGGCCTCGTCCACCCCCTCGGCCGTCGCTCCAGGGGCCGGTTCGCGGGCCCCTTCGAGAGCCCTTGCGGGAGTCGCGGTCCCGGGGGCTCCGGCGGGGGCGTGACCGGCGGTGCCGGGGGACGCGGCTCCGCGTCCGTGGCGAGCGCGAGCACCACGTCGTCGCCGTGGCGCAGTTCGTCCGGAATCCAGGGGTGGCCGTCGATGGCTTTCAGCGCCGCCATCTCGTCGCGTATGCCGGCGACGAGCCGGGTGAAGGTGACGGGTTCGCCCTCGCTCGTGGTCAGCAGCCGGTGCAGGGCGGCCGTGAACTCCGTACCGGTACGGGGGTCGCCGGGCGGGATCTCCACCCCTGGCTCCGCCGCGGTGAGCAGGGCGAAGTTCTGCCCGGCGGCGGGGCTGAAGGCTCCCAGGGCGTTCCCGGCGAAGCAGCAGTCGAGGATGACGACGACCCAGTCGGCGCCGGCGTTGCGCAGCTCCGGCATGACGTCGTCCCGCCAGGACAGGGTGTCGACGAAGGGATGACGCCGGTCCCTGGTGACCCGCGAGTCGGTGAACATCAGGTTGAGGTCGCTGCCGTCGGGACGCACGATGCCGTGGCCCGCGAAGTAGACGACGAGCAGCCCGGTCACCTCGTCCCTGGCGGCGCTCAGCGCGGCGCGCACCTGGAGCGGGCCGACGCGTCGCCCACCGCTCCCCCGGGCGACGGCCTCCGGGGACCTCTCGCCGTCGGTCACGGGGCCGTCGGTCGCGGGGCCCTCGCCCACGCGACCCTCGGTCACGGGGCCGTCCGGAATGACGACGAGGTCCTCCGGGCCGAGCACCCCGGTGCGTTCGGCGGTCAGGGCCTCGCGCATGAGGCGGAGGTTGGTCGCGACGGCCGGGAGGTCGTTACGGGTCCCCGTGTAGCGCTCGACGCCGATGAGCACGGCTCTGTGCCGCTTGGCTCCGTTCTCCCGGCCGCGCGCGTTGTACGGCGGCACGGCCGCTAGTCCTGTCCGGGCTCGTCGCCACCGCGCGTCCGGTTGCCTCCGCCGGGTCCGGGCCCCGTGTCCGGGCCCTGGGGGTTCTCGCCGCCGGTGTCGCGGTCGGTGTCACGGCTCAGGCCGGAGCCCGGCCCGGCGGCCGGTCCGTCGAGGGTGACGCGCGGCGTCTCCTCCGGATCGGCGAAGCGGCGCCGGTTGCGGATCCAGGTCTCCACCGAGCGCCAGGCGTTCTCGGCCACGGTGCGGGCCAGCTCGACGGAGACGACGAGGATGATGTCCTGGATCAGCTCCCCGGCCATGGCGTCGCTCTGGGTGAGCGAGTCCTTGCGTTCCAGGCCGACTTCGCCCCGCTCCAGGGCGTCCTCCAGGACGGGAGCGTTCTGCAGCCAGGTGCGCAGGGCTTCGAGGTCGTCGCGCCGCGTGTGCGTCCCGCTGAGGACGATCCGTAACTCGATGCTCTGCCGCTCCGGTTCGAGCGCGCCAGTCCCCGCCGCGTCCGCCATGCCCTGCCCCCATCGGCCCCGTTGCCGTCGCCCCGATCGGGACGCCCCGCTGAACACAGGATTATTTCACGGCACTTGACACGGGGCACCCCTTTGTCGCGGGACATGTGAATTCATTGAACACTCCGGGTCGCGAAGTTACCGGTCACACGACCGCCGGGCGGGATGCTCGTGCTGGTCGGGACCGACTTCCGGCAACAGGCCGGACCGTCTCCGCGAAAGGCACCTGCCGACGACCGCGTGAGCGACCCTCCCGCCCTTCCCGTGATCCGTGGCCGACGACCTCACGATGTGCGTAGAGGTCGCTTTCACGATCGCGTCCACCGTGCCAGTGCTGACTTTGCGGCTGCTCGGACGCTGTCGATCCGGCTGTGGACGAGGGTGGACAAGACTGCATGTGCCTCCGCATCTCCGTTCCACCCCTGGGCAAGACTCTCGACGGCGCCCACGGTGACCTGAACGCTTCCGTCGGCTGGTGCGACCAACCGCAGCACGATGTCGCGTGCTGCGGTGTCGTCCGCCCAGCCTGCCGCGAGGCTCTGCACGACCAGAACGCGCACGTATGACGTTTTGTCGTTGGCGAGCAGGGCAAGTGCGTCGCGAGCAGTGCGGTCGCCCGGCCATCCCGCCGCAAGACTGCGCGCTGCCGTCCCTCGTACGGGGATCTCTGGTCGGCGAGCCGCGCGGAGCACGGCACCGCGCGCCTTCGGATCGCCGGCCCACCCCGTCGCCAGTCCTTCGACTGCTGCGACGGCCACTGGTTCATAGAAATCCGCGCTGAGCATGAAGAACGCGGCGAAAGCCTTCTCGTCGCCTGCCCACCCTCGCGCGAGACTGGCAAGGGCAGGGATCGTCACCTCAGGAATCCTCGATGCAGCGAGGTTCAGCAGTCCGGCGCGGGCCCGCGCGTCGCCGGCCCAACCCAGGCCGAGACTCCTGGCAATCGCCGCTGCGACGGTCGCCGCAACGTCCGGCTGATCAGCGTCCACCCATCTCAGGACGACGTCGCGCGCGCGAACGTCCCCAGGCCAGCCCGCCGCCAATCCTTCCGTGATCGCTGTTCGAACCAGCGCGTCCTGTTCGTCGCCGGCCACCTGGAGGATGGCGGCGAAACCACTTTCGTCACCTTGCCAAGCGGCGGCGATTCCCTCCACCGCGGCCGCCCGAACCGCAGCGTGCTCGTCGCGCGTCAGGCGGACGAGTTCATCGCGGATCGTTTCGTCCCGGCGCCATATTTCGACCAGCCCCTTGGCTGCGGCAGCTCGGACCTCGGCATCGGTGTCCCAGGTGAGGCGGAGCAACGCTTCGTGGGTGCTGGGTTGCTCCGGCCAATTGCTCAGAAGGCTGGCCAACGCGCTGATCCGGGGCTCGGCGTCCGGCAATTTGGTCGCAGCGAGCAGAACGGCGAGCGCGTCACCGGGTTCGAGCGCGCCTGCCGAGTTCAAAATGGCGGTGAGTGCGTCGTCGCGCCGGTTGATTGCCTGCGCGGTCCGCAGCGCGCCGGCGATGTCGTCCAAGGCACCTTGTTCGAGAAGGTCGCTCGGGAGGAGGGGGGCCGAAACAGATGTGGCGGACTCCGGCGGACCGGCGGCAGCGGATTGCGCGATGTTCGGATTGAGCATCAGGCGGCATACGTTGCTGCGCGCCTGTTCCCAGAGCACCTCCAGCCTGGCGACACGAGCAGCCGCCAGCTCAGCTTCCTGTTCCGCGGTCTGTTTGTGAAAGATCGCCAGGCGGGATTCCTCCTGCAGGCGGTTGAGCTGCTCCGCGTCGTCAGGCGCACGATGAGCGAGGGAAGCACTGACATCGTGCCTGGAAATGGCTTCTCGTAGCGTACTGGTGATCTGCCACATGGTCGTGACGAGGAACTGTGCGTCACGAAGGGCGCAGCGCAACTGGAACTCTGTGTTGCGGGCGCTCTGCAGGTCCACTTCGAGGCGTAACCTTGCGACAGTCTCGACCTGTGCGACGGAAGCTTCCGGTGGGTGAGTCGGGGTCGCCGACCGGGGCTCCGCCGGGCGCTCCGCAATAGCTTTCAAAAGGGTCCGCGCCATGTTCCAGCGTTGCTGATGTTCTTCGGCACTCAGCCGGGCAGCTCGACTGGTGATCGCCAGGAAACAACTGGTGAACGGTACAGGTGGAGTGGGGAGGGCCTGACCTTTCAGTAGTCGATCGATGGTCGACTTGGAGCATCTCATCGCACTGATGGGATGCTCCGGATTCTTACCCGAAGCCTGCTCCGCCTGGGCAGCTCGCTGAAACGCGGCCGCGATGTCTCGCGTCGTCAGCCCTGCCTGCCGGACTTGGTCCCGCAAGAAGGTGGCGAAGTCCTGGCGGGGATCGACGCCGGCCCCCTTCCTGTCGTACATGCCGCCCACCTCACTTCTGTCCTGGGATCCGGTCCCGGAATGGCCCACCAGGTCCCGCAAGCCTCTGCACCTGCGTGGTCCGTGCTCGTACTGACCTGTACCGCACCGGTTTCCGTCCCAGCCGGTCCCAGCCTGTCCCAGCGACGCTTGAAGACCACCACGTGGCCGCTGATCCTCCCTGCACCCGCTCGAACTTGAAGGAGTTCGGGCCCAGCGAGGGGATCCTGAACCATGCACGGTACGTCGCAGTATGCCGCCGCCACGCAGGCCGGCGCACAGACTCTGGCCGCGGCGAGCGAACTGTTCCTGTCCGCCGTCCCTGAATTTCTGGGCGCGCTGACCGCCGCCGTCGTCATCGGCCTGGCCACACAGCTTCGACAGCGCCTGCGCCGTCGCGCGGAGAATCGACCCACACGCGGGCAGGACAACACGGAGTGAAGCATCCTCACGGTGTACAGAGCTCTTCACCTACGCACCGATTACTTCGTCGCCCTCCGGCAGTCATCAACACCGACAACCTCACCACCACGACGACGAACAGACAGGACACGGACATGACCGCAGCTGTGAAGGGCCCCGCCAGCTACTTTCCCTCCATCGAGAAGAAGTACGGCCGCCCGGTGGCGGAGTGGAAGGAACTCATCCGCTCCTCGCCCCTCACCCGCCACATGGAGCTCGTCGCCTGGCTCAAGACCGAGCACGGCCTGGGCCACGGCCACGCCAACGCCCTCGTCGCCCATACGCTCGCGGAGGGCGAGTAGGGCGTATCCGGCCTTGCTAGGGCCTTTCAGAACCCCCGGTGTTCTCGGGTTTCGCCTGGTCCCGGGGGTTCGCCCGGTCCCCGGGGTTCGCCGCACCCTCGGCGTCCTCTTCCTCCGCCTCGGGCATGGCCTGCTCCGACCAGACGGTCTTGCCCTCGGCGGCGTACCGGGTGCCCCAGAGCGAGGCGAGCTGCGAGATGATGAAGAGTCCCCGCCCGCCCTCGTCGACCGCTCCGGCGTACTTCATGTACGGGGCAGTGCTGCTGCCGTCCCGGATCTCGCAGGTCAGCCCCCGGTCGAGGATGAGGCGGAGCTCCACCGGCGGACTGCCGTACCGGACGGCGTTGGTGACCAGCTCGCTGACGATCAGCTCGGTCGCGTCACCGGTGTCGCCGTCGACGTGCCATCCGGCGAGTGTCTTGGACGTGAGGCGGCGCGCGGTCGCCGGCGCCGTCTTGTCGTAGGGGAGCTCCCAGGCGGCGTACCGGTCGTCGGGCATCGCATGGGTCCGGGCCAGGAGGAGTGCCCCTCCCCTCAGTTCCGCGGAGTCGGGCAGGGCGTAGGCCACGGCGTCGCACAGGTCCCGCAGCGGCCGGTCCGTCCGGGAGAGCACCTGCCGCAGCACTCCTGATCCCGGCTCGGCGTGACTGCTCAGCGCCGCGCTGTGCAGCGCCACCAGGCTGCCCTCGCGGACCGGGAAGGTGACTGCGGCCACGGGTTCGCGGCCGGTCGTCCCCAGGGGCGGCCCCTGGGGCACCTCGACCGCCGACGCGGTGCCGTCCACAGCGATGACGAGGGGCGCGGGGTGGCCCGCGGAGGCCACGGTGCACGACTCGGTGAACGGGTCGTACACGGCATACGCGCAGGTCGCGGTCAGTGGCTCCCGGTGCAGCGGATCGCTGGCGGGCAACTGGGCACGTTCCTCCGCGAGCCGCGCCGCGGTGTCGTACAGCCGCGCGAGCAGTTCGTCGGGTTCCAGGTCCAGCGCTGCCAGGGCCTGCACGACGGTCCGCAGCTGCCCCATGGTGGTGGCCGCGTGGATGCCGCGCTCGGCGACCTCCCCGATGACGAGCGCCGTCCGGGCCCCGGAGAGGGCGACCGTGTCGAACCAGCAGCCCGCGCCACCGCCGGGGAGCAGCAGATGGTCGGTCTCGACCGCGGGCTGGACCGCCGGACGCTGCGGCAGGAGACGGCGCTGGAGGGCGCTGGCGATCGTGTACTCGTGGACGTACCGGCGGGCGTTGTCGATGCCGAGGGCGGTCCTGGACGCCATCGCCTCCACTGCGGGGACGTCCACTTCGGTGAAGGGCTCGGAGTCGCCGCAGCGGTAGAGACTCACCAGCCCGAGGACCGCGCCGCGCAGGGTCAGCGGCGCCAGCAGGAGCGAGTGGGCACCGATCTCCCGGACGGAGTGCGCACGCGCGGGGTCGGCATCGGCCCACGTGATGTGGTCGACGGGAACGACGCGGATCTTCAGGTCGGTGAGGGCCCGCTGGTAGGGGGTCCCCGACGGCACGGCCCGTACGTCCCCGACGGGGTGCGCGGGCTCGCTGCTGCCTCTGTACGCGGCCCGCCGCAGCGGCACGTCACGGCCGAGCGGCCCCGGCTGAGGGTTCTCGCCCCGCAGTACGTTGTCGACGACCTCCACGGCGCAGACGTCCGCGTAACCGGGCACCAGTGCCTCGGCCAGGTCCCGGCAGGTGGTCTCGACGTCCAGCGTGCGGCCCACGGTGTCCGTCACGGCGGCGAGAGCCTTGCTCCGGACCTGCCGCCGTACGCGGTCGGTGATGTCGACGACGGAAACGGAGACGCCCAGGACCTTGTCGTGGTTGTCCTGGCGGATCCCGTGCCCCTCCTGGAGCCGGAACACCGTCAGGGAGAGGGTGCGCTGCCCACCCGGTACGCCCTCGGGCGCGGCCCGGAACGGGCGCTCCACGCCGGGCACCCCGGTGCGCAGAACCTCCCGCACGTAGGCCTCCATCCGCTCCGGCTCCTCGAAGGCACACACCTCGCGGAACGGCCGCCCTCGCAGCCGGGCGGTCTCGTCCGTGTCGGGGTCGGCGGACGGGTCGCTGATCCGCAGGAGGCGGAGCTCCGGATCGAGCACGTGGACGCGTATGTGCGCCTGCGTGAACATCACGTCGAGCAGCGCCGCCCCGAGGGCGTCCCCGCCCTGGTCGTCTGCCCAGACGCCCCACCCCTCGCCCGCGAGCGGCGCCAGCCGGAGCCCTTCGGACGGCCCCCCGTCACCCCGCTCGCTCTCCCGCGCCAGTACGTCCATGACGTGCAGTCCCAGCGCATCGGCGGTCGCGGGCCCGAAGCGCTGTTCGGCCGCACGGCTCCACCCGGTGACGACTCCGGCACCGTCCACGACCATCAGGGGCGCATCAGCCATGAATCCAGCTCCTTCGCCCCCTCACGGGACCCGCGACCGGGCCTCCGCGCACGACGACACGTACCGGACCAGCATCGGCCCCGGACCCGCCCCCCGCGACCGGAGCGCTACTGGGCCCCCGCCGGCGGGGGCCCTGTACTGGTGGGGGCGTGACATCGGTGAGGGCCGGCATGGGTGGGGGCCTGGCATGGGTGGGGCCTGGCATGGGTGGGGGGTGGCATGGGTGGGGGCTGGCATGGGTGGGGCCTGGCATCGGTGGGGGCCTGGCATCGGTGGCGCCGTGGGGGGCCTGATGGATGTCAGTGCAGCCGCATAGCCTGCGCCCCATGCTCGACGACACCGCACACGCGACCGACCGCAGTTTCCCCGCCGCCCTGGCCGCGGTGGCCCAGGTGGACTTCTACTACGGGCACGACACCACGGGCGAGGCCGCCGACGAAGGGGACTACCGCATCGACTTCGAGCCGTACACGGAGTTCATCTCCCGCGAGGCAACCGTCGAGTCGTTCCGCAGCTGGACGGGAGGCAAGGACATCGACGGGGACACTTACCTCATCTTCGGCCAGGACGGCACAGGCGGCCAGGCCATGATCTGGCGCACCCGCCCGGGCCGGCCCCTCGCCGACCAGCCGGTTGTCTTCCTCGGCTCCGAGGGCGAGTGCGGCATGGTGGCGGGGAACCTCTCCGACTTCCTGTGGGTCCTGGCGGACGGCTTCGGCCCGCTGGAGGTCACCTGGGAGGACGAAGAACTCACCTCCGCCCCCGACGAAGCCCTGACCCGCCTCGCAGAACGCCATGCGACGACACCGCGCCGGACGGCGAGGCAGATCGTGCTGGAGGCCCGGGCGGAGTTCCCCACGTTCGCGGAGGACATCTGGGCGATGTGTCGGTGAGTCGGGGTGGGGAAGTAGCTGCGGCGGTGACCACCGGCCCGGATCCGCCCCTGTGGCACTGCCTGCCGCGCCATACTGCTCCGTGGTCGGCAGTGACGAGCCAGACGTACACGGGGGACGGATGCAGCCACACGATGTGCTCGAGCAGCGTTACGCACTCGCCGAGCTGCTGGGACGTGGAGGGTTCGGCCAGGTCTGGCGGGCCTTCGACAACAGGGTCAGACGACAGGTAGCGGTCAAGATCGGCTATCCGCAGTCGGCCGACGAGGCACGGCGTTTCGCTCTGGAAGCCGAGCTCGCGGGCAATCTCATGCATCCGAACATCGCAGCTTTGTACGACTACGGCGAAACCCGGCACGCGGGCCGGGAACTCATCTATTTGGTGATGGAACTGGTCCCGGGCGAGACACTCGCCAGTATCCTCGGCCGCGGCGTTCCGCCGGTCTCGTCCTCCTTGGCCTGGGCCCAGGACATGTGCAAGGCGCTGGGAGCTGCCCACAGCAACGGCGTGGTGCACCGGGACGTGAAGCCCTCCAACGTGATCATTACAGGCCCCGGGACGGGAACGGCCAAGGTCCTCGACTTCGGTATCGCCAAACATCAGGCACACACAGCCATCACCGCTGAGGGGCAGATCATCGGGTCCGCTCCCTACATGGCACCGGAGCGCTGGAACAGCAGCGCACCAGTCGACGGACGAGCCGATCTGTACGCCCTGGGCTGTGTCCTGATGGAGCTGTTGACGGGGCAGCTCCCCTTCACCGGGAGGGAAGCACACGAACTGCTCGCCCAGCATGTCGCGGCCGCACCTCCCCGCCCCGGTTCACTGCACCCGGGTCTGCCGGATGCCGCCGACCGGTTGGTGCTGGATCTGCTGGCGAAGGACCCCGCAGAACGTCCTGCGACCGCCGAGCAGGTCTTCGCCCGCCTGGCGGAGATCATCGCTCATGCCCGACACCCCACCGCGCACCGCTCAGAGCCCGGCCCCCACGCCCCGTACTCCGCATACACTCCCACGGCACAGGAAGCCGCGACGGGCCGGAAGAGCGATCCAGCCGCCCGGCAGAGCGACGCGATAAGACAGGCACTCACCCGGCGACTCGACGCGGTCCTGGCCCATCATTCGACCGGCGACGAGGCGGAGTTCGTGCGTCTGCTGACACTGCTGGTCCACGACCTCATCCAAGAGCTCGGTCCGGACGATCCTCTTACCGTCGAGGCGGGCTATCAACAGGCGATGCACTCCTGGCAGTCGGTCCACGACCGGAGCAGGCTGGAGAACATTCTTCCCCGGCTGATCCGTGTTCTCGGAACCGAGCACCGCCGAACCATTGATGTCCATGCCGTCCTGACGGGAGACATCGCCGCGCGAGGCAACGTGGACGGCAGGCCCTACATCCCCGAACTCGAGGAGATCATCGCTCGGTCCGCACGGTTGCTGGGCCCGCACGACCCGATCACCCTGACCGCCCGGCTCGACCTGGCCGATGCCCTGGACCGCGACTACGTGCAAGGCCAGGCCGTGCGCACCACCGGCCCCCGCACAGACGAGCAGGCAGGCCGTCGTCGTGCTCTCCTGGAACCGCTCCTGCCCGACCTCGTCCAAGGGCTGAGCGCCGACGACGGCCGCGTCGTCGCTACGACACTTCGCCTGGCCCTGGACACCTACCAACTGGGCGACTACCGCGCGGCTCTCCCCCTGTACGAACGGCTGCTGCCGACCACACCAGCAGCGCTGGCGAGGAGCGACGTGCGCCTGCGGATCCAGCACGCACACTGCGTCGCGGAGAACGAAGAGCCCGAACGCGCCCTGGCATTGCTGGACACGTTGCTCAGCACGCTCAGAAACCGGCCCGGCAACGACTACGCGCGCCAGGCACCTCCGGCACTCGCGCTGCGTACCGCGCTCAAGAAGCAGTTACGGAGGCCCCAAGGGGCTGGAGACATCCGTACCTGGTTCCGCCGGTGAGTCCGACGCAGTCCTGCGAAAGCGGGCGCATGTCAGTTCGACCACGGTGGGGCACTCAGGGACCTGTGCGCTCCAGAGGGGCCATGCCGCGGCGTAGACCCCGGGGGCGTGCCTAACGCCTTCTCTCCAGTGGCCCCGACACCCCCGGAGGCGGCGTCGCAAGAGTCCGGTGCGGTTCCGCGCCGTCGATTCGAGCAAGAGCAATTTCGCTGTCATTGATCCCAAGAGGGCTGAGCGTAGGAAACTGGCAGTGATGAGCATCGCCAAGCCGTCCTCCCCAAGCGTCTCGGCCCGGATGAGCCGCCAGGCACGCCGCGATACCGCACCCGAAGTGGCGGTCCGGAAGCTGCTACACGCGTCCGGCTACCGCTATCGCCTCAACGAGCGTGTGCCGGCCATGTCCCGGCGGACGATCGATATCGCCTTCACCCGGGTCAAGGTGGCTGTGTTTCTGGACGGCTGCTTCTGGCACGGCTGCCCCGAACACGCCACGCAACCGAAGGTGAACGCTGGGTGGTGGCGTCAGAAGCTTGATCGCAACATGGCGCGGGATCTGGAGACCACCGAGCATCTGCATGCTGCCGGGTGGACGGTCCTACGCTTCTGGGAACACGAGTCGGCGGCGAAAGTGGCCTTGCAGGTGGCGCAGGCGGTGGATCGTGCGAGGTCGAACCGAGCTGAACGGCGGGAATGAGCCCACTCGCAGCGTGTAGCCCGGCCGCCAAAAGCGAGGACACGAACATCGGTACGATGCCCGCATGCGGAGCCCTTCATGGACATGGGACGAACTACTGCTGGTCTGCGCACGAGTAGTCGAGAACGACTGGCGTCAACTACGCACTTACCAGCCAGCCACCGAGCAGCTTGCGGACCTGCTGCGCTCCCTCCCTCTGCACGACACGGCAGCGCGAGCGCTACCAGAGTTTCGCTCCGCTGCGAGCGTCAGCCGAAAAAGCGCAGACCTGATTACGAATCGCCCTGGGTACGCCCGGCAGGCGACGCGCGGAGGCCACCTCACCGCGTTGGTCGCGGAAGCCTTCGTCACGCGCAGGAGCGAGATGATGGAGGCGGCAGTGGCGATCGAGAATGGAATCAGCTCAGGCGAACTGATCAAGATCCCGCCTCAGCCCGATGAGGTTGACACCGACGGGTACGCGGCCCGTGAAGGAAGACTTCTCGCACGCTGGGCACTCTTTCGCGAGCGAAACCCTTCTCTCCGCAGACGAAAGATCGCGGAGGCAAGCCGCCTTGGGCGCCGAATCCAGTGCGAGGTCTGCAGTTTTCACTTCGCAGACCTCTACGGCCCTATCGGTCAGGACTACATCGAGGTACACCACGTACAGCCCCTGCACATCTCGGGCCCACGCGAGACTCTGCTCCGAGACCTCGCTTTCGTCTGCGCCAACTGTCACAGGATGTGCCACAGGACTTACCTGGGTTCGACCTGGCGCACGCCTGACACCTTGCGTTCGATGATGGCCGGTCACCCTCGCCTACCTTGTAACGCCGTTTAAAACACGCTTGGTTGACGGGCCGTCACTGCAGTCCCAGTGGCAACCAGATGTGTAGTATTCATGGAGACGCTGCATCCCCTCCGGCATGAAGCCATCCTCCTGAAGGCAGCGTCGAGAGGTGCGAAACATGGCCAAGAAGTATGCCTACACGCTCCCGCAGCACCGCGTTGAGCATGGCGTTTCAATTCCCGTCGATGAACTGATGATCGACGACAAGGCTCAGCGGACTCTGAACGAGCCGCGAGCGCGGAGCATGGCAAACAACCTCGTCCCGGAGGCACTCGGCACAATCGTGGTGTCTCAACGCTCGGACGGTCTGCGCTACATCGTCGACGGCATGCACCGCTGGCACGCCTCCAAGCTGACAGGCATAGCCGAGTTGGTGGCTGAGGTCCATCACGGGCTCGACCAGCAGGAGGAAGCGGTCCTTTTCCTGATCAAGAACAGGGAATCGAGCAAACCCACCCCCCTCGACGAGTACAGGATCGGCCTGACCGCTGGCCTGCCACTGTTCGTCGACACTGAGTCCGCTCTGCAAGCACGCGGTTTGACGATGGGCTCCACAGGCACCAATACGGTGGGCGCGGTCGCCGGTGTTCTACGCATCACTGACCTCTACGGGCCCCAGGTGCTCGAGAGGACGCTCAAGGTGGCGGAGGACGCTTGGGGGCGCACGAAGGAGACTTGGGACGGCATGCTGCTCGGCGGAATTGGGATGTTCCTGGGACGTCACGGTGACGAGATCGAGGATGGTGCGCTCGCCTCCAAGATCGGCAAAAAGGACCCCGCCTTCCGCTGGCGCGCGAACATCACCGCCCTGGCATCCGCAGGAGGCACGCGCCACAGTGGCACTGGCTCCAGGGTCAGCACTTGCTACACCCTCATCGTGACCGAGTGGAACAAGGGTAGGCGTACAGAGAACCGCATCGACGCGTAGGTGTAGAGAGCGGGGGCTTCGGAGCCCTATCGCAACTTGGCGTCGGTCCCTTCGTGACGGCCCGTCGGAGGACTAGGCGGGCCGTTTCGGATCCGTGGTTGGTCGCGGGTGCGGGGAGGCGCCGTCGGCGCGTCGAACGGCCTGCCCGCCCTCACGGTCAGGACACGTTGATGTTCTGGTACCGAGTGTTCGGCTCTCCGCTGGCGTACACGCGTGGGGAGGTGAACACCCCGGCCAGGTTGGTGGCCTTGATCGTGCCGGCGGGCAGTCGCAGGCCGTAGTGCTCGCCCATCAGGCGGTACACGTCACGGATGTCGGGGATGTGCAGCCCCCACTCGTCCGGTTCGTCGGGGAAGTCGGGGTCCGGGTCAGCGGTACCGAGTGCGACCTCGGCGATCATCCGCTGAGTGAGCGGATGGTCCTCGCGGATCGACTCGTGCACCTCGCCCTCGTAGTAACTCCAGTCCAGTTTCCCGTCAACGATGACGTCCGCAGTCGGCGGGTCCATCGTCGTGTCCTGGACGATCAGCCACGTGCGGCCTTCCCACAGGTGCCGCAAGGATTCGGGGCGTTGCGCATAGAAGCCGTCGCTGCCCGCGCGCAAGGCGAACGCCCAGCCGGCGTACTCGCCCAGCCTCGCGTAGTCAGGGACGTCGCTGGTCCGGTGCAATGCGGCGTTGAACGCATCGGGCGACATGACCCCCAGGGCGGGATCGGCCCCCAGCATCGCCGCCAGTTCGGCGATACTTACGCCCTTGACCATCTCCAGGTAGAAACCCCAGTCGGCGTCGTCCTGTATGTGCTCGAACGCGTCATCGATCATGGCGTGCAGTGTGGCAGCCGCCTGTGACACACCAACGGCTCAGCGGCGAAGACCCTCAGCAACAAGCACCGTGAACGCGGACCAGGCCTCGGGGGAGACCGTCAGCGCCTGCCTCTGCGTGTCCTTGGAGTCCCGCACCCACACGCTCTCGGCGCTCACCGCGATCTCGACGCAGTTGTCGCCGGAGCTGCCGCTGTAGCTGCTCTTGAACCACGCCGGCTCTGTGGTGCTCATAGTGCTCCTCGCATCTGCTCCAGCAGGCTTACTGTGGCTTCGCGGCCGAGGGCCTGCGAGCGCAGCTTGCCATAGCGCTGGAGCATGGCGCTCACGTCTTTCGGTGACGTGATGAGAATGCTCGACTGCTGCCCCTCCGAGTATCCGACCCACTCGTGCTGCTGGGTCTCGGCGAGGTACATCAGACCGTCGATGCCCGCGTGGTCGTACTGGCACAGCGGCATCACCTGGATCTCGACGTTCCGTCGCCCGCCCTGATCCAGTAGGTGGTCCAGCAGTTGCCGGGTAACTTCGGGGCCGCCCATGCGACGTTCCAAGAGCGCCTGTTCGATGATGAAGCTGTACGCGGTGTTCGGCTTTGCGGTCAGGAGTTGCTGACGCTCCAGTCGTGCGGTCACCTGGTGCTCGATCTGCTCGCCGGACAGGGGCGGCAGGCGTCGCTCGAAGATTGCGCGGATGTACGCCTCGGGCTGCAACAGCCCCGGGATCGCCCGGCACTCGTAGGCGTACAGCGAGATCGCGTCCTCCTCGATCGCCGCCCACTGCAAGAACCACGACGCCAGCCCCACCTTTCGCGTCAGGCTGCTCGCCGCCGCCGCCAGTACCCGTGCCGCCGTCGCCCCCAGTACCTCCTCCGAGCGGTCCAGCAGGTCTCTCGGCGGGAATCGTTTGCCCTGTTCGATCTTGGCGATGTACGCCGCCGAGTACTGAACCCGGGGCGCGAACTGCTCCTGTGTGAGGCGGGCTTCGTCTCGGAGTGCCTTCAGCACCGCGCCGAACGTCTTGAGGCTGTCGGACAGCTCCGGCTCGCCGCAGTTCGCACCGGCCCTGACGCCGCCGTGGTCCATGGCCATTCACGGCCGCCTCTCCCCTGTGGTGAGCCTCCGGGCCCACCCGTGCCGTACCGTGCGCCACACCGATGGTCACGCATCGTGACCCTCCCAGTCCAGTGCGTGCACCAGTACAAGTCGATCTGTATGGGTGCCGTGCCTGCCGCCGGCCCCTCACCCCGGCGAGGCTGAGGCGCATGCCAGTCCTTCGCAGTCATTCCCCCGCCCCCGCGCGGGTGTTCGTCCAGCGTTTCTCCGCCACCCGGCGCGGTGCGCGTCTCGCGCGGCTTCTCGCCGCGCTTCAGCTCGTCGAGTGGGGGCGGCCCCGTGGGACGGACGGCCACGAGGCGGTCACGCTCGTGGTGGCGGAGTTCGCCGCGAACGCCGTGCTGCACGGCCGCGTCCCCGGCCGGGACTTCGCGCTGCTCCTCCGCCCTGACGATGTCCAGGGCGTCATCCGCGTCGAGGTGTCCGACACCCACCCCGCCCGGCCGGCCCTCGTCACGCCGGCTGCCGATGCGGAACGCGGGCGCGGGCTGGTCCTCGTCGACGCTCTCGCCACCCGTTGGGGTGTCCGCGACCGAGTGGGTCCGGGCAAGACGGTCTGGGCGGAGCTGCCCTGGGCCTGAACGCAGACGCGGAGCTGTCCTGGGCCTGAACGCCAACGCGGAGCTGCCCTGGCCGTGCATGCCAACTGGGCAGGCCCAGTACGGTCCGTCGGGCGCTTCCCGGCTCTCGCGGTCGTCTGTACCCTGTAGCCGATCTGGGGGGAGACGGAGATGACCATGCGCCCGAGGGTGCTGTTCGCCCTGCTCGTCGGCTCGCTCCTGCTGACCGGCTGCGGCTCGTCCGGGGCCGGTCAGGTGTCGGGAGACGCCGTCAGAGCCGTGAGCCTCAGAGTCAGCGGCGGTATCGCGGGGGTCGAGCGCGGCATCGACGTCAGCCCTGGCGGGGAGGTCTTCCTCACCCGCCGCGGGGGTGCCCGCGAGCCGGCGGACGCGTTGACGCCGGCCGAGTCCGAAGAGCTCAGCACCCTTGTCGAAGCGGTGGACTTCGGCGGTCTTCCCTCGCGCAGCATCTCCGAGAGCTCCAGCGACCGCTTCGAGTACCGCTTGCAGTACGGCGGTCACACCCTGCTCACCGACAAGAGCGAGGACCTGGGCCCGGTGGACGACCTGATCTCCCATCTCGACAGCTGCATGCAGAAGCGCACCTGAGGGCGGACACCCGTTCGCTGCCTGCGGGGGTGCGCCATACTCCCCGCATGCCTGCGCCCATCGGTCCCGTGATCCTCTTCGACGACGACCTGTACATGTACGTCCTCAAGGACCGAGCGTCCGCCGAGGCGTGGTGGGAGATGCCCGACGAGTACGCCTGTGGGTTCGACGCCCTGGCCAGACCGCTGCGCATGACGGGTGAGCCGCATCGGGTCACGCTCGAACTGACGGGTGACGAACCGGCCGAGACGGACCTGCGCCGTCGTGTCGGCGAGCACTACCGGCGTTTCCTGCGCCAGGAGGCGCCGCCCGAGGCGACCGGCCTTGCGGCGTTCGTGGCGGGGTTGCCGGTCGACGTCTCGTAATGCCGCTCCGGGTTTGACGGCACATCCCCTGCGGACCTGCTCGACAATTGCGGGGCGGGGATTAGTTCACGTATATTGGATGGTTCTGTGCGCCCATAGAAAAAGGCCCCTCACCGGGGGCCAACAAGAATCACCATATCCGCCAGGGAGCGATTTTGTCAACTCGCGAAGACGTCGAATTGCAGAAGGAGCAGCAATTCATCGACCGGCTGTACGACCGGGTCGATGCCCTGCGCGGAATCGCCGCCGAGGGTGTCGAGGACGCGTTGACGCCGGTGGGGAACGGTCTGCAGGCGCGGCACGAGCGCGATGTGCTCGTCGCGGAGCGGGCCGGGCTGCTGGCTGCCCTGAACGCGGTGGACGGTTCCCTGTGTTTCGGCCGTATCGATCTCTCCGACGGCGCCGCGCACCATATCGGCCGTATAGGAATTCGTGAGGACGACACCGAGCACACGCCCCTGCTGATCGACTGGCGTGCGCCGGTCGCGCGGCCCTTCTATCTCGCCACCGGTCATACGCCCATGGGTCTGCGCCGGCGCAGACACCTCACCACCGAAGGCCGTGCGGTCACCGAGCTGCACGACGAGATCCTCGATCTGGGGGACAGCGAGCGCACCGGTTTCGAGGACCCGAGCGGGGACGCGGTGCTGCTCGCCGCGCTGGGTTCGGCCCGCACCGGCCGCATGGGCGACATCGTGCGGACCATCCAGGCGGAACAGGACCGCATCATCCGTGCCCCGCACCGCGGAGTGCTGGTCGTGGAGGGCGGACCCGGTACGGGCAAGACGGCGGTCGCGCTGCACCGGGCGGCCTTCCTGCTGTACGAGCACCGGGAGCTGCTGGCCAAGCGCGCGGTGCTGGTCGTGGGCCCCAATCCGGCCTTCCTGCGGTACATCGGCGAGGTGCTGCCCGCCCTCGGTGAGACCGGGGTGATGCTGGCGACGCAGGCCGAGCTGTTCCCCGGCGTCCACGCCCGGGGCACCGACACCCCCCGCGCGCAGGCCGTCAAGGGCGGTGCGGGCATGGCCGAGGCCCTCGCCCTCGCGGTGCGCGACCGGCAGGGACTGCCCGAGCCCGGCGCCCCCATGGTGATCCCGCACGACGACGGGGACCTCGTCCTGGACTGGGAGATCGCCTACGAGGCCCGGCAGGCGGCACGCGAGACCCGGCTGCCGCACAACCTCGCCCGTCCGTACTTCACGTTCCAGGTGATCGACGCGCTCACCGCGCAGCTCACCGAACGCATCGGCGCGGACCCGTACGGCGGCCCGAACTTCCTGGGCCCTGACGACATCGCCCAGCTCGGCAAGGGCGTCGCCGCCAGCGAGGAGGTGCACGCGGCCGTCGGGGAGCTGTGGCCGCTGCTCACCCCGGAGGGGTTCCTCGCCGACTATCTGGCGGAGCCGGTGTACGTGGAGGACGAGGACGCCGAGGCCATCCGGCGCGCCCCCGGTGAGGGCGAGTGGACTCCCGCCGACGTGCCGCTCCTCGACGAGGCCGCGGAACTGCTGGGTTCCGACGACAGCGCGGCGCGGGCCGCGGCCGAGGCCGAGCGCCAGGAGCGGGTCGCCTACGCGCAGGGCGTCCTGGAGCTGTCGCGGGGCTCGGAGTCGTACGAGTTCGAGGACGAGGAGTCCGAGGTCCTGGCGGCGCACGACATCATCGACGCCGAGCGGATGGCCGAGCGGCAGGAGGAGGCCGATCACCGCAGCGCGGCCGAGCGGGCCGCCGCCGACCGGACCTGGGCCTTCGGCCACATCATCGTCGACGAGGCGCAGGAGCTGTCACCGATGGCGTGGCGGCTGCTGATGCGCCGGTCGCCGACCCGCTCGCTGACCCTGGTCGGGGATCCTGCGCAGACCTCGGAGGAGGCGGGCGTCGGCTCGTGGGACCGGATCCTGGAGCCGTATGTCGGCGACCGTTTCGAGCATGTGCGGCTGGGGGTCAACTACCGTACGCCCGCCGAGATCATGGAGCTGGCGGCCAGGGTCCTGCGGGCGCAGGACCCGTCGTTCGAGCCGCCGGGGTCGGTGCGGTCCACCGGTGAGGAGCCGTGGACGCGGGATTCCGGTCCGGATCTGGCGGGCGCGGTCGAGCGGGCCGTCGCGGAGCTGACGCCCGAGGAGGGGCGGCTCGCCGTCATCGCGCCGCGTGAGCTGCACGAGGAGATCGCGGGCCGGCTCGACGGGGTCACGGTGGGCGCAGAACCCGACCTCACGCGTGCCGTGGTGCTGCTCGGCCCGCGCGAGGCGAAGGGGCTGGAGTTCGACCACGTGCTGGTCGTGGAGCCCGGCCGGTTCGGGACGAGTGACCTGTACGTGGCGCTGACCCGCGCGACGCAGCGGCTGGGCATCGTGCACCGTGAGGAGCTGCCGGAGTCGCTGCGCTGAGCGGTGCGTGAGGACCCGGGGGAACGGACCCGCCCCGCACCGGTCGCACCCTGAGAACGGATCCGCCCCGCACGGTCGACCCGGTGCGGGGCGGACACGGCCGGCGGATCAGTTGCAGGCGTGGGCCCAGCCCATGTCGGGGCGCCAGGTCTTCTCGCCGGAGGACGCGCCCTTCCAGCTGAACGTCGCGACGACGCCGAAGCTGTTCGTCGGCCACTTGCACGGGTCGATCTTGGCGGTGGCCGCCGAGTCCGTGGTCGCGAACCAGCCGTCGTAGTCCTGCTTGGACTTCACGGTCACCCAGCCGCTTCCGTTGAAGCGCTGAAGCTTCACATTGGTGACCTTGACCGAGAAGTTGCCGCCACCGGCGGCGTCAGTGATCTTCGCCCGCGCCTGGTAGGTGTCGGTGGTCTCGTCCCACCAGACGGTGGCGCAGCGCTTGACCTGGGTGCCGTAGCACTCCCACGCGCTGTCCGCGGACGCCGATGCCGGGGTGAGCACGATCGCCGCGCCGAGCGTCCCGGCGACCAGTGCGCCGACGGTTGCGAATCGGCCTGCACGCTTGAGCCCCATGAATGTCCTCCCGTTGGGCCGGTGATTTCCGGAACCGTATCGACGGATCGGCAGTGACCGAGCGGACGTGCGGGGCGGTTGCGCTGCTGTGACAAAGTCAGCATTCGGTTCCTTTTATCCATGGCACCGTGACGGAAGTGACTGACGGCCCCGGCGCTCGGAGTTCGGGGAGCGAAACCCGAGCCTCGGGATCCGAACTCCGGTCCGGCCGATTCACACCTTCGAGCGACCGGAATCGCCCCCTCCGGCCGAAGCCCGAGCTTCGGGATCCGGGGGCCGGGATTCGAGGGCCGGGATTCGAGCGATGCTTTTGACCGGTGGGGAAAGAAAGGGGGTCAGGGAAAACCTCCCTGACCTCCCCTGCCCCGTCACGGCCAGCAAGTATGACTAATCGTGACCGACTTGCGGCGGAGCGTTGCGGCTGCCTACGGTGCGAGAACCAAACGACCCCGACACGGTGTTGGACGCACCGGACGGGGTCTGACCGCAAGATCGAAAGAGCGATCCCGTGGCTATCCAGCACCCTAGCTCCGCCGTGCGCGCACCCGCATCCTCGCGCCCGTACCCGATGGCCAAGCCCGGATACGGCAAGCGCTCCATGCCGGGCCAACTCCCGAGCCGTGCAGACGACTTCGCGCTGCTGCCCGTCCGCGAGCGGTACATCGCCGGGTTCATCGACCGGCTGCCCGACGGCGCGTCGATGGACGTCAAGAGCCTCGCCAAGCAACTGCCCTTGTACGGCCAGCAGGCCGTCGGCTCGGCACTGAGGGCCCTGGCCACGGCGGGGCATCTGCGCCGCGTACGGTGCCTCGTCGGCGAGCTGGGGCAGGTCCGCTGGGTCTCGCGGACGTTCTGGTCACGCACCGCCCGCGACAACGAGTGGTGGGCAGCGATCGAGGTCACCCCGGCGACGGCTCCCGTAGCCGCCCGGCCCTCGGCTCCGGCTCGCGTAGCCGCCCCGACCCCGGCTCCGGCGACGGCTCCCGCAGCCGCCCCGCCCACGGCTCCGGCGACGGCTCCCGTGGCCGCCCCGACCCCGGCTCCGGTGGCGGCTCCCGTAGCCGCGTCGTCGCCGGTCGCGGCGGCAGGACCCGCACCGGCCCGTAGCGAAGCCCCGGGGCCGGCCCCGGCTCCCGCAGAGGCGCCCGCAGAGACCCACGATGCCCCCGGTGCCCCCGAGGTACTCACGGCCCTGGCCCCGGTGCCCATGGAGGCTGCGACGCCACCCGTACGCCCCGGCCCCTCGTCGTCCGAGCCCGTCGCTCCGCCCGCACCTCGCGCCCTGCCCCAGCAGCGCATCCCGGCGGAACCCTCCCCCGCCTACCTGGCACTGGCCCAGCTCGGCCGCGTCGACTCCCGGCTGACCCTGTCCGCCGCCGACTGCGCGGTGCTGGAGGCCCGGGCCGCCCAATGGTTCGCGCGCGGCGTGGACGCGGACTACCTCACCCAGGCGCTCACCGCCGGGCTCCCGCCCCGGGTCGACTCCCCCGTCGGGTTCGTACGCCGCAGGCTCACCGACAAGATCCCGCCGCACGTGCCCGCCGTTCCGTCGCCGCCCCCGCCGGGTGCGCCCGTGCACCGCGTGATGCTGGAGTGCGCCAAGTGCGGGGCGCCGGGGCGCCCGGAGGCGCTCCCCGACGGTCTCTGCCGCCCCTGCCGGACGTCCCCGGAGGGCACCGGGGCCGAGGACGCGGCCACGGCCCCGCCCGGGGCGCCGGACGTCCGCGCGCTCGCCGCCGGGCTCCGGGACCTGCTCAAGTCGCCCTGAACACACCGCAGTCCCCGCACCTGGCGGGGACTGCGGTCACACGCCCGGGGTCAGGCGTAGTTGTTCACACTGACCGGCCGGGTCCCGGTCCACGGCGTCCAGCCCTGCAGGGTGGCGGGCACGCCCACGCGGGTGTTGCAGTTGATCACCTGGAAGTGCAGATGCGGCGCGGTGGAGGCACCGGTGCTGCCCGTGTAGCCGACGATCCGGCCCTGCGGGACCCAGTCGCCCGGCTCGTAGAACGACTGGTTGAGGTGCGCGTAGTGGGTGCACAGCCCGTTCGAGTGCCGGATGAGGACCTCGATGCCGTTCTGCCAGTATGGCGACCAGTTCGAGTAGACGATCGTCCCCGCCTGCGCGGCGGACACCTCGTAGTTGGCGGGGAGCCCGAAGTCCCAGGCGTACTCGTTGTAGGGGCCGGTGTGCGAGTACGTCCCCTCCGGCCCCTGGGTGACGGTGTACGCCTCGCCCGCCGGGTACGGCAGCTCGTAGTAGTAGTCCACGGCAGCGGCCGGTGACGCCCCCACCATCGTGATGCCCACCGCAGTCAGCAGCGCGCTGGCGCCCACCGCGATGCGGCGCAGAACCCTTTTCGTTCCGCCCATGTGCGTCTCCGTCCGTCTTCCACGAGGACCCGACTCCGCGTCCCGACGGGGCGGAGGAAGGCAAGCTTCCGGCGCTGCCGACCTGGCGGACAAGGGCCCTCGGGGCCTCTGTCCGGTCCCTGCCATCGGCCCGCCGGTCGTACCCGTGGACACCGGCCGGCAGTCCTTCGGGACCCCCGGACCCATGACAGGACCTGGCCGACTTCACGCCTCGACGCGGGAGGGGATTCCGGCCACGCCGAACAGAACGGAGGTGACCTTCCCGGAAAGCGGGGCACCCGCAGTCCGAGGAGGCCCGTATCCATGAGTGCAACAAGCAAGAAGAAGTCCAGGTCCAGGCTGTACCTGTCTCTCGGCACCACCGCTTTCGGCGCGCTGGCCGTCGTGAAGGAGGCCAAGCTCGCCCGGGAGGAGAACGACACCCTCCGTGCGATCGACGCCCTCGTCTCCACGGCCAAGATCGTCACCGGTCTCGCGGTCCTCTACCGCGAGCTCAAGCGTCTCGGTGACGACGACGTCCTGCTGGGCTGAGAACGCACGGACGGAGCCGGCCGGGTGTCCCCCCGAGTCCCCCTGACTCGAGGCGATCCCCCGGCCGGCTCCGTGCGTGCGGGGCGCCGAACGCGGCAGCGGAGGCCGGCCCGCCGGCACGGGTCGGCCCACCGGCACGGCTCGCCCGCACCGGCAACGGGTGAGCCCATCGGCACGGCTCGACCCACCGGCACAGGGTCAGCCCATCGGCACGGCGGCAGGGGTCAGCCCACCAGCAGGTCTCGCTTCAGTTCGCGTACGTCCTTGGCGTCCAGGCCGAGCGCCTTCTTCCCGTACGCGCCGAACGAGCCGAACTCCTCGCCCACCTCGTCGAAACCGGAGTTGAGGTACTCGGCGCGCACGTCCAGCAGCGGCTTGTAGACGGCGGCCTGCGCGGCCGGCATGGAGGCGAGCGCCGCGGCGTTGGCCTCCGCGCGGTAGTCGTTGGAGGCGAGGTAGTCCTGCATGACGGTCGAGCGCGGCACGCCGAGCGTGGTGAGCAGAGCCGCGCCGGCCCAGCCCGTGCGGTCCTTGCCCGCCGTGCAGTGGAAGACGACGGCGTGGGCGGAGTCGTCCGTGATGCCGCTGAAGACCGTGCGGTAGGCGGCCTTGGCGGTGTCGCCGCTGACCATGAACTTCTCGCCCTCAACCATCATCGCGACGCCCTCCTCGGGGGTCGTCGGCATGGCGGTGAAGGCCGGCGAGCCCGCCAGGACGTCGGCCACGACGTGCGTGCCTCCGGCCGGTACGCGGTCGGGAGCGGCGGAGCGCTCGGACTCCGTGCGCAGGTCGTAGACCGTACGGATCGAGAGCCGGCGCAGCTTCGCGAGGTCCGCGGTGGTGAGCTTGTCGAGCGCGTCGGAGCGGTAGATCTCGCCCATCTTCACCCAGTGGCCGTCCGTGGTGCGGTAGCCGCCCGCGTCACGGAAGTTGACGCTGCCTTCGAGTGCGATCAGCCGGTCGGCGAGGTGCAGGGAGCCACCGCGCTCGGGCACCAGGTCGAACCACTGGCGATCGGCGGCGGGCAGCCCGCGCACGGTGACCTTGCCCGTCGCCCCGCCCGAGGCGACCGTACGCCCGCCGGCCTTGACGGCGACGCGGTGCGTGCCGGGCGCCTTCCACTCGACCGTGTAGGAGCCGTCGTCGAGCGCGGTGACCTTCGCCTGCGTGAACGGGATGCGTGCGTGCGATTCCCGCGACGGCGAAGCGAAAGCGGGGGCGCTGTGCGCGGAGGCCACCGGGGCGGTGATCCCGACGAGGAGAGCGGCGGCCAGGACGCAGGAGGAGGCCTTGGCGCGAGCTATGTGTGTCATGCATGGATCGTCAGCGGGCTTGACGATTCCCGTCGTAACGGGTGGTGAACGGGGGCACAAACCGAGCAGAACTCCGCGAGTCTCGGTGCGCCCCGCGCACTCCGTGAGCCTGGCAGCGCGCCGCGCGCTCCCTGAGCCTGGGCTCCCGGTGCGCGCACGCCGTGAGCCTTGGTGCGCGCCGGGTCCCGCCTCAACCGCCCTCGTACGGACGCGCCCTGACCAGTCCGCTCCGGTAGGCGGTGGGCGGTGGCAACGAGCCTGGGGATGTGGGGCCGGCCGGTGGCAGGGGGCCTGCACCCACGGCCCGCACCCACCCCACCGCATCGGGCACAGGAAGTCGGGTCCGGCAAGGTGGGTCCTTCCTAACGTGAGGAAGCGAAAGGGAAGGAGTCCGGGATGCTGGAGCGGCTGAACCAGGCCATGGAGCACATCGAGTCCCACCTCGACCAGCCGATCGACGTGGCCGGTCTCGCGCGGATCGCGGCGACGTCGGAGTACCACTTCCGGCGGATGTTCTCCGCGCTGGCGGGCCTGCCGCTGTCGGAGTACATCCGGCGCAGGCGGCTCACCGTGGCGGGCGCCGAGGTGCTCGCCGGCGAGCGGACACTGCTCGACATCGCCACGCGCTACGGCTACGGCTCGGGCGAGGCCTTCGCCCGGGCGTTCCGCGCCATGCACGGCGTGGGGCCGGGCGAGGCCCGGCGGACCGGTGCGTCCCTGCACTCCCAGCCACGGATGTCCTTCCGCCTCATCGTCGAAGGGAACAGCAGCATGCGATACAGGATCGTGGAGAAGGACGCCTTCCACGTGGCCGGGAAGAAGGTGCGCGTACCGCTCGTGCACGAAGGGCTCAATCCGGCGATCGCCGACTTCATCCGGGGCATCGCGCCGGACACGCTGCGTCGCATCAGCGCCTTGGCGGACCAGGAGCCTGCGGGGATCGTCGGCGTCAGCGACCAGCTCGACCCTAGCCGGGCGGAGGGCACCGAACTCGACTACTACCACGGGGTGGTGACGGGCGCGGAAGTGCCCGAGGACCTGGACTCACTCGCCGTACCGGCGGGCACCTGGGCCGTCTTCGAGCACTCCGGGCAGTTCCCGCAGGCGCTCCAGTACCTGTGGCGGGACGTGTTCACGCAGTGGTTCCCGTCGAACCCGTACGCGAGCAGGCCGGGCCCGGAGATCCTGAGCGTGCGGGTGTCCGAGGACGGCAAGGAGGCGGACGCCGAGCTGTGGATCCCGGTGGAGCGGTCAGCCACCTGAGCCCGCCCGCGGCGGGCCGGACAGGGCCGCTCCGGAGCGGAGGCGGGCCGGGAGGTGCGGACCGCTGTCGAGCCCGGGGGCGCGGTCCGCTGACGGGCCCGGGGGCGCGGTCCGCTGACGGGCCCGGGGGCGCGGTCCGCTGACGGGGGCGCGGTCCGCTGACGGGCCCGGGGGCGGGCTCCGTCAACGGGCAGCGCCGCCCAGCTTCTCCTCGATCCAGGCCAGGCCGAAGTCCAGTACCTCGCCGGCCTCGAAGAGATGGCTGTCGGCGGCTCCGACCAGGCCCCGCCTGCCGATTCCGGCGGCCAACATGTCCCGGACGATCGTCTCGAAGGGGTCCTGGCCCTCCGGCGTGTGGGCGGAGTAGTCGAAGGCCCCGCCGGAGGAGTCGATGTCGCGGAAGCGGCGCCAGACACGCCGGCCGTCGATCAGGACCGGCTGTTCGTACTCCACGAACAGCTTGTCCGGCGCGTCGGCGAGCGCTTCCGCGTGGTGCAGAAGGGTGAGTGTCTCCAGCGGGGCGCCCAGCATCAGGACCCGGCCGCCCAGGGCGACCAGTCGGGCGAGCGGGCTGCCGGGGCCGTGCGGGTCGTCCCACGGATGGTCGGCGGTCAGTTCCTCGGCCGCCGGCCCGAGCGCGGCGAAGCTCACGTCGGGGTGCCTGCTGCGGACGGCCCCCGGCCAACGGCGCAGCGCCTCGGGGAGACGGCCGTTGTCGTGGTCGGCCTCGCTGACCACCGGGTCGTACGCCGGATGTTCGGCCCACACCGCGTCCTGCCAGGGCTGGGGCCAGCTCGTGAAGTCGTACGGCGGGGCGTCGTTCCACCCGCAGGTCACCATGAGGGTGCCGCGCTCCCCCACGGTCTCGCGCAGGGCGCCGACGAGGGTTGGGGCGCCGCCGGCCACGTAACCGATGGCGGACATCCGCGTATGGAACATCACGACGTCGCCCTCGCGGAGGCCGAGCGCGGTCAGATCGCGGACCAGCCGGGCCCGGGTGACGGGGCCGTCCGCACGGGCGAGCAGGGTCTCTTCCGGGGTCGGGTCTGCCATGGGGCCCGACGGTACCTCCCCCGCGCCTCCCGCACGGCCGACGGGCACTTCCGGGGGCCTGGGCTGCCCTCTGTTGCAACTCGGCTGCCCTCTGTCGCAACTCGCTGCCCGAAGCCGAGGCACTCGTCCTCGATGCCTGAAGCCGCGGCACTCGTCCTCGATGCCCGACGGCCGAGGCACTCGTCCTCGGAACGAAGCCGAGGCACTCGTCGCACCCGGGAACCGCCGCCCGCCGTCCGGCCGTCCTCACGGCCGGACAGCCGCGCGGGTCACAGCGAGTGCCGCGTGGGACACGCCAGGTTTCCAAGGAGCAGCATGACCGCCGACGGCAGTACGCGAACCCGGAACAGCCGCCCAGGGAGCGCTATTTCGCCCGCCTCCCCGTCGGGACGCGGCGCCCGCAAGGTACTTCTGGACTGCGTGAAGCCCGCGCTGATGCTCACGCTCCTGCTCGGAACCACCACGGCCTGCCTGTCGTCGGAGGACGGCGGTGCCTCGTCCTCGGGGAACGGCAGTCAGAAGTCGAGGGACTGGAAGGTCGGCGACTGCGCGGGCCCCGACACCAGCCAGTCGAAGGACGGCTTCCAGGGGCTCGACTGCGACGACCCCAAGGCGACGATCAAGGCGCTCGCGGTCAAGGACGGGGAGATCTTCGCCGGCGCCGTGGAGTGCCCGGCGGGCACGGACGAGATCATCTCGGTGAAGGTGTCCTTCGGCGGGAACGCGGCCACCAGCGGCATCCCCAGCAAGACGATCTGCGGCCGCAACCTCTCCGGCGACCACCCCGGTGACGCGGGTGCGGGCGGCGGGCAGCTCGTGGTGGGTGACTGCGTGGACGACCAGGCGAAGGAAGTGGCCTGCGCGACCGGCGGCGGGAACAAGGTGCTCGCCCTGACCAAGACGGCCGAGGAGTGCCCGGCGGAGGCGGACAACCCGATCGAGCTCTTCCCGAGCCCCGGCCGCCCGTACGACGCGATCTGCACCAGCAAGGCCTGACGGACGGACCGGCGGCCGGGCCCCGCGCCCGCGTGGCGCGGGGCCCGGCGGACGGCCGGCGCCGGTCAGGCCCTCCGGTGCATCAGGGCCTTGCGGTCCAGGGTGGCGAGGGCGGTGTTGCCCGCGACCACGACGGCGAAGACGGCGGCCACCTCCCCGTGGCCCAGGGCGTACAGCGCAGCCACGGCAGCACCGAACACGAGCGCCTTCACGGCCAGAACGCCCGCCGTCGGCAGGGGGGTCCGGGCCTTCGGGGCGGCGAACATCCCCCACAGGACGGCCGCCACCGCAGGCGCGGCCACGGCGAGGACGATCCGCAGCGCGATGTCGCCCCCGCTCCGCCACCCCCACCAGGCGAGGAGCCCGAGGGCCGCGACCTCCAGGAGGAAGGCCAGTCCCTCGTTGAGCATGTGCAACGGGGTGGGAAGCGTCATCGAGCGGCCATCCTTCGTCGAGCGCGCGGAGCGTCATTGAAACAGACGTTCTCCTCACCGGGCCTGCGATCGCAGGCAGTTGAACAGTCGTCTTCGGCCCGGTCCCCCTCGGACACGTCCGCCGCGAATCACGCGAGGCTGCAACGAGAGAGGCCCGATGTCTTGACGTGCTCCTGCCGAGCTGGCTTTATGGGAGCGCTCCCACCTCCTCCCCGATGTGCGAGCCGTCCGATGTTCGACGTGTTGCAAGTGTTCGATGTTCGGTTCATCCGGCGCTCACCCTTTCTGGAGTCGCAGTGAGAACAGCAACGAGTACGGCGCGAAAAAGCCCCTTGACGGTGTTGATGAAGAGCCTGGCCGCCCTTCTCGGCATCACCCTGCTGGGCGCGCTCGGCCCGGCGGCGGCGCAGGCCGCCGAGACCGAGCCGGCGCGGGCCGCCGCCACCGGCCTGCACATCAGTGACGGCCGCCTCCTGGAGGCCAACGGCAACGACTTCGTCATGCGCGGCGTCAACCACGCCCACACCTGGTACCCGGGCGAGACGCAGTCGCTGGCCGACATCAAGGCCTTCGGCGCCAACACCGTCCGCGTCGTCCTCTCCGACGGCCACCGGTGGACGAGGAACGGCCCCGACGAGGTCGCGGGCATCGTCGACGACTGCAAGGCCAACCGCCTGATCTGCGTACTGGAGGTGCACGACACCACCGGTTACGGCGAGGACGCCGCGGCGGGAACACTCGACCACGCGACCGACTACTGGATCAGCCTCAAGGACGTCCTCGCGGGCGAAGAGGACTACGTCATCATCAACATCGGCAACGAGCCCTGGGGGAACACCGACCCCGCCGGCTGGACCGCCCCCACGACCGCCGCGGTGCAGAAGCTGCGCGGCGCCGGCTTCGCCCACACGATCATGGTCGACGCCCCCAACTGGGG
Source organism: Streptomyces sp. NPDC005494 (assembly GCF_042872025.1). Lineage (NCBI taxonomy): Bacteria > Bacillati > Actinomycetota > Actinomycetes > Kitasatosporales > Streptomycetaceae > Streptomyces > Streptomyces sp. NPDC005494. Next base: position 1,173,326 of record NZ_JBIAJR010000001.1, read on the forward strand.
TCAGGACTGGCAGGGCGTCATGCGCGCCAACGCCCAAGCCGTGTACGACGCCGACACCACGGGCAACCTGATCTTCTCGATCCACATGTACAGCGTCTACAACACCGCGCAGGCCGTCACGGACTACCTGAACGCCTTCGTGAACGCCGGACTCCCCCTTCTCATCGGTGAGTTCGGTGGCCCCGCCGACCAGTGGGGCGACCCGGACGAGGACACCATGATGGCCGCGGCCGAGCAGCTGGACCTCGGATACCTGGCATGGTCCTGGAGCGGCAACACCGACCCGATCCTCGACCTGGCGATCGACTTCGACCCGAGCCGCCTGAGCTCCTGGGGCGAGCGCATCTTCCACGGCGCCAACGGCATCGCCCAGACGTCGAAGGAGGCCACCGTCTTCGGCGACGGTGAGCCGGGCGACACCCAGGCACCGACCGCCCCCGGCACCCCGACCGCATCGGCGGTGACGGCCACCTCCGCCACCCTGACATGGCCCGCGTCCACCGACAACGTTGCCATCGCGGGGTACGACGTGGTCCGCGTCAGCGGCGGCGCCGAGACCGCCGCGGCCTCGTCGACCGGCAACACCGTCACCGTGACCGGGCTCACCGCCCAGACGGCGTACGACTTCGCCGTCTACGCCCGGGACGCCGCGGGCAACCGCTCGACGCGTTCGGCGACGGTACGCGTCACCACCGACGCGAGCGGCCCCACGCCGGGCGTCGGCTGCTCCGTCGGCTACAAGGTGGTCGGCCAGTGGCCCAACGGCTTCCAGGGTGAGATCACCATCCGCAACACCGGCACCACCGCCATCAACGGCTGGAACCTCGGCTTCTCCTTCGCCAACGGCCAGACCATCTCCAACATGTGGGGCGGGACGCCCACGCAGACCGGCTCCAAGGTCAGCGTCGCCCCCGCCGGATACACCGCCGCGATCGCCGCGAACGGCTCCGTCACGGTCGGCTTCACCGGCACCACGGGCAGCACCAACACCGCCCCGACCGCCTTCACGCTCAGCGGCAACGCCTGCACCACGGCCTGATCCGGGCCCGGCCCTCCGGCCGGCGGGGGCACCACCCCCGTCGGCCTCGGCCACACCCTCCTGCGCGGCCTTACCTCGCCCGTGAACCTCGGCCACACCCTCCCGCGCCGCCCGGCCTCCCCCGCCGGCCTCGGCCACCGGCTGCGCCCCACCTCGCTGGGCACGCCCCAGGGGCGTGACACCTCGAAAGTTTTCGAAGCTTTCGGAGCATTGACCGAAAATTATCGGAGCGGCTAGCCTGCCGCTCGAATCCCCGGACGTCAGTGAAGACGCCGTCCACATCCATGGATTCACTCTGCTTCCCCCACCCAGCCAGAGGGAGCACCACCGTGATCCGCAGATCGTCGATCCTCAGCCTGTTCGCCGCCGCGGTACTGACCGCCGCCGTGGTGTCCCCCGCACTCGGCGCCGGGGACGGGCACGGTCCGGGCAGCTCACCGGCGCCGGACGAGCGCAACGCCCGCTGGGTGAGCACCTGGACGTCCATGCCGCAGCTGACGGAGCCGGGCAACATGCCCCCGGCACCGTTCACCCAGGACGGCTCCGTGCTCACGGACGCCACGCTGCGGCAGACGGTCCACGTCTCGGCGGGCGGCGAGCACATCCGGCTGCGCTTCTCGAACGCTTTCGGAGGCACCGCGCTGCCGATCACCAAGGTCTCCGTCGCGCTGCCGCTGGACGGCAAGGCGGGCACCAGCGCGATCACCCCGGGGACCACCCGCCCGGTGACCTTCCAGGGCCGCTCCTCGGTCTCGGTCCCGGTGGGCGCGCAGGCGGTGTCCGATCCGCTGGACTTCACGCTGGCGCCGGGTTCGAACCTGACGGCGACGGTGTACCTGGCGACCGGTCAGGCCTCCACCTCGATCACCTCGCACCCCGGCTCCCGTACGACCTCGTACCTGCGCGCCGGGGAGCACGTGACCGACGCCGACCTGCCCGGGGCGACTCCGACCGACCACTGGTACTTCCTCAGCGGCGTCGAGGTCTGGTCCAGGAGCACCACCTCGGCGGCCGTCGTCCTCGGCGACTCGCTCACCGACGGCCGGGGCTCGACGACGAACATGAACAACCGCTGGCCCGACCTCCTGCTGAAGCGCCTGGAAGCCGGGGCGGCCACGTCGAAGACGGCGCTGGTCAACCAGGCGGCCGGCGGGAACCGGCTGCTCAACGACGGTCTGGGCCCCAACGGCCTGGCCCGCATCGACCGTGACGTCCTGGCCCAGAGCGGCGTGGACTGGCTGCTCGTCTTCGAGGGCATCAACGACATCGGTACGGCCGAGGCCACCGCGGCCGCCCAGCGGCAGGTCGCGGCCGACGTGATCGCGGCGTACGAGCAGATCGTCACCCGGGCCCACACCCACGGCATCCGCGTGTACGGGGCGACGCTGACGCCGATGGGCGGCAACACCGGCTACGACGACCCGGAGGGCCACCGCGAGCAGGCCCGGCAGACGGTCAACACCTGGATCCGCACGAGCGGGCGCTTCGACAGCGTGATCGACTTCGACCGGACCGTCCGCGACCCGCAGGCGCCCCGGCAGCTCCTGGCCTCCCTGGACACCGGCGACCACCTCCACCTCAACCCCGCCGGCTACCAGGCACTGGCCGACGCGGTCCCCACCCGGCTGTTCCGCCAGACCCCGCTCCCCCGGGGCTTCGGCTACAACTGACGGCCTGACTGCCGTACCCCGGGGGCCCGTACGTCGACACAGGCACAACCTGGGGCCGCACGCCGATGCAGGTGCTGTGACGTCGCCCCGCCCGTGGCCGGCCCGAGGGACCAGGAGGAAGACTGTCCGCGGGAGGGGCCGGGTCGCCGAAGCCAGGCCCCTGCCCGCCGCCCTGCGGGTTCCGCTCGGCAGCCCAATGGGAGGATCTTGCCCACAGCGCTGTACGAGGAGGCAAGGTGAAGGACAGCTCGCGGCACGACCACTCCAACTGGGAGGAAGTCGTGCTCGCTGCCCGTGAGCGGGCCCGCGCGAAGCAGTCCCGCATGGTCGAGCACTACGGACTGTCAGGCGACGTGCAGTACCACTGGTCCATGGACGACGCGCGGATCACCTGGACCCGCGACGGGGCGACGTTCCTGACCGGTCGGCTCACGATGATCGGCAGCGTGAGTCCGTCTCGGAAGACGTGGCTATGGGCCTGGGCCAACGAGTCACTGCCGCGCCCCGTGGTGGGCGACATCGAACAGGTGCGGCGCTTCGGGGAGGCGAACGGCTTTCCCGTCCTGCCGTGGCCGGGCTTCGACTACGACCCCGAACTCGTGGCCGAGGCTCGGATGGTCGCGGCGTCCGTGCTGGACGCCGAGGGCCTCTGGGCAGATTCTGCGGACGACGTTCAATTCCACTTCGCGATCCACGACTTGACGCCGACGGTGGGACGGCCGTGATGCCGCGTGACCTTCGGGGCCTCCGGCAGGCTCCGAGAACCGGGATCGGGCGGCGGGGTTCCGCGTTCCCCTGAGCAGGGACGGCGACCTGCCGGTAACGGTTTCCGGTACCTCTTCACCGAGCCGGGCGCACCGGGCGGCCGCGCGTGCGTGTGCCGCCCGGCGGCGTCTCAGCTGAGAAGCTGCCGCCATGACGCTTTTGCCCCGGATCGCCCCCATGCTCGCCACCCCCGGTCATCTGCCGCCCGCCGCCACCGCCGAGCAGTGGGCGTACGAGGTGAAGCAGGACGGCCAGCGCGCCATGGTCTATCTGCCGGGGGACGGTTCGGTGCGGTTGCTCGCCAGGTCAGGGGCCGACATCACCCCGGCCTATCCGGACCTGGCGGCGCTCGGGCCGACGCTCGACGGCGTGCCCGCGGTGCTCGACGGCGAGATCGTCGCGCTGGACCGTGAGGGGCGCAGCGACTTCGAGCGGCTGCAGTCGCGGATGGGGCTCTCCGGATCACCGGCGAAGGCGGCCCGCATGGCCCAGCGGGTGCCCGCCCACCTGGTGCTGTTCGACGCCGTGTTCCTGGGTGACAGGAGCCTCGTTCCGCTGCCGTACGCGGAGCGCCGGGCGGCCCTCGAAGGGCTCGGGCTGCACGGGCCGCACTGGTTCACCCCCGCGGTGGTCGTCGGCCACGGCGAGGAGGCCCTGACCATGACACGGGAGGCCGGGCTGGAAGGCCTGATCGCGAAGCGGCTGAGCTCGGTCTACGAGCCCGGGGTCCGCTCCCGCAGCTGGATCAAGATCCGCCATGCCCGCACGGTGGACGTGATCGTCGGCGGCTGGGTTCCCGGCCGTGGCCGGCTGGGCGGCCTCCCCGGCGCGCTGCTGGTCGGCGAGCGGCACGCGGGCGGACTGCGCTACGCGGGCAGCGTCGGTACGGGGTGGAGCGACGCCGAGCGGGCCAGGCTCGCCGAGCTGCTGCGGGTCGCCGCGGTCGACACGTGCCCCTTCGACGAGACCCCGCCGGTGTCCGGCGCGCGATGGGTGCTGCCGCGGCTCGTCGGGGAGGTGCGCTACTCGACCCGTACGAGGGCGGGGCGGCTGCGGCAGCCCTCCTGGCACCGGCTGCGACCGGACCTGGCCCCGGACGACCTCGGCTGATCCGGAGGCCCAGACGGAGGCCGATCCGGAGGCCCGGGACGCAGGCCGATCCGGAGGCCCAGGACGCAGGCCGATCCGGAGGCCCGGGACGCAGGCCGATCCGCAGGCCCGGGACGCAGGCCCGGGACGCAGGCCCGGGACGCAGGCCCAGGACGCAGGCCCGGGACGCAGGCCCGGGACGCAGGCCCAGGACGCAGGCCGATCCGGAGGCCCGGGACGCAGGCCCAGGACGCAGGCCGATCCGGAGGCCCGGGACGCAGGCCCAGGGCGCAGGCCCGGGACGCAGGCCCAGGCGCAGGCCCGGGACGCAGGCTCATCCGGAGGACCGGGACGCAGCGTAGGCGCAGCAACAGTCCAGGCGGGTGCCGCCCGGCCAGGAGTCGGCGCGGCACCAGGCCGGGCGGGGGAACCTCCCGGCCAGGAGTCGGCGCGGCACCAGGCCGGGCGGGGGGAACCTCCCGGCCAGGAGTCGCCGAGGCCGGCGGGCGCGCCGCTGCCGTCAGGAGGCGGTCCGCTTCCGGGCGGCCGTCTTGCGGGCCGGCTGCTTCTTGGCCGCCGTCTTCTTGGCGGCCGTCCCCTTCTTCGCCGGGGCGGCCTTCTTCCGGGTGCGGGGCTTGCCCGGCGTCATCTCGTGCACGGTCGCGTCCTCCCCGCGCGTCTCCTTGGCCGCCTTCACCGACGCGTTCAGCGCCGCCATGAGGTCCATGACCTTTCCGGGCTCCTCCTCCTCGCCCCCGGCCGCCGCCGGGAGCGCCTTCCCCTCGGACTTGGCGGCAAGGAGCTCCTCCAAGGCTTCCCGGTAGCGGTCGCGGAAGCCGGAGATGTCATCCAGGGCCATGCTGTCGGTGAGCTGCACGGCCCGTTCGATCTCGCCCTCGTCGAGCTCCGCCTCCCGGGGTGCCAGCGTCTCGGGGCTGCGGATCTCGTCCGGCCAGCGCATCGCGTGCAGCACGATCGCGTCGTCCCGCACCCGCAGCAGGCCGAGCCGCTCACGGTTGTGCCAGGCGAACTTCGCGACGGCGACCTTGTCGCTGCGCTCCAGCGCCCGCCGCAGCAGCGTGTACGGCTTCGCCGCGACCTGGCCGTCGACCGCGAGGTAGTAGCTGTCGCTGATCCGTACGGGGTCGATGCTGTCGGCCTCGACGAACGCGACGATCTCGATGGCCTTCGCCGTGGGCAGCGGCATCCGGTCCAGTTCCTCGTCGGTGACGGGCACGGTCCGGTCCTTGGCGACCTCGTACCCCTTGCCGATCTCGTCCTGGGAGAGGACCTTGCCGTCGACCTCGCACACCTTGCGGGTACGGATCCGGCCCATGTCCTCACGGTGGTACTGGTGGAAGGAGATCGAGTGGTTCTCGGTGGCCGACACCACCTTGATGGGGATCGTCACCAGCCCGAAGCTGATCGCTCCGGTCCACAGGGGCCGCGGCATCCGTACCTCCAGACCCCCCTGACGGCTTGGCCGGGAGGCGGACCGGAGCGCCTGGAAGGGAGAACCAGCCCGAGAGGGCCGAGGCGCGGCCGGGCCACCGCCCGTATCCCCGATCCTCGCGCCCCCGCCCCCGGAACGCATGTGGATCACCGCGTCCGGGTCAGGCTCGCGGCAGGTCCATCTCGGCGACCACCTGGTCCTCGCTCATCTCGCCGGTCCTGCGGAAACCGAGCCGGAGGTAGAAGTCCTCGGGGCCCTGCTCCCCCTGCGACCAGGTCACGGTGATCCGCTTCTGCCCGCGCCGCAGGATCTCCTCGCAGACCGCCTCCACGGCGAAGCGACCGTAGCCCTTGCCCTGCTCGCCTGCGGCGACGGCCAGCCGCCAGAGACCGGAGCGCGGCCGGTCCTCGGGGTTCGCCGGGTCGAACCGTACGTCGAAGAACGCCATCACGAAGCCGACCAGCCGGTCCCCGTCGAAGACCAGCCGGGGCCAGGCGGTCTCCGGATCGGCGTACGCCTCGGCCAGCGACCGCGCGACGGGGGCCACGAACCGCTCCTGCTCGGGTGCGACCTTCAGGCGGCAGGCTTCGAGGACGTTGTCCGGGGTCACCTTTTCCAGGCGCAGCGTGGCTGTCATACGCGCACCGTACGAGCGTCCTGGGGCATCAGGCCATCGAATTGAGCACCCGGCCGGGAGGGTCCTCGTCGAATCGGGCACCCGGCCGGGAGCGTCCTCGCGGAGCCCGCCCCGGTTTCACCAGGCGGCGGTTCCCTCCGCGTCGAAGAACCCGCCGGTAGGGCCGTCGGCTCCGACCAGAGCCATGCGGACGATGATGTCCGCGCCCTCCTCCACGGTGTTGGTGCCCGTGTGGTGGTTGAGGTCGGTGGCGGTGTAGCCGGGGTCCACCGCGTTGAACCGGATGCCGGGGTAGGCCTTCGCGTACTGCGAGTTCACCATGATCAGCGCGGTCTTGGAGGAGCAGTAGGCGAGCGCCGGCACGGTGGACTCGATGCGGCTCGGGTCCGTCGTCGCCGCGATCGAGCCGAGTCCGCTGGCCACGTTGACGACGACCGGGGACGGACTCGCCTCCAGCAACGGCAGGAAGGCACGGGTCACGCGCACGGCCCCGAAGACGTTGGTCTCGTACGTGTACCGCATGTCGGCCCCCGTCACCTCGCCCACGGGCTTGCGGACGCCCGCGATCCCCGCGTTGTTGACGAGGACGTCCAGCCCGCCGGCGTCCTTGCGCACGAACTCCGCGGCGGCCTCGACGGAGTCGTCGTCCGTGATGTCGATCCGGACGAAGCGAGCGCCGAGCCGCTCCGCGGCGTCCTCCCCGAGCCGGACGTCGCGCGCCCCGGCGTAGACGGTGTGCCCGGCCTCGACGAGGCGGCGGGCGGTCTCGAAACCGAGGCCCTTGTTGGCGCCGGTGATGAGGGTGGTGGTCATGGCTGTGCTCCCGTGTTCGTCAGGTGATCGGGTCGGGTTCGCCTTCACCCTGCTCGCCGCGCCGGGGAACAGGCAGTACCCGCCGTAGCGGGGGGACTGCCAGTACCAGGCTGTCGCGGGGCACCACGCGGATACTGGAGGGGTGAGCGCATCCAAGGACGGCAACGAGCTGGGCAAGGCCCTGCACGGCTGGCGGGACCGGATCTCCCCGCAGACGGTCGGGCTGCCGGCGGGCGGCGTACGGCGGGCAGCGGGGCTGCGCCGCGAGGAACTGGCCCAGCTGGCCACCCTCTCGGTCGACTACATCACCCGCCTCGAACAGGGCAGGGCAACCTCCCCCTCGCCGCAGGTCCTCGCCTCCCTGGCCCGCGCCCTGCGCCTCTCGGCGGCGGAACGCGCCTACCTCTACCTCCTCGCGGGCCAGCCCGAACCCGGCCCCGGCCACATCTCCACACACGTCCCGCCCGGCCTGCGCCGGCTGCTCGACCAGCTGAGCGGCGCACCGCTGAGCGTCCACGACGCCGCCTGGAACCTCATCGAGTGCAACCCCCCGTGGGCGGCCCTGTTCGGCGACCCCTCCGCGCTGCGCGGCCGTGAACGCAACATCGTCTGGCGGCACTTCACCGGCAGGCACGGCCGGATCGCCCAGACCCCCGCGCAGCGGGCCGACTTCGAGGCGTCCACGGTCGCCGACCTCAGGGCGGCCACCGCCCGCTACCCGGCGGACCTCGGCCTGCGCTCCCTCGTCAGTGACCTGCGGGAGGCCAGCACCGTCTTCGCCGGGCTGTGGGACTCCGGCATCGTGGGCACCCACGCGTCCGGCACCAAGACCGTCCACCACCCGGAGGCCGGCCGGCTGACTCTGTCCTGCGACGTCCTCGTCGCCGCGGGCAGCGACCTGCGAGTCGTCGCCTACACGGCGGCCCCCGGCAGTGAGGCCGCCGCCGCGCTCAACCTGCTGAACGTCATCGGGACCCAGGCGATGACCTGACCCGGTCGGCCTCCAGACCTCCCCCGCCACTTCTTCACATCTTCGTCACAATTCCGCTTCCTTTCCGTGGAAGAGCTCCGCCGCGCCGTCCGCCGCTGCGAGCATCGCCCCTCGACTGCACGGCAGTTCGGCACGCCTTGGGGGGCACATGAAGAAGCGAAGGACACACGGCAGGCTCAGGACGCCGGCGGGGGCCGCGGTCCTGCTGCTGACCCTGGCGGGGTGCGGCGGCGGCGACGGCACGAGCCAGGCCACGGAGCCGGTGGCGGCGTCGGCCTCACCCACCGGGGTGCGGGCGTTCGCGCCGGCCGACGACACCGCCACGACGGAGGCCGGCCAGGAGGTCGCGATCGAGCCACTGGCCAACGACCTCGTGACCCTGGAGGGCGGCAAGGAGGCGCCCCTCCTGGACACCTACGAGGCGTCAGGACTCACCGTCACCGTGGAGAGCCCGACGCCCCACGGGACGGTCACGGTCGACGGCACCTCGCTCACCTACACCCCCGCCGACGGGTACGGCGGTGAGGACGAGTTCACGTACGAGGTCGCGGCGAAGGACGGAGGCCCGGCCGGCGCGAGCGCCGTCGTGCGGATCACCGTCTCCGAGCCCACCCCGTCACCGACCCCGACGCCCACGCCCACGCCCGCGGTCGCGCGGACCCCGAAGGCGAAGGCCCCACCGGTGGAGCCGTCCGTGTACTACAGGAACTGCGACGCCGCACGGGCCGCGGGGGCGGCTCCCGTCCGGCGCGGCGACCCCGGATACGCCTCCCACCTGGACCGGGACGGCGACGGGGTCGGCTGCGAGCCGTACGGGTCGTCAGGATCGAGCGGCGGGTCGTCCGGGGGCTCCTCCGGGGGGAGTTCGAGTACAGGCTCCTCCGGGGGCTCCTCCGGGGGCTCTTCCGGCGGGAGCGGCACCTACTACGCCAACTGCACCGCCGTACGTGCCGCGGGAGCCGCGCCCATCCACCGGGGCGACCCGGGATACGGATCCCACCTCGACCGGGACGGCGACGGAGTCGCCTGCGAGTAGCCCGGGCCGTCACCCCGTCAGCCACCCGGTCAGCACCTCGTCAGCCACCTCGTCAGCCATCTCAGCAGCCGCCTCCGGCCCTCGCCGGGGGCGGCTGCTCTTTTCCAACATGCTTCAAGCACGCTATAAATGAGCAACTTCGAGCATTATTCGCCTGGGTTCACGCAACCCGCACCCGCGAAGGACGCCCATGCCGCTCATATCCACCGGTGACATCACCCACGGCGCCCTGACCGATGCCACGGGCGTCGGGGCCTTCAACGTGGTGCAGATCGAGCACGCGCAGGCCATCGTGAGCGGGGCGGAGGCGGCCGGGCTGCCGGTGATCCTCCAGGTCAGCGAGAACACCGCCCGCTACCACGGCTCCCTCGAACCGATCGGGCTCGCCTCGCTCGCCGTCGCCCGGGCGGCGGGCGTACCGGTGGCCGTACACCTCGACCACGCCGAGTCGGCCGGGCTGGTGCACGAGGCGGTCCGGCTCGGCTTCACCTCCGTCATGTTCGACGCGTCGGCGCTCCCGTACGAGGACAACGTGACCGCGACCCGCGAGATCGTGGTGCACTGCCACGCGCGCGGGGTCTGGGTGGAGGCGGAGCTCGGCGAGATCGGCGGCAAGGACGGCGCGCACGCACCCGGGGTGCGCACCGACCCGGCCGAGGCCCGGGCGTTCGTCGAGGCGACCGGGGTCGACGCCCTCGCGGTGGCGGTCGGGAGTTCCCACGCGATGCTGACCCGCGACGCCGTCCTCGACTTCGCCCTGATCTCCCGGCTGCGCGACGCGGTGGCCGTCCCGCTCGTCCTGCACGGCTCCTCCGGCGTCGGGGACACGGGGCTGGCCACCGCGATCGGCGCGGGCATGACGAAGGTGAACATCTCCACCCACCTGAACAAGCTGTTCACCAGGGCCGTCCGCACCTATCTGGACACCCACACCGAGGCGGCCGACCCCCGCGCCTACCTCGGCCCGGCCCGCGACGCCGTCGCCGCGGAGGTGACACGCCTGCTGGGCATCCTGGCCCGGCCCGGACGATAGGGTTCGCTGCGAGCAAGGAGGACCAGGTGGCGGCACACACACGATGGACCCGGCTGCTGGAGATCCTCGGCGACCAGGGCCATCTCGACGTACTCGACGCCGCCGAGCGGCTCGGCTGCTCCGCCGCCACCGTCCGCCGCGATCTGGACGAGCTCGCCCGGCAGAATCTGCTGACCCGCACGCGTGGCGGCGCGGTGGTGAGCACCGTGGCCTACGACCTGCCCCTGCGCTACAAGGCGGCCCGCCGCGCCGACGACAAGCAGCGCATCGCGAAGGCCGCCGCCGAGCTGATCCCCACGGGCTCCACGGTCGGCATCAACGGCGGCACGACCACCTCCGAGGTGGCCAGGGAGCTGGCGGTACGGCCGGAACCGTCGGGCGGCGGCGTGGCGCTGACCGTGGTGACCAACGCGATCAACATCGCCAACGAGCTCGCGGTGCGCCCCCAGGTCAAGATCGTCGTCACCGGCGGGGTGGCCAGGCCGAATTCGTACGAACTCGTCGGCCCTCTGGTCGACACCGTCCTGCGTACCCTCGCGCTGGACTTCACGATCCTCGGGGTGGACGCCGTCCACCCGCGGTTCGGGGCGGCCACGCACGACGAGTCCGAGGCCGGCGCCAACCGTGCCCTCGCCGAGTGCGCGGGCACGGTGATCGTCGTCGCGGACTCCTCCAAGCTCGGCCGCCGGGCCTTCGCCCAGGTCTGCGAGACGAGCGCGGTGTCGGTCCTCGTCACGGACAAGGACGCCCCCGAGGACGTCGTCCAGGAATTCACCGGCCTGGGGATCGACGTCCTGCGCGTGTGACCGGAGGACGTCCTGCGGGCGGGCGACCGGACCGGATGGTCAGCGGTAGTCCTCCGGGTGGCCCTGCATCCAGGTGTTGATCCGGTCCCGGGTACCGATCAGTTCGCTGCGGTGCTTCTCCAGGTTCGGGGTGGAGACGTCTCCGTCCAGCGTGGTGCGCAGGGCGCCGACCCAGGCGATGGGCTCCTTGAAATGCCCGGGGCCCTTCTTGTCCGCCTTCATCGATGTGTCCAGCCGGTTCAGCTCGTCGTTGACCCGCCCCAGGAAGTAGGCGCAGTTCGCGCCCCCGGGGGTGCAGCCGTCCTGGTAGGTCGCCTGGAGTCCGGCGAACGCGTCACGGACCAGCTCCGGCGCGTTCGGGTCCTCCTGGATGATCAGCGTGGGGGTGGGTGAGGGCGTGGGCATCAGGGACGCCTCCGCCTTGTCGGCCGCCGCCTCCGCCACCGACGGATCCACGTACGGCACGTCGCCGCCCGGCCCGTCCGTGGTGGTCGCCGCGCTGCACCCTGCCAGCAGCGCTCCCAGGATCACGGCCGGTATCGCGGCCCGCAGACCCGTACGCATCAACATGAGGCCCCCCTCGTTCGGTGTGCCCAGACCCTATAGCCACCGGTGCGCCGTCCGGCGGCCGGATCCCGCGCGGCAGTGCGTACGGATCGGCGTCGGGCGGCCTGAACAGGCAGGACGAGATCCACTCCGCGCCATTTGCATATACATGCGACGCAGTGCATACTCTTCCTATGTCTAAGGTTCTCACCTCCCTGCCCACCGGCGAGCGCGTCGGCATCGCTTTCTCGGGCGGCCTCGACACCTCGGTCGCGGTCGCGTGGATGCGCGACAAGGGTGCCGTCCCGTGCACCTACACCGCCGACATCGGCCAGTACGACGAGCCCGACATCGCCTCGGTGCCCGGCCGCGCGAAGACCTACGGCGCCGAGATCGCGCGCCTGGTCGACTGCAGGGCGGCACTGGTCGAGGAGGGCCTGGCCGCACTCGCGTGCGGCGCGTTCCACATCCGCTCCGGCGGACGCGGCTACTTCAACACCACGCCGCTCGGCCGCGCCGTGACCGGCACGCTGCTGGTCCGGGCGATGCTCGAGGACGACGTCCAGATCTGGGGCGACGGCTCGACGTTCAAGGGCAACGACATCGAGCGGTTCTACCGCTACGGCCTGCTCGCCAACCCCCACCTGCGCATCTACAAGCCGTGGCTCGACGCCGACTTCGTCACCGAGCTCGGTGGCCGCAAGGAGATGTCGGAGTGGCTGGTCGCCCACGGGCTGCCCTACCGCGACAGCACCGAGAAGGCCTACTCGACCGACGCCAACATCTGGGGCGCCACGCACGAGGCCAAGACGCTGGAGCACCTCGACACCGGCGTGGAGACCGTCGACCCGATCATGGGCGTCCGCTTCTGGGACCCCTCGGTCGAGATCGAGACCGAGGACGTCACGATCGGCTTCGAGCAGGGCCGCCCGGTGACGGTCAACGGCAAGACGTTCGCCACCCCGGTCGACCTGGTCATGGAGGCCAACGCCATCGGCGGCCGGCACGGCCTGGGCATGTCGGACCAGATCGAGAACCGCATCATCGAGGCCAAGAGCCGCGGCATCTACGAGGCGCCCGGCATGGCCCTCCTGCACGCCGCCTACGAGCGCCTCGTGAACGCCATCCACAACGAGGACACCCTCGCCCACTACCACAACGAGGGACGGCGCCTCGGCCGGCTCATGTACGAGGGCCGCTGGCTGGACCCGCAGGCCCTGATGGTCCGTGAGTCGCTCCAGCGCTGGGTCGGCTCGGCCGTCACCGGCGAGGTCACCCTGCGGCTGCGGCGCGGTGAGGACTACTCGATCCTCGACACCACCGGCCCCGCGTTCAGCTACCACCCGGACAAGCTCTCCATGGAGCGCACCGAGGACTCGGCGTTCGGCCCGGTGGACCGGATCGGCCAGCTCACCATGCGCAACCTCGACATCGCCGACTCGCGCGCCCGGCTGGAGCAGTTCGCCGGCCTCGGCCTCGTCGGCACGTCCCAGGCCTCCCTGATCGGTGCCGCGCAGGCGGCTGCGACCGGCCTGATCGGCACCATGCCCGAGGGCGGCGCCCAGGCCATCGCCTCCCGCGGCGAGGTCTCCGGCGACGACGAGCTGCTGGACCGCGCCGCGATGGAGTTCGGCACCGACTGACGCGCCGCCCAGGTCCCCGGGCCCACCGACCGGCGCGCCCGGGGACCTTCACGAGGCCGGCCGGCGCGCCCGGGGACCTTCACGAGGCCGGTCGGCCGGCCCGCCCCGGGTCGGCCTATCCTCGTAATCTCGGACACGGGGTACGCAGGAGAGCGAAGGTGGCGGACATGGCGAAGGTACCGGCAGCGGCGGTGGCGGCGAGCGGTCTCGTCGGCGGATACGCGATCGCACGCTGGACCGGAAAGCGCCCTCTGGGCGGCGTGGCCCTGGCCGCCGCAGGATCGGTCGCGGCCTACGAGTGGAACCGGCAGTCCGGCGCCAAGGCCGCCACCGGCCTCACCCTCGCCTACGTCGCCGCGTTCGCCGGCTCGCACCCGCTCGCCAAGAAGGTCGGCGCCTGGCCCTCGGTGTTCACCGTCGCGGGAGGCCTCGCCGCCGCCTCATGGGCCGTCACCCGTCGCGCCTCCTGAGAACCTCGTGCCCCCGGCGCGCCTCTTGAGAAAGTCCGTGCCCGGGGATTGAACACGGGCGCCGCGGGGTGCGTACTGAAGAGCAACTCCCCGCGTGACCCGGGGGCGTGCCCGTACGACAGGACAGGCACGCCTCCGGTCCGCACCGGCGTGCGCTCCGGGGCGCGCCGGAATGCGCCCGGCCGGCGTCCCCTCCGCACCGCGCCGGTCCACTCCGCCGCCGCCGGCGGAGGAGGTCAGCCGCCGAGCGCCCGTGACACCGAATAGATCACCAGACCCGCCAGCGCACCCACCACCGTTCCGTTGATCCGGATGAACTGCAGATCACGGCCGATGTGCGCCTCGATCTTCCGGGACGTCTGCTGCGCGTCCCAGCCGGCCACCGTGTCGCTGATCAGTGACGTGATCTCCGTCCGGTACGTCGTGACGACGTACGCCGCGGCGTCCTCCAGCCAGCCCTCCAGCTTGTTCTGGAGCCGCTCGTCGGTGGCGAGCCTCGCACCCAGCGAGATCAGCGAGGCCCTGGCCCGCAGCCGCAGTTCGCTGCGCTCGTCCTCGGCCGCCGCCATGATCATCGCGCGGACGGACGACCAGGCGGACGCGATGACGTCCTGGACCTCCCGGCGCCCCAGGATCTCCGACTTCAGCCGCTCGACCCGGGCCCGGGTGTCCCTGTCCGTCTGGAGGTCGGCCGCGAAGTCCGTGAGGAACGTGTCGATCGAACCGCGCGCCGGATGGCCCGGCATGTCCCGCATCTCCGTGACGAAGCGCAGCAGCTCCTTGTAGACCCGCTCCCCCACCCGCTTGTCCACGAACCTGGGCGTCCAGCCCGGCGCGCCGCCCTGCACCGCGTCCATCACGGAGTCACCGTGCAGCACCAGCCAGTCGTGCGCCCGTACGCAGACGAGGTCGACGACCCTGCGGTGACCGCCGTCCGCGACGACCTTCTCGAGCATCTTGCCCATGCCCGGGCCGACTTCCACCGCGTCGGCCCGCCGTGTGATCGCCTCCCCGACGACGGCCTGCACGTCTGCATCCCGCAGCACGGTCAGCGCACCGCGCAACGCGGTCGCCAACTCGGCGGTCACCCGGTCCGCGTGAGCGGGCTCGGCCAGCCACGTCCCGAGCCGGGCACCGACACCCAGCGCGTGAATTCGGTCACGAACGACGTCTCCGGAGAGAAAATTCTCGCCCACGAAGGAACCGAGTGACTCTCCCAACTGGTCCTTCTTGTTGGGAATGATGGCGGTGTGGGGGATGGGCAGGCCGAGCGGACGCCGGAAGAGCGCCGTGACGGCGAACCAGTCCGCCAGCGCACCCACCATTCCAGCCTCGGCAGCCGCCGCGACGTAGCCCGGCCAGCCGCTTACCCCCGCGTTCTCCGCCCAGGTGGCGAGGACGTACACGAGCGCGACGAGCAGGAGCAGACCCGTGGCGGTGGTCTTCATACGGCGCACACCGCGCCGCTTCTCCTCGTCGGCGGCGGTGTACGCGAACCCGCCGGCCGACGGCCTCGGCCTCTGCCCGTCCGGAGGCCCGGCCCCCACGGTCGTTCCCTGTCCCGCGTCCTGTTCCATCCGCTCCACCCGTCCGCGTACGCGTCACGCCGTGCCGTACGCATTGTCCCTACCTCACCTACTCCTGGGCCGCACGTCGAGTTCCCCGGGGCCTGTCGCATCATGAAAGCAACCCGAACACCGGGTCGAACATTGCAAGGAGAAACACCACAGATGCCCAGGCGCCAGGGGTATGCCCTGCTCATCGCCCTCGTGGCAGGCACCGCCGCGCTCGCCGCCGCCGTCGCGTTCGGAACCTCGCTGATCACCGGGCAGCGGCAGACACCGCTCACCGGAACCGAGAACCACGCGGCGGCCCGCAACCAGGCCGCACCGGCCCACTCCACCGGCACCTGGGTCGTCACCTGGACCGGAGCCCCCGTCAGCGCCGAGCCGGACGCCGCCCAGGGCTACCCCGGACGCACCATCCGCAACATCGTGCACACCAGCATCGGTGGCGACGCCGCCCGCATCACCCTGTCCAACCTCTTCGGCGCCGCACCGCTCGTCATCGACCAGGCCGCCGTCAACACGAGGCCGGTCACCTTCCGCGGCCTGCCGACCGTCACGGTCGCCGCGGGCCGACAGGTCGTCAGCGACCCCGTGATCGTCCCCGTCGCCCCCGACGCCGACCTGGAAGTCACCCTGCGCACCCCGTACGCCGCCGGGCCCGTCACCCAGCACCCCAACACCCACCAGACGTCCTACCTGGCCGACGCCGACGGCACCTGGAGCACCACCCGCTGGCGCTACCTCACCGCCGTCGACGTCCGCAACGAGGCGTCACCCGGCGCGATCGTCGCCATCGGCGACTCACTCACCGCCGGCAGCGGCTCCACCACCGACGCCGACTCCCGCTGGCCGGACCTCCTCGCCGACCGGCTGGGGCACCGCTACGGGGTCGCCAACCAGGGCATCGCGGGCAACCGCCTCCTGCGCGACAGTCCGCTCACCCGCGGCGGCGTACAGAACATCGGCGGCCCCGGCGCGGCCAACCGCTTCGAACGGGACGTGCTCTCCGTCGCCGGAGCGAAGACCGTGATCATCGCGCTGGGCATCAACGACGTGCAGCAGAGCCCCCAGGAGACCGACCCCCAGCGCATCACGGCCGGGCTCCGCGCCCTCACCGAACGCGCGCACGCCCGGGGACTGCGGGTCGTCGGCGCGACGCTGACGCCCTTCCGGGGCTACCCGACCTGGACACCGGAACGCAACGCCGTACGCCTGGCCGTCAACGACGAGATCAGGTCCGGCGGGATCTACGACGCCTTCATCGACTTCGACCGCGCCGTACGCGACCCCTACGCGCCCGACCGGATCCTGCCCGAGTACGACTCCGGCGACCGGCTGCACTTCAACGACGCCGGATACCGCGCTATGGCCCAGGCCATCGACCTCGCCGCGGTCGAGGGCACCCCGAAGGCCGACGTGTTCTGACCTGACCCGCCCCGGCCGTTCCGTACAGGGCGGCCGGGGCCGTGCACCGAAGAGCGCCGGACGGTCCCGCTCAGCCGAGCTCCTTGCGCCCGTCCCCCGAGTCCGGGTTCTGCAACCGCAGCCGCTCCTGCTCCTGGAGCCGCCGCTTCTGCGCCTTGCTCCGCTTGCGCTCCACACCGACCCCGCCCATCAGCGCGAACCCCGTGACCCGCACCCGCGGTGAACCCGGCGCCGGTTCCGGATCGTCGTCGAGCTTGGAATGCTCCCCGAAGCCGCCCATCAGGCCGAGACCCCGCACCTGCACATCGAGGTCCGGCGGCACGGTCACCTGGATACCGCCCATGATCGTGAAGCAGCGGATCACCACCTCACGCTCCGCGAAACGGGCCTCGCGCAGATCGATCTCGCCGCCGCCCCACATCGCGAACGCCGTGAACCTCGGGCCCACCGTCCAGTGGCCCTTCCGGCTGAACCCGCCCCAGAAGGCGAAGCCGCCCGAGGACGTGGCGCTGCCACCGATTCGCGCCGGCCAGTCGGTGGACGAACCCCCCGCCGAAACCTCCCCGGTCACCGGCCGGGCCGGCGCCGGAAGATCACGCACGAGCGGCTCCAACTCCCCGTGCGTCCGCGCCCGGTACGTCGCGTCGAGCCGTTGCTCGAACTCGTCCATCTCCAGCCGGCCCTCGGCCACGGCCTCCCGCAGCGTCTCCGCGATCCGCTCCCGCTCCGCGTCGGAGGCACGCATGTCCGGGTTTTCACTTGTCATACCGCGCACCCTATAGAGCGATCGCGGAACGGGCCTAGAGACCCGAATCCGACACGTACATCTTCGCGATCACGGACTCGATGTCCGGCTCCCGCACCGACAGATCGACCAGCGGATACTCCGCGGCGATCCGCGCCACCAGCGGCGCCGCCGACCCCGCCGCCGGGAACGCCAGCCACTGCCGCGGCCCCTCCACCTTCACCACCCGCGCCGAAGCCTCCGGCCCCAGCTCGATCGGGGGCATCTCACGCTCCAGATCCACGACCAGCGTGCGTTCGCTCCGCCCCACCTCGTGCAGCCCGGCGAGCGCCCCGTCGTACACCAGACGGCCGTGGTCGATCACCATCACCCGCTTGCACAACTGCTCGATGTCGGTCAGGTCGTGCGTGGTCAGCAGCACCGTCGTCGACCGCTCCGCGTTCAAGTCCCGCAGGAAGCCACGCACCTTGGCCTTGGAGATCACGTCGAGCCCGATCGTCGGCTCGTCGAGGTACAGCACCTCCGGGTCGTGCAGCAACGCCGCCGCGATGTCACCCCGCATCCGCTGCCCCAGCGACAGCTGCCGCACCGGCACCTCCAACAGGGCGCCCAGATCGAGCAGTTCGACGCAGCGGTCCAGATTCTCCCGGAAGCGGGCGTCCGGGATGCGGTACATCCGGTGCATCAGCCGGTAGGAATCACGCAACGGAAGGTCCCACCACAGCGTCGTACGCTGCCCGAACACCACACCGATCCGGTGCGCCAGCTTCGTACGCTCCCGGGCCGGATCGATCCCCGCGACCCGCAACCGGCCCCCGCTCGGCGTGAGGATGCCCGTCAGCATCTTGATCGTCGTCGACTTGCCCGCCCCGTTCGGCCCGATGTAACCGACCATCTCCCCGCGCGGCACCCGGAAACTGATCCCGTCCACCGCCCGCACCTCGCGCCGCTCCCGGCGCATGAAACCCGTCTTGCGGCGCACGTCGAAGACCTTCTCGACGCCGTCGAGCTCGATGAAGTCCATCTCGTCCACGCCCACTCCTCAGCTTCCCGTACTGCGGTAGGACCGAAGCCCCACCCGCCACGCCAGTCCCGCAAGCACCCAGCACCCCACCGCCACCAGCGGCGGCAGGAACGCCACCCACCGCGGCAGATCCAGCGGGTAGTCCCGGCCCAGCACGTACAGGGCCGGCAGCCAGCTCACGAACGCCAGCGGCACCACGAACGTCACCCCGCGCACCAGGTCCTTCGCGAACACCGACGGCGGATACTGCAGCAACGTCGTCCCGCCGTACGTGAACGCGTTCTGCACCTCGGACGCGTCCTGCGCGAAGAACTGGAACGCCGCCCCGACCACGAACACCGCCCCGAACACGGCCGCCCCGCTCAGCACCATCATCGGCAGCATCGCGACCTTCAACGGCGTCCACTCGATGTCCAGCACCAGCAGCGCATAGCCCAGCACCAGCAGCCCCTGCGTGATCCGGCCGAGCCTCCGCAGCGCGAACCGGTCGGCGGCCACCTGCGCCAGCACCGGCACCGGACGCACCAGCAGGGTGTCCAGCGTCCCGTCCCGCACCCGCCGCCCCAGCCGGTCCATCGACCCCAGCACCAGGTCGGCCAGCCCGAACGCGGTCGCCGACGCCCCGTACAGCAGTGCGATCTCCGGCAGTGTGAAGCCGCCCAGCACGTCGACGTGCGTGAACATCAGCATGATCGTGACGAAGTCGAAGCCCGTCGCCACGAAGTTCCCCACGGCCGTCATCACGAACGACGCGCGGTACGCCATCGTCGAACGCAGCCACATCGCCACGATCAGCCCGTACGCCCGCACCCCCTCGACCACCCGCGAACGCTCGGCGAAGACGATCCCCGACTCCGCGGCGACGGCACCCTCCACCCCGGCCTCAGCCACCCTGGACCACCACCCTCCTGGTCGCCACCGACTGCAGGAGCCGCCCCGCGAGCAGCAGCACCACCGCCCAGCCGGCCTGGAAGGCGTACGCCCCGGCCAGGTCCCAGCCCGCGTACGTACCGAGGAACACATCGGCCGGCACCTGCAACAGGGAGGACCACGGCAGTGCGCGGGCCACGTCACCGAGGACGCCGGGGAACAGGTTCAGGGGCAGCAGCATCCCGGAGAAGAACAGCCCCGCCAGCCAGGCGATCTGCATCGCGCCCGCCCCGTCCATCAGCCAGAAGGCCGACAGCGCCACCAGGAAACGCACCGCGAAGCTCACCACCACCCCCAGCGCCACCGACACCAGGAACGCGAGCCAGGTCCACGGGGAGCCCGGCAGCGCCAGATCGAAGGCCATCGCACCCAGCACCATCGGCACGATCCCGCGGCCCAGCAGATGGAACGCGGCCCGCCCCAGGTCCCCCGCCATCCACCACAGCTGCAGATCGGCGGGCCGGTACAGATCGACCGCGATGTCGCCCGTACGGATCCGCTCCATCAGCTCGTCCTCGAAGCCGCCGCCCATCATCGCGCAGGTCATCAGCAGGGCCTGACCCAGCCACACATAGGTAAGCGCCTGCGACATGTCGTACCCGCCGAGGTGCGGACGCTCGTCCCACAGGGCGATGTAGGTGTACGCCATGATGAAACCGAAGACGGTGTTGGTGAACACCCCCGCGAGCGTGGCCACCCGGTATGTGGCGTGCCGCCGGAACCCCCCGGCCGCCACCACGGCATAGAGCCGCACCCCGCCCCCTCTCCTGGCCCAAAGCGCACGACCCTAGTCGACGGCTCATCGGCGCCGCGACCCCATTTCCGCTGCGCTGGTTCCGAGGGTTATCCGTCCGAAAAGTGCACTATGGGATAATCATCCGCAGTCGAGGAGCCTCCCACTCATGAACCACGAGCCACCGCAGCACGGCGGAGACCCTGGTCAGCAGCCCCCTCAAGGCTGGGCCCCCCGGGACGCCTCGACCGCGGCCTCCGCCCCCGACCCCGAGCGCCCGGACGGCGCAACAGCCACCAAGGGGCGCGCAAAACGCCCCAAGCGGCCCAAGCGCACCGGCTGGCGCCGGATCATCCCCACCTGGCGCATGGTCCTCGGCGGCGTCCTCCTCCTCGCCCTCCTCCTCGTCGGCGGCTTCATCGCCGGCTACCAGATGATCGACATCCCCGCCGCCAACGCCGCCGCGACCGCAGAGGCCAACGTCTACGTGTACGCGGACGGGAAGACCGTCATCGCCCGGGACGGCGAGATCAACCGCGAGAAGATCCCGCTGGACCGCATTCCCCCCACCATCCAGCACGCCGTACTCGCCGCCGAGGACCGGGATTTCTACTCCGAGGACGCCATCGACATCAAGGCCACCCTCCGCGCCGGCTGGAACACCGTCACCGGCAAGGGCAGGCAGGGCGGTTCCACCATCACCCAGCAGTACGTCAAGAACTACTACCTCGGCCAGGAACAGACGGTCATCCGCAAGGCCAAGGAGTTCTTCATCTCCATCAAGCTCGACCGCGAGAAGAGCAAGGACGAGATCCTCGAGGGCTACCTCAACACCAGCTACTTCGGACGCAACGCCTACGGCATCCAGGCCGCCTCCCACGCCTACTACGGCAAGGACGTGGAGGACCTCGACACCGGCGAGGGCGCCTACCTCGCCTCCCTGCTCAACGCCCCCAGCTCGTACGACGTCGTCGCCCACCCCGAGAACAAGAAAGCCGTCCTCGCCCGCTGGGACTACGTACTCGACGGGATGGTCGAGCACGACTGGCTCAGCGCCGCCGACCGCGACGCGATGACCTTCCCCGTCCCCGACAAGGCCAAGCCCGCCACCGCACTCTCCGGACAGCGCGGCTACATCGTCCAGGCGGTCGAGGACTACCTCAGCGCGAACAAGATCATCGACGCGGACACCCTCGCCACCGGCGGCTACCGCATCACCACCACACTCCAGCAGAAGAAGCAGGACGCCCTCGTCGAAGCCGTCAAGGACAACGTCCTCTCCAAGACCAGCGACGACCGCGCAGCCGACCGCAACGTCCGCGCCGGAGGGGCCTCCATCGACCCCGCCACCGGACACGTCGTCGCCCTCTACGGCGGAATCGACTACACCAAGCAGTTCGTCAACAACGCGACCCGCCGCGACTACCAGGTCGGATCCACCTTCAAACCGTTCGTCCTCGCCGCCGCCCTCGCCAACGGGTCCACCACCCAGAAGGACCGGGCCATCACCCCCAACACCCGCTACGACGGCACCAACGAACGCACCGTCCAGAGCTCCACCGGATCCACCGGCTACTCCCCCGCCAACGAGGACGACGTCGACTACGGCTCCATCACCGTCCGCGAGGCCACCGACAAATCCGTCAACGCCGTCTACGCCCAGATGGCCCAGGACGTCGGCCCCCAGGAGGTCAAGGACACCGCGATCGCCCTCGGCATCCCCCGGAACACCCCCGACCTCACGGCCTCCCCCTCCATCGCGCTCGGCCCCGCCACCGCCAGCGCCGTCGACATGGCCTCGGCCTACGCCACCCTCGCCGACCACGGCAGACAGCGCCCCCACACGCTCGTCGCCAAGATCAGCAAGAACGGCACCGAACTGGACCTCCCCGCACGGAAGACCCGGCAGGCCATCAGCCGCGAAGCCGCCGACACCACCACCTCCGTCCTGCGGAGCGTCGTCGACGGCGGCACCGGCACCGCCGCCCTCGCCGCAGGCCGCCCCGCGGCGGGCAAGACGGGCACCGCCGAGGAGGACAGGGCCGCCTGGTTCGCCGGATACACCCCCGACCTCGCCACCGTCATCGCCGTCATGGGCCAGGACCCCGAAACCGGCGTCCAGAAACCGCTCTACGGAGCCCTCGGCCTCGCCCGCATGAACGGCGGCGGAGCCCCCGCCCAGACCTGGGCCGCCTACACCCGGGCCGCCCTGGAAGGCAGCGCGGTGCAGGCCTTCGAACTGCAGGCCGACGAAGGCCCGGAGGAGCCCGACCCGGACGAGAGCCCAGGGGAGGACGGAGACACCGAGGAAGCGGAAGAAGGCGACACCGAGGAGGCCGGGGAGAGCGACGACCCACCGGGCCGCGAGAGCTCCCGCGAGGACGGGGACGGCACCCGGTCACGCACACCGGACGCCACCTACGGCACGCCCCGCGACCGCCGGGAACCCGGCACCGCCACCCAAGCCGACGCACCCGCCCGCGCCACCCCCGGCCAGGAACCCGGCACCACCGGCGACAGCCGCCCCGGCGGAGACAGGACCGGCGGTGACGGAAGGAGCGGCGACAGGGCCGAGCAGGGCCGGGACGAAGGCGCGCGAGCCGAAGAAGGCCGACCCGGGAGCGGGCGGACCGAAGACCGGCGGACCGAAGACGGGCGGACCGGCGACGCGGCGCCCGCGCACCTCCCGGCCCGCCCCTGAGCCCCGTACCTGAGCCCCGTCCTTACGCCGGGACGGCCCTCAGTGCCCCGAGGTCGCCTTCAGGCCCACCACAGCCACCAGCAACAGACAGACGAAGAAGATACGGGCGGCCGTCACCGGCTCGTTCAGCACCAGCATCCCCATCACCGCCGCACCCGCAGCACCGATCCCGACCCACACCCCGTACGCCGTCCCGATCGGCAGCGTCTTCGCCGCGTGCGACAGCAGCACCATGCTGGCCACGATCCCCAGACCGGTGAACACACTCGGCCACAGACGGGTGAACCCCTCGGTGTACTTCATCCCGATCGACCAGCCCACTTCCAGCAGACCGGCCACGACCAGCAGAACCCACGCCACGACAGCACCTCCACGACGAAACACGCGAACAACACGGGTGCGTCGTCTTTGCGGAAACCCGGTACGGCGCGTCTCGTCGGGGTCACACCACCGTAGCAACAAACAGGCAGAGGGCCCGGTGACAACCGTCACCGGGCCCTCTCGCCACTACCAGGGCCTACAGATACAGCCCGGTCGAATCCACCGAACCCTCGAAGCGGTCCGCCGCCACCGCGTGCAGATCCCGCTCACGCATCAGCACGTACGCCACACCGCGGACCTCGACCTCGGCCCGGTCCTCCGGGTCGTACAGCACCCGGTCACCCGGCTCCACGGTCCGCACGTTCTGACCGACCGCGACCACCGCGGCCCACGCCAGCCGCCGGCCGACCGCAGCCGTCGCCGGAATCAGGATGCCCCCGCCCGACCGCCGCTCGCCCTCCGGCGAATCGGACCGGACCAGCACACGATCGTGCAGCATCCGGATCGGCAGCTTGTCGTCGGTGTTGCTCATGCCGTTGTCGCTCACGACCCGAAACCTACCTGCCCCGAGGCGCCTCGCACGCCCCAGGGCCGACCCGGAACCGCCCTCAGCGCTTCCTGCCCCGCACCGAAACCGTCAGCAGGGCCACCGCACCGGCCACCACCACCGCCGCCGGAATCACCCTCGCCAGCCGCGGCTTGCCGTCCTCGGCCACGAACTGCGCCTTCACGTCCGACACCGACCGGTTCACCGCGACGAACGCACGCCCGGCCGTCCGGTCCACCGTCGACGCAACCTTGGCCTTCGCGTCACCGATCATCGTCTTCGGGTGCACCCGCACCCCGATCTCGTCCAGCACCACCGCAAGCTGCGCACGCCTGCTGATGATGTCCGCCTCGATCTGCGCAGGGGTCCTGGTATCCGACACTGCGCCGCCTCCGTGGTCGTCGTCGGGTAAACCTTCATCGACAGTCTGTCAGCTCGGCCGCTCCTCCACCCGGCGGCACCCCCTATTACGCTCGGTGCCACACACCCCGTGCGCCACTCGAGGAGAGACATGAGCGAGCGACTGCAGACCGGCGACCCCGCCCCCGCCTTCACCCTTCCGGACGCCGACGGGAAAGAGGTCTCGCTCGCGGACCACAAGGGCCGCAAGGTCATCGTCTACTTCTACCCCGCCGCTCTTACCCCCGGTTGCACCAAGCAGGCCTGCGACTTCACCGACAACCTCGACGTCCTCGCCGCAGCCGGATACGACGTCATCGGCGTGTCGCCCGACAAGCCGGAGAAGCTCGCCAAGTTCCGCGAGAAGGAGAACCTCAAGGTCACCCTGGTCGGCGACCCCTCCAAGGAGACCCTGGAGGCGTACGGCGCCTACGGCGAGAAGAAGCTCTACGGCAAAGTGGTGACGGGCGTCATCCGCTCCACGATCGTCGTCGACGAAGAGGGCAAGGTGGAGCGGGCCCTCTACAACGTCAAGGCGACGGGCCACGTGGCCAAGATCCTCAAGGACCTCGCCATCTGAGGCCGGATTCGTGGGGGTCCTGGCCGAAACATGCTGTGAGCGAGATCGCATTCACCTGCCGATCCGGTTTGCAAACGCCATGACCGCGCAGAAGCCTTTCCTGGAACACCGTTCGACGAAAGGACCCGGCCATGGCGGCCTCCGACCCCCACAAGGCGGCCGACCCTGAAGCGGTCAAACGCCACCCCGCGCTCTTCCGGGCCATCAGGAAGCGCCAGAACCCCCGCCTCCGCCGGACCGACATCACCGTCACCGACGACCAGGCGGTCAAGCGCGCGGTCAAGGCGGCATCACTCGGTAACGCCATGGAGTGGTTCGACTTCGGTATCTACTCCTACCTGGCCGTCACCATCGGACACGTGTTCTTCCCCTCCGGGAACGACACCACCCAGCTCCTCTCGTCGTTCGCGACCTTCGCCGTGGCCTTCCTCGTCCGGCCCCTCGGCGGCATGTTCTTCGGCCCCATGGGTGACAAGCTCGGCCGCAAGAAGGTCCTCGCCCTCACCATGATCCTCATGGCGATCGGCACCTTCGCGATCGGACTCATCCCCTCCCACGACACCATCGGTGTATGGGCCGCGGTCCTGCTCATCTTCTTCCGGATGCTCCAGGGCTTCTCCACCGGCGGCGAGTACGGCGGCGCGTCCACCTTCATCGCCGAATACGCCCCCGACAAGCGCCGCGGCTTCTTCGGCAGCTTCCTCGAATTCGGCACACTCGCCGGATACGTCGGCGCCGCCGGACTCGTCACCCTGCTCTACGCCCTCCTGGACGACGGCCAGATGGAGTCGTGGGGCTGGCGCATCCCCTTCCTCGTCGCCGGCCCCCTCGGTCTCGTAGGCCTCTACCTGCGACTCCGCCTCGACGAGACCCCAGCCTTCCAGAAGCTGGAGGGCGGCACCGCCCACGCCACCGAAGCCGCCGACCACGTCGAGACCACGGCCAAGGGCGACCTCGCCAAGATCTTCCGCCAGTACTGGCCGACGCTCATCCTCTGCATCGCCCTCGTCGGCGCGTACAACATCGCCGACTACATGCTGCTCTCGTACATGCCGACGTACCTCTCCGACGAGCTCGGCTACAGCGAGACCCACGGGCTGCTCATCCTGCTCGGCGTCATGGTGTTCCTGATGCTGATCATCAGCCGGTTCGGCAAGCTCTCGGACCGCTTCGGCCGCAAGCCCCTGCTGATGACGGGCATGCTCGGCTTCCTGTTCCTGTCCCTGCCGGCGTTCCTGCTGATCCGCCAGGGCAGCATCCCGGCGATCATCATCGGCATGCTGATGCTGGGCCTCTCCCTGGTCTGCATGCTGGGCACCATGTCCGCCGCGCTCCCGGCGCTGTTCCCGACGAACGTCCGCTACGGGTCCCTGTCGGTCGGCTACAACCTCTCGGCCTCCATCTTCGGCGGCACGACACCGCTGGTGATCACCGCCCTGATCAGCTGGAGCGGCTCGAACCTCATGCCGGCGTACTACGCCATGGCGGCGGCCCTGGTCGGCGTGATCGCCGTGGCCTGCATGAAGGAGACGGCGAACAAGCCCCTGGCCGGCTCCCCTCCCTCGGTCGAGACGGCGGAGGAAGCGGCGGAACTGGTCCACGCCCAGAGCCCGGACCCGAAGTTCTGACCCACGCACGTCCCTGCGGAAGGGCCCGTACCGCTGCGAAGCGGTACGGGCCCTTCCGCATCTCATCGCATTACGGACGTGACCATCCGATTACCGGTTCGTTGCTCCGTACGAGGCCGCGAACGCGCGGCCGGATACGGAGGGGGACATGCTGGTAAGCCCGTATACGCAGGAGCGCCTCGTGGAAGCGGCCTCGTCGTCACGGACGCTCTCGGAGGCGCTCACGAAGCTCGGGGTGGACCCGAAGAGCTCGTCGCGGCCATACCTCCTCGACCGCATGAAGAAAATGGGCATCACCACGGCGCACTTCGAGCGCGAGGGCGCTCGATGGACCAGGGAAGTCTTGGAGCCCGTGGTGGCCGCAGCAACGAGCGTGTACGAGGTCCTCCACCGCCTCGGCCTCGAAGCGGTGGGGGGCCACCACTCCAACATCAGTCGACGCATCAAGGCATACGGCATCGATACTTCGCACTTCGCCCAGCCGCCCAAAGCCGGGATGAAGCAGCGTCGCCGCACCCCACAGGAGCGCCTGGTGGAGGACACTTCGCCGCGTGCCCGCCGCGTTCCGGGTGCCCGTCTCAAGCCCGCGATGTCGGCACTGGGCGTGGCGGACCGCTGCGCCCTATGTGGGACAGAGCCGGTTTGGCGAGGGCGGCCGCTCCCACTCGAGGTCGACCACATCAACGGTAACTGGCGCGACAACCGTCTGGAGAACTTACGACTTCTGTGCCCCAACTGCCATTCGGCGACCGACACCTATCGCGGTCGCGCCAAGGGCCGCCGAGCACAGGACAGTCGATGACCCAGAAACGGAAGTACACACGCGAGGTGCTGGCCGAAGCAGCGGAGCACTGCTCAAGTATCGACGGAGTCATAGCCTTCTTGGGCGCTCAACCCCATGAGCACCTTCGCCGCTATCTACTACGGCGGTTCGCCCACTACGGTATCGACGTCTCCCACTTTCCTCACCACCGTTCCGACACCGTCGCAACGCGCCCGCCCTCGGACATGCTCCGTGAGTGCGTGGCGAACTCCCGCTCTCTGGCCGAGCTGCTGCGAAAGCTCGGGCGCCGGGACAACGGGCACCAGCGAAAGCCCCTACGCCAGTGGATCGCGGAAGAAGGCCTGACAACCGCACACTTCCTGGGCCAAGGACACCAACGCGGCATGCCATCGACGACGCCCAGCAGACGCCCCACGGACGTGCTGGTGAAGCATGACGGGAAACGCCGTACGAAGACCGTGCTGTTGCGTCGAGCTCTCTCCGCGATCGGTGTCCCCGAGCGATGTGCCGAGTGTGGAACCAGCCCGGTCTGGCGTGGAAATCCGATCACCCTGGAGATCGACCACATCAACGGCGACTGGAGCGATGACCGCGCCGAGAATCTCCGCTTCCTGTGCCCGAACTGCCACGCAGTCACCAGCACCTGGTGCCGCGGGGGTACACGCCGAACAGCACACCCTCAAGACTTGCTTACCACCTCAACAGCCCGCCCGGTACGATGACAGACAGCCAGCGGCGGTGGTGCAATGGCGACACAGCAGACTTAGGATCTGTGGCCCGTGAAACGGCTTGAGGGTTCGAATCCCTTCCGCCGCACGAGGACGGCCTACGAATCGAAGGATTGATTCGTAGGCCGTTTTCATGCCCAGCGCCTCACCCCACCAGTTCCCGCACCACCGGCACCAGCGCCCGGAACGCCTTGCCCCGGTGGCTGATCGCGTTCTTCTCGTCGGGTGTGAGCTCCGCGCAGGTCCGGGTCTCGCCCTCCGGTTGGAGGATCGGGTCGTAGCCGAAGCCGTAGCCGCCGGCCGGGGCGTGGCGCAGGGTGCCTTCGAGGCGGCCCTCGACCACGCGTTCCGTGCCGTCGGGCAGAGCCAGGGCCGCGGCGCAGGCGAAGTAGGCGCCGCGGTGGGGGTCGGAGATGTCGCCGAGCTGGGCGAGGAGCAGGTCCAGGTTGGCCTTGTCGTTGCCGTGGGCGCCGGCCCAGCGGGCCGAGAAGATGCCGGGGGCCCCGCCGAGTACGTCGACGCAGAGGCCGCTGTCGTCGGCGATCGCGGGGTGACCGGTGGCCTGGGCCAGGGCGTGGGCCTTGAGGAGGGCGTTCTCGGCGAAGGTGACGCCGGTTTCCTTGACGTCGGGGATGTCGGGGTACGCGTCCGCGCCGACGAGGTCGTGGGAGAGACCCGCGTCGGCGAGGATCGCGTGGAGTTCGGTGATTTTCCCGGCGTTGCGGGTGGCGAGGATCAGGCGCGTCATGCGTCGATTATCGCTGCCTGCTACGGGGTGCAGACCTTGCCGATCTCCGTGGCGGCGTCCGTGACCGGGGTGATGTCGGGCGTCGCGTCGCCCTTCTCGATGGAGTCGCGGACGTTGGTGACGCCGGTCTGGAGGTCGTCGACGGCCTTGCCCAGGTCGGCGTTGTCCGTGGTGTCGCCGAGGTTGTCGAGTTCCTTGTCGATCTGGTCCAGGGCTTCGGTCGCCTGCGTCGGGTCGTCGGAGGCGGTGGATACGGCCTGCTGGAGGTTGTCGACGCTGGTGGCGATGGCGTCGGCGGTGCGTACGCAGTCCAGGGCCTTGTCCACGGCGCCACAGCCGACGGCGGCGGTGAGAGTCAGCAGGGTGGCCGTGACGGCTAGTGCGGTGCGGTGGTGGCGGCGCGAGGCCATGGTGCGGTCCCTCCCCGGGGGCGGATACGTGGACGGACGCACGGTTCGACCCGTGCGCCCGTACTCATCACGACGCTGTGCGCTGCGTATTTGGTTGCTTCTTTACTCGCCGAGTGTGCGGGCGAGTGCCGCTTCCTGGAGCTTGGCCAGGTCGGCGCAGCCGGCGGTGGCGAGGTCGAGGAGGGCGTTGAGCTCGGTGCGGTCGAAGGGTTCGGCCTCGGCGGTGCCCTGGACCTCGACGAAGCGGCCGTCGCCGGTGCAGACGACGTTCATGTCGGTCTCGGCGCGGACGTCCTCCTCGTAGCAGAGGTCGAGGAGGGGGGTGCCGTCGACGATGCCGACGCTGATGGCGGCGACGGTGCCGGTGAGGGGCTTGCGGCCGTGCTTGATGATCTTCTTGCCCTGGGCCCAGGCGACGGCGTCCGCGAGGGCGACGTAGGCGCCGGTGATGGCGGCGGTGCGGGTTCCGCCGTCGGCCTGGAGGACGTCGCAGTCGAGGACGATGGTGTTCTCGCCGAGGGCCTTGTAGTCGATGACCGCGCGCAGGGAGCGGCCGATGAGGCGGCTGATCTCGTGGGTGCGTCCGCCGATCTTGCCCCGTACGGATTCGCGGTCGCCGCGGGTGTTGGTGGAGCGGGGCAGCATGGAGTACTCGGCGGTGACCCAGCCTTCGCCGCTGCCCTTGCGCCAGCGCGGGACGCCTTCGGTGACGGAGGCGGTGCAGAAGACCTTGGTGTCGCCGAAGGAGATGAGCACGGAGCCTTCGGCGTGCTTGCTCCATCCGCGTTCGATGGTGACGGGTCGGAGCTGTTCGGGGGTGCGGCCGTCGATACGAGACATGGCGCCGAGCCTATCGGCTGTGGCGGCGGGGTCCGTTCGGGTGCATGACGGGGCCCGGCGGGGTGCGCGGCTGGCGTACGGCGGGGCGCGCGGCGCGGGTGTGTGCGGTGGCGTGCGCGGGCGCGTGGTGCGGCGCGGGTGTGTGCGGCGGCGTGCACGGACGTGTGGCGCGGTGGGGTGCGCGGGCGCGTGGTGCGGATGTGCTCGGAGGGGTGCGCGGGCGCTTGTGGCCGGCGTGCGCGGGCGCGGGGTGCACCGTGGCCTGCACCGCGCGGGTGTGGGGCGGGTGCAGCGCAGGCCCCGCTCCGGGCCTGTGGGCGGGGAGGGGGCCTGTGTGCGGACGCGGGTGGGCCGGCGGGGTCAGCCGGTCACATCATGTCTTCGATGTCGGCGGCGATGGGGTCGGCGTCGGTGCCGATGACGACCTGGATCGCGGTGCCCATCTTGACGACGCCGTGGGCTCCGGCGGCCTTGAGCGCGGCTTCGTCGACCTTGCTGGGGTCGTGGACCTCAGTGCGGAGGCGGGTGATGCAGCCTTCGATCTCGTCGATGTTCTCGATACCGCCGAGGCCGGCGACGATCTTCTCAGCCTTGCTGGCCATGTCCTTCTCCCTGGTCTGTGCGTGCGTGGGGCGGCCCACCGTGGGTCCGTTTCGTCACGGTAACGCACGGTTGGCCCAACTTCACGGGCGGGTAACCGCGCTGTCCCCAATGATGACGATCACCGGCGCCCTGCCTTCCGGCCGGGCTCCGCACCGTATCGCAACTGGTCTACACCAGTTTGCAACGACCGCCAAACCTGGCGTGTTCCGGGAGGATGCCGATGAGCTCGAACGCGGCGACACAACCGCAGCGGAAGTGGTGGAACGGGCCGGTCCAGGGCTTGCAGAAGGTCGGCCGCAGCCTGCAACTGCCGGTGGCCGTCCTGCCCGCCGCGGGCCTCCTCGTCAGCCTCGGCAACCTCTTCGACTCCTCGCTGCACGGGGCCTTCTGGGACAAGTTCGCGAAGGTCCTGCTCAACGGCGGTACGGCGATCCTCGACGGGGAGGTGGGCCTGCCGCTGCTCTTCTGCATCGGTGTCGCGATCGGCTTCGCCAAGAAGGCGGACGGCTCGACGGCGCTCGCCGCAGTCGTCGGCTTCCTCGTCTACCGGGGTGTACTGGCGGCCTTCCCCGTGGACGACACGATGACCGAGGCGACGCCGGACGGGGTGCCGCAGAACCCGGGCGTCCTGGGCG
Source organism: Streptomyces sp. NPDC005494 (assembly GCF_042872025.1). Lineage (NCBI taxonomy): Bacteria > Bacillati > Actinomycetota > Actinomycetes > Kitasatosporales > Streptomycetaceae > Streptomyces > Streptomyces sp. NPDC005494. Next base: position 1,204,666 of record NZ_JBIAJR010000001.1, read on the forward strand.
GCATCATCATCGGCCTGCTGACCGCCGTGGTCTGGCAGCGCTACCACCGCACCAAGCTGGTCGACTGGCTCGGCTTCTTCAACGGCCGGCGGCTGGTCCCGATCCTGATGGCGTTCCTCTGCGTGATCCTGGGCGTGCTGTTCGGCCTGCTGTGGCAGCCGGTGGGCGACGCGCTGACCTGGTTCGCCAAGCAACTGATCGATCTGGGCGCATGGGGTGCGGCGATCTTCGGCTTCGCCAACCGGCTGCTGATCCCGATCGGCATGCACCAGTTCCTGAACACGTTCTTCTGGTTCCAGGCGGGAGAGTTCACCGGCGACGACGGCGGCACGGTCCAGGGCGACATCTCGCGGTTCTTCGCCGGGGACCCGTCGGCGGGGCAGTTCACCTCGGGCTTCTTCCCGATCATGATGTTCGGCCTGCCGGCTGCGGCGCTGGCCATCGCCCATTGCGCCCGCCCGGAGCGGCGCAAGGAAGTGTCCGGCCTGATGCTGTCGGTGGCGCTGACGTCCTTCGTGACCGGGGTGACGGAGCCGCTGGAGTTCTCGTTCCTCTTCGTCGCCCCGCTGCTGTACGGGGTGCACGCGATCCTGACCGGTGTCTCGATGGGCGTGACCTGGGCGTTCGGGGTGCATGCGGGGTTCAGCTTCTCGGCCGGGTTGATCGACTACGTCGTCAACTGGCATCTGGACACGAAACCCTGGCTGATCATCCCGATCGGGCTGTGTTTCGCGGTGATCTATTATGTGATCTTCCGCTTCGCGATCACGAAGTTCAACCTCCAGACCCCAGGGCGCGAGCCCTCGGAGGAGGAGGAGAAGATCGAGGAGGACCTCACGAAGTAGAGGCCTCCCGAGCCCTTCCGCGCGGCCCCCGGACCTGACGGTCCGGGGGCCTTCGCCGTGTCACCCAGGGTGGCGGCGGAACTACGCGGCAAAACGGGAGACATTCGCAGGTTCCTTATCTAACCCTCACCGTGCTAAAACTGGTCTACACCACTGAGTGGTCCAGACCACGCGCGCGTTTTCCCGCCGCGTTCCTCGAGTCGCCGCCCCCGAAAAAACCCCCTGTCCCTGGCGGCGCCTTGCCAACTGGAGGAAGTTGATGAGTACGGACACCGCTCCGGCGGCCCCCGCGAAGAAGCGGGGCGCCGGCGTGTTCCAGGGCCTGCAGAAGGTGGGTCGCAGCCTCCAGCTGCCGATCGCCGTGCTGCCGGCAGCGGGCATTCTGCTCCGCCTCGGCCAGCCCGACGTCTTCGGGGCCGAGGGCCTCGGCTGGGGCAAGGTCGCCACGGTCTTCGCGAGCGCCGGTGACGCGGTCTTCGCCAACCTGCCGCTGCTGTTCTGCGTCGGTATCGCCATCGGCTTCGCCAAGAAGGCCGACGGCTCCACCGCGCTCGCCGCTCTGGTCGGCTTCCTGGTCTACAAGAACGTGCTGACCGCGTTCCCGACCTCCGACGCCGTCGTCAACACCACGGCCAACAAGGGTGTGGACGTCGCTGCGACGTACAACGACCCCAAGGTCTTCGGCGGCATCATCATGGGCCTCCTGGCCGCCGTCATATGGCAGCGCTACCACCGCACCAAGCTGGTGGACTGGCTCGGCTTCTTCAACGGCCGCCGTCTCGTCCCGATCATCATGGCCTTCGTCGGCACCGTCATGGGTGTTCTCTTCGGTCTGGTCTGGGAGCCGATCGGTGACCTCATCACCAACTTCGGTGAGTGGATGACGGGTCTGGGCGCTGTCGGCGCCGGCGTCTTCGGTGTCGTCAACCGTGCGCTGCTGCCGGTCGGCATGCACCAGTTCGTGAACACGGTGGCCTGGCAGGAGATCGGTTCCTTCAAGGACTCCGCGGGTGCCATGTGGCACGGCGACCTCCCGCGCTTCTTCCACGGCGACCCCACCGCCGGTCAGTTCATGTCCGGCTTCTTCCCGATCATGATGTTCGCGCTGCCCGCCGCCGCCCTGGCGATCACGCACTGTGCCCGCCCGGAGCGCCGTAAGGCCGTCGGCGGCATGATGATGTCCCTGGCCCTGACCTCGTTCGTCACCGGCATCACGGAGCCCATCGAGTTCGCGTTCATGTTCATCGCGCCGCTGCTGTACGTGATCCACGCGGTGCTGACCGCCGTGTCGATGGCCGTCACGTGGGGCCTGGGCGTGCACCACGGCTTCAGCTTCTCGGCCGGTGCGATCGACTACTTCCTGAACTGGAACCTGGCGTCCAAGCCCTGGATGATCATCCCGATCGGTCTGGTCTTCGCGGTGGTCTACTACGTGGTCTTCCGCTTCGCCATCACGAAGTTCAACCTCACCACTCCGGGCCGTGAGCCCGAGGAAGAGGTCGAGGACCTCACCAAGGCGTAAGCCTTACCGGCCCCGGCACCGCAACGGCGAAGCCCCCACCTCCCGCGAAGGGACGGTGGGGGCTTCGCCGTTGCCGGTCAGACTTCGTACACCGCGCCCGGAACGGCCAGCTCGACCGGTCCGTCGTAGACCTCGCGGGCGTCGGCGAGGTTGCGTTCGGCGTCCGTCCACGGCGGGATGTGCGTGAGGACGAGCCGTCCCGCTCCGGCGCGCGCGGCGTACTCGCCTGCTTCGCGGCCGTTGAGGTGGAGGTCCGGGATGTCCTCCTTGCCGTGGATGAACGATGCTTCACAGAGGAACAGGTCGCTGCCCTCGGCCAGTTCGGCCAGTGCTTCGCAGGTGCCCGTGTCGCCCGAGTACGTGAGCGCGCGGCCGTCGTGCTCGACGCGGATGCCGAAGGAGTCGACGGGGTGGCAGAGCTTCTCCGTACGGACCGAGAAGGGGCCGATCTCGAACGACCCCGCCTTCAGCGTGTGGAAGTCGAAGACCTCGCTCATCGCGTGGTCGGACGGGGTGTCGGCATGTGCGGTGGTCAGCCGCTGCGCGGTGCCCTCGGGTCCGTACACGGGGATCGCTGCGGGGGGCCCGCCGTCGAAGCGGTAGTAGCGCACGACGAAGTACGCGCACATGTCGATGCAGTGGTCGGCGTGCAGGTGGCTGAGGAAGATGGCGTCGAGGTCGTACAGACCGACATGGCGCTGCAGCTCGCCGAGGGCGCCGTTGCCCATGTCGAGGAGCAGCCGGAAGCCGTCGGCCTCTACGAGGTAGCTCGAGCATGCCGAACCCGCGGAGGGGAACGAGCCGGAGCAGCCGACGACGGTGAGCTTCATGGAGCGTGAACCTCCGAGGCCTGGGAACGGGGAGGGTTCGTGCGGTTCGTCGAGCGTAAGGCGCTGGACCACCGGTCGCTCCTTCAGGGCCTGCCGTTGTGGGGGAACTCACCTGTGGTGTCACCGGTTCGATGGAAGGCGGGGCGGTGTCGCTCGCCGGTACGGTCGGGACATGAACACGTGGTGGTGGGTGGCTCTGGTCGTCGTGGTCCTGCTGGCTCTGGTGGCGACGGTCTCGGACGCGCGGGGGCGGGGCGGCCGTGGGCCGCGGCGTCCGGGCGGGCGGGTTCGTCCGCCGGGGCGTGCTCCGGAGCGGAAGGGTGCGCGTCCGCGCGGTGGTCCGCGGCCGGGGGAGATCTGGTGGGCGCAGGTGCCGTACGAGGACGGGCCGGGGTCCAAGGACAGGCCGTGTCTGGTGCTGTCGGTGCGGGGCGGCACGGCGGTGGTCGCCAAGATCACGAGCAGGCGTCACGAGGGGCGGCCGGGGGTGATCGCGTTGCCTGCGGGGTCGGTGGGTGACGCGCGGGGGCGGCAGAGTTTTCTGGAGACGGACGAGCTGCGGGATGTGGCGGTGTCGGGTTTCCGGCGGAAGGCGGGCGATCTGGACCCGGAGGTGTGGGGGCAGGTCCGCGGCCGGGGGTGACCGTGGCGGGTCCGGCCGCGCGCGGCCGGAGACCGCAGTCCGGTCGGCTGTGGGGAGACCACAGACGGGCCGAATGTCCGGGAGTCATGCGGAAGGCGCGGGGCGGGTTGTCCGCGCCGCGCCTTCCGGTGGTGCTGTGCCGGGTCAGGCCCAGAGCTGGCCTTGCAGGGTCTCGATGGCTGCTTCGGTCGTGGGGGCGGTGTAGACGCCCGTCGACAGGTACTTCCATCCGCCGTCCGCGACGACGAAGACGATGTCGGCGGCCTCCCCGGCCTTGACGGCCTTGCGGCCGACGCCGATGGCGGCGTGGAGTGCGGCGCCGGTGGAGACGCCCGCGAAGATGCCCTCCTGCTGGAGGAGCTCGCGGGTGCGGGTGACGGCGTCGGCGGAGCCGACGGAGAAGCGGGTGGTGAGCACGGACGCGTCGTACAGCTCGGGGACGAAGCCCTCGTCGAGGTTGCGCAGGCCGTAGACGAGGTCGTCGTAGCGGGGCTCGGCGGCGACGATGCTGACGTCCGGCTTGTGCTCCCGGAGGTAGCGGCCGACGCCCATGAGGGTGCCGGTGGTGCCGAGGCCGGCGACGAAGTGTGTGATGGACGGGAGGTCGGTGAGGATCTCGGGTCCGGTGGTGGCGTAGTGGGCGCCGGCGTTGTCCGCGTTGCCGTACTGGTAGAGCATGACCCAGTCGGGGTGTTCGGCGGAGAGTTCCTTGGCCACGCGTACGGCTGTGTTGGAGCCGCCCGCCGCGGGGGACGAGATGATCTCGGCGCCCCACATGGTGAGCAGGTCACGCCGTTCCTGCGAGGTGTTCTCGGGCATGACGCAGACGATGCGGTAGCCCTTGAGCCTGGCGGCCATGGCGAGCGAGATGCCGGTGTTGCCGCTGGTGGGTTCGAGGATGGTGCAGCCGGGGGTCAGGCGGCCGTCCTTCTCCGCCTGTTCGACCATGTGGAGCGCGGGGCGGTCCTTGATCGAGCCGGTGGGGTTGCGGTCCTCGAGCTTGGCCCAGATGCGGACGTCCTCGGACGGGGACAGCCGCGGGAGGCGGACCAGCGGCGTGTTGCCGACGGCCGCGAGCGGGGAGTCGTACCGCATCAGCGCATGCCGCCTGCGACGGCGGGGAGGATCGTGATGCTGTCGCCGTCGGTGAGCTTGGTGGAGATGCCGTCGAGGAAGCGGACGTCCTCGTCGTTGAGGTAGACGTTGACGAAGCGGCGGAGCTGGTCGCCGTCGACGATGCGCTCACGGATGCCGGTGTGGCGGCTGTCGAGGTCGGTGAGGAGGTCGGCGAGGGTGTCACCGCTGCCTTCGACCGCCTTGGCGCCGTCGGTGTAGGTGCGGAGGATGGTCGGGATGCGGACCTCGATGGCCATGGCGTGGGCTCCTGTCGAATGCGGGGAGGTGGCGTGGGGCGCGCGTTTGGGTGCCCCCGCGCAGGGGTGGTGCGTACGTGGTCGCGCTCGGACCGCGGCTCAGGCCGGGCGGTTCACGGGCAGGCGTAAGCCGGACACATCGCGCTGGAAAGCCTGCACAGGTCGACGTGCAGCCGCGCGACGAGCATCGCGCCCGGCGTCTTTTCGCTCACGTCATGGAGAACCATGGGCTCATCGTATCGATTCCCCACCCCTGAATCGGAGGGCTGTCCCACATGGTGGATGGTGAGTGTTCGCCAGTTGGACAGGCGGCGCCGGAGGCGGAGCTTCCGGCGCCGTCGGCGCGGGTCAGGCGGCGGGGGGATAGGCCTCGACGATCTCGACGTCCTCCTCGGTGATCTCGCCGTCCACGATGCGGTACGAGCGGAACTGGAAGGGGCCGGCGCCGTCGGTGTCCGCCGTGGAGACCAGGACGTAGTGGGCGCCGGGCTCGTTGGCGTAGGTCAGGTCGGTGCGGGAGGGGTAGGCCTCGGTCGCGGTGTGGGAGTGGTAGATGATCACCGGCTCCTCGTCGCGGTCGTCCATCTCGCGGTAGAGCTTCAGCAGGTCCGTCGAGTCGAACTCGTAGAACGTGGGTGAGCGCGCGGCGTTGAGCATGGGGACGAAGCGCTCGGGGCGGCCCGTTCCGGCCGGGCCCGCGACCACTCCGCACGCCTCGTCGGGGTGGTCCGCGCGGGAGTGCGCGACGATCTGGTCGTAGAGCGCCTGGGTAAGGGTCAGCATGGCGCCCAGGATAAGCAGACGGGCCCTCGCGTACCGGGGAGTGGTACGGAAGGGCCCGTATGCCGGACAGGGCCGTTGGGGCGGCCGGTGTCCCGGGTGGCCGTCGCGCGGTTCAGCGCTTGGCGAAGGCGGTGTTCTCGGGGTTGCGCGCCTTGAGCACCAGGTAGGAAACGCCGAGGATCAGGCCCCACACCGGTGCGCAGTAGAGGGAGATCCTGGCGTCCTTGTCGACGGCCATCATGACGATGACGAGGCCGATGAACGCGAGGGCGAACCAGCTGGTGAAGGGTGCGCCGGGTGCCTTGAAGGAGGACTGCGGCAGTTCACCTCGGTCGGCCTTGGCGCGGTAGCGGATCTGGCAGACCAGGATCATGATCCAGGCCCACATGCCGGAGATGGTCGCGAAGGAGACGACGTAGTTGAACGCCTCTCCGGGCCACTGGTAGTTGATCCAGACGCCGACGAGCATCAGTGCGGCGGAGAAGGTGGTGCCGACGAGCGGGAGGCCGTTCCTGGTCAGCTTGGTGAAGGCCTTGGGGCCCTGTCCGTTGAGCGCCAGGTCCCGCAGCATGCGTCCGGTGGAGTACATGCCGGAGTTGCACGAGGAGAGCGCGGCGGTGAGCACGACGAAGTTGACGATCGCGGCGCCGATGCCGAGGCCCATCTCCTCGAACGCGGCGACGAACGGTGAGACGCCGGGCTTGAAGGTGCTCCACGGGACGACGGACAGGATCATGATGAGCGCGCCGACGTAGAAGACGGCGATGCGCCACGGCACGGTGTTGATGGCCTTGGGCAGGACGGTCTTGGGGTCCTTGGACTCGCCTGCGGTGACGCCGACGAGTTCGACGGCGAGGAAGGCGAACATCACGATCTGGAGGGTCATCAGCGTGCCGCCGATGCCTTCGGGGAAGAACCCGCCGTCGTTCCAGAGGTTGGCGACGGTGGCGGTGTCTCCGGCGTCGGAGAAGCCGAGGGTGAGGACTCCGGCGCAGATGAGGATCATGCCGAGGATCGCGGTGACCTTGACCATCGAGAACCAGAACTCGAGCTCACCGAAGAGCTTCACCGAGATGAGGTTGGCGCCGTACAGGATGACGGTGAACACGAGGGCGGAGAGCCATTGCGGGATGTTCCACCAGTACGTCATATAGGTGGCTGCCGCGGTGACTTCGGTGATTCCGGTGACGACCCAGAAGAGCCAGTACGTCCATCCGGTCACGAAGCCGAAGAACGGTCCGAGGAATTCGCGTGCGTACTCCGAGAAGGAGCCGGAGACCGGGCGGTACATGAGGAGTTCGCCGAGGGCGCGCATGATGAAGAAGATGACCAGGCCCGCGATGGCGTACGCCAGGATGAGGCTCGGGCCCGCTCTGTCGATGGCTTTGCCGGCGCCGAGGAAAAGCCCCGTGCCGATGGCTCCGCCGATGGCGATCATCTGGATCTGGCGGGCTCCCAGGCCACGCTGGTAGCCCTCGCCTGCCGGGGCGTCGACGGCCTTCGGGCCGCCCGCCTCTCCGTTGTCGACCTGCGCCGATGTCATGGTGGTGCGCCTTTCTCCACGCCGATCCGCGCCGCCTTCGGCGTCGGATCAGGTCCTGATCCCCCCGGATATGGATGGAGTGCCGCCGGCGTTCGGCCGGCTCGTAGCGCCCCGGGGACAGGGGTGGCGTCCCCGGGCGGTCGTGAAGATTTATCACGACCGGCAAGGGACGCCGTCGGACATTATGTGGCGCACACCACAGGAAAAAGCGGACAAGCGTTTCCAGGCGCTGCAAAGAACGCCGTTCAGGTGACGGGATCGTTATTCGGATTTGAGCGTCCGTTGAGCGAACCCGGGCGGCCTCAGTCGGGCATCAGCGTTTCGACGAGTGTTTCCTGGAGGGCGCCGAGCCAGAGGTAGGCCATGACCATCGGCTTGCGCGGATCGCTGTCGGGCAGGCGGTAGAGGGATCCGTCCTGGCCCTCGTCCTCGTCGGAGACCTCGAGGCGGGTGCCGATGGTGAGCCGGAGGTCGTTCAGGGCGCCGAGCCAGTGGTGGCATTCCGCGGTGGTCAGGGAGAGCACCGCTCCGTCGTCGGCGACGGGGGCGAGCGCGTCGAGCGTCCGTACGACGGCGAGCGCGTCGTCGCGCTTGCGGGTGCGCAGGTCGTTCTCCGTGAAGCGGCGGAACTCGGAGGAGGCCTCGCGCAGCTCCTTGTCCTCGTCGCCGTACGCCTCGGGGAAGAGCCGGGCCAGGGCGGGGTCGGTGGGCGGCTCGCTGGGGCCCTCGGCGAACAGGGCGGCGAGCGGGTCCTCGCCGTCGGCGGGTTCGTCGCCCGGTCCGATCAGTTCGAGCAGCTGGACGGCGAGGGAGCGCAGGATGGCGATCTCGACCTCGTCGAGCGCGACGGACGCACCGCCGCCGGGGGTGGCCTCGAAGTGGCCGGCCATGAATTCTCCGATGATGGGTCGGACGGAGGGCAGCGAAGGTCAGTTGCGGTCCTGGGTCAGGGTGGCCCAGAGCCCGTAGCCGTGCATGGCCTGGACGTCGCGTTCCATCTCCTCGCGGCTGCCGCTGGAGACGACCGCTCGGCCCTTCTGATGGACGTCGAGCATCAGTTTGTGCGCCTTGTCCTTCGAGTAGCCGAAGTAGGCCTGGAAGACATACGTCACGTAGCTCATGAGGTTGACCGGGTCGTTGTGCACCAGCGTCACCCAGGGGACGTCGGGCTCGGGGACGGCGAAGGTCTCCTCGGCCGATTCGGGACGTTCGATCTCTACGGGGGCAGCAACGCTCACCTACCCCATGCTGCCACCAGGGAGGGGTGCGCGCACAAACGGAGCCCCCATCTCGTCACTTTGACGAATAGGGAGTAGCATCCCCGACATGAACTCAGCGGACCTTGGGCGACGGGTCGGTGTGCCGTCGACCGCACTCTTCACCGACCAGTACGAGCTCACGATGGTGCAGGCCGCTCTGCGGGCGGGCACCGCGGACCGGCACTCCGTCTTCGAGGCGTTCACCCGGCGGCTGCCCGAGGGGCGGCGCTACGGCGTCGTCGCGGGTACCGGGCGGGTGCTGGACGCGGTGGAGAACTTCCACTTCGACGACGAGATGCTCGGCTTCCTGCGCGACCAGCGCATCGTGGACGGACCCACCGTCGACTGGCTGGCCGACTACCGCTTCAGCGGTGACATCTGGGGCTACCCGGAGGGCGAGGTGTACTTCCCGGGCTCGCCACTCCTGCGGGTCGAGGGCTCCTTCGCCGAGTGCGTGCTGCTGGAGACCGTGATCCTGTCGATCCTGAACCACGACTCGGCGATCGCCGCCGCCGCTTCCCGGATGTCGGCCGCGGCGGGTGGCCGGCGGCTGATCGAGATGGGCGCCCGGCGCACGCACGAGCTGTCGGCGGTGGCCTCCGCCCGTGCCGCGTACGTCGGCGGCTTCCACACCACCTCGGACCTGGCGGCGGGGTTCCGGTACAACATCCCGACCGTCGGGACGAGCGCGCACGCCTTCACGCTGCTGCACGACAGCGAGCGGGACGCCTTCCAGGCGCAGGTGGACTCGCTGGGCCGGGGGACCTCGCTGCTGGTCGACACCTACGACGTGACCGAGGCCGTCCGTACGGCTGTGGAAGTCGCGGGTCCCGAGCTCGGTGCCGTACGCATCGACTCGGGTGACCTGCTGCTGGTCGCGCACCGGGTGCGGCAGCAGCTGGACGAGCTGGGCGCCACGGAGACGAAGATCGTGGTGACGTCCGACCTGGACGAGTACGCCATCGCCTCGCTGGCCGCGGCGCCCGTCGACGCGTACGGGGTCGGCACGCAGCTGGTCACCGGCAGCGGGCACCCCACGTGCTCCATGGTCTACAAGCTGGTGGCACGGGCGCGGTCCGCCGATCCGGCCGATCCGCTGCTCCCGGTGGTGAAGAAGTCGCTGGGCGCCAAGTCCTCGCGGGGCGGCCGCAAGTGGGCGGCGCGCCGGCTCGACGGGGCCGGGGTGGCCGAGGCCGAGGTGATCGGCACCGGAGACGTCCCGGCGGAGCTCGCGGACCGGCAGGTGCAGGTGCAGCTGGTCAAGGGCGGTGAGGTGATCGTGCGGGAGCCGCTGGAGGCGGCGCGTGAGCGGCACCTCGCGGCGCGCGCGCAACTGCCGATGTCGGCGATGCAGCTGTCCCGGGGCGAGCCGGTGCTGCCCACGGAGTACGTGTGAGACCGTCCGGCGCCCGCCGGGCCCTCCCGTGCGCCGGAGGGCGCGCCCGCCCGTCCGGTCCGGCCCGCCCGTCCGGTTTCGGCCGGGCCCCACGGGAGAGCCGATGTGTGTGCCCCCTCCCGCCCGGTGCGCCGATTCTCTAGGCTCGGTGACATCCCCACCGTGCATGCCCCGCACGACCCGCCGGCCCCCCATCGAAGGACAACCGTCATGCATCGCGCCTTGATCGTCGTCGACGTTCAGAACGACTTCTGCGAGGGCGGCAGCCTCGCGGTGGCGGGCGGCGCCGATGTCGCCGCCGCCATCACCGACCTGATCGGTGCGGCACAGCCCGGATACCGCCATGTGGTGGCCACCCGGGACCATCACGTCGACCCGGGTGACCACTTCTCCTCGGCGCCGGACTTCGAGCACTCCTGGCCGCCGCACTGCGTCGCCGGCACGGAGGGGGTGGGCTTCCACCCGAACTTCGCTCCCGCGGTCGCCTCCGGCGCGATCGACACCGTCTTCGACAAGGGGGCGTACGCCGCGGCGTACAGCGGCTTCGAGGGGGTCGACGAGAACGGCACCGGGCTCGCCCAGTGGCTGCGCGACCGCTCCGTCACCGCTGTGGACGTCGTCGGTATCGCCACCGACCACTGCGTACGGGCCACCGCCCTGGACGCCGCCCGCGAGGGCTTCGTCACGCAGGTCCTGCTGGACCTGACCGCCGGTGTCGCCGAGGGGACCACGGCGCGGGCCCTGGAGGAGTTGCGGACCGCAGGCGTGGAGCTGTCCGGGAAGCCGGTCGTCTGAGCCCCGCAGATCCGCTCAGGCCGCCGGGCGGGCGGGTCCCGCGTATCCGGAGGTTCCCAGCAGGGCCCGTATGGGGTGCCAGAGCTCCTGGGCGGCCTGGGGCGCCGTGCGCCACAGCAGGCCGTCCGGGTGGTGCAGGACCGCCGTGACCTCGTCCGGGGTGGGCGGCTGGGCGTTCCCCCTGAGGTAGACCGCGCGCAGTCCGAGGTTGCGCAGCCTGGTCAGGGCGCGCGCCCGGTTCGCCGCGTGCACCAGCACCCGTACCGGTGCTCCGGGGCCGGAGCCGCCGGACGGGCTGTTCAGGGTCAGTGCCACCACCACCGTGCCGTTGGGCAACCTGCAGAAACCGCCGCCTGCCATGCTTCGCGCTCCCCCGTGAGACTTCGTGTCAATAAGGATCCGGTAGGACGCACCTAAACACGATCGGCCGCCGCCCGCTAGAGGGCGACGGCCGATCATGCTTTGACCTGCGGGTTTACCGACTACTTGGTCGAGGGGCCGACCTTCACCGTGATCGTCGAGCCGTCGAGCGGCTCGTCCACGATGGAGATCCGGGTGTTGGTGTCAGAAACCTTGACACTTCCCGTCGGGTTCTCCTCGTACCAGTAGGTGCCCTTGCGGTCGTCGAAGACGGGGACGCCGAGCGACGGCTTGATCTTGAGCGCCACGTCCGCGTTGTGCAGCGTGAAGCCCTTGTTCGGGTACCAGCTGAACGGTGCGTCGAAGGGCTGGATCTTGTTGCGCAGGAGCGAGCCGTTCGTCCACTTCAGCGGCTTGGCGTGCGAGTCCACCGGCAGGATCAGACCCTGGCCCGGGTGGGCCGAGGTGTTGTTGTCCTTCTGCGAGGTGTCCCAGAGCCAGACCATCAGGCCGTTCTGGTACGCGTAGTGCTCGACCCAGTCGGGACGGGTGGTGGAGAAGCCGAAGTTGTACGGGCCGACCTCGAGGGTCTTGTCGTACGAGACGTACTGGCGGTTCTCGGCGATGTAGTACTGCGGGTAGTCGTTGGTGAACGACTCACCGATCCGCGAGAAACCCTTGGCGGTCCAGCCGTTGTCGTCGCCCTCGGCGTTGTCCGTGAAGAGCGCGGAGCCGTCGGCGGTGACCGTGATGGCGTCGGCCGCGAAGCCCTTGCCGCCCGCGCCGCCGTCCGTCTGGTAGCGGAAGCGCAGGTCGATCTTCTTGCCCGCGTAGGCGTCCAGCGGGAAGACGAGCTTCTTGTACGCGCCGGAGACGTCGGTCAGAGCCGGCTTGTCGCTGGCGTCACGCGGGATGGCCTGGCCGTCGGCCGTGCCGTCGAGCGCGGTCCAGCTGCTGCCGCCGTTCTCGGACACCTCGGTGTAGAGGTAGTCGTAGTCGGCCTCGATGTCGTACCAGCCGGACAGGTCCAGCGAGGCGGACGTCTTCCCGGTGAGGTCGAGCGAGCGGGTCAGGGTGTTCGACAGGTCGTCACCCATGTCGCTCCACCACTGCTTCGAGCCCTCCGCGGGCTTCGTGACCGTGGTGGTGACGGCCTTATCGGGCAGCTCGACGACCAGCGCCTGCTTGTTCTTGGTGTTGTACTCCGCGACGCCCAGCTTGTGCGTGGAGGCCGTGGCCGCCTTCGCCGAGGCGTAGTCGAGCCAGCCGAGCTGGAGCTTGTCCCAGGCGGTCATGTCGCCCGGGAGGTTGCCTATCTGGCCGTCGCCGGTGCCGAGCCAGGAGCCCGCCGACATCAGGGACCAGAAGCCGACGGAGTTCTCGCCGCCGCCGGAGGTGTCGTACAGGTCCGGGAGGCCGAGGTCGTGACCGTACTCGTGGGCGAAGACGCCCAGGCCGCCGTTCTCGGGCTGCGCGGTGTAGTCGCCGACCCAGATGCCCGTGTCACCGATCTGGGCGCCACCGGCCTTGTTGCCCTCGGGGCCCGTCGCACCGGCGTCGGTCTTGTACGCGTACCAGCGGTGCGCCCAGATGGCGTCGGTGCCCTGGACGCCGCCGCCCGCGGACTCGTCCTCGCCGGCGTGGACCAGCTGGAAGTGGTCGATGTAGCCGTCGGACTCGTTGAACTCGCCGTCACCGTCGAAGTCGTAGCGGTCCCACTGGTCGTACTGCGCCAGGTCGGCCTTGATCTGGTCCAGGGTGCGGCCCTGGGCCTTCTGGTCGGCGACCCATGCGTTGACGCCGTCGCGGACGGTGTCCCAGACGTTGGCGCAGTTGGTCGAGCCGCAGTAGTTGGAGCCGTAACGCGCCTCGTTGTACGGGACCTTGACCCAGTCGGAGACCTCGCCGTCGACCGAGTAGCGCCCGGAGGACGTCTTCTCGTAGTACGTCTTCAGCGAGTCCTTGCCCTTGCCCTCGCCGAAGTAGAGGTCCTGGAAGTGGGCCTGGTTGTAGTCGGCCTGCCAGGCGGTGCTGTTGTCCTTCGCCGGGTCCGGCTCGGCTATCTCGTTGTGCAGCGGGCCGGGCGTGCCGCCGAACTTCTTGACCGGGGGCTTCGGGCCGTCGCCGTCCGGGTCGAACATCGTCGTGTCGTCGACCTGGTCGCCGAACTCCACGAGGATGGTGAAGATCTTGTCGGTCGTCTCGCGGCCCAGCTCGACGTACTTGCTCTTGCCGAGCTTGACGACCTTGGAACCGCCCTTGGTCGTCACCTTCTTGTCGCCGGACAGGACCTGCTCCAGCGCCGCCTGGCGCTGGGCGTCCTGCTCCTTGCTGAAGGGGCCTTCGAGGTCGTGCTCGTGCGCCTTGACCGGCGCGGGGTCGCGCCGGTCCACGACGGGGGCGTTCGATCCTGACGTCCTGTCATCGGCCTGCGCGGTGGCGAAGGCCGATGCCGTCGCCGCGGTGGCGGCCAGGCACACGGCTACGGCAGCCGCCCGTATCGCCCGTCTCTGAGTGGTCACTTGATGCAGTCCTCCCCGGCGTTCGCGTCCGCGGCCAGGGGGTGAAGAAGGGCCGCGCGCGGATTAACGCGTCACAAGTGACGACATTGGATCGGAGTTATGAGAGAAAAGACAGATCTTGACTTGAACAGGCCAAGTGCACTATGCGGGAGTCCACTTCCGCTATCCGGACGGAACCCGAGCGGGGCCGGCCGCCGACCGGCGCGCCCACGGCTCACTCCGGCATCCGCGTGACTCAGTGCGCCCCCTGTGCACCGGTACCGTGGGTTAGGTCACGCTTACTGGCCGTTCCTCAGGGGCATCCACCGTCGTAGAGTCGATTGACAGTGCGAACGAGTCGAGAGACTCCCCCATCCGACGCCCCGAGGACGGATACCGCCATGCCGCGTCCGACTGCCGCACAGATCTCCTTCGGTTCGGCCACCGTCGTCTTCTCGGCCCTCGCCATGCTGCTGCTGTTCCGCGCGGAATCGGGTGTCGCCGTCGCCGCTGTGTGCACCGCGGCGCTGGTGCTCGGGCTGCTGGTCGCCATGAGCGTGCCCGCGCGCACGAGGACGGCCCGGAGGGTGGCACCCGTACCCTCGTCGGTCCGGGCGCACCGCACGATCGAGGACATCGAGATCGCCGCCGCCCAGCGGCGCCGCATGAGCGAGCACTCGCTGCACCGCTGACCGGCCCGGCCGCCCGCCGGCTCAGGGGACGCTGACGACCACGGTCTTCCCGGCCTTGTCCTGGAGCCCCTGCCGGTAGGGCTTGTCGGTGAACATCAGCACGATGTTGATCAGCCACCACAGGCACGGGCAGCACAGCAGGGCCGGGAGCCAGAGCACCACGGCCCGCATCAGCGAGGAGCTCGTGTCGGGGACCGAGCCGTCGTTGAGCATCGCGACGCGCATCTTCAGCAGCCGCTTGCCGGGGGTCCTGCCGTCCTTGTGCGTGAAGTACGTGTCGTAGGCGACGTACACCACCAGGCCGATCAGCGACCAGACCAGCTGATGCCCGCTGTAGGTGTTGCCGACCGCCGTGCCGAAGTCGTCGTTGCCGTCGTCCGAGGTGACGTCGACCGCCCCGCCGAAGGGCAGCGAGATCAGATACAGCGGGATCGAGATGATGAGGAAGTCGATCAGCCGCGCCAGGATCCGCCTGCCCGGCTCCGCGAGCGGCGGCATGCCCGCCAGCGGGTCGGCACCGCCGTACGGGCCGCCGCCGTACGGGCCCTGACCGGGTGGCGGGGGCGGAGGCGGAGGCGTCCCACCGCCGTAGGGCGAGCCACCCGGCCCAGGCCCCTGCGGCGGCCTCTTGGAGAAGGGGTCGTCCTCGGGCGGCTGACCGGGCGGCGGGGGCGGTGGTTCGTTGCTCATGGGGGCAGTGCACCCCGCCCCGCAAACACCCGCAACGGCTGAGGTCCCTTCGGGGGACGGGGCGTCAGCACACGGGCGTACGGGCCGCTTCCGGGCCGCCGGCGACGAGGGGCCGCCACCCCCGCCGACATCCAGTGGGAATGCCCCGGGGAGGCGGCGGTCCTAGTCCTTCAGCGCGTAGAAGGCCATCGGGGAGTTCGGTTCGAACCCGATGCGCGGGTACACGGGCGCGCCGGCGGCGGTCGCGTGCAGGGTCGCACGGGTCAGCCCGGTGGCCCGGCCGCCCTCGTACAGGGCCTTGCGGGTCACCGCCTCGCCGTAGCCCCTGCGCTCCCACCCGGGGGCCGTGGCGACGAGCACGACGAACAGACGGCCGGCCGCCTCCACCGTCGCCGCGCACGTCACCGGCACGCCGTCCCGCAGGCCCAGGTAGGCGTGCACCCCGTCCTTCCACAGCGCGGAGCCGACGAGGCCGTCGCGGCCGTCCTCCAGCGGGAATCCGTACGCCTGGGAGTTGAGGTCGGCGTACGCCCGCAGGTGTTCGTCGGTGCTCACTCGGACGAACGTCAGGTCGGGGTGGGCCGGTGCCGGGAGCGGCAGCAGGTCCCCGGCCATGCCGGTGCCGGGAAAGGCGTGCACGAGGCCCGCCTGCCCGGCCGCCTCGCCGAGTGCCGCGCGCGCCTCGGCGGTCAGGAGGTCCTCGAAGACCCACAGGAACCCCGGCCGCTCCTTGGCGCGCATGATCTCCGCGACGTGCCCCAGGCGCTGCCGTACGAGTGCCGGGTCCGCGCCGACGTCGGTCAGGGTGACGCAGTTCCAGAAGGCGAAGCGCGAGTCGGCCCACCGTACGGCGATGCCCGGCAGGTCGCGCACGTCCGCCGCCGCGTCCCGGTCGAGCACCATCGCCCGCCAGCCCACGACCAGTTGCTCCATCGACTCGATCGCATCCGCGAGATTCTGCACCAGGGCTCCTGGAGGGAGGTGGGACGGAGGGGGTGTGTGCCGGCAGGGACGCGGGGCTCGCTCAGCCCGCGACGAAGGTACGGGCCGCCTTGTCGTGCCAGCACTGGCGCCAGGGACGGTCGATCAGGCACCAGAGCACGTTGACCACGCCGATCACGAGGAGACCGAGGACCCCGTACACGAGCCAGCGGCGCAGCGCCGCGCCCAGGGCCGGGGAGTCGTGGGACTCGATGTCGCGCACCTCCAGGCCGCACAGCTTCTTGCCCAGCGTGCGGCCCCACTTGGCGGTGGGCAGGGCCTCCAGGACGAAGCCGAGCACCAGGAACGCGGCGATCGCCCCGCCGAGGAGTCCGGCGGTGGTGGCGTCCAGGAGCCAGACGGTGACCGTCTCGCCGGACTGCTTCGCCGCGTCGATCTTCTGGTCGATGTGGTCCGTGGCCCGGGTGGCCAGCGGGAAGCCGATCGCCCCGACGAGCGCGCCGAGCACGACCGTGTCGACGATCCGGGCGGCCAGTCGTCTCCCGAGGCCCGCGGGCCTGGCGGAGGCCTGGGCCCGGGCCAGTTGCTGGAACGGGTCGTCGACGGGCGGCTTCCACGGCACCACCGGCTGCTCCGCGCGGGCGCCCTGCTGCGGGGCGGGTACGGGGCTTGGCTGCCGGGGCTGCTGCGGCCGGGCGGCCTGCTCGGGCTGGGCGAGCTGGTGGACCTGCTGCGCCCAGGAGGCGGAGCCGCCGCCGGGGCCCGGGGTGAGGGGGGTGGGCAGCGCCGGCGGCTGCGCCTGGCGCGGGGCCGGAGCCGGTGCCGGGGCGGGGGCCGGAGAAGGCGCGGAGGGCCGTCGGGCGGCGGCGGGCGGCGTCGCGCGGATCGACATCGTGCCGTCGGCGGGGGCGGTTCCTTCGTCGCGCGGGCGCGGGGGCCGGGAGGTGCCGGCGGGGCCCACGGCCCGGATCGTGACCGTGCCGTCGGTCGGCGGGCGGCCCGCGTCGCCGGCGCCCGGCCGGTCCAGGCGGATGGCGACGGTGCCGTCGGACACGTCGCCGTTGCCGTTGCCGTTGCCGTCCCGCATGCCGGGCAGGGCGCCGCGGGTCGGGTCCGGGACCTCGGTGCCGCGGGGGTCGGCCGGGGCGCTGTCCGCCGGTGCGGCCGGGGCCGGAACCGCCGGAACCGCCGGTGCCGGTGCGGCCGGTGCGGCCGGTGCGGGTGCGGCCGGTGCGGGATCCTGCGTACGGGGATCCTGGCCGCCCCAGGAGACGCGGCGGTCGCGTTCGCCGCCGAAGCCGGTCTGCCGGGAGGTGTCGGCCTGCCACGCGGTTGCGGGCCGGGGGCGGCTGGGGGCCACCTCCGGCTCGGCGCCGGCGCCCGGGGCGTTCGCCTCGGCGCCGTCGACCTCGTCGAGGTACATGGGGCCGGTCTCCTCCACCGGAGCGGGCCGCCGCGGGGCCGCGTCCGCGGCCTGGGCGGGCTGCGCGGCCGGAGTCGTCTCGCCCTGCTGGGGCGCGGGCCGGCTGGTGCCGGGGACCCACGAAGCTCCGTTCCAGTACCGGACGTATCCGGGAATGGACGGGTCGGGGTAGTACCCCTCGCGGGGGCTTTCGTCACCGGGTGCCGGGGTTGGGGCGCTCATCACCGTGGTCCCGTATCTCTTCGAGGCCTCAGGCCGGCCGGCCGTCGGGGGGTGGCCGACCTCAATACAAGGGTCCACATCTATCAGACAGCCGGCTGCCGCCGGGCCTGTCCTGGTGTTTGGACCACTTTCCGGGCCGCCGGAAGTTTTTCTTGGAAGTCGCGTCATAGACGTCCGGGAGGGCGCTCTCTCCTTGTGCGGACCGGTCATGGGACCGGCCCCTACGAGCATCGGAAGGTCGTGCACCCTCATGCAGAACGCCGTGGAACGCGAGCTGGAAGTGAAACTGGTCCTGTCGCCGGAGCGGTCCATCCCCGTGCCCGCCCGGCTCTCGTACTTCACCGACGACCCGTTCGCCGTGCACATCACCTTCCACATCGGCTCCGATGCGCCCGTCCACTGGACGTTCGCGCGTGAGCTGCTCGTGGAGGGGGTGTTCCGGCCGTGCGGGCACGGGGACGTGCGGATCTGGCCGACCAGGGTCGGTGACCAGGGGGTCATCTGCGTCGCGCTGACCTCGCCCGACGGCAACGCTCTGCTGGAGCTGCCGTCGGCGGTCGTGGCCTCCTGGGTGGAACGCACCCTGCGGGTGGTGCCGCCAGGTACGGAGAGTGAGCTGCTCGGGCTGGACGGGGCGCTCGCCGAGCTGCTCACCCCGATGCCGGCCGACGACCTGTGGCTGAGCGACCCCTGGTCGCAGGACGAACCGCAGGACGGCGAGGCCTGAGCCGTGGGGCGCGGCCGTCAGAACAGTTTGCCGGGGTTGAGCAGGCCGAGCGGGTCGAAGGCGGCCTTGATGCCGCGCTGCAACTCAAGTCCCACCTCGCCCAGTTCGCGGGCGAGCCACTCCTTCTTCAGTACGCCGACGCCGTGCTCGCCGGTGATGGTGCCGCCCAGTGCGAGGCCCAGCGCCATGATCTCGTCGAAGGATTCGCGGGCCCTGCGCGACTCGTCGGGGTCCGTGTGGTCGAAGCAGACGACGGGGTGGGTGTTGCCGTCGCCCGCGTGGGCGCAGACGCCGATGGTGAGCCCGAACTTCTCGGCGACGGCGGCGGTCCCTTCGAGCATGGCGCCCAGCCGGGACCGTGGCACGCAGACGTCGTCGATCATGGTGGCGGACTTGACGGCCTCCAGCGCGGGGAGGGACATCCGGCGGGCCTGCAGCAGGAGTTCCGACTCGGCGGCGTCCTCGGCCGGTACCACCTCGGTGGCGCCCGCCGCCGCGCACAGCTCGCCGACGGCCGCGAGGTCGGCGCCGGGGTCGGGTGTGTCGAAGGCGCAGAGCAGGAGCGCCTCGGTGGTCTCGGGGAGTCCCATGGAGGCCATCGCGTTGACGGCACGCACCGTCGTACGGTCCATCAGTTCGAGGAGTGACGGAGTGTGTCCCCGCTCCATGATCCGGCACACGGCGTCACAGGCGGCGGCCGCGGAGGGGAACTCGGCGGCGAGCACGAGCTGCTGCGGCGGCCGGGGCCGCAGGGCGAGGACGGCCTTGACGACGATGCCGAGACTGCCTTCCGAACCGACGAAGAGACGGGTGAGGTCGTATCCCGCGACGCCCTTGGCGGTGCGGCGCCCGGTCTTCAGCAGCCGGCCGTCGGCGAGGACGGCCTCCAGGCCCAGGACGTACTCGGCGGTGACGCCGTACTTCACGCAGCACAGTCCGCCGGACGCGGTGCCGATGTTGCCGCCGATGGTGCACATCTCCCAGCTCGACGGGTCCGGGGGGTAGTACAGCCCGTGCTCGTCGACGGCGCGGGACAGCGTGGCGTTGACGACGCCGGGCTCGACGACCGCGATCCGGTCGACCGGGCTGATCTCCAGGATGCGGTCCATCTTCACCAGGGAGAGCACGATGCAGCCGTCGGAGGCGTTGGCCGCACCCGACAGTCCGGTCCTGGCGCCCTGGGGCACGACGGGCACCCGGAGCTCGGTGGCGGTCCGCATGACGTGCTGGACCTCCTCGACCGTGCGCGGCAGCACCACGACGGCGGGGGCGCCCGCCTCGCAGAAGCTGGCCATGTCGTGGGCGTACGAGGCGGTGACGGCCGGGTCCGTGATCAGTGCCTCGGCGGGAAGACCTGTGCGCAGTCGTTCGAGGAGTGCGTCCATGATCCAAGCGTGACACCCGGGGCCAATGGTGTGAACCCGTCTGCGTCAGCCTTCGCGCAGCGCGATGCGATCTTCGTACTGACGCAGAGTGATGGCCATGGATGCCAAGCCGCAGCAGAACCCGGAGCCCTCCCCCTCCACCCTGCCGCCCCAGGGTGCGACGTCCGTCCCGCCACCTCCCGCGCCGATGCGCACCACGCTGCGCAGGGCGGCGTTGGGAGCGGTGGCCGGTGCCGTGCTCGTGGCGGGCGCGGTGATCGCCGTACCCGGTGACGAGGAGGCGTCCGCACCGCCCACGCCGGGGCCCGTGGCGCGGGCCGAGGCCGCCGCGGCGGCGGGCTCCCCGGCGTCCCTGTCCGACCTGACGGCGCTGATCGGGGACCGGCAGAAGTGGGTCGAGACGCACCCGGCGGACGCGCCGTCCTGGGCGGTGCTGGGCACGGCGTACGTCGAATGGGGGCGCCGGTCCGCTGACGCCGCCTACTACACCCGGGCGGAGCAGGCACTCCAGCGGTCGCTGGCGGCCCAGCCCGGTGAGCGGGGCAACACCCCGGCCTGGGTGGGCCTGGGAGCGCTCGCCAACGCGCGGAACGACTTCCTCGCCGCGAAGAAGTGGGGCGAGACGGTCCGCACCCGGCAGCCGAAGGACTGGACGGCGTACCCCGTCCTGATCGAGGCGTACAGGGGCCTCGGGGACTACGCGGCGGCCGCGAAGTCCGTGGAGAAGTTCGGGACGCTGCGCAAGGGCTTCCCCGCCCTCGCCGGAACCTCGCAGATGTACCGCGACCAGGGCTGGCGCGAGGATGCCCTGGCCACCGCCCAGGAGGCGGCGGACCGGGCGGCCACACCCGCCGAGAGGACGGCGGCGCTGCACCGTCTCGGGGAACTCGCCGCGGAGCGCGGGGAGCCCGCGGAAGCCCTCGCGCAGTACGACGCGGCCCTGCGCACCGATCCGGGGAACCTCGCCTCCCGCGCGGGCCGGGCGCGTGCCATGGTGGCGCTGGACCGCACGGACGAGGCGCTGGCGGACTACCGCACGGTGACGGCGAAGCTCCCCCGCCCGGAGTACGTGCTCGAACTGGGTGAGCTGTACGAGTCACTGGGCCTGGACGGCGACGCCCGCACCCAGTACGCCGAGCTCCGTGAGCTCCTCGCCGAGGCGCGGACGGCCGGCGTCGACGAGTCGCTCACCGAGGCCCGTTTCGAAGCCGACCACGGCGACCCGGAGGCAGCGGTGGAGCTCATGCTCGCGGAGTGGGCCGCGCAGCGCCGCAGCTCGGCGGTGGCGGACACGCTGGCCTGGTCCCTGCACCGGGCCGGGCGGACGGAGGAGGCGCTCCAGTACGCGGAGAAGGCGGTGGAGACGGGGGTGCGGGACGCCTCGTACGCCTATCACCTGGGGGTCATCGAGAGTGCCCTGGGCCAGGACGGTCCGGCCCGCGGGCATCTGGAGGAGTCGGTCCGGACGAACCCGGACTTCTCCCCGCTGGCCGCTCCGCTGGCGCGGGAGGCCCTGGACGCCCTGGGCGAGCCCGCGGCCGGCGGCCCGGCGGACATGGGGCCCGCCCCGGAGCCCTCCGCGGAGCCCTCCGCGGAGCCCTCCGCGGAGCCGCAGCCGGAGCCGGGGTCCGGGCCGAAGGCGGAGGAGGAACCGAAGGCGCAACCCACCCGGTCGGCGGCCTCCTCGCCGCCCGCCACGAAGTCCGGGGCCACGGCGTCTCCGTAGGAACACGCGCAGGGAAGGGGCCCGCACGCCCGGCGGGAGTGGGCCCCTTCTGTCTGCCCCGGAGGGTTGGCGCGCCTGAGCCGCGCCCGGCGAAGGCCGGCCCCTGGCCCACGGGGCGCAAGTCCGAGGACGTCACTGCCGGAATCTTCCGGAGGATCCGGCGGCGAAACAGGCTCGGACGGCTCGAAGCATGATTCGGATCCGTAGCTGACCGCCGGCATCACTGGTGTTTGCTGTGCTTCCTGAACGACCGGGGGTGCACCACGCCGGTGCGGGACGAGCACGATGTCGGCGGCCGGACCGTGGACCGCCCACGCACGTCGCCCCCGAGCACCGGTAGGCCTGCTCAGCACCGCGTGTGAGGGGCCCGGACGCCGCGTCCGGGCCCCTCACACGCGCGATCGAATGACAGGGTCCGGGAGCCTGCGCGTGCGGGATCCCGGGAGCTCAGCCGCACGCGGGCTTTGCGGGCCGGGAATTTTCCTCACCGAACGGGGACGGAGAAAACCCCATACCGGTCCAATAGACCGCAACGGCTGATTTCACAGTGGAGCCGTCGAAGGCGAAGAACATTTCCGTCCGGTAGTCAGCGTTTCCCTTTGGACCGCCCTCAAGGACCAGCAGCCTTCCCCCCTGCCGACCCTTAGCGCCTGGAACTTCAGTGGAACTAATCACACGAGGTTCGGGGTCTGCGCCCAAGCAGCTCGCCCTCGAAATCTTCAGTTCGTCGCGACAGGCCCCCTTGTTGAGCGAATGTTCATCGCACAACTTTCTTGGACTTTCCTGAGCGACCTGCACGATCTCGCTAAGCCCCTGCCGAGCCTGCGCATCACTAACCATTTCGCTAGGGCCATTTTTCGAGCAGGAAGAGAGCGCGAGGACAGAAAGCGCAGCGAGGACACCCCAACGATTCATTTTCAAGTCCTTCAGAATTGCGAAAATGCGCCCAGAAGAGAAGCCATCACCCTGGGCGCATTTCCGGGTCCTTGTGGGGCCTACAGGCCGTAGCCGTTCGTCTTGCTCCAATAGGTCCAGTTGGGACGGGAGCACGTCTGACAGACACTTACGGTGACCTTGTGCTGTGTGTCGCGCGCGTATCCCGTGTTGCCGTAGAAGTAGCTGCTGAACTTTCCAGCCTGGGAGTACTTGTTGATACGCTTTTCGTCGCAGTGCGTGTACGAGCCGCCAGCACCCACAGTGGCGAAGCTGATGGACAAGTCGATCGTCCGGCAGTCACCGTCGGAATCCCTTGTGGGCGCCCAGTCAACCCACTTCAGAGCTGAGCCGTCCTCGCGCCGCTGTCCGATACCGCATTCGGTGAGCCTTGACAACGCGCTGGAGTCGCAGGTGGCCCTCATTCTTATGCCGTAGTAGTTGTACGACTTGTTGCCGTCGTTGCGCTCCACGTACTTGTCGGCACAGCCATCGTTCCAGGTGTCGTCGTAGTGGACTCGGGCAAAGCAGACGACGTTGTACCGTTCGATCTTCGCATCCGCCGCAGCGGCCATGGGAGCGGCGGCGCTTCGCGGTCCGGGTTCGGTCTCAGCGCCGTCATTATCCGTCTCAGCAGCATCCGTCACCTCCAGGGCGACGGGGCAGGGCTGCTCCTCGGTCAGCTCCACCATGGCTGGGTCAGCGCCTCCGTCCTCCTCGGGCAGGCTGACGTATGCGACACTCCGCACCTGCGACGCGACGACGACGAACTCGTCCTGCCAGTGACAGCCGTCGTCCATCGCCAGCCTGGATGCGACCTGGTTCGACAGGTCCAGCACCTTGTAGTTGCTGCGCAGTTCCGCATCCGAGTAACCCGCCAGCGGCGAGGTCGGGTCGGCCGCGACAGCTCGGTCCCGGAACTCATCCAACAGGGCATCGCCCTCGGATGCGAGGGAGACGTCAGTGGAGTTCGTTGCGCTCAGTTTTACAACTGCAGGCAATACGGCGTTGTCCGCGGCCGAACCTTCCTGCGGTTCGAGAGCAGAAGCAGAGGAACTGAGCGCCGTAAAGCACAGGGCTACTGCAGCGGCCCTGAAGAAGTTTTTGGGCAAGGGTTTTCCGATCCTGAGCCGAAAGCGAGTCCACTTACACGCGACGTACGGACGGTGAACGATCATGTTCGAAGAGAAAGGTATAGGCCAGTACGCCGGGGCGTCTAGAGGCGTAAACCGGCCACAACAGCCAGTACCTGTGGCGCGCGCCATGCATGAAACGGCAGTTGCATATTATTGGGACATCGGGGCCCGACTGAGGAGAAAATTTCCACTCGCCCCCTTGCCCCCTTGCCCCCTTGCCCCCTTACCCCCGAAGGGAAACGGAAGCAGCAATTCCGTGGAATTGGACATTCCGATTAGGGGCCCGTGTGACGTTGTGATCAGTTGGCGATCTCGTGACCTGAGTCGCAGGTTCGTCGTTGGTTGCTCATGAGCCGGTCAGGTCCGAATTCCGCCGTTTTTGTCGGTGCCCGATGCGCAGCGGGCTGTGCCGGACTGTCGGGTGCGTCGTCGCACGACGGCGCCAGGCTCTGGATCAGCGCTCGAGGCCGTGCTGGAGTACGCCGAGGGACACTCTCGAGCCTGGAGGTGTCCCGTCGGCTGAATAGTGCTGCCGACACGGTCCGCACCTGGCGGCGGCGTTTCATCGAACGGGGTCCGAGACGTTCAAGCTGTCCACGGACCCGTTCTTCATCGACAAGGTCCGCGATGTCGTGGCCTCTACCTGGGTCCGCCGGCGCGGGCGCTGGTTCTCTGCGTGGACGAGCAGTCGCAGATCCAGGCCCTGGACCAGTCCCAGCCCGCGCTGCCGATGCTGCCGGGCGTACCGGAACGACGAAGCCACGACTGCATCCGTGCCGGCACCACAACCCTGTTCGCGGAGCTGAAAGTGGCAACCTGCAAGGTGATCGGCTCACTGCACCGGCACCATCGGGCTACTGAGTCCAAGCACTCGAACGCGACGTCCGGGCCTGGGTCGCCGACCGGAACGACCACCCACGGCCCTTCATCTGGACCAAGACCGCCGACGAGATCCTCGACAAAGCAGCCGCCTACTGCCGGCGTATCTCGGACTCAGGTCACTACAGGTTTCCGCGCTTCTCCTGCTCGCGCTCGATCGCTTCGAACAGGGCCTTGAAGTTGCCCTTGCCGAACCCCATCGAGCCGTGCCGCTCGATCATCTCGAAGAAGACGGTCGGACGGTCCTGGACCGGCTTGGTGAAGATCTGCAGCAGGTAGCCGTCCTCGTCGCGGTCGACGAGGATCTTCAGCTCGCGCAGCGTCTCCACGGGCACCCGGGTCTCGCCCGCCCACTCCCCCAGGGTGTCGTAGTACGAGTCCGGGGTGTCCAGGAACTGCACCCCCGCCGCCCGCATGGCGCGTACGGACGCGACGATGTCGTTCGTCGCGAGCGCGATGTGCTGGACGCCGGCGCCGCCGTAGAACTCCAGGTACTCGTCGATCTGCGACTTCTTCTTGGCGATCGCCGGCTCGTTGATGGGGAACTTCACCTTGAGCGTGCCGTCGGCGACGACCTTCGACATCAGGGCGGAGTACTCGGTGGCGATGTCGTCGCCCACGAACTCCTTCATGTTCGTGAAGCCCATGACCTTGTTGTAGAAGGACACCCACTCGTTCATCCGGCCGAGCTCGACGTTGCCGACGCAGTGGTCGATGGCCTGGAAGGTCCTCTTGGCGGCGGGCTCGACGATCGGGTCGGCGGCCGTGTATCCGGGGAGGTACGGGCCGTCGTACCCGCCGCGCTCGACCAGCGTGTGGCGGGTCCTGCCGTACGTGGCGATGGCGGCCAGGACGACCGTGCCGTGCTCGTCCTTGACCTCGTACGGCTCGGTGATGCCCCGCGCACCGTGCTCGACGGCGTACGCGTAGGCCGCGCGGGCGTCGGGGACCTCGATGGCGAGGTCGACCACGCCGTCGCCGTGGGCGTGCACGTGGTCGGCGAGGAAGGTGCCCCACTCGGTGGACGCCTTGATGACGGAGGTGAGGACGAAGCGGGCGGATCCGTTGGTCAGGACGTAACTCGCGGTCTCGCGACTGCCGTTCTCCGGTCCGGAGTAGGCGACGAGCTTCATGCCGAAGGCGGTCGAGTAGTAGTGCGCCGCCTGCTTGGCGTTGCCCACGGCGAAGACCACCGCGTCCATTCCCTTGACCGGGAAGGGATCGGCCTGCCGGGCGGTGTCGGGGGTGGTGTGCAGAGTCTCAGTCATGACCGCAGGTTCCCGCCGCTCCGCAAGGTGCGCAACAGTTCGCCGCCTCACTGGTCAATGTGTCCACCCTCCGGCGAGGATGGGCGGGCTATCTGTACAGGCTGACCATCGGAGACGGATCATGGCGATCGATCATCTGGACGGCCGGCTCATCGTGCTGCTGGCCCGCGAGCCCCGTATCGGTGTACTGGAGGCGTCGCGCCGGCTGGGTGTGGCGCGCGGGACCGTCCAGGCGCGGCTGGACCGTCTTCAGTCGAATGGCGTCATCCGGGGGTTCGGCCCGGACGTCGACCCGGCGGCGCTCGGCTACCCGGTGACCGCCTTCGCCACGCTGGAGATCAAGCAGGGCCAAGGCGCCGATGTACGTGCCCATTTGAGTGGCGTGCCCGAGGTGCTGGAACTGCACACGACCACCGGGCACGGTGACATGTTCTGCCGGCTCGTGGCCCGCTCCAACGCCGATCTCCAGCGGGTGATCGACCGGGTCGTGGGCTTTGATGGCATCGTCCGGGCCTCCACGGCGATCGTCATGGAAAACCCGGTACCCCTGCGTATTATCCCGCTGGTTGAGCAGGCTGCAGAGGACACCGACTGAGCCTACGGAGCACCATGTGAACTTCTGGGAGTATCTGGGCACCCGCCACGATCAACTGCTCACCGACACGTACCAGCATGCCAGCGCCGTCTTCCAGTGCATGGTCATCGCCACCGTTCTCGGCGTCCTGATCGGTGTCGTCAGTTACCGCAGCGGCTGGGGCGGCTCACTGGCGATCACGTCCACCTCGGCGATTCTCACCATCCCCTCGCTCGCGGCGATCGGCCTCCTGATCCCGCTGGTCGGCCTGGGGGTCCCGCCCACGGTGATCATCCTGACCCTGTACGGGCTGCTGCCCATCGTCCGCAACTGCATCGTCGGGCTGCGCGGGGTCGACCCGTCCCTCGTCGACGCGGCGAAGGGCATCGGGATGTCCCGGACGAGGCGGCTGCTCAAGGTGGAACTGCCGCTCGCGTGGCCGCCCATCCTCACCGGCATCCGGGTCTCCACCCAGATGCTGATGGGTATCGCCGCCATCGCCGCTTACGCCTCGGGTCCCGGGCTCGGCAACGAGATCTTCCGCGGACTCGCCTCACTGGGAAGTGCCAACGCCATCAACCAGGTCCTCGCCGGCACGGTCGGCATCGTCATCCTCGCCCTGCTCTTCGACGCCGCGTACGTACTGCTCGGGCGGCTCACCATCCCTAGGGGGATCCGTGCCTGAGACCGCCACAGGGCCGACGGAGTGGTCCGGGGACCGCGCCACCGCTTCGGCCGCCTCCGGTGCGACCATCCAACTGGAGAACCTCACGAAGTCCTATCCCGGCAGCCCCGCCCCCGCGGTGGACGAGGTGTCGATGGACATCAAGGCCGGCGAGACCGTGATCCTCGTCGGCCCCTCCGGCTGCGGCAAGTCGACCACGCTGAAGATGATCAACCGCCTGATCGAGCCGACGTCCGGGCGGATCAGGATCAACGACGAGGACGTCACCGACATGGACCCGGTGAAGCTGCGCCGCAAGATCGGTTACGCCATCCAGTCCTCCGGTCTCTTCCCGCACATGACGGTCGCGGAGAACATCGCGCTCGTACCGAAGATGACCGGCTGGTCGAAGTCCGGGGTGAAGGACCGGGTCGAGGAGATGCTCGACCTGGTGGGTCTCGATCCCCGGGAGTTCCACGGGCGTTATCCCCGGCAGCTCTCCGGCGGCCAGCAGCAGCGTGTGGGGGTCGCGCGGGCGCTGGCCGCGGATCCGCCGGTGCTGCTGATGGACGAGCCGTTCGGGGCGGTGGACCCGATCACCCGCGACCACCTCCAGGACGAGCTGATCCGGCTCCAGCACGAGCTGCACAAGACGATCGTCTTCGTCACCCACGACTTCGACGAGGCCATCAAGCTGGGCGACCGGATCGCGGTGCTCAGGGAGCGTTCGCACATCGCCCAGTTCGACACCCCCGAGGCCATCCTCACCAACCCGACGGACGACTTCGTCTCGGGCTTCGTGGGCGCCGGAGCCGCGCTGAAGCGGCTCAACCTGACGCGGGTGCGGGACGTGGGGATCGCCGACTTCCCCACGGTGACCGTCGAGGACCCGCTCCAGTCGATCTTCAACAAGCTGCGGGACGGTCAGCACAACGAGCTGCTGATGCTGGACCGCCGCAACCGCCCCTACAAGTGGCTGCGGCGCGGCGACCTGATGCGGGCCAAGGGCTCGCTGGCCCGGGCCGGGCAGCTGGTGCACGACACGGTGACCCGGGACGCGACGCTGCACGACGCCCTGGAGGCCGTACTGACCGACAGCGGCGGGCGGGTCGCCGTGACCGGCCGGCGCGGCGAGTTCATCGGGGTCGTCGACATGCAGACCCTCATGAACTCCGTGCAGGAGCTTCTGGAGGCCGACCGGCTCGCCGCGATGGAACACGAGCACGATCTGGAGGAGCTGCGCGCCCACCGGACGGGCCAGGAGCTGGAGGGCGGTGGCAGCGGGCTATGACCCCCAGTCATCAGGCGCCCCCCAAGGGGTCGCGACCGCCCGGGGAGCACGACGTGGGAGGCCACGCCTTCCGTGACGAGGAGGCGGAGCCCTCCGCCCCGGCGCCGGGTCCCGCGCGACGGATCACCTGGCAGAAGCTCGTGGTGGTGCCGGCGGTCTGCGCGGTCGTCCTCGTGGCGACCTATCTGTGGATCACCAACGTCGACCTCGACTCGGTGGCGGAGAACTCACTGGCCGGCGACACCGTGCAGGTGCGCTGGTGGCAGCACGTCCGGCTGACCGCGATCTCCACCTTCTGGGTGCTGATCATCGCCATCCCGCTCGGCATCGCGCTGACCCGGCGGGGCCTGAAGAAGGCCGCCCCCGGGGTCACCGCGCTCGCCAACATCGGGCAGGCCACGCCCGCCATCGGGCTGCTGGCGCTGCTGGTGATCTGGCTGGGCATCGGCCCGTCCACGGCCATCATCGGCATGGTGATCTACGCCGTCCTGCCGGTGCTCTCCAACACGGTGGCGGGCCTGAACTCGATCGAGCCGACGCTCGTGGAGGCCTCCCGGGGCATCGGCATGTCGGCGATGGGCACGCTCACCAGGGTCGAGCTGCCGCTCGCGGTCCCGCTGATCCTCGCGGGCGTACGCACCGCCCTGGTGCTCAACGTCGGCACGGCGACCCTCGCGACCTTCGGGGGCGGCGGCGGACTGGGCGACCTGATCACGTCGGGCATCCAGACGCAGCGCATGCCGGTGCTGGTGCTGGGTTCCGTGCTGACGGTGGTGCTGGCACTGCTGGTGGACTGGCTGGCGTCGCTGGTCGAACTGTGGCTGACGCCGCGCGGACTGGAGGAAGCGTGAGGGCACGTACGGGCCTGGCGTCGACTGCCGCGCTCGCCCTCCTGCTCACGGGGTGCGGGCTGAAGAGCGGGTCGCCGCTGGTGGACGAGGTGGAACCGGGGTCGATCGGGCAGGGGCAGCCGCTCAAGGGTGCCTCGCTGACGGTGACCTCGAAGAACTTCAGCGAGAACATCATCCTCGGGCAGATCATGGGCCTGATCTTCAAGGCGGCCGGGGCCGAGGTCCTGGACCGGACGAACCTGCCGGGGTCGATCAGCGCGCGCGAGGCGGTCGTCAAGGGCGAGGCGGACGCCCTGTACGACTACACGGGCACGGCGTGGATCACCTATCTGGGTCATGCGGAGCCGGTCGCCGACCCGCAGAAGCAGTACGAGGTGGTCCGCGACGAGGACAAGGGCAACGGGGTGACCTGGCTCCCGCCGTCCACGCTCGACAACACGTACGCCCTGGCCATCAGCAAGAAGAACAACGCCAAGTACAAGCTGAAGACGCTCTCGGACGTGGCCGCGCTGGCGAAGAAGGACCCGAAGGCGGTGAGCGTGTGCGTGGAGAACGAGTTCGCCTCGCGTGACGACGGGCTGCCGGGCATGCAGAAGAAGTACGGGATGGACCTGCCGGCCGCGAACATCCAGAAGATGGACGCCGGGATCATCTACACCCAGGTGTCCGAGTCCGACTCCTGCCTGCTCGGCGAGGTGTACACCACCGACGGCCGCATCAAGGCGATGAACCTGGACGTCATGGAGGACGACAAGCAGTTCTTCCCCAACTACAACGCGGCCCCTGCCATCCACACGGCGACCCTGAAGAAGTACCCGGAGATAGCCGAGCTGCTGGCCCCGGTCACCGACGTGCTGACCACGCCGCTCGCGCAGGAGCTGAACTCCAAGGTCGACGTGGACGGGCAGGACCCGCACGAGGTGGCGAAGGACTGGCTGATCGAGGAGGGGTTCATCCAGGAGGGCTGAACGGCTGGGGAGTTACGGACGCGGAGTCACGGGCGCGGAGTAACGCACGGGGAGTTACGGCCGGAGAGCTACGGCCGGAGACTTACAAAGAAGGCGTTGCAAAAAAGGTGTTGCAAAGCAGTCTTTGCAACTCTATGGTCGTGGCATGCCTCCGAACGAGTCCGAGGACCGGCCGGTCCCGTACGCCGACGACCCGAAGATCCACCACGTCGACACCCGCACCCTGCGCGGCCTCGCCCATCCCCTGCGCATCCGGCTGCTGAACACCCTCCGGGAGTTCGGCCCCGCCACCGCTTCCGGACTCGCCGAAAGGCTCGGCGAGTCCAGCGGGGCCACCAGCTACCACCTGCGCCAGCTCGCGGCGTACGGCTTCGTCGAGGACGACCCGGAGCGCGGCAAGGGGCGCGAGCGGTGGTGGAAGGCCGTCCACATGGGCAACACCTTCAACACCAGCACCTTCCTGGACCACCCGGACGCCGAGGTGCGCGGAGCGGTCGGCGTCGTGCTGCACGAGGTGGCGACCACGCACGCCCAGGAGCTGAACACCTGGCTCGGGACGATGCACGAATGGCCCGAGGAGTGGCGCCGGGCCTTCGACCTCAGCGACTTCAAGCTGCGCCTCACGCCTGAACTCTCCATGGAACTCGCGGAGAAGATGCAGGAGCTGGTGAACAGCTACCGGGGCCGTGTCCCCGAAGGCACCGAGGGGTCGGCCGTCGTCCGCACCCACATGCACCTGTTCCCGCGCCCCACCGACTGAGGGGATCACCGCCATGCACAGCGACGTCCATCTTCTGCTCCACACCTACCGCGCCGCCGAACTCCGGCGCGAGGCGGCCGATTTACGCCCGGCACGCCCCGGACTGCGCCACCGGATGGGCTGGACACTCGTCGGCCTCGGCCTGCGTCTCGCCCAGGCCGGGCCGCCCCCGGCCCGCACCCCGCGAGCGGTCTGATGGCGCCGGGGGGAAGACCTGCGCGGCGCCGCACCCCGCTCGCCGCGGTCCTGGCCGCGAACTCCATCTCCACCGCGGGCACGTCACTCACCCTGATCGGCGTCCCCTGGTTCGTCCTGGAGACCACGGGGAGCGCCGGCCGGGCCGGAGTGGTCGCCTTCTGCGCGACCCTGCCGATCGTCGTCGCAGCCCTGGTGGGCGGGCCTGTCATCGACCGGCTGGGGCGGCGTCGCGTCGCGGTCGCCTCCGACCTGATCTGCGGCGCGGCCGTCGCCACCGTCCCGCTGCTGCACCACGCCGGCGCCCTCGAGTTCTGGATGCTGTGCGCGCTCATGGCCCTGAACGGTTTCGCGCACACCCCGGGCAACACGGCGCGTTACGTCCTCGTACCCGACCTCGCCGAACACGCGGGCACCACGCTCGCGCGGGCGGCGAGCCTCTTCGACGCGGTCTCGCGCGGCGCCCGCATGGTCGGTGCCGCACTGGCGGGGCTCCTGATCGCGGTCGCCGGCGCCGAGACCGTGCTCCTGCTCGACGCGGCCACCTTCGCGTCGTCCGCCCTGCTCGTCGCGGCGGGCGTCCGGGGAGTCCGGGCTGCCGAGCCGCGCAAGGCGGTCTCCCCCGTCTCACTGCGGGCGTACCGCGCCGAACTGAAGGAGGGATACGCCTACCTGCTGGGCAATCGGCTGCTGCTCGCCGTCGTGGTCATGGTGATGTTCATGAACGGCACCGACCAGGGCTGGAACGCCGTCCTGCTGCCCGTGCACGCCGAGGGCGAGCTGGGCGGGGCGACCGACCTGGGCCTGCTCACCGCGCTGTTCGGCGCGGGCGGCCTGACCGGCGCGCTGCTGTACGGGGCGGTGGGGCACCGTTTCTCGCGGCGCAGCGTGTTCGCGGTGTGTGTGGTGCTGTGCGGCGCGCCGAGATTCGTGGTCGCCGCGCTGACCGGGACGACTCTGCCCCTCGCCGTCACGATGGTGCTGGGCGGCGTCGCCGGCGGCATGCTCAACCCGATCCTGACGACGGTGACGTACGAACGCGTCCCCGAGGAACTGCGCAGCAGGGTGTCCGGCGCGCTCACGGCGGGCTGCGAGCTCGCCATGCCGGTGGGCGGTCTCGCGGCGGGCCTGCTGGTCGAGGGCATGGGCGCGACCGGGGCGCTGCTGGCGATGGGCGGGGTCTACTTCCTGGCGACGCTGAGCCCGCTCGTCTTCCCCGCGTGGCGCGGGATGGAGAGTCCGAAGCCGCAGGTCAGCAGCTCGGGACCGTGCCTCCCTGATCCAGGGAACGCAGCGAGGACACCGCACCCTTCAGCGTCGTGACGGGGATCAGCCGCAGCCCCTCCGGCTGTTCCGCCTTCGCCTGCTTGCACTCGGCCTTCGGGACCAGGAAGACGGTCGCGCCGTCGCGCCGTGCCGCCTGCGTCTTGAGGGAGACCCCGCCCACCGCGCCGACGGTGCCGTCCGCCTCGATCGTGCCCGTACCGGCCACGGTGCGTCCGCCGGTCAGGTCGCCGCCGGAACCGTCGCCGTCCAGCTTGTCGATGATGCCGAGCGAGAAGAACAAGCCCGCGCTGGGGCCGCCCACGTCGGCGAGGTGCAGGGTGACGTCGACGGAACCGGGCTTCCTGTCCAGGTAGTGCAGGGCCGCGTCGACGGCGACGTTCTGCGACTCCTTCATGTCCTGGAGATTGTGCTGCTCGATCTCCTTCTCGGAGTCACCGGTGGGGTAGACGGAGTCGCGCGGCATGACCGCCCGGTCCGTCCGGAACCAGCTGTCGACCACGTCCGCGATCCCGACGTCCGCCGAAGGCGCGGTCGCGACGATCGTCGTCATGCGCAGCTCACCGTCGGTGGTCCGGGTCGGCGCGCCCTTGATCGTGATGACGGGCTTCCCCTTGTCGTCCCCCAGGACGTCGGCGGTGCTGCCGGGCTGCGCCACGGTGAACGGCAGGGGCGCGAAGGCGGCCGTGCCGAACAGGGCCAGGACCGGCAGCGCGCAGAGGGCGAGGGCGCGGGGGCGAGAGAGACGAAGGGCCACCCGGCCAATCTATCCGCAGGCCACCCCGGACACCGACCTGCCCCTGCGCCGCCGGGGTGGCCGGGCGGGGCGAGGGGAGCGATCGGCCGGGGTGGCCGGGCCGGTGTCTCCTGTGCGGGCGGGGCCTAGCGGAGGGCGTCCGCGACCTCGCGGGCCGCGTCGAGCACGCGCGGGCCCACTCGTTCCGGTACGGCGTCGGCGAGCATGACCACGCCCACGCTCCCCTCCACGCCGGACACCCCGACCAGCGGCGCCGCGGCCCCGCAGGCACCGGCTTCGAGTTCGCCCTGGGTGAGCGTGTAGCCGGGGTGGTCGGCCGTCTTCTGCCGGGCGGTGAGGATCGCCCGGCCCGCGGCGCCCCGGTCCAGGGAGTGGCGGAAGCCGGCCCGGTAGGCCACGTGGTAGTCGGTCCAGGTCGGCTCGACGACGGCGACCGCGAGCGCGTCCGAACCGTCGACGAGTGTGAGGTGAGCGGTGGCCCCTATGTCCTCGGCCAGGGAGCGCAGGGCGGGCAGCGCCGCCTCCCTGACGAGCGGGTGCACCTGCCGGCCCAGGCGCAGCACGCCGAGGCCCACCCGGGCCCGGCCGCCCAGGTCACGCCGTACGAGGGCGTGCTGTTCCAGGGTGGCGAGCAGTCGGTAGACCACGGTGCGGTTGACGCCGAGTTTGTTCGACAACTCGGTGACGGTCAGGCCGTGATCGGTATCGGCGAGCAACTTGAGGACACGCAGTCCCCTGTCGAGCGTCTGAGAAGTCTCCGCGGTCACGACGCCCTCTCCCTCTTGGTGAGCGGGGCGGTTTCTCTTGCGGATGCCGACGCCGGTCCCACGGCGACGCACCGAGAGGCCGCCGACTGGCCATGGCACCGGCTGCGCTCCGAGGCCACATTGCCACGGGGCGTTCATGTTTCGGGGACATTAGCGAGCGGGTCCGCTCAGCGGAAGACCTCGTCCAGAATCCGGTCTCCCCCCGGAACGCGACGACATAACCGCCGGTCAGCGAGGAAGCGTCCGGAACGCGAACATCTACGCGCGTTCAAGTCGGGTGACGTATTCGCGACGCTCCGTACATCAGATGTGAACGTTTGTTAACAGGCCGTGAAAACATGGCACAAAAATTTCCGGCATCCGGTCACTCACCGGCGCCCGCCCGCCCTCGCACGCCCCTCCCCCACCCCGCCGTGCGCGGGCGTACAGGCGAGGCGGGACCGCACGGGCCGCCGGGTCGTGAGGCAGGAGAAGGCGTGTCGCCTCCGGGCACGGAAACGGGTCCGGTGCGGGCATCCCCGCACCGGACCCGTCACTCCCCCGGGGTGTCCGTCCGCCCACCGCGCGTCAGGTCCCTGGGGCTACGTCCGCCCACCGCGCGTCCGGTCACCCCCCAGGGACACGTCCGCCCGCCGCGCGTCCCGTTACTCCCCGGGCCCGTCCGTCTACCGCGCGTCAGGTCACCCCCCGGGGGCCTGTCCGTCTACCGCATGCGGGTGGCCCACTCCTGGACCTTCTTGATCCGGTCCTGGATCTGCCCGGCCGTCGCCTCCGCGCTCGGCGGACCGCCGCACACCCTCCGCAGCTCGGTGTGGATCACGCCGTGCGGCTTGCCGCTCTGGTGGGTGTACGCCGAGACCATCGTGTTGAGCTGCTTGCGCAGTTCCAGCAGCTTCTTGTGGGTGACCACCGGCCGCTGGTCGGCCGCCTTCTCCAGCAGGTCGGCCTCGGCCGCGGGCTTCTGCCTGCTGTGCGCGATCTGCCGGGTCTGCCGCTTCTGGAGCAGCAGCTGCACCTGGTCGGGTTCGAGGAGTCCCGGAATCCCGAGGTAGTCCTGCTCCTCCTCGCTCCCGGGGTGCGCCTGCATGCCGAACTCGGCACCGTCGTACAGCACCCGGTCGAAGACCGCGTCGGACTCCAGCGCCTCGAAGGGCAGCTGCTCCTCGGTCTCCTCGTCCTCCAGCTTCTCGGCGTCCGCGAGGAGCTGGTCCTCCTCGGCGAACGGGTTCTCCTCGTCGTTGCCCTTCTTCGGCTTGTCGAGCACGTGATCGCGCTCGACCTCCATCTCGTTCGCGAAGTCGAGCAGCATCGGGATGGTCGGCAGGAAGACCGAAGCCGTCTCGCCGCGCCTGCGCGACCGCACGAAACGTCCGACGGCCTGGGCGAAGAAGAGCGGCGTCGAGATCGTCGTCGCGTACACCCCGACCGCGAGGCGCGGCACGTCGACGCCTTCCGACACCATGCGGACCGCGACCATCCAGCGCGATTCGTCCTGGCTGAACTTGTCGATGTTCTTGGACGCGGCCTTCTCGTCGGAGAGGACCACGGTCGGCTTCTCACCGGTGACCGACTTGAGGATCTTGGCGTACGCCCGGGCCGACTCCTGGTCGGTCGCGATGACCAGCCCGCCCGCGTCCGGGATGCCCTTGCGTACCTCGGTCAGCCGCTTGTCGGCGGCGGCCAGCACATTGGGGATCCAGTCACCGGTGGGCGCGAGCGCGGTGCGCCAGGCCTGACCGATGGCGTCCTTCGTCATGGGCTCGCCGAGCCGCGCGGCGATCTCGTCGCCGGCCTTCGTGCGCCAGCGCATGTTGCCGCTGTAGCTGAGGAAGATCACGGGGCGGACGACACCGTCGGCGAGCGCGTTGCCGTAGCCGTAGGTGTAGTCGGCGGAGGACCGGCGGATGCCGTCGTTGCCCTCCTCGTACGCGACGAAGGGGATCGGGTTGGTGTCGGAGCGGAACGGCGTACCGGTGAGCGCGAGCCGGCGGGTCGCCGGGTCGAACGCTTCCTGGCACGCCTCTCCCCAGGACTTGGAGTCACCGGCGTGGTGGATCTCGTCGAGGATCACCAGGGTCTTGCGCTGTTCGCACCGGTTGCGGTGGAGCATGGGGCGCACGCCGACACCGGCGTACGTGATCGCGACCCCGTGGTACTCCTTGCTCACGGGGCCCGCGCTGTAGTCGGGGTCGAGCTTGATCCCTATGCGGGCCGCGGCCTCCGCCCACTGCTTCTTGAGGTGCTCGGTGGGCGCGACCACGGTGACCTGCTGCACCACGTGATGGTGCAGCAGCCATGACGCGAGGGTCAGCGCGAAGGTGGTCTTCCCGGCGCCGGGGGTGGCGACCGCGAGGAAGTCCCGCGGCTGGTCCTGGATGTACTTCTCCATGGCACCCTGCTGCCAGGCACGCAGCTTCCCGGCGGTCCCCCAGGGGGCGCGGCCGGGAAAGGCGGGTGAGAGGTGGTGGGAGGCGGTAGTAGTCACGGTCTCCGGTTCGGGGCACTCGGGTACGTGGGGCGCTGGCCGTACGGACCCTCAGCGGCTCCGTACGCGATACGACAACCGGGCCACCCTACCGGCGGGGGGAGCGGAACCCCGTACGAATCAGCAGTGGCTCGGCACTGCTGAGACCCGCTTCACAGGGGACGGTCACCTGGCGAAGCGGGGCAGCTGCTCCGCGATCTTGACCATGTCCAGCGCTCCTTGGCATACATGCAGCACAAAGCGCTCGGCCTCGTCCACATCGAAGTCCTCGTCCAGCGGATGCCCGTTGATGTGGAGGAAAACCCAGGTCGCGTACCAGGCGATGCGCTTGTTGCCGTCGACGAGCCCGTGGTTGCGGGCCAGGGATTCCATGAGCGCCGCGGCCTTCTGCCACACGTCCGGATAGGCGTCCTGGCCGAACACGCTCGCCTGCGGTCTCGCCAGTGCAGAGTCGAGCAGCCCGTAGTCACGTACATCGGCGGTGCCCAGCCTGTCCGCGAGGTTCAGCAGCTCGGGCAAGGTCAGGTACTGCATCAGGCCAGCCTCCGGTTCAGCTCCTCACTGACCTTCAGCACGTGATCCGCTGCCTCGTTGAAGAGGCGCGCGTGTTCGTTTATGGCCGTGATCACCGCATCGTGGGCGAAGGACTGCATGCTTCGCCCCTCCGCCTCGGCGCGCGCACGCAGGGCGTCCAGCTCTTCCTCGGTGAACCGCAGATTCAGACCAGCCATGGACGAATGGTACCGCGTGGTACCACTCGGTGCTAAGCGTCTGTCCGTACGCGCGTAGCCACCCACACCCCCAGCAGCGCCACCACAGCCATCGGCAGGAACACCGCCGCGAAAGCCCCTGGGTGCGCCCCCGCGGCACCACTGCCGACGGCCCCGTGGGCCGCCGCCCCTACCGCCCCGCCGCCCAGCGCGGCGAAGGCGGCGCCACCGCCGGTGAGCAGCAGCACGTTCGCCAGGCCGTCCGAGATCTGCAGCGCGGCGGAGTTGCCGCCCGCCTCCTCCGGGGCCGACAGCTTCAGCAGCAGCACGCTCGTCGAGGCGATCACCATGCCCATGCCGAAGCAGCCGACGCCCCAGACCACCGCAAGGGTCCACACCGGGACCGCCTCCAGCAGCACGGCGGGCGCCGCCGCGATGGACAGGGCCACCAGCACCATGCCGAACACCATGAGGGGCTCCCGGTGCCCCTCCAGCCGCGGCCGGGCCAGTACGTAGGAGCCGAGAGCCCACGTGAGGCCGCCGGCGGCCAGCGACAGCCCTGCCATCGTCGGGGAGAGCCCGCGCTGGGTCACGAGCATCAGCGGCACGAACGACTCGGCGGCGATGAACGACCCGGCCGCGACCCCCCGCAGCAGGATCACCGCGGGCAGCCCACGTGCCGCCCGTACCGTCCCCGGGGGCAGCAGTCCGAGCACAGCCGGTACGAGGAGCGCCACGCCGGCCAGGGCCGGCAGCAGCGAGAGCCAGCGCAGCTCCTGCCCGGCGTACTGGAGCAGTCCCGCGCCCAGCGAGATGCCCAGGGCGAGCCGGATACGCCGCCGGTCGAACGGCTGAGCCCCGGCCGCCGCATCGGCCGGCCCGCCCGCCATACGCCGGATCGCGGGCAGGGCGAGGCCGAGCGGCAGGAGGATGAGCACGGGGATGCCGACGAAGACCCAGCGCCATCCGAGGTGCTCCGTCACGGTCCCCGAGGCGAGCGGCCCGACGACGGACGGCACGATCCACGCCGCCGAGAAGGCGGCCATGATCCCCGGCCGGATCCGCTCCGGGTAGGCCCGCCCGATGACCACGTACAGCGCCACGATCACGAGCCCGCCGCCGATGCCCTGGACGGCCCGTCCCAGGATGAACACCCACATGCTCGCGGCGGTCCCGGAGAGCAGCAGACCGGCTCCGAACGCCCCGATCCCGCCGGCGAGCGGCGCGAGCGGTCCGCGCCGGTCGGCCCACTGCCCGGACAGCACCATGGCGAAGAGGCTGGTGGTGAAGTACGCGGAGAAGGCGAAGGCGTAGAGCGGGATGCCGTGCAGTTCACGTGCGGCCACGGGCATCGCCGTACCGACGGCGGTCGCCTCGAAGGCGATGAGCAGCACGACGGAGACGATGCCGATGCTCAGGGCCCGGTACGTGCGCCCCAGGACGCCTTCCACCGGGGCGGGGGCGGTGGTCTCCACGAGGGCGGCGGTGACCTCGGCGTCACGGGGTTCCAGGGCGGTCATGAGCCTCAGAGTAAGGGCCGCACCAGCAGGTGACCCCTGTCGGGGGGAGGGTATCGATCTCGTCCCTTGGTCGTACGACCGCGGGCCCGCCCCTCCGCGTTCGTGAACGCGGCATGGCAGTCGCGTTGCAGCGCGCCCATGGGCCTTGAGACCGGCCCCACCCCGCCCGTACGGTCGACAGCAGATCAAGAAACGCACGGCCGTGTGCCCGAGTGGTTCAGGGGCTCGACTGCAACTCGAGTTACACCGGTTCGAATCCGGTCACGGCCTCCAGCAGACAGCGACGGCCGCCCCCATGGCGTGGGGCGGCCGCTTCTGCGTGCGCACGCGGGCCTGGAACCACCTCAGGGCTTCGACCGCGCCTTCCGGGCGCGCTCCTCGGACCCCCGCATCTCCATGATCCGGAAGACATGGGAACTCGCCCGCTTGCGCGCGCTCCCGCTCGTGAACAGTGAGGCTCTTCTCCAGCTAATTCCGGGCTTTCCGGGCTTTCCGGGGAGCATGCTGACTTGGCGCTGACTCTTGAAGAGGATTCCGGACCGGGATCGCGGGAGGTCAGACGGTGCGCACGACGGGGGCGGGCTTGATGTCCAGGGCATCGATGAGGGCGTGGATGTCGTCCGGTTCGGAGGTCCAGATGATCGCGCCGAGACCGGACGCCATGACGACGACGGTGGCGTCGACGACGTCGGCCGTGCCTGCCTTGCCGCACAGGATGCCTGTGGCCTTGGCGGTTTCCAGGCCGACCGGCCTGATGTCGCATCCGGCGAGGAACTTGCCGAGCCTCACCTGGCGGCGGGCGTCCCGCCACGCCTGGCTGACGACGACGGAGGGGACGTAGATGTCCCGGCCGTCGTCGAGGGCCAGGCCGTGGCGGGCCCACATCCGCCGGTCGTTGTTGTCGATGGCGATGAGCGCCCCGACGTCGTAGAGGTACGGGATATTCACGCGGCGGAGGCCCGCGAACCGTCGAGGTACTCCGCGTCGGCTGCCGCCATGTCCGCTCGCGCGGCAGCGAGTTCATCCGGGGTGAAGCCGCCCTGCTCGTCCTGCCACTCCCTGATGACAGCTCGGCCTGCGCGCAGCCGCAGTTCGCGCTCGGCCGCTCCGGCGACGAGCCGGGAGAGAGGGATGCCCTCCTCCTCGGCGGCGCCCGCCAGTGCTTCGACCAGGGATTCGTCAAGGGTGATGGTTACCTTCTTGCTGGCCATACAAACACCATACCGCGATATGGCGCCGTCTGGGTAATAGGTCTTCACCCAAGAGCGGCAGTGGTCAATGACCATCGGATCCGCCGATCATCGAACACTCCCGGGCCCGCCCCTGCACCGCGCCCAGGTGGTGCGGGTGCCCGGTGCCGGCGGGAAATGGCGCGGAGTCAGCCCGCGACCGTGCTCGCCACGAAGGCCGTCCACGCGGCAGGGGTGACGGCGAAGGCGGGGCCGTCGGTGACCTTGGAGTCGCGGACGTGGACGGTGTGGGGGCAGGTGGCGACCTCGACGCAGGCCTCGCCCTCGTTGTTGCTGTAGCTGGACTTGTGCCAGTCGTAGGCGACTTCGAGGCATTCGGCACCCTCGTTGCCGCTGTAGCTGGACTTGAACCAGGTCAGCCGGGTCCCGTCGCTCACAGTTGTCTCACCTTCGTCTCGATGATCTCTGCGGACTTCCAGGGGTTGAGCGCCTGGGCCCGCAGGATGCCGAAGAGGTCGAACATGTCGCCCACCTGCTCCGGCTTCGAAAGCAACCTACCTCCGCCCTGCCCCTCCGCGAACAGCAATGCGCGGCCCTCCACCGTGGACATCAGCTGCATCGGTCCGTTCAGCCCCGCATGCGTGTGCTGAGCCGACGGCATCACCTGCACCGTCAGGTGGTTGAACCGCTCCACGCAGTCGAGCACATGCCGGAGTTGCTCCTTCAGCACCTCTGGCCCCCCGAGTGTCCGGTCCAGGACCGACTCCTCGATGACGTACCCGATGCGCGGCGGCGGGGTGCGCGACAGCACCGTCTGCCGCTCCAGCCTCGCTCCGACGTGCCGGGCGATCTCGTCCTCCGTGTACGCCGGTACGCGCGACCGGTACAGCGCGTGTACGTACGCCTCCGTCTGGAGCAGGCCCGGGATCAGCATCGTCTCGTAGGCGCTGATGACCCGCGCGTTCCGCTCCAGCTTCGCCCAGTCCAGGAACTTCGGGGGGTACTTCTCCTCGTCCACCAGTTCGCAGCACGCCTTCAGCGCCCCGCCCGCACCGAACACCCGGTCCGCGTCGATCAGCAGGTCGCGCGAAGGGATGCGCTCCGCCCGCTCCACCGCGCCCATCAGCGACTCCGAGATCAGCAGCTGCTCCGCCGCCTCCTTCTGCGTGAGACCCGCCCGCACCCGGTGGATGCGGATCAGCTCCCCCACCAGCCGCCGCCCGCGCGTCGTCTCGCCACCTGTCCCCACAGCCGTCACCGCCCTCCCCACATCGCGTGGATGTGGATCGCGTCCTGCTGGTCACGCTACGCAGTCACCGCGATGCTCATTGCCATGACGAGCAAGAAGCTCCCCGAATGGGTACCCGCGTCGGGGCTCCAACTCCGCCTCATCGGAATTCACTTCGACGCGATCCGGCTGCGCGGCGTGCGAGGGGAGGCGGTGCTGCACCACCTCACCACCCTCACGGACGGCGATCCGGGGCCCGTCGTGCGGGAGATCGCGGGGGCTCGGTGGACGTACTTCCTGCTGGAACCCGGCGCGAGCCAGGACTTCGACTGGCCGCCCGGCGCGAAGTGCTTCGGCCCGGCGGCCCGCGACCAGTACGTCGGGATTCCTGCCGCCCACGGCAACACGTATCCGCTGAGCTGGCGGTGCGGGCCCCCGCAGGACGGGGACTTCGTGGACGCCGAGCTGCTGTACGGGCTGGTGATGGCCCAACTCGCCCCGGGGGATTCCCACACGTCGCCGACGCGTGACCGCTCAGGGAGTGCGCATCAGGTTGCGGAGGCTCGCGACGAGGGCAGGGACATCGCGTTCGATCTCGACCGGGGCTTCGGCCTCTGACGATTCCGCTGGCTGGTGCGCGGTCGCGCAGGGGCGGCACAGGCCGTCCGGGAGCGCTTCGGCCGGGCCTGGGCGACCGCAGTCGGTGCACTCCACCAGGACACTGCGGGCGGGGGCGCCGGGCGGGCCCTGGGTGGGTGCGGGTGCCGTGGGCAGGTGGGGCGGCATCTTGTCGGTGAGGCGGCGGCGTACCAGGCCGATGGGCGATCCGATGCGTTCGGGCAGTCCGGCGGTGAGCGCCGAGGTCAGGTAGGCGGCGCTCACACCTCGCGCGAACCACGCGGCAGCCAGCGGTTCCAGCGCGGAGCAGTCGGCGGCGGAGAGTGCCAGGCGGGGTTCGCGGCGGCCGAGTCCGGCGAGGGCGAGGTAGGCGGGGGAAGGGGCCGAGACAGCCGAGGGGGCGCCTACGCCCGGCTCCTCCCGCGGCGCCGGGGGTGTGGGCGCGGTGCGCTGCCGGGGTACGGCCGCCGGTTCGGCCGAGTGAGCGGAAGCCTGCTCCGGGGCGGTGGCCGCCTCACCTGCGAGCGTGGCGCTCCACCACTCGTTGTCGTGGGCGGTACGTGACCAGTAGGTGAGCGTCACCCACCGGCACTGACCAGCCCCTTCGACCCGGCAGCGCACGCGGCGCAGGTGTCCGGCCACGGCAAGGGCGCGCAGCGCGGTGCCGATGGCCATCTGGCCGTACAGCGGCAAGTCCTTGGCCAGCGACTTGATGTCCATGGCGGCACCGTCGGGCAGGTGGTCGACATAACCGGCGACGTAGCGCTCCCGCTCGGGCAGGAGGGCGAAGGCGGCTGTATCGGCGGGGCCTTGAGCCGGGACGGTCTGCTTGCCGTAGCCGGTGGGAGCCTTGCTGTACGGGCGCGAGGCTGCGGGGGCGGGCGGGGCGGAGCTAGGGTGCTGGGTAGCCACGAGATCGTCTTTCTAAGTGCTCGATCTTGGGTCAGACCCCGGCCGGTGCAGCTAACACCGTGTCGGGGTCGTCTCGTTGTGGGCACCGTAAGCAGCAGCGACTCTCCGCCGCAACTCGCTCACAATTAGTCATACTTGCTGGCCGTGACGGGGTGGGAGGGTGGGGAGGTTTCCCCAAAAGCCATTACCTACCCCCCGGATGAACAACACCGCTCGAACCCCGGCCCTCGCGTCTCGGCCCTCGAAGCCCGAAGCTCAAGCGTCGGTCCGCAGGCGCCCCCAGACCCCCTGAACGAGTGACAGAGCCACACCCGGCGCTCGGGGCCCGAGACTCGGGGCCCGAGCGCCGGGGTCAGGCAGCGTCCAGCGTCGGCCGGGACTCCAGGCCGCCGTCGTTCTCGCAGCCCAGCTCCTTCGCCATGGCGAGAGCGAAGGAGTGAGCCACGGTCGCGTAGGCGTCCTTCAACGCTTCGACATCACCCGTGGGTTCTGTGGAGACCGCCCCGAAATTGACGTCGGTGTCCACGTGTGCCGGCGCGACACCTGACAGTTCCTCGCTCCGACAGGCGAAGGTGACAAACGCGCGATCCTGCGCAGTACCCGCAAGCTCCCCCATATCCAGCTCGGTGTACCTCGAACCGGGCCCCCCGTCCGGAGCGCTGCCGGACATGCGCCAGGTGATCTCCAGCCGGACGACATCGGGCACGACGACGGGCGTGAAAATGCGGC
Organism: Streptomyces sp. NPDC005494; assembly: GCF_042872025.1. Taxonomy (NCBI): domain Bacteria; kingdom Bacillati; phylum Actinomycetota; class Actinomycetes; order Kitasatosporales; family Streptomycetaceae; genus Streptomyces; species Streptomyces sp. NPDC005494. The sequence continues at coordinate 1,248,042 of NZ_JBIAJR010000001.1, forward strand.
AGACGTCCCCGTGCCCTGTGAAGGAAGACGTGAACTGGTCACTCAGGTCCTGTGCGGCGTCAGCCACCGTGGACGTCCGTCCCGACGCCTCGAACCGCGAGGAACCGGTGATCAACTCCAGCGCCTTACCCGCCCGGGCGGACACCGCGGTACCCCCGCACAACTCTGTGGGAGGCACGGACTGCTCCCAGGCTTCTTCGGCGCGGCTCTTCTCATCCTCACCGCAGCCGGCGGCACCGGCGAGGAGTGCCACGGCCGCGGTCGCCCCCAGCACACCTCTGCGGATGCCTCCGCCTCGTACGAACATCGGACACCTTCCTGGTCGCTGCCTGCCTGCCCTCCCGGACATCCGGCCCGCTACTTCGGGGTGAGATCGGGAGTCTCGGGCAGCCCTGCGTTGTTCTCGCAGCCGAGTTCCTTCACCACGGAGAGAGCCCCGGTGTGAAGGATCTCCAGATTGGCGTCACGGGTCTCGGGCGTGTCCGGGGCATCACTCTCCCCCACCGTGAAGCCCCCGTAGATGCGCAGCGGCTGCGCCTCCGAGCCCTTGAGCTGCGGGCTCACGCACTCGAGGTAGAGCGAGGCTCCGGTGGCCCTCGCCTCGGACCTCTTGCCCATGGTGTAGAAGACCGTGCCGGCGTCGGCCCTGGGGTCCTTCACGTCCTGCGGGGCGTACATGGAGAACTTGATCTTCGCTCCATCGCCGGCTCCGCCGCCCTTGGGGCTGAGCTCGCACAGGGTCGCCCCGGTGGCCCAGCTTCGCCCGGACTCGTATCCGTCCGTCAGCGCCTCGACGACATTGTCCCGGCCGCTGGTGCCACTGGCGAAGAACTCCGAGTCCGCCGTGACCGCCTCGACCTTCTTCGCCAGGGACGCACCGAACAGACCGCCGCAGACCTTGTCGGCCCCCACGAAGGTCTCCGCGGCGCCCTTGTCCGCCTCCGCGTCCGAGCCGCAGGCCACCAGGCCCGCCCCCGCGGCCACGACCAGGCCGGCAGACGCCGCCCATCGCCTCATCGTGGGACTCCCGCACTCATCGCTTGCCGACTGCTCACGCGGGGTCCAGTGACGGTGTGGCCTCCAGCCCTCCGTCATCCTCACAGCCCAGCTCCTTCGCCATGGCGAGGGAGAAGGAGTGGGCAACGGTCGCGTATGCGTCCTTCAGCGCATCCGGATTCCCCTCGGGTTCCGTAGGCATGCCACCACGCGACACACTGATGTCGATGTGGGCCGGCTCGGTGCCGGTCAGCTTTCCGCCTCGGCAGGCGAACCGGAGGAACGAGCTGTCCGTCGCGGTCAGGGCCCGCTCTCCCATGTCCAGCACGGTGAACTTCGAGGCCGGGTCGTCCGTCGGGGAGCTGCCGGACAGTTCCCAGGTGACACGGAGCTCGTCATCCGTCGTTCCGGCGGGGGTGTAGATGCGGCAGATGTCGCCGTCGCCGGTGGCGGAGCTCGCGAAGCCGTCGCTCAGCTCGTCCGCGGCGTAAGCCACCGTGGACGTTTTCCCCGACGCCTCGAACGTCGCCGACCCGGTGATGACCTCCAGCGCCTTGCCCGCCTCCGTGGACACGGCACCACCGCAGAGCTTCTGCGGAGCGACGGAAGCGGCCTTCGCCGCATCGTCACCGCTCTCGTCGCCGCCGCTGCAGCCGACGGCACCGCCGAGGAGTGCAACGGCGGCGGTCACCCCCAGCACACCTCTGCGCATGCCTCCGCCACGTACGAACATCGGACACCTTCCTGTGTGGTCGCTTTTGTCCCGCAGCCCGTCGCGTATGCCGGACCGGGCCGACGGCGGGGCGTGGAAGGGCTTGCCCGTCCTCCGCACCCCGCCTCCGTCAGTCGCCGGTCTCAGGGTCACTGCCCTGCTGGTTCTCACGGTCGTTTCCGGTCCCGTAGCCGACCCGCATCGCTTCCTTGAGGTCCTGCCCGAGATCGCTGTCTACGGCGATGCCGTGCTGGAGCATGAACTGCTCCATGGGGGCTTCGGCCATGCCCTCACCAGAGGAGTAGATCTTGGTCTTCTCCTCGCGGGTGAGCTCCTCCACCTTCTCCTTGTGCTCGTCCACGGAGTTGTCGGAGATGTCACCGATGACCTGTCCGATGACCTGCTCCACGGCGCCGCTCGCGGTGTCGGTCGCGAGGGGGATGAGCACGGCCGCCGCGCCGACGGCCGCCGTGGCGGGGAGGAAGGCGACACCTGCCGCGACACCCGCTGTGGCCCCGAACTCGATCCAGCCCGAGCGTTGGGCGACCGCCTTCTCGTAGTCCTCGTGCGTCTTGAGGTTCGTCGCCTCCACCTGGTCGGCCCGGGACTGGTCGAGCATGCCCTGCACCTCGGCGCCGACGTGGACGGTCGACCTGGCGACACCGCTGTCGATCTTGCCGTCCGCCCCCACATGGGCTTCCAACATGCTCGTCGTGTACACCTGCTCCGCCTTGGAGATGGTGGCGTAGGCGTCGGGGTGCTGGCCCAGGACACTGAGGAATCCGCGGGCGGCGTCCCGGCCGTTCTCCTCCGGGAAGTCGGAGAAGTCGAGATGCCCCTCGGGATTCTTCGGTGCGAACACGCTGCCCGGGGCGTTCTCGGTGAGTGCCCAGTTGATGTCGTCGATGTAGCCGGCTCCCATGGTGCCAAGGCTGTCGGACAGCGCTTCCTGATTCTTGAGAAGCCCGGCGTCGGAGCCGTACTTGACCATGACGTCGCGCATCACGGTCGCGTTGTCCGCGTCGCGCACCACGCCTGCGTCCGGGTGGCCCGCCGGATAGCCGAGCGTGGCCGCTTCCAGCGCATGTCCGAGCGCATCCGGCATGTAACCGAGCGAGCCCTCCAGCTCCTTCTGGTCCAGCGAGTTGACGTCTCCGAAGGACTCCCACTTCTCGTTGCCGAAGAAGTCGAGATAGTTCTGGACGGGCTCGCCGTCCTTGTCCTTGCCGAGATCGGCCGTCCCGCCGGTTTTGACCGTGCCGTCCTCGTTGTACGCGGTCGGCGGATCGGCGAAGAAGTGCTTGGCGGCGTCCGGGCTGTTGCCGAGCGCCTCCAGCATCGCGGTGGTCGGGTCGTATCCCGCGCCGTTGACGCCGGAGGGGTTGAACGGGTTCTTGAACGGGCTGTTCACCACCTTGTTGTCGGCGAACATGTACGGGTCCTTCTGGTGCAGCTGCGCCACGTGCTCGGCGATCGGGTTGAGGAACGACTTGTCGTAGTTCCCGTACCGCATGATCCCGCCGAGCAGCTGGTATCCGTACGGCCCGTTGTAGTCGTGCTTGGCGAGCGGGATACGTTCCGTACCCATCTTGCGGAGCTCGGGGCCCCACTTCTCGCTGAAGTCCTTGTCGTGGGACGCGGTGGCCAGGTTGAGACCCAGGTTCTTCTGGAGATCCTGGACGTCCTTGAGGCGCTCCTTGTCGACCTTGCCGTAGTTGTACGTGTCCGTGGAGAGCTGCCCGAAGAACGCGAGCGACTTCTCCGGGCCGAGCTTCTCGTAGAAGTTCTTGGAGAACTCCGGCGATTTGCTGTTGTCGTGCAGCAGTTCGTTGAGCGCCTGGAGCTCGGTGTGCGTGATGTCGCGGCCCTTGGCGGCCAGAGCGGCGGCCCGGGCGGCCTCCTCCTGGTCCATCTTCGTGTACTTGGGGGCGCTGAAGTCCTTCCCCTCGGTCACGTTGGCCTCGAGGGTGAGCTTGAAGGACTCGTCCGTGTCGTTGCAGGTCTCGACGATGTTGTCGATCTTCTTCTGCCACGCGGCGATGTTCGCCTTCTGCTGGCGTGCGATCTCCGGGTAGTCGGGGTCGTGATTGCGCTGCGAAGGGGGGATGTCCTCCACGGGGTGGCGCGCGGTGACCTTGCCCTTGGCGTCGATGTGCATACCGGCCGCGGGCCCCTCGTGGTCCCGGATGTTGACGAGGTCGTCCTTGGCCTTCTTGATGGCCGTGTGGGCTTCCTCGAGGATCGCCTGTACACCCTTCGCCTCGGCCGCGGCGTCCTTGAACTCCTTGGCCGTCTTGGCTATGAACCCCTTGGTGACACCGGCGTTCGCGCCCTCCCACTCGGCCTTGTCCGCCTTGGCCTTCATGCCGTCGTTGGCGTCGTCGGCCAGCCGGTCGAGCTTGGTGACCATCTCCGACCAGTCGTCGGCGGCCGTCTTCAGTTTGGCGACGGGAGCATCGACTATGTCCTCGAACTTCAGCATTCCGCTTCCCCCGGGCCTTACTTCAGATAGTCGTTGAGCTTGGATACGGAGATGAGATCGCCACCGATCTGCACGTCGTCCTTGGAGTGGGCGGACTTCGTGTAGTTGAGGTGGTTGGAAATCTGCGCACAGGCGTCGAGCAGGGTTTTCATGTGCGTCTGCCAACGGTCGTGAACCTTCAGCAACGCGGAGCCACTGCTGAAGTTCCCGTTGGTGAGTGCGATCGCCGCATCGAAGGTCGTCGGACGGGCGTGGTCACCGTCCTTGGACAACCGGGTCCGCACCTCGTACGCGTCGTGCCCGATGGCTCCCAGGTTGTCCTGGTTGACCGCCAGATCGGCGTTTGCGGGCCCGCCGCTACTGCCGCCCTCGGCAGGGATGCTGTTGAGCCGCATATCGACCCGCTGCGTCGATTCCGCCCGAAGAGCCGCCCATTCAGCGTCGAACGTCACGAATTCCCCCATAGTCATTTCCGGTGTGCCTGAAGCCACCGCTACGGTTTCAGCGACGCCCACGCTAGCCGTTCGGTTTCATGCGGCACACTCCGGGCGGGGAATGCACAGGAATGCACCCGGACGCGGCCCCGGCCGGGGATCGACGCCGGGACCGCTGCGGCCCAGGGACGCCTCGCTCAGGCGCCGGGGCCCTGCGCCGGAGGGCCGCCGTAGGGGCCGCCGGAGCCGGGCGGCGGGCCGTACGAGGGGTAGGGCGGCTGGGCGGCCGCCTGCCCCTGGGCCTGCGGGTACGCGTACGGGGCGGCCACCGGGGCTGCGGGGGCCGTGCTGCGGCGGCGTGAGCGGATGACCAGGGCGGCCACCACACCGACGAGGACTGCCGCGCCGATGCCCAGCCCGACCAGGAGTCCGGTGTTCCCGCCCTCGCCCTCGGCCGCCGGCGCCGCTGCTGCCGGCTCGTCGCTCGCCTCCGCGCCACCGGCCGCCTTGGACGGTTCGGCGGAGGGGGCGGGCGAGGCCGCTGCGGCAAGGTCCGGAAGCGGGTACTCGTCGGCGGGGCCGGGGTCGCCGGGTGTCTTCAGGGCGATACGCGGCCGGACGATGCCGTATCCGATGTCATCCGCCCGCTCCTCCCCGGTCGTCGGCCCCCCGGCCGTGTTCAGCAGGACCCGCAGGACCTGGTTGTTGGTCCAGTCGGGGTACTTGGACCAGATGAGGGCGGCGGAGGCGGAGGCGAGGGCGGTGGCATCACTGGAGCCGCTGGTCTTACACAGAGCGGTCTTCCCTCCGCAAGCATGGACCATGTCCACGCCAGGGGCAGTGAGATCGACCTGCGGTCCGAACTGCGATGACTCCGCCCTCTGAAGGTTCTTGCCAATCGCTCCTACGCCGACAACTCCCGGGGTTCCGGCTGGATATTCGACCGCATTACCATCGCTGCCAGTATTGCCGACCGCCGCGAAGACCAAGGCCCCCTTCTTGAGGGCGTACTCGACAGCCCCCGAAAGTGCCTCCGAGCCATCGCTGTTACCTTGCGAGATGCTGATGACCTTGGCACCGGCGTCTACCGCGAACCGAATACCAACGGAAACGTCGTCGTTGAAATTCTTGCTACCTGTGGCGCCGTTCACCTTTCCCGTATCGTCTCGCAGCCTGATCGGGAGAATTTTTGCCTCGGGGGCCAGACCGAATGCGCCGTCTCCTCCACCGGACTCCCCTGTTCCTGCGATCAGGCCTGCCATGCCCGTACCGTGACCGTCGTAGTCATCGCGTTCATCACCAGGAGACTCGGGGGCCAGATCCTTCCCGGCAAGCACCTGTCCCTGGAGATCGGGATTCGAAGCGTCCACACCCGTATCGATGACCGCGACCGTGACATCGCGCCCGGTGCTGGTCTCCCACATCTGCTCGGCCTTCATTGCGTCCAGATGCCACTGATCGGAGCGCACCGAGTCCGCAAAGGCGGGAACCGGCCCTGCCATCAGCAGTCCCAGGGCGGTGGAAGCCACGATTCCACGACGAGCGACCTTCGCACTGCTGATGCTCATTGGTTTCCCTTGCCGATTTCCTGTTGGTCAGTCGATGACTGGCGGGACGATGCGACGCCTACCTTGCTGCCAGGTCTCCTCGTCCTCCACCAGGTAGTCCGGCCGCTCCCCCTCGTCACGACGCGCTTCGCCCGAGCGCTGCGGCGCAGCGCCACGGCCCACCGGTCCAGCGCCCCGAGCTCCCTCGGAGGACCCGGAACTGCGTACCAAGCCGGTACCGCCGGGAGTGAAGGGGCGGCCCCCCGACCTGCCAGGCTGCTGTGGGCGGCCGCCCACCATGCCCCCGGTCTCGCCCGACAGGCGGCGCCCGCCGACGATCCCGCTCTGATTGCCGCCTCCAGCTCCGCCGAGCCCCGCGCCGCCGTGTCCCATCCCCCCACGACCAGCATGCGTACCCTCGGCGCCGACGACCGTCCCGCGAGGTAGCCCACCTGGCGGTCGGCCGGCAGTCTGCGCCACGGGGCGTCCGCCGGTGATACCACCATCACGGGGCATTCGGCCGGCGGTGCCCGCAGTGAGCCCGCTCTGGCCCGGGAGCGTCGGGGGACGCACCCCCGTGCCGGTGAACTTGCCGGCGGGCCCAGGCACTCCCTTCGAGCCGCCCCCGAGCACCGGTGGCATCGAGGGCGAGATGAGGGAGGGACCCGCATCTACCCTCCCCGTGACCGGCGGAGCTGGTGGCGCGCCCGCGGGTACGGACGGAGACGGCGGAAGGGTCGCGACGCTGTCGATGCTCATGTCCACCGGTGCCGACTGAGCCGGTGCGCGGAGTACCGGGGTGTCCTGCACGCGCGTCGCGTCGGGGCCGCCCGTCACCGGCACTGTCGATGCGTACGCGGTTGCGCCGGAGCCGACTCCCCCTGAGGCGGCGCCGTCCCGCACGTAGTCCTGCCCGGCAGAGTCTCGATCACTGACTCGCTCCGGAACGATCGCCCCCGGCGGCGGCGGGAACACCGGCTTCTCCAGGCCGTCCATCTGCGAGGCCGAGAACGAGTACGACTGCGCCAGCCTCCGCATCTGCGCCGCCGCCTCCTGGCGGTTCGACTCCTTCGCGGCGAGCAGCGTCTCCAGGGACTTCTTCTGCACCGCCGACGCGTCCGGGTCGTTCCGCGCGGCCTGCGCCGCCTTCAGGTTCGCCTCGGCGCTCGCGTCCGTGCGGGGGATGGCGACCTGTGCCGAGGCCAGGGCGTCCGAGGCCTGGGCGAGCCACTTCGACGCGCCCTCGCTGTAGTCGCCCAGGCGCAGCGTCGCGTTGGCCAGGTCCGCGCTCCAGGTGCGGAACGCGTCGGCGCCCTCGCCCTTCCACTCGACCATCTGCGGGCGGACCTTGAGGTCCTCCGCGATCTTGCGGATCTCCGTGGCCGCGCTCACGAGACGGTCCGACGCACCCTGGATCGCCCCGCTGTTGGCCTTGTCCAGCCACGCCAGCATGGTCTCGTGGGACATGCTGTCGAAGGGTGTCCCCTGTCCTGCTTCCTTGTGGTCCATCCCAGCCCCCGTCTATCCCCGCGCCGTGCCAGTGATCGTGCTCGTCATCAGATCGCCCCGGTGCTCGGCTCGGGCGCCGGCGTCGCCGGAGGCGTGTCGCCGCTCTGCCTGGCCGGCTGCGTCGGGTCGTACTCGCCGCCGTAGTGCTTCTTCGCCTCGTCCGAGATCGCGAGCATGCGCCGCCGGATGTCGAGGTCGAGGTTCTCGTAGCCGTTGTGCGACGCGAGAACCGCGATGCTCATGCCCTCGATGGAGTCCGACAGCAGCTTGGAGAGCGACTCCAGCTCCGTGATCACCGTCTGGTAGGACGTGAACAGGCTGGCCGCTTCCGCCCATTGGTTCTCGCCGCCGCCGAACTGGGTGCGGACCACCGGGTCTTCGCCGAGCTTGTCGGGGCCGGCCGGGGACGTCTTGAGGTCTTCCAGTATCTCGTCGATACGGTTGCGGAACTTGGTGAACGACGTCAGTTCGGTGGCCAGTTCGACGGCGGCGCCCGCCGTGGCGACTCCCAGGAACGGCACCGCTCCCAACGCCGCTCCGACCCCATCACTCGGCAGCACAGCACCCTCCCCGTATCCGGCTGGCCACTACTTCAGGGATCACTGTAGTCAGCACCGGTGACACCCCGCATCCCCGGGTTGCAGGTGCAACGTGAATCACACGTCATGCCTTCGGTACGGCCACGGCGGCCTGCGGACGGATCGGGAGGCGGTTGACCGGGCGGCCCGTCGCGGCGCGGACCGCTGAGGCCACCGCGGCGGGCGAGGTCACCACCGGTACCGCGGAAGCGGCCTTGGCCCCGAAGGGGGCGACGACGTCGCGTTCCTCGATCAGTTTGACGATGCGAATGTCCGGAGCGTCCAAGGACGTCGGAAGTGCGTAGCCCGTGAGGTCCGGGTGGCGGATGACCCCTCGGGCCGTGCGGAGGTTCTCCGTGAGGGCCGCGCCGATCCCCTGGGTGACGCCCGCCTCGATGCGTGTGGCGAGCTGTGACGGATTCAGGATCCGGCCGACGTCCTGGGCTACGGCCATCTCGACCACCCGGACCGAGCCGAGCTCGATGTCGACGTCGACCACGGCGCGGACGGCGCAGAACGCGAGGCCGACGAAGGCGTCGCCCTGGCCGGAGTCGTCCAGCGGCTCGGTGGGGTGCGGGCGGCACTGGGCGGTGGCCCAGAGTTCCTTGCCGTCCATCGCCTCGGTGACCGTCGTGGACAGCACGCCGTCGTAGGAGGTGATCTTGCCGTCGGCGATCTGGAGAAGCTCCGTGGACATGCCGAACTTGTGGGCCAGCGGCTGGAGCAGCTGGGTGCGGACCATCTTGGCCGCGCGTTCGACCGCGCCGCCCGAGACCCAGGTGTGGCGGCCGTGCGTCGCCGGGCCCGCGGGGGGCTGGTCGGTGTCCACCGCCGCCACGTGCACCTCTTCGACGCCCAGGGTCTCCTGGACGATCTGGCGGGCGAGGGTGGTGAAGCCCTGGCCGGTCTCGACGGCCGCGCAGATGACGGTGGCCACCCCGTCGTGGACCCGGACCGTGGCCGTGGAGACCTCGTCCGTGCCTTCCGCCCCGAGCATGTGGACCATGCCGAGCGCGTAGCCGACTCCCCGGCGTACGGCGCCGGGCTCACCGGCGCCCTCCATGCCTCCCGGGAGCAGCCAGTCGTCCTCGGGGGCGTCCTTGGGGAGCGCCGGCAGGGGGAACTCACGGATCTCGCGCAGGAGTTCGGCGACCGGGGCCGGGCAGGTCACGGTCTGGCTGGTGGGCAGGATGTCGCCGGTGGAGAGGGCGTTGCGCAGGCGGAGTTCGACCGGGTCGATGCCCAGCTTCGCGGCCAGCTTGTCCATCTGGCCCTCGTAGGCCGCGCAGACCTGCATCGCGCCCTCGCCGCGCACATGGCCGGACGGCGGGTTGTTCGTACGGACCGCCCAGCCCTCGATGAAGGCGTGGGGGACGACGTACGGGCCGCAGGCGAAGGCCACGGCCGCGGCCAGCGATTCGGACGAGGAGTCGGCGTACGCGCCCGCGTCGAGGAGGATCTGGGCCTCGACCTTGACCAGCCTGCCCTCGGCGTCCGCGTGGTGGCGGTAGCGCAGCAGGGTGGGGTGGCGGTGGGCGTGGCCGAGGAAGGACTCCTCGCGGGTGGCGGCCAGTTTGACCGGGCAGCCGGTGCGCAGGGCGAGCAGGCCGAGCGGGATCTGGAAGCCGGGGTCCTCACGGTCGCCGGTGGCCCCGGGGACGCCCGTCACGACGACCTTCACGCGCTCGGCGTCCAGGCCGAAGCAGGCGGCGGCCAGGTCGCGGTCGGTGTGCGGGTCGGTGGACGCCGTGTAGAGCTCGACGCCCCCGTCGGGGCGCGGCACGGCGAGGCCGGCCTCGGCGCCGATCGGTGCGGGGTCCTGGCGGCCGATGCGGTACAGGCCCTCGACGATGACCTCGCCCACGGTGTCCGGGTCGCCGTAGCGCAGCGGGATGTGGCGGATGAGGTTGCCGTCGGGGTGCAGGGGTTCGGCGGCGAAGGCCTTCTCCGGGTCGGTGACCGGTTCGAGGACCTCGTACTCGACGGTGATCGCCGCGGCGGCCAGCCGGGCGGTGTCGGGGTGGTCGGCCGCGACGGCGGCGATCGCCTCGCCGTGGTGGCGCACGAGGTCGGAGGCGAACACGGGGCGGTCGACGACCCGGCGGCCGTACGCGCCGTCGCCGGGGATGTCCTCGTGCGTGACGACCGCGCGCACGCCCGGCATCCCGACCGCGCCGGAGGTGTCGATCGACAGGATGCGCGCGTGCGGGTGCGGGGAACGCAGCAGCGCGGCCCACAGCAGTCCCTCGGCCCACAGGTCGGCCGCGTACGGGAACGTGCCCTCGGTCTTGGCGCGGGCGTCGGCGGGCGGCAGCGACGCACCCAGTCCGAGCGCGGGCACCTCCTGGGCCGGCTCGGTGCCCTCGGGCTGCGGGGTGGTGCGGGGGGTGCTGGTCGCGGTGGCTGCGTCGCTGGTCACGCCGCCTCCTTGTCGTTCGCTCCGCTGCGGCGGCGGTGGTCGGCGGTGGGGGTGACCGGTCGTGCGGGGGACGGTGCGGTGTTCACCGGACGTCTCCCTCGGGTGCCTGGACGCCGCCCGTTCCGGGGGCGGCCTGGTGCGGGATGCGCGGTTCCGCGTCCTCCGGTGCGGTGGCCGCCGCCTCCGCGGTCGCCTCCCGGCCGGCGACGACCTCGCGTACGGCGTCGAGCACGCCCCGGTAGCCGGAGCAGCGGCAGAGGTTGCCGCACAGGGCCTGGCGCGTCTCCAGCTCGCTGGGGGCGTGGTTGCCCTCCAGGAGGTCGTGGACGGTCATGGCCATCCCCGGGATGCAGAAGCCGCACTGGACGGCTCCGCACTCGGCCAGCGCTCGCTGGACGTCGGAGGGTTCGCCGTTCACGGCGAGGCCTTCGACCGTACGGACCTCGCTGCCCGCGGTGGTGGCCGCGGGCACCAGGCAGGACGCCACGAGGCGGCCGTCGACCTGGACGTTGCAGGCACCGCACTCGCCCTGGGAGCAGCCGTCCTTGGCCCCGGCGAGACCGAGGCGTTCCCGGAGCACGTACAGGAGCGACTCGCCGATCCAGGCGTCGCTGACCGGACGGTCCACGCCGTTCACATGGAGGACGTACGAGGTGGAGGGGTGCTCACTGGCCGTGTCCTGGGACAGCGCGGGAGCGGGGTCGGCGGAGAGCGGGAGGCCCGCTTCCGCGGCGGGCTCGTCAGCGGTCTCCGGGGCGGGCCCGGCATCCGCGGCGGGTTCCGCGGTCCCGGCCGCAGGCTCCTGGACGGGCTCCGCCGGCTCGGTGTCCGTCTCGGCGGCCCTCCCGGGCTCGGCTGCGCCCTCCTGGGCCTCTGGGGCCCCTGCGGTCTCCGCAGCGGCTTCCGGGACGTCCGTGTGAGCCGCCGGGGCTTGCGCGAAGGGCTCCGTGGGCCGGGCCTCCGTCGCCTGTGCCTCCGGAGCCGGCGTGAAGGCCTCCTGGGCCCCGGCCAGGGGCTCCTCGGCCGCGCTCCCGGACTCGTGCGATACGGACGGCTCGTGCACCGGCCCCGACTCGTGCGGCACCGACGGCTCGTGCACCGGCCCGGGCGTGGGTTCCTGCGTCGCCCAGGGGGCGGGCGCACCGCCGGGGAGGGTGGCTGGGGCCGACTCCGCGTACCAGGGCGCGGCGAGCGCCGAGGCGGCGAACTCGCCGGACTCCTCCGGGATGTCGCCGTCCGCCACCGGGATCGTCCACTGGCCGGTGTGCCCGGCGGGCTCCGGCACCGGTTCGGGCTCGGGCTCGGCCGGGGGGAGGCTCTCGGTGAAGTTCCACTGGGCCGTCGTGGACGACGTCAGGCCGTACTGCGACGTGTCCGGGTAGGGCTGCTGGTACGGCTCCGGCTGCTGGTTCGGGTCGGGCCAGTGGACCGCGTCCGGGGCGGGCTCCGTGCTCGTGGAGTGGCCGGCCGCCCGCTCCTGCTGGCTCTGGGTCTGAAGGACCCAGCTGCCGGTCGCCGAGGGGTCGAGACCGGCGGCAGGGGTGAGCGGCAGGATCATCGGCGGTACGTATCCGTGGCCCGGCGCGGCCAGCGGGTCGTTGCCGAGGTTGGCGAGGTCCTCCGGGGCCAGGTGGACGAAGGCGGTCGCCTCCGCGTCGTACTCACCGCCCTGGGGGGTCGGCTGCCAGCCCGCGTACGGATCGGGCTGCCCGTGCTGCTGCTCGGGGTTCTCTTCATTGCTCACGACAGTGCCCTCCCCAGTGCGCGTCGGGCGAGCGCGGCGACGGTGCGCCGCAGGTGCAGAACGGCCGGCGACAGCGGGGGTGCCTCTCCCCCGCCCTCCGGTGGTGCGTGGTCGGGGATGCAGGCGGCCGCGACGTACTCGCCGAAGGCGGCCAGCGCGTCGGGGGCCACACCGCGTTCGCCGTCCCAGTCGATCAGGGAGGCGATCCAGCGCTCGGCCTCCAGGGGCCGCAGCGGCATGGGGGCGATCGCGCCCACCGCGCAGCGCACCCCGCGCCGGGCCGGGTCCAGGACGATCGCGACGGAGGCAGTGGCGCGGCCCGGGCCGGTGCGGCCGGTCGCCTTGAGGAAGACCTGGGGTGCGTGCAGCAGCGGTACCCGGACGAAGCCGATCAGCTCGGCGGGTTCGAGCATCTCGCGGCCTGCCAGCAGGTGGGAGACGGGGATCTCGCGGCGGGAGCCCCCGGCGCCCGCGATGACGAGCTCCGCCTCCAGTGCGGCCAGGACGGGCAGCGCGTCGCCGGTCGGGGCGGCGGACGCGATGTTCCCGCCGAGCGTGCCGGCGTTACGGATCTGGGGCGGTCCGGCAGCGCGCGCCGACGCGGCGAGGGCGGGGATGAGGGCGGCGAAGTCCGGCCGCCCCATGCGCGCGTGGGTGAGCCCGGCTCCGAGCAGGGCGTGGCCGTCCTGGTAGTGCCAGCCGCGCAGCTCACTGATCCGGCTGAGGCCGACCAGTCCCGAGGGGCGAAGGAGGCCCTTGTTGACGGCCGCCATGAGGTCTGTGCCGCCGGCCACGGGGACGGCGGCGGGCATGGCGCCGAGAGCCGCCACGGCCTCGTCGAGCGAGGCCGGCAGCGTTACCGACCGCATCGCCTGCGGTGCGTGCGTGGTCAACCCAGCTGCCCCTTCCCGGTGTCCCGGCAGTCCCGCCTGTCCGCCGTACGGTACGTGCTCACGGCCGGGACGTGGCAACTCTGGCACATCTTCCGGGCTGTCCGACGCGAGGGTCCGCGAAGGGTGTTTCCGTCCCCGACCAGGGGAAAAGTCAGCTTTGGCACAGCTTCCACCTGGCGTACGAATTGCCACTCTTCAGCGAGTTCGTACGACTTATTCCGTTCCCCTGGTCCGGGTGCGGGACGGTGGTCACACGGTCGGAGGCGGTCCCTCGATCGGACGACCCAGGACGCCGGGCCGGCGTTGCCACGGACGCGGCCCCGTGGGCGGGCGGTAGTCCACGCCCAGGGCGTCGAGGCGGGCGTAGTGCGTCTGCATCCGGCGTTCGAAGCCGGCGAAGTCCCGCTCCCCGGAGGCCGGGAGGCGGGACCAGGCGACCTCCGCGAAGGCGGCGAGCCTCGGGAAGACCTGGTAGTCGACGCGGGCCCTGTTCTGCATGACCTCGGTCCAGACGTTGGCCTGGGTGCCCATGACGTGACCGGCCGCCTCGTCGGAGAGGCCGGGGGGCACGGGCTCGAAGCGGTAGACGTCCTCCAGGGTGCGGACGTACCCGATGGGCATGGGCTCGTCGGGGCCGCCGTCCTGACGGTAGTCCAGGTACACCTGTTGCAGGGGGCACATCACGACGTCGTGCCCGGCCTCGGCGGCCGCGATCCCGCCCGCGTATCCCCGCCACGAGGTCACGGCCGCGCCCTCGGCGAGGCCGCCCTCAAGGATCTCGTCCCAGCCGATGAGCCGTCGGCCGCGGTCCGTGAACCACCGGTCGAAGTGGCGGATGAACCAGGACTGGAGTTCGTCCTCGTCCGCCAGGCCGAGTTCCGTGATGCGGGCCTGCGCGGTGGGCGACTGCTTCCACTGGTCCTTGGGGCATTCGTCGCCCCCGATGTGGATGAACGGCGAGGTGCCGGCCGGGAAGAGGTCGAGCAGTTCCTCGAAGACGTCTTCGAAGAAGCGCAGGGTGGTGTCGGTGGGGGCGAGTACGTTCGGATTGACGCCCCAGGTGTCCCACACGGTGAGAGCGGAGGTGTCGACGACATCGGTGTTGCCCAGTTCCGGATACGCGCTGATGGCTGCCTGCGAGTGCCCCGGGATGTCGATTTCCGGGACGACCCGGATATGCCGCTCGGCGGCGTAGGCGACGATTTCGCGGATGTCGTCCTGCGTGTAGTAGCCGCCGTGCGGGGTCTCGTCCCACAACTCGGAGTCGCGGTGGCCGAATTTGGTGCGCGCGCGCCATGCGCCGACCTCGGTGAGCCGGGGATGACGCTTGATCTCGACGCGCCAGCCCTGGTCGTCCGTGAGGTGGAAGTGGAAGACGTTCAGTTTGTGGGCGGCCAGCAGGTCGAGCATGCGCAGCACGTCGTCCTTGGGCATGAAGTGCCGTGCCACGTCGAGCATCATCCCCCGCCAGCCGAAGCGCGGCGCGTCCTCGATATCCGTGGCGGGGATGCCGGGTGTTCCGGTGTTGCCGGCGGGCGCGCGGCGGAAGGCCTCGGGGCCGAGGAGCTGACGGAGGGTCTGCGCCCCCCAGAAGACGCCGGCGGCGCTCCCGCCGGTGATCCGCACGCCCCAGGCGGGCACCACGCCGAGCTGGTAACCCTCGGGCTCCAGCGCGGGGTCGATGCGCAGCGCGACGGTGTTGGCCGCCGTCTCGGCGCCCTCGGTGCCGGGCGCGAAGGGCAGGCCGAAGGCGGCTCCGAGGGTGGTGCGCAGCCAGCGCTCCGTGCCTTCCGTGCCGGGGCCCGCCGTGATCGTGGTTGCGGCGTCCGGGAGGAATCCGCAACGGCCGCCGTCGCCGGTGCGCAGGGGTGCGGGAATCAGGTCGTGCATGTCAGTCCTTCACCGCTCCGCCGAGTCCGGAGACCAGGCGCCGCTGTACGAGGACGAAGAAGACCAGCACGGGAATGGTCATCACCGTCGAGGCCGCCATGATCCCTCCCCAGTCGTTCTCGTCGGGCTTGAAGAAGACCAGCAACGCCATGGGCAGCGTCGACTGGGAGGTGTCGCTGATGATGAACGATTTCGCGAACAGGAAGTCGTTCCAGGTCGAGATGAAGGAGAAGACGCTCGTCGCCACGAGGCCGGGGAAGACGAGCGGGAAGAGGATCTGCCAGAGGAAGCGGGTACGGCTGGCACCGTCGATGTAGGCGGCCTCCTCCAGGGCGTCGGGGACGGCCTTGACGAAACCGCGCAGCATCCAGATCGCGAAAGGCAGCGAGAAGGCGAGATGGGGCAGGATCAGCGATCCCAGGGTGTTCAGCTGACCGAAGTCCCGCATCAGGAAGAACAGCGGGATGGTCAGTGCTTCGACCGGCACCATCTGTGCCACGAGAAACATGATGAGCAGGGTCGTGCGGAACTTGAAGCGGAATCTGGTGACGGCCGTCGCGGCGAGGAAGGCGATCAGCGCGGAGGCGATGACGACCGTGCCGGCGACGAGCAGGCTGTTGAGGAAGTAACGGCCGAATTCCTGCTGTTCGAAAACCCTGCGGAACGAGTCGAGGGACGGGGCGAGGGTCCAGGGGCGTGCCTCGGTGGACTGGATCTCGCCCGCCGGCTTGAAGGCGGAGAGCACCATCCAGTACAGCGGGAAGGCGACCGCCGCGGCGATCAGGAGGGCGGCTGCCTCCGCCGCCAGCCTGCCCGGCCGGCGGACGCGCAGAAGCGTACGTGCGCTCACAGTTCCTCCCCCTGGCGCCGTACGAGGCGCAGATAGACCAGCGTCACGGCCAGCAGGATCACCAGCATCACGACGCCGATCGCCGAGCCGAGGCTGTACTGCGAGGACGCGAACGCCTTTTGGTAGGCGTACACGTTGAGCACCAGGTTCTGGCCCGCGATGCCGCCGCCGTTGGTCATGACGTAGATCTGGGTGAAGACCTTGAAGTCCCAGATGACCGACTGGATGGTGACGACGACCAGGATCGGCCGCAGCATCGGGGCCATGACCGAACGCCAGATCCGCCACTGGGACGCACCGTCCAGGGAGGCCGCCTCCAGCACCTCGGCGGGGATCGCCCGGATGCCCGCGTACACCGTCACCATCACGAACGGGAAGGAGCACCAGAGCACTTCCAGGAGCACGAGGGCGAAGGCGCTCCAGCGGCCGTAGGTCCAGGAGAAGTCGCCGAGGCCGAGCACCTTGTTGACCGGTCCGAAGTCCGGGTCGAAGAGGAAGACCCAGACGGTCGAGCCGGTGATCGCAGGGGTCGCCCAGGCGCCCAGCGCGGCCATCATGAGCGCCAGCCGGGGCACGGCGCGGATCCGGGTCAGCAGGACGGCGAGGGCGCAGCCGACGAAGAGGGTGGCGAGCACGCAGGCCGCGGCGAAGAGCACGGTCGCGAGGAGCACCTGCCAGAACTGGCTGTCGCCGAAGAGGGTGGCGTAGTTGCCGAAGCCCTGGAAGGTGGTCGGTTCGCCGCCGCTGACCTGGGCCTGGGTGTACTCCAGGAAGGAGATCAGGCCCAGCTGGTAGATCGGGTAGACGAGGAGTCCGCCGAGCAGGACGAGCGCGGGCAGCAGGTAGAGCCAGGGGGTCCAGCCGGAGCGCCGCGCGGGGGATGCCGGGCGGCGCCGGGGCGCGCGGGCCGTGGGCCCGCCCGCCCCGGGCTGCCCGGGTGCCTTGTGCAGGGTGGTGTTCGCGGTCATCGTCAGCCCGCTTCGGCGAACGCCGCGTCCATCTTCTCGGCCGCGGCGTCGGAGGCGGCCGAGACGTCCTTACGGCCGCTGACGATCTCCTGGAACATGGTCGGCAGGACCAGGGAGGCGTCGATCTGGCCCCAGGCCGGGGAGGCGGGGACGAACTTCGCGCCCGCCCCGAGCGTCTCGACGAAGGGGCCGACGAAGGGCTCCTTCTCCGCGGCGGTCTTCAGCACGTCCGTGTAGGTGGGCAGGAAGCCCATCGCGTCGAACATCTTCGCCTGGGTCTTCTTGCCGGTGAGCGACTTCATCAGGTCGACCGCGAGGGTGCGGTGCGAACTGCTCTTGAGGACGCCGATGTTGTTGCCGCCGGCGAAGGCGGGGGCGATCGAGCCCTCCTTCACGCCGGGCAGCGGTACGACGGCGTACTTCCCCTTCACGGCGCCCGCCTCGACGGCCGCGTGGCTGAAGTCGCCGCCGATCGCCATGGCCGCCTTTCCGGACGCGAAGGCGGTGACGGTCGCGTTGCCGCCCATGGCCGCGCACTTGGAGGCCGGGCAGTTGTCGTCGCCGAAGAGGGAGGTGTAGGCCTCGATGCCCTTGCGGGCCTTCGCGCTGTTGATGGCGGACCGGTAGGTGACGCCGGTGTCCTCGGCCAGTTCGCCGCCCTGCGCCCAGATGAAGGGCATGGCGCCGTAGGTGTAGGCGCCGCCTACAGCGAGGCCGTAGAGGTCCGGCTCCTTCTGGTGGATCTTCCTGGCGGTGGAGATCAGCTCGTCCTGGGACTTCGGGGGCTCGATGCCGAGGTCCTCGAAGACGTCGGTGCGGTAGTAGAGCGCCCGGACGCCGACGAAGAGCGGCGCCCCGTAGACCTTGCCGCCGACCGTCACGGACTGCTTGGCGGTGGGGTCGGTGTCCTTGGCCTCGTCCCAGGCCGCGAACTCCTCGCTGACGTCGGCGAGTCCGCCGTCCTTCACGTAGCCGGCGGTGTCGGTGTTGCCGTACTCGATGAGGTCGGGCGCGCTCTTCGGGTCGTTGAAGGCGGCCTTGATGCGCTGGGCGCGGGTGTCGACCGGTATGTACTCGATCTCCACCTCGGCGCCCTTGTGGGACTTCTCGAAGTCGGCGACCGCGGCGTCGACGACCTTCTCCTTGGGCTTGTTGCCGACCTCCTGGAAGAGCCAGACGCGGAGGGTGCCGGACTTCTCGTCCCCCTTGGCGCTGGTGTCGGAGGTCTGCGGCGCGCAGGCGGTGGCGGTGAGCCCCGCCAGCACAAGAGCCGCGGCCGGGGCGGCAATTCGGGCAGAAAGCTTCATCCGGAACCCCTACCGGTCAATCGTTGCAGCATGCGCAACGGGCATTTCGTTCTGCACAACTGGCAGGAGACTAAGGGTGTGTCCGCACGCCGACAAGTGGTCTCAACCACTCTGTGACCACGCGGTGCAGCCCGTGCAACGCGCACCGGTCCCGAGGCTGTCGCGTCCTCCGCGGGCGCGGACCACTCGGAGGGCCCGCGGCGGAGGCGAGTCCGGGGGCGAGTCCGGGGGTGAGTCCGGGGGCGAAAGGATCAGGGCATACGAAGGCCCCCGGAGCCGCGCGTCGCCGCGCGGCCCCGGGGGCCTGATGAGTCCGGGTGGAGCTGGATGAGGGTGGAGGAAGGGGTGGTGGAAAAAGAGGAGGCCGGCGGGCTACTTCTTGCCGCTGTCCTTGCCGTCCTTGCCCTTGCCCTTGTCGCCACCGGCGCCCATGGACTCGTAGATCTCCTTGCACATGGGACAGACCGGGTACTTCTTGGGGTCGCGCCCCGGGACCCAGACCTTGCCGCAGAGTGCGACCACGGGAGTGCCCTCCAGGGCGCTCGCCATGATCTTGTCCTTCTGGACGTAATGGGCGTAGCGCTCGTGGTCACCGTCGCCGTTCGACACCTGCGGCGTCGGCTCTACGAGGGTCCCCGTACCTGCCCCGCGCTCGGGCTCAAGAGTGCTCATAACTGCCAAGCGTACTGAAAGCTCCGGGCATCAGTTCAGCGAAGGGTCGTCCGGATACGTCGCGATCATCGCCAGTTCGCTGCGCTGGCGCCGCAGGACCGCCCGCCAGAGGTTCTCCGGGCGTGGCGACGAGACGTCGCCGGGCTCCGACTCGACCACGTACCAGGCGCCGTCCGTGAGCTCCGTCTCCAGCTGCCCGGGTCCCCAGCCCGCGTACCCGGCGAAGATCCGCAGCGAGCCGAGGGCGGCGGCCAGCAGCTCGGGCGGCGCCTCCAGGTCCACCAGGCCGATCGCCCCGTGCACCCGGCGCCAGCCCAGGGGCCCCTCGTCCCCGGGGATCACCGCCACCCCGAGCGCGGAGTCCAGCGAGACGGGGCCGCCCTGGAAGACCACGTCCGGCTCGCCCGCCAGGCCCGCCCAGGACGCGAGGATGTCCCCCACGCCGACGGGGGTCGGGCGGTTCAGGACCACACCGAGCGAGCCCTCCTCGTCGTGGTCGAGGAGCAGCACCACCGCGCGGTCGAAATTCGGGTCCGCGAGGGCGGGTGCGGCCACGAGCAGCCGCCCTGTGAGCGAGGACACCTCCGTCATGGCACAGATGATCCCGCATCTTCGCCCCGCGCGGGGACCAAGTGACCCGCCCGGTCCCGCCTCGCGCCCCCGCGCAGCTCAGGGCGTACGGATGCGTCCAGGGCGCACGGAGAGCGCACGTTCGGCGGGCTCACGGACCGTCCGCCCGGACGGTGACCCTCCGCAAGGCCCGGGGAGCAGAACGTGTTGTGGCGGATTCATGACGTTCGTACGCCCCCCGGCGCCTTACGGAAGGGGGGTGTGCGGCCATTACCCTTTTGTTGGCCCCCTGCCCGACCACTCCGGAACGCGAGATACATGACCGGCACAGACGATGTCCTGCTTGTCCACGGCGGAACCCCGCTGGAGGGCGAGATCCGCGTCCGAGGCGCCAAGAACCTGGTGCCGAAGGCGATGGTCGCCGCACTGCTCGGCAGCGGGCCCAGCCGGCTCCGCAACGTGCCCGACATCCGCGACGTGCGGGTGGTCCGAGGGCTGCTGCAGCTGCACGGCGTGACCGTCCGCCC
Source organism: Streptomyces sp. NPDC005494 (assembly GCF_042872025.1). NCBI lineage: Bacteria > Bacillati > Actinomycetota > Actinomycetes > Kitasatosporales > Streptomycetaceae > Streptomyces > Streptomyces sp. NPDC005494. The sequence continues at coordinate 1,268,140 of NZ_JBIAJR010000001.1, forward strand.
CGGTGACGAGCCGGGCGAACTCATCCTCGACCCGTCCCACGTCGAGAGCGCGAACGTCGCCGACATCGATGCCCACGCGGGCTCGTCGCGCATCCCGATCCTTTTCTGCGGCCCGCTGCTGCACCGGCTGGGCCACGCCTTCATCCCCGGCCTCGGCGGCTGCGACATCGGCGGCCGGCCGATCGACTTCCACTTCGAGGTGCTCCGCCAGTTCGGCGCGACCATCGAGAAGCGGGCGGACGGCCAGTACCTGGAGGCCCCGCAGCGGCTGCGGGGCACCAAGATCCGGCTGCCGTACCCGTCGGTGGGCTCCACCGAACAGGTGCTGCTGACCGCCGTCCTCGCCGAGGGCGTCACCGAGCTGTCCAACGCGGCCGTCGAGCCGGAGATCGAGGACCTCATCTGCGTACTGCAGAAGATGGGCGCGATCATCTCCATGGACACCGACCGGACCATCCGGATCACCGGTGTCGACAAGCTCGACGGTTACACCCACCGGGCGATCCCGGACCGCCTGGAGGCCGCCTCCTGGGCGTCCGCGGCCCTGGCGACCGAGGGCAACATCTACGTGCGCGGCGCCCAGCAGCGCTCGATGATGACCTTCCTGAACACCTACCGCAGGGTCGGTGGCGCCTTCGAGATCGACGACGAGGGCATTCGCTTCTGGCACCCGGGCGGCGCGCTGAACGCCATCGCCCTGGAGACGGACGTGCACCCCGGCTTCCAGACCGACTGGCAGCAGCCCCTCGTGGTGGCGCTGACGCAGGCCGCCGGCCTGTCGATCGTCCACGAGACGGTCTACGAGTCCCGGCTCGGCTTCACCTCGGCGCTCAACCAGATGGGCGCGCACATCCAGCTCTACCGCGAGTGCCTCGGGGGCTCCGACTGCCGCTTCGGGCAGCGGAACTTCCTGCACTCGGCAGTCGTCTCCGGTCCCACGAAGCTCCAGGGCGCGGATCTGGTCATCCCGGACCTGCGGGGCGGTTTCTCGTACCTCATCGCCGCTCTGGCGGCGCAGGGCACCTCCCGGGTGCACGGCATCGACCTGATCAACCGCGGCTACGAGAACTTCATGGACAAGCTGGAGAAGCTCGGCGCGAAGGTCGAGCTGCCGGGCGGCTCACTCGTCTGACGCCCCGCCCGACGCGCTCCGGCGCACGCACAGTGCTGCCGCACACAGCATTGCGCCTTTGCACCACAGTCCGCCGCCCCGGTCCCCGTACGAGGGACCGGGGCGGCGGTTCTCGTCCGTCCCCCGGTCCCCGCCCCGCTCCCGGGATCCGCGCGGACGCCGCTGAGCGCCCGTACAGCGCCGAACGGACCGGGAGGAGGCCTCCCGGTCCGCTCCGGGGCGCCGAGGCGCCGCAGCCCGCCTCACAGCGCCCGCACGGCCGTGCGGCGCGCGTGGTGCGGGCTGCTGACATATGCCCAGGCATGCCGAAGGGCGGCCGTCCTGGTCGGGACGGCCGCCCTTCTTGCTGCCTCGGGGGCCTTACTTGCCCTTGGCGGCTTCCTTGAGCTTGGAGCCCGCGGAGACCTTCACGCTGTAGCCGGCCGGGATGTTGATCGGGTCGCCGGTCTGCGGGTTACGAGCGGTGCGAGCGGCACGGTGGGTGCGCTCGAAGGTCAGGAAGCCGGGGATGGTGACCTTCTCGTCGCCCTTGGCGACGATCTCGCCGACGGTCTCGGCGAGCGCGGCCAGAACGGCGTCGGCGTCCTTGCGGGTCACCTCGGCACGGTCGGCCAGGGCGGCCACCAGCTCACTGCGGTTCATGTTTGTACTCCCGTGTTCTTCTTGCCTGTGAGGCGTGAGATCGAAGCCGATGCTGCCAGGGCCCTCTGACAGTCCCCGGACCCGGGTCTGATGTCAGACCCTCGCGCCCGAATACGCATCCTGCCCCCACCTGCGGCGCTAACGCCAATCCGGAACCTCTCGACGTCACACGAAAAGCACCACCGCATGCCTGTGATGACGTTCCGTCGACTTGTTGGAGCGGTCCGCAGCGGATGCCGGGCCTGGGGGGCCCGCTGCCCGCCCACCCTAAAGGGGCGTTTGGGACGCCGCGACCCGCGACGCGCCGTACGGCGCGCCCCGGCGTGAGGTACGGCACCGTCAGCGGGGGCCTTGGGCGGCCCCTGCGGACGGCGTGCGACAGGGCCGTCGACGGAAAAGAACCTTACGCCGGGTCCGCCGCGGCCTCGGCGACACCGGCGGCCTTCGCGGCCTCACGCACCGCGCCGGCGACGGCGCCCGCGACCTTGTCGTTGAAGACCGACGGGATGATGTAGTTCGCGTTCACCTCGTCCTCGGCGACGACGTCGGCGAGGGCGCGCGCGGCGGCGAGCATCATCTCCGTGTTGACGGTGCGGGACTGAGCGTCCAGCAGACCGCGGAAGACGCCCGGGAAGACCAGCACGTTGTTGATCTGGTTCGGGAAGTCGGAACGGCCGGTGGCGACAACTGCCGCCGTCTCGCGGGCGATTGCGGGGTCGACCTCGGGGTCCGGGTTCGCGAGCGCGAACACGATGGCGCCCTTGGCCATCGCCGCGACGTCGTCGCCGTCCAGGACGTTGGGGGCCGAGACGCCGATGAAGACGTCGGCGCCGACGACGGCCTCCTTGAGGGTGCCGGTGACGCCCTCGGGGTTGGTGTTGTCGGCGATCCAGCGCAGGGGCGAGTCCGGGGTCGCGTCCACCAGGTCCTCGCGGCCCGCGTGCACCACGCCGTGGATGTCGGCGACGACCGCGTGCTTGACGCCCGCGGCGATGAGCAGCTTCAGGATGGCCGTGCCGGCCGCGCCGGCACCCGACATGACGACCCGCACGTCGCCGACCGCCTTGCCCACGACCCGCAGCGCGTTGGTCAGCGCCGCCAGGACGACGATCGCGGTGCCGTGCTGGTCGTCGTGGAAGACCGGGATGTCCAGGGCCTCGCGCAGCCGTGCCTCGATCTCGAAGCAGCGGGGGGCGGAGATGTCCTCCAGATTGATCCCCGCGAAGCCGGGGGCGATCGCCTTCACGATGGAGACGATCTCGTCGGTGTCCTGGGTGTCCAGGCAGATCGGCCAGGCGTCGATGCCGGCGAAGCGCTTGAACAGGGCGGCCTTGCCCTCCATCACGGGGAGTGAGGCCATCGGGCCGATGTTGCCCAGGCCGAGCACGGCCGAGCCGTCCGTGACCACCGCGACGGAGTTCCGCTTGATGGTCAGGCGGCGGGCGTCCTCGGGGTTCTCGGCGATCGCCATGCAGACCCGGGCCACACCCGGGGTGTAGATCATGGAGAGGTCGTCACGGTTGCGGATGGGGTGCTTGGACGCCATCTCGATCTTGCCGCCGAGGTGCATCAGGAACGTACGGTCGGAGACCTTGCCGAGGACGACGCCCTCGATGTCGCGCAGTCCCTCGACGATCTCGTCCGCGTGCGAGGTGGAGGATGCCGCGATGGTGACGTCGATCCGCAGCTTCTCGTGGCCGGAAGCGGTCACGTCGAGGCCGGTGACCGAGCCACCGGAGGACTCCACGGCTGTGGTGAGCTGGGAGACCGCTGTGCCGCTCGCGGGCACCTCCAGCCTGACCGTCATCGAGTACGAGACGCTGGGCGCCGTTGCCATGGCCGAGTCCTTCGCTTTCCTGAGCTTCATTGCCGCACGCGGACGGGGCCCGGCCCCGCACGTGCGTTCCGATGGTCGCACCTACCGACCAGTAGCAGGTAATGACTGCCACCCTTCGGAAACTTTTTTCCACCATACGAGAAGTAGGTGTTCCGCGTAACCCCCGATGGGCCCGGAAGGTGAGACAGCGCGGGCAGGTGGGCCGGCGGGCGCACGGTGGAGGGAGCAAACACAAACAGACCCGCGCCACCAGTAGGTGACGCGGGTCTGTCTTTTTCCCGTCAGGTGACACCGGCCCGCCATGCTCGCCTCGCGGCAAGTGGTCGCTCGTAGCGACGAAGGTTGGGCCCGGGGGCTTGGATCGAGCCGGTGCCGACACCCAGGCTAACAAACACCCCGGAGAAGTGATTCCTGTGCGACGTGTTGACTCGGCAAAGAACCCGGCACGGCCCCTTCACCCCCGCCTTTCAGCCACCCGGCAGATGCCGCCGGGGAGCCGCCGGGGAGCCGCCGGTCAGTCCCTCAGCAGATCCGGTACGCCCTGCTCGTCCGGCATGTCACGCTCCCCCGAGACGACGGTCAGCTGCTGCGTCGCACGGGTGAGGGCCACGTACAGCACCCGCAGCCCGGCCGGGGACTCGTCGGCGATCTCCGCGGGCGAGACGACCACCGTCGCGTCGTACTCCAGGCCCTTCGCCTCCAGGCTTCCCAGCGCCACCACACGCCCGCCGAGCTCCTCCAGCCAGCCACGGGCCTCGGACCTGCGGTTCATCGCGACGACGACACCGACCGTGCCGTCCACCGACTCGAGCAGCCGGCGCGCCTCCTCGCGGACCGTCGAGGCGAGGTCACCGCCCCGGACCGTCTCGAAGCGCGGCTGCACCCCGGTCGAGCGGACCGCCGCCGGTGACTCCATGCCGGGCATCGCCAGCGCCAGCACCTTGGCCGCGAGCTCGGCGATCTCCGCCGGGTTGCGGTAGTTCACGGTGAGCGTGAAGCGGCGCCTGGGCCGGTTGCCGAGCGCCTCGTCACGGGCCGCCGCCGCCTCGTCCGGATCGGACCAGGAGGACTGCGCCGCGTCGCCGACGACCGTCCAGGTGGCGTGCCGTCCCCGGCGGCCGACCATCCGCCACTGCATCGGCGTCAGGTCCTGCGCCTCGTCGACGATGACGTGGGCGTACTCGGTGCGCTCCGCCGCCAGCCGCTCGGCCCGCTCGCGCTGCGTCTCCTCACGCTGCGGCATGAGCTCCTCCAGCCCCGTGAGCTGGTCCAGCGGGTCGTACTCACGCTTCCGCTTCGGCCGCGCGGGGGTGCCCAGCAGGGTCTGGAGCTCGTCCAGGAGAGCCACGTCGTGGACGGAGAGCGGCCCCTTGCCGTCCTCGCCCAGCCGCTTCAGCGAACGGGCGAGGCGGCGCACCTCGCCCTGGTTCAGGATCCGGCGCGCCCACCGGTTCAGCCGCCGCTCGTCCGCCATCGCGGCCAGCACCCCGCGCGGGGTGAGCTCGGGCCACCAGGCGTCCAGGAACGTGAGGAACGGGGTCTCGGTGGAGACGTCGTCGTCGAACGAGGAACGCAGCTCCGCGACCAGCTCGGGGTCGGTGTAGCGGCCCCGGCCCGAGGACTTGTTCCACAGGGCGTCCAGGAGCAGTTTGCGGGCCCGCGGGCGCAGCATGTTGACCGGGGCGGTGCCGCCGAGGACGTTGTGCCGGATGCGGCGGAGCTCGTCCGCCTCGAGCTCGACGCGGGCACCGAAGGCCACCACCCGCAGCAGGGTGGGCGTGCCCGCCGGTGCCGGAGCCGGGTCCTCCCCGAACTCCAGCTGCCCCTCCTGGGCCGCCGGACGGGGCGCGGGCTGTTCGAGCGCCCCCCGGGCCGCCTTGCGCAGCACGTGGAGCATCCGGGAGGAGCCCTTGATCCGGGCGACGGCGGGCTCGTCGTAGGTGGTCGCCCCCTCCACCCCCGCGGCCTCGTCGGACAGGGACCCGACCGCGCGGATGGCGACCTGGCCCTCCTCCCCGAGGGAGGGCAGCACACCCTCGGTGTAGGCGACCAGGAGCGGCGTCGGCGAGACGACGAGGATGCCGCCCGCGTAGCGGCGCCGGTCCTGGTAGAGCAGGTAGGCGGCCCGGTGCAGGGCCACCGCCGTCTTGCCCGTCCCGGGCCCGCCCGCCACCTCGGTGACGGACGCGGCGGGCGCGCGGATCACGAGGTCCTGCTCGGCCTGGATCGACGAGACGATGTCCCGCATGGTGTGGCTGCGTGCCTGGCCGAGCGCGGCCATGAGCGCGCCGTCGCCGATGACGGGCAGCCGGTCGCCGCTCAGGTACGCGGTCAGCTCCGGGCGCATCAGGTCGTCCTCGACCCCGAGGACCTTGCGGCCCTTGGAGCGGATGACCCGGCGGCGCACCACCCTGCCGGGGTCCTTGGGCGTCGAGCGGTAGAACGGCGCGGCGGCGGGCGCCCGCCAGTCGATCACGAGCGGCGCGTAGTCGGAGTCGAGCACTCCTATGCGGCCGATGTGCAGCGTCTCGGCGATCTCGGCGGTGTCGTCCTCCCGTACGGCGTCGTCGGCGGCCTCCACGGAGGTGAAGGCGCCGTCCGGGCCGCGTTCGCCGTCCTTGCCCCGCAGGAGGTCGATCCGGCCGAAGAGGAAGTCCTCGAACTCGCTGTTCAGCCGGTTGAGATGGACACCTGCCCGGAAGACCTGGGCATCGCGTTCGGCGAGCGCCCCGGGGGTCCCGACCTGGCCCCGTTTGCTGGCGTCCTGCATGAGAAATTCCGCCTCGTCGATCTTCTCCTCGAGACGGCGGTAGACCCGGTCGAGGTGGTCTTGTTCGACCCCGATCTCCCGGTCCCGCAACGAATCGACAGCGGCATCCTGCGCGGCCACCGAGGCCCCCTTCTGACGTGCACTGGGCAGCCGTCAACCGTACGCGAAAGGGGGCCCCGAGCGCACCTGCCGCCGGGATCGCGTCGGTCCTTTCGTCCGGACGGGAGGCCCCTACGCGTCGATCTCCACCAGCCGCTCGCCGTCGAAGGTGCGCACCTCGAAGTGGTCGATGTCCCTGCGCTCCATCGCGGCGCCCCCGTGCACGTACAGCGGGTTCCGCGCGCCCGCGTGCGCCGAGCCGTCGATCCCGTAGCCCCATTTCGGTACGGACCAGGACGTGACGACCTCTTCCTCACCGTCCTTGGACACGGCGACCAGGCTGCACTTCTGCGGGCCCTTGACGTTCTTCAGCTCCAGGACCGTGTGCGTACCCCAGGCCTTGGGCTCCATGCCGACCGTGGCGTCCACCCGCGTGACGGGGTCGCTCGCCCGCACCTTCTCCGGCATGTGGTGGAAGAACGCGTCCTCGGCGGGGCTCGTGGGATGCGGGTCGGCCGCTTCGACCCGTCCGCGCGACTCGTCTCCGGCGGTGGCGGTGACCGCGGCCACCGGGCCGCCGATCACGAGGACCGCCGCCGCCGCGATCAGGAAGCGGGTGCGCCGGCGGCGCTGCGACCGCTTCCGCGCGACCTCGTCGACCAGCCCTTCCAGGACCCGGGACGCGGGGGGCTCCGGGACGTACGGGACGGGGCGGGCGGCGGGGCCGGCGGCCGGGGCCTGGGCGAGCATCGCCAGCATCGGCTCCATCCCGGCGAATTCGTCCAGGTGCGCGGCGCACCTGGCGCAGCCCGCCAGATGGGCTTCGAAGGCGCTCGCCTCGGCGTCGTCGAGGACGCCCAGCACGTAGGCGCCGGCGGCGTCGTGGCCCGCGCCCTCGCCGGGGAACGCGAAGGGGTCGTCCGGTGCGCCCGGAGGGCCGGAGAGGTTCCAGGGGCCGGAGGGGGCCCGGGCGGAGGAGGGGTTCACCGGGCCTGAGGGGGTCCGCGGGTTGGAGGGATTCCGGGGGCCGGCCGGCCTGGGGCCGAAGGGCTGCCATTCCTGGTCGCTCATGCCGTGATCCCCCTCTCCTCGAGTGCGAGCTTCATCGAACGCAGTGCGTAGAACACCCGGGACCGCACGGTCCCGCTCGGCACACCGAGGATCTCGGCCGCCTCGTTGACCGTACGGCCCCTGAAGTAGGTCTCGACCAAGGCTTCCCGGTGGGCCGGGGTCAAATCGTCGAGTGCGTCCGAGAGCGTCATGAGCCACAACGCCTTGTCGATCTCGTCCTCCGCGGGGATGACCTCCAGCGGCGACGGATCGACCTCGCGGGGCCGGGCCTGCCGGCTGCGGTGGCCGTCGATGACGATGCGCCGGGCGACCGTCACCAGCCAGGGGCGGACGGAGCCGGTGGCCCGGTTGAGCGAACCGGCGTTCTTCCAGGCACGGATGAGCGTCTCCTGCACCACGTCCTCGGCCCGCTGGCGGTCTCCCGCGACGAGCCGGAGCACGTAGGCCAGCAGCGGGCCGGCGTGCTCGCGGTAGAGCGCCCGCATGAGCTCCTCGTCGGGTATGTCCGAGGGCGGGCGGGGCGGTGCACTGCGATGTCGAGCCCTGTGCGGACGGTCATCGGCCACGGCCGCATCCTTGCGCACCCGAACCTCCCGGTCGAGACCTCGTCGAGCTCTGTGCCCATCGGTACGGGAGCGGGCGCCGGTTCATTCAACCGGAGCGCAACTTTCTTTCCCCGTACGGACGTTCGACGCATATCGGATGGCCACCGTCCCGGACGGCCACGGTCGCGAACGGCCACCGGCCCGGACGGCCACGGTCCCGTACGGCTCCTACGACAGGGCCTTGACCCGGCGCCGGTGCCGGGCCACCCGCTCCCGGTTGCCGCAGACCTCGCTGGAGCACCAGCGCCGCCGCAGCCCACGGGACGTGTCCAGGTAGAGCCTCCCGCAGGCATCGCCCTCGCACCGGCGCAGCCCCGCCCGCGCCGCCGGGTCCGTCAGCAGATCCACCGCGTCCCTGGCCACCGCGGCGAGCAGTTCCCCGCACCCCGGGTCGGCGCTCAGCGCCCGTACGAGCACCCCGCCCTGCCCCCGCACGGCGCGCAGTCCAGGGGGCGCCCCGGCCGCGAGCGCGTTGACCCGGTCCAGGGCGTGGTCGGCGGTGCCGCCGGTCAGCTGCGCCGTCATCAACTGGTCGACACCGCCGCGCAGTTCGCGGAAGCGTGCCACCCAGGTCTCGTCCACCGCTGCCAGCGCGGTGCCGCGCGGCACCAGCGGGGAGGCCGCCAGCCATTCGGTGAGGCGGGCGGGGCAGTCGAGCTGCTCGCACCCTCCGGAGGCGACCGCGCCCGTCGCCACCAGGTCCAGGCAGATCCGACCGGAGTCGAACCGCCAGCCGTACGAGCCCGCGCCCGCCGCCATGAGCCTGTCACCGCCTCGGGGGTCGCCTGTGGGGAGAGTCACCCCCAGAGTGCCCGCATCCCGCCCGGCCCGGAACCCCTCCGCCGTCGTACCGTTCCGGCATGAACGACGATGCGGCCACGCTGACGGCCGGGCCCCTGCTCCTGCGTCCGTGGCGGCACGGGGACATACCGGCGCTGCTCGCGGCGTACGAGGACCCCGCGATGCGGCGCTGGCTGCGGACGCAGGTCCCCGACGCCGGAGCGGCGGAGCGCTGGATGACGGTCCAGGCGGAGGGGTGGGCGAACGGCAGCCGGTACAGCTTCGCCGTGACCGACACGGCCCGGGACGGGGAGATCGTCGGCAACCTCGCGCTGAACCGTCTCCCCGGCGCCCCGAGCGCCCAGGCCGGTTACTGGACGACGGCGTCGGCGCGCGGCCGGGGCGTGGCCACAGGGGCTCTCGGGGCGCTCACCGACTGGGCGTTCGCACGGTTCGCCGAGGACGGCCTGCGGCGCCTGGACCTGCTCCACGGGGCGGGCAACGAGGCGTCCTGCCGGGTCGCGGAGAAGTCCGGTTTCGCCCTGGCCGAGTCCGTCCCCGCCGGGTCGCCGCGCATGCCGCTGGGCGGGCACCGGCACTCCCGCGCGGCGCCGCTCAGCCCTGCGGCGGGCCGTCGTGAAGGATGCGCTGGAACATCCGGTGGTCCTGCCACGCGCCGTTGATGTGGAGATAGCGCGGCGCCGTGCCGTACAGCTCGAACCCGCACTTGGCCAGCACCCGTTGGGAGGCCGTGTTGTCCAGGACCGTGCCGGCTTCGATCCGGTGCAGGCCGAGGACGTCCCTTGCCTCCTCGCAGACCCGGGTGACGGCGGCGGTGGCCAGGCCGCGGCCCGCCAGGTCCACGTCGATCCAGTAGCCGAGCCGGGCGTTGCGGAACGGGCCGCGCTCGATGGAGGCGAGCGTCATCGCCCCCACGACCCGGTCCTCCTCGTCGGCCAGGGCCCACGGCATCGCGCGCCCCGCGTCCCGGTCGGCGAGCAGCGCGGTCAGCCGCTGGACCTGGCCGGCCGGGGTGTAGAAGGCCTCGGGGCGCACGGGCTCCCAGGGGCGCATGTACGCGCGGCTGCGGGTCAGGGTCTCGGCGAAGGACGCGGCGTCGTCGAGGGTGACGGGCCGCAGCCGGACGCCGTCGCCCAGAGGATGGCTCTCGGAGATCATCCCCGCACGCTATCGGCCCCTCAGGAACCGTCGTACTTGGTGTCCGCGGAGGGGTCCAGCGCCAGCCGGTAGCCGCGCTTGACGACCGTCTGGATCAGCCTCGGCACCCCCAGCGCCGTACGCAGCCGGGCCATCGCCGTCTCCACCGCGTGCTCGTCGGTCCCGCTGCCGGGCAGCGCCCTGAGCAGGTCGGCGCGGGAGACCACCCAGCCCGGCTTGCGGGCCAGCGTGTGCAGGAGCGCCATACCGGCCGGAGGCACCGGACGCAGGGCTCCGTCGACCAGCACCGCGTGGCCGCGGATCTCGACCACGTGGCCGGCGACGGGGAGCGTACGCGCACGGGCGGGCAGCTGGGCGCAGAGCACCTGGACGAGCGGCCCCAGCCGGAAGCGTTCCGGCTGGACGGTGTCGATGCCCCTGGCCTGCAGGGGCAGCGCGGTGACCGGGCCGACGCAGGCGGTGACGATGTCGTGTCCCAGAGCGGACAGCACCTCGGGCAGGAGGCCGCGGGCCTCGGCCCGGTCGAGGTAGGAGGCGGCGGCGGGCGCGCTGGTGAAGGTGAGGGCGTCCAGGCCGCGGGCGACCGTCAGGTCGAGCATGCGGTCGAGGGGGGCGATGTCCTCGGGGGGCATCCACCGGTAGACGGGCACGCCGACGACCTCGGCACCCGCGGCCCGGAGCGACTCGACGAAGCCCGGCAGGGGTTCGCCGTGCAGCTGGAGGGCGATCCGGCGGCCGTCCACCCCCTCGCCGAGCAGCCGGTCCAGGACCTCCGCCATCGACTCGGACTGCGGCGACCACGCCTCGGTGAGCCCTGCCGCCCGGATGGCGCCCTTGACCTTGGGCCCGCGGGCCAGCAGCTCGACGCCGCGCAGCCGGTCGAGGAGCCCGTCGCCGATGCCCCAGCCGTCGGCCGCCTCGACCCAGCCCCGGAAGCCGATGGCGGTGGTGGCGATCACGACGTCGGGTGCGTTGTCGATCAGTTCCTTGGTGGCGGCGAGGAGCTCGCTGTCGTCCGCGAGCGGAACGATCCGCAGCGCGGGCGCGTGCAGCACCGCGGCGCCCCGGCGCGTGAGGAGCGTCCCGAGCTCCTCGGCGCGACGGGCTGCGGTCACCCCGACCGTGAAGCCCGCGAGGGGCCCGTGCTGTGCGTCGTCGTCGTGCATGGCGATACCCGGCTCTCGTCCCGCTGGTGCTCGATGATGCGAAGGACCGAGAGTGTCAACCCTGCGTGACAGTCTCGGTCCTTCTGTATTTCCCGCCCGTTACGTCGTGCGTCGCGCTATGGCCATCCTCACACCTCGGCGTAGCTGAGCTGCGGCTTCGTGGCAACCGCTTCGGTCCGGCGAAGGTATACCGCCCACGTGAGGGTGAAGCAGACGGCGTAGAAGACCAGGAAGGACCAGAAGGCGGCCGTCCCGGCGCCCGAGGTCGCGAAGGACTGGCGGAAGGCGAGGTTGATCGCGAGGCCGCCGAGTGCGCCGATCGCCCCGATGAGTCCCATCGCCGCGCCGGAGAGCCGCCGGCCGTACGCCGCCGCCTCCTCACCGCTCAGTCCCTTGCCGAGTCCCTGGGCGTGGAAGATGCCCGGGATCATCTTGAACGTCGAGCCGTTGCCCAGGCCGGTCAGCACGAACAGCGCGATGAAACCGACGAGGAAGACCGGCAGCGACTCGATGCCGGAGGCGTAGACGACCACACCGGTCGCGGCGGCCATGCCCGCGAAGTTCCACAGGGTGATCCGGGCGCCGCCGTAGCGGTCGGCGAGCAGGCCGCCCGCGGGCCGGATCAGGGAGCCGAGCAGCGGGCCGATGAAGGTGAGCGAGGCCGCCTGGAGCGGCGTCCTGCCGAACTGCGTCTGGAGCACGAGCCCGAACGCGAAGCTGTAGCCGATGAACGAGCCGAAGGTGCCGATGTAGAGCACCGACATGATCCAGGTGTGCGGCTCGCGCACGGCCTGGAGCGCCGCCCCCGTGTCGTTCTGGACGGGCCGGAGGTTGTCCATCTTCAGCGCGGCGCCGAGCGCGGCGACGACGATCAGGGGCAGGTACACACCGAGCACGATCCTCGGGTGCGCGGCACCGGCCGTGCCGATCACCAGCAGGCCGATGAGCTGGACGACCGGGACGCCGATGTTGCCGCCGCCCGCGTTGAGCCCGAGGGCCCAGCCCTTCTTGCGCAGCGGGAAGAAGGCGTTGATGTTCGTCATCGAGGAGGCGAAGTTGCCGCCCCCGATACCGGTGAGCGCGGCGACGACGAGGAAGGTGGCGTACGAGGTGCCGGGCTCCATCACCCAGAACGCGGCGGCGGTCGGCACCAGGAGCGACAGCGCGCTGAAGATCGTCCAGTTGCGGCCCCCGAAGACGGCGACCGCGAAGGTGTAGGGCACCCGGACGATCGCGCCGACCAGGGTGGCCGTGGAGATCAGGAAGAACTTCCCCGCCGGGTCGATCCCGTACTCCGGCCCCATGAACAGCACCATGACGGACCACAGGGACCAGATCGAGAACCCGATGTGCTCGGAGAGCACGGAGAACCACAGGTTCCTGCGGGCGACCTTCTCGCCCTTCTCTCGCCAGAAGGTCTCGTCCTCCGGCTCCCACTGCTCGATCCAACGACCGGCCATCACGCGCCTCCACAGGGGTCGGGGTGTTGTGATCCCGACGCTAGGGAGTCCGCGTTTCGGTGCCGTGCCGTGAGGTGACCGGTGCGCAACCTTGCTCTCACTCGGCCGCCGGGGGTGCGGTGAGCCGGCCCACCGCACCCCGTGCCCTGGGCCCACCGCGCCCCCGGTGCCGGTCAGACGGGACGGCGCCGGTCCGCCCCGTTCGGCCACAGGCGCGGGCGGCGCTTGGCGGCGACGTCCTCGACCCAGCCGAACGCCAGGATCGCGAGCCCCAGGAGCGGCCAGATCGCGATCAGGACGAGCCCCTCGTACGACTTCTCGATGTACGTGTCGAACGTGTCGCCGAACCAGGGGATGGACCAGAGGCTCTCCACGAGGTGCGCGGCGGCCATCAGCAGCAGGTTGTGCCACAGGTAGATGGTCACGGCCCGGTTGTTGGCCAGCGTGACCAGGCTGTCCCATCCGGCGAGCTTGCCGGGCAGCTTCTGCCAGGAGGGCGCGTACACGAGGAGGATCGCGCAGAAGCCGAGGGACCAGGTCGCCTGGGCGAGCGGGATCTCGTCCAGGTTCCAGCCCTCCTCGGTGAGGTGCCCGGACGCCCACCACAGGCCGAAGCCCATGACGATCGCGGCACACGACACGGCCAGGTAGCGCGGGATCTCCTTCAGCAGGCCGTCGTTGTGGGCGAAGCCCAGGATCCAGCAGGAGCCGAAGACCGCGAAGTCCGTGAGCCCTTCGCCGAAGGTGCCGGGGACCGTCACGAGACCGGTGCCGATCACGGCGGTCAGGCCGATCGGAGCGAGCAGCGTGACCCACGGCAGCCTGCGGAACGCCTTGAGCAGCAGGGGCGAGGCCAGCACGAACCAGAGGTAGGCCCGGAGGTACCAGAGCGGCCCCGCCGCCTGGTCGGCCCAGGTCAGCTCCAGCCAGCCGCCCGGCGAGCCGATCTCCTCCGGATACGGAGGGGAGCCGAGCGGGAGGATGTAGCTGCCGAGCTTGATGAACCACCACAGCCCCTCCTCCCGGACGGGCTTCCAGCTCAGCGCGAACATCATCGGCAGGACGACGAGCGCGAACGCCCACATCGGCGGGAGCAGCCTGCGCAGCCTGCCGCGGATGACGCTCCCCGCCGGCCGTGCCAGCGAGCGGGCCATCAGCGACCCCGCCAGGGCGAACATGACGCCCATGGAGGGGAAGAGGATGGTCAGCCAGCCCCACCCGAAGAGGTGGAAGAAGACGACGCGGACCAGGGCCACGGCCCTGAGCAGATCGAGGTAGCGGTCACGCCCGGGCTTGGCGCGGGGCGCGGGGGCCTCGGCGGCGGTGTCCGGAGCGGCGTGGGCGCGCCGGTGGTGGGCGGCCGGGGCGGGCACGGTGGCCTGTGCGTACTCGGGGTGGGCGGGCGCGTGGGGTACGGCCCGCGACGCACCGGCCTGTGCCGGGTGGGCGGTGCCCTGGTGCGCCGGGGTCCAGGCGGCGGCGCCGGAGGACGGCCAGGCGCCGTCGTCGTATCCAGCGCCGTCCTGCAGGGGACGGTCGGGGTAGGTCATGCCACCGGCCTCCGGTCCGTGTCCTTGCGGCGGTTCTGTGTGCCACCGGGCGCTTCCACCACGCCCGTTCGCCGCAGCTTCTGCCAGCGCAGCCGGCCTCCGGTGAGGGCGGTGATCCAGGACTGGAGCAGCACGACGTACATCAGCTGCCGGTAGAGGATCTGCTGGAGCGGCAGGGAGATCAGGTGCGTCATGCGCTCCCGGTCGAGCCGGAAGGCGTACGCGGCGCAGACGGCCTGCACGAGGAGCACACCGAACCAGGCGGCGACCGTCTTGCCGGTCGGGCCGAAGACGAGTCCGTAGAGGAGGAAGACGTCGATGAGGGGGGCGAGCAGCGGGGCGACCACCATGAACAGCGAGACGAACGGCAGTCCCACGCGGCCGAAGCGACCCGAGGGCCCGCGCTCGACGACGGCCCGGCGGTGCTTCCAGATGGCCTGCATCGTGCCGTACGACCACCGGTAGCGCTGTGACCAGAGCTGCTGCACGGACTCCGGGGCCTCGGTCCAGGCCCGGGCGTTCTCGGCGTAGACGACGCGCCAGCCGTCGCGGTGCAGCGCCATGGTGACGTCGGTGTCCTCGGCGAGGGTGTCCTCGCTCATGCCGCCGATCCGGTCCAGCGCGTCCCGGCGGAAGGCGCCGACCGCTCCGGGGATGGTGGGCATGCAGCCGAGGAGGTCGTACATCCTGCGGTCGAGGTTGAAGCCCATCACGTACTCGATGTGCTGCCAGGCGCCGATCAGCGAATCGCGGTTGCCGACCTTGGCGTTGCCCGCGACCGCCCCGACCCGGGGGTCGGCGAAGGGCTGCACGAGCTCGCGCACGGTCGAGGGTTCGAAGACCGTGTCGCCGTCCATCATCACGACGATGTCGTGACGGGCGTTCGCGATGCCGTTGTTCAGCGCCGCGGGCTTGCCCGCGTTGCGCTGGCGCACGACGCGAACGTTCGGGATCCACATCGCCTCGACGAGGTCGGCCGTGCCGTCCGTCGAGCCGTCGTCGATGACGATGACCTCGATCGGGTAGTCGCTGGCCACCAGTGACCGCACGGTGGCCTCGATGCACTCGCGTTCGTTGTACGCGGGCACCAGGACCGACACCGGGCGGGTGAACGGCTCGCCCCAGCTGAAGTCCTTGCGGCGCACCTTCCTGGCGTGCAGGAAGGAGAGCAGCAGCATCAGCCCGAAGCGGACCATCACCAGGACACCGATGACGGCCAGGCCGACCACCAGGACTCCGGTGACGTGCTCGGAGATCCCCACCGCCCCGATGAACGCCTTGCCCTTCCAGAGCGCGAACCCGGTGACCTGGGTGTGCGCGCTGGGGGCGCCGAGCGCCGCCGTGAGGCTGGTGAAGTCGTAGCCACGCTCCTGCATCTGCGGCAGGAACTTCCCGAGGGCGGCCACGGTCTGGGACCGGTCTCCGCCCGAGTCGTGCATGAGGATGATGGCGCCGTCGCCGTGCTCGGGCGTGGCGCGTTCGATGATCGCGTCGACGCCGGGGCGCTTCCAGTCCTCGCTGTCGGTGTTGTTCACGACGGTGAGGTAGCCGCGGCTGCCGATGTACTGCGTGACCGGCCAGGACTTGTTGTCCATGGCGTCGGAGAACGAGGAGTACGGGGGCCGGAACAGGGACGTGCGGATTCCGGCGGCACCCGCGAGCACCAGCTGGTTCTGGGAGAGCTCCCAGTCGATGCGGCTGGTGGACTGGAAGGAGAGGTCGGGGTGGTTGAAGGTGTGCAGCCCGATCTCGTGGCCCTCGTCGACCATGCGCCGCACGAGCTCCGGGTAGCGCGAGGCCATGGTGCCGGTGACGAAGAAGACGCCGTGCGCGTGGTGCTTCTTGAGCTCGTCCAGGACCCGGGGGGTCCAGACCGGGTCGGGGCCGTCGTCGAAGGTCAGGACGATCTTGTGGTCGGGTATCCGGAGCGTCTTGGCGGCCTCGCCCCTCTTACGGGCGTCTATGACCGGACCACCCTCCAGCACGTCGTCCGGCACCTGGGTGGTGGGGGCGGGGGCCTGGACGCGGTGGTCGGCGAGGATCTCGCTGTGGACGTATCCGCGCAGCATGAGCATGGCGAGCAGGGCGACGAGAAGGAGCGACGGAAGCAGATAGCGCATGGGCAGCCTGCGCCGTACGGTCCGCTTCTTCTTCCGGTGGTGCCTGCCCCGTGTGACGGGGGTGGTCATTTACTGAGTGCCTTCTTGTGGTTGCACCGTGGATTCCGAGGGTTCCGGGGAGGCCGGAGGGCTCTCCTCGGCGGGCTGGTCGACGCCGGCCGACGGCGACGGGCCTGCGGCGGGTGGCGAGGAGACCGAGCCGCCCGGGGCGGGCGCCGACGAGTCGGTGTCCCGGGGGGCCTGGGCGGACGCCGAGGCCGATGCGGCGCTCGCGCCGGGCGCGGCGGAAGCGGAGGCGGAGGCGCCCGACGACGGGGTCGCGGCGGCGCCGGATGCCGAGGTGGAGGCGGTCGGCGTGGCTTCGGGGCTCTGGGAGACGACCTCGCCGCTCGGAGCGGGCCGTACCTCGATGTCCTCCGATTGCTTCTCCTGCCCGGAGAGGGGGAGCCAGGGAGCGGTGGAGTTGCCGCCGAGCAGGGCGACCACGAGGGTCACCGCGTACACGGCGCAGATCGTGGCGAGCACCCAGCCCAGCCGCCGGTACGTCTTGCTCCGCCGGCCGCTCTCGTCGACGAAGACCGGCCCGTCGGAGAGATCGGGAAGGTTCGGTTCGACCGGCAGTTCGGAGAGCTGACGCCCGAGCCCGTCCAGCTGCACGGTGACGTCGTTCGGTTCATGCGTGTGCCCGGTACGGGTACCTTCGCGCCAATTGTCCACAGGTGTTCGCACATCCCCCACTCAATGAAACAGGTGCGCGAAAAAATGACGTGATTCCTGCCAACGGACCGGGCCCCCACCCTGTCCGGGCGACACTTCTCCTCGTGCACCCGAAAGCCTGAATGTAGCGCACGGAGGGGGCTCGCAAGGCCCCGTATCGCCTGATGTTCATCATCGGTGACGCATCAGTGACGTATCGGTTTCGGGCAGCCACGATTCCGTTGGCCTCACCATCCATCCCTCTGTCCCAGCGAGTTCGGCGCTCGCGGCACGCAGAGCGGACAGCCCCGGGTGGTCCAGCCCCTTGCGCCATACCATCAGGAGCGGGGAAAGCGGAACCGGTCGTACCAGCGGACGCAGCACCGTCCCGGGCAGCGGCGGGAAGCCGACGACGGCCAGCACGGGGTGCCCCGTCTTTGCCATGACACGTTGAAATTCGGCCACTCCCACGGCGAGCGGGGCGGGCGGTGCCAGCACGATGCCCCACTCGTCGAACAGCAGGGTGGCCAGATGCGTCCACTCCAGGGTGCGCGTGTTACCTGCCCCCGCGTAGACGGTCTCGCCGGCCAGGTCGCCCATGGCGACCGCCTCGCGCTCCGCCAGGGGGTGCCCGCTCGGCAGGAGGACCGCCATCGGCTCGTACCGCACCGGCTGTACGGAGAGCCGGGCCAGCACAGCGGGATCGAGCCCCGCGGCCCGCCCGAAGGTGACGTCGAGCCGCCCCGCGAGCACCTCACCAGCCGCCCAGGTCAGTCCGCTCTCGAAGCGCGCCATCAGCTCGCACTCCGGCGCGAGCTCCCGTGCGCGCGCCAGCACACGCGCCGCTGTCATCCCGTCCGTGTTCAGATCGACGAGCAGAGGGCGGTCCGCCGGGTCCGTGAACGCGGCGGCCAGACCGGCGTGCGCGTCGAGCACCCGCCGGGCGTGCGGGAGGAGCTTCTCCCCGTCCGGGGTGAGCGACACCTGCCGGGTGGTACGTACGAAGAGCTCACGGCCCAGTTCGCGCTCCAGCCTGCGGATGTCCCGGCTCAGCGCCTGCTGCGCGACGTAGAGCCGGGCGGCCGCACGGGTGAAGTGCAGCTCCTCGGCCACGGTGACGAAGGCGCGCAGGAGCCGGGGGTCGGTGTGAGGTGGGGGCACCGGGACAATTTACAACGGGGGTGCGTGAATGCGCCCGGAGCAGGTGTTGGACGGTACGGGCGCACGCCCCCGAGGGTTGACGCGTGCTTCACGAACCCGCTGCCGCCCCGGCCCCGCACAAGACCGCTCCGGCCCCGCACCCCGCAGCCCCGGCAACCGCCCCGCTCCCCGCCGCGCCCACGGCCACGGCGGACCTCCCGCCTCTGACCGCCGAGGACCCCGCCGCTCCGCGCAACCCGTACCTCCGGCTGCTCGCCACCCCCGGCGCACGCGCGTTCACCGCGGGCAATCTCCTCGCCCGGCTGCCCATGGGGATGTTCAGCGTCAGCGCCGTCATCATGATCGCCGAGGCCCACGGCTCGTACGCACTGGCCGGGGCCGTCACCGCGACCGGACTGGCCGCGACCGCCGTGGTCGCCCCCTGGACCGCCCGCCTCGTCGACCGCCACGGCCAGGCCCGGATCGCCGTGCCCGCCACCGCCGTCGCCGTGCTCGGCTCGCTCGCCCTCGTCCTCTGCGTGCACCACGACGCACCCGTCTGGACGCTCTTCGCCGCGTACGCCGCCACCGCCACCACCCCCAACACCGGGGGCATGTCACGGGCCCGCTGGTCCCACCTGCTCCGGGGCGACGCCGCGGCCCTGCACACCGCCAACTCCTTCGAACAGGCCGCCGACGAGCTGTGCTTCATGCTGGGCCCGGTGCTCGCCGCGACCCTGTGCGGGGCGCTCTTCCCCGAAGCCGGCACCCTGACGGGGGCCGTCCTGCTGATGACCGGCGTCCTGATCTTCGCCGCCCAGCGTGCGACGGAACCCCCCGTGGCCCCGCGCACCCGCGCGGCCTCTCCCCTGCGCACTCCCGGCATCCCCGCCCTGCTCGCGGTCTTCCTCGCGACGGGAGCCGTCTTCGGCGCCCTGGAGGTCGTCTCCATCGCCCACGCCGGAGGCGCGATCCTCGCACTCCAGGCGGGCGGTTCCTGCGTGGCGGGGCTGCTGTACGGGGCGCTGCGCCCCGCCACCGACATCCGGCGCAGGCTGCTGCTCTGCCTGGCCGGCATGACCGCCCTGATGTCCCTGCCTCTGCTCGCGGCGGCCACGACCGGGTCCGTGCTCGCCCTGGCCGGCTGTCTGCTGCTCGCGGGAGCGGCCACCGCGCCCACCATGGTGACCGGCATGACGCTGGTCCAGCGCCTCACCCCGCAGGCACAGATCAACGAAGGCATGACGCTCGCCGTCACCGCACTGCTGGGCGGCATAGCCGCAGGATCCGCGGTGGGCGGCTGGACGGTGGAGAACGCCGGGACGGCGACGGGATACGCGGCGCCGATGTGCGCGGCGGCCCTGGCACTGACCGTCGCGGCGGCCGGAACCCGAAAGGCGCTCTGACCCCTGACATACAAAAACGAGGACCCCGCTGCCGGCGGCAACGGGGTCCTCGTTCACATGGGAATTGTGGAGATGGCGGGAATCGAACCCGCGTCCAACGGTGCAGAACCAGGGCTTCTCCGAGTGCAGTTCGCTACGCTTTTCTCGGCCCCGGAGGTCACGCGAACAAGCCTCCGACAGGCCCAGTCACTGTTTGATTTCCTTCTAGGCCCCGTGACCGGGCTTAGAAGTTTAGATCCCTAGTTGATGCCAGGATCCGGGTCGGGATCAAACCCGGGCTGACACTCCGCAGAGTCTTCGCTCAGCTGCTGTTAGGCAGCGAGGGCGAAGGCGGAGGAATCGCGCTTAGAAGTGGCGATTATTGTTTGCGACATATGGTTTACGAGATCATTGCCGCTTCCTCGACTCGCTTCCCCTGCCTCGACATCCGCTGTCGAAACCGATCATCCCCATGTTGATTTTTCAAATCGCGCACCTTCGCTGAGGTGCACGGCCCATCGTACGTGACCAACGCGCACGGATGCCACTGTATTCCGGCGGCACCGGGGCGCGGGGCCGGACCGGGTGGCGCCTAGGCGTTGCGCTGGCGCCGCCGGGCCGCCGCGATGGCGCGGTTCGTCTCCCGCGTGTCCTGCTTCTCGCGCAGTGTCTGGCGCTTGTCGAACTCCTTCTTGCCCTTCGCGAGCGCGATCTCGACCTTGACCCGGCCGTCCTTGAAGTACAGGGCGAGGGGCACGATCGTGTGGCCCGTCTCCTGCGACTTGGACTCCAGCTTGTCGATCTCGGCCCGGTGAAGCAGCAGCTTGCGCTTCCGCTTGGCCGCGTGGTTGGTCCAGGTGCCCTGCACGTACTCGGGGACGTGGATGTTGTGCAGCCACGCCTCGCCGTTGTCGATCTGGACGAAGCCGTCGACGAGCGACGCCCGGCCCATCCGCAGCGACTTGACCTCCGTACCCATGAGCACGAGCCCGCACTCGTAGGTGTCGAGGACGTGGTAGTCGTGCCGGGCCTTCTTGTTCTGGGCGATCATCTTGCGCCCGGTGTCTTTTTCCTTGGCCATAGTGCGGTCATTTTCGCACTACGACCCACCCCCGAGGCCACTCAATACCGTCTCGGCCCGCTGCTGGGCCTCCGGACCCGCCCCGACGTCCGGCGTGATGCCGCTGCCCTCGACGGTGCGGCCCGCCGGCGTGCGGTAGTGCCCGACCGTCAGCTCGGCCACGGATCCGCCCGGAAGCTTGCTGGGCATCTGCACCGAGCCCTTGCCGAAGGTGCGCGACCCGACGGTCACGGCCCTGCCCCGGTCCTGGAGCGCCCCGGTCAGCAGCTCCGCCGCGCTCATCGTGCCGCCGTCGACCAGGACGACCACGGGCCGCTCGGTGTCCCCGCCCGGCTCCGCGTACAGGGCGCGCTGCTCGCCGTGCACGTCGTAGGTGGCGACGAGCCCGCCGTCGAGGAAGGCCGAGGACGCGGTGACGGCCTCGGTGACCAGACCGCCGGAGTTGGCCCGGAGGTCCAGCAGAATCCCGGCGTCCCCGGGAGCCTCGTCCACGGCCTCGCGGACCGCGGTGCCGGCGCCCTTGGTGAAGGCCGCGACCTTGATCAGCACGGCGGACGCCGGGTCCTCCCCCAGCTGCCGGACACTGACCGGCTGCGTGGTGAGACGGGCCCGGTGGAGCGTCGAGGTCCAGGAGTGCCCGCCGCGGCTCAGCCCGAGGACCACGGTGGTGCCCTCGGCCGCCTCCGTCCGGTCCCCGCGCAGCAGGGCGACGACCTCGGCGACGGGGCGCTTCCCCACGGGCCGCCCGTCGACGGTGCGCAGCAGGTCTCCCTTGCGCACTCCGGCCGCGTCCGCCGGGCCGCCCGGCTGGACCCCGGTCACGGTGACCGCGCCACGGGCCGAGCGCCTGGCGGAGATCCCGACCCCGGTGTACGAGCCGTCGAGGGCCTGCTCGAAGTCCTCGTACTCCCGCTCGTCGTAGACCGCGCCCCAGCGGTCCCCGCTGCGGCTGACGACCTCCTCGGCGGCGTCCTTGCCCGACTTGCCGTCGGCCTCCGCGTCGGCGACCGCGTCCGCGATCTCCTCGCGGTCCACGGAGCCGACCGTGGAGGACACCGAACGGGTCTTTATCTCCGTGCCCGCGTCGTCCTCCCGGGGCAGGGACCCGGTCGCCGCGGCAGTGGCCAGCACGCTCGCGAACACCAACGTCAGGGCCGCCCCGCGGTGGAGACCGCGGGGTTTCAAATGGTGCGTAAGGCCCGGCATGTGGCCGAGTGTAGGACAACGCCCCGTCCGCGCACGGCTCGTCGGCCGCACGCGGGACGGGGCGCTCGTCACACCTTGAGGTACTTGCGCAACGCGAAGAGAGCGGCAACGGCGGGCATCAGCAAGCCGATCGCGATGACCAGCGGCAGCTTCGTGAGCACCGCCTCCCAGCCGATGAAGTCGATCAGATTCAGCTTGTCCTGGAGCGCGAGACCGCCGTCGATCAGGAAGTACCGGCCGGCCAGCAGGATCACGCAGGCGAGCAGTCCGCCGATCAGGCCCGCGAAGGCCGCCTCCATGATGAACGGCATCTGGATGTAGAAGCCCGAGGCCCCGACCAGCCGCATGATGCCGGTCTCCCGTCTCCGGCTGAACGCCGAGACGCGGACGGTGTTCACGATGAGCATCAGCGCGATGATCAGCATCAGGGCCATCAGGAAGATCGCGGCCACGTTCATGCCGTTCATCAGCTCGAAGAGGTTGTCCAGGATGCTGCGCTGGTCCTGGACGGACTGCACCCCGTCACGGCCCGCGAAGGCCGTCGCGACCACCTTGTACTTCTCCGGGTCCTTCAGCTTGACCCGGAACGACTCCTGCATCTGGTCCGGCGTGATGCTCCCGGCCATCGGGGAGTCGCCGAACTCCTCCTGGTAGTGCTTGTACGCCTCGTCGACCGTCTCGAAGAGGACCGGCTTCTCGACGGCGTCCATCTTCTCGAGGTCGGCCTTGATCTCCTTCTTCTGCTCGGCCGTGACCGCGCCCTTGGCGCACTTGGGCACGTCCTTGGCGTCGTTCTTGTTGCAGAGGTAGATCGAGACGTTGACCTTGTCGTACCAGTAGGTCTTCATCGTGCCGACCTGCTCGCGCAGCAGCAGCGCACCGCCGAACAGGGCGAGCGAGAGGGCGACGGAGACCACGACCGCGAAGGTCATCGTGAGGTTACGACGAAGACCGACGCCGATCTCCGACAGGACGAACTGGGCGCGCATGGCGTCCTTTCAGTACTCGAGACTCAGTGCTGGTAGCCGTAGACGCCACGCGCCTGGTCGCGTACGAGACGGCCCTGCTCGAGCTCGATGACGCGCTTGCGCATCTGGTCGACGATGTTCTGGTCGTGGGTCGCCATGATCACGGTGGTGCCGGTCCGGTTGATCCGGTCCAGCAGCTTCATGATGCCCACGGAGGTCTGCGGGTCGAGGTTGCCCGTGGGCTCGTCCGCGATCAGCAGCATGGGACGGTTGACGAACGCCCGCGCGATGGCGACGCGTTGCTGCTCACCGCCGGAGAGCTCGCCGGGCATCCGGTCCTCCTTGCCCCCGAGACCGACGAGGTCGAGCACCTGCGGCACGGCCTTGCGGATCTCGCCGCGCGGCTTGCCGATGACCTCCTGCGCGAAGGCCACGTTCTCGGCGACGGTCTTGTTGGGCAGAAGGCGGAAGTCCTGGAAGACCGTGCCCAGCTGGCGGCGCATCTGCGGCACCTTCCAGTTGGACAGCCTCGCGAGGTCCTTGCCGAGCACGTGGACCGTGCCCTGGCTGGCGCGCTCCTCACGGAGGATGAGCCGCATGAAGGTGGACTTGCCGGAGCCGGACGAGCCGACCAGGAAGACGAACTCGCCCTTCTCGATGTCGAGTGAGACGTCCCGGAGAGCTGGACGGCTCTGCTTCGGGTAGGTCTTGGAGACGTTATCGAATCGGATCACGGATGCACCACGGTCGGCCGGGGGTAGGTGAGCGTGACCATACGCGAAGCGAGCTGACGCGTGCAGTCGGCGTCCGGCAATGAGGGATTTGTGAGGGAACGTGGCGGGGAACGAAACGGGGCGTGCCGGACCTTGTCCGGCGGGCCGCGCCGAAATCCCCGCGAGCTGGCACAGTGGTAGGGGGAACGGTTGCGTTTCCCTGAGCGTTGTGCGGAGAGAACGTGTATGCGGCTCCGCCGCGCGGGAGGAGGACTGCGCATGACCTACGACAGACTGGTGTGCGCGAACTGCGCGGCGCCCGTGAGCGAGGGCCGCTGCCGCGTCTGCCGTGCGAGCCGCGAGCGGATGCAGGAGCAGGGATTCTTCGCCGGGCTGAATCCGGCGATGCTGGTCGCGCTCATGGTGATCCTGGTGGCCGCGCTGGCCCTGCTGGCGCACCAGGCCGTCTGAGCGAAGGACCGCCCCCCGCCACCCGGCGGGGCCCGAGGCATGCGCGTACGCCCGCAGGAGCGGTTCCGGTACGCGAAGGGGCCCGGGAGGCCGTTACGGCGCTCCCGGGCCCCTCATCGTGCGCCTACGGGCGTCAGGCGGCCGTGCGGCTGCCGCCGGCCAGACGCGGCAGGATGCGGAAGCCGATGCCACCGGCGATCATCGTCGCGGCGCCGACCAGCAGGAACGTGGTCTCGGCCGCACCGGTCTCGGCGAGCTCGTCCTTGCCCTTGCCCTGCTCGACCGGCTGGTTGCCGGCACTGTCGGTGTCGGTGTTGTCGGCGCAGGCCGCACCGTCGAGGTCGACGGTGCAGGTGCCGGCGTCGCCGTCCGAACCACCGGTGTTTCCACCGGTCGCACCGCTGCCAGGTGTCTCACCCGGGGTCTCAGGCGTCTCCGGGGTCTCCGGCGTCTCCGGGGTCTCAGGAGTTTCCGGCGTCTCAGGCGTCTCCGGAGTTTCCGGCGTCTCCGGGGTCTCCGGCGTCTCGGGAGTTTCCGGCGTCTCCGGAGTCTCGGGGTCGGTGGGGTCCTCCCCACCCGGGTTGGTCGGGTCCTCCCCGCCCGGGTTGGTGGGGTCCTCGCCGCCCGGGTTGGTGGGGTCCTCGCCGCCGGGGTTGGTCGGGTCCTCCCCGCCGCCCGGGTTGGTCGGGTCGGTCACCTCGTCGACGACACCGAAAATGTCGCCGATCACCGACGCCTGAGCCGCGCCCGCCGCGGTGAGCGAGGCACCTGCGGCAATAACCGCGCAGGCGGCTATGCGCGCGACGCGGATTCGCGTCTTCTTCGTCATCTGTTGCTACCCCCAGTAGCTGATCTCGTCGATGGAGCAGCCATATGCGGTCCTCGGCCCTGCGGGGTTGCTCGTACTCGCAGGGCCACGCCGTACCGTGGTCATCCCGCCCGCCCCCGATCACACCTGTCCCAGACATACGCGTGCTGCTCTAGCACCCTGTCCAGAGTTAAGGACTACGTCAAGGCCGTTTGGGGGGCATACGGCCGGAATGGGGGCTCTTGACGGCTATTCGGAATCACGACTGTGACTCAGTCAGCACATCTTCCCCTCAACTGCCGTGCCTGCGCGGCGGGGTGAAAACGTGTGCGGGCCCGGACAGGAAGCCTGTCCGGGCCCGGCAGCCATAGGGCTGCGCCTACTTCTCGCTCTGCTTGCGCCAGCGGATACCGGCCTCGACGAAGCCGTCGATCTCGCCGTTGAACACCGCTTCCGGGTTGCCCATCTCGAACTCCGTACGCAGGTCCTTGACCATCTGGTACGGGTGCAGGACGTACGAACGCATCTGGTTGCCCCAGGAGTTGCCGCCGTCGCCCTTGAGGGCGTTCATCTTGGCCTGCTCCTCCTGACGGCGGCGCTCGAGGAGCTTCGCCTGGAGGACGTTCATCGCGGACGCCTTGTTCTGGATCTGCGAGCGCTCGTTCTGGCAGGAGACGACGATGCCGGTCGGCAGGTGGGTCAGGCGCACCGCGGAGTCCGTGGTGTTGACGCCCTGGCCGCCGGGGCCCGAGGAGCGGTACACGTCCACGCGCAGCTCGGACTCGTCGATCTCGACGTGGTCGGTCTGCTCGACCACGGGCAGCACCTCGACGCCCGCGAAGGACGTCTGGCGGCGGCCCTGGTTGTCGAAGGGTGAGATGCGGACGAGCCGGTGGGTGCCCTGCTCGACGGAGAGCGTGCCGTAGGCGTACGGCACCTCTACGGCGAAGGTGGTCGACTTGATGCCGGCCTCTTCGGCGTACGCCGTCTCGTAGACCTCGGTCTTGTAGTTGTGCCGCTCGGCCCAGCGGAGGTACATGCGCTGGAGCTTCTCGGCGAAGTCGGCGGCGTCGACGCCGCCCGCCTCGGCCCGGATGGTGACCAGGGCCTCCCGCGCGTCGTACTCGCCGGAGAGGAGGGTGCGGACCTCCATCTCGTCCAGCGCCTTGCGGACCGACTCCAGCTCGGCCTCCGCCTCACCGAGAGCGTCGGCGTCGCCCTCGTCCTCGGCGAGCTCGAAGAGGATTCCGAGGTCGTCGATACGGCCCCGGAGCGCTTCGGCCTTGCGGACCTCGGCCTGGAGGTGCGAAAGCTTGCTCGTGATCTTCTGCGCCGCGTCCGGGTCGTCCCAGAGGGACGGCGCCGCCGCCTGCTCCTCGAGCGCGGCGATGTCGGCCCTCAGCGCGTCCAGGTCCAGGACGGCCTCGATCGACCCCATGGTGGAGGAGAGGGACTTCAGCTCTTCGGAAATATCGACGACTGCCACGGGTCCAGCGTAACGGCTGGACGAGTGAACCTGTCCCTCCCCCGGGCCGGGGCGGCCCCAGGGCCGTGCTCAGGGGGTCGTGGGGGCCGAATTCCGCGTGTCCTCGGGCGCTCCGTCCGCGTCGTCGCCGCTCGTGGCGAACCAGCCGCCCACCCCTATCGCCGCACACAGGGCGATCGCGGCGGCACCGAGGGTGATGCGGCGCTTGCGTACGGCGGCCGCCTTGTTGCGGGCCGAGCCGGGCCGGGGACGGCCGGGGGCGCGCGGGGCCCGGGCGGTGCCCAGCGGACCGCCGGCCAGCTCGTCCGGGGCGGGGACGCGCATGCTCGTGTGGGTGTCCCGGTTGGAGTCCGGCGAGGAGCCCGGCACCAGCGGGACGGCGCCCCGGCGGCGGGGCTCCTCGGGGGCCGGGGTGTACTGCTGCTCGTCGTACGACTGCGGTTCGGCCTCGCTCTCCGGCTCGTCGACGTCGAGCGGGGGTATCCCGGCCAGCAACGGCAGGAGCTCACGCAGCCTGGTGGCCAGCTCGGAGGCGCGCAGCCGGGACGCCGGGGCCTTGGCGAGGCACTGCACGAGGAGCTGCCAGAGCTCCTCCGGGATTCCGGGCAGCGGGACGACGGTCTCGGTCACATGGCGGCGCAGGACGGCGCCGGGGTGACCGCCGCCGAAGGGGGTGAACCCGGCGAGCAGCTCGTAGAGCACGGTGGCGAGGGCGTAGATGTCGACGGCGGCGCGCGGGGGGAGGCCCTCGACGATCTCCGGGGCCAGGTAGTCCGGCGTGCCGATGATCTTCGTGGCCTTGGTGCGGCGCGGGGTGTCGATCAGCTTGGCGACCCCGAAGTCGGTGAGCAGCGCGGGGTGCGATCCGCCGGGACCGAGAGGGCCCTCCATGTCGAGCAGGATGTTCTCCGGCTTGACGTCGCGGTGGACCACCCCGGCGCGGTGCGCGGCGGCGAGGCCGTCCGCGACGTCGGCGATGATCGCGGCGGCGGCCTCGGGCGCGAGACGGCGCTCGCGGTCGAGACGGGTGCGCAGATCGGTGCCGCGCACGAGATCCATCACCAGCGCCAGGTCGGTGCCGTCCACCACGAGGTCGCGTACGGCGACGACGTGCGGATGGTCGAGCCCGAGCAGCGCCGTGCGTTCCTGCACGAAGCGGCCCACGAGCTCCTGGTCGGACGCGAGGTCCTCGCGGAGCAGCTTGATGGCGACGGGGCCCTCGGGCCCCTCGCCGAGCCACACCGTGCCGGCGCTGCCGCGCCCCAGGATCTGGTGGGCGGTGTACCGGCTGCCGATATTCCGTGCCAAGACTGCTCCCTCAGCGGCTGGCGTTGACCCCCGGTCGACAAAGTTACGCGGCGAACGGGGTGTCGCGTGCCCTGGATGGCGCCAACCTTCACTTCTGCGGGCGAATTGCACCCGCAGAAGTCGACAAAGACACAGACTCGGCGGCGTTACTGGCCGGTAGTGCCGCCCGAGCTGCTTCCACCGAGGTCCTCGAACCAGCCGGTGACCTCGGAGACGCCGTCCCCGATGGCCTCCCAGTAACCCTTGCCCTGGGCGACCCAGTCCTGCAGCGGCGTCAGTTCCCAGATGAGCCAGCCCGCCACGATCAGCAGGACCACGGAGAACAGGCACCCCTTGAGGCAGCCGAGTCCCGGGATGCGCATCGGGTTGGCGCTGCGCTGCCGGGGCTGGCGCGGCGCGGGCTGCTGGGGCGGCGGCGGCTGCGGGGGCGCGTACTGCTGGCGCTGCGGCTGCTGGGGCTGCCGGCGCTGGGGCTGGGCCTGCTGCTGCGGCTGGTAGCGCTGGGGCTGCTGCTGCGGCGGGTACTGCTGGTGCTGAGGCTGCTGGGGCTGCCGGTGCTGCTGCGGCGCCTGCTGCGGTGCCTGCTGGCGCTGGGGGCGGCGGCGCAGCGGGTCCTGGCTCGGGTCGAGGTACTGGACCTGTGTCTGCTCGTTGCGGTCGCGGGCCGCGCGGAGCTGGGACTGCCAGGGGTGCGGCTCGTCGGGCTGCGGGGGCCCGTCGGGGCGCGGCGGCACGGGCGGCATCACGGCGGTCGGGTCGGCGTGGCCGCCCCCGCCCGGGGTCTGCCGCATCACGCTGGTGGGGGCCGCCGGGTCGTACGAGCCCGCGTTGCTCGGCAGCACCTGGGTCGCGTCGGCGGCGCCCGGGGTCTCGGGGACCGCGGCGGGAGCCGGATCGGGGGCGAGCAGGGCGCCCACGCCCTCGGCAGCGGCGATCTGCGCGGAGTTGGCGTGCACGCCGATGCCCGCGCCGACGGTCCGCAGAGCGCGGGCGAGGTTCACGGCGCTGGGCCGCTGGTCCGGGTCCTTGCGCAGGCAGCGCTCTATGACCGTCCAGAGCGGTTCGGGGACGGTGCTGGGGCGGCGCGGCTCCTCGCTGAGGTGCCGGTGCAGGACCTCGAGCGCGGTGCCGCCGGCGAACGGCGGACGGCCCGTGACCAGCTCGTACAGCAGGATGCCCGCGCCATAGACGTCCACGGCGGAGGTCTGCGGACGGCCCTCGGCCGACTCGGGCGCCACATAGGCGGGCGTGCCGACGAACTCGTGGGTCCGGGTCAGTCCGGGCGAGTCCGCGAGGCGCGCGATGCCGAAGTCGGTGAGCATCGGGCGCATCTCGCCGTTGCGCTCGTCGAGCAGCACGTTGGCGGGCTTCAGGTCGCGGTGCACGACGCCGTCGGCATGGCTGGCGGCGAGCGCGTCCGCGATCTGGGCGGTGAGCAGGGCGGCTGCGACCGGGGTGAACGGACCGTTCTCGCGCAGGTAGCGGTGCAGGTCGGGGCCGTCGATCAGGTCCATCACCAGGGCGAGCAGATCACCCTCGACGACGAGGTCCCTGGTACGCACGATGTTCGCGTGGGTGAGCCGCAGGAGCACGGAGCGCTCACGCAGGAACCGCATCACGACGTCCGCGTCGTTGGCGAGCTCCTCCTTCAGCACCTTGATCGCGACGGTCTCGCCGGGCTGCCCGGCGACGGCCGCCTCGGCGCCCGCGGTCTCCCGCTGGCGGGCTCGCCAGACGGTGCCCGTGGCGCCGCGTCCGAGCGGCTCCTCGAGCAGGTACTTGCTGCCGACTGGCCGCACGTCACGCGCTCCCTGCTGATCGTTGTGCTTCGCGGTCCCCCGGGCCCACCGAGGATGTCCCGGCCCACTCTAGTGCCGCCGTACGGGGCACCGGCCGGTCGTCCTCAGGTCGTGTTGCCACCGTGTCCATGGGGGAACCGGGAAGACGCACACACGGGAGAGTTGGTTGCCGAACGAGTGTGCAGGACCTTCCCGACGAGACCAAGCAGGCACTTTTACGCCCACACTCGGCCATTCATGATCACTAAGCGGCCACCCCCGGGCGTGTTGTCAGTGGCAGGTGCGAGGATGCCTCCAGCACGGAACTGTGAGGTCGGGAGCCTCACGCTCCGTGACGACCTGTACCGGACGACGCGTCCGTGCCGGGTGGGGGGAATCACAGGGCATTTCCCCTGCCGGGCGCCCCGCGCAGAAGGGACCGCTGACGGCGATGCAGATCCGGCTGACCGTCCTCGCGCCGCGCAGCGGCCAGACCCCGGCGCGCGCCTGCGACGTGCTCGTCACCGCCCCCGCGGGGACCGCTCTCGCGGCCGTCGCCTCCGGCCTGGCCACGGCGGTGGCCGGCCCCGAGGGCTCCCTGGGCGGCGGCGCCACCGTGCTGTACGCGGGCCGGGAGCGCCTCGACCCGCAGCGCTGCTCCCTCGGAGAGCCGCCGCTGGTGGACGGGGCGGTGCTGTCGCTCCAGGTGCCCGGTGAGGACGAGGCGGCCGACGACACGGTCCCGGCCCAGCTGCACGTGGTCGCGGGACCGGACGCCGGCGGGGTCCACCTGCTGCACGGCGGACAGATCCGGATCGGCCGCTCGGCCGAGGCCGACGTCCCCCTCGACGACCCCGACGTCTCCCGTCTGCACTGCGCGGTCACGGTCTCGGAGGACGGCCGGGTCTCCGTCGCCGACCTGGGCTCCACCAACGGCACCTCGCTCGACGGCACGGAGGTCCGCGACCGCCCGGTCCGGCTCGTGCCGGGCGCCCTGCTGCGGCTCGGCGAGTCCACGCTCCGGCTCGCGCCCGGCAGCCGCACGCCCACCCTCACGACGACGCCCGACGGCGAGGGCCATCTGCGGGTGGCCCGCCCGGAAGCCGGGAGCGCCCAGGCTCCGGAGGGCGCGGCTGCGGACAGGTCCGCAGGAGAGGGGCACGGCCACGCCTACAGCCCCGCGCCCCACGGCCTCGACGCCGCCCACGACGACGGCCCGGCCGGTCACGACGCCCACGGGGACGAGCTCCTGCCGCCGGTCACCCACGGCCGCGGCGCGCACCTCACGCCCGGCGAGGCGCCCCGGCGCGGCATAGGCGCCTGGGCGCGGCGCCTGACCGGCGGCAAGGGCGAGCCCGCGCAAGGGGCGCCCGCCGGGGAGCGCCCGGCCGGCGGCCCCTCCTCCGGCCCCGCCCCCTACGCCGCCGCGCCCTTCCGCACCCCCTCCGCCCCGGCCGGCACCTGGCCCGACCCCGCCACCGTGCTGCTCACGGCGCTCGGACCGGGCCTCCGGCTGTGGGAGCGCGACCCCGCGCACCCCGAGGCCCTGGTCGTACGCCTCGGCACGACCGAACGGGCCGACCTGCCCGCCGTACCGGTGACCGTGGGACTGCGGGAGGCCGGCTCGCTCGGCCTGGCCGGCCCCCGGGCCCGGCTGTCCGGGCTCGCCCGCTCGACGGTCGCGCAGCTCGCGGCCCTGCACTCCCCCTTCGACCTGGAGATCGTGCTGATCAGCGCGGACCGGGCCCGCAGCGCCGAGGAGCGCCGCCGCGAGTGGTCCTGGCTCGGCTGGCTGCCCCATCTGCGCCCCATGCACGGCCAGGACTGCCGTCTCCTCCTGGCGTACGACCGCGAGCAGGCGGGCGCCCGCGCCGGGGAGCTGGTGCGCCGCATGGAGGACGGTCCGCTGGGGCCCGGCTGGGCCAGCGCCGACCGGGCCTCCGTGGCCGAGGCCGCCCGCCACCACACCGGGCCGCACACGGTGGTCATCGTGGACGGCGACCCCGGCTCGGCGGCGCTGCGCGAGACCACCGCCGCGCTGGCCGGTGCCGGAGCGGCGGCCGGCATCCACCTGATCTGCCTGGCCGAGACCCCGGCGGCCTCCCCGACGTCCCCGGTCACCGCGACGTACGACACCGCGTGCCGTGCCTCGATCGCCTTCCGTGAGTGCGGTGCGGTCGCCATGCTGAGCGGAGACGTGGCGACCGCCCTGCGGCTGCTGCGCACGGCGGGCGGCCAGGCCGCGGGCCATGGCACGGTCGCCGCGGTGGACGCCGTGTCGGCGGCCTGGGCCGAGCGTTTCGGACGCGCGCTCGCCCCGCTGCGTGACGAGGGCTCGGCCACCCTGCCCGGCCGGCCCATGGCGGCGGCCCTGCCCCCTTCGGCCCGCTTGCTGGACGAACTGGGCCTCGCCAGGGCCACCCCCGCCTCCCTGATGGCCCGCTGGGCCTCCACGGCGGAGGACCAGCCGGGCGCCACGGTGCGCACGACCGCCCCGGCCGGCGGCGCGGACCTGGACACGACGAGCTCGGGCCGCACGCTGAGCACCGGCCCCCGGGTGGGCGCGCAGCGCGAGTCCCCCGAATCCGAGCGCACCCCGTACCGGACCGCCGGGGTGACCAGCTCCGGCTCAGGGCGCTCCGCCTACCCCCAGGCAGGCGGCGCCACCAGGATCGGTGCGCAGCGTCGCGACGGCGAGTCCCCGGCCCCCGCACCCGCCTCCTCCGGATACGCGGGCCGGCCCGTGATCGTGCTCGGCGCCGGGCCCCGGGGCCCGCTCGCGGTCGACCTGGCCGACGAGGGCCCGCACCTGCTCATCGAGGGCCCGGCGGGAAGCGGCCGTACGGAGCTGCTGCGCGCCGTCGCCGCGTCCCTGGCCTCCGCCGCCCGGCCCGACCGGCTCGGCATCCTGCTCATCGACGGGTCGGGCGGCGAAGGGCTGGGGCCGTGCACGGAGCTGCCGCACGTCTTCAGCCGTCTGGTGGCCTCCGACCCCGTACGGATGCGGGAGTTCGCCCAGGCGCTGGGTGGTGAGCTGAAGCGCCGGGCGGAGCTGCTCGGCGGGCTGGACTTCACCACCTGGCACGCCCGCCACGAGGAGTCGCAGACGCTCACGGGCCGGCGCTCCCCGGGCGCCGCCGAGCAGCGCGGCGACATCGAGTCGCCCGCCAGCGGCACCCTGCGACTGCGGCCCGCCGCGGCCCGGCCCGCGGATCCCGGCCCCTCCCCCCTGCCCAGGCTCGTCGTCCTGGCCGACGACTTCGACGCCCTGGTCGCCCCTGCCCTCGGCAGCCCCGGCCGCCCGTCCGCGGGGTCCGTCGTGCGGGTGCTGGAGGCAGTGGCCAGGGACGGCGAGCGGCTCGGCGTCCATCTGGTCGCCACCTCCGGCCGTCCGGACCGCACGGAGGACACGGAGCTGGCCCGGGGCGCGCGCCTGCGCATCGTGCTCGATCCGCCCGTCGTGCCCCCGTCGCCGGACGAGGCGTCCCCGGGCCGGGGACGGCTCGGGCATCCGGACGGCCGGGTGACGCCGTTCCAGGGTGGCCGGGTCACCGGGCGCATCCCGCGCACGGCCACGCTGCGCCCGACGGTCGTTCCGCTGGAGTGGGAGCGGATGGGCGATCCGCCGACCCGCCGGCCGGTCCGTGAGCTGGGCAACGGCCCCACCGACCTGGCCCTGCTGGCCAGCGCCCTGGAGCGGGCCGCCCGTTCCGTGAACGCTGACCGGCTGCCCCCGCTGACACTTTCGAATCCCTGAAATCCCTTTTTTCGCCTGGGTACTGACTTGACGTCACGGGCCGATCACGATCTCTACGGTGAGGCTGATAGCGGTATTGCGGCGCCTGTTGGCCCGGCGTAGGACTGTGTGCACGGACGACAAGTTGAACCGCACGATGTGAGACGTGAGCGGCGCCGGACGGCCCTGCCGTCGGTACCGGTACGCACACATGGGCGCACAGGAGAGACGGGGCAAGGGATGCGCAGAACCCTTCGGATGCGTAGAGCCGCAGTGGTGTTCACGGCGATCGGGGCGTTGGCCCTCACCGGTTGCGGCGGTGACGGGGACGGCAAGGACAAGGCGGGCAAGGGGTCCGGAGGCAAGAGCCCGGACAGCGCCTCGACGGTGAACCTGCCGAAGCTGGACGGCCAGAAGCTGTCGGTGGCGGCGGTCTGGACCGGCCCCGAACAGGCCAACTTCACCAAGGTGCTCGACGAGTTCGAGAAGCGCACGGGGGCAGCCGTCACCTTCGTCCCGGCGCAGGACCCGATCGTCAACTTCCTCGGTACGAAGATAGCGGGCGGCCAGCCGCCGGACGTCGCGATGATCCCCCAGGTGGGAGCGATCCAGCAGGCCGTGGCCAAGAAGTGGGCCAAGCCCGTCGGCGACGAGGCACGGGCGCAGCTGGGCCAGAACTACGCGAAGGTCTGGCAGGACCTCGGCGCGGTCGACGGCACCCAGTACGGCGTCTACTTCAAGGCCGCCAACAAGTCGCTGATCTGGTACAACGCCAAGGCGTTCGAGAACGCGGGCGCGAGCGAGCCGAAGACCTGGAAGGACTTCCTCGCCACCGCGGAGACCGTGTCCGCCTCCGGTGTCACCCCGGTCTCGGTCGGCGGCGCGGACGGCTGGACGCTCACCGACTGGTTCGAGAACATCTACCTCTCCCAGGCAGGGCCGGAGAAGTACGACCAGCTGGCCAAGCACGAGATCAAGTGGACGGACCCGTCCGTCAAGGACGCGCTGACCACCCTGGCCGAGCTCTTCGGCAAGCCGAGCCTGATCTCCGGCGGGGCCGACGGCGCGCTGCAGACCGAGTTCCCCGCGTCCGTCACCCAGACGTTCACCGGCGGTGACCAGCCCAAGGGCGCGATGGTGTTCGAGGGTGACTTCGTCGCCATCAACATCGCCCAGACCAAGGCCAAGATCGGCACGGACGCCAAGGTCTTCCCGTTCCCGGCGGTGGGTGCGGAGTCCCCCGTGGTGACCGGCGGCGACGCGGCCGTGGCGCTCAAGGACGGCGAGGGCGCCCAGGCGCTGCTGACCTGGCTCGCCTCGACCGACGCGGCGAAGATCTGGGCCGAGGCGGGCGGCTTCATCTCGCCCAACAAGTCGCTGGACGCGGCTTCGTACCCCAACGACGTGCAGCGCAAGATCGCCGAGGCACTGATCGCGGCCGGTGACGACGTCCGCTTCGACATGTCCGACCAGGCCCCGCAGTCCTTCGGCGGGACGCCCGGCAAGGGTGAGTGGAAGACGCTCCAGGACTTCCTGAAGAACCCGAAGGACATCGCGGGGACCCAGGCGAAGCTGGAGTCCGACGCGGCCAAGGCGTACACGAGCTGACGGGATGACGACAGTGAGAACGGGGGGCGCGGAGGCCGCGCCCCCCGCCGACAAGCGTCCTGATCCGAGCACGGCGACGCGCACCCTCAAGAGCGTGACCGGCACCCGCAGGGTCGTGGCAGCGGTCTTCCTGCTGCCCGCCCTGGTGCTGCTGGGTGCCCTCGTCGTCTATCCGATCGTCTACTCCGTCTACCGCTCGTTCCTCGACCAGCCGGGCACCGGCTTCGTGGGCCTGGACAACTACAAGGAGCTGTTCACCGACGACACCATCCGGACCGCGGTCAAGAACAACGCGATCTGGGTCGTGTTCGCGCCGACGGTCTCCACCGCGCTGGGCCTGATCTTCGCGGTGCTGACCGAGCGCATCCGCTGGGGTACGGCGTTCAAGCTGATCGTCTTCATGCCGATGGCGATCTCGATGCTGGCCGCGGGCATCATCTTCCGGCTGGTGTACGAGCAGGCGCCGGAACGCGGCGTCGCCAACGCCGTGGCGGTGGGCGTGCACGACACGTTCGCCCAGTCCTCGGGCTTCCCCAAGGCGCATCCGCTGCCCGTCCACCCGCTGAAGGCGGGCGGCGGGGGCTCCTTCGTCACGAAGGAGACCGTGCGGGCCGGTGAGCCGGCCGGCCTCCCGCTGGTCGGTGTGGTCCCGGCGAAGATGCCGGGCGACGCGGAGCCGGCGAAGGTGCCCGCCGCGTCCGGTGAGGGGATCACGGGAACAGCCTGGCTCGACTTCACCAAGGGCGGCGGAGGCAAGCCGAACGTCGTCGACCCGAAGGAGCTCGGGCTCAAGGGCATCACCGTCGAAGCGGTCAAGGACGGCAAGGTCGTCGCCTCGGCCACGGCGGGAGCGGACGGGGTGTTCACCCTGCCCGCCTCGGCGGACGGGGCCCAGCTGCGGCTGCCGGCGGACAACTTCCGTGAGCCGTACAACGGGGTCGACTGGCTCGGCCCCTCCCTCGTGACGCCCGGGATCATCGGCAGCTACGTCTGGATGTGGGCCGGCTTCGCGATGGTGCTGATCGCGGCCGGCCTGGCGGGCCTGCCGCGCGAACTGCTGGAAGCGGCCCGGGTGGACGGCGCGAACGAGTGGCAGGTGTTCCGCCGGATCACGGTGCCGATGCTGGCGCCCGTGCTCGCGGTGGTGCTGGTCACGCTGATGATCAACGTCCTGAAGATCTTCGACCTGGTCTTCATCATCGCTCCCGGCTCCTCCCAGGACGACGCGAACGTCCTGGCCCTCCAGCTCTACCGCTCCTCGTTCGGCACGGACGCGGATCTCGGGGTCGGCAGCGCCATCGCCGTACTCCTGCTGCTGCTGGTGATCCCGGTGATGCTGTTCAACATCCGCCGCATTCGGAAGGAGGGACGCCGATGACGACGCCGGCAAAGACCGCCGGGGCCTACCAGTCCCTCGCCTCGCGGATCGCCGCACGGGCCGGTGGCGGTGCCATGCGGGTCTTCCTCGTCCTGGTGGGCCTGTTCTGGCTGATGCCGACCATCGGCCTGCTGCTGTCCTCCCTCCGAGGGGCCGAGGACATCGCGGCGACCGGCTGGTGGAAGATCTTCACCGCCCCGTCGGAGCTCACCTTCGACAACTACCAGCGGCTGCTGGAGAACTCGGTCATCACCGATTCCCTCTTCAGCACGGTGATGATCACCGTCCCGACCACCGTCCTGGTGGTCGTGATCGGCTCGCTCGCCGGGTACGCCTTCGCGTGGATGGAGTTCCCCGGCCGCGACTGGTGGTTCCTGCTGGTGGTGGGGTTGCTGGTGGTCCCCGTACAGGTCGCGCTGATCCCGGTCTCCGAGCTCTTCGGCACCATCGGGATCTTCGAGACCACGTTCGGCGTGATCATGTTCCACACGGCGTTCGGACTGCCGTTCGCCATCTTCCTGCTGCGGAACTTCTTCGCGGAGATTCCCCGTGAGCTGCTGGAGGCCGCACGGCTGGACGGTGCGGGCGAGATCCGGCTGTTCACCCGGGTGGTGATGCCGCTCGGCGGTCCCGCGATCGCCTCGCTCGGGATCTTCCAGTTCCTCTGGGTGTGGAACGACATGCTCGTCGCCCTGATCTTCGCGGATTCGGACTCCCCGCCGATCACCGTGGCGCTGCAGCAGCAGGTCCGTCAGTTCGGCAACAACATCGACGTGCTGGCGCCCGGCGCGTTCCTGTCGATGGTGATCCCGCTGGCGGTGTTCTTCGCCTTCCAGAGGCAGTTCGTCTCCGGGGTGATGGCGGGCGCCGTCAAGTAGGGCGGACCGGCACAGCACATACGTTCGTCAACACAGGGCGGCCCTTTCACTCTCGATCGGGCCGCCCTACCTCGTGTTTCCCCCGAATGCCACGTCCGGCGTAACCAAGTCACTCCATCGGCCGTTTGCGGGCCACCTGCCCGCCCGCGAGCGAACCCCTGGATGTGTTGTGCCCCGGTTCAGTGTCATCGTGCCCGCGTACCGGGTCCAGGCGTATCTGCACGCGTGTCTCGACTCCGTGCTGAACCAGTCGTTCAAGGACTACG
This sequence comes from Streptomyces sp. NPDC005494, assembly GCF_042872025.1. Classification (NCBI taxonomy): domain Bacteria; kingdom Bacillati; phylum Actinomycetota; class Actinomycetes; order Kitasatosporales; family Streptomycetaceae; genus Streptomyces; species Streptomyces sp. NPDC005494. The sequence goes on from NZ_JBIAJR010000001.1 coordinate 1,305,457, forward strand.
AGATCATCGTGGTGGACGACTGCTCACCGGACGCCTGCGGCCCGATCGCCGATGAGTACGCCGTCCGCGACCCCCGGGTCAGCGTCGTCCACCTGCCCGCCAACTCCGGCCTCGGCCCCGCCCGGAACGCCGGTATGGCCAGGGCGACCGGAGACTACCTGCTGTTCCTCGACGGCGACGACACCCTCACGCCGGAGGCCCTCCAGGCCGTCGCCGACCGCCTGGACGCCACCGGCGGCCCGGACGTCCTGGTCTACGACTACGCCCGTACGTACTGGTCGGGCGAGAGCGTGCGCAACGTCTTCGCCCACCACCTCGCCGAGACCGGCCCGCCCTCCTTCCGGCTCGCGGACCGCCCCGAGCTGCTCAAGGTCCTGATGGTCGTCTGGAACAAGGCCTACCGCCGCGAGTTCGTCGAGGCCGAGGGCTTCAGCTTCGCCCCGGGCTACTACGAGGACACGCCCTGGACCTACCCGGTGCTGATGGCCGCGGGGTCGATCGCCGTCCTGGACAAGGTCTGCGTCGGCTACCGCCAGCGGCGCCGGGGCAACATCCTCTCCACCACCACCCAGCGGCACTTCGACGTCTTCGACCAGTACGACCGCGTCTTCGCCTTCATCGACGCGCGTCCCGAACTCGCCTCCTGGCGACCGGTGATGTTCCGGCGCATGCTGGACCACTTCTCGACCCTCTACACCTCCCGGGGCCGACTGCCGCGCGGCACCCGGGCCCGGTTCTTCCGCCTCGCCCGCGCCCACTGCCGCCGCTACCGCACCCCCGGCGCCCCCGTGCCCCGCCGCACCCGGCTGCGGCACGCCCTCTTCCGGCTCGGGGCCCACCGCACCTACCGCGCCCTGTGGGCCGCACAGCGGCTGCGCGGCCGGCTGGGGCGCGCGGCGGCCACCGTGCACCGGGCCGCACGCGGTGCGGCGCTCCAGCTGCACTACCGCGTCCAGCTCCGGCTGCCGCTGCGCCCGGGCGACGCGGTGTTCGCGGCCTACTGGCACCGCGGCTACACCTGCAGCCCCGCCGCGCTGGAGGCCACGGCCAGGGCCCTGGTGCCGGGGCTCCGCACGTACTGGATCTGCCGCCCCGAGGACGCCGGCACGGTGCCGGAGGCGACCCGTGTGCTGCATCCGGGGACGGCCGCCTACTGGACGGCGCTGGCCCGCTCCAAGTTCCTCGTGAACAACGTCAACTTCGACCGCAGACTCGTCAAGAGACGGGGGCAGATCCTGCTCCAGACCCATCACGGGACGCCGCTGAAGACGATGGGCACCGACCTCGTGCACCGTCCCGCGGCGGCCGGCTCCATGGACTTCGAGCAGTTGCTGCGCAACGTCGACAAGTGGGACTTCTCGCTCTCCGCCAATCAGCACTCGACCCTGGTCTGGGAGCGCACCTACCCCTCCGGCTACACCACCCTGGAGTACGGCAGCCCGCGCAACGACGTCTTCCACCGCACCGGCCCCGAGGAGACCGCCGGACTGCGCGAGCTCCTGGGCGTGCCGGCCGGCAGCACCGCCCTCCTGTACGCCCCGACGCACCGCGACTACCGGCGCACCCAGCGGCACTCCCTGGACCTGGAGCAGCTCGTCCGCGTCCTGGGCCCGCACTTCGTGGTCCTGACCCGCTCCCACTACCTGGACGCCACGTCACGGGCCGCAGCCGGGCACACCGCGCATCCGCGGATCATCGACGTCAGCGCCCACCCGTCCGTCGAGGAGCTCTGCCTCGCCTCGGACGGCCTGATCACGGACTACTCCTCGCTGATGTTCGACTACGTCAACCTCGACCGCCCGGTCGTCCTGTACCTGGAGGACGCGCAGGCGTACGAGGCCGCGCGCGGGACGTACTTCGATCCGGCGGCCTTCCCGCCCGGAGCGGTGGCCCGCGACCAGGAGGAGCTGCACGAGATCTTCGCCACGGACCACTGGCGCGGGCCGCGCTCCGCGCAGCGCAGGGCGGCCTTCCGGGCGCGCTTCTGTCCGTACGACGACGGGCACGCGGCGGAGCGGGTGGTGCGCCGGGTCTTCCTGGACGACGCCTCGGGGCTGCCGGCGCCCGCCCCGCTGACCGGCCGGGGACCGACGGGGGTGCCCCGGCAGGTGCCGGTACGGGAGTACACCACCGGCTGAGGCGCGGGCCCGGGGCCGCCGGGGTGCGGGCGGAGGTCCGCACGCCACCCCGGCGGCCCCGGGCCGGGGCCGTCAGCGCTCCAGGAACGCGAAGAGCTCTTCCCAGCGGTGCATGATCTCCGCCTCGGAGAACCGCTGGACGTTGGTCCGCGCACGGTCCCCCATGGCATCCCGCATCCAGGGGTTGCCGGTGAGCCTCAGCAGCCGGTCGGCGAGCGCGCCGATGTCACCGGCGGGCGCGAGGAGACCGTCCTCGCCGTCGCGCACGATCTCCCGTACGCCCGGAGCGCAGTCGAACGCCGCGCAGGGCAGCCCGCTCGCCATCGCCTCCATCAGCGCCAACGGGAAGCCTTCCCCACGTGAGGACTGGACGAAGACGGAGGAGGCGGCCAGCGCCCCCGGCACGTCGTCGGTACGCCCCCGCCAGCCGACCGAGGCGTCCAGCCCCAGGGCGGTGCACTGCGCCCTGAGCTCCGCCTCGTCCTCACCCGTGCCGTGGATGTCCAGCCGCCAGTCGGGCCGTCGCGGAGCCACCAGAGCCCAGGTGTCCAGGAGCATGTCGATGCCCTTCTGGTCGGTGAGCCTGCCGACGCTCGCGACCGACTTCTCGCGGCGCGGGGAGGGCAGTTCCGGCAGGGCGGCCAGGGCGTTGGGCATGAAGCCCACGTTGTTCATCCCGTCGCCCGCCCAGATGTCCGCGTCCTCCTCCGTCAGGACGAGCCAGCGGTCGAGCCGCGCGTAGTGGTTCCTGATCCAGCGGTAGCGATGGCTCGCCCGCGAGTAGTCGTAGGACTCGTGGCTCATCCCGATGACCCGCAGCCCACGGGTGTCCGCCTCCCCGACCCACTCCATCGCCCAGACCTGGCTGACGATCACCACCGCTCCGGGCCGTGCGGCACGGAAGATCTCGGAGAGCCGCTCGACGGCACGCCGTTTCCCGGCGGCACGGGCCGCCTCCTTCCTCCGCTCGGCGATCCGGAAGCGGTCCCGCAGCCCCTTCGGTGCCCACGGGGTCGGCGGGTGCGCCGGGTAGAGGGCGGTGACGGGGTAGCCGGGCGGGTCGGGCAGCGCCATCTTCCGCTCGGCGGCGTGGATGCCGACGGTGTGCACACGGTGCCCGGCCTCCTGGAACAGCTGGGCGGTCCGGTGCATCCAGCCCGTCACACCACCGAGCTCGTCGGTGCTGTTGGAGACGATGAACACGTCACGGCTGCGGCTCATCGGCGGGCCTCCCCGGTGCGGGCGGTACGGGACGGGACGAGATGGCGGGCGAAGACGGTGTCGACGACCGCGCGTGCCGCGTCCCCCCGGTCGTAGGCGCCGAACTCCGCGGCGAAGGCCGCGCGCGCCTCCTGGTGCCCGACGTCCGCGGTCTTCAGCCGGGTCAGCACGCCGAACAGCTCCTCCTCGGTCGTGGTCACCGGGCCCGGCGCCTTCTCCCGCAGGTCGAAGTAGCTGCCGCGCTCGGCGGCGTACTCGTCGAGGTCGGGGGCGAACAGCACGATCGGGCGGTCCAGGAGGGCGTAGTCGAACATGATCGACGAGTAGTCGGTGACCAGTACGTCGGCGAGGGCCAGCAGTTCGCTGACGTCGTGGTGGCGCGAGACGTCCACCACCGTCCCCGGCGGGCAGGCGGGAAGGCTCGCCGCCTCCAGGTAGTGCGCCCGCACCAGCAGCGTGCAGGTGTCGCCGAAGCGCTCCGCGAAGCGTGCCGCGTCCAGCAGGAGCCGCCGCCGCTTGCGCTTGCCCGGCCCGCCCCGGAAGGTCGGCGCGTAGAGCACCACCGTGCGGTGGTCGGGCAGCCCCAGCTCGGCCGCGAGCGGCGGACGCGGCAGCCGGCCCTCGGTCTCGTCCCTCACACGCGCCGCGACCAGCGCGTCGTTGCGCGGGTAGCCGGTGCGCAGCAGGGTCTCGTCGGGCAGCCGGTAGGCGCGGGCCAGGGTCGCCACGTCGTGCTCCGAGCGGACGAGGAAGTGGTCGAAGCGGTGCACGGCCCGCTGGAGCCGCTCGCGCTGCGGGGCGTTCTGAAGACGCACCCGGGTCTCGTCGAAGCCCATGCGTTTGTACGCCGAGCCGTGCCAGGTCTGCAGATAGGTGGTACCGGACGGCTTGTCCAGGTTCTGCGGGAACCCCTGGTTGTCTACCCAGTACTCCGCCCGGGCCAGGGCCCACAGATACCGCCACGACCAGCGGCGCACGAGCCGGGCGTCCTCCGGGAAGCCGTCCGGGGAATCGGCGTACGACCACACGCAGCGCAGCGGGAGCCCCCGGGCCCTCACCTCCTCGTGGACGGCCCGGGGGCTGTCGCCGTAGCAGGTGCCCATGTGGCTCTCGAAGACCACGGAGCCCTTGCGCACGGGAAGCCGCAGCAGCCAGTTGTTGTACGCGGAGGCCTTGAAGCCACGGGCCCGCAGCCGGTCCCGGCGCCTGCCCAGGGCCTTCACCAGGAGCCTGGCCCGGCGCGCGGGGCGGAAGTGGGTGGCGTAGTGGACCAGGCGCCGGGCCGTGCGGGCGGGACGCCGACGCGCTTCGAGCCGCAGGGCCAGATGGTCCCGCAGGGTGATGTAGGGCTGCCAGGTGTCCCCGGTCAGCCTCCCCAGCCGGGGCCTGGCCGGGGAGCCGTGCTCCGGGCCGACCATGTCGTGGGCGGCGAAGAGGTCGCTGACCGAGCGGGTCCGGCCGTCCTCCACCACCATCCGGACGTCCCACACCGTGTCGCGGGGGCCGAACGCGCGCAGCAGGCGGGTGAGTTCGGCGCGGGTGGACCAGCCGATTCCTGTGGCGTCGGCCCACAAAACGTCCACGGGTGCGCGGAAGGCGCGGGAGCCGTCGCGTACGCGGAACTCCAGATGGGCCGTGAGGGGGCCGTCCGGGTCGGGCCCGGTGTGCGAGGGCAGGACGAGCCGTCCCGCGAGCAGGACCCACCGGCCCTCGGCCTCGTAGCGGGTGAGCCTGTTCATGAGCTTCAGTTCGCCGAACGGGCGGTACTGATGGCCGAGTTCCGTGACGTCCAGGACGGGGTCGGGGCCACCGGGCCAGTACACCCGCCCGTCGTCGCGGACAGAGAGCGGCGCGGTCACCGTGCCCCGCCTGCGCAGCGCGTAGGCCGCGGCGAGCACCCCCTCCGCGTCGCCCCGCTCCAGCAGCCGCACGGCGACCCGTTCGACGGGCGGAAGGGTGACCAGGGCCCGCTCCGCCACGCACTCGGGCAGGACCCGGGCGGCCGTCGTGGCGATCCGGCCGCGTTCGGCGGCGGGCAGGCGCGGCCAGTCGCGCACCAGGGGCACGAGGTGGTCGAGGAGTAAGGCGCGGTCCCGCTCCTCGCGCAGCTCGGACAGCCCTTGCGCCACCAGCACGTGGCACACCCGCCGGTGCGCCTCCACGAGTCCGGCCAGGTCCCGGCCGGCGTCCGGCACGGCGCGGCCGTTGACGATCCGGCGGCGTACGAGCGCGATCCGGCCGACGACGGCCGCCGCCAGCGGCCCGAAGAGGATCTCGCTGTGCGTGAGGTCCTCGTCGTAGCGCAGCCGGTGCCGCTCCAGCGCCTGGCGCCGCAGGCAGAATCCGGTGACCAGGGAGTCGTGCACCGCGAGTTCCGGGGCGTCCGTGAAGCGTGCGACGGTCCGGGAGCGGAGGAACAGCGGTCGCTGCCAGGAGGGTTCGCGTTCCTTCGCGTCCTCCCCGGTCAGCCGGCTCCAGCGCCCGGCGACCAGGTCGGCACCGGTGCGGGCGCCGGCCTCCCAGAGATTGCGGCAGGCATGCGGATGGAGGCGTTCGCCCTCGCCGAGCACCAGGACGTAGATGCCGCGCGCCGCGTCCAGACCGGCGTTGCGCAGGGCCGCGGCCGACCCCGCGCCCCCGGCGATGACACGGACCCGGTCCGGGTCGCGCCCCGCGAGCGCCTGTGCCCGCGCCAGCAGCCCTTCCGGTGCGTCGGCGGGCAGCGTGACCAGGGCTTCCACCGAGCGCAGGCTCTGCTCCAGCACGGATTCCACGGACGCCCGCAGGGCGTCGGGGCCGCCCGGCGGCGCGATGACCACACAGCTGAAGTCGGGGCCGCTCATGCCTGAGCCCCCTTCAGCATCCGGTCCACGACCTGTGCCGCGGCCGTCCCGTCGTCCAGGTCGCAGAAGGTCTGCCGGAAGCGGGTGTAGGCCTCGCGGTGGCCGGCGGTCGCGGCGTCCGGGTCGCGCAGTGCCTCGACGACTCCGGACGATCCGGTGATCAGCGGGCCGGGCGCCTGGTTCTCGAAGTCGAAGCAGAAACCGCGCAGGGTGTCGCGGTAGTGCTCCAGGTCGTACGTGTGGAAGAGCATCGGCCGGCCCGTCTGCGCGAAGTCGAACATCAGGGACGAGTAGTCCGTGACGAGCACGTCGCTGATCAGCATCAGCTCGGCGACGTCGGGGTGGCGCGAGACGTCGTGGACGAAGTCGCTCTCGGGGATGCTCCCGCCGACCAGGTAGTGACGGCGCACCAGCAGGACGTGGTCCTCACCGAGCGCCTCCCGGGCGTGTTCCAGGTCCAGTTGGAGATCGAGGCCGTACCGTCCGCTCTGCTTGGGCCGGTCCTCGCGCCACGTGGGGGCGTACAGGACGACCCGTTTGCCGTCGGGCACGGCGAGCGACTGCCGGACGGCGGCGGCGATCTTCGACCGGTCGGGGGCGTACAGCACGTCGTTGCGCGGGTAGCCGCACTCCAGTACCTCGCCGGTGTGCCCGAAGGCGCGGCGCAGCACAGGCGTGGAGAAGCTGTTCGGCGAGACGAGGACGCTCCACTGGGCCGCCCGCCGGGGCATGGAGGCCATGTACGCGGCGTCCGCGAAGGCGGTGCCCTCCAGGTCGCGGCCGATGCGCTTGAGCGGGGTGCCGTGCCAGGTCTGGACGACGAACTGGCCCTCGGAGCGCTCGAACCAGGACGGCAGCTGCGTGTTGGTGACGATCCACCGGCTGCGGGCGAGGGCCTCGTGCCACTCGGCGCTGTGCAGGGCCACCGCGCGGACCCCGGCGGGCACGGCGGCCTGCTGGTCCCGCACGACCCAGAGGTGCTCGACGCCGGTGTCACGGCGGGCCAGTTCCTCGTGGACGGCCCGGGGCGAGTCCGAGTACTGCCGTCCGTCGAAGCTGGAGTAGAGCACCGCGTCCCGAAGCTCCCCAGCGCGCGCGGCGGCGTACGCCGCGCGCAGCCTGCGCTGCCCGTACGGCCCGCGGTCGGCCGGTGGCAGGGCGCTGCCCGACTCCAGGCACAGCCGGTCGTGGAAGCGCCGCTCCAGGGTGAAGCGGCGCCCGCCCGCGTCACGGTGCAGCGGCAGTCCGGCGTGCAGCTGGGGCGCCAGCCGCAGCGGCAGGTAGCGCTCGGGGTCGGTCTCGCCCGGTTCGCGGAGGAAGGGGTACCACCGGCCCTCGGCGAGCGGGAGGGTGGCGCCCGCGCCGGGTACCGCCCCGGGGGCGAGCTCCGCGCGGAACTCCTCCCCCACGCGCTCCACGGCGAAGGCGGTCTCCTCCTGGTGGCCGCTGTGCCGCAGGACCAGCTCGTCCGCACGGTCGCGCCCGGCGGGGAAGGTCCATTCCAGGAGCAGGCGGGTCTCGTCCGTCCAGACGGCGCGCGCGACGACGGGCCGCACGGCCCGGTCGGTGAGCACCAGGTCGCCCGAGGGGTTGGGGGCGGTGTACACCTCACGGCCGCCGGCCAGCGGATAGCGCCCCGCGTCGGTCTCCGGGCGGGCCGCGACCGTCAGCCTGCGCGCGCCGCCGACCAGCTGGACGCCCCAGTCGCCGTCGGCGCCCGCGAACGCCGACAGCGGCACGTCGGCCAGCAGGGTGCGCCCGTCCATGCTCGCGTCCGCGGTCAGGGGGAACTCGCGGGCCGTCCTCGTACGCCACTCCTGGATCCGCAGCGCCGTCGGAGTCTCACCGCACAGCAGCCGCACCACGATCCGGATGGCGTCCCCGGTCTCCGTGGGGGCGTGCCCGGCCAGCACCGCGTCGATCCGCTCGGCGCGCAGCTCCAGCTTGTTGCCGGAGAGGAGCGGGACCACCCGCGTGCGCTCGTCGACGTACCGCACGGCGGGGGCGGCCGGATTGCCGAGCAGCCGCATCGGGCCCCGCCGGGGGCGGCCCGCTCCGACGACGACGGATTCCAGCTTCCAGAGGGTCCGGGCCCCGGGGGGCGCGTTGCGGGCGACGAGCCGGCGCGGGTCCACGACGGTCTCGAAACCCGACCGCTCGTAGCGGTGCAGCGAACGGCCCGACCTGGCCGCCGCCTCGTCCGTCACCGTCCGCCGCAGCCGGAGCGGCAGCACGCGGCGGCCGGCCCTCAGCCAGCCGGCCCCGGCCGACCGGCCCGGGGCGTTGCGGACGTACGCGTACCCCTTGAGGTGCAGGAGGCCGTCGCGCCACACGGCCTCGGTGAGGTGCGCGTGCACGGGGAGGTCCCCGGCGGACAGGGCGGTGACGCGGCGCGGGAGCGGCGCCTCGATCCCCGGATAGCGGGCCGACGGGCGCAGCCTCCCCCGCACGTGGAAGGTGTCGCGGTCGGTGGACTCGTGGGCCAGGAGGGCGAGGAGCTCCGCCGTCCTGCGCTCCCGGATGAGCTGCCACCTCACGCGCAGGTGCAGGGGCAGCGCGTCGAGGACGGCCGGGTCGACCGTGTCGGCGAAGGCGTTGGCATGGGTGAGAAAGGCCTCGTGGAAGCTCTCGTCGCCGTCCGGCAGTGCCTCGATGAAGAGCCACAGGTCACCGGAGAGCGCGTGCTCGTCGTAGCGCCGCTTCGCCTCCGTCATCCCCCGGTCCGCGAGGAACCGGCTGACGGTGGAGACGGCGGTGACCCGGTCGCGGATGCCACGGGCCACCGCCCGCCTGGTCGTGATCGAGCCGTCGCGGTCCCGCCAGTGATAGACGGGCGCCTCGACGACGTCCACGCCCCGGGCCAGGAAGTGGGCGGGCAGCACCACGGCGATGTCCTCGTACAGGACCCCGGTGGGGAAGGCGAAGGCGTGCTCGTCCCAGAAGGACCTGCGGAACACCTTGTTGCACGCGATGCGGTCCCCGAGCAGGATCCAGTCCCGGGTGACATGGGTGCCCCTGCGGGGATTCTCCATCGGTCTGCGGAACATCGGGGACTGTTCGAGGACGCCGTTGGGCCGCAGCCTGAGCACATTGCCTGTCGCGAAGTCGGAGCCGGAGGCGTCGAGTTCACCGAGCATCCTGGCGAAGGCCGCCTCGGGCACGACGTCGTCGCTGTCGACGAACGCGAGGAACTCGCTGTCCGGATGTGCCTGTCCGGCTCCGGCGTTGCGCGCGGCCCCGAGCCCGGCGTTCCTCTGCCGGATCAGCCGGAAGCGCGGGTCACGCCGGGAGAACTCCAGTGCCACGTCGGCGCTGCCGTCCGTCGAACCGTCGTCGACCATCACGACTTCCAGGTCGGCCATGGTCTGTCCGGCGAGCGAGTCCAGGCACTCTCCTAGGTACTCCTCGACGTTGTAGAGCGGGACGACGACGGTGAGACGGGGTGCCATGGCTCTGCGCACGATCCTTCCGGAGGGCTGACGGTCTTCCTCTGTATGGAACGAGCCCCGTGCCGGGGAGGCACGGGGCTCGTCAACGGGGGCCGTCCGCTCAGGGCTTGACGGCGATACGGCCCTCGTCCATGCGCAGCAGCAGGAGCCGTTCCCCGGTCTCCTCCAGGAACTCGTCGACGGCCTGCCGCGAACCCTGCCAGTAGCCGTAGTCGTCGATCAGCAGGACCCCGCCGCTGACCAGACGGCCGTACAGGTGCTGGAGTTCGTGCTTGGTCGAGGCGTACCAGTCGGTGTCCAGCCGGAGGATGGAGATCTGCTCCGGCGCCTGCTCCGGGACGGTGTCCTCCACCTTGCCCCGCACGTAGTGCACCCGGTCCTTCGGGTACGGCACCTGCTCGAACCCGGCCTGTACGTCCTCCAGCGAGGCCACGGCCCAGATCGGCCGGTCCTTGCCCTGGGCGTCGAGCAGCTCCCGGGCCGGCCTGCCGTCACGCCGCAGGTCCTCGGCGGTGGGCGGGGTCATGCCCTCGTACGTGTCGAAGAGGTACAGGTCACGGTCGGTCTCGCCGAGCGAGAGCAGCGTCTTCGCGCAGGCCTGCATGGAACCGCCGCGCCACACACCGCACTCCACGATGTCACCGGGGATGCCGTGCTTCACGACGTGCCGGGTCGCGAGCACGAAGGCGTTGAGCCGCTCCGGAGAGGTCATCGTGTACGGCTTGACCGCACGGATGATGTCCTTCGCCTCGTCGTCGTAGTCCACGGGGAGCTGCGGCGGCTTCTTCGCCGCGCCCTTCGGGGCGGGCGGCTTCGGCGCCGCCGCGGGCACGGCGGCGGGGGCGGACCGGGGAGCGGGCAGGGTCGCGCGCCTGAGCTGGTATCCGGTGAGTTGCTGAAGGACGCCGTTGACGGCGTTGCGCCAAGCCATGGGGCGGGACAGTACGCGCGTTATGCGGCTCATGTCATCTTTCGTCAACCTGTCGTTGATGGCGCCGTACGGGTGTCCGGGCGTCCGCACAGCTCCCGGCCGTCCAGCGGGCGCGGAAGGGGCACCCGGTCCACTCCGCCGACCCGGTTGGCCCACCACACCGCCGTCTCCCGCACCGCGAACATGGTCAGCCGCGGATAACGCGCCGGCCTGCGGAAGACGCCGACGGAGTCGCCCCAGTAGGCGGCTTTGGCGTCGATGGACCGGTAGTCGTGCCAGATGCCCTTCGAGGGCGGGAAGTCCGTGTACGCCTCGCGGAGTTCGAGGCCCGAGTGGGCGGCCATCGCCCGGAAGCCGTCGGGGTAGTAGCGCCAGCAGTCCTGCGCGTCGTGGACGTGGCCGCGCGAGGGAGCGGTGATGAAGGCGTGACCCCCGGGCTTGAGCACCCGGGCGATCTCCAGCATCGACACCCAGAAGAAGGGGATGTGCTCGAACGCCTGGCCGGACAGCACCACGTCGGCGCTGCGGGACTTCGCGGGGATCCGGTAGGGCCGGGTCATGACGGCGTCGACGTTGGGGCCGTCGAGGACGTCGACCCCGAAGTAGTCGATGTCGTGGTCCGCGAGCAGGCCCCGGTGGGTGCGGGTCTGCTTCCCGGAGATCCGCGAGCCCAGGTCCACGACACGGTGCCTGCGGGTCTTCGGCAGATACTCCTCGATGCAGAGCTGCATCTGCTCGTAGGCGGACCGGTGCATGAGCTTCTCCCAACGTTGCCGTGTGCGCGCGCTGTTGAGCACAACGACGGCGGGATGCGGAGGGGTCGGCCCCGTACGGGTGACCCCGGAGTTCAGTCCGGCGGCACGCCGAAGACCCGTCGCACCACCCGCTCGGCCGCCCGCCCGTCGTCGTACGGGCAGAAGCGGGCGCGGAACGCGGCGCGCAGCGCCTCGGCCTCCGGCGCCCGCCACGCGCCGCTCCGCAGCACCTCGCGCAGTCCGGCCTCGGTGGTGGCGACCGCCCCCGGGGTCTCGCCGGGGCGCCCTGAGAGCAGGTCGAAATAGGTTCCCCGGGACGCGCGGTAGGCCTCCCAGTCGGGCGCGTAGGTGATGACGGGGCGGTCCAGGCAGACGTAGTCGAACATCAGGGAGGAGTAGTCGGTGATCAACGCGTCGGAGGCCAGGCAGAGTTCCTCGACGCTTCGGTGCCCGGTGACGTCGATGACCCGGTCCCCGGCCGCCGTGCCCGTGGAACGCCCGTAGAAGTAGTGGGCCCGCACCAGCAGCACCCAGTCCGGGCCGAGTCCGGCGGCGAGACCCTCCAGGTCGAGCCGGGGAAGGAAGCCCCTGCGGTAGTCACGGTGGGTCGGCGCGTACAGCAGCACGGTCGCCCCGGGCGCGATGCCGAGCTCCGCCCTGATCTTCCCGGACCGCTCCCGGGACGCGGCGCACAGGAGGTCGTTGCGTGGGTAGCCGTAGGGCAGGTGCTCGTACGACGAGGGGTAGACCCGGTCCCAGACCTCGGTGCTGTGCGGATTGGCGGAGAGGCTGAAGTCCCACTGGTCGGCGTGGGCGACGATCCGTTCGAAGCTGACGCCGCCCGTGAGGGCGGGGTAGGGGCGCTGGTCCAGGCCCATGGTCTTCAGCGGCGTCCCGTGGTGGGTCTGGAGGTAGACCTGGCCGGGACGTTTGGTGAAGCCGCCCGGGAAGCTGGAGTTGTTGACGAGGTATGTCGCTGTGGCCATGGTCCGCCAGTAGGCCCGGGAGCCCTCGATGACGTACGGGACGTCCGGGGGCATCCGGTCGAGGTGGCGGGAGGAGACGACCCACACACCGCGGATGTGCGGGACCAGCTCGCGGGCCTTGGCGTAGACGGCGGCGGGGTTGCAGGCGACACCACGGTTCCAGTAGGCCCCGTAGACGGCGAGGCAGGGGTCCAGCGGGCGGTGCAGGTCGGCGCGGTAGGCGGCCCGCATGACCCGGGCGCGCAGCGACTTGCGGCCGGCGCGCGCGGCGCTCCGCGCGCGGGTGCGCCCGGCGCGGGCGGCTTCGCGCGCGCGGTGCGCGGTGTACCGGCCGGGCAGCCCGGCGGCGCGGAAGAAGGCGGCGCGGTCCCCGGGGGCGATCCGGCCGGGGTCGGAGAGCACGGCGGTCAGGTGTGCGGTGCGCGCGGCGGCGACGCGCGGGTCGCCGCCGGTCTCGGCGGTCAGCCGCTCGTACGCCCCGATGACGGCGAAGTGCGCGCGGTCCGGGGCCGTGACGGACGCACCGGTGCGGCGCAGCCGGTGCCGCACGCAGATCCGGTCGAGGGTGCCGAGCGTGCCCGCGTCCGCCGCGAGGAACAGCGCACGGTGCACGGGCACGACGTCGTCGTAGGGGCCCTCGGTGAAGCGGAGGGCGTGGGTCTCCCAGAACGCGCGGCGGAAGATGTGGTTCCGGGCGTACGCGAGGGCGTCGCCCGGCTGGGTCCCGCCCCACGGGTCGAGCTGGTCGTGCCCCAGGCGCAGCACGTCGGGCGGACGGTGGGTGGGGCCCGGACCGCGTGGACCGGGCGGACCCGGGGCCAGGTGCGCGGCGATCTCCGCCGCCACGCCCGGCAGGAGCAGGTCGTCCCCGTCGAGGAAGAGCAGGTACGTCCCCCGCGCCGCCGCCGCACCCGCGTTGCGTGCGGCTCCCCTGTCCCAGGGGCGGTCCGTCGGCAGCACCCGCACCCGGGGATCGCGCTCCGCGAACTCCCGCGCGATGCCGAGGTCCAGGCCCCCCTCCGGGGCGGCGACGGCGATCAGCTCGCAGTCCCCCGCGTCCGCCTGCCCTGTCACCGACTCCAGGGCCTCTCTGAGATACCCCTGAACACGGTGGGCGGTGACGACGACACTGAGGAGCATGGCAGCCGAGCGTAGTGCGGACCGGGCGGGCCGCCCTACGCGTCTTCACCCGTTCGGGTCAACGGCGTGACCCACGGCGCTTCCCCGGGTTGAGCCGTACATGAAGCCACTCCTCAGCGTCGTCGTCCCCGTGCACAACGTCGAGGACTACCTGGAGGAGTGCCTCCTGTCGTTGGCCGGCCAGTCCCTCGCCGACATCGAGGTGGTGCTCGTCGACGACGGCTCCACGGACGGGAGCAGCCGGATCGCGCGGGACTTCGCGGCGCGGGACGACCGCTTCCGCTGTGTCCGCCAGTCCAACGCGGGGCTCAGCGCCGCCCGGAACACGGGGATCGCCCACACGACCCCGGGCGTGCCGTACCTGGCGTTCGCCGACAGCGACGACGTCGTCGTCCCCGACGCGTACGAACGGATGCTGGCATCCCTGGAGTCGACCGGCTCCGACCTGGTGACGGGCAACGTGTGGCGCCTGAACGACCAGGGCAGGCAGCAGGCCTGGCAGTACCGCTGGCTGACCGGCGACCGCCCACGCACCCACATCACCCGCGACGCCCGGCTGCTGGCCGACCGCGTGGCCTGGAACAAGGTGTTCCGCCGCTCCTTCTGGGACCGGCACTCCTTCACGTTCCCGGTGGGCAAGCTGTACGAGGACACCCCCGTCATGATCCCTGCGCACTATCTCGCCGGGTCGGTGGACGTGCTGCACCGGCACGTCTACCACTGGCGGGTGCGGGAGGGGTCGATCACCCGGCGGCGTACGGACGTCCGTGGCGTACGCGACCGTATCGCGGCGTGCGAGCAGGTCAGCGCGTTCCTGGCGGGCCGCGATCCCGCGCAGCGGCTGCGCTACGACACCTCGTGCCTCCGGGACGACTTCGTGTACTTCCTGGAGGGACTGCCGATGGGCGGCCCCGCCTACCGCTCGGCGTTCATGGGTGACGCGGGCGCCTTCCTCGACCGTGCGGGCGAAGCGGCACTGACCGGTCTGCCGGCCGAGGCGCGCATCCGCTGGCGGCTGGTGCGGGAGCGCAGGCTCGACGAGCTGCTGGCCGTCCTGGAATTCGAACGGGCCAACGGTACGGGCACGTTCACCGTGGAGGGGCTGCCGGGACGGCGGCGCGCCACGCACCCCGGGATCACGGCAGGCCGAGGCGCGTCGGCGCGCCTGGGGCGCGGGGATCTCCCCGCCGTGGCACGGCTGGTGGAGTCGTCCTGGGGCGAGGACGGCAAGCTGCGGCTGCGAGGGTACGCCTACATCCGCAACCTTCCGGCGTCCTCGGCCCGGCAGTCACTGAAGGCGGGCCTCCTGCGGGAGGCAGGAGGCCGGCGGCTGCGGACGGCGCCTCTCCGCACGGTGCGGACGGACCGGTCCACCGCGGACTCCGGCCAGGAGAGCCACTGTTACGACCACGCGGGTTTCGAGATGGTCCTGGACCCCGGGCGGCTGGGGCAGGGCCGCTGGCTGGTGGGCGTGGTGGTGGCCGGGCACGGCGTCGTACGGCGAGCGGCCCTGCGCGCCGTGGAGGCGGGCGCGGCGCAACCGCTCGTCCACGACCTGGGCGGAGGACGGCGCGCGGTGCTCGGCTACCGGGACGGGCGGCTCGAACTGACCGTGACGCAGCTGCCCGCCCTGGCGGTGGCCCACGACGGCGGTACCTCCGGCACCCTGGAGCTCACCGGGCGGCTGTACGGCGGGACCAGGCCCACGGCCCTCGTGCTGACCCGGGACGGGGCCGCGGAGCGGCTCTGCCCGGTGAACTCCACAGGCTTCGACGCTCCCACCGCCTTCGGCGCCCGGATCCCGCTGTCGGCACTCGCCGCAGAGTCCGCCGGGGCCGCCGGGGCCGCCGGGACCGCTGGGACCGCTGGGGCCGCCAGGGCCGCCGGGACCCCTGGGGCCGCTGGGGCCGCCAGGACCGCTGGGACCGCTGGGGCCGCCAGGACCGCCGGGACCGCCGAGACCGCCGAGACCGCCGAGACCGCCGGGACCGCCGAGACCGCCGGGACCGCCGGGACCGCCGCCACGGTCGCGTCCACGAGATCCGGCGGACCCGTGGAGCCCGGCGGGCCCGTGCAGCCCGGCGGACCCGTGGAACCCGGCGGGCCGGCCGGGCGTGCGGGTGAGCGCTGGCTGGTGACGCTCCAGGCAGCCGACGGCACCCGCGTACCGCTCGCCGCCGCCCCGGACCTGCCGCCGCCGGCCTTCGCGGACCCGGCGGGCCGTCTGGTGGTGGAGGTGACCGGCGAACCGTTCGTGGAGGACGCCGGGCCCGCTCCGGACGGCGGGCTGCGCGTCGACGTCCGCCGGGCCGGAGCGGGGACCCTGGTCCTGCGCCACGGCGCGCTCGGCGAGACGGTATCCGTCCCCGTCGAAGAGAGGGAGGGCGGTTTCGCCGCCGTCCTCGCTCAGCCACCGCGCGAGGGTGAGTGGGAGGTGCTGCTCGACGGCCGGCCCGTACGCGTGGGAGCGGCGTTCGCCGCACGCCTGCCCATGGCCGCCGCCGGGGCGCGGTTCCGGCTCGACCGCCGTCACGGCGACCGGCTGACCCTGCACTGCGCGCCCGCGCTCGGGGATGCCGAGCGGAGCGCGTACCGCCAGGCCCGTCTGCGGACGGCGCACTACCCGGCGCAGCGGAAGCTGCCTCTGCGGGACGCCGTGCTCTGCACGGGAGAAGGCTCCCCGCGCGCCGTGCACGCCGAGCTCGTGCGCCGGAGCACCGGTGCGGAGCAGCTCTGGGTCACCGACGGGTCGGCGGGAGGCGCGGGCCGTGTCCCGTCCACGGCCGTGCCGGTCGTGGCGCACGGCACCGCCTGGTACGAGGCACTGGCGCGGGCCCGTCACATCGTCGCGGCCGGACCGCTGCCCGCCTGGTTCGAACGCAGGCCGGACCAGACGGTGCTCCAGACCTGGCACGACACCCCGCTCGGACGGTTCGGGCTGGACCTCGAAGGCTCCCTGTACGCGGACCACCAGTACCTCGCCACGCTGGCGCACCGCTCCGCCCAGTGGTCGGTGCTGCTCTCCCCCGGCGCGTTCGCCACTCCGCACCTGCGCCGCGCCCTCGCGTACGACGGCGAGGTGCTGGAGGCGGGCTCCCCGGCCACCGACCTGCTGTACGCACCGGACCGGGACAGGACGGCCGAGCGGGTACGCCGGCGGCTGGCCGTCCCTGACGGCCACCGCGTCGTGCTGTACGCGCCGACGTACCGGGACCATCTCGCGCACCCGCCGGGCAGCGTTCCCGCCGGCTCGGCACCGCTGTACCGCTGGGATCCCGCGCTCGACCTGCCGGCGCTGGCCCGCTCGCTCGACGCGCGTACCACCGTGCTGGTCCGCAGGCACCCCCGGGTGACCGGCAGTGTGCCGGCGCACGCCTCCCTGCGCGACGTGTCCGGACACCCGGACACCGCGGAACTGCTGCTGATCGCGGACGTGCTGGTCACCGACTACTCGGGGCTGGCCTTCGACTTCGCGCACACCGGCCGTCCGATGCTGTTCCACACCTACGACCTGGAGCACTACAGGGACACCGTGCGCGGCTTCTGCCTGGACTTCGAGGCCCGCGCCCCGGGCCCTCTGCTCGCCACCACCGAGGAGGTGGCCCAGGCCCTGCGTGACCTGCCCGGGGCCACGGCGCCGCACGCGGAGGCGTACGCGGCCTTCCGCCGGGACCACTGCGGCCCGGCGGACGGCGGGGCCGCCCGCCGGGTCGTGGACCGGCTGCTCGGCCGGGGCGGTGACGACTAGGAGCGTTTCGCCCGAACGGGAGCCCCAGGGACACGGTCCGGGCGATGGCACAATCGCGCCCCGGCAGGCAGCCTGGACACCGAACCGCTCCGGAGCACCACGGCGCGGTGGACCCGACCTCACAACCGGAGAGCACCCCCATGAGGATTCACCTGTCCAGCGTGTTCGTCGACGACCAGGACAAGGCCCTTCGCTTCTACACCGACGTGCTGGGCTTCGTGAAGAAGAACGAGGTCCCGCTCGGCGCGGCCCGGTGGCTGACGGTCGTCTCGCCGGAAGACCCCGACGGGACGGAACTGCTGCTGGAACCCGACGGCCACCCCGCGGTGAAGCCGTACAAGACGGCGCTGGTCAGGGACGGCATCCCGGCCGCTTCCTTCGCCGTCGACGACGTGACGGCGGAGTTCGAGCGGCTGCGCGCGCTCGGGGTGCGCTTCACCCAGGACCCCGTGGAGATGGGTCCCGTCACCACCGCCGTCCTGGACGACACCTGCGGCAACCTGATCCAGATCGTGCACGGCGGGTAGTCACGCACGGCACGCACGGCACGCATGTCAGGGCGGGACACTGCCGCACGGACCGGCTCCTGGTGCGTGTTCCCGAGGCCGGGCCCCTGTCAGGCCTTGAGCGCCCGGACGGCCGAGGCCGCGAGGTCGTCCAGGTACCCCTTCGGCAGATCGCCCCGGACCACGACCAGGCGCCAGTAGAGCGGACCGACGATCAGGTCGAGCGCCCGGTCCGGATCACTGCCCTGCGGCAGCTCCCCCCGTTCCACCGCCGCCCGCACGACCACGGCGGCCACACCCTGCTGCTGGTCGAGCAGCGCCGCCTTGATCGCACCGGAGATCTCCGGGTTACGGGCCGCCTCGACCAGCAGATCAGGGATCACCTGCGAGGCCACGGGATGCCTCAGGGCGTACGCGGCCAGTTCGAGCACCGCGCGCACATCGCCGTACAGCGAACCGGTCGCGGGCGCCGGCATGCCCTGGGCGGCCACGGCGGCGACCAGGTCCAGGACCAGATGGAGCTTGGACTTCCAGCGGCGGTACACGGCGGTCTTGCCCACGCCTGCCCGCCTGGCGATGCCCTCGATCGACATCCGCGCGAAGCCCACGGCGGCCAGCTCCTCGAAGACGGCGCCGCGGATCGCGTCGGTCACGTCCTCGCGCAGCACCGCGGCACCTGCCGGGGTGCGGCGCCCGGTTCGCCGTTCGGTGGTCATGGCCCGAATGATAGACCGTAACGACGAAACGGTTGCGTTGCGACGCACAAACGTCCTAGTCTCAGCGTTGCGACGATACGGTGCCGTCCCATCGCGACTCACCCGTTCGCCCTGTTCCTCCCGCCCCCGTCGAAAGCGATCGTGGTGAGCCAGACAGCAGCCCCGCCGGCCCCGGTGGACACCGCATCTCCCGCCCTCCTCCCCGTGTACGAACCAGGCGAGCTGGCCGCTCTCGCCGCGCGCCACGGACTGACCGTCAGCGGGGCCCGCCCGTCGCTCGGTGCGTACGTCAAGCAGCTCTGGGGGCGCAGGCACTTCATCACGGCGTTCGCCACGGCCAAGCTGACCGCGCAGTACAGCCAGGCGAGGCTGGGCCAGATCTGGCAGATCATGACCCCGTTGCTCAACGCGACGGTCTACTACTTCATCTTCGGTGTCCTGATGAACACCAAGCACGGAGTCCCCGACTACGTGCCCTTCCTCGTCACCGGCGTCTTCATCTGGACCTTCACCTCGAGCTCGATCACCGCCGGCACCCGGGCGATCAGCGGCAACACCGGACTCGTCAGGGCTCTGCACTTCCCTCGCGCGTCCCTCCCCATCGCGCTGGCCCTCCAGCAGCTCCAGCAGCTGATGTTCTCCCTCGGCGCGCTCTTCATGATCCTGCTGGTGTTCGGCCAGTACCCGCGGCCGTCCTGGCTGCTGGCGATCCCGGCGCTCGCCCTGCAGGCCCTGTTCAACACCGGCGTCTCCATGGTCATGGCCCGGCTGGCGGCCAAGACCCCCGACATCGCCCAGCTGACGCCCTTCGTCCTGCGGACCTGGATGTACGCCTCCGGCGTCATGTGGAGCCTCGACACCCTGCTCACCGCCGACCGGGTGCCGCCTCTCGTCCTGCTGGCCCTCGAATGCAATCCCGCCGCCGTCTACATCGACCTGA
Organism: Streptomyces sp. NPDC005494; assembly: GCF_042872025.1. Lineage (NCBI taxonomy): Bacteria > Bacillati > Actinomycetota > Actinomycetes > Kitasatosporales > Streptomycetaceae > Streptomyces > Streptomyces sp. NPDC005494. Next base: position 1,324,830 of record NZ_JBIAJR010000001.1, read on the forward strand.
TGCGCTACGCCCTGATCGACAGCTTCACCGGCGCGCAGCTGCCCCCGCACGTGTGGGCCGTCGCGACGGGCTGGGCGCTCCTCTGCGGCATCGGCGGATTCGTCTACTTCTGGAAGGCCGAGGAGAGGTACGGACGTGGCTGACACCCTCGATTCACGTGTGCCCACCGTCGTCGTCGACGACGTCCACATCACCTACACGGTCAACGGCGCCCGCACCGGGCGCGGGAGTGCCACCTCCGCCCTGAACCGGATCGTCTCGCGCCGCCAGCCGCGGGGCGCACGCCAGGTGCACGCCGTGAAGGGCGTCAGCTTCGCCGCGTACAAGGGCGAGGCCATCGGCCTGATCGGCTCCAACGGATCCGGGAAGTCCACGCTCCTCAAGGCGATCGCGGGCCTGCTGCCCCCGTCGAAGGGCCGGGTCCACACCCAGGGCCAGCCCTCACTCCTCGGCGTCAACGCGGCCCTGATGAGCGACCTGACCGGGGAGCGCAACGTCGTGCTCGGAGGCCTGGCCATGGGCATGACCCGCGAGCAGATCCGCGAGCGCTACCAGGACATCGTCGACTTCTCCGGCATCAACGAGAAGGGCGACTTCATCACCCTGCCGATGCGCACCTACTCCTCCGGCATGGGGGCCAGGCTGCGTTTCTCCATCGCTGCCGCGAAGAGCCACGACGTCCTGCTCATCGACGAGGCGCTCTCCACGGGGGACGCGAAGTTCCAGCGGCGCAGCAAGGACCGGATCATGGAGCTCCGCGAGGAGGCCGGGACGGTCTTCCTCGTCAGCCACAGCAACAGGTCCATCACCGAGACCTGCGACCGGGCGATCTGGCTCGAGGCGGGGACGCTGCGGATGGACGGGCCCGCCAAGGAGGTCGTGGCCGCGTACGAGGAGTTCACCGGGCCCGTGAAGCCCAGGAAGACCAAGAAGTGAACCCGTGAACCGGCACCTGCCGTAGGAGCCGGGACAGCCGTCCGCCGGACGGGCCGGGTCAGGCCCGTCCGGCGGACGGCTGTGTGTCGCGGCCCTCAGGCCGCTCCGGGTCAGGCGTGCGTACGCAGCAGCGTCCGCATGGTGCGCATGGCCACCGACAGGTTCGCCAGGTCGAAGGCCTCCGAGCTGCGGATCTCCTCCAGGGTGGAGCGCGAGCGCGACAGGATCGCCGCGTTCTTCTCCTCCCACGCCGTGAACCGCTGCTCCGGCGACGACGCCCCGTCGCCCACGGACAGCACGTCCGAGGTGAGCGCGGCGTGCGCGGCGTACAGGTCCTCGCGGATGGAGGCGCGCGCCATGGACTGCCAGCGGTCGGCCCGCGGCAGCTCGATGATCCGGTCCATCAGCTGGGTGATCCCCAGCCGGTCGGCGAGGTCGTAGTACACCTCGGCTACCGCCAGCGGGTCCTTGTCCGTACGGTCGGCGATCGCCACGATGTCGAGCGCCGGGAAGGCCGAGGAGAATCCGGCCACCCGGATCGCCAGGTCCTCGGGGACACCCACCGAGGTGAGCTCGTCGAGGATCGACCTGTACCACTCGGCGTCGGCGCCCTTGAGCAGCTTGGGCAGGTCGTTCCAGACCCGCTCGACGCCGTCGCGGAAGAACGCGATGGTCTCCGCGATCCCGACCGGCTGCGGGCGGTTGCCGAGCAGCCAGCGCGAGCCGCGCTCGACGAGCCGGCGCGAGTGCAGCCGGATCCGGGTCAGCACATCGGCGGCGACCGTGTTGTCGAGCGCCTCCACGGCGTCCCACACCCCGGACAGGCCGAAGATCTCACGCGCGGCGAACTGCGCCCGCACGATCTCCTCCAGCGACGCCCCGGTCTCCTCGCGCAGCCGGTGCAGGAACGTCGAACCGCCGGTGTTGACCGTGTCGTTGACCAGCACCGTCGTGATGATCTCGCGGCGCAGCGCGTGCCCGTCGACCGCCTCGGGGAACCGCGTGCTCAGCTGCTCGGGGAAGTAGGCGTGCACCAGCTTCTGCAGGTGCGCGTCGTCCGGCAGGCTGGTGGCGATCAGCTCCTCCGCCGCCGTGATCTTGGTGTAGGCGAGCAGCACGGCCAGTTCGGGCTGGCTGAGGCCCTTGCCGTGGTTCAGCAGCTCGCGGATCTGGCGGTCGTTCGGCAGGAACTCCAGGGCACGGTCCAGGTGCCCCTCGCGGCCGAGCCTGCGCATGAAGCGCTGGTGGGCGTGGAGGAGCGAAGGCGCCTGGGCGCAGGCGTTGGCGAGCGCGACGTTCTGCGCGTAGTTGTTGCGCAGCACGAGCCGGCCGACCTCGTCGGTCATCTCCGCGAGCACCTTGTTGCGCTGCTTCACCGTCAGGTCGCCGTCCCTGACGAGACCGTTGAGCAGGATCTTGATGTTCACCTCGTGGTCCGAGGTGTCCACACCGGCGCTGTTGTCGATGGCGTCGGTGTTGATCCGGCCGCCCTCCCGGGCGAACTCGATGCGGCCGAGCTGCGTCGCGCCGAGGTTGCCGCCCTCACCGACGACACGGGCCCGCAGGTCCGCGCCGTTCACCCGGATCGCGTCGTTCGCCTTGTCACCGACGTCGGCGTTCGACTCGGCCGAGGACTTGATGTAGGTGCCGATGCCGCCGTTCCACACGAGGTCGACCGACGCCTTGAGGATGCTCTGCATCAGCTCGGCGGGCGTCATCTTGGTGACCTTGGCCTCGATACCGAGCGCCGCGCGGATGTGCGAGTTGATCGGGATCGACTTGGCGGAACGCGGGTGGATGCCGCCACCGGCGGACAGCAGGTCCTTGTTGTAGTCCGCCCAGGAACTGCGCGGCAGCTCGAACAGCCGGCGCCGCTCGGCGTACGAGGTTGCGGCGTCCGGCTCCGGGTCGATGAAGATGTGCCGGTGGTCGAAGGCCGCGACCAGCCTGATGTGCTCGGAGAGCAGCATCCCGTTGCCGAACACGTCACCGGACATGTCGCCGACGCCGACGACGGTGAAGTCCTCCGTCTGGGTGTCGTGGCCCAGTTCGCGGAAGTGCCGCTTCACGGACTCCCAGGCACCGCGGGCGGTGATGCCCATGCCCTTGTGGTCGTATCCCGCCGAGCCGCCGGACGCGAAGGCGTCGCCCAGCCAGAAGCCGTACGCGACGGCGACGTCGTTGGCGATGTCGGAGAAGCTCGCGGTCCCCTTGTCGGCGGCGACCACGAGGTAGGTGTCGTCCTCGTCGTGGCGGACGACTTCGGCGGGGTGGACGACCTCGCCCGTCACCATGTTGTCGGTGATGTCGAGCAGCGCCGAGATGAAGATCCTGTAGCAGGCGATGCCCTCGGCGAGCCAGGCGTCACGGTCCACGGCCGGGTCGGGCAGCTGCTTGGCGACGAAGCCGCCCTTGGCCCCCACCGGCACGATCACCGTGTTCTTGACCATCTGCGCCTTGACCAGGCCGAGGATCTCCGTACGGAAGTCCTCGCGCCGGTCCGACCAGCGCAGCCCGCCACGCGCGACCTTCCCGAAGCGCAGGTGGACACCCTCGACGCGCGGCGAGTAGACCCAGATCTCGAACGCCGGGCGCGGCGCCGGGAGATCGGGGATGGCCTGCGGGTCGAACTTCATCGAGACGTAGCTGTGCGGCTCGTGGTCGTCGGCCAGCTGGAAGTAATTCGTCCGCAGCGTGGCCTTGATGACGGTGAGGAAGGACCGCAGGATCCGGTCCTCGTCCAGCGACGCGACCTGGTCGAGGGCCCCGTCCAGCTCCTCCAGCAGCCCGTCGGTCAGTTCCGTACCGGCCTTCTGCCGGGCCGGGGACATCCGGGCCTCGAAGAGGGAGACCAGCAGCCGTGTGGTGTGGACGTTGTTGCGGAGGGTGTCCTCCATGTAGTCCTGGCTGAAGGTCGAACCCGCCTGGCGCAGGTACTTCGCGTAGGCGCGCAGCACCATGGCCTGACGCCAGTCGAGGCCGGCGCCCAGGACGAGGGAGTTGAAGCCGTCGTTCTCGGCCTCGCCGGTCCAGATGGCCGCGAAGGCCTCCTGGAAGCGGTCCCGGGCGTCGTCGGCGAGGTAGTCGCCGTTGCCCGTGGCCTTCTTGGGCAGCCGCAGCCCGAAGTCGTAGATCCAGGCGTGCGTGCGGTCGGCGCAGCGCAGCTCGTACGGCCGCTCGTCGACGACCTCGACGCCGAGCCGCTGGAGCGCGGGGAGCACGGCGGAGAGCGAGACCTGCTCACCGGTCCGGTAGATCTTGAACCGGCGCTCGGCGGGACCCGCGCCGACCGGCTCGTACAGGCTCAGCGCGAAGTCCTTGTGCTCGCTCTTGAGCGCTTCGAGGTGCACCAGGTCCGCCACGGCGGCACGCGGTGAGTGGTCGGCCTTGTAGCCCTCGGGGAAGGACTGCCCGTAACGGCGCATCAGTTCGGCGGCGCGCTCCTCGCCGCACTCCGCGTTGAGTGCCTCCTGGAAGCCGTCGGCCCAGGAGCGGGCGGCCTCGACGAGGCGCCCCTCGATGCGGTCCGCGTCTGCGTCGGTGAGGTGCGGGAGCTCGGTGCCCGGCGGGACCCGGACGACGAAGTGCAGCCGGGAGAGGATCGACTCCGTGTTCCAGGCCGTGAAGTCGACGCTGGTTCCGCCCAGTTCCTCCTTGAGGATGTCGATCAGGCGGAGCCTCACACCGGTGGTGTAGCGGTCGCGCGGGAGGTAGACGAGCGCCGAGTAGTAGCGCCCGTACTCGTCCTGGCGCAGGTAGAGCCGCAGCCGGCGGCGCTCCTGGAGGTAGAGCACGGAGGTGACGATGGAACGCAGCTGGTCGACGGGGGTCTGGAACAGCTCGTCACGCGGGTAGGTCTCCAGGATCTGGAGGAGGTCACGGCCGTCGTGGCTGTTGGGCGTGAAGCCCGCTCCCTCCAGCACCTCGGCGACCTTGCGCCGCACCACGGGAACCCGGCGCACCGACTCGGTGTACGCGGCGGACGAGAAGAGACCGAGGAAGCGCCGCTCACCGATGACGTTGCCGTCGGCGTCGAACTTCTTCACGCCGACGTAGTCGAGGTAGCTGGGGCGGTGCACGGTCGCCCTGCTGTTGGCCTTCGTCAGGATGAGGAGCTTGTGCTCACGGGCCTTGGCCCGGGCGTCGGCGGGCAGCCGGTCGAAGGACGGGCTCACCGGGTGGGCCTCGTCCTCGCTGTGCTTCGGGTCGGAGCGCAGGATGCCGAGGCCGGTTCCGGGGACGGCCGTCAGCGCGTCGGAGTCGCGGAGCTCGTACTCGCGGTAGCCGAGGAACGTGAAGTGGTCGGCGGCGAGCCAGCGCAGCAGCTCACGGGCCTCCTCGACCTCCTCGTCGGCCAGCTCGTCGAGCGGCTCCGAGGGAAGGTCGTCGGCGATCCGCAGCGCGGCGTCGCGCATCTTGTCCCAGTCCTCGACGGTCTCCCGTACGTCGGACAGGACGCGGAGCAGATCGGCGGTGATCTGCTTCAGGTCGGCGCGGTCCGTCTCCCGGTCGATCTCGACGTGAATCCACGACTCGACGAGCGCGTCGTGCGGCAGCTCGGCCCGGGCCTCCTTGCGGCCCTTGGCGCCCGTGGTGCCGTCGGGCCGGACACGGTCCTCGGCGAGCACCTCGATCAGCTTGCCGGTGACATCGCGGCGGACGACGACCTGCGGGTGGATCACGAGGTGGATGCCACGGCCCTGCCGGGACAGCTCGTTGGTGACCGAGTCGACCAGGAACGGCATGTCGTCGGTGACGACCTCGACGACGGAGTGGCTGCTCGTCCAGCCGTTCTCCTCGACGGTCGGGGTGTGCACCCGGACGTTCGCGGTGCCCTGGGGACGGCTCTCGGCGAGCCGGTAGTGCGACGAAGCGGCGCCGAAGACGTCGACCGGGTCGCGGTCGGTGATGTCCTCCGGAGCGGTGTGCAGGTAGTAGCGCTGGAAATAGGCGAGCAGCATCTCCTGGGCCGACGGCTCACCCTGGGCGGCCTCGGTGCCGTCCACCGTTTCGCTGCCGGTCCCGGCTCCGGTCCCTGCTTCGGCAAGGTGAACCCGGAGGCCGCCTCCCGGGCCGCCGACACCACCGCCCGGACTGTTGTCAGCTACCCGGGCCGCCCGTGCGAGCAGCTCGGCCTTGGCTTCGTCCAGCTTGGTCTGCATGTCCTCTGGCTCCTGTCGCGCGCCGTTGCGTGACGTAGGTGTAAACGACGACGTACCGCCACGACGCGGGGTTTCCGGTCTGGATCGACGCTATGCCGCCTGGGGAGATTCCCGGGACCATATCGGCCATTTTCGGCAGACCGCCCGGGACGCGGAGATCGCGGATCGCCCGGGTGCTGTGGCACTCCGGGCGCAGGCCGGGGGCTTCGCTGCCCCCGAGGCGTATCGCGCTGATCACGGCCCCAGGCTATCCCTCTCGCACCCACAACCGTCATGAGCCGCATATGTACAAAAGAACGTCCCGAACTTTGACACTCTGGACATCGCACAGAGCCCCCGCGGCACGTATCGGGTTCTTGCGGCACGTATCGCGCGGAGGCCCGTCCGCACGCACGGAGGCCCGTCGGCCACGCACGGGGCTCGGCCCGCCGCGCTCGGGGCTCAGTCGCCCCCGCGTCAGGCTCAGTCGTCCATGCGGGGAGCTCAGTCGTCCACGCGGGAGCTCAGTCGTCCACGCGGGAGCTCAGTCCGCCATCAGCCCTGCCAGTGCGACCGCCTCGGCCAGCGTGTCGACCACGGGAACTCCGGCCGCCTCCAGGCTGCTCCGGCTGTGCGAGCCGCCGGTGTAGAGCACGGCGCGCGCCCCGACGTGCGCCGCCGCCACGGCGTCGTCCACCGCGTCACCGATGACGACCGCCCGCTCGGGAGGGATGCCGTCCAGCACCTCGAAGTGGCGTGCCATGTGCTGCGCCTTGCTGCCGCCCGAGGGTCCCGTGCGGCCGTCGACCCGTACGAAGTGACGCTCGATGCCGTACGCCCGCACCACGGGGCCCAGGTGCTCATGGCCGTACATGCTCAGCAGCGAGTGGCTCCCGCCCGCCCGCTTCCACCGGTCCAGCGCCTCCTCGGCGCCGGCGGTCAGTCCGCAGCCGGCCCGCCGCTCGGTGTAGTGGCGGTGGAAGAGGCCGTCCATGCGCTCCCACTCGGCGGGAGTGGGCAGCCTGCCCATGAGCCGCTCGTAGAACTTGGGTATCGGCACGCAGTACGTCTCGCGGTACTGCTCCAGCGTGAGCGGAGCGAGGTCGACCTCCGCGAACGCGGCGTTCGTCGCCCCGAGGACTGCCTCGATGTCGTCGAGCAGTGTGCCGTTCCAGTCCCAGACCAGATGGGTGCGGTGCTTCCCCGATGTCGCCATGGAGAAAAAAATACTCGCCCCGTACGACAGGCACCCCTGCGTCCCACGTCCGGCGCTCGCGTGCCCGGCGTGCTCAGGCGATGAGGCCGGGGATCTCCTGGATCCCGAACCACAGCAGTTCGTGGTCCTCCGCGCCGTCCACGGTGAACCGGGCGTCGTCGTCGCCGAGGTCCGCCGCACCGAGGGCCGCGGCAGCCGCGGCGACGTCCTTCTCGGCGTCGTCCGAGTCGACGTGCACCGCGGCGGCCTTCGACAGTGCCACCGCGTCCGCGATCCGCACCTCGCCGAGGGACGAGGCGTCCAGGACGTGGTCCGGATCGGCGACCGCCGCGCCGTCGGGCACGTCGAGGGCCACGACGACACGGCGCCGGGGCTCGTCCGGCTTGCCGGCGATCAGCCGCAGGGAGGCGGCGGCCGCCCGGTTGAGCGCCGCGTACTCGAGCTCCTCGATGTCGTCGGAGACGTACCACTCGCGCAGCCCCGGCGTCACGGCGAAGGCGGTCAGCGGCCCCGGTCCGATCTCGCCCGCCCCGTGCACCGCGGCAAGACCGGAGAGTGTCAGGGGGACGTACACACGCATGGCTGACCGCTTTCGTAGTCGATGACGCCATCAGGATACGTGCGGCGTCCCCCTTCGGGGTTGCCGCTCCACCCCCTGTCGTCCACCGCGCGACGGCCGTCACCCCCGCCGTTCCCTTGCGGCGCGGGGGCCGTCACCTGGATAGGTGATCCCGCCGGGGGGCCTGGGGCGCCCGTGCCGCGCTTGCGAGGCCGCCGACCGGACCCGTAGAAGGTCCCCAGCAGAAGTTACCGCCCGGTACCGCCGGGCGTCGGACAGCAGCCACGGGGGCTACGAGCATGAGCACCGACAGGACGAGGCCGGCCGGACGGCACGACCGCAGCAGGCCGGGCAACGTACCGGCACAACGGGCCCGCAGGCCCCTGCGACCGCACCAGTGGTTCGCGGAACGCCTGCTCGCCGTCCTGAGCGGCCAGCGCCCGGTGCACTGGATGCTGGGCCACACCATCGGCGAGGCCTACGACCAGCTCGCCGAGCTCGCCCCGGACGCACCGCTCGGCGCGGGGCGCAGGCGGCCGGTCGTACGCACCTGCCACGGCACGCAGCCTGCCGACGGCGTGGTCGAGGCGTTCGCCAGCATCGCCACGGGGGAACAGGTCCGCGCCATGGCCTTCCGCCTGGAACAGGGCCCGGACCTCCGCTGGCGCTGCGCGGCCATCGATCTGGGAGGGGAACGCCTCTCCGCGGCCAGATGACCCTTCCCGCGAGCGCGGGGCGCGCCAGGGGCGTGCCCGGGACCGCACGGGGCCGCACGGGGCGTGCCCAGGGCCGCACGGGACGAGCCAAAGGCCGGAGCGCGAGCCCGGGGGCCGCACGGGACGAGCCCGGGGCGTCCCCGGGGCCGCAGGTCCGGGCCGCACGGGACGAGCCCGGGGCGTCCCCGGGGCCGCAGGTCCGGGCCGCACGGGACGAGCCCGGGGCCGGACGCGGGACGAGCCCAAGGCCGGGCGAGCCTGGGGCGTGCCCAGGGCCGCACGGGGCAGGCCCAGGACCGCACGGGACGAGCCAAAGGCCGGGCGAGGCCGGGGCGTGCCCGGGACCACACGGGGCCGCACGAGGCGTGCCAGGGGCGTGCCCAGGGCCGCACGGGGCGTGCCGGGGCCGCACGGGGCGTGCCCGGGGCCGCACGGGGCGTGCCCGGGGCCGCACGGGGCCGCCTGCCGGGGCGGAGGGGTCGCAGCGGACCGGCCGTGCGGGCGCCTGCGGGCCTCTGGGGCCCTCAGGTGACCCGCTCTGGGCCCCGGCGGCACCGGAGAGCCGGAGACCCCGGACAAACGGCCTGGGCCGGACACCGTGCGGTGTCCGGCCCAGGCCGTTCGCGAGACACGCTCTCGCGAGTCGCGTATCGCGGTGCGTCTCCCGGGAGTCTCGCAGGCACGCGCCCGTGCGCTCCCTCAGCGGGTTTCGCAGCACGCGACGCGCCCCGTGCGCTCTCACGGGGGTTTGCAGTACGCGGCGCCTCGCGTGCGCTCCCCGGGGCGGGGCTACGCGCCCCCGGGTGGCGCGGGATACGCGCCCCCGGGTGCGCCTCTCGCTACTACTTCTTGCGACGCCGGCCGCCGGCGCTCTTCTGCGCCTTCCGGCGCTCCGCACGCGTCAGCCCGTCGCCCTCGGAGCGCGCGGCGTCACCGTTGGAGAAGTCACCCTCGACGACACCGCCCTCCCCGTCCACCGTGGGAGCGGAGAAGTGCAGCCGGTCCGGACGCTGCGGCGCGTCCAGGCCCTTGGCCCGGATCTCCGGACGCCCGGCCGCGGCCGCCACCGGCGCACCCTTGTCCAGCGAGGTCCGCTCGCCCGCGTCCTGCACCGGGACCTCCTCGACCTGCTGCTCGACCTGGACCTCCAGGTTGAACAGGTAGCCGACGGACTCCTCCTTGATGCCCTCCATCATGGCGTTGAACATGTCGAAGCCCTCGCGCTGGTACTCGACCAGCGGGTCCTTCTGTGCCATGGCCCGCAGGCCGATGCCCTCCTGGAGGTAGTCCATCTCGTAGAGGTGCTCACGCCACTTGCGGTCCAGGACGGAGAGCACCACGCGACGTTCCAGCTCGCGCATGATGTCCGAGCCGAGCGTCTTCTCCCGCTCCTCGTACTGCTCGTGGATGTCGTCCTTCACCGACTCGGCGATGAAGTCGGCCGTGACCCCGGCGAGGTCACCCGCCGCGTCCTCCAGCTCGGCGACCGTCACCTTCACCGGGTAGAGCTGCTTGAAGGCGCCCCACAGCCGGTCCAGGTCCCACTCCTCGGCGAAGCCCTCCGCCGTCTCCTGGCGGATGTAGTCGTCGATCGTGTCGTCCATGAAGTGACGGATCTGGTCCTGGAGGTCCTCGCCCTCCAGGACGCGCCGGCGCTCGCCGTAGATGACCTCGCGCTGCCGGTTGAGCACCTCGTCGTACTTCAGGACGTTCTTACGCGTCTCGAAGTTCTGCTGCTCCACCTGCGACTGCGCGGAGGCGATCGCCCGGGTGACCATCTTGTTCTCGATCGGCACGTCGTCGGGAACGTTGGCCATCGACATGACGCGCTCGACCATCTGCGCCTTGAAGAGCCGCATCAGGTCGTCGCCCAGCGACAGGTAGAACCGGGACTCGCCCGGGTCGCCCTGACGGCCGGAACGACCGCGCAGCTGGTTGTCGATACGCCGCGACTCGTGGCGCTCCGTGCCCAGCACGTACAGCCCGCCGAGCTCCTTGACCTCTTCGAACTCCGCCTTCACGGCCTGTTCGGCCTTCTCCAGCGCGGCGGGCAGGGCGGCAGCCCATTCCTCGACGTGGTCCACCGGGTCGAGACCACGCTGGCGCAGCTCCGCCTCGGCGAGGTCGTCCGGGTTTCCGCCGAGCTTGATGTCGGTGCCTCGGCCGGCCATGTTCGTGGCGACCGTGACCGCGCCCTTGCGGCCGGCCTGGGCGACGATGGTCGCCTCACGGTCGTGCTGCTTGGCGTTGAGGACCTCGTGCTGGACACCGCGCTTGGAGAGCTGCTGCGAGAGGTACTCCGACTTCTCGACCGAGGTCGTGCCGACCAGGATCGGCTGCCCCTTCTCGTGCTTCTCGGCGATGTCGTCGACGACCGCGGCGAACTTCGCGACCTCGGTGCGGTAGATCAGGTCCGACTGGTCGGCACGGACCATCGGCCGGTTCGTCGGGATCGGCACGACGCCCAGCTTGTAGATCTGGTGGAACTCGGCGGCCTCGGTCATCGCCGTACCGGTCATGCCCGAGAGCTTGTCGTACAGGCGGAAGAAGTTCTGCAGGGTGATCGTGGCGAGGGTCTGGTTCTCGTCCTTGATGTCCACCCCTTCCTTCGCCTCGATGGCCTGGTGCATGCCCTCGTTGTAACGGCGGCCCGCGAGGATACGGCCGGTGTGCTCGTCGACGATCATGACTTCGCCGTCGATGACGACGTAGTCCTTGTCCTTCTTGAAGAGTTCCTTGGCCTTGATCGCGTTGTTGAGGTAACCGACGAGCGGGGTGTTCACCGACTCGTAGAGGTTGTCGATCCCGAGCCAGTCCTCGACCTTGGAGACTCCGGGCTCGTGGATGGCCACGGTCCGCTTCTTCTCGTCGACCTCGTAGTCGCCGGTCTCCTCGATGCCCTTCAGCGGGTTGCCCGCCTCACCCCTGGTGAGACGCGTGACCAGCTTGGCGAAGTCGCCGTACCACTTGGTGGCCTGGTCGGCGGGGCCGGAGATGATCAGCGGCGTACGGGCCTCGTCGACGAGGATCGAGTCGACCTCGTCGACGATGGCGAAGTTGTGGCCACGCTGGACGAGCTCGTCCTTGGACCACGCCATGTTGTCGCGGAGGTAGTCGAACCCGAACTCGTTGTTGGTGCCGTACGTGATGTCACAGGCGTACTGCTCACGGCGCTGCGCCGGGGTCATGTTGGCGATGATGCAGCCGACCTCGAGGCCGAGGAACTTGTGCACCCGGCCCATCAGCTCGGAGTCACGCTCGGCCAGGTAGTCGTTGACCGTGATCAGGTGCACGCCCTTGCCGGAGAGCGCGTTGAGATACGCGGGCAGGGTGCCGACGAGGGTCTTGCCCTCACCGGTCTTCATCTCGGCCACGTAGCCGAGGTGCAGGGCGGCGCCGCCCATCATCTGTACGTCGTAGTGGCGCTGTCCGAGAACGCGCTTCGCGGCCTCACGGACGGTCGCGAATGCTTCGGGAAGCAGGTCGTCCAGGCTCTCGCCGTCCGCGTACCGTTCCTTGTACTCGTCGGTGAGCGCCCGCAGCTCGGCGTCGGAGAGGTTGACGAAGTCCTCTTCGATGGAGCTGACCTGGTCCGCGATGCGGTGCAGTTTGCGCAGGATCTTGCCTTCGCCTGCACGCATGAGCTTGTTGAAGACGGACACTGAGGCTGGTCTCCTTGCCGGTCGGGCCTGGCACTGGGTCGTGTGATGGACTCTGGCGCGGGCACGGCAGGTGGGCCCCACCGCAACGGCCATCGTAAGCGAGGACCCCACCACGCCGGGAGGGCTGCTGCCGCGTTGTCCCCGCCGCACCCTTCCAGGACAACGGACAGAGGGGACGGAAGGTGCCGGGCAGCCCGAAAAGTGTTCGCATCCCGCGCCCTCACTCACCAGAATTCCCGCATGGAACCCACCACCGTCACCACCGAACGCCTGCTCCTGCGGCCTTTCGGGCCCGAGGACGCGGAGGCGACCTACGCGGCCTGCCAGGATCCGGCGATCCAGCGCTGGACAGTGGTGCCCTCCCCGTACACCCGTGCGGACGCGGAACTCTTCACGCGGAAGCTCTCGCCCGCGGGCTGGCAGGACGACTCGATGTACAACTTCGCGGTACTGCTGCGGGACGGCGGACCTCTCGTCGGCGCGCTCGGCCTCAACCGCCGCGAGTCCCCGGGAACGTACGAGGTCGGCTACTGGACGGCCCGGGAACACCGCGGCGCCGGCCTCATGACGGAAGCGGTGCTCGGGGCCGCCCGCTGGGCCTTCACCGCCCTCGGCACGGACCGTCTGGAGTGGCGGGCCGAGATCGGCAACGCCCCGTCACGGTCGGTCGCCCTGCGTGCGGGCTTCCGCATGGAGGGTGAGCAGCGGGCCGCGCTGCTCAACAAGGGAATTCGGCGCGACACCTGGTCCGGCTCCCTGCTCCCGGCCGATCTGGGACTGCCCGGGACCCAGCCGTATCAGCCGGCCCCCGATGTCAGTGGCGCCCCCTAGGGTTCGGCACATGACGTCTGTGCCGCAGCCCGTTCTGGAACTCTCCGCCGACCAGGCACGCCGCATCGCCCTGCGCGCACAGGGCCTCCTGGGCGCCCCCGACCGCCGGGGCGGGGTGCCGGGCGTGCTGCGCCATCTCGGAGCGGTTCAGCTCGACACGATCTCGGTCCTCGCCAGGTCGCACGAGCTCGTTCCGTACGCCCGCCTCGGGGCCCTCGGCCGTCGCGCGGTCGAGGAGGCGTACTGGTCGGGGGGCCGCTCGTTCGAGTACTGGTCGCACGCCGCGTGCATCCTGCCCGTCGAGGAGTGGCCGCACTTCGCGTTCCGCCGCCGCGCCTACCGCTCCCGGCCGCACTGGGGCCACGACCTGCCCGACGGGGCCTACGAGACGGTGATCGAGCAGCTGCGCAGCGAGGGCCCGCTGACGGCCACCGAGCTCGGCGGCGCGAAGAACGGCGGCGAGTGGTGGGACTGGTCCGCGTCCAAGGTCGCCGTCGAACGCGCCCTGATGTACGGCGAGGTGGTGTGCACGGAGCGGCGCGGGTGGAAGCGGCTCTACGACCTTGCCGAGCGCGCGATTCCCGACGCCCTGCTCCATGACGACCTGGACGACGCCGAGTGCGCGCGACGGCTGGTGGCCCTGGCCGGACGTTCGCTGGGCGTCGGCACCCGGGCGGACATCGCCGACTACCACCGGCTCAAGGGCGAGCAGTTCGACGCCGTCGTGGCGGACTCCGGGCTGGTACCGGTGTCGGTGCGGGGCTGGGCGAAGCCCGCCTGGGCTCACCCCGAGGCACTGGCCTCGGAGCCGCGCGGCCGGCACCGCACGACGCTGCTGTCGCCCTTCGACTCCCTGATCTGGGAACGGGCGCGCACGGAGCGGATCTTCGGCTTCACCCACCGCCTGGAGGCGTACGTCCCCCGGCCCAAGCGGGTCCACGGCTACTTCGCCATGCCGCTGCTGGCGGGCGGGCAGTTGCGCGGCCGGGTCGACCCGGCGAGGGAGGGGGCCACGCTGGTCGCCCGCCAGGTGTCCCTGGACGGCGGGAAGTCCGTGGCGCCGATGGCCGAGGCGCTCGTCGAGGCCGCGTCCTGGGTCGGCTGCACGGACGTGCGGCTGGAGCGGGTCGACGCCCCGGAGCTGCGCGAGCCGCTCGCCGCGGAGATCGCCCGCATCCTGACGTAGGCCCTGCCGTCCGGGTCGTGCAGTCCGGACAGTGCCGTCCCGGGCCGGAGGACGGAGCGCGCCGGACCGATCACCCTCGCCACCCGGTGCCGAGGGCACTACCTGATCTCGAGGATCTTCTCCCGCATGGCATAGACCACCGCTTCCATGCGGGAGTGCAACTGGAGCTTCTCCAGGATATTGCGGACGTGGTTCTTCACCGTGTTCTCGGAAATGAACAGCTCTTTGGCGATATCCCGGTTGTTCATGCCCGTGGCGACGAGTTTGAGCACTTCCAGCTCCCGGTCGGTGAGACGCGGTGCGGGCACGAGCCGGCGTTCGTCGGTGCGCTGAATCATCGACTTGAACTCGGTGAGGAGTTTGGAAGCCATCGACGGACTGATCTGGGACTGGCCGTCCGCCACCGCGCGAATGGCCGTGGCCACCTCGTCGGTGGAGATCTCCTTGAGGAGGTAACCGGTCGCACCGGCCTTGATCGCCTCGTAGAGGTCGGCCTCCTCGTCGCTGATCGTCAACATGATGATCTTCGCACTGGGGGCGACCTCCTTGATGGACGTGCACGCCTCGATCCCACCGCGCTTGGGCATGCGTACGTCCATCAGCACGATGTCGGGCAGCAGGTCCGCCGCCTTGTCGACCGCCTCGGCCCCGTCCCCCGCCTCCCCGACGACCTGGATGTCCTCCTCCTGGGCAAGGACGATCTCCAAGCCCCTGCGGAAGAGCGCGTGGTCGTCCACCACCAGCACCCTGATGGGTTCCTTGCGGGAGCTTCCGTCGTCCGCCACGGAATCCGCACCGGCAGCGCTGTCGGCATCGTTCGTCCCGCGCACGGGCCCGAAGGTGTCCGCCATCGTTCCTCCCCCTGAAGGCCACTGCCCGAGGTCACAAGCTGTCCGCCAACGGCAGTGCGCAGAGCACCGATTGGCCTGGGACGCCATGCTTTCATGCCCGGCCCCCGAAGCGGTGCCCCGCGGTCGCACGCGGTGCCCCTGGTGGCGCGAAGACGCTTCCAGGGGCACCGCGTGTCGACTGTGAATCGTGGCGTCAGCCGCCGAGCGCACCGCCCGCGCCGCCCGCCCCGTCCGAGGCGAGCGGGTCGGTCCTCAGGTGGATGACACCGTAGTCGTAGGCATGCCGCCGGTAGACGACACTGGGCTCCTTGGTCTCGGAGTCGACGAACAGATAGAAGTCGTGACCGACCAGCTCCATCTCGTAGAGCGCCTGGTCGAGCGTCATCGGTGCTGCGACGTGCGTCTTCTCGCGCACCACGAGCGGGCCTTCACCCTGCACCTCGAGCGAACCCATCCTGGTGGTGGGCACGGACGACGGTGTCTCCTCGGGGATCAGCTCGCCGTCCCCGTTGAACGAGGCGGCGCCGGGCACGACCTCCGCCACTTCCGCCGCCGACAGCCGGCCGTTGCCGCGCCTGCTGTAACGCTTGTCGTGCTCCTTGCGCAGCCGTGCGTCCAGCTTGTCGGTGGCCAGGTCCAGCGCTGCGTACGGGTCGCCTGCCGCCGCTTCCGCCCGGATGACCGGCCCACGCGAGCGGAGCGTGATCTCCACCCTTGCAGCACGGTCGGCCTGACGGGGATTCGGCTCCTTGGACACCTCGACGTCAAGGCTGATCACCTTGCCGTCGAACTTCTGGATCTTGTCCAGCTTCAGCTTCTCGGCCACGTGCTTGCGGAACCGCTCGGGCACCTCGGTCTTGCGGCCCTTGACGACGATGTCCACGCAGAACTCCGTTCCCGGATCGCTCCGCTTCGGCGGCGGAGCATCTCCCTTTTGCACCAGACTCCGGTGTCGCCGGAGTCTCGGACTCGGTGACGTTCACCTCCTCCTCCCCCGTCGGCAGGGTCTCCACCCCACCGAATTCCAAGCTTCTGGCGTACCGGTGAGTCACCTGCCCGAAACCTGGTGGTGCATTCGTCGAGGTGCGGTATTCACCGTGCCTCACAACCGAACATAGCCTGCCCACCACCGTGTCGGCACCCGCTACTCGCGCGTACCTCCGATCAGGGCCCTTTACCCACTCATCACCTGCAACGATGCAAGTTATCTGTCAGTTCCGGTTTAATTCGAAAGCAGACGGAGATGCTGCGACGACAGCGGCTCCGAACCCCGCGGTCCCGCCGCTTCCGGCAGGCCCCGCACCGCCCCAGGAGTACCCGGCGGCGCGGACGGCACGTGCCGCTTCCGCGAGTGAGGATCCGGTCGTCAGCAGGTCGTCCACCAGCACCACCCGGCCGCCGTCGAGCAGACGCCGGCCGCCTTTCACCACGATGAGCGCACCCGCCAGATTCTCCTGGCGCTCCCGCGCCCCCAACCCCGCCTGGTCGGCCACCGCCCGCCGCTGCCGCAGCACCGTCAGCACCCGGGCCTCCGCCCCGCCCCGCCGCAGCTCGGCCGAGGCCGCGACCGCGATCCTGCGCGCGGGATCATGCCCACGCGCGGCCGTGGCCCGTCGCGCCGAGGGAACGGGAACCAGCAGCAGGGGGCCCGCGCGGTCCGGCTGCCCCGTCCCGGCCCGCACAGCGGCCGCCAGCGCCCCGCCGAGTGCCCCGGCGAGGCCGAGTGCGCCCCGCTCCTTGTGGGCCAGCAGCATCGCGCGTACCGCGTTCTCGTACGGAGCCGTCGCGTGCACCACCGGGAGACCTGCTGGTTCGGGCGCGGGTCTCACCCGGCGCGGCGCCGTGGCCAGCACCGCGGCGCACTCCTCGCACAGCTCCGTACGTGGCCTGCCGCAGCCACCGCAGGCCACGGGCAGGACCAGACCGGCAATCTCCCGCCGCCATCCGCGCACGGTCCCACTGTGCCCGGACCGCGAACACCCGGCCACCCCCTGTGGAAAACGCCTGTGGAAAACCCGGGCCCGTGCCGCCTAGGCCCGGCCCGCAGCGGCCGGCAATACGGTCGGGGCCGGTCAGCGGGGAAGGCGGCCCGAGCCGGGGGCCGCCCCCGCTCGGGCGGAGGTGGAACGGCGGCTTCCCGGTCAGCCCGGGTAGACCAGCGAGTCGCCTTCCTTGAGGACGGTCTGCCAGTTGTCACCCGGCGACAGCTTCACTATGCCGTCGCTCTCCGTGTCGGCCATCAGCGGCAACTGCTCGTCGTCCGACGCGGCGACCGCCGTCACCTGGTTCACGCCCGGCAGGACGGCGGAGGACGACGTGGAGCCGTCGGCCTGCACGTAACGCACCTGCTGGACTCCGCCCTCCTCCTTGCCGACGACCACCAGGCGGCTGCGACCGGACCAGGAGATGGCCGTCACGTCCGCGAGTTGCGGTGCCGCGCGGCGCAGATCCTCCACGGAGACCTGTTCGTCCTCCCCCGACCCGTGACGCTCGACCCGCCCGAAGTGGAGCGTCGTGTGCCCGTCCTTCGACACACGCAGGGCGATCCGCACTCCGTCCGCCGACATCCGCAACGCCTCGATCCGCCCTCCGTCGAGACCGGGGACCGCGACCTCCTGCGGCTTTCCGGCACCGTCGGCCAGGCGCAGCAGCCTGGGCCCCGCCGGATCACGGTCGGCGACCCACAGGTCACCGTTCCCGTCCCAGCTCGGTGCCGACAGCCGGTCCGCGGGCTTCGGCGCGTTGCTGGTCACCACGGGGGCGGCCGGCTCGCTCTCCTCGACGAGGGAGGACACGTAGAGCTGCTGCTGGTTCTCCGAGACCGCGGCGGCCAGCTGTTCGTCCCGGGACACGCCGACGGCACTCATGGCCACCGTGCCGTCACCGAACGGGCCGATCACCGGCTCCGGGTCACCGCTGCCCTTGCTACTTCCCGGAATGCGCTGCACATGCCCCTTGTCGTCGACGAAGTACTGGCTGTCCGGCGCACCGGAGACCTTGTCCGAGACGTACTCCTGGGCCTCGTCCGCCCCGAGTGAGCACAGCGGACCGTGCGTACCCTGCAACTCGACCTGTCCGACCCGCGCGGACGTCAGGTCCCGCAGGGTGAAGAGCACCTGGGCGGCCATCATCCGGCAGGCTCCCGGCCCGGCCATGTCCGCCTTCTTGTTGAGCGGAACCTTCAGGACGTTCTGGTCGTCCGGCGCCAGCGAGGTGACCCCCCTCTTCAGGGCCGTGCCGGCCGGGAAGCGGGAATCGACCACCGGGCGCAGCCAGTTCGACGGCCCCGCCAGCAGCGTACGGACCGTCTGGGTGGCCGTGTCCATGCGTGTGACGGGGTCGGTGCGGTTACGCACGTACACGGGGTCGGCCACCAGCGCGGGCTCCGTGTCCGTGCGCCCGGCCGCGAAGTAGTACTTGTTCACGGACCTGTAGAGCCGTTTGAAGTCGGACTGCCCGAGCACGAGACCGTCCGGCACGAGGTCGATGCGCCACTCCTGCTTGCCGTCCGCCCCCTTCTCCCGGACCAGATGAAGCGTCTGTGAGTACTCCGACGGCACCAGCGGCCGGTAGGAACTCTGCTCGTCGACCGACGCCACCTGCTCGCCGTTCAGCACGTAGGTGGTCTCGGTCGACCTGCGAACCTTGTCGTGGATGGTCGGCCCGGTGCGGTTGGGCGCCTTGGAGAGGACCGTGGTGCCCTCGCTCGGCTGCCAGGTACGGGAGGCTTCCACGGTGAGGTACTTGCGGGTCGTACGGAAATCCGGGTCGTCACTGGTCATCGACTCCAGGAATCCGTCGACGACCTCGCTGGGTGTGGCGCCCTCCCTGGGCGGCACTGCGTACACCTGCACCTGGGAGTCCCCGGGCTGTGAGGCGTCGACCGCCTTCACGTCGCCGGTGACCGGCATGGCTCCGCACCCGGCGAGCACCACGACCCCGCAGCCCAGCAGCGCGGAGAGCCGCACCGCCCGGCCGTGGCCGCCCCGATGACGGTCAGTGTCCACGTGCCGTGTCCTCCTGCTCCGGGTCCTTCGTCTCCGTGCCGGTACTCCCGGCCGGGCGGGACACCACGCGTGCCCCGTTGCCCGGCAGGGCGGCCGGGTCGACCGATGCCGGCCTGCGCGGTGCCGCCGTCCCGTGTGCGGGCAGCTGCGACCGTGCGGTGGAACCGGTCTGGTTCGGTACGGTCATCAGCCGGTGATCGGCCACCGCCGGCACCGCCTCCGCACGCTCCCGGTCCTCCCGGTTACGCCGGGAGTCCTCGGGCTCCAGCGGTATCGGCGACCCACGCAGCGGCTCGTCGGCCGTGCGCGGCAGAGTCAGCCGGAACTGCGAACCGCCACCGGGCTCGCCCCAGGCCTGCAGCCAGCCGCCATGCAGCCGGGCGTCCTCGACGGCGATCGACAGACCGAGGCCGGTCCCGCCGGTCGTGCGGGCACGTGCCGGGTCCGCACGCCAGAAGCGGTTGAAGACGCGGGTCGCCTCGCCGGGCTTGAGCCCCACCCCGTAGTCCCTGACGGCCACGGCCACGGCGCCCTGGGCGACGCCCATCCGCACGACGACGTCCCGGCCCTCCCCGTGCTCGACGGCGTTGACGACCAGGTTGCGCAGGACCCGCTCGACGCGGCGAGCATCGGCCTCCGCGACCACGGGCTGTTCGTCACCGACCACCAGGATCCGGGTG
The DNA here is from genome assembly GCF_042872025.1 of Streptomyces sp. NPDC005494. Taxonomy (NCBI): domain Bacteria; kingdom Bacillati; phylum Actinomycetota; class Actinomycetes; order Kitasatosporales; family Streptomycetaceae; genus Streptomyces; species Streptomyces sp. NPDC005494. The sequence continues at coordinate 1,344,615 of NZ_JBIAJR010000001.1, forward strand.
CCCTTGCGCTCCGCCAGCGGCTCGGCACCGCCGATCACACGACGGACGACCGTGCGGAGGTCTATCGGCTCGGCCTCCAGCGCCGCAGCTCCCGCGTCGAACCTGCTGATCTCCAGAAGGTCGGACAGGAGGGACTCGAACCGGTCGAGCTGATCGCCCAGAAGTTCCGCGGACCGGGCGGTCACGGGGTCGAAGTCGACGCGAGCCTCGTGGATGACGTCGGCGGCCATCCGCACCGTCGTCAGCGGGGTCCGCAGCTCATGGCTGACGTCGGAGACGAAACGCCGCTGCATGCGGGAGAGCTCCTCCAGCTGCTGGATCTTCAGCTGCAGGTTCTGCGCCATCTTGTTGAAGGCCTCACCGAGGCGGGCGATGTCGTCCTCGCCGGTGACCTTCATCCGCTCCTGGAGACGGCCGGCGGAGAGCCGCTCGGCGATCCCCGCCGCCATCCGCACGGGTGTGACGACCTGCCGCACCACGAACCAGGCAATCGCTCCGAGGAGCACGACCACGAACAGGCCGGCCGTGGCCAGCGTCGTCGTGACCAGCGTGAGGGACTTCTCCTCCTGCGTGAGCGGGAAGAGGTAGTACAGCTCGTACGGATTGTGGTCGACGTCGTAGAGCCGCTTGCCCACGACGAGGCCGGGCTCCGGATCCTTCCCGTACGAATACCGGATCAGCGAGTACGTCTGGTACGCCCCCTGCCCCTTGCCGACGTCGTCGCGCAGCCTCTGCGGGACGCTGGACGCCTCGACGCTGCCGGAACCGCGAGGAGCGCGGCTGGTGACACCCTGGTCGACGGAGTCGGCGCTGAGGGCCACCACGTTGAAGGCGTTCGTACCGCCGCTGGCGAGCTGGTCGACCAGCTCGGTACGCCAGGAGGTGTTGGCCGTCATGCCGTCGGCGCCCTCCTCGCTCTGGTCCCCGGGGACCAGAGGCGCGTTGGCGTTCGCCTGGGCGGCGGCGAAACCACCAGCGGCCTGCGTCTGGGCAGCCTTGCCCTTCGCTTCGAGCAGGCCGTTACGGACCTGCCCGATCACGACGAAGCCCAGCAGCAGCACCACGCCGATCGACATCAGCAGCGTGCCCGCGACGACGCGGAGCTGCAGATTGCGCCGCCACAGCCGGACCGCGGGCAGGAGAGGCCCGCGGATCCAGCGCATCAGCAGACGGGGCACCGGACCGCCGGGCGTCCGGTCGCGAAGCAACCGGACGCCCGGCAGGATCCTGCCGAATCGAGGAGAGCTCCGTACCGGACCGGCAGCCCGCTCCGTACGGGCCCCGGAACCCCCGGGTGGCGGAGCAGCGCTGCCCAGGGTCATGTCAGCTCGGTCCGGCCTTGTAACCGACGCCACGCACGGTGACGACGATCTCCGGCCGCTCGGGGTCCTTCTCGACCTTCGAGCGGAGCCGCTGGACGTGCACGTTCACCAGACGGGTGTCGGCGGCGTGACGGTAACCCCACACCTGCTCCAGCAGCACCTCACGGGTGAAGACCTGCCACGGCTTGCGGGCGAGCGCGACCAGCAGGTCGAACTCCAGCGGGGTGAGGGCGATGGACTGGCCCTCCCGCTTCACCGAGTGGCCGGCCACGTCGATGACCAGGTCCCCGATCGCCAGCTGTTCGGGCGCGGGCTCCTCGGACCTCCGCAGACGTGCCCTGATCCGGGCGACCAACTCCTTCGGTTTGAACGGCTTGACGATGTAGTCGTCGGCCCCTGATTCCAGGCCCACCACCACATCCACCGTGTCGCTCTTGGCAGTGAGCATGACGATCGGCACACCGGACTCGGCCCTGATCAGCCTGCAGACCTCGATGCCGTCCCGTCCGGGCAGCATGAGGTCCAGCAGCACCAGGTCCGGCTTGGCCTCACGAAATGCAGCCAGTGCCTTGTCGCCGTCCGCTACGAACGACGGCTCGAAACCTTCTCCACGCAGCACAATCCCGAGCATCTCGGCCAGTGCGGTGTCGTCGTCGACGACAAGGACGCGTCCCTTCATAAACGACATCATCCCATTAGCTAATCGTTACCTGCGATGACCTGGCACACAGCTCTGCCAGTCCGACCCCCGTGACCGGGGAAATGACGCCCTCCTCCGTGACGATCGCCGTGACCAGTTCGGGCGGCGTGATGTCGAATGCGGGGTTGTACGCCTGGGCTCCCGGGGGCGCGACGGCCGTCGTGCCCCCCTCGCCACCGGACGTCACACCTGGCCTGAATGTGACCTCTGTCACCTCGGACGCGGAGCGCTGCTCGATGACGATCGATGTACCATCCACGGTTTTTGCATCGACCGTGGTCGTCGGAGCGACGACGATGAACGGCACATGGTGATACCGCGCGAGCACCGCCAGCGGATAGCTCCCCACCTTGTTGGCCACCGAGCCGTCCGCAGCGATGCGGTCCGCCCCGATGAGTACGGCATCCACCTCCCCCGCCGCGAACAGCGAACCCGCCGCACTGTCCGTGAGCAAGCTGTACGGCATGCCGTTCCGCGCGGCCTCGTACGCCGTCAGCCGTGCGCCCTGGAGCAGCGGGCGCGTCTCGTCCACCCACAGATGGTGCAGCTTGCCCGCCCGATGCGTCTCCAGAGCCACGGCGAAGGCCGTCCCCGCACCGCCGGACACGAGCGCGCCGGTGTTGCAGTGGGTCAGCAGGCGGTGCCCGCCACCCGGGAGAAGCTCCGCCAGCAGATTCAGGCCGTACCGCGCCATCCGCCCGCTGGCCGCAGCGTCCTGCTGGTGCAGCGCCCGTGCCTCGGCCAGCGCCGCCGCGGCCGCCGCCTCGGGAGCGGCCCCGCCCTCGACGGCCGCCCGGTGCGCGCGCTCCACCCGCCGGGCCCCGTACCCGAGGTTCACCGCGGTGGGCCGCGCCTGCTCAAGAAGCTCCGCCGCGCCTGCCGCGTCCTCGCCCCGGGCAGCCGCCAGTGCCACTCCGTAGCCCCCGGCGATGCCCAGCAGAGGCGCTCCGCGCACGGCCAGCGTCCGGATGGCTCGTACCAGCGCGGGCACGTCGGCGCATATGACCTCGACCTCGGCCGAGGGCAGTCGCGTCTGGTCGAGGAGCACCACCGCGGGGCCTTCCGGAGGCTCGACCCAGCGGAGTACGGAGAGGGCCGGGGGCTCGATGCCCACGGGTGTTCGTGTGTCCTGATCAGCCATCTGCCCAGTCTGCCCGCTGAACCGCCCGCACACGACGGCAAGAAGGAGATACAGGGCCCCACCCGCACCGGACCGGCGCGTGGCACGATGGCAGCCAACCTGCCGCCCCGATGAGCGGACAGGATCGTGAAGGAGCGACGATGAACGACTCTCCGGGCTGGGCTTCGCCCGGATCCGCCCCCTCCGACGGCCAGGAGACGGGCATCCCTCGCCCCTCCTCGCCCGTAGACGGAACGGACCCCTCCGGGCAGTGGTCTCCCGCACAGCCCCCTCCGGGGCAGTGGTCGCCACCCAGCGCCCCCGGTCAGGGCCCTGGCGCACCCCCGCCCGCCCCGGGCTGGGGCGGAATGCCGCAGCAGGGGGGTCCCGGGTGGGGCGGCCCGCCCCCGGCCGCGAAGCCGGGCGTGATCCCGCTCCGCCCGCTGGGGGTCGGCGAGATCCTCGACGGCGCGGTGTCCACGATGCGCACCCACTGGCGCGCGGTGCTCGGCGTCAGCCTCACGGTTTCCGTGATCGCCGAGATCGTGGTCATTCTCGTGCAGCGCTACCTCCTGCCCGCGCCGAAGTCGGTCGACCCGAACGCCGTCGGTGCCGAGGCCCTGCGTCAGGCCACCGACTCCGCGGAGTCGCAGCTGATCACCAGCGCCCCGGGCACCCTCGTCGCGATGGTGGCCACGCTCATCACCACCTCGGTCCTCACCGTGGTGATCAGCCGCTCCGTGATCGGCCGGGGTGTCACCCTCCGCGAAGCCTGGGCCGAAGCCCGGCCCCGGCTCCTCCCGCTGCTCGGACTGACCCTCCTGCTGAGCCTCATGAGCGCCGGAATCATGGCGGCGGGCCTCGTTCCGGGCCTGCTCCTGGGCAGCGGCGCCGGCGGGCTCGCGCTGACCTTCCTCGGCTTCGTCGCCGCCTGCGCCGTCGTCCTCTGGCTCATGGTCCGGTTCACCCTCGCGGCGCCCGCGCTGATGCTGGAACGGCAGCCCGTACTCACCGCACTGCGCCGGTCCGCGAAGCTGGTCAAGGGCAGCTGGTGGCGGACCTTCGGCATCCTCGCGCTCACCTATGTGCTGGTCATCATCGTCACCTTGATCATCACCATTCCCTTCGGCATCATCGCTGTCACCGTCGACAGCGAAGGCCTCAGCGAATTCCTCAACAGCAGCGCGACCGACTTCGGCTGGCCCTTCCTCATCGTCACGGGCATCGGCGAGGTGATCATCTCGACGCTTGCCTACCCCTTCACCGCGGGAGTGATGGCCCTGCTCTACGTCGACCAGCGCATCCGCCGCGAGGCGCTCGACCTCGACCTCGCCCGTGCCGCCGGAGTGCCCGGCTACGACGACACCCCCAGGAGCTGATGCGGTGAAGGGGGCGGGGGGCAGCATCTTGGCGACACGGCTCGACGGGGCGAGCGGGGACATACCCGTGGACATCCCGCGCGTACCCGCGCGTGAAGCGGCTGAGGACGAACTGTCCGACCCGATGTACCACGAGCACGATCCGAACCTTCTCGAACGCGCCCTCGACCGCTTCTGGGACTGGGTCGGCGCACTCCTGGACGGCGCCGCAGGAGCCGCCCCCGGCGGCCCGCTCGGTCTTGTCGTCATCGCCCTGGTCGTCGTAGGCCTGGGCGCCGCCCTGTGGTGGCGGCTCGGTACACCGCAGCGCGCCGTCCGTACGCAGGAAGCCCTCTTCGGCGGCACCGCCCGCAGCGCCGCTGCGCACCGCACGGCGGCCGCCGCACACGCCGAGGCCCACCGCTGGAACGAAGCCGTCCAGGAGCGGATGCGGGCCCTCGTGCGTTCGCTGGAGGACAGGGCCGTACTCGACCCACGCCCGGGCCGGACCGCGGACGAGGCGGCCGCCGACGCGGGCAGGGTGCTGCCCGCACACGCCGAACGGCTCATCACGGCGGCCCGGGTCTTCGACGACGTCACGTACGGCGGCCGAACCGCCGACGAGAGCGCGTACCTGACCCTGTGCCAACTCGACCTGGACCTCGAGGCCGCCAAGCCACTGACGGCCGCGGGTACGCCGCGGGAGGCCGCCGGATGACCGCCACCACGGCCGCCCCCGCCACCTCGGCGTCGCGCACGCCGCATCAGATCTGGCAACGCACACGGGGACTGCTGCTCGCCGTGCTCATCCTCGTCGTCGCGGGCCTGACAGTCGCCGCACTTCGATCCGGCGAGCAGCACGGCCGGCTCGATCCTCGCTCCCCGGACCCCTACGGCAGCCGGGCCGTCGCCGAACTCCTCGACGACCAGGGCATATCCGTCGACGTGGCCACCACGCTCGACGAGGCTGCCCGCGCGGCCGGCCCCGACACCACCCTGCTCGTGACCGGGCCCAACGTGCTCACCCCGTACCAGCAGCATCGCCTCCACGCGGCGACCGCGGGCACAACGGGCCGTACCGTCCTCGTCGCCCCGGGCGGGGCCGCCGTCCCTCGGCTCGCCCCCGGCGCACACGCGGAATCGTCCGGCCCGGTGACCGCACGCCTCCCGCGCTGCGACCTCCCCGCCGCCCGCGCTGCGGGAAGCACGGACATGGGCGGCATCCGCTACACGACGGACGCCCCGGACGCCGTCGCCTGCTACCCGGACGACGGACTCGCCACCCTCCTTGTCATGCAAGGGCAGGAGAAAACCGGCGACACCGTGCTGCTCGGGTCCCCCGACATCCTCTACAACAACCGCCTCGATCAGCAGGGCAACGCGTCCCTGGCACTGCAACTCCTCGGGTCCCGCCCTCATCTCGTCTGGTACCTCCCTTCGCTCGATGATCCTTCCGCCGCCGAAGGCGGCACCGGCAGGGACGGCGAGAACGACGACAGCGAAGTCTCAGGAGAAGGCGACTTCCTCGGCCTGATCCCCTCGGGCTGGCTCTGGGGCACCCTCCAACTCGGGGTCGCAGCCCTCCTGGCCGCCGTCTGGCGCGCACGGCGCCTCGGCCCTCTTGTCACCGAGCGGCTACCGGTGGCCGTCCGGGCATCCGAGTCCACCGAGGGGCGCGCCCGCCTCTACCGCAAGGCCGGCGCCCGCGACCGCGCCGCGGCGGTCCTGCGCTCTGCCGCACGCGCCCGCATCTCCCCCCTCGTCGGGGTCTCCCCCCGCGACGCCGATTCCCCCGAGGCCCTCGTGCCTGCCGTCGCAGCACGCCTGCGAGCACCGGACGTCGGTCTCCGCTCCCTCCTCTTCGGCCCGGCTCCTGCCGACGACGCCGCCTTGCTCCTCTTGACCGACCAACTCGACGCCCTCGAAAGAGAGGTACGCACTTCATGAGCGCCCCGACCCCGGAGACCGCCGCGCCCGCGGCGACCACAGGGACCTTCGCAGCACCTGTGGAATCCGACAGTGCCCGCGCATCCCTGGAAGCTCTGCGTTCCGAGATCGCGAAGGCCGTGGTCGGCCAGGACTCCGCCGTCACAGGAATGGTCGTCGCACTCCTGTGCCGGGGACATGTCCTCCTCGAAGGCGTACCCGGAGTCGCAAAGACCCTTCTGGTCCGTGCTCTGGCCGCCTCCCTCGAACTGGACACCAAGCGCGTCCAGTTCACCCCCGATCTGATGCCCAGCGACGTCACCGGCTCCCTCGTCTATGACGCCCGAACCGCCGAGTTCTCCTTCCAGCCCGGCCCGGTCTTCACCAATCTCCTGCTCGCGGACGAGATCAACCGCACCCCGCCGAAGACACAGTCCTCCCTCTTGGAGGCCATGGAGGAACGGCAGGTCACCATCGACGGGACCCCTCGTCCGCTGCCCGACCCCTTCCTGGTCGCCGCCACCCAGAACCCGGTCGAGTACGAGGGCACATACCCTCTGCCCGAAGCGCAACTGGACCGGTTTCTGCTCAAGCTGACCGTGCCTCTCCCTTCACGCGAGGACGAGATCAACGTGCTCACCCGCCACGCGGACCGGTTCAACCCGCGCGATCTCAAGGCAGCCGGCATACGGGCCGTCGCCGGCCCCGCCGACCTCGAGGCAGCACGCGCCGCCGTCGCCAGGACCTCGGTCTCCCCGGAGATCGCCGCCTATGTGGTGGATATCTGCCGTGCCACGCGTGAATCCCCCTCACTCACCCTCGGCGCCTCCCCCCGAGGAGCCACCGCTCTTCTCTCCACCGCTCGTGCATGGGCCTGGCTCACCGGCCGGGACTACGTCATCCCGGACGACGTGAAAGCGCTCGCCCTGCCCACACTTCGCCACCGCATCCAGCTGAGGCCGGAAGCCGAGATGGAGGGCGTCACCGCCGACTCCGTCATCACCGCAGTCCTCGCCCACGTCGCCGTCCCCCGGTGAGGCGGTGACCATGGCCCTCACCGGAAGAGCGGCACTGCTGGCGGCCTTGGGGTCACTCCCCGTAGGCATCGTGGCCCCGAGCTGGACGGGCCTGCTCGCGGTCAACGCCCCGCTGTCACTGGCAATTCTGTGCGACTACGCCCTGGCCGCGCCAGTGCGAACGCTGCAGTTCACCCGAACCGGTGACACATCCGTTCGACTCGGTGAAAGCGCAACCGTGCAACTCACCGTGACCAACCCATCCCGCCGAAAGCTCCGCGCCCACCTCCGGGACGCCTGGCCGCCGAGCAGCTGGGCCTCGGAAGCCGAGCAGGCGTCATCGCGGTACCGATTCACTGTTCCCGCCGGCGAGCGGCGGCGTCTCACCACGTTGCTGCGCCCCTCGCGGCGTGGAGACCGCCAGGCCGACCGCGTCACCGTCCGGTCGTTCGGACCCCTGGGCCTCGCTGCCCGTCAGGGTTACCACCGGGTGCCATGGACGGTCCGGGTACTCCCTCCGTTCACGAGTCGCAAGCACCTGCCCTCGCGGCTCGCCCGCCTCCGCGAACTGGACGGCCGGACCAGCGTGCTCACCCGCGGCGAGGGCACCGAGTTCGACAGTCTGCGGGCCTATGTGCCGGGAGACGACACCCGTTCCATCGACTGGCGCGCGACCGCCCGGCACTCGGCGGTCGCCGTCCGCACCTGGCGCCCCGAGCGGGACCGGCACATCCTGATCGTTCTCGACACCGGCCGCACCTCGGCGGGCCGGGTGGGCGACGTGCCTCGGCTCGACGCCGCCATGGACGCGACACTGCTCCTGACGGCGCTCGCCGCGCGTGCCGGCGACCGTGTGAACCTGCTCGCCTACGACCGGCGTGTCCGAGCTCGGGTCCAGGGCAAAGCGGCGGGCGGGGACGTCCTGTCCGGTGTCGTCGGCGCCCTGGCCACACTCGAACCGGAACTCGTCGAGACCGACGCCCGTGGCCTCAGTACGGCCGCCCTGGCAAGCGCCCCCCGGCGGTCTCTCATCGTCCTGCTCACGAGTCTGGACGCCGCACCCATCGAGGAGGGTCTCCTCCCGGTGCTCCCTCAGCTGACCCAGCGCCACACGGTCCTGGTGGCCGCAGTCGCCGACCCTCAGGTAGAGGCGATGACAGGAGGACGGGGGACGGTGGAGGCCGCCTACGAGGCCGCGGCGGGAGAACAGACACAGGCTCAGCGGCGCCGGACGGCTGACCAGCTCCGGCGGCACGGAGTCACGGTCGTCGATGCCGGCCCGGACGCCCTCGCACCCGCGTTGGCTGACGCGTATCTCGCGCTGAAAGCCGCCGGCCGACTGTAGAAGTCTCGGCGCCGAACAGAAGCTGTTCCCTCTGCCACGCTCGGCGCGTCGAATCCGTACAAGCCGCGCTCCGCCTGGGTGCAGCAGGCCTGCTGCACCCACAGCGCCTGCTGACGGGAGACCCTGCCTGGCCCAGGAGGTCGTGGCTCTGCCTGCGATTGTCCCTGGAACGCAGAAAAGCCCCGTGCCACAAGGGCACGGGGCTTTCCCGGAATAATTGTTCGGCGGCGTCCTACTCTCCCACAGGGTCCCCCCTGCAGTACCATCGGCGCTGAAAGGCTTAGCTTCCGGGTTCGGAATGTAACCGGGCGTTTCCCTAACGCAATGACCACCGAAACACTATGAAATTAACCAACACCGGAGAAAACACGGCCGTTCGTTATTTCAGAACTAACACAGTGGACGCGAGCAACTGAGGACAAGCCCTCGGCCTATTAGTACCAGTCAGCTCCACCCGTTACCGGGCTTCCACATCTGGCCTATCAAC